>CAVXRI010000004.1:0-340827 GCA_963764155.1 uncultured Alphaproteobacteria bacterium
TCTGGGATGATCAGTTAATTTGGGTAACTCCGCCGCGAAGAATTTCAAAACTTTTGCCCGCGACCCCTCCCCAAAAACATGGTGATCGCGAAAAACCAAGTTTCCTCTGCAATTCCAGGCACTTCAGCTTCTTCACACTCGCTTAATGCTGGCACTGCTAGAACTTAACACAAGCCACAACCACTTGTGTGCCAGCACCTTACGACACACCAAGAATTGCATTGACGCCATCCGCCAGAGCGTATGATCGTACAGCTCGACCGCATCATGTTTTACCCAGGAGGGCTCTGCATACAATATGTTGTGGTCACAGCACGATTGCCTACCTGTTTTTCCGGGGTTTGGGCATTCGAGGCCCAAAATCTGGTGCTGCTGCCGTCGATCAGTCGATTTCTGGTAGCATGTACATACGTTCACATTAGCAGGATGCCCATTTCAACGCGCAGGAGGTGCCGCAATGGCGACCGTTCATTCCATGACTTCTTCGTCCCCCAAAGCTTCCAAACCCGCAACCAAAAAGTTCCACGGCCGACTCAAAGTCGACGCCAAATTCTGCCCGACCGATGTCGAGGATCTCTTCTCGACCGTCGATTGGGAAGTTCGCAGCTCGCAAATCAAAGGCGAGAACGGCGAGCTGATCTTCGAACAGACCAACTGCGAGGTGCCATCGTTCTGGAGCCAATTGGCCACGAACGTCATCTGCAGCAAGTACTTCTACGGCGAAGTCGGCACGCCCGAGCGCGAATACAGCGTCCGGCAGCTCATCCACCGCGTGGCCCGCACGATCACCGATTGGGGCCTCGAAGACGGCTACTTCGCCACGCCAGCCGATGGCGAACGCTTCTACCGCGAACTCGCCTGGCTCTGCCTCCATCAGCACGGCGCGTTCAATTCGCCCGTCTGGTTCAACGTCGGCCTGTATCACCAGTACGGCGTAAGCGGCGCGAAGTGCAACTGGCGTTGGGATGCCCAAGCCCAAGACGTCGTCCAACCCGAGAACCCGTACGAGTACCCGCAAGGCAGCGCGTGCTTCATTCAGCACGTGGACGACAACATGGAAGACATCATGGAGCTCGCCCGCAGCGAGGCCATGCTCTTCAAGTTCGGTTCCGGCACCGGCACCGATCTCACCACGCTCCGCTCGCATCGCGAAAAGCTCGCCGGCGGCGGCAAGCCTTCGGGCCCACTCTCGTTCATGCGCGTCTACGACCAAATCGCAGCCGTCGTGAAGAGCGGTGGCAAAACCCGCCGCGCCGCCAAGATGCAATCCCTCAAAGTCTGGCATCCAGACGTGATGGAATTCATCGAATGCAAGTGGAAGGAAGAGAAAAAAGCCCACATCCTCATCCAGAAGGGTGGCTACGACTCGAACTTCAACGGCGAAGCCTACAGTTCGATCATGTTCCAAAACGCGAACCTCAGCGTCCGCGTCACCGACGACTTCATGCAAGCCGTCGAGAAGAACGAAGATTGGACGACCCACTGGGTCACCAATCCGAAGCAGCCCGGCCCAACCTACCCGGCCCGCGAGATCATGGATCGCATGGCCGACTGCGCCTGGCACTGCGGCGACCCCGGCGTGCAGTACGACACCACCATCAACAAGTGGCACACCTGCCCGAACAGCGGTCGCATCAACGCGAGCAATCCGTGCAGCGAGTACATGTTCCTCGACGACACGGCCTGCAACCTCGCGAGCATCAACCTCATGAAGTTCCGCAAGGCCGATGGCACGTTCGAAGCCGAGGGCTTCAAGGCCGCCTGCCGCATCTACTTCATCGCCCAGGAAATCCTGGTCGACCACGCGAGCTACCCGACACCCGATATCGCCCGCAACAGCCACCTGTTCCGGCCGCTCGGCCTCGGCTACTCGAACCTCGGCAGCCTGCTCATGACGACCGGAATTCCGTACGATTCGCACGAAGCGTACGGCATGTGCGGTGCGGTCACGTCGCTCCTCCACGGAGCGGCCAACCTCACGAGCAGCGAACTCGCCGAAGCTGTCGGCCCGTTCGATACGTATGAAACGAACGCCGAGCCGATGCTCCGCGTCATGCAAATGCATCGCGATGCCGTCGAGGAAATCGATCCCAACTGCCCGGCCTACATGAGGGATGCGGCCCGCCGCATCGTGGGACGATGTCCTCGCCGCCGGCCGCGTGCACGGCTTCCGCAACGCGCAAGCCACCGTGCTCGCCCCCACCGGCACGATCAGCTTCATGATGGATTGCGATACCACCGGCATCGAGCCCGATATCGCCCTCGTGAAGTACAAGCAGCTTGCCGGCGGCGGCATGCTCAAGATCGTCAACCAAACCGTGCCGCTCGCGCTCAGCACGCTCGGCTACGATCAGCCGCAAATCGGCTCGATCCTCGCCTACATCAACGAGCACGACACGATCGAAGGCTCGCCCGATGTGAAGGACGAGCACCTCGCCGTGTTCGATTGTGCGTTCCAACCGCGAAATGGGAAACGCTCGATCGCTTGGCAAGCCCACGTCTTCATGATGGCCGCCGCCCAACCATTCCTCTCGGCGCCATCTCGAAAACGGTGAACATGCCGCGCGACACCACCACCGAAGACATCGCGAAAGCGTACTTCGATGGCTGGAAGCTCGGCCTCAAGGCGCTCGCGATCTACCGCGACGGCTCGAAGGAAAGCCAACCGCTTTCCACGAGCACCGAAGGTGACCGCGCCGCCGCGAATGCCGACGGCCAAGCCGCGCCGCGAACGCCTGGAGGATACTCGCCAGAGCATCACCCACAAGTTCAGCGTCTCCGGCCACGAAGGCTACATCACCGTCGGCCTCTTCCCAGATGGCCGCCCCGGCGAGTTGTTCCTCACGATGGCCAAAGAAGGCAGCACGATCGGCGGCCTGATGGACGCCTTCGGCACCAGCGTCTCGATGAGCCTGCAATACGGCGTGCCCCTCGAAGACTACGTGCAGCAAGTTCAGCCACATGCGCTTCGAGCCCCAGGGTTACACCAAGAACCCGGACATCCGCATCGCCAAAAGCCTAATCGACTACATCTTCCGCTGGCTGGGCATCACGTTCCTGCCCGGCTACAAGGAAGCCAGCAACGGCGTGCTCCCGAAGGAAGGCGAGCCCGCTTCAGCGGGCGGGTCCCCCGAGGACACCGAAACACATCCCCAGCCCGTCGCCGCCGGCAAGAAGCCCGCGCCCGGCGGGCAAAAAAAGCCTTCCGACACAAAGCCGCGACCGCCGCTCGCGTCTGACCCCAGATCCACCGCGGTCAAATCGCCACCCCTAAGAACGGCCACACCAACGGCCATTCCAACGGAAGCGCAAACGGCAACGGCCACGCCAACGGCAGCACCAACGGAAAAGAAATCAGCGCAGCGCTCCTCGCCCGCGCCGGCATCATGCCCAAAGACACCGGCCCCAACACCGCCCGCAGCGAGCAATTCGCCGATTTCCAATCCGATGCCCCCGCCTGCGACAACTGCGGCAGCATCACCGTCCGCGCCGGCAATTGCTACCTCTGCCACAACTGCGGCAGCAGCATGGGCTGCATGATTTGTTCACCCCCTCTCCTTCACGGGAGAGGGCTGGGTGAGGGTTCTTCGACCATCTACATGAACAAAACTATTTAGCCCCCGGCCAATGGCCGGGGGAATACGAACACCACAACTTAAAACCGCGGCGCCGCATCCATAAAAGCGACGGGCGAGCGCCGCATCAAACTGGATGCAGGACCCGGAACTCGGAAGCAGGGAAGGCATGAGGCCCACTCCCCCGCAGCCGACGACCAGTCCTGCATCCTTTTTTCGTACAGCAAAAGATCAATCAAATCAAAAACTCTCGATCAGGATATCGACCTGACTTACAGAGAAGTACAGGTATGTCGTCACCGGGTAGATTCTGCATGGCAATTGCAGCGACTCCTCATCAAACGCATTTCTAACTGATTTCCCAAATCCGAGAGCGCGGTAAAATGCCGCGGCGAATATCGCGGCCACGTCGTCATCCACGCTATCGTTCATCCCAACCACAAAATCTACATGCTTTACAATCTGCTTCGCTTGCAATTCTGAAAAGCACGCATTCAGCACAACAAGTTTCAGTTTCCCCTTCATCGCAACGAACAACGATCGATAGTAAGGGAGAGAGAACAGCTTCGCCGAAATTATCGTCGCTCAGAACAATACCTTCTGTGTCTGATCCGTGCCCACTGAAATGCAATACATGCGGGTCCACTTCATTTAGCCTTTGCAAAATGTCGTCGGGCCGCGCCTGCATTAGCCGTTTCAAGAGAAATGCACTCCCACCCGGGTGACGACCTTAAATTTTTCTGAACAGCGCGTAGCTCCTCGTCCAACAGCAATCGGCCCGTGGTTAACGGATTTGCGGCTAGGAACAGAATGCGGCAGGCTCGACTTTCGGTCGCAGTGGATACTTTGTTTGGAAAATATCTGCCCAAATCTTTCCTGCAAGACCGTCCAAACGTCCTTCTTCCTTTCCCCACGATTAATCACAAAGAAATTGGTTCTTACGCTGGAGAGTACAGCAGCAATATCCAGCTTGTTGCAGTCTGCCTCTGCACAGCGCCTTCAATTGCCTCAGCGGCAGCCTATCGCGAACTGGCTGTAGTCCTCAAGCCTCGCTTGCACAAGAAATCAGCAATTAAGCTTTGAACAGCGGCGGTCATTTCCTACCATCCTTTTTGACATGGCCTGACCCGTCCAAACCAAACTTTTCCGATAGACACTCCGATAAGCCAACCACGGCATCGAAAAATTTCTTCGTGTAGATAATTCCGGCTCCATCGGCATCAACGATGTCCACAAGTCGCTTACCTTTTAACCACCGCAATTCACGGGTCACGTTTTGTTCTTGAATGCCGTAAGTGCTTGGCAACGACCCAACATGTTGCGCATTGCCATCAAGAGCAAGGTAAACCTGCACACGACGCTGGCTATTTTCGAGCAGGCCTTGATCAGTTCACCGCTCAAACCCGGGGCATTCGCGCACGAGCCAAGCTAGGCTGTCTTCCATCGAGTCGGTTTTGTGATCGATTGCGATCAAGCGACGAAGTACTTCGCCCGAATTATCACTCATTGGTTTTCGACTTTCCGGAGCTTAAACTGTTTTGCAGGCATCATCTTGCTGAGAATGGCAGGATCGATCGCCAGCGCTTTTGTGCAATTTCATTCTGAGAAATACCCGATTTGAGTAGCGCCATAATTAACAACCGCTTAATCGCCACGAGTTCTCTAACTTCGGGACTAACAGCTTCACTCTGCTTTGATTTTGCCATTTTGTTTCCCTTGTGCATGCAGAAGCCGTTCGTATCGCTTCGCCGCCGATTTTGATTTCATTCCCGTCACTGCGCCAATGAAGTTCCCAATCGAATTCCATTCCCCGCAGAATGAGAATGCTCTGATCTTCAGTTTTTCCATGAGTAGCTTGTAAGCCGACAAGCTGCTGAAGCTTATCGCTAATATCTTTGAGCAATTCACGCTCGGATTTTTCAACGTTATTCGTGCGATTCATGTCATATCACCTTTTGATAACCATTTCCGTCTTTAACCAAGATCCCTAACTCCTCCCAGCGATTCCACAATTCCGATACCTTAAGCGGCCCGCACTTCAATGTCTTGAGAATGTCACTTCGCTTGGGTTTCCCGTCAGTTTGTAAAGCTTCCTTTCGAAGTCATCTTTCAACTCCGTCTGGAGGATCGAACCAACCTGAAGCCTAACAAGCTTCCGTAGCAAGTCTTCCGTACCGTCGACCATTTGGACCTCCTAAGGTTTTGATATTCGTGGAATCTTTTTTGCCCGCTTCGCCTGCGACAGGGTCACACTCACAGTATTCGGCGAAGTGCCTACTAATTCAGCGATCACCTTTGGCGTAAGACCGGCCCGACTGAGCAACTCGATCTGTTCTTTCTGAGGTTTACCCTCGAGAACGCCTACAGCCGTAAGAGCTATCAAAACATCCATTCGTTCAACTAGTAATTTGATAGATTCATCCATTCTTTTTTCCTACAGCCTTGGGCTTCTTCTTGGTGCTAAGAGTCGCAGAAATATAGTTCGACGGCTTGCTAAGAATGGCACCTATTTCTCCCGGTGCCAAACCCATATCGCTTAGTTGCCCCGCCATTTCCGCGACGTTCGGTTGCGCTTTGCCCTTGTGCATTTAGTAAGAGCCGCACAATAATGCCCATTCTCGCGAGCAACTGCTGACGAAAAATTTCGTCGTCCATTTCATTGCCTAAGTAAGAGATAAAAGTGATGTAATACCTATGTGTAACTGATTTCCAATCGGGTGTCTTAGGCAAGCAAACGAACACGCCCAATAGCATCTGTACAGGTACACTATGGGCAAAATCAACTGCATGGCTGAGCAAGGGATAAGGACGGCTACACCGGCATTAGCGCATTGCAAGAATGGCAGATGAAATATGATCGACATCGCTGGCCTGTCGATTTGGCATACCGCAGTCTTATAGAGAGCGCGTCACCGCACAGCTGAGAACTAAAAAGACGTATCTTCTTTGCGACGCTTTCAACCGGCCGATCGCTTCGATTCGAATGCTCCAGGGTATCGTCTGCACGCTGCCAACGTCGTATTCGTCAGAACGCCGATTGATTTCAGCCAACCATTCCTCGCTAAGCGACGGAACCGCATCCTCGGGCACCGTATCCCAGAGCCTCAATCAACTGAATGCGCGATCGAGCGGCAACTGGCTCGCATCAGAAAGCAACGAATCATAGTCAGCCATGGAACCCTCCGCTCACATTATAACACCGATCGCGGGTACAAATGCAGCGTACCTACTTACAGCCTCAACGCCATAAAAATCGTCCCCACTACCGGCGTCTCGTAATACGCATCCCGCCGCACAAACCCCAGCGACTCATACAGCCGCGTCGCCGCCTCCAGCTTCGGCACCGTATCCAATCGTATGATCGCGTAACCAATTTGCCGCGCCTCTGCGATGATCGCCTCGGCCAGCTGCTTGCCGATTCCGCTGCCACGAATCGCCGGCCGCACATAAAGCCGCTTCATCTCGCACACATCTTCGTCAAGCGGCCGCAGCGCCACACACCCGGCCGCCTCGTCGCCCACCCACGCAATCAGCAACCGACCTCGCGGCGGCGCATAACACCCCGGCAAGCCCGCCAACTCGTCCGCAAACCCTTGATAGCCAAGATCGATCTCAAGCGCCGCCGCATATTCCTCAAACAACGCCCGCGCTGCTTCGATTTCTTTACCCGACGCCACCCGCCGGATTTCTATTTCGCCAGCAAACATGTCGGCTCTTTCGTCGCTCCCGCGTGTCGCGTCAAGCATTTAGACGCTTGCCATCGTCGTTCGGTCGCATTCGAGCGAGGCAGAAGGCTACTGCCCACGCAACCGCGAACGCAGGCAACCCAGCCAACGAAACGGGCGAGATCACCAGAGCCAAAGCCAGCAACCCATGATTGCCAGTTGTTGCCGTGACGCATGGATATTCGCCGCGACGGCAACGCCGAATCCTCCCAGTGCAACTGCAGCAGCACACGGAACGCCGTTCTAAGAAGAGTGTTTCCCAGCCGAACGTGTTCGAGCCCAATCTGAATTGCAAATGCCAGGACACATAAAATCCACGCAGCGACCCGCCACGCAAATTGCCTCGGATTGGACGCAGGCGGGTTAGGAAACCACACGGCGATGACGAGATACGCCAACGCCGAACAATATCACGTAGATCAATCCACGGTATTTGCTCGAATTCTTCCGATCCATATTCATAAAGATAACGAACGTCAACCGTTCGCCAACTTTTTTGTTGAAATTGTGCCACGACCTGTGCTAAGTTCGAACCACGCTTAATTGCGTCGTTCGCTCTTTGACATCTATGAAACGGTAGATGTCAACGGGGAGGACGAGGTTTTTGTTTTAGGTACGGATTTGAGCTGTGAGGACGTGGGTCATTGCGAGCGTGAGTGCTCAGACATCTATTCGGGATCGTCGGAGGAGCTCCAACGTCGCCATTAAAATCCGTTCGATAAAGCGCCACCATTCAATTTAGCGCGAGTCATTCTTCTCTCGCAGAATGCTTGCCGTCAAAGAGTCGAGGTCGCTTTTGGTTTTCACGCCCCAGCAGCTGGAATCGTTCCTTCGCAGGATACCTCCTGGTTTCTTCTAAGGAATTCAGTCGTTCTTTGATAATTTGGTTTTTCGATGGGTCAGGTCCGGCCTTCACTGGCCAGGCAGTACCGTCGGCCGCTAGTAAGCATCGCGACCATCACGCCCAACAGTCGGCGGGCGATGGCCACGATGGCTTTCTTACTGCCCGTCCGCGCCTTGAGCCGTTCGTAGGCCAGGCCCCAGCGGCGCGTCTTACCGACTAACCGCCAGGCCGTCTGGATCATCACCCACCGCAAGAGGCCCGAGCCCTCCTTGGTGATTCCGAGTTGCTTCGTTCGACCGGCGATCGCGCGAATGCCGGGCGCCAGCCCGGCATAGGCGGCGACTTGCTTCTGGGACCGGAACCGCCGCACGTCCCCCAGTTCCGAGAGCACCACCTCGATGGTGACCGGTCCCACGCAAGGCATCGATTCCAGGACCTGACGAGCTTCCCGCTCAGCCTCGGGCGCCTGCTTAGCGAACTTACGCAGCTCGCTGTAGATCTCAGCGAGTTGCCCACGCCAGTGGTCAAGGCTCGCTTGCAGTTGCCGCACCACGAAGCGGTCAGCCGCCGATAGCGCCAGCTCCTGCAGGTAAGCTTGGCCTTTTTCGCTGAACAGGTACTTCACGTCCGCGTTGTAGTGAGACAGGAGGTGCCGCAGCCGGTTCTTCGCCGAGGTGATCCGCCGCTGAATGTATTGCCGCTGACGCACCAAGGCCCGATGCTCGCGCAAGCGGGGATTCGGCCGGTGCGCCGCAGGGATCATGCCCAGTGACAAGAACTCGGCCAGCACCTGGGCGTCCAGCTTGTCCGTCTTGCGAGTGCTCTCGGCGATCACCCGCAGCTTCTTGGGATGAGCCAAGACCACCCGGTCGGCCAGCGGCTCCACGAGTTGGACGAACCACTCATAGCTGCTCGTCGCCTCGACGGTCACTTGAAACGTTCCTAAGCGACGGAACCAGGACTGGATTCGCCGCGGCTCGTCGCAACGTAATGTCTCACGCTTCACGACGACTCGTTGACCGGCCTTTTGCATCACGACACACAGGCTGATACTCTGCTTGTGGAGGTCGACGCCGACGTACTTCATGGTTCTTCTCCTTGTGTGGAAGCCGTTGGAACTAACGCCGAACCCACGTTCGACGTTCTGCGCCCCACCGGTTTACCACGTCGTCAAGGAATTACCAAAACGCGGCGTCACCTCCGTTTCATAGTTTCAATTTAACATCGTAGTCGTTCCGCGACCACTCGCCGCAGCTGACCAGCCGTGACCATAATCTGGCGAAGTCAATTCGCCGAATTATGCACGGCCGGCCCGCCGCTCGGCCGCTGGATTCGGCGGGTTCGGCGCACTTAGCTGCGGAACTCCAGGGTTTGTGCCTTTGACGGGACCCCGATCGGGCGTGCAAAAAACCGGCGGCGTCGCAATGAAATGATGCCGCCGGAACATGCGTAACAATATCGCTTTGAACCGCATATTGGGAAAAACCGCAGCGCACCGAAGCGGCGCGCCAGCGCGCTGCCGAACGGCAACAGCCACAAGACATTGAAACCGAGATGGCTGAGATCGGCGTGCAGCAGCGAATAGGTGACGAAGCCCACACCTTGGCGCCTTCGCCGCCGGGACAGGTGAGATCCACCAGGGTCGAATTGTAGCGCTTCGGAATGAATTGAACACGTCGACGGTCCAGTCTTCCAGTTCCGGCGGCAGCAGCACCCGGACGTGGATGACGGCCAGCAGCAGAACATAGGCGGTAAGCGCGCCCGGCAGCGTCAGGATCGGCTCGCGCCGGATATCCGGCGGCGTTTCCCGCGGAAGTTCTGGTCCAGATTGCAAGGAGACAAGCCCTCGGGCGGCGGCTGATGCGAACGAAGCGCCCAGATAGGCGGCTTGGAGGTCCCGTGCAAGTGCACAAAACGCTGCGGGCGCTCCGCGCTGGCCCTTCGCCGCCGATGCTGGTGAATACTGGATCGCCCGGTCAAGCCGGGCGACGACAACCTTCCTGCGCGGGCGACGATAATCTTTTGTGCAGATATCGCGTGATGTGAAACCTTGCCCGTTGCGATTTCCGCATGTCGTCGCCCGGCTTGACCGGGCGATCCAGTAACCGATGGTGCGCGTTTTCGACAGTCTTGGCGCGGCGTACCGAGGGACCGGCAATCGCAGGGCGACAACGACCTTCTGTGCCGGGTTGGTCGGGGCGACAGCGTCGTCCGATAAACGAAAAAAAGGGGAGGGCTCTGGAGAAGCCCTCCCTTGTCCTGCCGGTCTTCTCGCGCCGCGATGACGGGACTAACCCATCCACTGCGCGACGACCAAACTGTTTGACGCTTGCCCGTGTATTTACCCCGCCGGTACTCGAGACCTCGGCGGAGACTTGAAATACAGTGGTAGCCCAGGCCGCAGCGCCAAGCTCATCGTTAATTTAACGTTAACGACGCAAAGGCCGCCCAAACGAGCCGCAAATAATACTGCTTCGGCATGGACGCTGCACTGTCGCTCCTGCACAACAATTTTAAGCAAATTGCGTGCCGAAAAGCGGGACAAGAGATGTCCCGTCGAGCGGCACACGGGAAGAGCGTAGCGTATGAAACATCCGTCGAGCCGCGAATTCTTCGCATATTGGGACAACAAGCGCGGCAGCGCGCGGGCGCCTGAACGCAGCGATATCGAGCCGGGCGCCGTGCGCGAGCTGCTCGGCGATATCTTCGTCCTGTCCTATGACGCCGCCGCAGGATTTCCCTTCCGCGTCGCCGGTACGCGCGTCTGCGCCCTGCTCGGCCGCGATCTGAAGGACCGCAGTTTCTCCGTATTGTTCAAGCCCGATGGCCGTCGTGAGATCGAGGATATCGTCACCGCCGTCGCCGAGGAGATGATGCCCGCCATCGCCGGGATCACCGCCACCACGGAGAACGGTTCGCCCGCCCATCTTGAACTGCTGCTGCTGCCCTTCAATCAGCGTGCCCATGCGCCGCTGAGCTTGACCGGCGTTCTGGTGTCATTCGAAGACGATCTCGGCGCCATCAGGTGATTTCGAGTTGACCTCGTGGCGCTACCTGCATCCGTGGCCGGAAACATTCGTGCTGCGCGCCTTGCGCAACTCGCCGTCGCACGCGGCTTCATGGTCTACGAAGGCCTGCGCTATATTTCGGTTCCGATCGAATTGAGACCGGTGTTTAGCCTTTTGATTTGACGCGTTTTCTCCTTATGCGAACCGGGCGCCACTTCGCTCGAAAACGCTCTGCGCGGATCCCGGTTGCCTCACCACTATTCCTAAATCGTTGCCGTGCAAGACGAGAAGCACACGCTCGCACAGTCTCGCGGCGCGATAGCGCCCGAGGTCACCAAGCACGACATCGCCACGCTCTCGAACGACATCGTCGCGGGCAAGCTCGGCGTTCCGTCGGTCGGCAACGCCCGCCACATGCGCCGCGCGGCCTCGGGCCTGTTCAATTGGGCGGCGGAAGCAGGCCGCGACTACGTGACCGCCAGCCCTTGCGTCAACCTGCCGAAGCTCGATCCGGAGCATCCGCGCACGCGGGTCCTGTCCGAGGACGAGATCAGGATGTTCTGGCACGGTCTCGACCGGGACGACCTGCCATGGGATCGCAGGACCCGCCTCGCGCTCAAGTTCGAGTTGGTCACGATGCTGCGCTCGCGCGAACTGCTCGGCGCGCACCGCGACGAACTGTTCGACCTTGACGGCGAGCATCCGCGTTTTGACGTTCCGCTCAAGCGGGTCAAGAAGCGGCGCGTGATCCAGCAGCCGCTGTCCGATCTGGCGGTCGAGATCATCAGGGAGGCGATGCGCGCAGCGACGAACAGCAATTCGTGTTCGCCAGCCCGCTGGGCGACCAGCCGATGAACCGCAAAGTGATGGCGACTGCGCTGCGCGGCACAACAAGGACAAGGGCAAACCAAGACGCCCGGCATCTGCGCGCTGCTCGGCTTGAAGCCGTTCACGCCGCACGACCTGCGCCGGACGGCGGCGACATTGGCTGGTGATCTCGGCTTTGACGATGCGTGGATCGCGAAGTGCCTCGACCATACCGCGAGCAAGAAGTCGCGAGCAGATCGTGCCGACCGTCACCGGCAAGGTCTACAATCACTCCAAGCGGATGAAGGAAAAGCGCGCGGTGCTGGATGGCGTGGCGGCCGAGTTGCGGCGGATCATCGGCGCCGAAACGCCGCCTGAAACGGTGATGCGTCTGGTGGCGTGATCGCCCGAAACGGCGGCTAACGCCGCATCGGTCGCCGGGCGAGTGTTGCGATGATCCGCGCGGCAAGGCGGGGACGGTTCCCTTGAGCCAAATCAAGAACCACCCATCTGGGGCACTCAGACTCTGTACAGCCTCGTCTGGCGAAAGGGCTGACAGTATGGGACCGCTGCTGAGGGAAATTCGCCATAGCCCGCTGCTCTGGATGCTCGCCCTTCGTGCCCGATCGGTGCTAGTCGCCGAAAGGGGCCGCACCTGAACGCGCACACGGCTGCTGTTCGTGCTGTCGGTTCTCGCCATCGTGCCGCTGGCCGCTGCGCTGCTCAGCCACGCGACCGAGGCCGTTGACGGAAAAACAGGCGACGCGGTGGGCGGCCTGCTCAATGCTACTCTTGGCAATCTCACCGAGCTCATCATAGCGGTGACCGCGCTCCATGCCGGTCAGCACATGCTGGTGAAGGCCTCGATCGCGGGCGCCATTGTCACAAATGCCCTCTTCATGCTGGGCGCGTCGTCTCCTGCTCCGGCGGCCTTCAAATATCACGTACAGGAATACAACCGCGCCGGCGGCTCGGCTGCTATTCAGGGCTGCTGCTGATGGCAACGGTTGCTTTGCTTGGCCCCTTCTCGGGCCGTAGCTGACCTCGATCTGGCGCAAGGCGAGATCGTCACGCAGAAGCTCAGCATCGGCCTCGCCGTGCTGCTGATCATCGGCTATGCGCTCGGACTGCTGTTCTCGCTCAAGACGCACAAAGAACTCTTTTTGTGAGGGAAGAGCATGGACAAGGCGGAAGCACCCTGGCTGATCGGCTCGCGATCGCCACAATCTTGGCGTCACCGTACTCGTTGCGCTCGTCAAGCGAGATCTTCGTCGAATCCGAACAGAAGGCGGCGGAGACTTTTGGCATGAGCCCGGCCTTTGTCGGCTTCATAGTCGTCGCCATCGTCGGCGCTGCGGCGGAAATGGCTGTCGCGTTCTCTGCGGCGCGCAAAAACCGCCTCGACATGAGTGTCAGCATCGCGCTCGGCAGCGCCTCGCAGATCCCCTCTTTGTTGCCCCGGTGCTGGTACTGCTCAGCGACGTCACAGGACCGAAGCCAATGAACCTGCAATTCTTGGCCGGGCGCCGTGACAATGGTGATGGTTCGGCCCTGACAGCCACCTTCATCACCATTAGCGGACGCTCGGCTTGGTTTATTGGCGCCCTGCTGCTGTTGATCTACGCGATCTTCGCTTTGACGCTGTACGTGGTCCCACCGGGCTCGTCACCGTGAACGTGGCCCGCACGGTTGTCTGGCATTGATCTAGATCAAGCCGACCTTAGCGTATGAGGAAGAGGTTTGAGGCGTTAAAACCCACCATCGCCGGGAGGCGGTAATCATGCATCGTCGCGGGATATTAAAGGCTTTCGCGGGCATCGCGCTGTGCCCAACTCTGCGTTCGGACCGCCTTCGCTGAGGAAAGTCATCACTGGAGCTATGAAGGAACGACCGGGCCTGACAAGTGGGGCAGCCTCGATGCCGAGGACGCTACGTGCTCGGCCGGTGATCAGCAATCTCCCATCGACATCACTGGTGCGATTAGCGCGCGCCAGCCGCCGCTCAAGATTGATTGGCGTAAACGCTCCGATACCATTGTCAACAATGGGCACACGATCCAGCTTAACTCTGCGGAAGGAAGTCGACTTCATGTGGGTGACCGCAGCTACAGGCTGACACAGTTTCACTTTCATCATCCGAGTGAACATCTTGTCGAGGGCAAGTCGCACGCCATGGAAGCACACTTCGTCCATGCCGCCGAGGGCGGCGGCCTCGCGGTGCTCGGCGTATTTATCGTCCCGGGCAAGCACAATGCAGTGTTCAACAAGATCGTTCAACGATGCCAACCGAACAGGGTCCAACCGCTCCCGCCGATGCCGCCATAGATCCTAACCGATTGTTACCCCGCGAGCGGGCCTATTTCCATTACGAGGGATCGCTAACGACGCCGCCGTGTAGTCAGACAGTCGATTGGCTCGTACTGGCCCACCGCATCGAGGTGGACGAGGATGATATTGCAGCTTTCGCGAAGCTCTACCCGATGAACGCCCGTCGAGTACAAAGCCGCGATCGTCGGTTCATCCTGAGTTCCAGTCCACGCTGACGAAGTTGGTGGAGATTATCAGGCCTCGTTCCGCTTATCAGCGAAGCCGGCAGGCAGCTCCTTCGTGATAGCTCGACAACCTTTGACCGGCTTCTCGTCATCTAAGGTCCACCGTTCCATCACATGATTTGAAGTTGATTGTTCCCCGAGCTGAACCCTCCGAGATGAACCATCCGCTGATCATCGGGCTTGTGGCCTTCATCATAATTTTGGGCGGGGCACTCGCAGGCTGGAAAGTCAGAGACCAACTGCCGGAGCATCACCTTACGGATGATACCAAGAACCTTGTATCCGTATCCATGACTGTAGTTGCGACCATTTCGGCACTGGTGCTTGGACTTCTGATCTCGAATGCGAACTCATCATTTATTCGGCTCGGAGGAGAAGTGACGACCCTCTCCGCAGAAGTCCTCCGGCTCGACCAAATACTGCGCCGCTATGGGTCGGATACAGACCCGGCTCGGAAAACGTTACGACAGTATGCCGAACCCAAAGCTGCCGACCTGTTCCCGGAGGATGGAAATGTGCAACTCGGCAATCCATCGACTTACGAACTGCTCCAGCGTGTGGAGGACATGGTGCTTGCTTTGAAACCAGCGACCCCCCGGGACCAATGGTGGCTCGGTCAGGCCACGACCCTTGCGGGCAAGATCGGTGACGCACGCTGGTTGCTCGCCCAAAAATTGGGGGAAGGAGCCCGTGGAAACGGGCCGTGCTGGCCCGGCTTCGGGTCGTATTTCTCCATCAGCCAAAAACGGCTCCCACAAGAAAGCGCGGTCAGCGGACTTGCCGCCCGACTGATGGTGTTCTGTGGCATATGATTTGGCATCGCGCAGTTTAGCTATGATCTGCAACATGACGGTCGCCAACCCATCAACATTGATCGAGGCCATTGCCTCGGGGGCTCTTTGCTTCCACTCGCTTTTTGGAATCCTCTTCAACGCCAGCGAGATGATTGCGGGATGAAACGGACCCAAGTCTTCGAGCCATAGCTCCTTGACCTTCCGAACCGAATTTTCAAACTTCTCCAAAATGCGTTCGGCCTTCATCGACGGCGTTCTGCCAGGAAGTCTTGTGGATTGACTGAACCGGTCATCATCGATGGACCGCAGGCGGGCTGGCGGGCGCGCTCGTCCCGTGGTTTGATGGAGGCTGGCCCTAGATCCACCGGGGTTTTGTGTGACTGGCGGGCGTGTCGAACGACGACTGGCGGCGGTGCTGGCGGCTGACGTGGCCGGCTATTCACGCCTGATGGGTACCGATGAACTCGGCACTCTGGAAGCCCTCAAAGCAATTCGCCGTGACGTCGTGGATCCAGCGATTGCCAACCACAAAGGACGGATCGTCAAGACCACGGGCGACGGCATGTTGGTCGAATTTGCCAGTGTCGTCGACGCTGTCACCTGTGCCACCGAGGTCCAGAACCGAATGGGTTCGCGGACCTCCGATGAAGGACCGAAGATAGCGTTTCGCATCGGGATCAATATCGGTGACGTCATCATTGACGGCGACGACATCTTTGGGGACGGCGTCAACATAGCAGCGCGCGTCGAGAACGAGTGCGAACCAGGAGGAGTGTGCCTCTCCGGCAGCGCTTTCGAGCAGGTGCGTGACAAGGCAGGTTTCTCCTTCGACGATCTCGGCGAAAAATCGCTCAAAAACATAAGTCGGCCGGTGCGGCTTTATGCAATACGCCCGAGATCGTCGAAGGAGGCAGTCGTATCGTCCGCACCTGCAAAGCCGTTGCCCCTGCCTGAGCGGCCCTCAATAGCGGTGTTGCCGTTCCAGAACATGAGCGGCGATAGTGAGCAGGATTACTTTTGTGATGGCATGGTCGAAGATATCATCACGGGGTTGTCACGGATCAAATGGCTGTTCGTCATCGCGCGTAACTCGTCGTTCACTTACAAAGGAAAGGCCGTGGACGTCAAACAAGTCGGCCGAGATTTGGGTGTTCGCTACGTGCTGGAAGGCAGCGTGCGAAAATCAGGAAACCGGGTCCGCCTCACTGCACAATTGATCGAAGCCGACACCGGCGTCCACCTCTGGGCCGAGCGCTACGATCGCCTGATCGAGGATATCTTCGCCTTGCAGGACGAAATCACGATGAGCATCGTCGGCGCTATCGAGCCGAACCTGCGCAAAGTCGAGATCACGCGAGCAACGCGAAAACGCCCCGAAAGCCTCGATGCCTATGATCTGGTGTTGCGCTCCATGCAGTTTACCTACAGTCACACGGCGGAAGATGCGGACAGGGCAATCCCGCTGCTTAAAAAGGCACTCGAGCTAGAGCCCGGATATGCCGCTTCGCACGCATCACTAGCGTGGTGCTACCATTCCCGCTTCCGCCTCGCTCTCCGGGAAGAGGATCGTCGGGCCGCCATTCATCACGCCCGTGAGGCGGTGTCTGCGGGCGCGGACGATGCGACAGCGCTGGGCATTGCCGGATTCGTCATTTCGCTGGATGAGCATGATCACACGACGGCACTCAGCTTGTTCGAACGGGCGTTGACATTGAGCAATTGCAATACATTCGCGCTCCATTGCAGTGCGCTCGTCCTATCATTCATGGGCAAAACGGAACGAGCGGAGGAGTGCGCGCGGCGAGCACTCCGCCTTAGCCCGTTTGACTTCCTGAATTATCTGTCATTCAACGCGCTGGCGATATCCTGCCTTCACACGGATCGGAACCAGGAAGCCTATGAGGCTGCGTCCAACTCGGCGCGGTTGAACCCGCGCTTCAGCATTTGCCATCTGTTTCTGGCAGCGGCGCTGGTCCGGCTAGGACGCTATGAAGAAGCGAAAAGCGAAGCGCGTGAAGTGTTGGCGCTCGATCCAACATTCACGATTGATCGATTTTCGGCCACGGTAGGTATCGAGCCGGCAGTGTTTCTGCCATTGGCTGAGGCGTGGCACACCGCCGGGCTGCCCAAAACGTAGAAAACGCGGAGATCCTAGACCAGATGTCGTGAACAGGGCCTATTGGGGCGGGCTTTTCAACATCAGCGCGTATTCGCCGAAGCCTTTGTCTCTGAACGCTTTATCCGTTCTTAGACGGACGAAAATAGTACTGGACGTCAGGACCACACGGCTTTGCCGTCCGCTTCTCACGCCGTTCGTCAGCACGCCTCCATCGCTCACAAGCCAAAAGCCTGCCCTGCGATTTCGTTGCGCACCCGGCGCTGCCGCGTCCACCGCATCCCGCACCCACGTTCGTGGCGATCGCGATACGCCCCTCTGATCGGGACGGGATGCGGGAGTCTAAATGTGATTTGGCCTGTGAGAGAAACGAATTGTTTTCGCCGGCACGACTGGACAGACCAAATCAGATTGATTTGCTTCAACAAATCAGTTTTTCCGCGCATCGGGTTTTTCAGGAAAAAGTAAGCACGTAGCCATGATGCGCCAAGCGATATGCGGGAACTTCGAGAAACTGCGTCGCTTCCCATCAGCCGACCGTCTATGCTGTGCTAATGTCGCGCCTCTTGTGCCTGTCGATTGCCATTGCCTTCTCTTTGCTGCCGGTCGTCGCGCCGGCCGCGACGGTTCATAAGCGACCGGCGCCACGCTGGCACGGCTACGGCTTCCTTCCCGGCTATCATCAGCCACCGAACAACAGTCTTCCGGCTTACGCTCAGAAGGCTGCGGTTCTGCGCGCTGCGCGCAGCAACCGGCGTCTTTGGTACATCGATCCGGTCCCGAGTTATTACGGGTACGATGGCGATTGGCACTATTTCGGCCGGCCTGGCTTTTATGGCGGTCGCTACAATGGCGGAAGCTTCGGCCCGTGCTGGACCCGAACCCCAATCGGGCCGGTCTGGAATTGCGGCTGATTTGGCCTGTGGCCCCCGAGACCGCGCCGCGCGAGCGGCGACCGTGAGAACCTCCGAGGGGAGTCGCCTCGACAAAAATCAAGGAGAGCAAAAAGGATCGCAAAGGGAGAATAGCGACATGGATGCTAACCGGTTGCTTCGTGTGGCACTGGTTGCCACCGGCCTGATTTTCATCTTTGGTATTTATCCACTGAGCATCGTTTGGCCGTCCGGCTGGACTTGGGGACATGGTCATTCCCATTATTTGACGATGATCGTTGGCGTCTACGCAACGCTGGGCGTCTTCTTGCTGCTGGCTTCGCGCGATCCGCAAGGCCATACCAGCATCATCTGGTTCACGGTGTGGTCAAGCCTGGTGCACGGCGCCATCATGGCCGCGCAATCTTTCACTGACCCAATGGAGACGGGTCATCTGATCGCGGATGTGCCCGCGCTGTTTATTGTAGCTGGAGTTCTCGGCGTGCTGATGCTGCGAGTGGAAAAGCGAAATCTGAGTTCTTCGGCTCTGTAACGGCGCGGGATCAAAAGTGAATAGTCCGGCGTCGCCGGCGATGGTGCAACCATGTAGCCCGCATGAGCGAAGCGATATGCGGGACGCGAGACAGACCCGGATGTCGCTTCGCTCATTCGGGCTACGGATTGCCTTCCGAAAGAATTTGGGTTCGATCGCACTTCGCGGCGTCCGATTGGGAATTGCCGTGATCGAAGCTACAATGACGAGAATGTATCTGGAATCGGAGGTTCGACGTGCGCGTTTCTGTCATTCAACAAGCAAAAATCCAGGCTCAGGTCCTTGTTCCGCTGGTGAAGGCCTTGCAAGCGGAATTGGGCGAAGAGCGCGCGAATGAGCTTGTTCGAAGTGCCCTGGGAGATACCTATCGTCGCTATGGCGAGGAATTCTGGCGGGCAAAGAATGAGCAGCACCTCGGCGAGGCAATGACATCTGCGTTCGGGACCTATGCCAGTGGTAACGCGCTCGATTTTACAGTCATCAAGCACTCGCAGGACGCCTTTGAGATCGACATTACGAGGTGCCGGTACGCCGAGTTTTACAAGGAGTTGGGCGAGCCGGAACTCGGATTCCTGCTGGTTTGCACCGCGGACTTCGCAACGGCCGAAGGATTTGGGTCCGACATAAAGCTCACGCGTACGCAAACGATCATGCAAGGCGCCGACCATTGCAATTTCCGCTACAAGCGAGTGAAAGAGGATTGAACGCAAGCCAAGCGCGTAGCCCGCATGAGCGGAGTGAGATGCGGGGACCGCGAGGAAGACCCGGATGTCGCTTTGCTCATCCGGCCTACAGTCAGATCCACGCCGACGTTCGATCGCGTCGCCGCAAGCCGGCGATGGGAATCGCCGGCACGTCCTCCAGCTCATTCAGGCGCGTCGCCATCTCGGCGGAAAGCTTTTCGCCACCAGCAGCGCTATTCGCTCGTTGGTCTCCAGAGCTATTTTTTGCGCCAGCATCACATCGCCGGCGACCAGATCGTCTTTTGGTACGAAACACCAGCCGGCGACGGGCCGGCCGCAGCAGTCAAGCTCGTAGATATTCATCCCGTTGCCATGACGGATCCGGTATCGCTTTCCAGTGTAGGAGCCGGTGACATCGAAATGCTTGTGCGTGTTATACTGCGCCAGTTGCTCCGGCGAGAGCCACTCCTTCAGAAGCGAAAGCCCGCGCGCCTCGCACTCGCTCAGGAAGCCATACTCCTGAAACCGCTTCCAATCGGCGCGCGCGCTGCGCAACATGCGCGACAGGGCCCGCAGCAGCTTCCTTGGCATGGCCGGGCTCAGCCGCCCACCAGCCTCGGGAAGAACAGGGTCTCTTCCGCAGCCGGATCGAAATTGCGTATCACGGTCGGTTGTCCGGTGGAGGAACGAACCGCAGCGGTATAGCCACCCTTCATCAGTTCATTGAACCGTTGCTCTGCCTTCAACAGCGCGGCAGCATCTTCCTTGTCGAAATTGTGCCGTGTATCGCCGTTGTGATCCATCACGATTTGCGTTGCCATCCCTTTCGCTCCCTCTGCTCTCATTGGTGAAAGTGAGAAAGCTAATGCCAGACCGCTGCGAAAGTTCCGCAGCCAAGCTCGGTAAAACTTTCTGGCGGGCGCATGCTGAAGCCATGCGTCAGACAAGTGGGGAGATCGAGGGCGGCAACGAGGCGAAATGCGCTGCTTGTGCTTCAACACACGATCGGGGTGAGCGTGCACGTTCTCGTGTTGCTTTCGACACCGCTCGCCGTTTCGCTTGTCGCGGGCGGCTCAAATTAAAAAGGGCTGCAGAACTTTCGTCCTGCAGCCCCCGGGCTTAAAAATTGATTGCCAAAAAATGCCAGCCTCGCCCGCAACCGATGGTAGATGGCAACCGCGGCTGCGACAAATACATATGTAAATCGGTGGTTAATTACCGTAGTACTACTGGGAACCACTAGTAATGCGCGCGATGAGGGTTCGGCGCAACCAATAGTACCCGCAACTCACCCTGTCGGCAGGCGCGGGCGCTGAGAAGCATGTTGCCGGCGATGATCTTCAAATCACGGGTTGGTCTGTGAATCCGGCAACGCTGGGCTTCCGGGCACGTTCGCCGCGTCGAGGCTTTCCGCCGAAGCCTCCTCGGCGAGCGTGCGACCGTATAACTCCGTGCTCATTTGTTCGGCCTCGACCGCGAGCGAGGCGCCGTGCTCAGCCAAGAGCATGAAGGCGAACTCCGCAGCGACGCTGCCATACTGTGTCATTGTCTCCATCTCGATCGGAGTCGGTTCATGGGGATTTGTAAAGTGAGTGGATACCACTCCCAAGAGCCTTCCGTCGTGCGTAGCCAGTGGCGTACTTTGGACAGCCTGGAAACCCGCGTTGTTCGCGTCCTGCCTGAACGCCGCAAAGGCGGCGTCCTTCTCGATGTCAGGGATGATCACGGAAACACGCTCTCGAAACGCTCGGCCGCAGGCGCTGCCGTCGTCTCTGCTCACTCGCCAAAACACCTTCAGGAAATCTGCCGATAGACCCCGCTGCGCCGCTATCGCCAGTTCGTCCCCAACAGGCAGTTGCACGGTGCCAAACTCCGCACCGAGCAGAGCAATGACGTCATCCAGAATAGTCTAAATCACTCCGTCGAACGTGTTGTTCTGAACCAAACGTCGCGTCATATGCGCCAGCATAACCCCAATCCTCCTCGCTCATTCAGTCCCGGCGCAGGCGCTGAATTAACTCTGGAGGGAGTTTGGGGTTCCGGGTGGTGTCTGAACGGGCCAGCCTGAGCATACACATCGGCATCAGGCCAATATTGTCACTCCACCAATTCCGGCCACGGCACGATGGTCGACTTCACCGTCTTCATCGCCATCGCATCCGCTACCGCGTTGCCGATGCCCTCTTCCGAGAACGGATAAATCGTTTGCATGTCGAGCCAGGGATATTTGTCGCGCGTGCGATAGAGCATGGCGACGCCTAGCGGCAGATCGTTGCCGGTGAAGCCCCACGAGCCGAGCACGTTGAGGTCCTTGGTGCAGATGCGGTGCCATGAGGTGTTGATCGAACCGGCGTCGGTGAACTGACCCATTTCCACATAGGTGCCGCCGTCGCGCAGCATTTCAATTCCCTCCGGCCCCGCGCTCGGGTGCCCTGAGCAATCCATCACGAGATCGGCGCCAAAGCCGCCGACGATGTCGCGCACGGCTTTGATCCGCGCTTCCGGCCTTTTGAGCTCATCAATATCCACGGTCGCTTCGGCTCCGAAGCGGCGCGCGAGCTTGAGCCGCGGCGTCTCCGGCGCGCCGACGCAGATCACCCGTCCCGCTCCCATCTCCTGCGCGGCGGCGACCGCCAGAATTCCGATCGGGCCCGAGCCCTGGATCACGACCGTATCGCCCCACCTGAAATCCGCCCGCTCGCGTCGCGCGATTGAAGGCGCGAATGCAGGAGGTCAGCGGTTCGGATAATGCGCCGAGGCGCAGCGACATGTCGTCGGGCAGTTTGTAGATCTTGGTGCCCGGCAGCATGTCGAGATCGACATACACATATTCGGCCCAGCCGCCCCACAGATGCGGCGCCTTGTCGAAGCCGAGATAGCGGCCGTAATAGACCGGCGTCAGGCACTTGTTGGCAGTCTCGGGATAATGGATGCAATAATAGCAGCGGCCGCACGGCATCAGCGGCGGTATCATCACTTTCGATCCGACCTTCAGCGGATTGCCCATGAAGTCCTCGGCAAATTCCGATCCGACCTCGACCAGCACGCCGCCGATCTCGTGACCGAGCGTGAACGGCCAGGGCAGTTGCTTCGGCCAATGTCCTTTCAGAATATGCAAATCGGTGCCGCAGACACCGCACGCGCCTACCTTGATGAGCGCCGCCTTTTTCGGAATTTTCGGCCAAGGCACCGTGCGGATCACCGGCTGCGCGCCCGGGCCTTCATAGGTGCAGACGCGGATCGGTTCCATGCTTTTCTCCTCCGGCCCTCACGTCATTGTCGATTAAATTCGCGCGAGGCAGAGCGAAAGTTTAAGTGAAGCGCACCACGAAGCCAACCTCGCCGGAATGCGCGCCAGCCTGGCTTGACATCGGCGTGCCCGCCATCTCAGCTGCGCCGCGCAAAACCCGGGGGAGTGAAGCGTTGGACAATCGATGGGCCATTCTTGCCCTGTTGTTTGCCGTACGGCTGACAATGGCCTTCCAATTTCAGAGCGTCGCGGCGGTCGCGCCCCTGCTCGGCCGTGATTTCGGAATCGGGCTTGACCAGATCGGGCTGCTGATCGGGCTCTATTTCACGCCGGGCGTCGCGTTGTCGCTGCCGGGCGGCGCGATTGGGCAAAGGTTCGGGGACAAGAACACGGTGTTCGCTGCGCTGATCCTGATGCTGATCGGCAGCCTTGCAATGGCGTGGACGCATTCGTGGAGCTGGCAGATCGCGGGACGGCTGACCGCGGGCGCCGGCGGCGTGCTGCTCAACGTGCAGCTTACCAAGATGATCACCGACTGGTTTGCCGGCAAGGAAATCTCGACCGCGTTGGCGATCTTCGTCACATCGTGGCCGGTCGGCGTAGCACTGGCGTTGGTCACACTGCCTTTCGTGGCCACCGCCTATGGCGTCAGCGCCGCTCACCTCGCGGTGAGCGCATTGGTTGCGATTGCCATCGTGGTCGCCACCGCTTATCGGCCCCCGGCGAAATTCGCGACGCCCAACAAACCATCGACAACGGCGTCCGCATGGCCCGATATGAACTCGCTGGTGGCAGTCACCGTGGCGGGGTTGATGTGGGGCCTGCTCAATGTCGGCTATCTCATCATGTTCAGCTTCGGCCCCTCGATGCTGATCGAGCGCGGCTGGTCGATTGCGAGCGCGGCATCGGCGATCAGCATCGTGCTCTGGCTCGGCCCGGTTTCCGTTCCCCTCGGAGGATTTGTGGCGGACCGCTCAAGGCGTCCGCAAGCGATACTCGTCATCGGCTGCATCCTGTCCGCGATATTGATGCTGGCGCTGACCCGCAACAGCCCTGTCATCTTGATCATCCTCGCGATGGGAATGATCAGCGGACAGCCGGCCGGACCGATGATAAGTCTGCCGGCTCGTGTGCTTCTGCCGGGGACGCGGGCGATCGGGATGGGGGTGTTCTACACTTTCTACTACGGCATAATGATGCTCGGACCCGTAATTGCCGGGGCCTGCGCGACATGGTCCGGCAGTGCGGGCGCGGCATTCGATTTCGGCGCAGCGATGCTGCTGGCGTGTCCGCTGTTGTTATGGGCGTTCAACCGCATCGCCGCGAAGCCTGCGCAAATCCCGTGAGCCAGTCGCTCTCCCGTCAGCGGCCGCTAACTGCTCGTTAACGCTGTGGGCCGTAGGGTTTGAAGACACCGAAAGCTTGGCGAATATGGCGCTGGCGCACAAAAAATCAATTCCTCCGGCGACCGAAGAGCGGCGGCGCTTCCAGCGCGTCCGGGTTCACCTGCTCGGCCGCTACATGCTGCCGGATCGCCGCGAATTCCCTTGCCAGATCATCAATATGTCGCCGGGCGGGCTGGCGTTGCTGGCCCCTGGCATCGGCAATGTCGGCGACCGCGTGATCGCCTATCTCGACCATATCGGCCGGGTCGAGGGCAAGATCACCCGCATCATCGACAACGGTTTCGCGATGACGGTCGGGGCGACCGCGCGCAAACGCGACAAGCTTGCGGCGCAACTCACCTGGCTTGCCAACCGCGAAATCCTCAATCTGCCGGAAGATCGCCGCCACGACCGCATCGTGCCCCGCAACCCCATCGCGATGCTGACGCTCGAGGACGGCACCAAAATGACCTGCCGGATTATCGATATGTCGCTGTCCGGCGCGGCGATCGCCGGGGAAAACCGGCCCCCGCTGCAATCCCATGTCCTGCTCGGCAAGGTCCAAGCCCAGGTGGTGCGGAACCTGGAAGACGGCTTCGCGCTGGAGTTCGTCCACGAGCAGCACCTCGAAACGCTCGAAGACAGCGTTACTGCCCGGTAAACCGCAAAAGCCCTCGACTGCCCGGTTTTGCGGCTGCTCAGCGCGCAACAGGCATGAGCGGACGGCGGATGCATGGGGTCGCAAAGGTTAATCCGGCCGGCTTTTGGGCCCGCCGAGGCAGCATTGACGGCCTGCCACAGCTTAATGCCTCAAATTGTAGGCATTCGCGCATAGTTAAAAATACCCGGCGAATTTCCCGTCGTTTTTAGTTTCATTCGTCTCAAGTCCGCGCGGTTGACTTAGCGGCGGCGCAAAGCCTTCGTGCCAAACGTGGTCCCAACAAAAAACGGGGGCCACAATGTTCAACCTCAGGGGACAGGGAAAAGGTTTGGCGGTTGTCGCCATCCTTTTGGGAATGAGCGCGTCGGCGCAGGCCGGCGACGAACGACCGCTTTATGCCAGCCTTGGCGACACCACGCGTGCGCCGATTGGCTGGGTTGAATTCTGCGCCGAGAATCCCGGCGAATGTCACGGCGGCTCGTCGCAGCCGCGCGACATCGTGCTGTCGCAGACCGCGTGGCGGGACCTGCTTAAGGTCAACCATTGGGCCAATGAGACCATCAAACCGATGACCGACATGGATCATTGGGGCCTGATCGAAAAGTGGTCGTTGCCGACCGACGGCTACGGCGATTGCGAGGACTACGTCCTGTTGAAGCGCAAGATGCTGATCGATGCCGGTTGGCCGCGCGAGGCGCTGCTGATCACGGTGGTGCGCGACAGAAAGGGCGAAGGCCACGCGGTGCTGACCGTCAAAACCGACAAGGGCGAGTTCATTCTCGACAACCAGAACGAAAGCGTCGTCGCCTGGACCGAGACTGGATACCGCTTCGTCAAGCGTCAGTCGCAGAGCGATCCGAACGTTTGGGTTTCGCTGGGCGAAGGCCGCCCGGCAGTTGCCACCGCCAGTGCCAGAGACCGCTGACGATCAACAGCAGTAACGGAGTTACGCGACCCGGTCACATCCCACCCCTCCCCGTCCCAGACCGGATCGCGCGCGGCCAGCTCTCCCCCAAGGGCTGGCCGCACCTTTTTGGCGCACCCGGAAAACGTCAAAAACCCTATAGATCAAGGGGATTTACCTGGCCGTGGCCGAAACGGTTGGCGACGTTCCGACCCGGAACAACTCGGAAACACGACGCAGGGACGCGGGGAATAGACGGGGAATTTGTTCGCTGCCTGTTCCCGCCCGACGCTTCGGTCAAGAAACTCGCATCGAAGCCGTAGCGGCAATCCGAACAGCCAGTCGAGACCTTGGGGGGACGCGATGAGCAAGACGTATCTGATCGACTACGAAATGCACGGCACGCTGGTTGTCGAGGGCGCCAATCCCCAGGCCGCCGCCGCTCTCGGCAACGCCGTTCTGAGGGCCATTGCGTTGGGCCTCAACGACAAACAAGCGGACGATACCGAGGTTCGCGTCGGCGCGCTATCTTCCTCGCATGGACCGGCCTCAGAAAATCAGCTTTGGCGAAATGCGCGCGTCAGGCGTCCGCGGCATCCTGGTCTCTTGCACCGATCACAAGTGCAGTCATTCGGTCGCGCTCAGTGCCGACGGATGGCCCGATCATGTTCGGCTGTCCGATATCGAATGTCGGTTCGTCTGCCAGACGTGCGGCAAGCACGGCGACGTGCGGCCAAACTTCAGTTGGGACAAGGAGCCGTCCGGCGGGATGGGCCGGCATCATCGGCGAAATCGCGCATTATTTCCGGCGATCGCTGTAAGCGGCCGGTTTTCGCGGGGCTATAGCTAGGATCGAGCTTCTATGATCGAAAAGTCACTAAGCAATTTATCGCGCTTTCGACGAAATTCGGCACTTTCCTTTGAAAGCCATCGATATACTCTCGATATCCTCGCTGGCCGCTCATCGGCAGAGATGAAGTGGTACGAGGCGATCGAGCGCACCGCAATTGGAAGAACGGGCACCAGTCGACCGGATTGCAGTTCCTCGCTCACGGTCGCGACCCGACCGATTGCAATTCCTTCCCCTGCTAACGCCGCGCCGATCGCGAGTTGCGATAGGTTGAAGCGCCTGCCGAGCGTCATATTTCTGATACCAAGTCCCGCGTCTGCAAGGAACTGCCGCCATTCCACATCGTTCTCCGCACCGTCCCACGGGCGGGAATCGTGCAGGAGAAATTGCCCTTCCAGTTCCGCGTCAGGGAGGATTGCCGGACGGCCGCGCAAGTATTCAGGGCTTGCGACGGCGATCAGATATTCGTCAAGTAGTAGATCGGCCTTGAGGTCCTCGTAACCACCAAGATCATAGCGTATCGCTGCCTCGAGCCGATCCGCACTCATGCGGCTTCGGTTCAGGCCTTGAAATTCTCCGAATACGCGCAGATCCATATTCGGCTGTTGACTCAGCAGCCGACCGAGCCGCGGCGTTAGCCACTGTATCGCAAAAGATGGCGAACAACTAAGCGTGAGCGGTACGATTCCGCCGGGTGACGATATCTCAGCAATGACGTCCCGGAGTGATGCGAAAGCCTTCTGCGCTACCGGCGCGAGCTTGCACCCCTCTGGTGTTAGTCGCAGACCGTTGGGGTCTCGCACCAAAAGCGGAAACCCTAGGGCCCTTTCCAACTGGCGCACCTGCTGACTTACCGCACCTTGGCTGATGCACAGTTCATCTGCCGCACGGGTGATGCTCCCCAGCCGCGCAGCCGCTTCGAACGAGCGCAACCATGCCAACATTGAGGGAGACATTGAGTTCAACACGGCCAGCCCACGAACATTTGTGCCCACTTGTCACGTTGTCTCGGACCATAAGAGGCGGAGGTCCGAAGCCCCAGCCGGCCAATCCGACAAGACATGTAAGATATCATAAAGAAGACAACCGAGCATCCTCGGCTCTCTTTAATCACCCCGGGCCAATCGTCGGCCAATGCCGTTCCGAGACGAATATGGGCCGAGGTGGCGGGTGCTTTCTTTGTTAGCGAGCTCCCGCAATTAGAACCGGAAGGCATTAGCGTCACTCATGCCGCCTCGCGTCGTAATACATTGCGAAGGGTAGTTTGCCGCGCCAATAGGAGTGACTCGTGGAGAGGCCCTCATTCTACATGAGGTACGACAAGGACTGACATGCTGCTGGACTTGAGCGAAACGGATGCTGCAATTCGCAAGGATGTGCGCGACGCGTGCCCGACATTATGGACGAACACAGCCCGCTTTCGCGCCGGGCTCAAGTTGCACGATGCCAGCCTTCTGGTTGGCATCGATGATGCGCGCACGCGTCTTGCCCGCTTTGCGCCGCTGCTGGCGCGGGTGTTTCCGGAACTTGAGGTGACCCAGGGAAAAATCGGCTCGCCCCTGCTTGCGACGCCTCGAATGGAGCGTGCCCTGGGACTTCCTCCCGAGTCTGGACATCTGTTCGTGAAGTGCGACCATCAACTCGCGGTCGCCGGCTCCATCAAGGCGCGCGGCGGTTTGCACGCCGTGTTACAGATTACGGAAGAGATAGCCGATCGGCACGGATTGCTGGACAAGGTTGGGCACGATGGTCTGAACAGTGCTGAGGCCCGAGAGGTGTTTTGCCGCTACACGATATCAGTCGGATCGACGGGCAACTTGGGCCTGAGTGTTGGAATGTTCGCTTCCATCCTCGGTTTTTCTGCGACGGTGCATATGTCGGCTGCGGCAAAGACTTGGAAGAAAGTGCGCTTGCGCGAAGTCGGAGCCGTCGTTGTCGAGCACGATGGGGATTACGAAAAAGCGGTAGCCGCGGGGAGGTCGGCCGCCGAGCGTGATCCGGCAGCCTACTTCATCAATGACGAGAACAGCCTTCCTTTGCTGTTCGGCTACGCGACCGCAATCGGCGAGCTTCAGCAGCAACTGGCGGCTGAAAGCGTGAAAGTCGATGAGGACCATCCTCTTTTTGTGTACGTTCCTTGCGGGGTCGGCGGTGCGCCCGCTGGGATTGCGCTCGGACTGGCCGCGACCTTCGGAACCGCTGCACATTGCTTCTTTGTTGAGCCCGTCCAGGCGCCTTGCGTCCTGCTTCAGATGATGGCCGGCGCGAGTTCGCATCCGTCGATCTATGACGTCGGCCTGAGTGGTGAAACCGAAGCGGACGGAATGGCGGTACCAAGGGCGTCGCTAGTCGCTGTCGAAACCTCCCGTCCCTTGATTGGTGGAATTTTGACTGTGAATGATGAGGATCTGTTCCGTCTGCTTGCCTTAGCATCTGACGTGGAGGGACTTGTCCTCGAGCCGTCCGCGACAGCAGGCTTTGCCGTGCCTAACGTTGTATGTGGTACTCTGGCGGGTCGCGCTTACCTAAACGCTGCGGGACTGAACGATCGCCTTTCGCGAGCAACCCATTTGGTATGGACGACGGGTGGAAGTCTTCTGCCGTCCGAAGAGCATGCGCACTTCGTTAGTCGGGGCCGCGCATTCAGCCAAGGTCGCGCTTTCCCAACCGCAATTGATCATTGAGCCGCTCAATGGCTCCCAGCAAGAAGCAACGACCGGCGCCATAAACAAAGCCTAACGCCATCTCGGCGTATTTATCTCGGAGAATGCAAGAAGCTTCAATCGTATTAGCGAAGTGCAAAAATGGCTAAGAGCATGAATCCCTTATTCAACTCGCATCTGACTCGCATCGAGCCCAACGATCGTCTCGTGGTACTTGCCCGGACGATACAGACGCAAGATCCGGGAACGGAAGCCGCGCTCAACGACAGCTCAGTCAACTGCGCGCGCTTTGGAGAAACATGCCTCGGCGCGGCGCTCTATAAACACTGCGTTGTCTTTCGGAACGCTGCGGAAGCGCCCATTTGGAGCCATCTCGAACTAACCTATTTTCGCGACGTGGTTCCTGAACGCGCCGTCCTCGACCTCGTGGTGATGTGCCAACAAGTCGAGACGTACCTTCTGCGCGCGGAGATTCTTCTGACTACTCCCGCATCCTTCATACTGCCGCGCAACTGGCAGGGCTCGTCCGATCGGCCCGAACGACAAGCGTCGCTGGAATACATCGACGTGCAACCGACACATCTTGGCGAATACAGAGACGTGATGCGAAAATATTGCGGCCCAGCCGCCGCGCAGCTCGTCCGGACGAACAGGATCGGGACGTTCAGGGCGATGGAGACGGCGGCTGTGCTCTACCAAGACCCGGAACTGAAAATCGACTGGAACCAGATTCATCTATGCGAGATCAATGCCGGCGGCTTTAAAGGGTTCGGCCAGGAATTCGAGACCGCCCTCCAAGAAATTTCCCCTGACGGCGCAGGCTTTGCAGGTGTCTTTGACGGCCTCGACCGCATACGCACGCTTCCCCGTTGGACCTTCAACGAATCCGTGGTGGAAGCGGACACTGCGATCGGGCGTGAAGGCACGACGGAGCGATGAGCGGAACGTGGCCACGAATCAAGCGGCTCACGTTTTGCGCCGCAGCGAGCGAACGAGCGGCCTTTTGAACATGGATTAATCATGAAAGAAATCTGGCGCTTGTCAGCCAATCCCCGATCTGAGCCGCTGTCTGGCCGAGGTACGCCCGGGCCCGTCCGACGAGATCGCCGCCAAAGACCAGCGATTTACTCCCCCGGGCCGAGCTTTCAGCCGGCCGCTTGGCGACGTTAACGACCGCGCGAGCCACTCCGACGCCCTCGCAAGGATTCCGAGCAACCTCTCCTGGGCCACCAAAGCGGTCAACGAGGCCGACAAGATCGTACACGGACATTGAATACGGGAGAACGCAACGGACAGGCCGAGTTAACGGAGGCGCAGGTGATTGAGGCCCGCCGTCGAGTCGCTGCAGGCGAGCAAATCAAGGACGTTGCCGCAGACTTTGACATGCGAGCGTCGCGGGTAAGAGATGCCGTCCGGGGCAAAAAGTGGGCTCACATTCCAGGCATCGTTCATAGCCATAGAAAAATGGCGACCCGGTATGTGCAAAAATCACCCACTGCGGGGACTACACGGGGAATGGGCCATGCAGAGTAAAATTCGTCAACTAAATCAAGCTGCGGACTTTTATCCCCCAAGAGCTGGCCGCACCTTTTTGGAATTGAGAAGAGCCTATGTTTGTTGGTGGTGCGAAATCCAACCGGCCTGTTGGATGCAGAACGGAGCGGGAATATGCCCGTTCGACCCTGGGGAAAATCCGGGGAATACGTTCGGCAATAGTTCTGGCTACGCGGCAGCAAGCACCGTTGGCCTTTACACTACGTCAATGCTTGCCGAATTCGCTCTCGGCTAAGCGGCAGGTCGCGTATTCGTTTGCCGACAGCGTCCGCGACGGCATTGGCGACCGCGCCGGCCGTCGGACCCTGGCCGGTTTCGCCCGCGCCCAGGAAAGGCAGACCCGGACGATTGATCAGGTGAACTTCGACGCTGTCGGGCACCTGCGCAAATCGCATAATCGGATAGGTAGACCAATCAATGCTGCTGATGCGCGTGTCGTCGAAGCTGACACTTTCATAAAGCGTCCAGCTTGCCGATTGCAGGATGGCCCCTTCGACCTGATTGACCAAACCATCGGGATTGACCACCTGCCCGCTATCGACGGCGGCCACCGCCCTCGCGAGCCTCGCGCGACCGGAATCGCGGTCGATTTCGACTTCGACCGCAATCGCACAATAGGCGGCGAGGTTTTTATAGCGAGCAAATGCGAAGCCGCGACCGCGGCCAGGCTTCCTTTGGTAAGCGTTCCAGCCAAATTTTTCCGCAGCAGCGGTGACGACGTCGCGAGCGCGCTCATCCTCCAAGTGCTTCAATCGGAATTCAACCGGGTCCTTACCTGCGGCTTCGGCAAGTTCGTCCATGAAGCTTTCAATCGAGAACACATTCATGTAGGCGCCAAGCGCACGCAGAGCAGAGACACGCAAGGGCATCGCCGGCACGAAGTGATGCATCACGCGCGCGTTCGGAAACTTGTATAAGCGGAATCGCATTCCGATCCCCACCTCCTTCGGGCAAGGGCAGCGGCTTCGGCGCCGGGACTGGAAACGAGTTTGCCATATGCTGGGCGGCGAGCAGCGAACCCGCGCCCCCAGGCCGCATGGAATGCGTGTTGCTCCATACCTCATGGTACCAATCGCGGAACGGCCCCGTCCTCTCCCAAGCTTGCCGCGAGGTGCGTAACCATCGCTGGCCCGTAGGGCTCCCACCCATGCTCCTGCTCTCGCATCCACTGAACGCGGACCGGCACATCAGGGTAGGCGCGGCGCGATCAGCGCAGCATCCGCGGCGGCATCGTCCGCGCCGTTGTGTCCGTAGCAACCGGAGCCTTCCACATGAATGCAGCGAACGTTTTCCTTCGGCAGGCGCAGCATCTGGGCGATGGCATCGCGGTCGGGGAAGACGCCCTGCGTATGGGTCCAGACCGTCACGTGGTCTCCACTGGCCTGCGCCACCGCACAAGAGGGCCCGATCGAGCCATGCGACTGATACGGTCTCGTGAACCGTGGCCTCGAGCTTGCGTCCGCCACCACTTCCGGGCTGGCCCTGTTTGAAAATCTCGAAGTCCTGAGAGGGCAGCGACGTGATGGTGTTGGGCAGGTCGGAGAGGGCTGGCAACGTGGCCTTTTCCTCCCAACGCGCGGCGTCAGCCAGAAGCCGCATCGCCTTGATCGCCTGGTACTCGCCGCGAGCGATCACGGCGAGGAAATTGCCGTCGCGCACGATCTTGAGAACGCCCGGCGCCTTTTCGACCGCCGCCGTGTCCAGCTGATACCAGCTTGGCACCATAGCTCGGCGGCCTGACGACGCGCGCGTGCACCATGCCTGCCGGCCGCAAATCCTGAACGTAAGCGGCACCGCCCGTGACCTTCGCAGGGATGTCGACGCGCTGGACTGGAGTATTCATCACAGTCAAGCTTTTCGGATCCTTCAAAGGCGAGTTCGGCTGCGCCTGGACGTGGAGCATCTGATCGGCAACGAGTTCGCCGTATGACAGCTTGCGTCCATCCGGAGCAATCACGGTCCCGTTGCTCTGTCTTGAGCTGGTCTGCGGGCAGACCAAAACGCCGGCCAGCTTCGGCGATCAGGAGCATCCGGGTCTGCGCAGCGGCATGCAGAATTGCGGTACCGCTGTCCTGCATCGAATGGCTGCCGGCTGTGAAGCCCTCGTTGGCGGTAAGTGCGGTGTCTGCGGTTTGCAGTTTAAGTGATCTCACGGGCACATCGAGCTGCTCGGCCGCTACCTGCAACAGCGCGGTCTTGATGCCCTTGGCCAAGCTCGGCCTTTCCGGTGAAAACCGTGATGGCGCCATTGGCGTCGATGCGGATCCAGCTATCGAGGAACGGAGAGTCCTTGAGGCTGCCGGGCAACGGCGCCGGCGGCGACACGCGTGCGCCGGACTGCACGTCCTGAGCCCCGCTGCCCTCCTGCGCCAACGCACGCACCGTCCCGAAACTGACAATCAGCGCGCCGGCACCGGCCAGGACATGACGGCGAGAAAGAATGACGGGCATCCCGGTCATGGCATCGCCCTCCCCGTCGTCCCCGCGTCCGCGGTCTTCATCAGCGCTGCTGCGCGCTTGATGGCCCGCATGATGCGCATATGCGTACCGCAGCGACAAAGGTTCGGCTCCATCGCAGTCTCGGATATCCGCATCTGTCGGGCTGGGATTTTTTCTCAAAAGAGCCTGCGCGCGCATCATCATGCCAGCGATGCAATAGCCGCACTGGGCGGCCTGCTCCTCGATGAAGGCGCGTTGCATGGGCCCCGGTGAATCCTGCGTGCCCAGCCCCTCGACGGTGGTCAACTCCTTGCCGGCCGCAAGCAGAACGGGCGTCAAACATGAAAACACCGCCTCGCCATTGAGCATGACGGTGCATGCGCCGCACTGGCCGAGACCGCAGCCGAATTTTGCCCCGTTCAGCGCGAGAGTGGTCCCGAAGGACATAGAGGAGCGGAGTGTCGGGCTCTGCGTCGAGCTCGTGCTCGTGCCCGTTGATGGTGAGCTTGATCATCGCACCTCCCGCTCGCTGACGAGGCCGAAAGCCGGGTCGGTGCTCGGCGCCGGATAGATGCCGACGTCAAACTTGCCGGCCCGCGCGTCACGGATTTCCTGATCGATGTTTGTCCATTTCGGTCCGTCGCTGAACCGCTGCCGGACGTAGGTCACCAACGCTCGGAGCTGCTCGTCCGTCATGGCGTTGATGAAGCCGGGCATGATCGGGCTGCGCTGACCGTTGGACGGCGGCAGGCCCCAGAGCACCACATTGATCAGGTTACGGGCCGTTGGGCCGTTCGGCCCCGTGCTGCGGCCGAGATTGATCCCGCCATACGGCAGCCCGCGCCTGCTCTCGTGGCACGGCGCGCAGGTCGCGGCGTAGATAGCAGCACCTTCGACCCTGGTCAGTGGCAGTCGTCGGTCATTGTGCGCTTTGGCGCTGTCACCAGTTGCGGCCCGCTCGCCCGAACCGGCTTCTCTCGTGTGATCGAGAATGGCTCGTCCGCGCTGCTCGGCGCTCTGGCGAGGGCGCGCCGGCGATATCGGCCATGTAGGTGGCGATGGCCGCCAATTCGTCGTCGGGCAGCACGCCGAGATTATCGATAACGGGCGCCATCGGACCGCGTGCGGTCCCGTGAGCGTCATGCCAGCCATGGCGGAGATAATGAAAGAGAGCGTCTTTGTCCCAGGGAACGGGAGACGGCGAGTTAACATTCAAGGCATAAGCGGTCCATCCTTCCGCCTCACCGCCATTGTAGGGCTCGTCGTCGCGCTCAGCTCCGAGTGCATTCCGTGGCGTATGGCAGCCACCGCAGTGTGAAAGTCCCTCGACGAGATAGGCACCTCGATTCCATATCGCATCGTGGTTCGCGTTCACCTGAAAAACGCCCTTACGGAAGAACAGCAGCTTCCAGCCGGCGACCACGAGCCGCAGGTTCAAAGGAAAGCGGAGCTCATTCGCTGGAGCCCGCGCGCGCACCGGCTCACGGGTCATGAAGTAAGCGTAGAGCGCCCTAATATCCTCGTCGTTGACATGCGTGAAGTGATCGTAGGGGAACGCGGGATAGAGATGCCTGCCTTCTCGATCGACTCCTTCGCGCATCGCCCGCTCGAACGCCGCCTCTGACCAGCCGCCTATTCCGGTCTCGGCGTCTGGCGTTATGTTCGTGGTGTAAATGGACCCGAACTGAGTCGGGATGCGCAACCCGCCGGCAAAGCTCGGTCCGTTTGTTCGAGTATGGCACGTATTGCAGTTGCCAATAGAAGCCAGCTGAGCCCCGCGACGAACGAGCTCCGGCTCAAATTTTGATGCGTCCGGCGGGTTGATGGCTCGAATTTCGGAACGCCAAGCAAACGCACCGAAGCTGGCCGCCACGAGCACGACCAGTACAAAGACCCAACCGATCTGCCGAAATGAAAGCATTCAGACGTGCTCGTCGCGCCCGGCGATCCATAACGGCGGGCGATGTCCTGAGTTCCTGCCAGGCCCAGCCGCAGCATTCTGCATACTCCCGCCTTCATGCGGATTGCCGCACAACCTCGGCTCGGCGAGATAGGTGCTGAGAACGTCAGCCGTTGGAACACACAGGAGAACCGTACGTTAGCGGCTCAGGGTAGCGGTAGTTGGGAAAGATGACGAATGTCCCGAACCAACAGCACGGTCGACAGCGAAGACAAACCAACAGTGGAATACGACGGCCCGTCCGGCGGCTGGGGTTCTCTCAAGGGCATTGCTCGAATCTTCGGCAAAGAATGGGATTCCCCTACCGCGCTGGATACGTTGCGTCGACAGAACAAGCCGAAGGGCTTCATGTGCGTCTCCTGCTCCTGGGCAAAGCCGGCCGACTATCACGCGTTTGAATTCTGCGAGAACGGCGCAAAGGCTACGCTCTGGGAGTTGACGACGCGGCGCTGCACGCCCGAATTCTTCGCCAAACACACGGTGACTGAGCTGCGCTCCTGGTCCGACTACGACCTCGAGCAGCAGGGTCGCCTGACCCATCCAATGCGGTATGATCGCGAGATCGATCGCTACGTACCTTGCGAATGGGATGACGCCTTCAGGGCCATTGGCTCGCAACTGAACGCGCTCGACCCGAAGTCGGTAATCTTCTACTCGTCGGGCCGCGCCAGCCTCGAAACCTCATACCTTTACGCACTGTTCGCGCGCGTTTACGGCAACAACAACCTGCCCGACAGCTCCAACATGTGCCACGAGACTACTTCGGTCGCGCTGAAGAAGGTAATCGGTGTCGGTGTCGGTACTGTCGTTTTCGATGATCTCAGCAATTGCGACGCAATGTTTTTCTTCGGTCAGAACACCGGCTCCAACAGCCCCCGCTTTCTACACCCCCTTCAGGAAGCCGCACGGCGCGGCGTCGAGATCATCACGTTCAATCCGGTGCGGGAAAAAGGCTTGGAGACCTTCGTCAATCCGCAGAATCCTACGGAAATGCTGACCGGAAAAGAGACCAGGATCAGTAGCCAGTACCACCAGGTGAAAGTCGGCGGCGACATCGCGGTCATGCTCGGCATCTGTAAGCATGTGTTCGCGGCGGATGAGAAGGCAAAGACGGAGGGAAGACGGGTGCTCGACATCCCGTTCATTGAGCAGCATACCTCGGGATTTGAGCAATTCGAGGCCAAGGTTCGCGCCACCTCATGGGAGGACATCGAGACGGCCTCCGGTCTGAGCCGCGCCGTGATCGAGGGCGCCGCGCAAGTCTATGTTGAGGCCGATCGGGTTATCGGCATTTATGGCATGGGGCTTACTCAGCACGTCCACGGCTTCGACAACGTCGCAATCTTCGTCAACATGCTGCTGCTGAAAGGCAACATCGGTCGAGACGGCACCGGCATTTCTCCGGTGCGCGGCCACTCCAACGTCCAAGGCCAGCGCACGGTCGGCATCTCGGAAAAGCCCGAATTGGTACCGCTGGACAAGTTGGCCGCGCAATTCGGCTTCGAGCCGCCGCGCGACAAAGGATTGAACACTGTCGATGCCTGCAAGGGCATCCTGTCGGGCGCGGTGAAAGCTTTCTTTGGTCTAGGCGGCAACTTCGTTCGGGCGATCCCGGAGCGCGCGGCGATGGAGGAAGCCTGGACTCGCGTAGAACTGACGGTGCAGATCGCCACCAAGCTCAACCGCAGTCATCTAGTCAACGGCAGGACCGCTTATTTGCTTCCCTGCCGCGGTCGCACCGAGCAGGACATGCAAGCGACCGGTCCGCAAGCCGTCACGATGGAAGATACGTTCAGCTGTATCCAGGGCTCGATCGGTCTACGCAAGCCGGCAAGCGAGCACCTAAAGTCGGAGGTGGAGATCGTCGCGGGAATGGCCAAGGCGACACTCCCGAACAATCCCAATCTGAAATGGGACGAATGGGTCGGCGACTACGGCCTGATCCGCGATCTCATCGCGGAAACCTACCCGGACGAATTCCGCGATTTCAACGCCCGCATGTTCACGCCGGGGGGATTTTACCGCGGTAACTCCGCCCGTGAACGTATCTGGAAAACCAAGAGCGGCAAGGCCGAGTTCACAGTGCCGAACACATTGAGCTCGACCGGATTTGAGGACGCGCCTGGCCGCTACCGGTTGCTGACGATGCGCAGTAACGATCAGTTCAACACCACAATATACGGCTACAGCGACCGGCTGCGGGGCATCGAAGGCACCCGTGACGTGCTGTTGATAAATCCGGATGAGATCGAGCGCGCTGGTCTGAAGGAAGGACAAATGGTTTCCCTTATCAGTGATGCCGGCGACGGTGTTCACCGCGAGGTCGGTCCGTTGAAAGTCACTCCGTTCAAGCTGCCTGACGGCTGCCTTGGCGCCTATTACCCGGAGATGAATCCGCTGGTGCCGCTGTCGCACCACGATCATGAATCGAAGACGCCGGCGGCCAAATCGGTCCCCGTGCGGATTCGCGCATAACGTCTTCGCCGCGGGAGCAGGTGGAAGAGACCGATGCATGCAGATCTTCCGTCCGGGTGCGAACACTATTGCGATGCTCGTTCTGGCCGCGATCGGGGCGCTGCCGATTGTCGGCGTCGGCCTCGCCTATCAGCTTGCCCGTTCGCCATACATGACCAATCAAAACGTCACGCGCAACCAGCCGATACCCTTCAGCCATGAACACCACGTCGGCGGCTTGGGAGTCGACTGCCGCTATTGCCACACCTCTGTTGAAAAGGCTCGCTTCGCAGGAATGCCGCCGACGGAAACCTGTATGACGTGCCATTCGCAAATCTGGACCAACGCCCAGATGCTGGCACCGGTCCGTACCAGCCTGGCGCAAAACAAGCCGATCGCCTGGCAGCGCGTGCACCGGTTGCCTGACTACGTCTATTTCGATCACTCTATCCATGTCGCAAAGGGCGTTGGCTGCACCACCTGCCACGGAGCGGTGGACCAGATGCGATTGATGCGCCAAGCGGCGCCGATGACAATGCAGTGGTGTCTCGATTGTCACCGCAACCCGGCGAAGGCCGTTCAGCCGCGCGAAACCGTGTTCGATCCCAAGTGGAAGCCGCCGGAAGATCAGGAAGAGGCCGGACGCAAGCTGGCGGCCGCCTACCACATCCGATCCGATCACCTAACGGACTGCTCGATATGCCACAGGTGAATGAGTTACCCGTGAAGGGCTGGCAGTCTTTCGGCCGCAGCGCCCCCGCGCTCAACCGCCGCCAAGCGCTCGGGCTTCTGGCCACGGGCATTGCCGGCAGTCTCGCCGCCTGCAGCAAGCCGCACGAAGAAATTGTTCCCTATGTGAAGATGCCGGAGCGCGTGGTTCCGGGCGAGGCGCTGAAGTTCGCGACCACGCTCACGCTTTCAGGATTCGGCCGCGGTGTGATCGTCACGTCCGTGGATGGACGGCCGATCAAGGTCGAAGGCAATCCACGACATCCGGCCAGCCTCGGGGCAACGGACGTATTCGCGGAAGCCACGGTGCTGTCGCTGTACGACCCTGATCGCTCGCGCACAGTGCTGCATAGTGGCGCGATTGCGTCGTACGAGGAGTTGCAACAGGCGCAATTGGCTCAGCTGCAGCAGATGCGGGGAAAAGGTGGCGAAGGTTTTCGGCTGCTCACCGCGCGCACCACCTCGCCAACGCTGCTGCGGCAGGTAGACGATCTGTTGCAGGCTTTGCCGCGGGCGGCATGGCACGCCTATGATCCCATTGACCAGGACAGCGCGCGCACGGGATCCCTGCTGGCCTACGGACAGCCGCTGCGGGCGCTCCCGCATCTCGATCGTGCGCGCATCGTCGTGGCACTCGATGCCGATCCGCTCGGCCATGGTCCGGAGCAATTGCGGAACGGCCGCGGCTTCGCGGTCCGCCGCTCGACCCGCGATGGCGACTTCTCCCGAATCTACGCGATCGAGACAGCGCCGACGCTCACCGGCGCGAAGGCCGACCACAGGTTCGCCGTGCAGCCGGATGAGATCGAGGAGATCGCGATCGCCATCGCGAAAGCTCTGGGCGCATCGATCCGCGAAGCGCAGATTTCAGATCACTCCAAGGCAGTCGTAGAAAGAGCGATCGCGGATTTGAACGACCATCATGGAGCGGGCAGTCGTCCTGGCCGGTCCCACCCTCTCCGCCGAGACGCACGCTCTGGTGCACTGGATCAATTCACGTCTGCAATCGCCGCTCGATCTTCTCGTGTCGCATGACCGCACACCGGCTGGCCGCTATGCCGGATCGCTCTCGGACCTCACCGACGATCTCGCCGCCGGGAAGGTCGATCAGCTGGCGATGATCGGCGTCAATCCTGTCTATGACGCTCCTGCCGACCTGGGTTTTGCCGCTCACGCGCAAAAGGCGGCGTTCCGCCTGCACGCCGGATGCTACGCGGACGAAACCGCCGGCCTGGCGACCTGGCATATTCCATTAAGCCATCCACTGGAGAGCTGGTCGGATGCGCGCTCGATTGATGGCACGGCCAGCATCGTGCAACCGCTGATCAGGCCGCTTTACGGCAGCACGACCGAGCATGCCGTCATCGCACTACTCACCGGGCAGGCCGACGCGAGTCCTTACGATCTGGTTCGCGAGACATGGCGCGGCAATGCCGGCGCCGATTTCGACAATTGGTGGGCGCGCGCGCTCCATGACGGCGTCATTGCCGACACCGCTTCTCGGCCGGCGACGCCCGGCGAGCCCAAATTGCCGACGATCTCAGCCGCGCGGGCGAAGACCGAGGGAATGGCCCTCGTGCTCTGCCCCGATCCGAGCGTCTGGGACGGCTCCTTCGCGAACAATGCGTGGCTGCAGGAATGCCCGAAGCCACTAACGAAGCAGGTCTGGGGAAATGCCCTCGCTTTACATCCGCGCGACGCAGAGCGGCTCGGCGTCTCCTCCGGCGAGTTGGTCACAGTGTCCGCCGATGGACGCATGCTCGACGCGCCGGTGCTGGTCGAGCCCTCGATCGCGCCTGGCGTTGCGAGCGTGACGCTTGGGCTCGGACGCAGCAAAGCGGGCGCGATCGGCAATGGCGTCGGCGCAAATGCGTATGCGATCCGCAGTTCGAAGCATCTCTGGACCATTCCGAAGGCGGTGATCACCAGGACGGGCCGCCGCGAGGAGATCCTGATGACGCAGAACGTGGTGCGCACGGCCGCAGACGTGCGCGAGCTCTATCCGGTGCTTGAGCTTTCCAGTCTCGAAACCAGCAAGCCTGAGAGGTCTAAAGACAAGCCCAGCCTGATGCCGCAGCGCCCGCGCCCGCCCGCAAGTCATGCGTGGGCGATGGTGATCGATGCCTCGGTCTGCATCGGCTGCAACGCTTGCGTGGTGGCGTGCCAGGCAGAGAACAACGTGCCGGTGGTCGGCCCGGAGGAAGTTGCCCGCGGCCGCGACATGCATTGGCTGCGGGTGGATGTCTACGACCACGGCACCAGCTCCAAGCCGCAGCTCGGATTCCAGCCGGTGCCTTGCATGCATTGCGAACACGCGCCGTGCGAACCGGTATGTCCGGTAGCCGCGTCGGTACACGACGGCGAGGGCCTCAACGTGCAGGTCTACAACCGCTGCATCGGAACGCGATTTTGCGAAGCAAATTGCCCTTATAAGGTCCGCCGCTTCAATTTCTTCGGATACGCCGACGGCGAGGAATACGCCAATCTCGGGCTGGAGTCCTATCGCGGCCAGAAAAATCCGGAGGTCACGGTGCGCGCGCGCGGCGTGATGGAGAAATGCACCTATTGCGTCCAGCGCATCAGCGCGGCGCGCCGCGCGGCCGAACGCGAGGACCGGCCGATCGGCACCGACGAAGTGAGGACTGCGTGCCAGAACGCCTGCCCGACACGGGCCATATCGTTCGGTGATCTCGACCAGAAAGAATCGGGCATTCATCAGCAGAAGTCCGATCCGCGGCACTACGGTTTGCTAGAGCATCTGGGTACGCGTCCGCGCACCACCTATCTGGCTGACATTCGCAACCCGGCACCCGATCTAGCCGAGGACAAAACATGAGCACCGTGCTGGAGCCGCAGGGACGCCCGGCGCATCGCTGGATATCCAGCCGGCGAGCCGATGATGTCGAGATCACGCAGACAGTTACCGACCCTCTGCTCGCCTCGGCTGGCAATGCCTGGTGGCTGTCTCTGCTCGCCAGCATCCCGTTCGTGCTCTGGTTATTCGGCGCGATCGGCTGGCTGTTCTACCAGGGCATCGGCATCTGGGGCATCAACTCCACCGTCGTCTGGGGCGTGGCGATCGCGAACTACGTCTGGTGGATCGGCATCGGCAATGCCGGCACTTTGATCTCGGCCATGCTTCTCCTGACGCGCCAACAATGGCGCGGCTCCATCAACCGCTTTGCCGAGGCGATGACGCTGTTTGCAGTGGCGATCGCCGGATTGATGCCAATCGTCCACCTCGGCCGTCCGATCTATGCGTACTGGCTGGCGCCCTACCCGAACACGATGGCACTGTGGCCGCAATGGCGCAGCGCGCTGGTGTGGGATTTTTGGGCCATCATCAGCTACCTGTTGTTCTCGATCCTGTTCTGGTACGTCAGCCTGATCCCCGATCTCGCGACAATGCGCGACCGTACCCCTTCGAGGATTGGCCGACGGCTGTACGGCGCCTTTGCGCTCGGCTGGCGCGGCTCCGCCCGGCACTGGTCGCGGCTACAAATCCTGCACCGCACCATGGCCGCGCTCGGCGTTCCCCTGGTTTGCTCGGTGCACTCGATAGTCGGACTAGATTTCGCGGCAAGTCTGATGCCGGGCTGGCAGGAAAGCATCTTTCCGCCCTACTTCGTGGTGGGCGCGATGTATTCCGGATTCGCCATGGTGGTCGTACTTGCGCTGGCGATCCGCTGGGGACTCGATTTTCAGGCGATCATCACCCGTCGGCATTTCGAGGTGATGGGCCGGATCTTGCTGATGTCCTCCATCGTAATGGGCTACTCTTATGCCACCGAATGGTTCATGGCCTGGTACGGCGGCGGGCACAGCGAACGCGGGCTGGTCACCTTCGAGTTCACCGGCACGTACGCACCGCTGTACTGGGCGCTGCTCGCCTGCAACGTCGTCCTGCCGCAGGCACTGTGGTTTCCGCGGATACGGCGTTCGCTGCTGGCGCTGTTTGTGATCGCGATCGCGATCAATGTCGGGATGTGGCTTGAGCGCATCCTGATCGTCTGGAATACGCTGTCGCACGATTACATGCCAACGCTGTGGCGCAGCTTCCACTTTACGTTCTGGGATTGGTCGTTCCTGATCGCGCCGCTCGGATTTTTCGCATTCTTGTTCCTGATCTTCGTGCGCGTGGTGCCCGCGATCTCAATGTTCGACATGCGCGAGCTCGCGCACCGGGAGGGCGCGACATGAGCGCGACCTTCCTTGCCGAGTTCCGCGATGTCGAACGGCTGAAGCTGGCGCTCGGGCGCCTAAGGGAAGCGCGCCACGCTGCCATCGACACCTTCACGCCCTATCCCGTCCAAGGACTGGAAGACCAGCTAGAGGATCGTCCATCGCGGATTGGGCTGGCCATGCTGTTGGGCGGGTTCGGCGTCGCCGTGTTCGCCTTCGGCCTGCAATGGTACAGCGCCGTCATCGACTACCCCATCAACAGCGGCGGACGCCCACTAAATTCCTGGCCGGTGTTTTTGCTGGTCCCGTTCGAGGTTGGCGTGTTCGCCGCGGCGCTGTCCGGCGTCATCGCCCTGCTTTGGTCGTGCGGCCTGCCGCGCCTGCATCACCCGCTGTTCGACATCCCTGGGTTCGAGCGCGCCACACAGGATCGCTATTACCTGCTCGCGGCTTCGGGAGAAAACAGCGACGGCGCGCTTGATCTGCGCCATCTGCTGGAACATGCCGGCGCGGTGGTCGTGACGGAGATGCGCCAGCCATGAGTAGCCGGCTCTGCCTCGCGATGACGGCCAGCCTCCTGCTCGGCGGTTGCGGCGACCATTCCATGACGCAGCAGAACCGCTACGGCACCTTCACGCCCGCCGCATTGTTCGATAACGGTACCGAAGCGCAGCAGCTGCCGACCGGCACGGTCGCTCAAGGCGATCTGGAACGGGCGCAGCAGGCAAGCAGGCCGCCACAGGTCGACGCCCAGCTGTTGGCACGCGGCCGCGAGCGGTTCGATATTTACTGTTCACCCTGTCACGGGCTGGCCGGCAACGGTGACGGCATGATCGTGCAGCGCGGCTTCCCACACCCGCCGTCCTATCACACGGCCCGGCTTCGCGCGGCGCCGGCCCAGCACTTTTTCGATGTCATCACCAACGGCTACGGCGTGATGTATTCCTATGCCTCGCGCGTAGAGCCGCGGGACCGCTGGGCCATCGTAGCCTACGTCCGCGCACTGCAAGAATCGCAACGGGCCAAGCTGGCCGACGTGCCGCAATTGCGGAGCAAGCTGCCGTGACCTCAGCGATCCGAAGCTTCGCCCGAGACACCCTGACCGGCCCGCGGTTCATGGTCGGCGAGGCGTTGATTGTCGGCTCGGCCGTGCTGGTGTTGGTGATCGGTTTGATACGACCGTTCCCTGACGTGCTTCGTGGCTGGCTGCTTGCGTTTGCGATCTGGAGCTGCGTGCCAATCGGAAGCTTGACGCTGCTGCTGATCCACCGCCTGACCGGCGGCAAATGGGGCGTAGCCGCCGCGCCTGTGCTACGGCCCGCGGCTGCGATGATGCCGCTGGTCTTGCTCGCCTTCCTGCCGATGCTGGCGGCGCTCTCGCGCATCTATCCCTGGGCGGCGAATGCCGGTCGCATTCCGCACGACGTGGCGCGCTGGTATCTCGCCGAACCCTGGTTCATCCTGCGAGCTCTGGTTGCACTGACGGGGTGGTCGACGCTCGGCCTGATGTTCGCGGCAGGACTGGGCGGCCGGTTGTTGGCCGCACTCGGGCTTGCCTTCTTCGGATTGACCATCAGCCTGACCGCGGTCGACTGGTATCTTTCGGTCGAGCCGCACTATGTCGCCACTGCCTTCGCGGCGATGATTGCGATCCAGCAATTGCTCGCAGCCCTTGCGCTCACGGCAGTGCTGGCGCCGCCGGAATTGCATGGCAAGGTCGCGGCCGACATCGCCGGACTGATGATCGCCACGCTGCTGGGCGTGGTCTATCTCGAATACATGACTTTCGTGGTCGCCTGGTATGGCGATCTGCCGGAAAAGGCGGACTGGTTCCTGAGGCGGAGTTCGCCGACCTGGCTAACGGTCCTGACAGCCGCCTTCATCGCCGGCGCGGTGCTGCCGTTCGCGATGCTTCTTGTAAAATCGGTCCGCTGCAGCCGCTCCGGTTTGCGAATCGCCGGTTCGCTGCTGCTGTCAGGGACCGCGCTGCATTTCTGCTGGCTGCTGGTGCCTGCGTTCGAAAATCAAGGAACGGTCGTCGCCACCGCGGCAATCACGTTGCTTGTCTTGGCCGCAGCTTCTGTGGTGTCGGTTCGAGACCTTTCTCATTTGCGAGGGGCCCGTCGTGCCCAATGAGGAAATGGGCAGTCGCGCGCTGCCGGAAACGCCCGATGTCCACAACCGCGTCGTGATCACCACGATCGGAGGCTTCCTCCTGTTTGTCGCGATCTCGATGGCAGGGATCTTACTCTATCTCAAAGCCGATGCGCCGGGCGCGCTGAAGCGGCCGGGCGAGCATCAGTTTCCGCAGCCCGCGCTGCAGAAGGAGCCCCAAAACGATCTCCGCCAATTTGAAAACCTGCAACGGGCCGAGCTTTCCGCCTATCGCTGGGTCGACCGGGACAAACAGGTGGTGAAGATACCAATCGAGGATGCGATGCGGATCATCGCTGCGCGGAACGAGCATGGCTATGACCCCCTTGAGCCACCCGGACCTACCCCGCCCGACAAAGGGGCCCAGCGATGAAGGTCCCCTGTTCTCGCGATCATGATGACGCTCTGGCCCGCATTAGCAGCCGCGGGATTGACTGAGCAGCAGATCGGCCGCATCGCGCTGGCACCTCCAGCCGGCGCAAAAGCTCCGACAACGCTGGTCTTCAAGGACTTGCACGGACGAGATACCACGCTGGGTGAAGCGATCGGCGGCCGACCGACGCTGCTGCTGCCCGCCGATTTCACCTGCAAAGAGATCTGCGGGCCGGCGCTATCGATCGCAGCCAGCGCACTGCAACGAACCGGTCTAGCGGCCGGGCGGGACTACAGCGTCGTGGTGGTCGGTATCGATGCCCGGGACGGGATCGAAGCGGCACGGCGTTTTAGCAGCGGGCAAGTCGGCGGCCCCGGTGTTTCCGTGCTCAGTGGCGATAACAATGCGATCGACGCATTGATGAGCTCGATCGGCTATCGCTTTGAGCCGGATCAAAACAATGATGCCGTCGCTCATCCGGCGGCCTTCGTCACGCTCAGCGCCAACGGCCGGGTGTCGCGGGCGCTGTCGAGCCTTGCGCTGCAGCCGGGCGACCTGCGGCTGGCGTTGATCGAGGCAGGGAACGGAAGCATCGGCGGCGTCGCCGGCCGGATCGAGTTGCTCTGCTACGGTTTCGATGCCGTGCACGGTATCTACACGCGACAGATCGCTTCCGTCCTGCAAGTCGCCGGCGCCATCACGGTGGTCATCCTTGCAGGCTCCATCGGACTGATGCTGCTCCGGGGCCGAAGACGCGGAGCTTCGGCATGACTTCGATATTCAGTCTTCCGGAAGCGACCACGCGCGCGGTGCAGGTGGACCAAATCTTCTATCTGCTCCTGCTGCTCGCTGGCACCACGACGGTTCTGGTGTTCGGACTGATCCTGCTCCTCGCCGTTCGCTACCGGCGCGGGTCATCGGCAAGGCGCGGCCCACTGCCGGAGATCGTCAGTCGCGAATTCGAGATCGGCTGGACCACGGCCACGCTTTTCACATTTGGCTTTCTGTTCTGGTGGGCCTCCTCGGCCGATCTCAGCCATTTTTCCGCCCCTGTAAACTCACTGGAGATTCATGTCGTTGCCAAGCAGTGGATGTGGAAGACGCAGCAGCCGAACGGCGCGCGCGAGATCAACGCGCTTCATATTCCGATCGACAGGCCGGTGCACCTGCTGATGAGTTCGCAAGACGTCATTCACTCGTTTTTCGTGCCGGCGTTCCGCGTCAAGCAGGATGTGCTGCCGGGCAGAGATACCGACGTCTGGTTTCAACCGACCAAGACCGGCGTCTTCCCGCTGCTATGCGCGGAATATTGCGGCACCGATCATTCGCAGATGCGGGGGAGCATCACAGTGATGCGGCAGGAAGAATACGCCACATGGCTGACTCGGCAGCCCGAAGGTGACGATCTCGCGCACGAGGGAGCGAGTTTGTTCGTCGCGCAGGGCTGCTCTGGCTGTCACGCCGGATCATCCAGCGTTCACGCGCCGCGACTAGACGGGCTGTATGGCCGTACGGTGCAGCTTTCGGATGGACGACAGGTCAAGGCAGATGATGCCTACATCCGCGATTCCATTCTGCAGCCGAAGCGCGACATCGTGGTCGGCTACGAGCCGGTCATGCCGAGTTTCAAGGGATTGCTCGACGACGGCGAAATCCAGAGCCTCACCGCCTACATCCGTTCGCTTGCGCAGGAGAAGCAAATTGACTGATGCCCTGCTCGCGGGAGAACTGCCGCTGCCGCCGCGGCCCGACTATCTGAGACAAGGCAGCACGATCGCATCTTGGCTCACGACCACCGATCACAAGCGGATCGCAATCCTCTATGCGATCACGATCACCGTGTTCTTCTTCATGGGAGGTGCCGCCATCACGGCCGTACGACTTGAGTTGTTCGAGCCGAATGGCTGGCTGATGACGTCAGACACCTACAATAAGCTGTTTTCGTTCCATGGCATCATCATGGTGTGGTTTTTCCTGGTGCCGTCGATCCCGAATACGCTTGGCAATTTCCTGTTGCCGCTAATGATCGGCGCCCCCGATGTCGCCTTTCCCGGCTCAACCTGTTCAGCTGGTATCTCACCATCGCCGCAGGCATGCTCACCGTATACGCACTGATGGCCGGAGGCGTGGATACGGGCTGGACGTTCTATACGCCATATTCGACGATGTTCTCGAACAGTCACGTATTCGCCGCCGCCGCCGGTGTATTCGTGGTCGGGTTTGCGAGCATCGCAACCGGGGTCAATTTCATTGCGACGACGCATATGCTCCGTGCGCCAGGGATGACCTGGTTCCGGCTTCCGCTGTTTGTCTGGGCAATTTACGCGACCTCGATCATCATGGTTCTAGCGACCCCGGTGCTTGCGATCTCACTGCTGCTCGTCATTGCGGAGCGCTGGCTCGGGCTGCCCATCTTCGATCCCGCGCAGGGTGGCGACCCAATCCTGTTCCAGCATCTGTTCTGGTTCTACTCGCACCCCGCGGTCTACATCATGGTGCTCCCCGCAATGGGCGTTGTTTCCGAGGTCATTCCGTGCTTCGCGCGCCGCCGCATTTTCGGCTACGACTTCATGGTCTACGCGATGATCGCGATTGCCGGGATCGGCTTCTTCGTTTGGGGGCACCACATGTTCGTGTCCGGTCAATCGATCTACGCGAGCCTGATCTTCTCTTTTCTGTCCTTCATCATCGCCGTTCCGTCCGCGATCAAGGTCTTCAACTGGACGGCCTCGCTTTACCGCGGACAGATCAGCTTCAACTCCCCGATGCTTTACGCGCTCGGCTTCGTCGGGCTGTTCACGACCGGCGGTCTGTCCGGACTGTTTCTGGCTTCGATCCCGGTCGACATCCACGTCACCGACACCTATTTCGTGGTCGCGCATTTCCACTACATCATGGTCGGGGGATCGGTGTCGGCGTTCTTCGCCGGGTTGCATTTCTGGTGGCCGAAAATTACCGGAAAATTGTACCCGGATGGGTGGGCCAAGTTCGCCGCCATCCTCATGTACTCCGGTTTCAACATGACTTTCCTGCCCCAGTTCTTCGCCGGCTATCTGGGCATGCCACGCCGCTACCATACGTATCCGGCAGAATTCCAGATTTACAATGTGATGTCTTCGGCCGGCGCCACCGTGCTTGCGGCAGCATACCTACTGCCGCTCGGTTACCTCGGATGGTCACTGTTCTACGGGGCACGCGCCAGCAACAATCCGTGGCAGGCTACTGGGCTTGAGTGGACCACCACCTCCCCGCCGCCGCCCAAGAATTTCGATCGTCAGCCAACGGTGGATCGCGGACCGTATGAATATCACGCGGCTGGTCAGTCGGCCGGCACCGACCCACCCGAAGTACAGAACGCCCGGAACGTCGTATGAACAATACAAGCAGCTTTATCCGCGAGCCGTGGGCGCATTTTTCCCGGCAGCATGATGCGGATAAATTCGGAATATGGGTGTTTTTGGCCAGCGAGCTGCTTTTTTTCGGAGCGCTGATGCTGACCTACGCGGTGTGCCGGATCGAACATAGCCAAGCATTCGCCGCCGCCGGCCGTGAAACCAACATCTGGTACGGCACAATCAACACGGCCATCTTGCTTACGAGCAGCCTCACAATGGCGGTTGCCTCGCAAGCCGCGACGTCACGCCAGCCTTTGCGCAAGCTGGTTCTATCTTGCCTGCTGGCGACGGCGGCGTTGGGCGTTGCATTCATGGTTGTCAAGGGTTTCGAGTACAAGGAAGACATCGACAAGCACTTGGTGCCCGGCCCGCACTTTGCGCTACCTCAAGCTGGCGCGCAGCTGTTCTATGGACTGTATTGGCTGGTAACCGGGGTTCATGCCATTCACCTCTCCATCGGGATTGTGCTGGTCTGCCGCTTGGTGCTGCTCGGATATCGCCGGAAGATAGAGCTTGGTTCAAATCCGCGTATCGAAGTCACCGCGCTGTATTGGCATCTGGTGGATGTCGTCTGGATATTTCTCTATCCGCTGATCTATCTCCCAGGGCGGACGTCATGACTGCGATCGAGACGGAGAATACGCGCGAGGTACGCCAGCTATGGCGGCGCAGCCTGCTGGTTTGGGCCGCTCTGATTGTGCTGCTGTTCTCCAGCCTCGGTTTCGCATATCTGCCGCTGGGCAAAATCACGACGGCAGCTGGCATCTTGATCGCTTTCGTCAAGGCCGCACTGGTTATGACTATGTTTATGGAGCTTGCGAAGTCGAAGGCGTTGATATGCCTGGCCGCGCTGTCCGGCATTGCGGCGCTGACCACTCTTTTTACTCTAACGCTTGCCGATGTGTTGTCACGCGCTCCGTAGGCTGGCGCCCCTTCTTCATCAGGCAAAGGGAATCAAGAGTATCAGCGACCGGTTTACGCCCTAGATAGGGTTTTTAACTGACATCGGGCTTCCCGCTCAAGTATTCGCGCTCGATCAGGTTGAAACAGTGGCAGGATACGCTTCTCAGCATGGCAGCATGCTGGATATGTATCGCCCCTCTCGAATTCTGATGCATCCCTCTTTCTCGAACACATCCAGGCACTCCGTCACGCTCACCCGCCGAACGCCAAGCAATTCTCCCAGCACTTCATGCGTGAGCAGCACATCATGATAGCACCGGGTTTCCTCTGCGACGGCCATTCTACCTGTTAAGCGCACGTCTGTAATTTTCGAGAGCAAGGCGCTCGCAAAAAAGCTTGGCCGAGGCGGAACTTTCTACAAGCCTGGGGCGTCAGACGAGGATGCAATCTTTATCAGAGTTAGGGCTTGCGTTGCGAACTTCCACTCGTATCGCTCGGCTAGACCGTGAGGGGCTGTTCGGCGAGCGTATTGTTGCTGAAGAGTGCCCGGCTGCATTGATTTTCGATGGCTCGACCGCGGCCGTTCTCATGGCAACTCCGGCGGATCTTGACAACCTCGCCATCGGCTTCGGCCTGACCGAAGGCATCATTTTGACCCCATCGGATGTCCGTGAATTGGAAGTGGTCCCTGGCCCCCATGGTATCGAACTTCGCATTTGGTTGGAACGCGAACGAGGCTCGGAATTGAAGTCCCGGCAACGGAAAATGATCGGCCCTTCGGGCTGCGGACTATGCGGCATCGAAAGCTTGAGCGAGGCGCTCAAGTGTCGCCGCCAAGTTGCTCGGCAATTCTCTCTTTCTCCGATGCAAATCGTGTCTGCGGTTCGGGATTTGAGCGAGGCACAATCTCTAAACCGTAGAACCCGCTCGACGCATGCTGCTGGGTTCTACTCGCCGCGGGATGGACTAATTTTGGCCCGCGAAGACGTCGGACGTCATAATGCTCTGGACAAGCTGGTCGGAGCGCTCGCCAGTAGCAATGTGAGCGGACATTCGGGAGCCGTCGTTCTGACCAGCCGCGTGTCTGTTGAAATGGTGCAGAAAACGGCAGCGGCAAACTCTCCAGTCCTGATCGCGATCTCGGCGCCAACTGCGTTGGCCGTCAGAACCGCGGAGGAATGCGGCATAACCCTGATTGCCGTGGCTAGGGGGAGCGATTTCGAGATATTCACCCATCCCGAAGGAGTAGCACGGTCCGACTAGAAGCAAGCTGTCGCGCGATTCTCGTGCACGCGGACGCATTCCGTTTGAGGCGGCCTTCCCCCACGGCTGGGTCCGGAACGGGTAACCAGATGCACTGCCATGCAAGGCGAGACAGGTTTGGACTAAAGAGATAACGCCCCCCACTTTCCTGTCTCATTCGCGGCCGGTATTTTGCCGAGAATAAAGCCGAAATTCATCAGGAGGACACAGATGAGGAACGCCTTCAATTTAAAGATACCGATGCTTCTCGTTGCTACATGTTGGTCGATTTCAACTGCGAATGCCGCCTCTAACAAAGTGGTTATCGGGGACATCGACGATATGTCAGGGCTTTATGCCGACGTTGTCGGACCGGGCGGCATCGAAGCTGCCAAAATGGCGATCGAAGACTTCGGCGGCACCGTACTTGGAAACAAGATCGAGCTCCTGACTTCGGACCACCAAAACAAGCCGGATCTCGGCGCACAAAAATTCCGGGAGTGGGCAGATCGCGACGGCCTTACCATGGTGCTCGGCGGCTCTAACACCGGTGTCAGTATCGCCATGTCGACCATCGCGAAGGAAAAAAAGACACCGTTCTTTGCCATCGGCGCTGCCGGAGCATCGCTGACCGGAAAGGATTGCACGCCCTACACCATCCATTACGCCTACGACACCACCGCGCTTGGTAACGGTACCGCGACCACCATCGTTAAGCAGGGCGGAAAGAGCTGGTTCTTTGTGACCGCGGATTATGCGTTTGGCACACAGCTGCAGGAGGCAGCCGCGAACGTCGTCGCAAAGAACGGTGGCAAGGTGATTGGCGCTGTACAAGTCCCGCTTTCCTCGTCGGATTTCTCCAGCTATCTCTTGCAAGCTCAGAATTCCGGTGCGCAGGTTCTCGGTCTCGCCAATGCCGGAAATGATTTCACCAACTCCTTGAAAGCCTTCGACGAGTTTGGACTGAGCAAGACGATGAAGCCCGCAGCTTTGCTGGCGTTCATCAGCGACATCCATTCGCTCGGCTTGAAGACAGCCCAAGGTCTATATCTGACGACCGGCTGGTACTGGGACCTGAACGACAAAACGCGTGCCTTTGCCAAGCGTTACTTCGCGAAGACTCAACGCGAGCCGACAATGAATCAGGCAGCGTACTATTCTGCAACTCTGACCTATCTCAATGCGGTGAAGGCGGCGGGAAGTACCGACCCTGACAAAGTGATGGCGCAACTACACAAGACGAAGATCAACGACATGTTCACCAGCAATGGCACAATCCGCGCCGACGGGCTGATGGAGCACGAGATGTATGTCATGCAGGTGAAGAAGCCAGATAAATCGAAATATCCCTGGGACTACTATCATCTGGTCCAAACCATGTCCGGCGAACAAGCGTTCGGCAGTCTCGCTGAGAGCACATGTCCGCTTGTAACTCACTAGCATTATAAACTGGAGGCTTTAGCCAAAGTTGCCGCCGTGTTCGATAGCGCAAACGAAACAGCAGTCCTACTCGCCAACCACAACTTGGGGTGGCCCGAGGGGCGTTTCGTTGGCATCTCTCGTTCGGCTCGGTCGAAAACGATCTGATCTACGGCAGGTCTTGGTCCTCGCTGGCTGGGCAATGCACAACAAACCGCGCGCATTCACCGGACGCGATCCGGGCCGAGCCAAGGAGGCGCTTCGCCGTCATCTCGCTGCGGCCTGGAATTGATCAGGTCCGCGATCCTGCCGGATTCCCGGTGATCACGGCGGAGCTTGCGAAACGCATTGGCTGACGAGCATATGCGCGATGCGGCTGGATCCGCAGCGCGGCGCGCGCACATTTTTGGGGCATGCAGAAATCAGGTGGTTCATCGAGCGTTTGCGAGATCCAACCTGTCACTGAGGTAAAGGCGCAAAAAGCACCCACGCCGCCGCTCCGCACAGCCCGGCAAGCCAGATGATGGACGCCCAGAAAACCAGGTCGTCTCCTTTGGTAAACCAATCGCGTTTTTTCATGCACGCTCCAGCTACGCCAAGCTGGAGCGCCATCCATCCAACTTGCACGCGGCGCTGACGCCTTAGCTCAAGTCGGAGATGCAGGTCTTGTCATCGACCGCCGAAGATTTGGGATTTCCCGCCAAGGGTTTTCGGTGAGCAGCATTGAGGACCCGCCTGGAGTCGCGGTTGGGGTTTTGCCGCGATTAGTTCGCCCCCTGGCTCGTTGTAATCCCGCTGTGATTGGCCGCGCTTGTTTTCCGGTCGACTGCTGCTCGAGCTAGCGTCTCCTTCGGCTCGAGCCCCCATCGGGTATCCCGACACAGGTGGTAAATCCGTCGGTCTCCCGGGCGGCCACCCCGCACGGCACGGCCCTGACCGTTTTCGTCGAAATGCCGTCTGCGGCGACTACGTTCAATCCTGGACCCGAAACCGTCGGGGGCACACTGCCGCCGGGACTGGCCGGCGGTGCAGCTGGGGAGACGTTTACTCCCGTGGCGGTCGGCTCGCTTGGACCACCCATGGGAGCCGCCGGACCTGACCTCGGCGCCGCCGCGGTATCGGAAGCAGAAGGCGGGCCCGCTATCGACGGAGGATGCCCTATTGTTTCGCCCGCCGTTCCCGGGAGCTGCTGCGCGAACGCAGCTGACGATCCAAGCGCAAGCGAAATCGCGACTGAAAGGCAGGTCATCCGCATAGAAGCCTCCAAATCCTTGAAAACGAAATGATAGTCTCGAAAACGAATTGCTGTTCGCACAGGTTCCTTTCGCGGTCCAAGGAGTCAATCCCCGCCTTTCGTCAGCCCGGCCCTTTGAGAGATCGTGGGTTGCCGCCTGAAGGCGGCGCTTACGATACCCAGCCAGGCGCCGTCGGAGCCCGGCTGGCGGGCGAGCGTTCACCGCTATTGGACCCTTTCCAGCCTCGCTTTTGTCGGATTTGTGTTTAGAATCAGTGTTTTCAGGGCGGGCGATACCCGCGTTTCGCGTGCGTAAGCGTCCTCGCCTAGTTGCGTATTGAATCGGACCTGCCGCTTCAGGCGGCTTGCACGGCACCTTCAGCTTCGCGTCTCCTCGTTTTGAAGATTCGGTTTCAAATAATTTTTCTTTCACTTCTTCACTGAGGTTTGCAGCCTTATGGTCTCCGTATCAGCACCCGCCACCACGACCTCCATTATCGCGCGTGCCGCCCCGCAGCCGATCGCATTGGCCGGCGCAGCGCTTGTTGTTGTCCTGCTCGGCGTTGCTTCGATCGCGCTTTGGCGCGCATACACCGGCAACTCGCCCGAACAGGATCGTCTGGTGGCCGCGCGTCAGTTGCAGGCCCGCGCCGCGCAAGCTTCCGAACAGCTCGTAGAGAAGGCCAAGGGACTGGAAGCCACCCAACAGGAATCCATCGACCAATTGCAGGTGGTGCAGGATCAACTGCAAAGCATGCGGCGGCTGCTCGCATTTCAGCAGGCCGAGACCAAGCGGGTGTCCGAGCAGATGTCCGGGCTCACCCTTGCTGTCGAGGGGCTTCGGCAATCGTTCGCCAGCGCGCAGTCTGAATCGGCGGCGCCCGCCGCGCGAAGCAGGCCGGTCCGCATGCGCCTGCACGCCACGACGAGCGCTCAGTCGAAGCGAACCAAATCGCCGGGATAACGTAATGAGAGCCGTTTCTGCAGGATTCTCGGCGCAAATCTCTTGCGCGGTAGGTGAAGTGTGTCACACTTGCGTGCTGGGATAACTGGCAAAGTGGCTCTACCGGGAAGGCGCAAGCCGATTTCAATTTTCCGGGGCTGGCGAGGCCGTCGGCGGTATATTGCGCCGACGGCCTTGTTTTAACTTCTCTCGGTCGCGACGCAGAGTTCACCACGCCATGATTGCCCGTCGTTCCCAGCGCGCATCCTGCCTGGCCGAAGTTGATTTCCTCCCCTCGTGATCCCGCTATATGGCCGCGCGGAAGGGCGAGGCTCGTAATTCGTCCCGTAGAAAACCGGGGTAGCGCCGCCGCGCATCACGTGCGAGGCAGGCTTTCCGATCAAAAACGAGTAAGAGGAATCAGGATCATGAGTGTAGAGCCCAATATGACGGCCGACGTAATCGGACTGACGAAGGTCGCGCCGTTTTCGCGCCGCGGCTTCATGACCGCCTCAGCCGCGGTCACGGCCGGTTATACGCTTGCCGCCGGGCCGGTGCGCGCCGACGTTATCAAGACCGACACCAATGGACTCAACGTCGGCGACACCAGCGTGAAGGTCGCCGATGGCATGATGCCCGGCTATTTTGCGCGGCCCGCGGGCATGAGCAATCCGCCGGTCGTTCTGGTCGCGATGGAGATCTTTGGGCTGCACGAATACATCAGGGACGTGACGCGCCGTCTCGCCAAGCTCGGCGCCTTCGCGATCGCGCCGGATTACTATTTCCGCAAGGGCGATCTCACCAAGTTCACGGACATCCCGCAGGTGTTGCCGCTGGTCAATGCCAAGCCCGACGCGGAGCTCTTTTCCGACCTCGACAGCACAGTTGCATGGGCCAAGGCGCAAGGCGGCGACACCAGCCGTCTCGGCATTGTCGGTTTCTGCCGGGGCGGTCGGACGGTGTGGGAATATGCCGCTCATAGCAGCGCGTTGAAAGCCGGCGTTGCGTTCTACGGTCCGCCGGTCGATCCGGCCAATCCGTTGTGGCCGAAGAGTCCGACCCAGCTTGCCCCGGAGATGAAGGCCCCCGTGCTCGGCCTATATGGCGATGCGGACACCGGCATTCCCGTCGCGCAGGTGGAAGCACTGAAGGCTGCGTTGGCCGCAGCGGGTAAAACCGCCGAGTTCAAGATATACCCCGGCGCGCCGCACGGTTTCCACGCCGACTATCGCGCGAGCTATCGTAGCGAAGCAGCGCAGGATGGCTGGAACCAGATGCAGGGATGGTTCAAAAAATATAACGTGCTGAGCTGATCCCCTCACGCAACGAGGCCCCGGCGGAATTTTCACCGGGGCCGCGCGATTATGGGGCCGTCATCCCTCCCAGCTTGACATCGCCGATCAGCCGCAGACCTGCACGGGACGCAGACGCCAGCCATATGGCGTCAGTATGCGCCGGTTTACGATGTAGCAGCCGCCATCGTAGTAGTCGTTATACGCGACATACGGATAGTCGTAGTAGTAGTCGTCGTAATACGGGTAGCCGCCCCCGTAAAACCCGAAGGCCAGTCCCGGGAAGAATCCGCGACCACGGAAGCCGTGACCCCGGCCATCGAAGCCGCGTCCGCCGAAACCACCTCGCCCGACCACTCCACCGGGCGCTATGGCTGCATTCGATGAGCGGAAACCAGTGACTCCACCGCCCACCGCCGCGCCGCGACCGGCGAAACTGCCACCATTGAACCCGCCGCCGTGAGCGAATCCATCCGCCGCCGAACCCACCGCTGTGGCCAGCAAATCCACCTCCTCCGCCGAAGCCTCCGCCGCCGTGGCCGCCGCCAAATCCTCCACCGCCACCGCCGAATCCACCTCCGCCGTGACCACCACCGCCGCCACCGCCGCCCCCACCATGGCCGGCCATCGCGACGCCAGGCGCCATCAATCCTATGGATGCCGCCGCTAACAGCGCAAACATCGATTTGCGAAACATGACTCGTTCTCCTCATCCAAACGCGTGTTCGAATTAGACGTTTTCACCCCGATAGCGTTCACGAATTCCCGGCGCGATTTGCACGCCTGCCCGGGAATTTCGCTCAATTCTCCGCGAGCGAAAGGCAGCATTTAGCAGCCGCGGCAAATGCTCTTGATCTTGCGATCGATCGCCTGGTCTTCGGCATCGATCGCCGCATCCCCGTTCGTCCTCGGACCTGTCGCGTTCACTCCGCCCGGAGCCTGTCGCGCCGCTCCCGTGGTGACGCCGGAGCGCGCGTTCGACGACGAGGCCGATCCCGACGATTGCGCCGTCCCGGCGCTGTTGGTGCCGGGCGAGCCGGGCGAGCCGAGCCTGTTCGCGTTGCCGACACCGCTCGGATCGTTCGCCGTGTTGTTCAGGCCTCCAGCATTGGCCGGACCGGATGGCACGCCGCTAACGGCGGAGCTGCCCGCTCCCGCAGAACCGGCGTTGGGGGATCCCACCGCACTGCCGCCGCCCGTGGAAGCGGCACCGGCACCGGCACCACCAGCGCTAGCACCGCCAGCACCACCCGCGCCGCCCCCGCCACCGCCGCCTCCACCACCGCCGCCGCCGCCACCCTGGGCTAAAGAACCGGCGGGGCTGGCGAGAAGGGCGATAGCAATCAGTGAGGCAGCAGCGGACATTCTGGTCATTGGACAAACTCCGTTTACAATCCAACCACGGCACGCGACACCAGTTCCGAGCCGGAACGATTTCAATTCACTGCTATTGAAACCGCATCGAACGGAGGCCGGTCGTGCGTAAACTGATTGCCTTCGACGAGGATACTTTCGACAAGCTCAGGCAGCTCGCGCGCGACAGAATGGCAACGTTCCAGGAACTCGCGGACGAAGCGTTCGCCGATCTGCTGAAGAAGCACGGCATCCCGATCGACCTGAAGGACGCGCTTCGCAAGAGCGTCAGGCTCGATCAGGCGGCCTCGAAACAGGGCGCACGACAAAGGAAACGGAAATCATGATGTCCGATCCCGATCCGTTCGAACAAGGTGAACGCGCAGCAAGGGAGAACATTCCAGCCGAAGCCAATCCTTATCCGGACGGAAGCGAGCAACACGCGCTTTGGGCAGCGGGTCACGAAGCAGCCGCCGGCGAAATGGAAGCCGGCGAGTTTGAAGGGGGGTAAGCTCTGGCGACGAACGATGCGAAGGAGGCTGAGCGGCTAGTCGTCCTCAACACTCAGCGAGCAGCACATCGAGGTCGGCCGTGGATCGATGGCCGAGATCGGCCCCATGCATCGCGAGGAACTCATCGGCACTCCGGCGCCCCTCCGTTTTCAGCACCGTCACGAATTCCCATTCGGCGTTGAGCTTCGACGACGCGCCGAACGCGGTAAGCTGGTCGCTCTTGATACGGTGCGTTCGCATCGCGGCCCAGCGCGCCCCCTCTTCGCTGCCGGGATCGACCGCTTGGCGCAACAGGGCAATCATGCGCAGTTCTTTCATCAGGGGTGAGTTGAAGGAAATCTCGTTGAGGCGGTTGAGGATCTCGCTGGCTGTTCGCGGGGTGTCCGGGCGTTCGGGCGGATTGATCTGCACCAGGATTGCGTCGCGCGCGTCGCTTTCGCGCACGAGTGGCGTGATGGTGGGATTGCCTGCATAGCCGCCGTCCCAATAGGGCTCGCCTTCGATTTCAATAGCCTGGAACATCGTGGGCAAACAGGCCGAAGCGAGCAGCACTTCGGCTGAAATCTCGGGGTTGCGGAAAATACGGCCGCGTCCTGTCCTCACATTCGTAGCCGTAACGAAGAGCTTTATGGGCGAGCCCGCCAAGCGATCGAAATCGATGCTTTCGGCAAGAACGGTGCGCAGCGGATTAAGGCCGAACGGATTGAGATCGTAGGGCGAGAGCACCCGCGCCATCAAATCCATCGCGACATATCCCGGCGAGGTATCGAGCGTCCAGCGGCCCATCAGCCGATCCAGCGGCGAGCGCTGAATTGGGCTGAATGCCGCTGCGCGCGATACCCGCCGCCAATACGCGTCAAGTGCCGCCCGCGCACATTCGGCACCGCCTTGGGTCCACCCATCAGCCAGCACCGCCGCGTTCATCGCGCCGGCGGAGGTGCCGGAAATTGCTTCTATGCGCAGCCACGGCTCTTCGAGCAGGCGATCGAGAACGCCCCAGGTAAACGCGCCGTGCGAGCCCCCGCCCTGCAAGGCAAGGTCCACCTGAATCGGCTCCCGCGCCGGCGGCGCTGAAGACATGATCGTCCTCCCGCTCTACTCAAAGTCCCCAACGCCCTCGGGACGCCAGAACTAGGCCGCGTACTCATAAACGCAGCGGCGTGATGCAACGAACGCAATGTCCGCTTCACCCCCTATAGCGGCTGAGTTCGTGCGGCGGCACAAGATGGGACAAAAGCTGGACTCAGATGCCGACCGGTTCTCCGCTACGAGCAGCAGTCGTGTTCCAATTACCAGATAGTGTCGCCGGAATATTACCCCTCGGCTACGAATACGTACCTGTTGCCGTCCTTGGCCAGCGTGCCGACGTTCGGCATCAACCAGTGAGTACCCGAAATAGTGAGCTTGTCGGCGACCGCGCGATCGAAGATCTTCCTTCGCGTTTCGACAGCCATTTGCGGATCCTGGTCGATAGCAAGCTGCCACTCGGGATTTGTTGAAATGTGTGGCGCAAGATTGACCACGTCAGCGCTGATCAGGAACTGTTCGCCGCCGGAGGTGACCAGATGCGCGACCATTCCCGGGCTATGGCCGGGCGCCTGAACGGCGTGCACACCGGGCAGGAGTTCTGGTTCTCCCTCAAAGGTCCTGACGTTTTTCCAAGTCGCCACCGTGGCCTGAATTCGCTGGGCGAGGCCTTTGCGCGTCGGTCCGAGATCGATCGAACTCGACGCCCGGGTGCGTCCACCATTTCAATTCCGCGGCGGGCACCACGATGTCGGCATCCGGGAAGACCTGCGCATCGCTCTCATTGTTCATGAGGCCATAAATGTGGTCGCCGTGGAGATGGGAGATGAGGATCGTCTTGACTGCCTTGGGGTCAAGGCCCGCCGCCGCCATGCTCTCGAATAACCGGCCGTTCCCCTCACCATAAATTGGATGACCGCCCGTACCCGAGTTCGATCAGGACCACTTGATCGCGCAGCTTGAGCGCCATGACGATAAACCGCAGGGGCGCCTGATTGTCGGGAAAACCGGCACCACGCAACACGGTCTTGACCTGTTCGACGCTGACATTCCTGACCATGCCCTCCCGCAGCGGAACGTCACGCATGCCATCGATCAGAGAGAAGATTTCAATGTCGCCGACCTTGTATTTGCGGAAAGGTTGAGTGACGGACTGTTGAGCGTGAGCCGCGTCGACAAACGTGATCGGCTTGTCGAGTCCAAACGCGGCATAAGCACCGGCTGCGCCAAGTGTCACTGCTCGACGCGAGATATCGGACATCGTTCGAGACTCCCCGCTGACTGAATGGATCGAGCATATCAATGGGGATGCACTGCACAAGGTCGGCTTTGGGTCATTTTCGACGGTTTTTACAACTCGCGTCGATCAGGCTATGGCTGCGCCTTAATGAGTCCGCGGCCTAGAGCCGATCCTGCATACTTCGGCGCGAGCCCACGTAGGATCGTCGCAGCAACTCAAACAGACTGCCGCCGGTTGCGGCTCCGGCCAAATAGACGACTGCAATCTGGAACGCGAGCGGCGCGCGAACCTTGAGGCCGAGAAACGAAGTGGTGACGATCTCGAAGTTCTGCACCGCGAAGATCACGATGCCGACTGCGAACACGACGATGATCGCAAGGTAGATCCAGCGCATTGTGCAGCTTTCCTTCGCAGACCCCGAGGCCGCTCCAATTAACCCTGACTGCCGCGCCTGAGATTAAGACCAATTCCGATCCAACCGGCTCCCGCCATGACGAGATCGATCCCAAGAAACAGCCCGAGCACGAAGAGGCTGGAGACCGGCCAGTGGGCCAGGATGATGAGCCCGATCAGCAACGTGATCAGGCCGGACAAGGCGACCCATATCCATGGCATCTCCTGCTTCATTCCGAACGCCAGAATGATTCGCATGACTCCGGATGCAACAAGCGCGGCACCGAGCACAAGCGTCAGCAAGGCCGCAGCGAGCAGCGGATTTTCGAAGGTGACGAAGCCGGCGACGATGTAGAGGGCTCCGAGCAAGAGCCACAGCAGGAACTTACCCCAACCCTTTACCTGAAACGCGTTGATGACCTCGGCGACTCCCGCAACGATCATCATGACGCCAACGACAAGTATACTTGCCACCGTCGCCATCATAACGCTGCCGAGCGCAATCAACCCGGTCACTAGATAGACAACGCCAAGCGCTACAATCCAGCCCCACTTCACTCGCAACGGCTCTATTCCGGTGCTTGCACTGGAAGCTCTCGCGGTATCTGACGAGATGGTCATGACGGCGGCTCCATGGCTGGCCCCCACCCGATACTTCGCAGGATACAGGATAAATCATGCCGGGGACAGTTGCATTGTTGGCGCAAGTCAACCGAGGAAGCGACATCTTCCGATGTCTGCGGCAGCGGCGAGAGTTGCTGGCCCCTTTTCGGATCTGGTGAACCGAAATTTTCAGACGGCCTGCATCTACGTCCTGTCTTCGTGCGGGAGCATCTGCGCTTCCTCGATTTCTTGCTTACCTCGATGTAAGCATTGCCGCCCCTCCATTCGCCACGCGCCCTAATGGTCTATTCTTATCACCAATGTGCACCTTCGCGCTGCCAGCTAGCTACTGCTTGCCTGATCCCGGTTTCGAAATCACGCGGCTGGACGAGGAGAGTTGCGACCATTTCAGATATTGAAATGTTTACATCTTCGCTGAATCTGCGGACGACATTGGCATCAAGTTTTCTGACGCCGAGCTTATTGAGAACCAACAGGGCCGCTATCATAGGCAAGGCTGGAATGCTTACTATCGGCTTCGAACGGTGGATGGATGATGCGCAACTCTTGACCATTTGGCGCCATCTAACCGGGGGGCCAGCGAGGGCGATTACATGTGGTCCATTCCAGTTTTTACTTACTGCTGAGAAGAAGCAATCCACGACATCATCTATGTAGATGGGCTGGACGATATGGTTTCCACCGCCGGGGGCAGGAATGATTGGCAAACGCTGGATAGCGGAAAGAAGCCTTCTGATGTTCTTTTCCTGATCACCACCATAGATCATGGTCGGATGGAGCATTACACCACTGACGCCGCTTTTCAGGAACGATGCTTCGGCGATTCTAACCTGATCGGCCCGTTGGTTTGGCACCTTGGAATATCGCCAAGCAGAGCCGGTCAGAACAACTCTGCTGACGCATGAAGGTATGGCGCCAAGTATTTGATCGGTGAATTTGGCATGAGCACATGACACCACAGCATCCGCGCCTTGCATGGCCCGACGGACCCCCGTGCCAGTTGAAAGGTCTGCCTCTATCTCGCCACGGCCGGATCTCGAAACCCTGCGGATTTCGAATTTCGCGTCCGTTAGCTTGGCCGCTAAACGCTGCCCAAGATCGGAAGACGCACCGAAAATCACTATCATTTACGAAATTCCCAATAAGAGCCGGCACGTCGAGGGGATCGCGGTCTCCGCAACTGGGCTCGGTCGTCTTTTGTGCTTGGCGCCTCGCTGACGGATCATCCTCGACCATCACGTCGTCGGGCTAACCAGAAACTTGAAGCCGTATTTTTCGAAGATTGTCTTGGATTTTGCCGAACGCAGGAAAGCGAGATAGTCGGCACTTTCCGACTTCGCTGTGATCGTGGCTGCTACCGGATAAATGATCGGCGGGTGCGAGTCCGCGGGGAATGTGCCGACGATTTTAACGCCGGGTTCGACCTGTGCGTCGGTGGCATAGACGATGCCGAGCGCCGCTTCGCCGCGCGCCACCAGCGCCAGCGCGCCGCGGACACTCTCAGCCATTGCGAACTTCGGCTCGGCCGCTTGCCAGGAACCGAACTTCTCCAATGCCGCCTTGGCGTATTTTCCGACCGGCACAGACCTGACGTCGCCGGTTGCGATCTTGCCGTCGCCGGCGAGCTTGGCCACATCCAACCCGGGCCCGATGTTCACATTATCGATTTTGGAATCCTTTGGCGCGATCAGGACGATGCTGTTGCCGAGCAGATTGACCCGCGTCGGCTCGTTGATGCTCTTCTTTCCGGCGGCATAATCCATCCAGTCGGTGTCGGCGGAAACGAAGACGTCAGCCGGTGCGCCCTGCTCGATCTGCCTCGCCAGTGCCGAGCTGGCGCCATAGCTCACGATGATTTTGACGCCGGTCTTTGCGGTGTAGGCAGCGTCAATGTCGTCGAGCGCGTTCTTCATCGAAGCCGCGGCGAACACGGTGATGCTCTTCTGCTGCGCGCTGGCCGGTGAAAACACCGCACCGACCACGGTGACGAAAGCCGCGAAAAGTCGAGTAGCATCAGCAATGTGCATAGCGGTCCTTACAAAGCCGGGCTGGCGCGCTTGAACTGCACGCGCCTGTGAGCCGGCTACGGGTGATGGAAATCGGGACCGCCGTCCCCAAAATCGCTGCGCGCTTACGGCGCGGAACAACAGAATAGCATTTTTCGCGTGGTTTGAAAGGAGATCGGTGGCCGTCCACGGGTTCACTCAGCCGCATCGAACGCGTCGTACACCAATTTCTTGAACGCAGGTGTGATGCGTCCGCGCTCGCTCTGGGTCTGCTCCATCAAGATGTAGAACATGTCCAGTTTCGGATCGACGCCGAAATAGGTGCCGCTACCGCTGTCCCATTTGAGTTCACCGATCGAACCCGGCGGCGGCGGTTTGGCATTTCCGGGATCAGTGCGGACCGCAAAGCCATAGCCGAAGCCAAAGCCATCCCCGGGGAAATAAAAATAATCCCGCGCGACGCCCGAACCCGGCCCGATATGGTCTGTTGTCATCAGCTTGAATGCTGATGGGCTGAGCAAGCGTTTGCCGCCGAATTCTCCCCCGTTCAGGATCATCTGCGCAAAACGCGCATAGTCCGTTGCGGACGAAACCAAGCCGCCGCCGCCCGACTCCCATTCCGGATGTGCGCGCCGTTCCGCCTCCGCGCGTTTCAGAATGACATCCCCGGGCAGCGGCTCCGCCATCCGCGCACGTTCCTCTGCGGTGTCGAGAACGAACTTGGTGCTCGTCATGCCAAGCGGATCGAATATCCGCTGCTTTTCGAATTGATACAGCGTCTGCCCGGATACGATCTCGATAATTCGACCAATGACATCGGTTGAATGACCGTAGCGCCAGAGCGTGCCGGGCTGCCGGGCCAACGGCAATCCCGCGATGCGTTCGGCAAATACCTTATTGTCAAACCAACCGCTAAAAAGCCCGGCGTCCAAATAAGCCTTATCGATGAGCTTGCCGCCGATATAGTCGTACGTAATTCCCGAGGTGTGCCGCAACAGATCCATGATCGTCACCGGCCGATCCGGCGGCACAAGCTTTAGAACGCGCGTACCGTCCGCCGCGACCGAAGTGATGCCTACCTTCACGTCGGCAAACGCTGGAATATATCTGGACGCGGGATCGGAAAGCGAGAGCTTGCCCGCATCGATCAGCATCATTGCCGCAACGCTGGTAATGGGCTTCGTCATCGAGTGGAGCGCAAAAATCGTATCGGGTGTCATCGCGGCATGGGTCGCCACGTCGCGCACCCCGAACGATTTCAGGTAGATCGGCTTGCCGTGTTGCTGGATCAATACGACGGCGCCGGGCAGCTTGCCTGTGGCAATCTCATTGTCGAAGAATTGGGTAATGCGCTCAAGCTTGGCCGGTGACGGCGCGCGAGCGTCAGCCGCCCGGCTTGAGTCGGAGGCCGCTGTCCAGATCGCAAGCGAAAGGGCAACGGACACAACCAATCCGGAGCCTGGTCCAGCCACCAAGCGGAATTTTCTATGAGCATGCGAGGTCATGATCGTCGGCTCGGTCACCGAATTATGATCGATGTAAACTTTGAACCAGCGTGCGAGAGCTTATCATGTCGTACCGATCGTATCGATTTCGAACAACAAAATCAGGAGGCCACCGCGAGAACAGTCGCCACGGCGAATGTTCGCACAGAACAGCAACAGGGAGAGTCACTATGACTGCACTCAAGGCGTTCGTCGCGGCAGTTCTGATAGGCACGATCTCGGCAAGCTACGCGGCCGCGGACGAACCGGCGGCTTTTCAGGCGCAATATCCAGATCGGGACGTGCTGAATGGAGGCGCCCTCACTCCTGAGGGCAGATTGAAGCGGGCCTGTCCAGTCCCGAGGGCAACGCCGGTGTCTCACTCGGGGCACAGCGCTATCCCGGGTACCTGCCCGCAGCCGGCATCGGGTACGGTGGGCGCCGTCACCGATCTCGCTGAATGCGAGCCAAAAGGTGAAACCTGCGCGGCCGCTTTCTCAGCCGATCTTCTTCAGGCCTTTTTTGAAACGCGGCCCGTTCGCGGCATAGAATTGCGCGGCGCCTCCCATTTTCTGGACCTGGGCCGGTTCGAGCGTGCGGATCACCCGCGCCGGTGAGCCGATGATCAGCGAATGTTCCGGAAACTCCTTGCCCTCGGTGATCACGGCCCCCGCGCCGACGATACTGCCGCGGCCGATGCGGGCCCCGTTCATCACGATCGAGCCCATCCCTATCAACGCGCCGTCCTCGATTGTGCAGCCGTGCAGGATGACATTGTGTCCGACCGTGCAATTCTTCCCAACGGTCAGCGGGAAGCCCAAATCGGTGTGACAGGTCGAATTGTCCTGAACGTTGGAGCCCTCGCCGATCTCGATCCACTCGTTATCGCCGCGCAGCACCGCGCCGAACCAGACGCTCGCCAGGTTCAACAAACGCACCTTGCCGATCACGACGGCGCTGTCGGCGACGAAATAGTTTCCGGTTTCGGGAAGTTCGGGCGACTGCCCGTCCAATTCATAGATCGCCATGAAGCTCTCCTGTCGGCTACAGAGCTTCGCACATCGATACGAGCATTTTCAAGCGACCCTGCCCTTCCGAAGCGATCCGGTTCAGGCAACGCTCCTCGTCGGGAAAAGCGACCTATCTAGGAGCTGAAGCCTCAGGCCAGCACGCCGGCGGCGCGCAGCGTCATCAGGAAAAAGGTGCCCGACATCATGCTCCAGAATCCGGAAATCACCGTGGCCATCATCACGAACTGAAAGCGGCGACGCTCGATCCGGGCGCCGCGCAGGGTGTTTCGCATGATGATAAAGGGCGCGGCGAACACCAGGAAAGGCACCGCGGCGAACGCCTTGGGCACCGCGCCCTGCTGCAGCAGTCCGAAACCCGCAGGCCGGTGTGCAAACACCTGATATCCATGGACCAGCGCACCGGCGAACGCGAAGCCGATGCAAAGGGCGAACAGGGAATTCAGGGTATCGGGCGACATGCGCAACTCGCTACTCGAACAACAGTCCACTGCTTCGCAAAATTGGTCGCCCGCCGCCACAGCATCCTTAAGGAAAGGTTAATGCGCCGGGCGGCCATCCCCGCCTGCATAGCTGGTAGCGCGGTGCGGACTGCGCGAAATGATGCGGAAATCCGCGGTCGCGTGGCATATTTCTCGAGTGATCGAATCCGCGATGCTCGTTCATGACAATGTTTTCGCTTGCCCGGTACAGCTCGCGCGATTGGCGAGGCCGCGTTCACATGATCCTGCTCGTGTCGGCGGCTGTCGTCGGCGCGGTGGCGCTGGTCGCCTATTTGCTTTGGCCGACCTGGGAAGCGGACAGCGCAAACGGCCCCGCGCGACTGCCGGTGAGCATCGGAGGCACTGTGTTCAACGTGCCAGCAGCTGCTATCCGCATGAAAATCCAGCGTCACTCGGGACCGCAGGAGCGCGTCGATCTAGGCTTCGACTTCCCGTCCCTTCAGCCTCCTGCCGCACCGAAACGAGTGAGCGCGGAAACGGTAGAGGACGCGATGCAGCCGATCGATCGCATTTTCCTGTCGATCGCCGCGCATCACGATACGCTCGCGCCGGATATGCGATTGCGCACCATCTATCCACGTTACCTTGAGCCGACCGCGACGCCTGCGCAGGATGGATTGAGCGTGCGCCCGTTTCGCGAAGGGACGCCTTATAGCGGAGAGGATATGTTCATCGCGAACGCCGCGAACCTCAACGCACGCTGCACCCGCGACGCTGCTACACCCGGCATGTGCCTGAGTGAACGGCGCATTGACGACGCCGATCTGACGTTTCGATTTCCGCGGAGCTGGCTGAAGCAATGGCGCGACCTCGCCAACGCGATGGACCGCCTGGTGATTCAGTTGCACGGATCACGGGGATAAGGCTTCGCGACCTCGCGTTCGAGCGCCGCTCGTGCCGGGCGCACCGCATCGGTTACTGGCTCGCCCCGGTCAAGCCGGGCGATGACACCGGTGGGCTCCGCTTGTCGTCGCCCGGCTTGACCGGGCGATCCAGTATTCACCATCATCGCCGATGAGCACTGGCCGGATTTATCAGGTCTAGATCCCTGCGCTTGATATCCGGGCGATACGTCAACCTTGCTCGACCAGATCGTCCTCAAGGATCGCCATCTGGAACTGGAACGAGCGGTCGTCGTCTTCATCGTCGACAAACAGCACGCCGATGAATTCTTCGCCGATATAGACTTCCGCGGAGTCGTCTTTCTTCGGGCGGGGCACCACGCGAATCCTGGGATTGCCGAACAGGCGCTTGAGATAAGCGTCGAGTTTTCTGACTTCCTGAACGTCCACGGCAGTCTCCGATTGGATTGAGTTTTCCGGCAGGGTTTACGACGGGACGGCGAAGACCGCCAGCGCCTTTTCGGTTCGGATCGATCAGAACCGACGCTCTATCGGTTGATCCGATGCATCCGATTGCGTGATTTTTGCTCGAAAACGCTATCGCGGCATCGGCATGAATGCCGGTCCGCACGCGTTTCGAAAATCATAATCCGATCGCGTTGATCATCTGATCCATCGTGCGGGACGGCTCGGCGCAACCGGCCTCACCGACAACCTTGGCCGGCACTCCCGCAACCGTGACGTTGTGAGGCACCGACTTGACCACCACGGAACCGGCGGCGATGCGGGCGCAATGGCCGACCTCGATATTGCCGAGAATTTTCGCGCCCGCCCCGATCATGACGCCGCGACGAATTTTGGGATGGCGATCCTCGTTCTCCTTGCCGGTGCCGCCGAGCGTCACCCCGTGCAGGATCGAGACGTCGTCCTCGATGACGGCTGTTTCTCCGCAGACGAAACCGGTCGCATGATCGAGGAAGATGCCGCGGCCGATTCTGGCCGCCGCATTGATATCGGTTTGAAACACCGCGGAGGACCGGCTCTGCAGGTACCAGGCAAAGTCCTTGCGGCCTTTCAGGAGAAGCCAGTGCGCCAGACGATGCGTCTCGATGGCGTGAAAGCCCTTGAAGTAAAGCAGCGGGTCGATGAAGCGCGAGGTCGCGGGATCGCGGTCATACACCGCAACCAGGTCTGCCCGGAAAGCATTGCCGAGATCGGGATCGTCGCGCAGCGCCTCATCATACGTCTGGCGGATCAAATCGCCCGATAGCGCGGAGTGGTCGAGGCGATCGGCAAGGCGATGCACAACCGAGTCTTCGAGCCTGTCATGGTGCAGGACGGTCGAATAAATGAACGCGGCGAGCTCGGGCTCACGGCGAACGATGTCTTCCGCCTCGTTACGAATGCGATCCCAGATCGGATCCAGCGTCGCCAGTCTGCCACCCTGCGGAGTGATTTGATGCATTGCCATGGCTGTTCTCTGAAGTCGTTATTTCGTGAAGGATTGTAGCACGGCCGGAATACAAAGTCCTGAGGGGCAACCAGCTGCGCCAACCTCAGCTCTCACTCGAACCACCTCAACACATTGAAAAATAAGGCTTTCTGCAGAGTCGAAGTCTGACTCTCTCAATAGGCCCAATATGCAGATCGGTAGGCCCTTGCCTTAAATCAAGCCGATCCCTCCAAACTAATGGAACGATCGGCTAGCTCTGTCGGGAGAGGAAGTCCAGCACGCCGCTCTTGTACACCTTGTCGCCGACCGCCCGCATGTGGTCTCGATTGGGGATGTTCAGCACTTGCGAGCCCGGGACGATTTTACCGAGCGCCTCGGCCGACCCTGCTATCTGATCTGACGTCCCCACCGCGATCAGCACCGGCACGGCGATGCGGCCGGCTTCTTCTGCGCTCATCAGTCCCCGAGATCCCCGCAAGCACGCCGCCAGCGCCCGACGGTCGGAGTGAGTCTGCTCGGCGAAGGCGCGGAAAGTGCGGCCGACCGGATCGCTCACCTCGTCGAGCGACCCTGCTTCCAGCGCCTCTGCCACGTTCTCGCCCGGACCGCCGCCCTCGATCAGGCCCATCCCGATCCCGCCCAGGATCGCCGCGCGCAACCGCTGCGGTTGCGTCCATCCAAGCCATGCGGTCAGCCGCGAGCCCAACGAATAGCCCATCATATCGCTGCGGGCGATCTGCAGGTGATCCATCAGCGCGATGACATCGCCGGCCATGATCGGAATGGAGTATTGCGCGGGATCGTAGAGTTTTTCGGACTGGCCGTGGCCACGGTTGTCGAGCGCGATCACCCGGCGGCCGTTTTTCTTCAGCTCCGAGACCCACGCCGGATAGACCCAGTTCACGTTCTTGTTCGATGCGAAGCCGTGCACGAGCACGATCGGCTCACCCTCTCCTTCATCGAGGTAGGCGATTTCAACATCGCCGTTTCTAAAACTCGGCATTATCAGTTCCGTGTCTGGCTACGGGGAGTTGCGAAATACCCTCTATCAACTCACGCCCGCCGCCGCCAGAGCGGATGAAGCTTCGACCAATGCGCGGCTTGGCCGCCGCGCCTTCCTGCGATCGAGCCATGCTTGCGTCAGGCGCTCGGTCGTGGCCTTGATTGAGGACACAAAGCCGAACAGTGCCATCAGGGCTCCGAACAGCCACAGCGTCAAATTGAACGTGCCGGCCGCCAGCAGCAGCGCGCCGCGGCCCAGCAGCTTGAGGATCGCCCGGGTCTGGCCACCCTTCGCCTCGGCAAGCCGCGCCGCACGCGCGATGTCCTTCGGGGACTCCGCAATGCGCAGCGTATCGAGCGCGCCGCGCGTACCGGCTTTCCCGGTGAGGCGTCCGACGTCCTTTGCAAGCCGAACCAGTGCGCCGGCTTTTTCGGCATGGAATGCCGCGCCGATCGCATTGACGGTTTGTCTCGGCCGCATCGCCGAGCCGGAGGCGACCGCTTGTTGAAGTAGCGGGGTGTCGACCATCTCTCGCGCCGAGCGGCCGGCCCATTGCGAAAGCCCCTCGCCCAGGCGGCCCAGCTTACGTGCGTCCTTGACCAAAGTGAGCCCGGCTCGCACGGGCGCCACACCGCCGACGGTGACGTAGGTCGCTGCCGTGACGGCTAGTCCAGCCGCTGCAAGGCCAAGCACCAGCCGGTCGGTGTCCTCGCCCATCGCGAGGTGCTTTCCTTCACGCAAAACGTCCCTGATGTCGCCGAATACGAAAAGATCGCCGGCGACCGTACCCGACAAGCTAGCGATATCGTCGGCACTTCCGGTCACCAGACCCGTGGCGAAGCGCTCCGCAAAGTGCTTCGACGAATTCTCTGCCACGACGGCATCGGACAGGCGGCGCGACAATTCATCCGGCACAGCGATATTTCTCTCGCGCGCCAATATCGCAAAGCTGCCGGCAAGATCAGCGTCGCCCACCGCAAGCGCGGCTTCCATATTTTGTTCAATGGTTGCCCGATTCTTCCGCAGGGCAGAGTTGAGTTGGAGATCCGCCAACTCTGCAGGATCGTTCTGAGCAGCCAACGTCAAGCCCGCGTCACGCGCATGCGGCCACAGCGCAAAGAACACAGCTGCGCTAAGCACAATGCCGACCAGAGCCAGAATAAGCCGCTTCATCCCGAAAACCTGACCTTTCGCTCGCCTAGGTAAGACGCCGCTTTTGGGACACAACCTCCCCGACGAAAGAAGGGCTTTTCTGGGACGACAAGATTGTGTCGAATTTCCATGAGCAAATCAGCATGGGGCGCTGCAAACTCCGACACTAGGAATCGACTTCGCTCGCCAGTAGGTTGCGCGGCTTCCAGCGTGCTGAGTCGTTCGATTTGCGTCCGCTGCCATTGCCACCCAAGGTGAATGTGATGTCCGATAACGTCGTCCCGCACTTCCACAACGATGCCGGCGTGCCTGTCATTGAAATCGGCTCGCAGGAGTTCATGTGCGTGGGCGCTAACCCTCCTTTCGATCATCCGCACGTCTTTCTCGATCTCGGCAACGACGACGAGATCATCTGCCCCTATTGCTCGACGCTGTACCGTTTTGCCGCCGACCTCGGGGCGGGCGAAGCCCGGCCGCCGGAATGCGTGCTGAAAGACAAGGCCGCCTGATCGGCGGTGGCGGCATCCCGCACCATCTTCATCGCTGGTGCCGGGATCGGAGGATTGACCGCGGCGCTGGCGCTTGCGGCGCGAGGTTTTCGCGTCGTCGTGCTGGAAAAGGCGGAGCGGCTGGAGGAAGCCGGTGCCGGTCTGCAGCTTTCGCCCAATGCGAGCCGTGTGCTCGTTGACCTCGGCTTGGGCGAGCGCCTTGCAACGGGCGCCGTCACGCCAGAGGCCATCAGCATCATGAGCGCGCGCGCCGGTTGCGAACTCACCCGCTTGCCGCTCGGCGAACCCGCCACGCGCGGCGATGCGCCGTATTGGGTTGTACACCGCGCCGACCTGCAATCGGCCCTGCACGCCGCAGTGAGCGACAATCCGGCCATCGACTTGCGGCTGGGCTGTCAGTTCGAGGACGTTGTATCCCATGCCAAGGGACTGACTGTGGTTCAGCGCAGCGGCATGGCCCGGCAGCAGGAACTCGCGATGGCGCTAATCGGCGCGGACGGCATCTGGTCCGCGGTGCGACGGCACCTGTTTCCCGAGGTGCAGCCGCGGTTTTCCGGGCTGATCGCATGGCGCGGAACACTGAATTTCAGGCAACTGCCTCGCGAGTACACCTCGCGCAGGGTGCAGCTCTGGATGGGGCCGAACGCGCATCTCGTCGCCTATCCCATCTCAAACGGGCGTCAGATCAATGTCGTCGCTGTGGTGCCGGGAACATGGAACAGGCCGGGGTGGAGCGCGCCGGGCGATGAAGTGGAAATCAGAAGCGCTTTTGCGTCCTCCCCATGGCCAAGCACGGCGCGCATGATGATGGGTGCCGTCGATGAATGGCGAAAATGGGCGCTGTTTACGGTGCCTGGGGGCTTTGAATGGAGCAAAGGCCCAATCGCTCTGTTGGGTGACGCCGCGCACGCGATGCTGCCGTTTGCCGCGCAAGGTGCCGGCATGGCCATCGAGGACGCGGCCGTGCTGGCAAAATGTCTGAGCGAAGGCGGCATGGAAACTACTGCGGGCGTTTCGGCCGCGTTGAAACGCTATGCGCGAGTGCGCCGATCACGCGTGGCGCGGGTTCAGCGCGCTGCGCGACGCGCTGGGCTGATTTATCATCTCAGCGGCCCGGCCGCGCTGGCGCGCGATCTCACGATCAGGATGATCGGTCCGCAGCGAATGTTAACGCGGCAGAACTGGATTTATGACTGGCAGCCGTGATGCTTTCGCTGAGGAGCGAGATGGGCCCGATACAGCCTCCGCTTCACTGGTTCGCCGGTCAAGCCGGGCGACGACATGTGGGAGGTCGGGACAAAGGGACCGATTTTTCAGCACCCGACATGGACATGTAGGACAGGAGGTTGTCATCATGTAGCACAGGAATTTGTCATGGCTTGACCGGGCGATCCAGTAATCACCATCATCGGCTTAATGAACTGCGCTGCCGGTCCGTGATCGCGACGCGGGTCTTGCGTTTGGACCCGGCGTGCCGGGCATCGCTGGCGCCACGCTGGCAAGCGTTTCCTGGCATTTGTTCCGTTGCCAGGCCTCTTCTGCAAGTTTGAATTGGCCCCGCACCGCGATGTAATCATTGCGGTAAGCCATCTCGGCCACCACAGGACCGGCGAAGCCGGTCTCCGCCTTGGCCATCAGCCCTTGTAATTCCGATGTGCGCTTCGCGAGGTTCTTCCGCTCCGGTTCAAGCTGCTTGCAATCGTACAGATCGTATTTGGCGGGATCGGCAAATGCCGAGCTCATGCTCTCACCCAGATCGGCGCAACCGGTCAGTGCGGCGCCCAGCGCCAGCAGCGCCAGAGAGGCGGCCAATAGCGGAAATGGATTGAAACGGGGAACACAAAAAATCATGCGGCCTGATTAATGCTCCAGCATTGCGTGTGCGTAAAGCAGGCTCAGATGTCGGCAATGAGGCTTTGAATCGTTAGCCGAGCCGCAAGGCCAGCTGCCGGCCTGGATTGGCGTACCCGTGAACAAATTCCTGAAGGTGGTCGGGTACGGGCTCACCCTGGATATCGCACCGGGTCTCAATTTCCCGTGCGACTTCCTGGGATACGTCCTTTGACCAATGCTCCAGGGTGTTGAACGCGACCACGCGAACCGGATCGTTGAACTGGCCCGATAACAGATCAGCGATGATGGTATCGAGGTCGGTCCGTTCGATTTCGGTTTCGCGATAAACGTTGGCGCTCTGGAAGCGGTCAATCACCAGATAAACGGTCTGATCCGCGCCATAAGGCACTACCCTGGGCGTCCACCCATTCTTTGGCACGACCAACACTCCAGATTGAAAAGACAACGCGAGTTAAAGATGGGAGCGCTCGCTTCGTTCCGGAACAACCGGCTTTTTAACCGGTTGAAAGGCGGAACGCTACAGTTTGGAGAACCTGAATGCGCAGATCGTTCGTGATGGCCCTGATGGGCACCCTATGTTTGGCCTTATCAACTCCGGCATCATTCGCCCAAGGCGGCGGCGGTGGCGGGGGAGCTGGAGGGTCGGCCGGCGGCGCCGCTGGCGGAAGCGCCGGTTCAACGGGCGGAATGAGCGGGTCCGCCGGTACGGGCAACACCTCCACCGGCATCGGTGCTTCGACCGGAGCCTCGTCGCAGAACACGGTCGGACAGACCAACCGGGAGATCAGCCCATCGAATCCATCCACCACGCAGCCGGGCGGCACCAACGCAGTCCCGGTTCCAAACGGCACGACCACGCAACAGAACCCGCAGCAGTTCGATCCGCGGCTCTCGCCGGGTTATCAAAAGTAAAACGGGAAACGGGAGCGCCGGCTCGCTAGCGCCGTCGCGGTAGCTCGAGAGCCGGCGTTCTGCAGTTCAGACACTTTTTGCGCTGTCGCCGCCGGTGACCTCGTAATCGGCGCCGGTCACCATATTGGCCGCATCGGAGGCCGGAGGAGTTTGTCGATGTCCTAAATCAGGATTTCTCGATGAGCATCATCTCACTTAGGCGGCCGCAATTCGCCATTCAACAGCTTCTTCACATCGGGGCAATTTAAGGGATCGCCGAGATCGCAATCATCGCATCGGAATCTTCGACCGCCCGATTTGGCAATCATGGAGCGTTTCGGGTTTTTGCATTTCGGGCAGTTCGGGGGCGGCGAGCTTTTACGCATGAACTACCTCAGACAAGGGCGAGAACCATCGCCAAGCATTGGCAGAGGGCGAAGCAACGCTCCACAACATTTGATGAAAGCGCGTTCGCGCCCTATCAAAGATCGCGGCCGCGCTGCTCGTTTGGCTTCGGCAAGCGCCTAAGGGACTTCGATCAAGCGCGAATTGTCGATCACGCGAGGCCTTGCCATGTGTGGGGCAGATCGCGCCCCAGAAGGATCGGAAACGGGCCTTGAGTTCGACTGACCTGCCCGCAGCGGGTCGGCCGAAACAGAAACCGAGGGGCAGTTCGTCGAACCGGCATTGCTCAAAACTATAAAACCAGTATGAAACACGGGCGCGGACGTGGCGGAACTGGTAGACGCAAGGGACTTAAAATCCCTCGATGGCAACGTCGTGTGGGTTCGAGTCCCACCGCCCGCACCAATACAAGCGCTGGCGCTTGCAGTTCGACAGCAACCGCGGGAGCGAACCATCTCAGGATGGTCGCTTTTTAAAATGGGTGTTCGCGCCGCGCCGGACAGGCTAGCCGATGCCGGCGAATTCACTGCGATTGAGTGCCCACAAGCCGCGATCCGAACGCGACGATACCTGCCATCACCAACTCGCCTTCGAACGCATCGTTCACGACAATCTTCGAAGCTGTCGTGAGGAAACAATCTCGGCGGCAGCCTGCTCAATTGTGTCGAGAGCCTTCTGCACCAATTCCAGACCTGATGCGGCATCGGGAGCGGCTTCGAGTTGGTTCGGCGGTTGCCACGATAACTCAAGCGGGCGCACATAACCTGTTGACGCTCGGTAGAGGCGCATTTCACCAACAAGGCCAATTGCCACGACCACCATGACCATCACCAGCACCACCGATAACGCGTCAATTGTCCTGCTTATTGGCGTGCGTTCGACACTGGGTGGCGCGGTGTTCTGAGCGGCATCCGGCGCGCGATCCAACGATGCCATGCCAACCGTTTGACCGGCTTCGCGCGCAGCAACTTGAAATTCCGGGGCGCGATCTACCGCTTGCCAACTGGCCGCCGCAATATCATTGCCGTTCTGGGCGGCACCCGGCGCGTGATCTACCGATGCCATATTCTCTACCCCTGCCATGCCAACCGTTTGACCGGATTCGCGCCCACCAGCTTGAACTTCATCAGCGGCGCGATCTTCCGTTTGCGGGCCGACCATCGCGACGCCATTCCCATTCCTATTCCCTTGGGATCGAGCGTACGGCTCCTGTCGAAGCAAGCTCTTCCGCAGCGCTTCGTGCGACTTCAGCAAGGCGTTTATCCGCTGAGCCATGTGAGACCGCTGAAGGCCGCGCGCGTGTGTCGCGGGCCTACGCGCATGCCGACCAAGCTGGGGCGTATGTTGGTGGAACCAATCAAAAGCCCGGCTACCAAACCAATTCCTTTGAACCTGAAACATCCTCGTGCCGAAACGGCTGCGGTAAGAGGATCCGTATGCACCTCCGTAAGAATTCTGGATGGTATAGGCGTCACCGCCGCCGGCGCCACTTCCGCCGCCAACTCCTCCTCGCCCCGGCACCCGCTCCTGCTCCTGCTCGCTCCAGCGCCAGCGCCTCCGCTACCGGCTCCGCCAGCACCTCCGCCACCGCTTCCTCCCCCGCCGGCTCCGCCACCGCCGCCTCCCCCGCCACCACCACCGCCCCCACCGCCTCCGCCACCGCCTCCGCCGCCATGGGCAAAGGCATGAGTAATCAGTGGTGGGATTATCGGGGCCATCACCAACGTTCCCATCAGCGCAAGCCTGAACGCCAATCTGAGCACTTCCGCCTCCTGGTTCGCCCGCCCCGCGCCCATCACTAGAAAATGCGACTTGGTTGGTTGGTTCCTGTTAATGTGGCGCCATCGCGAAAACGGATCGCGTCCCAGCCGGCCAACGCCTGCTTTCCGATAACCGATCAGGGTCTTGGGCATCATGGCAGAGGGCCGCGAGCTATAGCTCGGCCCCTCGCAACCGTCACGGCGCGGTGCGTTAGAACTGATATCGGCGAAGCCCACCATCAACGGGAATGACCGTACCTGTGATATAGCGGGCGACCGGCGAGGCGAGAAAAACCGCCAGCGCGGCGAGATCTTCGGGTTCGCCCCAATAGCGCACCGGAATCTCTTCCTCGGCAAAATGTTTTCGATAGTCCTCCGGATAATTTCGGCGGATTTGTTCGCTCATGATGCGGCCGGGCGGAATGCAGTTGACCGTAATGCCGTGTTGTCCGATCTCGCGAGACAGTCCCTTTGCCCAGGCGTGAACCGCCGCTTTCGCGGCAAACGCCGCATTCAGGCCCTCCGGCTCGGACTTGCCGGTGATATTAATGATGCGTCCCCACCCGCGTTCGATCATCTGCGGCAGCAGCGCGTGAGCGATCTTGCGGTAGCTGGTAAAGTTCAAGGCGATCGCCTCGTCCCAATCGCTGTCGGGAGCGTCAACCGGCAGGGGCCGGCTACCACCCGCGTTGTTGACCAGGATGCCCACATGGCCCAGCTCGGCAATCGCGGCGGCTGGCCAGCCTCTGTGCCGCATCCGGCTGCATGATGTCTTGCGCGAGCGGGATGACAGTGCCCTGACCGGTCGCCCGGACTTCCTGCGCAAGTTTGTCGAGCAGGTCGTCGCGACGCGCGACGGCTAGCACGCGAACTCCTTCCTTAGCGAGTGCCTTTGCTATGGCGCGGCCGATCCCGACGCTGGCTCCGGTCACCACGGCGGTCCTGGATTTGAGATCGAGGTCCATGACTGACAACTTCTTTCTGTTGGCATCGATGCTAGCGGTGACGTTGTTTTGGTCTACCTGCTTCCCGACAAGTGTAGTAGTCCGGCTGCGAAACAAAAAGAACGGTCGTGGCGATGTCGTGGAATCCATCAGCAGTATCTGAAATTTTCTGAGCATCGATTGAGGCCTGCCGTCGATCTTCTGATGCGTATTCCTGAATTGGCGGTACGGAGCGTCGCGGATCTCGGAGCGGGAGCGGGCAACGTCACCAAACTCATCAAGGAGAGATGGCAGGACGCCACTGTCGTCGGGGTCGAGGGCTCGGCCAAAATGATCGCCGCAGCAAGGACGACCGCACCTGAGATCGAATGGCTTCATCAGGATTTGGGCTTATGGCGCCCTCCACATAAATACGACGTCATCTATTCCAATGCGGCGCTACACTGGCTGCCTGGACATGCCCAACTGTTTCCCACTTTGATGGAAAACGTCGAGCCCGGCGGCATCCTGGCCGTGCAAATGCCGCGAAATTTCGAGGCGCCTTCGCACCTGCTGATTGCCGAAACTGCCCTCAATGGACCATGGCGCAGCCAAGTGGAGCATCTCGTATTGCCGCCACCGGTCGGCGAACCGGAATTTTATCACGACATCCTGGCGCCCCTGTCGAAAGAAGTCGACATCTGGGAAACGGAATACCTACAGGTCCTTGAAGGCGACAATCCCGTCAAGGAATGGACGAAGGGCACCTGGTTGACGCGGTACCTGGACATTCTGCAAAGCGAGGACAAAGCAGCCTTCGAAGCGGCCTACGCCGAACGCGTCGCAAAGGCCTACCCGCGGAATTCTCGCGGCCAAACGCTGTTTCCATTCCGACGGCTGTTTATGGTCGCGCAACGCAAGGGCTGACGCGCTGCGATGCGGGAAGTGGATGCGTAGCGGACGAGGGAGCGGACCACGTCGGCTCACAGATTAGTGCCGAGGCCGATTTGTGCGAGCCAATTCGGCTTAGGTCTAGTTGTTCGACCGCTGGTTTGCTGCCACTACTCAAAAAACAAAAAAAGCCGGTTTCCGCGCATTTCGGAAGGAGGGAATTATGCGAAAAGTCGTTTTTATCGGCATCGTCGCCGCTATCTTTCTTGCTCCAGGCCTCGCCCTAGCCCAGGGCCCGATCATCATAAAATTCAGCCATGTCGTTGCCAACGACACACCGAAGGGCAAGGGCGCGCTCAAGTTCAAGGAGCTCGCCGAGAAGTACACCGACGGCAAGGTTAAAATCGAAGTTTATCCGAACTCGCAATTGTTCAAGGACAAAGAAGAGATAGAAGCGCTGCAGCTCGGCTCCGTGCAGATACTTGCGCCATCGACCGCCAAATTCGCACCACTCGGAGTGAAAGAATTCGAGGCGCTTGATTTGCCCTGGTTGTTCAGGGATGAGGCGACCTATGACGCGGCCATGAAGGGGCCGATTGGTAAGTGGCTGTTTGGGAAGCTCGAGGCCAAGGGCATCAGCGGCCTCGCTTACTGGACCAACGGCTTCCATATGACCTCGGCGAACCGTCCATTGTTATCGCCGGCCGATTTTCAGGGACTCAAAGTCCGTATCTCCGGCTCAAAAATCGCCGACCGCTATTTCCGTGATCTGGGATCGATCCCGCAAATCATGGCGTTCTCGGAAGTATACCAGGCTCTGCAGACCGGGGTAGTCGACGCCTGCGAGAACACGCCGTCCAACTATTGGACGCAGAAGTTTTATGAGGTGCAGAAAGACATTACGGTGTCCTTCCACGCTCACCTGCAATACGCCGTCATCGTGAACACGAGCTTCTGGAACGGATTGCCGCCCGATATCCGCACCCAGCTCGACAAGGCGATGGCGGAAGCGACCGACTATACCAACTCAATCGCGGCCAAGGAGAACGAGGACGCGCTGGCTGATATCAAGAAATCGGGCAAGACCACGTTGCACTATCTGACCGACGACCAACGCAAGGCTTGGCAAACTGCAATGCAGCCGACCTACAAATGGGCGAAGAGCCGCGTCGGCGGTGAGGTGCTCGATATTCTCGCCAAAGAACTCCACGTTGAGATGAATTGAGCGAAGTGAGCGCACGGCAAGCCGCGCTAAGCGACCGGGATCCTCCGCGATCCCGGTCCAGTCAAACACCGCGTGCGCACGTGCTGTTGCGCGTGCTCGATCATCTGGAAGAGTGGCTGATCGCGGGCACTTATTGCTGTCGCGACGGTGCTGATTTTTCTCGCGGTGTTGCATCGCTACGGCACCGGCTTGTCCATCGACCTCTCCAAATGGGCGACTGCGCACGGCTTCACTCCGGTTGCGGCAGTTCTGAAAACCATATTCCTGTGGCTCGCGGCTGTGGACGTATCCTGGGCCCAGGAGCTCTGCATCTACATGTTTATCTGGATGGCGAAGTTCGGCGCGGCGTACGGCGTCCGTACTGGCATCCACGTTGGCGTCGACGTTCTGGTCAACGTCCTTCCTGCACGTTCCCGGCAAAGAGTGATCCTGTTCAGCCTGCTGTGCGGCGCATTCTTTACCAGCATCATTGCGGCGTTCGGCGCTTCCTTCGTCAGCCAGATGTGGCACACCGGCCAGCAATCCAACGACCTCGAGGCGCCGATGTGGATGGTCTATCTTGCCATCCCGCTCGGATCGAGCCTGATGTGTTTCCGTTTTCTTCAGGTCGCGTGGTGGTTTTCTCGGACCGGCGAACTGCCGCATCACGACGCCGCCCGGGTCGATGGCGTAGAGGTCGACGGGCTTCACCCTGCTGAAGTCACCCCGCGCCAGGCGGAAGACAGCCAAAGCAGCCCGCTGGGCTGGTTGATCATTCTGCTGCCCATCGTGATCGTCGCGATCTGTTTTGCCCACGCCGGCGGACTTATCGTGCTTCCACAGGCCCTGCGGGTCGCGATTGTGTTTTCGTTGCTGCTTGCGCTGATGTTGACGGGTATGCCGATCTCGATCGCGCTCGGGCTGACCGTGCTCAGCTTCATGTTCACGTTGACGGACGTCCGCACCGAATTTGTTGCGCTGAAGCTGTTCACGGGGATCGAGAGCTTCGAGATAATGGCGATCCCCTTCTTCATTCTTGCCGGCAACTTCCTTACGCATGGTGGTGTTGCCCGGCGAATGATCGCATTTGCGACGGCGATGGTCGGCCACTGGTATGGCGGCCTCGCACTGTCGGCCGTGGTTGCATGCGCGCTATTTGCCGCGATTTCCGGGTCATCGCCCGCAACTGTCGTCGCAATTGGCTCGGTGCTTCTGCCTGCCATGGTGGCACAGGGTTTCCCGAAACGCTTCGGCGCCGGCGTCATCACGACGTCGGGCTCGCTCGGCATTCTTATTCCGCCATCGATACCCATGGTGCTGTTTGCGGTGTCGACCAACAGCTCGGTCGGCAAGCTGTTCATCGCAGGCATCGTACCGGGTTTCGTGCTTGCGACCATGTTGGGCGCTACTACCTGGTATCGGGCTTGGCGAAACGACTACCCGCGCTTGCCGAAAGCGTCGCTGGTCAAACGCTTTAACGCTTTCAAGGATTCGATCTGGGGTCTGCTGCTGATCGTGATCGTTATCGGCGGGATCTACAGTGGCCTCTTCACTCCGACGGAAGCCGCCGCGGTGAGTGCGGTCTACGCCTTTGTCGTTGCGGTCTTCATCTACAAGGACCTGAAGCTGCGGGATGTGCCGAGGGTGCTGCTGTCATCGGCAAATCTGAGCGCGATGCTGCTTTACATCATTACCAATGCCGTCCTGTTCTCGTTCCTGATGACCTACGAAAACATTCCGCATGCGCTGGCGCAATGGTTGATCGATCAGGGGTTCGGTTGGGTCGGCTTTCTCCTGATCGTCAACTTGCTGCTACTGTTGGCCGGCAACGTCATGGAGCCATCGTCCATCATCTTGATCATGGCGCCGATCCTGTTTCCGGTTGCGGTAAAGCTTGGAATCGACCCGATCCATTTCGGGATTCTAATGACGGTCAACATGGAAGTCGGACTATGTCACCCGCCCGTCGGACTAAATCTCTACGTCGCCTCGGGCATAGCCAAGATGGGGATCACGGAGCTGACCGTCGCGGTATGGCCATGGCTGCTTACTATGCTGGTGTTTCTGGTGATCGTGACGTACTGGGCCGGTCTCTCCCTTTGGCTACCGAGGGTACTTGGAATGCAATGAGGGCGAACCCGCTTGGGCATTGAATAGCCGTCTACACTCGAACTCAACATCGCCCCTCGCCTCACTTGCGACCCTCGGACATATCTTGGGCATCGCCGCCGCGATCCGACGTAAACGCTTCGCTCCCGCCTTGCGAAAGCGACGAACTGTGTTGCGCGACGGCGTTGTCGCGTGCGCGGCGGCCTACTCCGACTTCTCGATGTTCCAGAAGATTGGAGTAGCCGGACCATCGAGGATGCCGGAGAGCGATTTACGCCAAACGCTCGGCGCGAGATATTGCCCAAGCGGAATGTAGATCACCTGGTCATAAGCTTCCTTTTGGATGTCGGCAGCGATCTTTTTCTGCTCCTCGGGCGAGGACGAGCGCGCAAAGGCATCTTTCAACTGTTCGATCTTGGCGTCTTCGGCCCAGCCGAACCAGCCGCCATTCTTGCCTCTGCCGCCGATCGAAAAGTTGGTGATCGGGTTCACCACGTCGGCGGCGGCCCAGTTGGTGAAGAACATATTCCAGCCACCTTCCTTGGGAGGCTTTTGGCTAGTGCGGCGAGCTACGACGGTCTGCCAGTCGGTCGCCTGCAGATCCACTTTGAAGCCGACGTTGCGCAGCAATTGGGCCGCCACGATCGGCTGCGGCTTCAATGTCACGACATCTCCGGGCGCCATTATCACGACCGGTGTGCCGTCGTAGCCGGATTCGGCGAGCAGCTTTTTCGCTTCTGCTACGCCATTGCCCTTCACGAGCGTTTCCGATCCCACTTCGGTCGCCAGCGGCGTATCGCAGATAAAGAACGCGCCACAGATCTTGTAATATTCGGGATTACCGGTCAGCGCATCCAGCACGTCCTTCTGATTCATCGCAAGCAACGCAGCGCGACGCACCTTGACGTTATCGAACGGCGGATAAAGGAAGTTCATTCGCCCGAGCGTCTGAAAGCCAAGCTTGCTCAGCGTTCCGACCTTCAACTCCTTGTCCGCCGCGAGCGACGCCAGCAACTCGAACGGGGGATTCTCGATGAAATCGATATCGCCCGATTGCAGCGCGTTCACCGCGGTCTGCGCGTCCGCCATCGTGATCCATTCGACCCGATCGACTTTCACCACCTTGCCGCCGGACGTCCAGTTCGCCGGCTCCTTGCGCGGCACATAGTCGGCATTCTTTTCATAAACCGCCTTCACGCCGGGCTGGAATTCCGCCTGCACGAATTTGAAGGGACCGGAACCGATCTGCTCCTTGATTTGCTGGCCCGCGGGCGTCTCCGCCATTCGCTTCGGCATCATGAAGGGCACGTAGGACGAGGGCTTTCCGATCGAATCCAGCACCAAGCCGTATGGCTCTTTCAATTTCAGCGTGATGGTCTTCGCGTCGGTGGCTTCGATGCTGGCGGTGAAATCCATCAGCTTCTGGCCCATGTTGTCGTTCCTGCCCCAGCGCTTCAGCGAGGCAACGCAGTCCTCCGCGGTCACCGGCGCGCCATCATGCCATTTCAGCCCATCGCGCAACGTGAACGTATAGGTGAGCTTGTCGTCGGAGACCTTCCAGTCCGCCATCTGCGGCTGGATCTTGAAATTTGAATCCGTCGCCAGCAGCGTGTCGTAGACCATGTAGCCATGATCCCGGGTGATATAGGCCGTGGTGAAACCGGGATCGATGATGCGCAGATCGGAATGCATCACTGCGGTGATGGTCTTCCCTGCGGCAATTGCCTGGGAACTCAGCGCGGCCGAAAGCGCGAAAGCTGACAGGGTTGATGCGATCGCTAGACGCTTCCAGCCTGAGATGGGCAACATTCGATCTCTCCTGACGTGAAACTGGTCAAAGCCCGATGAAGGCATGTGCATGTCGTTGGTTCTTTGAGCGAACTAAGGCGCTGTAATGTCTCGCCATTTAAAGACTTGCACCAAGCGAGGGGAACGTCAATCGGGTTTTAAGACGATGGCATGCATCGCTCGTGCAGGCCATCGCTTGATGTTGCACTTTACAAATTCTTCGCGAGACATTCTCGTACCGGTGTCGCAAACCCGATGCTCGCGTCGAGAGAACCTGCAGAGAGGGCTCAGATGAATCCAGCCAACCTTCCCTTTGATTCCGAAGCCATGCTGCAGGGATTGCGCGGCTGGGTGGAATGCGAAAGCCCGACCTGGGATGCCGCAGCCGTCGATCGCATGCTCGACATCGCTGCGCGCGATATGGCGATCATGGGGGCGTCGATCGAACGCATCGCAGGCCGGCAAGGTTTCGGCGGCTGCGTCCGCGCGCGCTTTCCCCATCCCAAACAGGGCGAGCCGGGAATCCTGATCGCGGGGCACTTCGACACCGTTCACCCCGTTGGCACGCTGGAGAGACTGCCGTTTCGGCGCGAGGGCGACAAGTGCTTCGGCCCCGCCATCTACGACATGAAAGGAGGCAGCTATCTGTCGTTGGAGGCGATCCGGCAACTGGCCCGCGCATCCTTCACCACGCCTTTGCCTATCACCGTGCTGTTCACGCCGGACGAGGAAGTCGGCACGCCATCCACCCGCGACATCATCGAGGCGGAAGCCGCGCGCAACAAGTATGTGCTGGTGCCCGAACCGGGCCGAGCTAATAACGGCGTCGTAACCGGGCGCTATGCGATCGCGCGTTTCGATCTGGAAGCCGTGGGCAAGCCGAGCCACGCCGGTGCCGCACTCTCCTCCGGACGTTCAGCTATTCGTGAGATGGCGCGGCAAATTATCGCGATCGATGGCATGACTAGCGAAGACTGCACTTTCTCCGTCGGCATCGTGCATGGTGGTCTGTGGGTCAATTGCGTTGCGACCACTTGCACTGGCGAGGCGCTCACCATGGCCAAGCGACAGGGCGATCTTGATCGCGGCGTCGAGCGCATGCTGGCGCTATCCGGCACCGCCGACGGCGTCACGTTCACCGTCACACGCGGCGTGACCCGGCCTGTTTGGGAGCCCATCGCCGCCACCATGGCGCTGTACGAAAAGGCGCGCGAACTGGCAAAGCAGATCGGGATGGAACTTCCCAATGGCAGCGCGCCCGGCGGTTCCGACGCGAACTTCACGGGAGCGATGGGAATACCGACCCTGGATGGCCTCGGCCCGCGAGGCGCCGATCCGCACACGCTGAACGAACACATCATCGTTGAAAGCCTCGCCGAGCGCGGCCGGCTGATGGCCGGGTTGTTGGCGACACTGGAATGATCTTTCATCGCTCGCATCCGATGATGTTCGCGACGAGGGATTTTGCACCCACAACAAAATTCAGATTGTTGTGCTCTCGCGAGGCGCGATGGGACGCGCGGCTGCTACAAAAACTGCATCTCGGATGGCACAGAATTTGCTGAACAGAACTCGCTGAAGTGGTACACAGATTTGGCCTAAATGCTTCGGTGTTGAGAGCCAGATCGCAACATCTGTGCGAGTTGACGGCGTAACGGACCAATATGCTGGGATACCTGCTTCGTCGCGTGCTTGCCGCCGTTCCCGTGATGGGCGCGGTGGCGCTTTTCGTCTTTCTCTTGCTGCGACTGACGCCGGGCGATCCCGCCGCAATTCTCGCCGGGGATAATGCAACACCCGAGCAGCTTGAGCGCATCCGTACCTCCCTCGGCCTCAACGAGCCGCTGTACGCCCAGTTCGTCACCTGGATCAACAAGCTGCTGCACGGCGATCTCGGTGTTTCCCTGATTTCGAATGTCCCGGTCTTGAAGATGATCGGTCAGCGCATCGAGCCATCGGTCTCGATCGCGCTGTCCACCATTGTCCTGGCGATCGCGATCGCGGTGCCGCTCGGGGTTATCGCGGCCTGGAAACACGGCACCTGGATCGATCGCTTCGTGATGGGGTTGTCGGTGCTGGGCTTCTCGGTGCCGGTGTTCGTCATCGGTTATGTCCTGATCCAGATCTTCGCGATCGATCTGCGCTGGCTGCCGGTGCAAGGCTTCCGAAGCATTTCGGCGGGCTTCGGACCGTTCCTCGAACGCATTGTCCTGCCGACCTGCACGCTGTCCTTTATCTACGTCGCTCTGATCGCGCGGATGACACGCGCATCCATGCTGGACGTGCTCGGCGAGGATTATGTTCGCACGGCACGCGCCAAAGGCATCGGCGAGACCGCGGTGCTATGGCGCCACGCGCTGCGCAACGCCGCCGTGCCCGTGATCACCGTGATCGGCAACGGTTTTGCGCTGCTGATTTCGGGCGTAGTCGTCACCGAAAGCGTGTTCAACCTGCCGGGCGTCGGACGCCTCACCGTCGATGCCGTGCTGGCGCGCGACTATCCCGTCATCCAGGCGATGATCCTGTTGACCTCGCTGGTCTATGTAACCGTCAATCTCATGATTGATCTCGCCTACACTCTGCTTGACCCCAGAATCCGGTATTGAGGTCACGCACGCGATGGCTATCGAAACCCTTCCCGAGCCCTCAATTCCGATCACCACGCCGTTTCGGCCGGGGCTCGGATTTCTCACGGCGACACCCATCATCGCAGTGGCGACGATCTGCCTCGTGCTGGTCATCGCGATCGCAATCCTCGCGCCGTGGCTAGCGCCGCATGATCCACTGCTGCTCGCGCCTGCGCAGCGGCTGAAACCCTCAAGCGCGCAGTTCCTGCTTGGCACCGACGCTTACGGCCGCGATTTGCTGTCGAGGATCATGTATGGCGGACGCATTTCGCTTCTGATCGGGCTAGGCGCGGCGGTCTTTTCCATCGGCATCGGGCTGGTGATCGGTCTCGTTTCCGGCTTTTTCCGATGGATCGACGCCGTGCTGATGCGCGTGATGGACGGTCTGATGGCGATCCCGAGCATTCTGCTGGCAATCGCCGTGGTGTCATTGTCGGGCGCCAGCCTGATGACCGTGCTGGTCGCCATCACGATTCCGGAGATTCCGCGGGTCGCGCGGCTGGTGCGCTCGGTGGTGCTCTCCGCTCGCGAAGAGCCGTATGTGGAGGCCGCGATCTCGGTGGGCTCCAGCCTGCCGAAGATCATGTTGCGCCATTTGATGCCAAACACGATCGCACCGCTGATCGTCCAGGGCACTTACGTTTGTGCGTCCGCGATCTTGACCGAGGCGATCCTGTCCTTTCTTGGCGCGGGCATCAGCCCGGAAACGCCGACCTGGGGAAATATCATGGCGGAAGGCCGTTCCTTTTTTCAGGTCAAGCCGTCCCTGATCTTTTGGCCGGGCCTGTTGCTCTCGATCGCGATCCTCAGCGTCAACCTGATCGGCGACGCGGCGCGCGATGCGCTCGATCCCCGGATGAAACAGCGGGAGAGCGGCAAGTGAATGATGTCGTTCTCGAGATTGACGATCTGGTCGTCAGTCTTGGCAAGGGCGCAAAGGGCCCGCGTATCCTGGACGGCATCTCCGTGGAGGTACGCGAACGCGAAACGCTGTGCCTGGTCGGCGAAAGCGGGTCGGGCAAATCCGTTACCGCGCTGACCGTGATGGGTTTGCTGGCAAAGGGATCGCTGGCGCCATCGGGCGGCAGCATCAAACTTGTCGGCGAAGAACTTATGGGCGCAAGCGACCGCCGCCTGCGGCAGTTGCGCGCGACGACGATGGCGATGATTTTTCAGGAGCCGATGACCGCCCTCAACCCGGTGGTGCCGGTCGGCCGACAGATCGACGAAGTGTTGCGCGCCCATACCGATCTGGACGCGCGCGACCGACGCAAGCGCATCCTTGGGATGATGGAACAGGTGCGCCTGCCCGAGGTCGAACGCATCTTCGCCTCGTACCCGCACCGCCTGTCCGGCGGTCAGCGACAACGCATCATGATCGCAATGGCGCTGGTGCTCGAGCCGAAGCTTTTAATTGCAGACGAGCCGACCACGGCGCTTGATGTCACTACGCAGAAGCAGATTCTCACGTTGATCCGCGATCTGCAGCGCGACCACGGCACCGCCGTGCTCTTCATCACCCACGATATGGGCGTAGTAGCTGATATCGCCGACCGCGTCGCTGTGATGCGCCATGGACAGCTCGTCGAGACCGGCGCGCTGACCAGCATCCTGCGCGCGCCGACGATGGAATACACCCGCAACCTGCTCGCTTCTGTACCCAGCCTGGTGCCGCGCCCGGCGCGTGCGGAGTCAAAAGAGCCGGTGGTGCTCGAGACCAACGTTCTTGGGAAGATCTATCGCGAGCGTTCGTTGCTGGGCAAAACGCGCGAGGTCGCAGCCGCCGAGAACGTCACCCTCACCTTGCGCAAGGGCTCCACGCTCGGAATCGTCGGCGAAAGCGGCTCCGGCAAATCGACGGTGGCGCGCTGCATCGTGCGGCTGATCGATCCGACATCCGGTGGCGTCCGCCTTGCCGGGCGCGAAATCTCCGGCCTGTCGCGGCGTCTGCTGCAGCCGCACCGCAAGCGCATCCAGATTATTTTCCAGGATCCTTATCGCTCGCTTAATCCGCGCATCTCCGTTGGCGACACCATCGCGGAGGGTCCGATCAACTACGGCATGCCGCGCGGCGAGGCATGGGCGAAGGCGCGGGAGCTCCTGCAGCTGGTCGATCTGCCGCCGGACGCGATCTCGCGCTACCCGCACCAGTTCTCCGGCGGGCAGCGTCAGCGCATCGCGATTGCCCGCGCGCTCGCTCTCGACCCTGACGTGCTCGTCGCGGACGAAGCGGTCTCCGCGCTTGATGTCTCCGTGCAGGCGCAGGTATTGGATCTGCTTGAGGAAATCCAGAACCGGCTCGGGATCGCTTTGCTATTCATCACCCACGACCTGCGCGTCGCCGCCCAGATCTGCGACGACGTGGCCGTGATGCAGAAGGGCCGGATCGTGGAACAGGGTCCCGCCGCGCAGATATTGACCCATCCGCGAGAGGCATATACCCGCGCGCTGCTTGATGCCGCACCCGGACGCGGATGGGACTTTGCGAACTTCCGGCCCATGGCGCTTGAGGCCGCGCCGGCCTAGCGCATTCCACCTCCATGCATGCAAACGGGCCTGCTTCGTCGCTTGCGCTTGTCGCAATGACGAGGCTAACGTCGGCCGCATCGAGTTGATGAGACCGTATTTGATGACCCGCATCGCCGTCGGCGGATTTCTGCACGAGACCAACACCTTCGCGCCGACGAAGGCGACTTACGATGATTTTGTGCATGGCGGTGGCTGGCCGGCGATGGCGTTCGGCGCCGGCGTGCTGAAGACGATGCGGCATATCAATGTCGGTCTGGCCGGATTCGTCGAAACCGCCGAGGCGCGCGGCTGGGAATTGGTGCCGACCATTTCGTGCGGCGCCAGCCCGTCAGCCCATGTGACCAGCGATGCCTATGAGCGCATCGTGAAAGTGATGATCGACGGCATCGCCTCGGCCGGACGATTAGACGCGGTTTATCTCGATCTGCACGGCGCGATGGTCACCGAACATCTGGACGATGGCGAGGGCGAGATACTGGCGCGCGTGCGCAAGGTGATCGGCAAAGACTTGCCTCTGGTCGCAAGCCTCGACCTTCACGCCAATGTCACGCCCGAAATGATCGAGCATGCCGATGCGCTGGTGGCCTACCGCACTTACCCGCACATCGACATGGCCGATACCGGTCGCGCTGCAGCGGAGCAATTGGCGCTACTGCTGAACTCTGGACGGCGCTTTGCCAAGGCCTTCCGGCAGTTGCCATTCCTTATTCCGATTTCATGGCAATGCACCAACGATCAGCCAGCAATAGGCATCTATCAGCGGCTGGCGGCGCTTCAAAGCGAGACAGTGCCGACGCTGTCGTTTGCGCCGGGCTTTCCAGCTGCGGATTTCAGGCATTGCGGGCCGACCGTATTCGCCTATGGGCGGACGCAGGCCGATGCAGATGCCGCGGCAAACGAGATCGCCGCGCTGATCGAAAGCCACGAAGACGATTTCGACGGCCGCATTTATTCGCCCGACGAGGGCGTGCGCTACGCGATGGAGTTGGCTACGACAGCCACCAAACCGATCGTCATCGCCGATACCCAGGATAACCCGGGAGCCGGCGGCAACTCCGACACCACAGGCATGCTACGCGCGTTGGTGCGCAACGGCGCTGAGCGCGCTGCGCTCGGGGTCATCTACGATCCGCAATCGGCAAAGGCCGCCCATGCAGCCGGTGTCGGCGCCACGGTTACGCTCGCGTTGGGCGGGAAATCTGGTATTCCGGGCGACGCGCCGTACCAGCAAGCTTTTGTCGTGGAGAAACTGTCTGATGGAAAGTTCGTCGCGCCCGGACCCTATTACGGTGGCCGCGACATGGATATGGGCACATCAGCCTGTTTGCGGATCGATGATATCCGTGTCGTCGTGAGCTCGCGCAAGGCCCAGCTTGCCGACCAATCGATGTACCGCTATGTCGGGATCGAGCCCACCGAACAAGCCATCCTCGTCAACAAAAGTTCGGTGCATTTCCGCGCCGATTTCGAACCGATCGCCGAAAAGTTGCTGATTTGCGCCGCGCCCGGCGCGATGCCTGCCGATACCGCGGCGCTGCCATGGACGCGACTGCGCCCGGGCATCCGCATCAAGCCGAACGGTCCCGCCTTCGTTCCCACCGCCAAACAACGATCTACTTCTTCTGCAACCGGATAGAGAAAATGCCCAACATCGAACTTATCGAAAGCTTTGCCGACGAACTCACCGCGATCCGCCGGGACCTGCACGCGCACCCCGAGATCGGGTTCGAGGAGGTGCGCACGTCCGGCATCGTCGCCGACAAGCTGAAGCAGTGGGGCATCGAAGTGCATCGCGGCATCGGCGGCACCGGCGTGGTCGGCGTGCTCAAGGGCAAGGGAAATAGCGGAAAGCGCATCGGTCTGCGAGCCGACATGGACGCGCTGCCGATGGAGGAAAACACCAATTTGAAATGGCGCTCCACCATCCCCGGCCGTTTCCACGGCTGCGGTCATGACGGCCACACCACCATGCTGCTCGGCACGGCGCGCTATCTGGCGGAGACCAGGAATTTCGATGGCACGGTGCATTTCATTTTCCAGCCGGCCGAAGAGGGTCTCGGCGGCGCACGAGCCATGATCAAGGACGGGCTTTTCTCCAAATTTCCATGCGATGAGCTCTATGGCCTGCACAATGCGCCGGATTTGAACCACGGCGAGGTTGCTATCCTTCCGGGACCGGCGATGGCAGGCGCCGACTTTTTCGACATCACCATCCAGGGCTATGGCGCGCATGGCGCGATGCCGGAGCGGTCCAAGGATGCCGTCGTCATCGCGATGACGCTCGGACAGGCCTTGCAAACCGTCGTCAGCCGCAACGTCGAGCCGCTCAAATCCGCTGTGCTCTCTATCACGCAGATTCACGCCGGCTCGGCCTACAACGTGATCCCCGGAGAAGCAAAACTCTGCGGCACCGTTCGCGCCTTCTCCGATGACGTTAGGAAACTCATCCGGGAGCGTATGCGCGCGATCTGCGCCGGGATTGCAACCGCATTCCAGGTCGAAATAACGGCCGATATCCGCGACACGTTCGGCGTGCTGATCAACCAGGAGGAACAGTCCAGAGTGGTCGAGCAAGCGGCCCGCACGGTCGTCGATCCTGCAAAAGTGATCACGCGAGTGGAGCCCAAGATGGGCAGCGAGGATTTCGCCGATATGATGCAAGCCGTGCCCGGCGCCTATTTCTGGGTCGGCCACGAGGGGTCGGTGCCCGTGCATAACCCCGGCTACGTGCTGGACGACAAGATCCTGCCGATCGGCGCCAGCGTGTTTGCAAGGATTATCGAAGCTCGTCTACCGGTAGGCGCCCATGCATAAGGCCGCAGCCGACGAAGCAATCACTTCGCTGCACGATCTCAGCGCGGTTGATCTGCTCGCGGGCTATCGCGCCAGGCAATTCTCGCCCTCTGAAGTGCTGGAAGACGTGCTGGCGCATGTCGCCGTATGGGAGCCGCACATCAAGGCGCTGTATCTCTTCGATCCCGAAGGGGCACGCGCGGCGGCAAAGGCATCCACCGACCGATGGCAGAAGGGCGAACCGACACATCCGCTCGACGGTGTGCCGGTCACGATAAAGGACAATATCGCCACGAAGGGCCAGCCCGTGCCGCTCGGCGCCGCCAGCATGAAACTTGTACCGTCGGCGCTAGATGCGCCTCCGGCGGCGCGGCTGCGCGAAGCCGGAGCGGTGATCTTTTCCAAAACCACGATGCCGGACTACGGCATGCTGTCATCAGGCCTTTCGAGCTTCCATCCCCTCACCCGCAATCCGTGGGACCTCAGCAAAAACCCGGGCGGCTCAAGCGCAGGCGCTGGAGCAGCCGGCGCGGCAGGCTACGGACCGTTGCATCTCGGCACCGACATCGGGGGTTCGGTGCGGCTGCCCGCGAGCTGGTGCGGCCTCGTCGCTTTGAAGCCGAGCCACGGGCGAATTCCGATCGACCCGTTTTACGTTGGCCAAGTCGCCGGGCCCATGACCCGTACCGTGGACGATGCGGCCTTGATGATGAGCGTGCTTTCGAAGCCCGATCGACGCGACGGCATGAGCTTGCCCCCCGACACGATCAATTGGAAAGCGCTCGACAAGCACCCGCGCAAATTGCGCATCGGCCTGATGCTCGACCTCGGCGTCGGACAGGCGCTGGAGAAGGACGTGCGCGATGTCGCTGTGAACACGGCAAAGGCCTTCGAATCCGCCGGCGCGCTCGTCACGGAAGTTGACGGCATCCTGACGCGAGAGATGCTCGAGGGGATCGACAATTTCTGGCGCGCGCGGCTGTGGGATGATCTGTCCAAACTTCGCGCCGGCCGAGCGGCAGAAGGCCCTGCCCTACATTTACCAATGGGCTGCGCGAGGTGAGAAGCTGTCGGGCGTCGACGTGATCCAGGGATTCAACATGAGCATGGCCATCCGCACGGCCGCGGCAAAGCTGTTCTCCGAACTCGATTACGTGATCTCGCCCGTTTCGCCCGTCGTGAATTTTCCAGCCGAATTTGCCTCGCCAATCAATGATCCCGACAAGCCGTTCGAGCACATTTGCTACACGGTGACCTGGAGCATGGCGGAAAATCCGGCGCTATCGATCAACGGCGGATATGACAAGAGCGGATTTCCGATCGGAGTACAGATTATTGGCCGACGTTTCGACGACATCGGCGTGCTCGGCATGGCAAAGGCCTTCGAAGGCTTGCGCGGCCCGCAACGCCAGTGGCCAACTCCGCCGAAGTAACTAGCAAGAAATAGCTGACGCGCTGGGTTTGTCCCGGCCGTCAACGTCTCAGAAGATACCAAATTACCGGGAGCCCACCAATGGCGTATGAGACGATCAAATACGAGATTGCCGAGCGAATTCTCACCATCACGCTGAACCGGCCCGACAAGCTCAACGCCTTCAACGCTGCGATGCAGCAGGAAATAATCGACGCGTTCGATGCGGCCGACAAGGACGACAATGTTCGTGCCATCATCGTCACCGGCGCGGGGCGCGCCTTCTGCGCCGGCGCCGATCTCTCCTCAGGAGCGGATACCTTCGACCGCGATGCCCGTCGTGGTCCCGTGAAACGTCTGGCCAACGGCAAGGTCGATTACAGCGATCAGGCCGTTCGCGACGGTGGCGGACAGGTTACGCTGCGGATCTACAAATGCTTGAAACCGGTGATCGCTGCGGTGAACGGCCCGGCGGTGGGCATTGGCGCCACCATGCAGCTTGCGATGGACATCCGCATCGCCTCCGAGGCGGCGCGTTTCGGTTTCGTGTTCTCCCAGCGCGGCATCGTGCCGGAAGCTGCCTCGAGTTGGTTCTTGCCGCGCATCGTCGGCATCTCGCAGGCGCTGGAGTGGTGCTACACCGGCCGCGTATTCCCGGCCCAGGAGGCGCTCGCTGGCCGCCTTGTCAGCAAGGTGGTGCCATCGGATGAATTGCTGCCCGTCGCCCGCGCTCTGGCGCGCGAAATCGCGGAAAAAACCGCGCCCGTTTCGATCGCCCTGATCCGGCAGATGATGTGGCGCATGCTGGGCGCGGACGATCCGATGGAGGCACACAAGGTGGACAGCCGCGGCATCTATGCCCGGGGCCGCTCGGATGACGTGAAGGAAGGCGTGGTGTCGTTTCTGCAAAAGCGTCCGGCTCAATTCAAAAACAAGATATCGGCCGATATGCCCGATTATTTCCCGTGGTGGCAGGAGCGTCAGTACGAGTAACCGATAACGCGTCACGGCACTCCGCGTCTCATCCCATTATAAGAGCTACACGCCCGATCGCTTTGCGATCCATCAGAAGCCGCATGGCGCGGGCGTAGTCCGCGAGCGGCAGCCGATGCGAAATGTTGGGCCGGACTTTTCCTGCTTCAGCCCACTCGAGCAACTGCCTCACCCGAACTTCGCCTAACGCGGGATTCTTCCGTGCCGCCTCGCCGGCGCGGACCCCAAGTACGCTCGCCCCCTTGATCAGCAACAGGTTGGTGCGCGCAAGGCCGATGCCGCCGGTGAAACCGATTACGAGCAGGCGTGCGCCCCAGGCGATGCAGCGCAGGCTGTTCTCAAAGAACTCGCCGCCAACCGGATCATAAACCACGTCAACGCCACGCCCGTCGGTGATGCGTTTGACGGCATCGCGGAACGGCTCTCGGGGATAGAGCACGAGATGATCGGCGCCCCTCGCCTGCGCGACCGCGAGCTTCTCTTCCGAAGAGGCTGCCGCGATCACTGTGGCGCCAAGCAGCTTGCCGACTTCGACCGCGGCTAGTCCGACGCCGCCACCCGCGCCGTGTACCAGCAGCACCTCACCCCGTTGCAACTGGCCGCGGTCGATCAGCGCATGATGGGCGGTGCCGTGCGCGGCGAGAAACGTCGCGCCTTCCGCATAATCGAAAATCGGCGGCAACGGCGTGAGCTGCGCGGAAGTAACGACCGCCTCGTCGGCATATCCGCCATGCCGCAGCTTGACTATGACCCTGTCGCCCACGGCGACTTTGCTCACCCCCGCGTCAACTTCGATCACATCGCCGGCTGCTTCCATGCCCGGCGTAAACGGCAGGTCCGGCTTGAGCTGATACTCGCCGGCCGCCATCAGGATATCGGGGAAGTTAATTCCGGCGGCACGAATGGCGACGCGCACCTGTCCCGATGCCAATGGGGCGGAAGGAAACGTTTCCAGACGCAGCTTCTCCGGCGGGCCAAGTTCGCGGCAGACCACGGCCTTCGGCATCAGGCGGCCCGCTCCTTCCGACGCTGCAACGCCTCACGAATTAGCGGCAGGCGGTCATTGCCAAAATACATATCGGTCTTGTCGAGGAAAATGGTCGGCGAACCAAATCCACCACGGGCCATCACTTCGTCGGTATTGGCCTTGAGCTGGTCTTTGATCGACTGCTGCGAGATGCCGGCGAAGAATTTAGCGGGGTCGATCCCGACGCGGCTGCAGATTTCCGCCAGCTCCGCATCCTTCGAAATATCCTTGTCGCCGCCCCAATAGGCCTCGAACACCGCGCGCGCGAACGGCACCATTTCGCTGCCCAGCCAGATGCAGCCGCGCATCGCCTTGACACTGTTCACGGGGAATACAGTCGGCGGCATCTTGATCGCGAGCCCGGCGGACCGCGCCCAGTCCGCAAGATCTTTTTTCGAGTAGCGCGCCTTTAGCGGGACGGGCTTTTCACGCGAGACATAGACACTCGGGTTGACGGTGTTGAAGATGCCGCCGACCAGAATCGGCCTCCAACTGATCTCGACGCCGAACTCCTCGGCCAGGGGCTGGATGTTGTGAAACGCGAGATAGGTCCAGGGGCTGGAGCAGTCGAAGAAGAATTCGATCATGGCGCTTCCTGATTATTCACTGAATTCTGTGATGGTCGGGTTTATTTCCTGCCCGCCAACTCTTTGGCTGCCTGTCCGAACATGTTCCGCCGCGCTTCCTCGTCGAACGGCTTTTTCTCGAACTTACCGATCGCCAGCCCCGCCTGCACCTGCGGCCGGGCGCGGACCTCGGCATACCAGCGTTTGAGGTTGGGATAATCGTCGAACGTAAACCCCTGCGCTTTGTGGGTCATGGTCCAGGGAAAGCAGGCGATGTCGGCGATCGAATAATCGCCGGCGACGTAAGCCCCGGTGGTGCCGAGTTGCGCATCGAGCACGCGGTAAAGCCGCGCCGCCTCGTCGCGGTAGCGCTCGATCGCGTACGGGATTTTCTCCGGTGCATAGAGCGCGAAATGGCCATGCTGGCCGAGCATGGGCCCAAGCCCGCCCATCTGCCACATCACCCACTGGATCACCCTGGAGCGGGCGCGCATCTCACCGGACAGAAAACGCCCGGCCTTGTCGGCAAGGTAGATCAGGATCGCGCCGGTCTCGAATACGGAGAACGGCCCGCCTCCGTCGGAAGGCGCATGGTCCACGATGGCGGGTATCCGATTGTTCGGGCTGATCGCAAGAAATTCGGGCCTGAACTGCTCGCCGGCGCGGATGTTGACGGGAACGACCTTGTAGGAAATCCCGAGCTCTTCCAGCATGATCGAGACTTTCCAGCCGTTCGGCGTGGGCGCGTAATAGAGGTCGATCATGGCAAGTCCATCACTTTGATCGGATCACAGTAAAACAGAGTTCAAGGAGAAAGAAGTCCTCCCTTTCCCGGCCATCACGAGCATATGTACCTGACCGCAAAGACATGGCAGAGAAGCTCCAAACCACAGCCGACCGGGAGCCCCACAATGCTGTTTCCAACCACGATTGCAGGATCATTGCCCAAACCGGAATGGCTGGCCGAGCCTGACAAGCTGTGGGCGCCCTGGAAATCGAAAGGCGACGAGCTCGCGCGCGCCAAACGCGATGCCACCGTGCTGGCTTTGAAGCTGCAGGAAGACGCGGGGGTCGATATCCTCACCGAGGGCGAGCAGGCGCGGCAGCATTTTGTCCATGGTTTTCTGGAGAACATCGAAGGGATCGATTTCGCCCACAAGGTCGAGATGGGAATCCGCAAGGATCGCTACAAGGCGATGGTGCCGCAGGTCGTGGCACCGCTCAGGTTGAAGGGGCGCGTCCACGCCGACGAGGCGCGGGTCGCGCGTTCGCATACCGCGCATAAACTGAAATTCACCCTGCCCGGCCCGATGACCATCATCGATACAATCGCCGATCAATATTACGGCGACCGCGTGAAGATGGCATTCGCCTTTGCCGAACTGCTAAACGAGGAAGCCAAAGCCTTGCAGGCCGACGGCATCGATATGATCCAGTTCGATGAGCCCGCCTTCAATGTCTACATGGATGAGGTTTGTGACTGGGGCATCAAGGCGCTGGAACGGGCCGCTGAAGGGCTGACCTGCACCACCGCGGTGCACATCTGCTATGGCTACGGCATCAAGGCAAATACCGACTGGAAAGAGACGCTTGGCAGCGAGTGGCGCCAGTATGAGCAAATCTTTCCGGCGATCGACAACAGCCCTATCCAGCAGGTCGCGATCGAGTGCCGCAATTCCAAGGTGCCGCTTGATTTGCTCGGGCTGCTCAAGGGCAAAATCGTGCAGGCCGGCGTGATCGATGTCGCAAGCGATACCGTCGAGACTGCGGAGGACGTCGTCAGGGTAATCGAACAGGTTTCGAACTTCGTGCCGAAGAGTAACATTATCGCGACAACCAATTGCGGCATGGCGCCGATGCGCCGCGACATCGCCGAAGCGAAATTGATGGCGCTCGGCGCAGGGGCGAAACTGGCGAGACAGCGCTTGGGGTGAACCTGGCTTTGTGGAGGCGCGCGCGCCTAGCGGCGGGTCGTCAAACAGTTGATTGCAGTCGGATGCAGCACCGCTCGATAACCGGCCCGTAAAGCGCGTAAAGTCGAGGGCGGCGTCAACAACATCGCGCCTCCGATCGCATGATCGACGCTGCGATACCCGGCGGGCGACCATAGCAGCGCCTTGCCGTCCACGATCACAAAGCTTTCGACGCCTGCTTGCACCATCGCACCATCGGGCAATTCCTCCAGCTGCACGACCAAAGGATGCAGCCGCTTTTTTCCCTGTGCCAGGCGCTCACGGTGCAGAACGAAATCCATCTCCGATGCCTGGAGCGGCGCAGCTGCGCCATTGCCTTCCTGCCACGCCGCGCGAAAGCGATTGGCGTCCTCGCGCCGGCAGAAGAAGCAGGGACGGTGACCTGCCGCGAACGCAGTCGCCTCATCGAGGAAGAACAACTCGGTCCAGCTTCGGCCGCCCATCACCTCACGACGGCGTCCGCGAAATTCGCAAACGCAAGTGAGCCAGGCCGGGCTCGCCCAGCGTTTCCTGAGCAACGTTTTGGTTGCGGGATCGTGGATGATGCCACGATTGCCCGTGAACATCCCACGATGCGGGCTCGCGATGATCTCACCTGTCGGTGTGACACGGTTTTGCAGCGGCATGTGAAGCTTAGACCGTTGGCTCCTTGGCCTCCATTGCGAGCCGCGCGAAGGTGGATGTTTCTTGGCTCGCGCCGCCCGCAACAGAAATCAATTCACGCCGCGCCGTCGCGGATTGGCGGCTGGAACGACAGCGCCGTATCCCAGGGAAAAAAGATCCAGGTGTCCTGAGAGACCTCTGTGATAAAGGTATCGACCAGCGGTCGTCCCTTCGGCTTGGCATAGACTGTGGCGAAGTGCGCATCCGGGATCATGTCGCGGACCAACCGCCCCGTCTTGCCGGTATCGACGAGATCGTCGACGATCAGCAGTCCCTTGCCGGTGCCGCCTCCGAGCTTCGCGGTGTCGGCGGAAATGCCTTTCAGCACCTTCAGTTCACCCTGTGCGGTGTGATCGTAGCTCGCGATGCACACGGTATCGATGATGCGGACGCCGAGTTCGCGGGCGACGATGGCCGCCGGCACCAGCCCGCCGCGGGTGATCGCGATCACTGCATGGAAGGGCCCGACTTCGTTCAGCCGCCAGGTCAGCGCGCGGCAATCCCTGTGAAACTGGTCCCATGAGACCGGAAAGGGTTTGCCTGTCCGCTCCTGCGCGTTCAGTTCGGGCACAGTTTCCGTCATATCCCCTCCTGTATCTCGCTCGCTCAGCCTTTGCAGTCCCGGACAATCGAACGACCGTCGATCCGCTACCGCGCAACATCCAATCCCGCCAGCATCTCCTTCACCGCCGTCATGGCAGCATTCAGCTTTTCGGGATCGCGCGAGCGAACCACCAAATTGGTGTTCGGCCTCTTGTCTTCGTCCTGAAAGGGATAGCTGCCGATCATGGTGTCCGGGTGCGCGCTGGCGATTTCGCGCAAGGGGCCGCCAATGTCGCCTTCCCTTGCATTGGCGCGTACCGAGTCGGAAAGCATCCGCACGCCCGATTTCAGTTTGGGCGCGACGATGTCCATCATCGCCTGCATGATCGAGGGGACGCCGGCCATGACGATCACGTTGCCGATCTTGAAGCCGGGCGCCAGAATGGTCGCGCTCTGAATTAGTTCGGCGCCATCGGGAATCCGGGCCATGCGAAGACGCGCCTCGTTCAGTTCGCCCGGGTTCTGGAACCGTTCCTTGAACCGCGCCACCACATCGGGGTGATAATCGATCGCGACCCCGAAAGCCTTTGCGACGCTATCGGCGGTGATGTCGTCATGAGTAGGCCCAATGCCGCCGGTCGTGAACACGTAAGTGTAACGGTGTCGCAGCGCATCCAGTGCCGCGATGATCTCGGCCTCATCATCGGCGACGACACGGACCTCCTTCAGGTCGATCCCGATATTGGTCAGGTATTCGGCGATAAATCCGATGTTCTTGTCCTTGGTCCGGCCGGACAGGATCTCGTCGCCGATTACCAAAATCCCCGCGGTGACGATCTCGCTCATGATCTCTCCTTGCCTGCGCCGTTTCTGTTGGGGCCGCAGCAACTTGGCCAATCAACCGTCTTGAAGTCACCCGGCTTTTGCTGCCGAAATAAGCACCTGACAGCCATTTTTTCAGGCAGTAACGTAGCCGTCCATTCCAAATGCCGCCAGCCAATGCATATCGCGCTGGCCCGGGCCTTGCTACCGTCCCTTTCAGTCATGCACTGTGCCGCATGACCTTCAGAACAGTCAGGCTGTATGGCAGTTGCGTTCGATGAAATGAACGGCCCCGGCGGCGACCTCCGGCCCGCTTATCACGAGCTCGCCCGCTGGCTAAAGGAAACGCCGCCAGACGCCCTGGAATATCGCCGCCAGGAAGCGGAGCTGCTGTTCCGCAGGATCGGCATCACCTTTGCCGTGTACGGCGACGCCGAAGCCCAGGAACGGCTGATCCCCTTCGACGTGATCCCGAGGATCGTGTCGGCAAAAGAGTGGACCATTCTGGAAAGGGGCCTGAAGCAACGGGTCCGCGCGCTCAACATGTTCCTGCGCGACATCTATCATGGTCGCGATATCCTGCGCGCCAACATCATTCCGGACGACCTGATCTTCCAAAATCCGGTTTTCCGCCCGGAGATGAACGGCCAGAACGTACCGCACGATATCTACATTCATATTGCCGGCATCGATATCGTCCGCGTCGATGCGGAAGACTTCATCGTGCTGGAGGACAATGCGCGCACGCCCTCCGGGGTGTCCTACATGCTGGAAAACCGCGAAATCATGATGCGGCTGTTTCCGGACCTGTTCGCCCGGCACCGGATCGCTCCGGTGGAACGATATCCGGACGAATTACTGTCGGCGCTGCGCTCGGTTGCGCCGCATGGTGCTTCGGCGGAGCCGACCGTCGCACTGATGACGCCCGGCGTTTACAACTCGGCCTATTACGAGCATTCGTTCCTGGCAGACAAGCTTGGCATCGAGCTGGTCGAAGGACGAGACCTCATCGTCAAAAACGACGAGGTGTTCATGCGCACCACCGAGGGGCTGAAGCGGGTGGACGTGCTTTATCGGCGCGTCGATGACGATTATCTTGATCCCCTCACCTTCCGCCCGGATTCGGCGCTCGGCGTGCCCGGCCTGATGTCGGCCTATGCCGCGGGGAACATCACGCTTGCGAATGCGGTCGGCACTGGCATCGCCGACGACAAGGCGATTTACTCCTACATGCCCGAGGTCGTTAAGTTCTATCTCGGCGAAGAGCCGATCCTGAAAAACGTCCCGACCTGGCGCTGCCGCGAGTCAAAGGATCTTTCGTACGTGCTGGATAATCTCGGCGAACTCGTCGTCAAGGAAGTGCACGGCTCAGGCGGCTACGGCATGCTGATCGGACCTGCGGCCAGCAAGGCCACGATCGAGGCATTTCGCGACAAGCTCAAGCGCGAACCGGAAGGTTTCATCGCGCAACCGACACTGGCGCTATCGACCTGCCCGACCTGCACCGCTGCCGGTCTCGCGCCGCGCCACGTCGATCTTCGCCCATTCGTGCTGACTGGCAGCAATCGGACCACCATCGTGCCGGGCGGCCTGACGCGCGTCGCGCTGAAAGAAGGCTCGCTAGTGGTGAATTCGAGCCAGGGCGGCGGCACCAAGGATACCTGGATACTCGATGAATAACCTCAGGGAGTGACCAACTCCAACTCTTCCCCGACCCGACCCCGGATGGGGCAAAACCGACGAGCTGATACCGCCGCATGCTGTCACGCACTGCCGAAAATCTTTATTGGCTGGCCCGCTACGTCGAACGCGCGGAATATCTGGCGCGTACCATCGACGCGACGTTGCGCGTTACAGCACTTCCGGCGGCCTATATCGGCAAGACCAATGAGTGGGATTCGGCGCTTCTGACCGCCGGCGTCGGCGCGAGCTTCTATCAATCCTATGACGAAGCCAACGAACAAAACGTAGTCGAATATCTCTCGTTCGCGCCATCCAACCCGTCTTCGATCCGAAACTGCATCGAGGCCGCTCGGCTCAATTCGCGCTCGGTGCGGACCGCGCTCACCAGCGAGATGTGGGACACCATCAACAGCGCCTGGATGGAGCTTCAGGAAGTCTGGTGCAAGGGCACTTCGACCCGTGAGGAACTGGCGCGCTTCCTGCGCTTTGTGCAGGAAACCTCGCTGAGGTTCGACGGATCGGCCTATCGGACCATGCTGCGCAACGACGCCTACTGGTTCTCGCGGCTGGGGCTGCACCTGGAACGCGCCGACAACACCGCGCGCATTCTCGACGTCAAGTATCACGTGCTGTTGCCCGAGGAAGAGCATGTCGGAGGACCCCTCGACTACTATCAATGGACCTCGATCCTGCGTTCGGTCTCGGCGCTGACCGCCTATCACTGGGTCTATCGCGAAACGCTCAAACCCTGGTTGATCGCGGATTTGCTGATCCTCAACGATTCGCTGCCGCGTTCGCTGGCAAGCTGCTACGGCAACCTGGTGCGCAATCTTGACCAGATCGGCGTCGCTTACGGCCGTCAGGGCGCGGCCCAGCGCCATGCGCGCGGGGTCCGCAACCGTCTTGAACACAGCCACATGGACGATATCTTTCAGCACGGCGTGCATGAATTCATCCAGGAATTCATTGCCGACAACGCCCGGCTTGGCGAAATTATCACCAAGCAGTACCTGATCTAAGGGATATCGGTTGAGGCAGGGGATTGGATCGTCCACCAGCCGCGCTGACGGTCAAGAAAGACGTGGATGGCGGCATCGCCCGGGAGCATAACGATACTCGTGCTCTAAAATGCCAAAACGAACTCTAATCTCGTCCCTGGTCCCTCATGCGCCTGCGAATTTCTCATTCAACCCGCTATCGCTACGAGCCGCCGGCCACCGGCGTCATTCAGGTATTGCGAATGACGCCGAGCAGCCACGATGGGCAATACGTCGCCGATTGGCAGATCGACATCTCCACCGATGCGCGGCTCGACATGCATGAAGACGCGTTCGGCAACGTCACCCATGTGATGACCCATGGGCCGATCGCCGACCTCAGCATCAACGTCGAAGGCCTGATCGAGACGCATGATACCGGCGGCGTGGTGAAGGGTACCGACGAACGATTTCCACCCAGCCTGTTTCTGCGCTCCACGGCGCTGACCGATGTCAATCCGGCGATGGCGAACTTCGCGCGCGAGCTGCGCTCGGAATCCGAAGAGGACACGCTGGGATTTCTGCATGCGCTGATGACGCAGATCAACGAGCACATGACGTTCGACGAGGACCCCACCAACAGCGGGACCTCTGCGGTCGAAGCCTTCGGCCTCAAGCGCGGCGTCTGTCAGGATTACGCGCACATCTTCATCGCCTGCGCGCGTTCCGGGCGCGTTCCTGCCCGCTTTGTTTCCGGACATTTCCTGCGCTCCGACGGGAAGGTCAACCAGCAGGCAGGCCACGCCTGGGCGGAGGCCTTTGTGCCGATCCTCGGCTGGGTCGGCTTCGATCCGGCGAACTGCATCTGCTCCACCGAGGCGCATGCCCGCATCGCCATCGGCCTGGATTACCTCGGGGCCGCGCCGGTTCGCGGCACGCGTTACGGCGGCGGGATGGAAACGCTGACGGTCGCCGTGAAGGTCGATCAGGCCGGCCGGCCGGGACAGTGGCAATCCCAGTCGCAATGACCGGCTGAGCAGAAAGGTCCCCGCACCGCACAGCAGCAAGCCCGCGCCTTACAGGGAATTAGGGTTGGAGCGCCCGGCGAAATTGGCTAGTAATTTCTCGCCATCAGAGGCGTTCGGGGAGCGGGAATGACCTATTGTTGCGGAGTGCTGGTGCGGGATGGTTTGGTGATGATTGCGGACACCCGCACCAACGCCGGTCTCGACAACGTCTCGACCTTTCGCAAGCTCCACATCTTCAGCAAACCGGGCGAACGGATTCTGGCGATCGCGAGCGCCGGCAACTTGGCGATCAGTCAGTCGGTGCTCTCGACACTGACCGAAGGCCTCGAGGATCCCGAGACCGGCGAAAGCGAAACGCTGATGAACGCGCCGACCATGTTCCAGGCAGCGCAGCGCATCGGCCGGGCAATACGCGCGGTGCACGCTACCGAAGGTCGCGCGCTTGAATCCGAGGATGTCAGCTTCGACGTGTCTTTCCTGTTCGGCGGCCAGATCAAGGGATCGCGGATGCGGCTGTTCATGGTGTACACCGCCGGCAATTTCATCGAATGCACCACCGACACGCCTTACTTGCAGATCGGCGAGCACAAGTACGGCAAGCCGGTGCTCGATCGCGCCATGCACTACGATGTCGAACTGTATGAAGCGCTCAAGACAAGCCTGATCTCGATGGATTCGACCATGCGCTCCAATCTGGGCGTCGGCCTGCCGATCGATGTGCTGGTCGTGCGCACCGATGCCTGCGAGGCCGATCTCAATCACCGCATCGAGGCGGGCGAACCCTATTTTCACGATCTGCGTTCGCGCTGGTCGGCGGCGTTGCGTGCCGCGCACCAGAATATCCCACGACCACCGTACAAGACCGAAACAGAAGCAAAAAAGTAACAGGCGAGGAACACATGGCCGAAGCAGCAGAAAAGATCGCGGTGGTGACCGGCGCAGGTACTGGTGTCGGACGTGCGGCATCGCTGGCACTGATGAGGGCCGGCTTTACCGTGGTGCTCGCCGGCCGACGCCTGGAGAAGCTGGAAGAGACCAAGAAGCTTGGCGACAATATCGGCAAGAGCCTCGCCGTTTCCGCTGATATGGCCGATGCCGGATCCATTGCCGCGCTGTTTGCCAAGGTGATGGAGACTTACGGCCGGCTCGATGTGCTTTTCAACAATGCCGGGATGGGCGCGCCGCCGGTCCCGTTCGAGGATCTCGGGCTCGCGCAGTGGCAGGCGGTGGTCGCCACCAATCTCACGGCGCCCTTCCTGTGCACGCAGCATGCGTTCCGCATCATGAAGGACCAGACCCCGCGCGGCGGCCGCATCATCAACAACGGCTCGATCTCGGCGCACGCCCCGCGGCCGTTCTCCTCGGCATATACCTCGACCAAGCACGCCATCACCGGCCTGACGAAAGCAACCAATCTGGACGGGCGCGGCTACGATATCGCGGTTGGACAGATCGATATCGGCAACGCGGCGACCCCCATGACGGATCGCATGGTCGATGGCGTGCTGCAGCCTGACGGCCGCAAGATTCCCGAACCGCGCATGGACGCCAAGGCGGTCGGCGACGCCGTCGCCTACATGGCGAGCCTGCCGCTTGACGCCAACGTGCTGTTCATGACGGTAATGGCGTCAAAGATGCCGTTCGTCGGACGGGGTTAGATCGCGGGTCGCTGGTCAGCGCCAGATCGCATCCGCTAACGCATAGAGTTCAGCCCGTCAGTTCGACCGTCTTGAAATCAGCTGGCAAGATGACTTCGAGCAGTTCGACGTCATCGGAATAGTCCATGATCAGGTGCTTGATGCGCGGTGGTTGCGTCCAGGCGCTGCCTTCTCTCATCAGTGTTTCGCCCTGCCCTTCCATGTAGGTCTTCACCCAGCCCTTCAGCACATAGACCATCTGGAATTCGACGTGATGGAAATGCAGTTTTGAGACTTCCGCGGGATTGCACGGCCCGATCAGGCGGATCACATGCGCACGCGCCACGCCACGGCTTGCGTCGGCAATGCCGAGATCTCTGTATTTGGCGTAAGCGCGCAGGCCGTCGGGTTTGAAATCTTCTTCGCGGAGATGGCTGATCGCAATGCGCTGTTTCGCACGCTGCGGTTTGGCTGGCCGGGCGCGGCGCGTGTCACTGACCGGCTTTCGAGCGATGGACTTGGGGGCGCCTTTGGCGGCGAGCTTGCGCGCCGTCGATTTCTTCTGCGCCGGGCTACGGGCAGCGGCGCGCGAATTCGGCTTCTTGCTAGCCATCGATGCTCTCCCTTTCCGTTCGGTACGAAAAGGCTAGCACACCTCAGGCCCGGCAGCGCGTAGAACCAGCAGCGGGCCCGCGGATCGCAGCTGGTTCACCACCGAGCCTTAGTGCAACCGGAACACACCGTCGACGGCTTGCAGTTCAGCGGGCTTGATCAGCTTGGAGTGCGCGACCGTAACCGAGAATAACGGGCCCTCGAGCTTCCTCTGCCAAAAGTCGAGGAAATCCTGCAGCGCCGGAAATTTCGGGAAGAGATCGTAGTTCTGCCAAACGTAGGTTTGTAACAGCGAGGGATGATCCGGCATTCGATACAGGATCTCCGCTGTCGTAAGCCCGTAACCCAGCACCTGTTTCCGGAAGTCGTCCGAAACCACCCCAACCCGCGACACCATGCCAGCCTCCATTGCTGGAGCGCATTTCACGGGATGGCTGTCACCCGGAGCCATCCGGTGCAGACGCGCTCACATGAGAAATGTGACGCACGATACCAACCCATCACAAGGCTAAATGTTTAATGAACTGTTGAAAATAGTGCGCAAGCAGCAGCTTACCGCATCTGCTAATATCGACCGGGCGCTCGACCCTTGCCGGCGTTAACGACGATAAACAAATTTGGCAGGCGCCACATTTGAGTGCCAAATTTTCTGATAGAAGCCCTTGTCCCCGCAACCAGTCTGGCCTATGTCGTGTGTGTCGCCTTGGCACTCGCCGGTGGCGACTGCCAATTTTCCAGAATTTTACAACATCTTCAGAAACTTAGGAGGACTGCATGAAATTCCGTCCGCTTCACGACCGCGTCGTGGTCAAGCGCATCGACGCCGAAGAGAAGACCGCAGGCGGCATTATCATTCCCGATACGGCCAAGGAAAAGCCTTCGCAGGGCGAAGTGACCGCAGTCGGTCCGGGCGGCCGCGACGAGAGCGGCAAGCTGATCCCGATCGACATTCAGGTTGGCGATCGCGTGCTGTTCGGCAAGTGGTCCGGCACCGAGGTCAAGATCGACGGCCAGGAACTCTTGATCATGAAAGAGAGCGACATCATGGGCGTTCTCACCGAGACCAGCTCCGCCAAAAAGAAGGCGGCGTAACCCGCAGCTCGCACACGCTCTCCCTGAGGAGCGCCTGCTGGCGCTCCCGGAGGGAGAGAAAATTTCAACTCAGGGAAAATCAATATGTCAGCCAAAGAAGTTAAATTCGGCGTCGATGCCCGCGATCGCATGCTGCGCGGTGTCGACATCCTCAACAACGCCGTCAAGGTGACGCTCGGCCCCAAGGGCCGCAACGTCGTTCTGGACAAGTCATTCGGCGCTCCCCGCATCACCAAGGACGGCGTCACCGTCGCCAAGGAGATCGAGCTTGACGACAAGTTCGAGAACATGGGCGCGCAGATGGTGCGCGAAGTCGCCTCGAAGTCCGCAGATGCTGCCGGCGACGGCACCACCACCGCGACCGTGCTGGCCGCGGCTATCGTCCGTGAAGGCGCCAAGTCGGTTGCCGCGGGCATGAACCCGATGGACCTGAAGCGTGGTATCGATCTGGCTGTTGAAGCCGTGGTCGCCGACCTCGTCAAGAACTCCAAGAAGGTCACCTCGAACGAGGAGATCGCTCAGGTCGGAACCATCTCGGCCAACGGCGATGCCGAAATCGGCAAGTTCCTGGCCGATGCCATGAAGAAGGTCGGCAACGAAGGCGTCATCACGGTTGAGGAAGCCAAGTCGCTCGAAACCGAACTCGACGTCGTCGAGGGCATGCAGTTCGACCGCGGCTACATCTCGCCATACTTCGTCACGAACGCCGACAAGATGCGCGTCGAGATGGATGACGCCTACATTCTCATCAACGAGAAGAAGCTCTCCTCGCTGAACGAACTGCTGCCGCTGCTTGAAGCGGTGGTGCAGACCGGCAAGCCGCTCGTCATCGTCGCGGAAGACGTCGAAGGCGAAGCTCTCGCCACCCTCGTCGTCAACCGTCTGCGCGGCGGCCTCAAGGTCGCGGCCGTCAAGGCTCCGGGCTTCGGCGATCGCCGCAAGGCCATGCTGCAGGACATCGCGATCCTGACCGGCGGTCAGGCGATTTCGGAAGATCTCGGCATCAAGCTCGAGAACGTCAACCTCTCCATGCTCGGCCGCGCCAAGAAGGTGATGATCGACAAGGAGAACACCACGATCGTCAACGGCGCCGGCAAGAAGGCCGACATCGAGGCGCGTGTGGCGCAGATCAAGGCGCAGATCGAGGAAACTACCTCGGACTACGACCGTGAGAAGCTTCAGGAGCGTCTTGCCAAGCTCGCGGGCGGCGTCGCGGTGATCCGCGTCGGCGGCGCGACCGAGGTTGAGGTGAAGGAGCGCAAGGATCGCGTTGATGACGCGATGCATGCGACCCGTGCGGCTGTTGAGGAAGGCATTCTGCCGGGCGGCGGCGTCGCCCTGCTCCGTGCCAGCGAGCAGCTCAAGCGTATCAAGACCGCCAATGACGACCAGAAGACCGGCGTCGAGATCGTGCGCAAGGCGCTCTCCGCGCCGGCCCGCCAGATCGCGATCAACGCGGGCGAAGATGGCTCGGTTATCGTCGGCAAGATCCTCGAGAAGGATCAGTACGCCTACGGTTTCGACTCCCAGACCGGCGAGTACGTCAACCTGGTGAGCAAGGGCATTATCGACCCGACCAAGGTGGTCCGCGCGGCGATCCAGAACGCGGCATCCGTCGCGGCTCTTCTGATCACCACCGAAGCCATGATTGCCGAACTGCCGAAGAAGCCCTCGGCTGGCCCCTCCATGCCCCCGGGCGGCGGCATGGGCGGCATGGACTTCTAAGGTCCGCGCCTCCGGCATTGCCAAAATGCGAAACCCCGGCAGCGATGCCGGGGTTTTTGTTTTGCGCCAACGGTGAGCAGCTGCCGACGCGGCGGCAACTTCGCCTACCCCGGCGAAAGCTCCTGGAAGCAATCGCGTATCCAGTCGATCACGACGCGGGCCGCGGGATCACGCTTGAGATGGTTCTGCACCAACAGCCACACGTCGCGCCGCCGCGGCAGCAACGACGCCCGTAACCGGCGGTCGGCAAGCAAATCCCTGCAAGCGTACTCGGGCAGCACGCCGACCGCTTGGTATGTGCTGATCAGGTTTCTAATCACGCGTATGTTGTCGGAGATGAAATGCGAACGCTCGTGCAGTCCCTTCGATCGCAGGAACTGCGAACTCCGGCATTGCACCGAGGTGATCGGGATACGCGCAGACGACGCTCTGCGCGTCGCTGCCTGTGGCGGGTTCGATCAAGAACAGCCTGAATTCGCCAAGCTTCGAGATCGTGAAGTCACCCCTGTCTGGCTTCCGCAGGCGAATGGCGAGGTCCGCCTGCCAGCGTGAAAACTTTACGTTTTCGCTCGATGTGAGGAAGTGGATCGTCAGCCCGGGATTGTGGACCAATAAGCGGCTCGCCTGAGGTGAGAGAATTTCCTCGGCCACCCCATTGGTGGAAGCAATTCGGAAACGGCCGCTCAAGGCCGGCAAGCTCTCGCCTACCCTGCCGATCTCGGTCACGTGGCCGGTGATCGCCTTGACGTGTGCGAGAACGATTTCGCATTCCCGGGTCGGCTTGCGGAGGCCGTCGACGGCCTCGAATAGTCGAAGGCCGAGCGCACGCTCGATGCGCGCCAGGCGCCGCCCGACCGTCGTCTCGTCGATTCGCAAGCGCAAGCCGGCGCCCGCATAGGTGCCCTCGTCTCGCACAGCGGCAAGGATACGAAGGTCGTCCCACTTCATGGTGCCTAAATACCACGATGCGGGAACCCGTGCAATCTCGCGGCTGAGCCGCGGTATTCCTACGTGAGAGCCGGCCTTTGGACCCGCCGGGCGGCCGATACTGCCGTATGCCCGGTGCTGGTATCACTCAGGAAAGGGGAGAAAGTCAGGATGTATCAACGGCGAGAATTAAGGACCGGCGCTCAGTCCACTTTCGCAACGACGGCGAGCTTCTTGATGCCCTGATTGCGATAGGCGTCGAGGAAGGCGTTGTAGTCCCGGAACGAGACGCAGCCGTTCGAAGTCGCCATTGGGGCCAAGCATGAAGCTATGGGCGAGCAGTCCCGACCGGCCGAAGATCGCGTCCTCGCCGCCGATCGGGGTCATGCGCAACGCGGGCACGCCGTGAAAAAGCGTCTCGCGCGGCTTCAGTTCGTAGATGTGCGGCGGCGTTACGCCTTCCATCCGAATGCGCGCGGTATGGGGATCATCGAGTTTCGCGCCGAGGCCTGAATGCGCTTCCAGCTTGCTGCCATCCGGCAGGTAAACGGTATGCGCGGAGATATCATAGACGGCCGTCGAGCGGTCATAAGGAGGAGAGCCGCCAAGCGCCGGATTTTGCTCCTGTGCGATGCCGCCGGTGATGCTTGCGTCGGCGGATGCATAGGACAACAGCGGTCCATTCGAGGGCTGCTTGCCCCACAGCTTTTCAGTCATGGAGCTTCTGTCATGGGAAGCGATCGACATCACGGCTTGCTTGGCGCGCTCCGCCATGTCGCGGATCGAAAAGCCTTGCGCGCTGTCAGGCTTGGCTTCCTGCCGAGGCGGCGAGGATGTCGGCGCATTCAAAGCAAGCTGCGCCGGCCGTTGCGGCGGCACGACATCTTTGGGCTTAGCCGCCTGCGCTACCTTCGGCGCAGCCTCAACCAGCTTCGGCGTGTCGGCACTGGAAGCATCGGCAGCGCGTGAGGGAACGCCAATCGGCTGCGCGGCCGCGAACCGTTCGTCGAACATGGACGGACTGATCGAGGGAGCTGTTGCCGGCTTCGGGATGACCGCCGCTGACTGAGGCAACGCCGCAAACGTATCGTCGAGCGCCTGCGCCACGCTCCGGGGAGCAACGCTAGACAGCCGCTTGAGAACGGGTTCGTTGTAACGCGCCTCGTCAAGGGTCGGATACACGCTCGCGGTGAGAATGTTGCTGTACACGGCCCAGGTGCAACCGAACACAAGGCAAGCGACCGCAACTCCGCCAAGGAGCTTCTGGGAGATTATGTTCCGGCAAGAGCTTTTGCGCTGCCGCGCCGCTAATGCACCGGTAGTGGTACTCATACGCTTTGCGTCCCGGACGATCCCACTTTGTTCCCCTTCGAGCGCCGACGCCGGTCAGGTCCCGATATAGCGTTTCGCAGAGGCGCAAAGCGTCATTAAGGCGATTTTTCGTTAAATGCGGATTAAGTTTGGGCAGATCTGAGGCAAAGCGGGAGGCTTCAATTCTGGCCAGGGTTGTGCGGTCGCGGAGCCTCTCGCTACAGTTGGGACGGCCTCCGTGATCGGCGGACGGCCGTGCCAATCCTCAGGAAGCAGCGAGTTGAGGCGTTACGCCGCACGCCGGTACGTCGATCGACCGTGAACACGCTGGCCACTGCCCGCGAAACTGGCGCATCCTCGACACATTACGGGGCTAGCCCCGCTCGCATGGACACCACCGTGCATACCTACCGCCTTTCGCCCTGTTGTAATTGCCCTGCCCCGAACGGAGGCTGTCATGAGATTAGTGGCGCGCGCCGCATCCACTGTTTTGGCATGCTTCTTTCTTTGGGTTGGAAATGCCGAGGCGCAGCCGGCAAACAGGGCCTGCGTAACGCAGCAATCTTTGGGCGGCGCGCAGACTCTGAGTTGCGACAATGGGATCACAATCGTAGCCGAAAGCGGCGCCAGGTTCGAACTCAGGGATGACAACCGCGACGGGCGCGTCAACTCGGTGGAACTCAGCAGCAAGGCCTTGCTGGTCGAGGTCACCAAAAAGCAGGGCGGCAACCGGTTCAAGGTCGTGACGCCTCAAGCGGTCGCCGCGGTGCGAGGCACCAAATGGGCGGTTGATGCGGCCGACGCCAAGACCTCGGTATTTGTCGTGGAAGGGCGCGTGAGCGTAGCCCGACGCGCTGGCAGGGACCGGGTCGTGCTGGGGCAAGGTGAAGGCGTCGACGTTGAGGGATCAGGGCCTTTGGTCGTGAAACGCTGGCCCCCTGCCCGTGTCGCAGCGTTACTTGCCCGGCTGCGACAATAACGAGACAATAACGAAATGAGCAGTCGAGGCCTCCAAAGCTTGATCGCTCTGATCGTTGCGGGGCTATGGGGCACTGGCGTCTATCTCGCCCACTCAGCTGGCTATCTGCCATTTCTGGATCGCGTGGAATCGGCGTTGATCGATGTCCGGACGCTGCTCCGGGGCGTCAGGGCTGCCCCTGACCTGGTTACGATCGTCGCTATCGACGACAGCATCGTTAAACGGGGCGGCACCTATCCTCTCCCGCGCGCCGATCTCGCGAACATCATTGAGACAGTCGCGAGACTTGAACCAAAGGTCATCGCAGTCGATCTCTTGCTGCTGGATCGGGGCTCCGCGGACGGCGACGCTGCGCTCGCAAAATCACTCGCGTTGCGACCGACAGTGCTGGCCGCTGCCGCCGTATTTCCGCAAAGCAGCAGACCGGTTTCGAGTGACAGCGACGGATCGCTCGGCGCTCTGCCGCGGGCCGAGCAATTTTTGGTCCCTCTCCCCACCTTTGCCGAGCGCGCAGAGATAGGCATTGTCAACGTGACCACGGGGCAGACCGGAACGCCGCAGTGGGTCCCGATGCTGTTCCGGACTAATGACAGGATCGAGCTTTCATTCCCGCTTCGGGTCGCTGCGGTCGCGATTGGAAGCCCGCTCACGATAGAGCCTAACCGTCTGGTGTTCGGTGATAGGTCTATTCCAACCGATTCCGGTTACACGCTTCCGATCGCATATTACGGCCCGCGCCAAACTATCCGCACCGTCAGCGCCGGGAGCGTCATGGACGGCCAGCTCGGGCGGGAGACGATTTAAGGTCGAAGTTGTTGTGCTCGGTGCGACAGTAACCGGCGGAGGCGACTTCTTTCCAAGTCCGTTCGATTCCTTGATGCCCGGCGTGGAAATCATTTCAACTGCCATAACCAATCTAGTGGCCGGCGACGGATTGTTACGGGATCGATCGGTTCGCCTGCTCGACGCACTGGCGACGATCTTGCTCCCGATGCTGCTTGTCGGGCTGCTGGCGTGGCGGCAAAGTGCGATCGGACTCCTCGCAACGAGCGCGGTGGTGCTGGCGTGGGCCGCGGGAAACGCCTTCGCATTCAATCATGGAATATGGCTCAACGCCGCCACAACGATCGCAGCGGCTGCACCGCCCCTCGTCGTCTTCGGTGCGGTGCAACTGTGGTCGGGGCGGCGCAGCGCGCGATACTTCGCCGAGAAGAGCAGCTTGCTTGGACAATTTCAGGCTCCCGGCGTCCAGGAGTGGCTCGCCCGGGATCATAAGTTCCTGCTGAAGCCTGTCCGGCAGGACGCGGCCATTGTGTTCGTCGATATCTCCGGCTTCACATCGCTCAGCGAGAGGCTGGATCCCGATGCGATCCGCGAGCTCCTGAAAGAGTTTCATGCGCTGATCGACCGGGAAGTGATCCGGTGCGGCGGCATGATCACCGGTTTCCTCGGGGATGGCGCGATGATCCTGTTCGGCTTGCCAAAGTCCGCAGCTGATGACGCAGGGCGCGCGGCAGAGTGCTCGGTAGGGCTCTGCATCGGAGCCGAACGATGGATCGCGTCCCTGCCGCCCTCGATCGCCGCTGGAATCGGATTTAAGATCGGCGCCCATTTTGGACCGATCGTTGCCTCCAGACTCGGCGGTGGAAGCCATCAGCACATCACCGCAACGGGAGACACGGTGAACGTGGCGAGCCGGCTCATGGAAGTGGCTGCCCAACGCGGTGCGCAACTAGCCCTGAGCGACAGATTGCTTGAACAGGCTGGACCCGAGTGCAAACCACGGGCGAGCGGCAGCCTTGCTGGACCGTTCGATACGCAGATCCGCGGCAGGTCAAGCGAACTCACGGTTTGGCTCTGGCGCAACGAACTCAAGACGGCGGGTGCGCAGGTGCAGCGCGATACCGCCGGATGAGCCGCGCTTAAAGTAGCTCCGGCGGCGGCGAGCGGTCTAGCACGTCGCCTTTTGCGCCCTCGAGCAGGTCGAGCGCGTAGGTTTCAATGACCAGCGGGCCGCGCTTGCGCGACACTTCCGTGATCCGCTCGACGCGCGCGAATGTCGTCGTCAAATGCGGCAAGCGGCCCGATCGTACCTCGTCGACATAAAGCAGCTTGCCCGACAGCAGCGCGGGATCGGGATCGGGCATGTTCACCCAGCGAATGCGCTGCGACGGCTGCACCACGCAGGTACCGCGAGGGAGATAAAAAGCGAGCCAGGAAGTGGTGCCGTAATCGGGCGCGAGAACGCAAGATGCGCCAGCGCGCGCGCGAACGGTCTCGATCTCCCCGGCCAGTGCGCGCCAACCGACGCCGACGCTGCGCACCGTGGCGTCGCGCCGATAGCCGGAGAGCAAGCCGGTGTCGGCCTGCACCACCAATGCCGCAAACATCGCGACGCCAACAGGCGACGCCCAGCGCCAGCAGAAATCGACAACGCGCCGGGCCCGTATCCCCCATTCCGCCAGATTGGCCGCCACGGCGGCTGCGACGGCGAACGCCGGATAGACCGGCGCGAACCAGTTCGCCTCCACGCGGGCATGCAGTGAATGCCAGATGAAATAGAGGACAATGGACCAGAAGGCGGCGACAATGAGAATACGCGCAGCGAAAGGCCCCGTGTTTCGCCTGAGCAGCGCGTACAGCCCCATGGTGCCCAGGATGAATACCAGAGGCGTTGCGAATGCGATTTGCGTCGGAATCAATTCGCCGACATAGGCCGGCCGGAAATCTTCAATCCGCGCGCGCCCTATCTGCTTTATAAAGGAAACCCAGCGGTGGTCGGCATTCCACAGAATGACCGGCGAAAATATCGCCAGCGCGACCAATCCACCGAGATACGGCCACGGCGAGATCAGCCAGCGCCGTAGCTTCGGAGCGCTCGCCAGCCAGATGACGATGGCAGGACCAAACAACAGCGCCGTGTATTTGGATAGCAGCGCGGCACCGACGGCGGCGCCGACCGCGAGCCACCACGCACCCCGACCGGTCTCCAGCACCTTTGCGAGAAAGAACAGCACGAAGCTCGCGGCAACCAGGAGCGGCGAATCCGGCGTAACGATCAAGGTCCCGACGGCAGCCATCAGCGTGACGTTGAGCAGAATGGCCGCCGTTGACGCCACTCGCGCACTGCCAAACAAAATCTCGGCCGAACGGTACACCGCCCAACTCATTGGGAGGGCCAGCAGGACAGAACCCAGCCTTACGCCGAATTCGGTATCACCTGCGATCACGGTGCCCAACCGGATTACAAGCGCGACCATCGGGGGGTGATCGTAATAACCGAACGAGAGATGCTTCGACCACATCCAGTAATAGGCTTCGTCGAAGGTCAGCGGCGTAAAGACCGCGGCGATGAGCCGCAACAGCACGAGCGCAACAATTATAACTGCCGTGTTGCGAGAGAGCTGCGATTTGCTCGCGCTCATCTCGCGTTCATCGCCTGCGCCAGACGAACAGTCCGGACATCGCGTAGTTCCAGACCACGCCCATCAGCGCGCCTGCCGCACCCGCCAGCCACCAGATAGGCTCTTGGTCGTACACCGAGAATGCCACGCCGACATTGGCGAGCAAACCGACGCCGCAGACCACATAGAAAGCCAACAAGCCGCGCAACAGCGCGGCTCCCTTGAGCCGCTGGTCGCGATACGTCAAAAAATTGTTCAGAACGAAATTGCTGGTCATCGCCACCACTGCGCCGGCGGCCTGCGCCTCCGCAAACGGCAGCTCGAAGGCTTCAAGCGCGACAAACAGCGTGCCGAGATGCACGAACAGTCCGATGGAGCCGACCATCGCGAACAACAGGAAGCGAAGCGACACCACGTCGTGCGTCAGCTTCGCCACCAGCAAGCCGAGGAAGTCCAGCGCCACCATGGAATTGAGCTTGCTCTCGCCATGCAGCCGCGCGCCGAAGCTGTAAGGAACTTCCACCGTGCGAAGCTTGCCTCGTGCGGTCGCAACGATATCGAGCAGTATTTTGAATCCTTGAGTTGAAAGTTGCGGGGCCAGTTGCTCGAAGCGATCACGGCAGATCATGAAAAATCCGCTCATCGGGTCCGCAATGCTCACGCCCAGCAGGCGCTTGGCGAGTTCAGTGGCAAGCGCGCTCGCCCCGGCGCGTTGCCTATTGAATGCATCGGCGCTGCCGCCTTCGATATAGCGGCTGCCGACCACGAGTTCGGCTTTGCCGCTCTGCAGGATCGCGAGCATTTTCACCAATTGCGTCTCGTCATGCTGCAGATCGGCGTCCATCACCGCCGCGAACGGGGCGCTGCATGCCAGAATGCCTTCGATGCATGCGCCGGACAGCCCGCGCCGGCCGATCCGCCGGATGCAGCGGATGCGATCATCCTGCCTCGACAACTCTCGCAGCACATCCCAGGTGCCGTCGGGAGAATTGTCGTCGACGAAGACGACTTCCCACGCGACGCCCGCGAGCGTCGTCTCCAGCTTGCCAAGCAGCTTGGTAACGTTCTCGCGCTCGTTAAAGGTCGGGATGACAATCGAGAGCTGGAGCGGACCCATGGCCCGTCCTCCCGAGCCGTGCTGCGCGAGACCCTGATGCGCGTCCGGAGAGCCCGGCTTGTTCAGTTGATGCATGCGGCAAGCGTATATCCGCCGTCTCCCGACATGCCAAGTGAGATGCCAGGCGACCCCGCAACGGCGACGCGAATCACGTCCACCGTGTCGGGAAAGCCGCAGTTCCAATGAGCGTTCAGCGGTGAGAAAGTCGGCCTAAAAGCCGAGCAAAAATGCCAACGACCACGAACACAGGGCGCGCGTACATCCGGCGCTGCCTCGTTTTTCGTGGTCGTCCCGGCCGGAGCTCGTTAGAGCATCACGTGCCGTTGAATGCCAGATAAGTACTGTTCCGCAATTAGCAAGAGGAGCGCGAGCCGCCGCTCACGTTACTGATTCGGCACTTCCCTGATCACTGGTCCCCTCGGCGCCGGGGCGGCAGGCGCGGTCTGGACAGGCTGCTGGGCGTTGATCTGCTTGGCGGGCTTGCCCAACTGACCCATGGGGCCATAAGCGACAGCGAGCACCAGCGCGATGGCGGCAACGATCGCACCCAAGAGGCCGGCAACTGAGTCCGATGTCATGCCGATGTCTTCCCCGATCTATCGACGCATGGATATCATGAAAAGAAGGGCGCGGGAGTAATCTCCTCCGAGTTCAGCAGGAAGATGAGGAAGAGCACCGAAAAAGGCAGTTCATTTCGATGTCTTGTGCCTGAGAAAGGCCGTCACGACCTCCTGCTGAGCTAGCTCAATCGCTTTATTGGCGGTTGCCATATGCGCTCCCGTGTCAGGGCTCGGAAACTGCATCGACAAAAACTCCAGCAGCGACACTCTGAAATTCTGCCGCTCGGAAGGACAGACGCTAGCGATGTCGCGGGTGAAGTCCGTCTGCGACATGCTCTGAGTGCCGTCGCGCGAATATTCGCGAGCCAGGCAATTCCAATAGGAGTCGCGCCCCTGCAACGCCAGGCGGTGCGCGTCGTCGATTTCGGCAGCCAGCGCGCTCGAAACCGTCATTGCCAGCAGTGCCGCAATCAATATCCGCATCCTCTTCTCCTTTTCGTTATTCTGGACCGAATGCCCTGAGACAGGCAATCTCGACGCCGTCCGCCGATCAGCATTTCCGCCGAAGTTCGTTTTTCCAATTCTCAACACATCAGGGCCGCGCCGCGAACAAGCCGAAACCGCCATTTCAGCACAAACGTGACCGACCATTTCAGCTTGTTTGGGACTGGAACCATGGAGATATCAGGTAATGTTGAGCCGTGACGAGAACAAGCCAGGCGGGAAGAAGGGCAAGGGGGGTCGGAAAACAGAGCAGCGGAGCAAAAAAGCGGAGCCGCCGAATTCGGAAGGCTGATCGGGTGCAGAACTCCGAAGCCGGATCGTTTGCAGCAATCCGAGGAGCAGATCGAGCGGGAGCGAATCCAGGCTCAGGCTCAGGATGAGATCGAACGGCGCATCCAGGAGCAGATCGAGGAGCAAGTCGAACAGCACTCCGAGGAACGACCCGCCGCAAACCTTACCCTGACTGACGCTTCTCCGATTGAAGCCTTCTCGATGGAGGCTCTCACAGTCGATGCGCCGCGGATTGAGCCCACAGCGATTGACACTCGCGGGATCAACCCGCTCGTCACGGCCGCAACAGGCCCGGTCAGCTTGATGACCATCGCTAATGCCTACGGCGATTACACCCGGAAGTCCTTTGAAGAGACCATCTCATTGTTCGGGAAACTCGCTGCTCCCTGCCCGCTCGACAAAGCCATCGAGATTCAGACCGAATTCGCGATGAAGGCCTACAACACGTTTATTACGGAGTTGCGGAACATCAACGAACTCCGGATTCAGCTGGCGAAGCAAATGTTCGAGCGCTGGGGAGGCTTCTTCGTCCGTCAGGCCCAGGGCGCGCGTTAGAGGCGCGTCTTGCCAAGGCGCTGGCCTGACAGCCGATCTGGCCAATGCGCCCTGAGTTGACTAGTCTCGACCGGACAAGACCGCCGCATCCGAACGAGACCCGCCCTCCGTGACCAAAGCCCCGGCATCATCCGCCGCAAAAACCTCCGGCAACATCTACATTGGCGTCGGCGGCTGGACCTTTGAGCCGTGGCGCGGGGTGTTCTATCCGGACAAACTAACGCAGGCCAAGGAGCTTTCCTACGCGGCCTCGAAGCTCACCTCGATCGAGATCAACGGCACCTATTACGGGTCGCAAAAGCCGGAGAGCTTTCGCAAATGGGCCCGCGAAGTGCCCGACGGTTTCGTGTTCTCGCTCAAGGGTCCGCGCTTTGCGACCAACCGCCGGGTGCTTGCTGAAGCTGGCGATTCCATCAAGCGGTTCTATGATTCGGGCGTGCTGGAACTGGGCGACCGGCTCGGGCCGGTTCTGTGGCAGTTCGCGCCGACCAAGAAGTTCGACGAGCCGGACTTCGGAAAATTCCTCGAACTGCTGCCGCGCAAGCTGGAAGGGCGCGCGCTTCGCCATGTCGTCGAGGTTCGAAATCCCAGTTTCTGCACGCCGGACTTCATCGCGCTGCTGCGACAATTCGAAACGCCCGTGGTTTTCGCCGAACACGGCACTTACCCCGCCATCGCCGATGTGGTCGGCGATTTCGTCTATGCGCGGCTGCAGAAGGGCGATGACGAGATCAAGACCTGCTATCCGCCGAAGCAGCTCGATGCCTGGGCGAAGCGGCTGAAGGGCTGGGCCGCCGGAAGCGAACCTGACGATCTGCCGCGCGTAGATCAGGCGAAACCGAAGAAGGCGCCGCGCGATGTCTTTGCCTATGTGATTCATGAAGGCAAGGTGCGCGCGCCCGCGGGCGCGATGGAATTGATCGAACGCGTGAAGTGAAAAGGCATCCGATGGCCAAGGCGAAGAGGCTGTTTACGATCGGCTATGAACAGACCCCGTCGAAGGCGGTGCTGGACGAGCTGCAAAATGCCGGCGTCAAACTGCTGGTCGACGTGCGCGCTGTTACATCATCCCGCAGGCCCGGCTTTTCCAAAAATCAGTTGGCGGCTGGATTGGACGAGCGCGGCATTGCGTACCTTCATCTGAAAGCGCTCGGCACGCCCAAGAATGGCCGCGAAGCCGCTCGCAGCGGCAAATTCGACGTGCTGCACCAGAATCTACGCGGCGCATCTGAAAACCGCTCAGGCGAGAGAAGAGATCGACGAACTGTCGTCGCTGGTTAGGAAGTCCGGACCGGTTTGTCTTTTGTGCTACGAGCGCGACCACACCCATTGCCACCGGCAATGGATCGCGGAGATTATCGAAGATCGCGATGGCGTTAAGGTGGAGAATTTGGCCGCGCGGCAGGTGTAAAGCCTTGCGCCGCGCTCACGCCCTTCCCGCCAGACGAAACGTCCCTTCCATCATCGGCACGCACTGACCTCCGACATGCACCGACACGATTGTGCCGTTCTGCTTTCGAACGCGCGTCAACAGCAGGCTCGGCCGGCCCATGTCGACACCCTGCCCGATCCGCAATTGCAACTCGCCATCGCTCAGGCGGTCGAGATCGGCAAGCAATGCGGCAGCCGCGGCGGTAGCGCTGCCTGTGGCGGGGTCCTCGGAGAGGCCGCTTGAGCCGGGATGGAACATCCGCGCCTGCAAGTCGCACGGCTTTTCGTCGGCCGGCACGTCGCTCGTATAACAATAGATCGCATCCGATCCGTCGCAGGGAAAGGTGCTAGCGAATGCCGCCGCATCCGGTTGTGCCCGACGCAGCGCAGCGCGCCTGGCCAATTCCACGACCAGAAATGGCAAACCGACCGAAACGATCTGCGGAAGATGCCGGTCCGTTTTCAGATCGGCCGGCGACAAAGAGAGGCACGCGGCCACCTGCTCCGGGCCAATCTGCGCGAGCAGCTTCAGCGGCTGCGGCGCGGTGAGCTCCGCTCCAACTATACGGCCTTCCTCGGTCAGGATCTCGACCGGCACGAGGCCCGCCTTCTCCTCAAACGTCAGCCGTGCGGGCGGTCGTTGCGCCTGCGTCGCCAGCACGAAGGCGGTGCCGACATTGGGATGTCCGGCGAATGGAATTTCGGAGCGCACAGTGAAAATTCGCACCTGCGCGTCGTGCGCGGGATCGGCCGCCGGCAGAACGAAGGTGGTTTCGGAGTAATTGAATTCAGTGGCGATGGCCTGCATCTGTGCGGTGGAGAGCCCGCCGGCATCGAGAACCACGGCCAGCGGATTGCCGCCAAATGCGCGGCCGGTAAACACATCCACGGTGACATAGCGTCGTTGCATCTGTCTCTCCAGTCAAGCCAACCGCCAAACCGTCATCGGCAGGTCGTAGCCCCTCACAGCGACCTCGCCAAGCGATACCGCGTCGCTGCAGTCGTTTCCCAGCGCGTCGCGAACGGCCGCGGAAATCAGGAATTGCGAATCGAATTCCTTGTTGAGCGCCTCGAGCCGGGCGGCGAAGTTCACGGTGTCGCCGATCACGGTGTATTCCTTTCGGCGCGGTGAGCCGATACTGCCGGCGACCACTTCGCCGATGTGAATGCCGATCCCGATGCGAAGCGGCCACGAAGTTGCCGTGTTGACCCGCTCATTGGCGGCGAGCATCTCCCGCCCGGCTGCGACCGCGCTATGCGCGGCCTCGGCCAATTCTAGCGGTGCGCCGAACAGCGCCAGAAATCCGTCGCCCAAAAACTTGTTCACGATCCCGCCATGCCGGTCGAGGATATCAACCAGCACCGCGAAGGCCCCATCCAGACGCTGCACCACCTCCTGCGGGGAACGCGTGCGCGCGCCTGCGGTGAAACTGCGGAAGTCGACGAACATGACGGCGACGCGACGGACATCGCTGTTGGTTTTGGTCCCCTCCGCCATCAATCGCTCGACGACCTCGGGTGAAACATGCTGGCCGAACAGATTGGTGACGCGATCGCGCGCGGTCGCGGCCAGAATGCTCGCCTCGAACTGCCGGCGCAATTGAACGCCGACCGCACCCGCCAGCATGCCGCAGATCAGGATGATGACGCTGCGCACCGCGTGATAATACAGATCGGGTACCGGATCCGTGCTGCCGACCGGATGATAGAACATCGCCATGCACAACAATTCGGCGGCGGCCACAAAGCCGGTGAAGGTGGAAAGCCAGAAGTCCAGCCGCAGCGTCGAGAGAATGATAAAGATGAAATATATGAGAGGTACCGCGAAGCCGAGCGCCTCCACCGCGCCCATACTGTCGATCTCCAGCGCCAACGCCAGCGTCGGCATCGACGTTTCAATCAGCGCGCCGAGATATCGGCGGAACATCGGCATATCCCGGCCGAGCCGCAAGTGGCGACTGATAGTCCCATGCACCCAAAGTTCGAACAGGATGACGGGCAAGAGGATCGCGTAAAGGTAGGCCGGCGGGAGACGGCCATGCCAGAGATGTTCGACGGCATAGGGATCGAACGTGTAGATGACGAAGAGCATAATTCCGATGATCGCTGTCGTCGCAATCAGCGACTTGATTCGGATCAGCTCGGTGCGCAGCACCTGCTGCATCAGCGCATGTTGAAAGTCGGCCGATACCGCCGGCTGTTCGTTCTTGCCCCTCCGGAGTCCCAGCATGATCGCCCTTGGTCATTCGCAGCGCCCGCAAGCGAGAGCCCGAAGATTTAAGGATCGCAAGCGCGCCTGTTCGACGCGCTTCGGTAGCCTGCGAGCATTCTGCATGAAATCCAGCATGCTGCGGAAGCACGTCACCGCAGCCATGTCGCATGGTGCGGACCAGCGATGCCGGTTCTAATCTTGCGAAGTTTAACCCTTGGCGTCGCAGGCCCAGGCGCGGATCACGCACTGCTTGCCACCGAATTTGTAGCATTCGCGCGTGGCTTCATTGAGCGAACTTGAAATCCGCGGCCTGACCGCATATCCGTGCGGACCGCAGGGATTGACCATATCTACTGCCAGCGCGGCGCAGGCGCGCTTCATGGTCACTGCCGTGCAGTCGCCCTTGCACTGCTTCAATGCTGCGGTGCGAGCCGCCTGCTCGGCGGAATAGTCGTACGCCTGGCCATACGCACCGCATTTGCCGATCGCGAATGCGCCCGCCGCGAGCGACGGTGCCGTCGCTGCCATCGCCAGCAAGAGCGCAAGCCCATATACAGCGCCGTTACGCGCGGATCTGAAAGAAAGCAACATCCCCTCCCCCGAGGCCCAATCGGCGCCACGCTACCTTGCGGTCGTTGCCAGTTGGTGAACGCGCGCCACAAAGAGCGGGTGGGGCAGGCAACGAGGCGCCTCGGGAGTTCGGCAGGCAGCCCCAGAATGCCGCTGGCAACCCTGAGAGGCCTCTCAACCCCGTCTTGCCGCTTCCAGCGCCTGTGGCGTGTCGATGTCGAGGAAAGCCCCATCGCCCTCGACCGGGACCTCAGCCACCGTCTCCGTATGCTTGGCGATCAGATGCCGGGCGCCGATGTCGCCGTCGAGCGTCATCAGTTCGTTGAAAAACCGGCGGGACCACAGCACCGGATTGCCGCGACGTCCCTCGCTCACGGGCACCGCGATCAGGTTGCCGCGGTCCGGCGCGAACGTCTCGATAAGGCGGTCGAGCAACTGGGCCGAGATCAGCGGCATGTCGCCGAGGCAGACCATCGCGCCATCGGCATCCCCGGAGACCGCCGCGATGCCAGCCTTCACGGAGCCGGCAAGGCCGCCGCCGGGTTCGGGATTGCGGGCGAACTTCACATGGAGCCCGTCAAGCGCCTGCTCGACAAGCTCCGCTTGATGGCCGGTGACGACAATCACCTCGGAGGCTTTCGAGGCCAGCGCCTGTTCGGTTACGATCCGCACCAGCTTCTTGCCACCGAGTTCGGCGAGCAGCTTGTTCGGACCGCCCATCCGGGTCGAACGCCCGGCGGCCAGCACGATTGCAGCGACCTTGCGGCTGCCCTCGACCTCGGAACCGGTACGCGGCTGGGGCCGCGTCACGATTTCCATCAGCAGCCCGCCGACCCCCATGCCTGTCAATTCGGAGCGCGTGACCTTCAGTCCCGCGAGCAGACGCATCAGAACCCAATCGAAACCGTTTTCAACCGGCGAGCGCGCGCAGCCCGGGGCGCCCAGCACAGGGACGCCGTTGGCGCCGCCGATCAGCAGCAAATTCCCGGGATCGACCGGCATGCCAAAATGCTCGATCACACCGCCGATGTCGGTAATTGCCGCCGGGATCACGTCGCGACGATCGGCGATCGCCGATGCCCCGAATACGATCACGAGTTCCGCACCGAACCCCAACACTTCCCTGATCGCCGCCGCGAGCGCGGTCTGCTCGTGCGCGACGCGGCGCTCGGCAATGATTGAGGCTCCCGCAGGCGCCAAACGTTCCGCCGTCACGCGCAAGGTCTTATCGATCACCTTCGGCGCCAATCCCGGCAGCAGCGTCGAGACGACGCCGACGCGCTCGATGACGTATGGCGCGATACGCAGCGCGCCGCTTTGCGCCGCCTTCACCGCGGCATCGACCAGCTTCGCCTCCACCCCGAACGGAATCAGCTTGACGGTCGCAATCATCTCGCCTTCGACCACCGGCTTGAAGGCGGGCAGCGTCGCAAAGGTGATGGCCTCGTCGACATCATTGATGCGGTCAACGGCGGCGCGATCGACTACCAGCACCCCGGCGCGCGCCGCGAACAGATTGGCGCGGCCGGTAAAGGCGCGCTCGACATTGATGCCCTCGCCGGTCACCGCCTGCGCGATACTGGCGGCGGCGGCGTCCTCGGAGATATCGCCTTCTTCCAGCCGGACCACGACGATCTCGTTGACGCCGGCCTTGTTGAGCGCGTCGACTTCGGCGGGACCGATCGTCGTTCCCTTCTTCAGCACCAGCGAACCGTGGCGCAACGTATGGACGGTGACCCCGCCAACCGCTTCCGCCGGACTGGCAGGACCAAACTTCATGCCGCCTCTTCTTTTTCTTTCGGAGGCAGGCGCAATTGCGCGGTTATTTCGGCCATGATCGCCACCGCGATCTCCGACGGCGATACCGCGCCGATCGGCAGCCCGATCGGCGCATGAATGCGTGCGATGTCCCTATCATCAGCGCCCTGCGCCCTCAGCCGCTCGCCGCGCTTGGCATGGGTCTTTCGCGAGCCGAGCGCGCCGATATAGAAGCAATCGCGATCGAAGGCATGCAACAGCGCGGGATCATCGATCTTGGGATCGTAAGTCAGGGCTACAAACGCCGTGTATCGATCGATGCCGAGCGGCGGCAACGCGACATCAGGCCATTCAGCGATCAGCGGCACATCGGGAAATCGCTCCGGACTTGCGAAAGCTGTGCGCGGATCCACCACCGTCACGTCGTAATCCAGCGATCGGGCCAGCGGCGCCAAGGCCTGGCTGATGTGGACGGCGCCGACGATCACGAGCTTGGCGGTCGGCGCATAGACGTTGAGAAAGAGCTTCTTGCCGTCAACCTCGATCATCCCGCTTTTGCCCATGCGCAATTGCTTCAAGAGATCGGCGCGCAACGGATCGGCGGCGATGTCGTTCGACTTGACCAGGCGCTGCGCGCCATTGGAGGTATCGGTGACCAAAATCGCCGGGCGCCGAGCGGCGCGTTCGGCATTCAACTCTGCGAGCGTCTCGAGCTTCACGGCTGGCCCCGTTTCAGAATTTTCATACGATTGTCGCGCCCTTGCGCTAGCCGACCTTCTCGACGAAAACGCGGATCGTTCCGCCACAGGACAAACCGACATTCCAGGCGGTCTCGTCGGCGACACCGAACTCGAGCATTTTCGGCTGGCCGCTGGAGATCACGTCCAGCGCCTCGGTCACCACCGCCCCCTCCACGCAGCCGCCCGACACCGAACCCAGAAACGTACCGTCGTCGTTGATAACAAGGCTGGATCCTGCCGGCCGCGGAGCCGAGCCCCACGTCTCCACCACCGTCGCGAGCGCGACACCATGACCGGATTTGCGCCAATCCTCGGCCGCCTTCAGGATGTCCTCGTCGCGATTGAGCATGGAATTTCCTCTCAAGCTGCGGAGCGGATCAGGCTGCGGTGATGCGGTGGAAGCGGGGAAGACAGCGCCTTGATCAGCCCCTCGATGGAACTCAAATTATGCACTGGGCGGAATTCGTCAACGTGCGGCAGCATCATTTTAATGCCTTGAGCCTTTGCCTCGAAGCCCCCGTAGCGAAGCAGCGGATTGAGCCAGATCAGGCGGCGGCAGGAGCGGTGCAGCCGGTCCATCTCGAACGCCAGCTTGGCGTCCGCCTCCCGCTCCAGCCCATCGGAAATCAGAAGCACGATGGCGCCCTGCCCCAGTACCCTGCGGCCCCACAGCTTGTTGAAGGTGTGAAGCGAGGTCGCGATCCGGGTGCCGCCGGCCCAGTCCTCGACCGATGACGAGCAACTCGCCAGCGCCTCGTCGGGATCGCGCGCCCGCAAAGCCCGCGTGACGTTGGTAAGCCGCGTGCCGAACAGAAATACCGACACGCGCTTGCGCGCATCCGTGATGGCATGGAGAAAGTGCAGAAACAGCCGGGTATATTCGCTCATCGAGCCGGAGATATCGAGCAGCGCGACAATCGGCGCGGGCTTCCCGATCCGGCCCAGCTTTCGCAGATCGATGATTTCACCGCCCGTGCGAAGGCTTCCGCGCAGCGTGCGGCGCATGTCGAGCCGCAAGCCCCGCGCGTCCGGTTGATAGCGGCGCGTCTCCAATTCGGCCTGCGGCAGCCTCATCTGCGTGATGGCGCGGGTCACTTCGGCAATCTCTGCCGCGCTCATTTGCGCGAAATCTTTTTTCTGCAGCAATTCCTTGTCCGAGACCGAAAGCCGGAGGTCCTGCTCGCGCGCCTGCGGCTCCTCGCGCATCGAAGGCTTCGACAATGCCTCCTGCACACGGCGCGAGGCCGGCGGTGGCTTCTTTCGAGCGTGCTCTGGCAGCGGCACCGAGTCCAGCATGTGCTTCCAGTCTTCCGCCGCGCGGAAGAACAGGTCGAACGCCTGCTCGAAAATCAACGCGTGTTCATGCCGCTTGACGAAGATCGCTTCCAGTGTGGCGAAGACGTCGGCGCGGTTGCCGATCTCGACCAGCCCCAGCGCGTTCAGCGCGTCAATCACGGCGCCGGGACCCACCGGAACCCCCGCAGACCGTAACGCGCGAGCAAAGCCGACAACGTTCTCGGCCATCAGTCCCGTGGGAGGTGTAAGGTGATCGATGGGCATCGGCCTATCTCGAACTCGGCATTCCCAGAGCAGAACTAGTCTTCGTTTGTCGCTTCTTTCAAAACTTTCTGCAGCGCATCCCCCTGCATCCGCGCGATATCGTCCTGGTATTTGAGAAGCGCACCAAGCGTATCACCAACCACCTGAGGGGTCAGCGAGCGCGCGTCGAGTTCGGTCAGGGCGGTGGCCCAATCTATCGTCTCGGCGACACCGGGCGACTTGTAGAAGTCCTGATCGCGCAGCATCTGGACGAAGCGAACCACTTGCTGGGAAAGCTTTGCCGAGATGCCGGGCACTCGCGTCTTCACAATCGCAAGCTCGCGCTCGGCGGAGGGATAATCAACCCAGTGGTACAGACAACGCCGCTTCAGCGCGTCGTGAATTTCGCGGGTACGATTTGAAGTGATGATAACGATCGGCGGCTGCGGCGCTTTCACTGTGCCGAATTCAGGGATCGTCACCTGAAAGTCGCTGAGGATCTCCAACAGATAGGCCTCGAACGCCTCGTCAGCCCGGTCGAGTTCGTCAATCAACAGAACCGGCGCTCCCGCGACCTCCGGTTCAAGCGCCTGCAGCAGCGGGCGCTTGATCAGGAATCGGTCGGCGAAGATATCGCTGGAAAGCTGGTCGCGATCGGTCTCGCCGGTGGCTTCCGAAAGCCTGATCGCGATCATCTGGGCTGCGCTGTTCCACTCGTAAACGGCAGAAGCGACGTCCAGCCCCTCATAGCACTGCAGCCTGATCAGCTTTCGTCCCAATGCGGTCGACAGCACCTTTGCGACTTCGGTTTTGCCGACACCGGCCTCGCCCTCAAGGAAAAGTGGTCGTCCCATGCGCAGCGACAGATAGGCGACCGTCGCCAGCGAACGCTCGGCCAGATAGCCGTGCGAGGTCAGGAGCTCGAGCATCGCATCGACTGATGCGGGCGGTACCGATGCACTCATCGAAGAGCCAGTCTTGAAATGCCGGGTTTCGGCAATGTCACGCTTTGGCGGTAGCGGCTTCCACCGCGCGGCGCGCCAGCACGCCGATCAGGTGAGCGCGGTATTCGGCACTGCCGTGCAGGTCGCTGTTAAGTCCCTCTGCTGACACGGTCAGTCCGTCGAGCACCTTGTGCGAAAATCGCTTCTTCAGCGCTTCCTCAAAAGCGGTAAGGCGGAACACGCCGTTGCCGCCCGCGCCAGTGACGGCAACACGCACGTCGGATGGACGCTTGGCGACAAAGACGCCGACCAGCGCATACCGCGAAGCCTGGTTGCGGAATTTCATATACGCCGCTTTCTTTGCCACGGGGAACATCACCTTGGTGATGATCTCGTCGTTTTCGAGCGCGGTGGTGAACATGCCCTGGAAGAATTCTTCCGGCTTCAGGCGGCGCTTGTTGGTAACGATGGTCGCGCCAAGCGCAAGCACCGCGGCGGGATAATCCGCTGTCGGATCATTGTTGGCGAGAGAGCCCCCGATCGTGCCCTTGTGGCGCACCGCCGGATCGCCGATCATCCCGGCAAGTTCGGCGAGCGCCGGGATCGCCTCGCCCACGATTGGGGAGTTGGCCACGTCGGCGTGCTTGGCGGTCGCGCCGATCACCAGCGAACGTCCCTTCATCTCGATGGAGTCGAGTCCCTCGATATGGGATAGGTCGACAAGATGCGGCGGGTTGGCGAGCCGCTGCTTCATGACCGGCAGCAGCGTGTGGCCACCCGCAATCACCTTGGAGTCTTCATTCTTGAGCAGGAGATTGGCGGCCTGCCGCACGGTCCCGGGGCGGTGATACTTGAATTCGTACATTCGTATTTCCTGATCGCGTCGCGATGGTGAGGGTTTAAGCGAGGTCGGAGTTCGCCATTGCTTTGGCGCCCGCAGCGATCGATTGAACGATGTTCTGATAGCCGGTGCAGCGGCAGAGATTGCCTTCGAGCTCTTCGCGGATCGTATGGTCGGAGAGATCATGGCCCTTGCGATGGACGATATCGACCGCGGTCATGATCATGCCGGGCGTGCAGAAACCGCATTGCAGACCATGATGCTCACGGAACGCCTCCTGCATCGGATGCAGCGGCGCACCGTCAGGCGCAAGGCCTTCGATGGTCTTTACCTCGTGCCCATCGGCCATGACAGCGAGCGTGGTGCATGCCTTCACCGCTTTACCGTCGAGATGCACAACGCAGGCGCCACATTGCGAAGTGTCGCAGCCGACATGCGTGCCAGTCAGCCGCAGATTCTCCCGCAACAACTGCACCAGAAGCGTGCGGGGGTCGACATTGGCATTAACGGGGTTGCCGTTTACGATCAGGGAAATCTTGGCCATTACCACTCTCTTGATCTGTGCCGCCGTAAATCGGCAGAACAGTGTTTGAAATCCATTCCGAAGCCATAATATGGGCCATCCCGGTAATGAGCAACCTCATGGGATATGCCAGATACGACTAACTGCGATCTTCCGCCAGCTGGGCCTTGAACAGTCCTGCAACTCAGCCGTTCAGCCTTGCACCGCCTTGGCAAAATTGGCGAAGAATTCATCGGCCAGCTTCTTGGCCGAACCGTTGATCAGTCGCTGGCCGAGCTGGGCCAGCTTGCCACCTATCTGCGCCTCGACATTGTAGCTCAGGAGCGTGCCGCCGTCCTTTTCTGAAAGCCCAACCGTGGCGCCGCCCTTGGCGAAGCCAGCGACACCGCCTTCGCCTTCGCCCGAAATCTTGTAACCGTTTGGCGGATCCAGATCGCTCAGCGTCACCTTGCCCTTGAAGCGGGCCGATACCGGCCCAACCTTCATCTTCGCGACTGCCCGGAAACCGTTTTCTTCGGTTCGCTCCAGTTCTTCGCATCCGGGGATGCAGGCCTTGAGCACTTCCGGGTCGTTCAACTTGGTCCACACCAACTCTCGAGGCGCGGCAAGCTGGACTTCACCGTTCATCGTCATGGCCATGTGGCGCCTCCGGATCGGCTGTCTTGTTGTCCCTGCTAACTGCCCCAAGTAACGCACAGGCAGCCCAAAAGAAAGGGGACCCAGCGACGGAGTGCGATGCATATTCGCACACGCAAAACACTCCGTACCTATGCTTTTGGATTGGCACAGGCTGGCGGGAATGGTTAGGTCGCGCACCATGAGCACTTCGCTTTCCCCCCTGCTCGCCCCCATGCTGTCGAGCCCCGGCATGCGCGCCGTCTGTGACGACGTGGCCGCTGTGCAGCACATGCTCGATTTCGAAGCGGCTCTTGCGCGCGCTGAAGCCGCCGTTGGCATCATCCCCCAGAACGCGGCCGACGCCATCGCAAGAGCCTGCAAGGCCAACGAGTTCGATCCCGAGGCGCTGGCCGAAGCCGCCACGCAGTCCGGCAACCTCGCGATACCCCTTGTGAAGGCACTTACGGCCGGCGTTGCCGAGGCCGACATCGAAGCCGCGCGTTATGTGCATTGGGGCGCTACCAGTCAGGATGTCATCGATACCGCGACGATGCTGAGTTTGCGCGCGGGAATCGACGTGCTGCTTGATGACGTCGGGCGCGCTATCGCCGGATTTGCCAAGCTCGCCCGCCAGCATCGCAATACGGCAGGCGTAGCCCGCACATGGCTGCAACACGCGCTACCAATGCCATTTGGGCTGAAGCTTGCTGAATACGCCGCCGCACTGCATCGCTCGCGCCTGCGCTTGCGGCGATTGCGCAGCGAAACGCTGGCGCTGCAGTTTGGCGGGGCCGCCGGTACGCTGGCCGCACTCGGCGACAAGGGCTTGCAGGTCGCGGAAAGGCTCGCGCAAGAACTCAAGCTGCCATTGCCGGACGCGCCATGGCACACCCATCGCGACCGCATCGCAGAGGCAGCTTCGGCGCTTGCCATTCTTGCAGGCAGTTGCGGCAAGATCGCGCGCGACGTGTCGCTGATGATGCAGACAGACGTCGGCGAGGCTTTCGAGCCGGCTGCCGAGGGCCGCGGCGGCTCTTCGACGATGCCGCACAAGCGCAACCCGGTAGCGGCCGCGACGGCGCTCGCCGCCGCTATGATGGCGCCCAATCTTGCAGCCACCATTTTCGCCGCTCAGGTGCAGGATCACGAACGCAGCGCAGGCCCATGGCATGCGGAATGGCCGACCCTGCCGATGCTCCTCCTTATTACGTCAGGGGCGCTCGCCGCGATCGTCGATATTGCCGAAGGGCTGGAAGTCGACGTCGGACGCATGCGTCTCAATCTCGACACCACCCGCGGGCTCATCATGGCGGAAGCGGTGACGATGGCGCTCGCGGAAAAGCTCGGTAAAAGTGAGGCGCATCATCTGGTGGAAGCCGCAAGCAAGAAGGCCGTGGCCGAGCACAAGGAACTGCGTGAGGTCATTGCCGCGGATCCGAAAGTCGCAGCAGAGCTTAGCGTCGAGAAAATCACAAAATTGTTCGAGCCGATGGCCTATCAGGGCGTTTCGCAAGCCCTGATCGACCGATTGCTGGCTTCGGTCGACGAGAAATAAGCCGGAGAAGTAATGATGCCGATGATCGATGCCGATGGGTGCCTGCTCAACGTGTCCGTTGAGGGCCGCGACGGTGGGCCGACGCTGATGCTGTCGAACTCGCTGGGCTGCACTCTGCAGATGTGGGAGCCACAGATGAAGGCCCTGACCCAGGTGTTTCGGGTCATCCGTTACGATAGGCGCGGCCACGGCAAATCCGGTGTGCCGCCTGGGCCGTATTCGATGGAGCGTTTCGGCCGCGACGTGCTGGCTATCCTGGATGATCTCAACATTGATAGGGTGCATTGGTGCGGATTATCGATGGGCGGCATGGTCGGACAATGGCTGGGGGCTAATGCGCCGGAGCGGTTCGGCAAGATGATCCTGGCCAATACCGCCTGCTACTATGCCGATCCCACTAACTGGTTGAACCGCATCAAGGCGGTAAAGGAAGGCGGCATCGCCGCGGTGGCCGATACCGTTATCGCCGGCTGGCTGAGCGCGGATTTCCGGGAGCGCGAGCCGCAGATCACGGCAAGAATGAAAGCGATGTTGCTGGCCTCTCCGGTGCAAGGCTATCTCGCCTGCTGCGAGGCGCTAAGCACGCTCGATCAGCGCGAGCTTCTGCCGGCGATAAAAAGCCCGACATTGGTGATTGCCGGACGCCACGATATGGCAACGCCGATCAGCGCGGCCGAGTTGATCCGCAGCCGTATTCCCGGCGCGAGCCTGACCATTCTCGACGCGGCCCATATATCCAATGTTGAACAATCGCACACCTTCACCGATGCCGTGGTCGGCTTCCTGACGCAACGTTGAATTAACTAGCGTCGTTGCGAGCGAAGCGAAGCAATCCAGAAATCTCTTCCCGGAGGGAGTTTGGACTTTGGTCGCTTCGCTCCTCGCATCGACCGGGAGAACTTATGATGGACGATCAAAAGCGCCGTGACGAGGGCATGGTCCAGCGCCGAAAGGTGCTTGGCGATCCCTGGGTCGACAAATCCATCGCCAACAAGAATTCCTTCAACGCCGATTTCCAGGATCTCATCACCCGATATGCCTGGGGCGATATCTGGACACGGCCGCATTTCGATGAGCGAACCCGGCGCGTGCTCGTCATCGGCACCATGGTCGCGCTCGGTCAGTGGGATGAATTTCGCCTGCACGTCCGCGCGGCGCTGGTCGAAGGCGGATTTACGGTTGAGGATATCAAGGAAATCCTGCTGCAGCAGGCGATCTATTGCGGCGTGCCGGCCGCCAACCATGCGGTCAAAGAAGCGTCAGCGATTGTGCAGGAATTGGGCCTGATCAAGACGTAGCGCGTCAGGCGCGGGACCAGTGCTCGGCTGCGCGGGACGCTCCACCAACAGCACGATTGCAGTGCCGAGCAACATCAGTAGTTCCGTGGCATGCAGCTTGAGCGCCGCGGTCTCGCCGACTTGCGAGGCCATGATCATGCTTGCAAAGCTGATGAGGCTGCCGATGCCCAGCGCGATGGCGAGCGCTTCGTCGCAGCCGCCGCCCTTGCGGATCGAGGGACGGCTGGTCAACACCAGAAAAATCGCGAAGAACGCGACGACGGTCAGCCTTCCCAGCGCCAGCAGCCAGGCCGCGCGGATCGTGCTCATGGCCGCCAATTGCAGATGATCGCTGATGAACAGCGCAACCGAGATGTTCGGGCGCTCATAGAAGGCATGGACCGGCGACACCATGATCCCAAACGCAAGAATGCTCCAGGCCGGGATGAAATAAGCCGCCAATATCGCGCCGTTGATTGAACTGATGCGCCAGTTTCTCGACATGCCGCTTCCCGGTTGCCGCCGCGCTTGCCGATGCGAGCGCCGACGTTGCCGACGAGGTAACTCGCCTAAAGTGGGAGCGGCAATTTAAACCGTTTGTTTACCTTAATCGGGAGGACCGGCCGCCCCTGCCTAGCTCGAATCCCGGCATCGAGGGAGGTCGCTGCGCCCCTCGGTTCCGGCCGGATCAGGCATTTGCCAGCCCCGAGGTCTGATGGCCGGCTGGAACCGCAAACAATGCTGTACAAGCCTTGGAGGTCGCGCCGCACGCTGTTGCCGCACCCGGTAGGCACTGTTACAAAATGACACGAGAGATCGTTAAAACGCGTCAAAACAAAAAGTGGAGCCTCGTTCTGTTTTGATCAGAAACGAACCGGCTCTAGACGGGAGCGCATGGACTACTTCGCCCAGCAGCTCATCAATGGCCTCGTGCTCGGCTCTATCTACGGCCTGATCGCCATCGGCTACACCATGGTCTATGGCATCGTCGGCATGATCAATTTCGCCCATGGCGATATCTTCATGATCGGCGGCTTCATCGCGCTTATCTCGTTTCTGATCCTGGTTTCGATTGGCCTCACCGCAGTCCCCGTGATCCTGCTGATCGTTCTGCTGGTGTCCATGGCAATGACCGCGCTGTATGGCTGGACGGTGGAGCGCATCGCGTACCGGCCGCTGCGGCACTCGTTCCGGCTCGCGCCGATGCTCTCGGCCATCGGCATGTCGTTCGTGCTGACGAACTATTCGCAACTGGCGCAAGGCGCCCGCGTCAAGCCGGTGCCGCCGATTATCACCGGAGGCTATACGCTTCATGCGAGTAGCGGCGGATTTCGTGGTTCAACTATCCAACGTGCAGATCGTCGTCGTCATCACCACGATCGTCCTTCTCGCGATCTTCACCTGGCTGGTGGCGCGAACGCGACTCGGACGCGATATGCGGGCCTGTGAGCAGGATCAGACCATGGCGGCCCTGCTTGGTGTCGACGTCGACCGCACGATATCGATGACCTTCGTGATCGGGGCAGCGCTCGCAGCCGTCGCAGGTATGATGTACCTCCTCTATTACGGCCTGGTTGATTTTTTCATGGGCTTCGTCGCGGGTATCAAGGCCTTCACGGCAGCGGTGCTCGGCGGCATCGGCTCGCTGCCCGGCGCGATGCTTGGCGGGCTTGCTATCGGGCTGATCGAAACCTTGTGGTCCGCCTATTTCTCCGTGGAATACAAGGACGTCGCGGCGTTCTCGATCCTGATTGTCGTGCTGATCTTCCTTCCGACCGGCCTGTTGGGCCGGCCCGAAGTCGAAAAAGTCTGACGGGCGCCGGCGTGACAGCAACCGCGCCTGCCAAAAGCCCGGCCTCACCCGCCTCTCATCTCGCGTCCATTCTCAAGGAAGCCGCGACAAGGGCGCTGATAGCACTGGTGCTATTCTCGCTGATGATCGGGATACGCACCGAAGCCGGACCGACCGGGCAATTGATTTACTGGACGAGGTTCGGCGAGCTCGCAAGCGTGGTCGGCGCCGTGTTCGGCGGCAGCATCGTTTTCGAACTGCTGCGGCAGTGGCTGGGCCCGGCCAGCGCCCGCCAGGTTTCGCCCCGGCTGCAACACACCTTTGCGATCGCCGGACGTCTGGTCGCGCCGTTGTTGCTGATCTTCACCATTCTCGTGCCGGTGATTTTCTACGATCAACGCTACATTCTCGATCTTGCAATCCTCGTGCTCACTTATGTGATGCTGGGATGGGGATTGAACGTGGTGGTCGGTCTCGCCGGGCTGCTCGATCTCGGCTATGTCGCGTTTTACGCCGTGGGCGCCTATTCATACGCGCTGCTGGCGACCAATTTCGGCCTGTCGTTCTGGGTCTGCCTGCCGCTGGCCGGCATTCTCTCGGCGTTCTGGGGCATGATGCTGGGATTTCCGGTGTTGCGCCTGCGCGGCGACTATCTCGCCATCGTCACGCTGGCGTTCGGCGAGATCATCCGTCTCGTGATCATCAACTGGCAGAGCCTGACCGGCGGCCCGAACGGCGTTTCCGGCATTCCGCGCCCGACCTTGTTCGGCATTCCGCTCACTCCCGGAGAGGACGGCTTGGCCGCAAAGCTCGGCATCGAATTTTCGCCCACGCACCGGATCGTGTTTCTGTTCTACCTGATCCTGGCCCTGGCGCTGCTCACCAACTGGGTGACGATCCGGCTACGGCGACTGCCGATCGGCCGCGCCTGGGAAGCGTTGCGCGAGGATGAGGTCGCCTGCCGCGCGCTCGGCATCAACACCACCACGACCAAGCTCACGGCCTTTGCGACCGGCGCGATGTTCGGCGGCTTCGCCGGCGCATTCTTTGCCACCAGACAGGGCTTCATCAGCCCGGAATCCTTCACCTTCCAGGAGTTGGCGCTAGTGCTTGCCATTGTCGTACTCGGCGGCATGGGATCGCAGCTCGGCGTCGCACTAGCCGCGTTGGCCATGATCGGCGGCTTCGAACTGTTTCGCGGGCTCGACCAATACCGGATGCTGGTGTTCGGCCTGGCGATGGTGCTGTTGATGATCTGGCGACCGCGCGGGCTGATCGGCCATCGCGCGCCGACGGTTTTCCTGCGCAAAGCAGAAGCGATCTCATCCGACCTCGTCAAGGAGGGCCACGGATGAGCGGCGATTGCATTCTCTCCGTCGATCGCCTGACGATGCGCTTCGGCGGCATCATCGCAGTGAGCGAACTGTCGTTTGAGGCGGAGCGACGCAAGATCACCGCGCTGATCGGCCCGAACGGCGCAGGCAAGACCACGGTTTTCAACTGCATCACCGGCTTCTACAAGCCGTCAAGCGGCGCCATGCGACTGACGCACGATGACGGCCGACAGGTTGCGCTCGAGCGGCTGAATGATTTCCGCATTGCCAAGCAGGCAAAGGTCGCGCGCACGTTCCAGAACATTCGCCTTTTTCCAGGGATGACCGCGCTCGAAAACCTGATGGTGGCGCAGCACAATGCGCTGATGCTCGCCTCGGGTCTGACGTTCCTCGGGCTGATCGGCGCGCCGTCCTGGCGCAGCGCCGAAAAACGCGCGATCGATCTGGCAAAGCTGTGGCTCGATCGCATCGGACTGTTAGAGCGCGCGGACGATGCTGCCGGCAATTTGCCGTATGGCGATCAGCGCCGGCTCGAGATCGCGCGCGCGATGTGCACCGAACCCGCCCTGCTCTGCCTCGACGAGCCGGCCGCCGGCCTGAACGCGCGTGAAAGCGCCGCGTTGAGTGAATTGCTGCTTTCGATCCGGGACGATCAGGGCACCTCGATCCTTTTGATCGAGCACGACATGTCGGTCGTGATGGAAATTTCCGATCACGTGGTGGTGATGGATTACGGCGTCAAGATCGCCGAAGGCACTCCACAAAACGTCCGCGACGATCCCAAGGTGATCGCCGCCTATCTCGGCGCGGACGAGCAGGAAGCGATCGCCGTGATGGAGAGCGGCTCGTGACGGCCCCGAGTTCTCGTGACAGACCCAAATCCTGGCCCGCTGCTCGCGATCCGTGGCTTGCACGCGGCCTACGGCAAGATCGAGGCCTTGAAGGGCGTCGACATCGAGATCAGGCCCGGCGAGATCGTCGCGCTGATTGGCGCCAACGGCGCCGGCAAATCGACGCTGATGATGACGATCTTCGGCAAGCCGCGCGCGCGCCTCGGGCAGATCATGTTCGACGGGCACGACATCACCGACGTCCCGACCCATCGCGTCGCACGGCTTCGCATCGCGCAATCGCCTGAAGGCCGCCGGATCTTCCCCCGCATGAGCGTGGCCGAAAATCTGCAGATGGGCGCAGATGCCACCGACAGCAGCGAGGCGGACCGCGCCAACGGGCTTGAGCGCGTGCTGACGCTATTTCCTCGACTGAGGGAACGCATGACCCAGCGCGGCGGCACGCTGTCGGGTGGTGAACAGCAGATGCTCGCCATCGGCCGCGCGCTGATGAGCCGTCCTCGGCTGCTGATGCTCGATGAGCCCTCGCTGGGGCTTGCGCCGCTTATCGCGCGCCAGATTTTTGACGCGATCCGCACGTTGAACCGGCAGGACGGCCTAACCGTGCTCATCGTCGAGCAGAACGCCAATCACGCGCTGCGGCTGGCTCATCGCGGCTACGTCATGGTCAACGGCCTGATCACCCTGAGCGGAACCGGCAGCGAATTGTTGCAGCGATCCGAAATTCGCGCGGCTTACCTCGAAGGCGGTCGGCGCGCATAAACTATTGTCCACACGGCGCGAATGGACCGTAGATTTGCCTGAAAATTGCCCGTGACTTGACGGCTAAATCGTCCGAGAATGCAGGCGATATTGGCCCCGGCTTGCCCGGTATTTTCCGTAGCGGACACGAGGATCCTCATGACATCACTCAAGCTCATCGGCCTCACACTGGGCGCGTCGTTGGCGCTCGCGACAACAGCCTTCGCGCAGGACACAACCGTCGCGGTGGCGGGTCCGATGACCGGTGGCGAATTCCGCCTTCGGCCGGCAAATGAAAAACGGCGCAGAGATGGCTGTGGCTGATCTCAACGCCGCCGGCGGCGTGCTCGGCAAGAAGCTTGCGCTGGATGTCGAAGACGATGCCTGCGATCCCAAGCAGGCCCGCTCGGTCGCGGAAAAGATCGCGAGCGCGAAAATCCCGTTCGTCGCAGGCCACTATTGTTCGTCGTCTTCGATCCCGGCCTCGGAAGCCTACGCGGACGGCAACGTGCTGCAGATCACGCCGGCCTCGACCAATCCGCTGTTCACCGAACGCAAGCTCTGGAACGTGGCTCGTGTCTGCGGCCGCGACGATCAGCAGGGCCTGATCGCGGCCCAGTACATCGCCAAAAACTTCAAGGGCAAGAACATCGCCATTCTCAACGACAAGACTACCTATGGCAAAGGCCTTGCCGATGAGACCAAGAAGGCACTGAACAAGGCCGGAATCGCCGAGAAAATGTTCGAGTCCTACAACAAGGGGGACAAGGATTTTAACGCCATCGTGTCCCGCCTGAAGCGCGACAACATCGATCTCGTCTATGTCGGCGGTTACCATCAGGAATCGGGTTTGATCCTGCGCCAGATGCGTGATCAGGGCCTGCAGACGGTTCTGATGGCGGGCGATGCGCTCGCCGACAAGGAGTTCGCCTCGATTACAGGTCCCGCCGGCGAAGGTACGCTGTTCACATTCGGACCCGACCCCCGCAACAAGCCGACCGCCAAGGCGATCGTGGAGCGGTTCAAGTCAAAAAATATCGACCCCGAGGGCTACACGCTCTACACCTACGCCGCCATGCAAGTCTGGTCGCAGGCTGCCAAGAAGGCTGGCACCATCGAGCCAAAGAAGGTCATGGACACGATCAAGGCTGGCTCGTGGGATACGGTGATCGGCAAAATAGAGATCGATGCCAAGGGCGACATCAAGCAGATCGACTATGTCGTTTATAAATGGGACGCCAAGGGCGGTTATACCGAGGTCAACCCCAAGGGGTCCTAAGGGCTTCTCTTGATTCTAGACTGGATTGATATCAAACGCCCCGGTTCGCCGGGGCGTTTCCTTTTGTGACCGGATCACAGCGGCCCTCCATCCAGTCGATAAGGCGTTTGCAGCCAAGCGAGATCGTACGGTTCAGGCTATTGCTTGGCCGAACGGGGCTGTGATTTGCCGATGTGCGAGGCGAAAGAAACGGCGGTCGCGCTCGCCCATGAGGTCGAGCAGCGTTATCGTATTTTCGAGACCTCTCAGGATCTCATCCTGGTGACGGACACATCGGGCGTTTTCATTCAAGTCAGTCCGAGTTCGCTGGGCATCCTCGGCTACGAGCCCGTGGAAATGATCGGGCACAGCGCAACCAATTTCGTCCATCCAGACGATCTTGAGAACGCGCGTACGGAAATGCGGAGCGCTCGGCGGGGACGGCAGACGCGCAGCTTCGAGGCGCGTTACATCCACAAGGACGGCCGTGAGGTGCCGTTGAACTGGATGGGAACGTGGTCGGAGCCGGTCAGACGCTACTTCTTCACTGGCCGCGACTTGACGGAGAAGCAGCTCGCCGAGGCGCAATTCCGTCAGGCCCAGAAGATGGACGCGATCGGCCAGTTGTGCGGCGGTATCGCCCATGACTTTAACAACATCCTGACCGTGATCACCGGGACCATCGGCATTCTGGCGGACGCCGTCGCTGACCGTCCGGAACTCGCGTCGATTGCCAAATTGATCGATCACGCCGCCGAGCGCGGCGCGCAATTGACCGGGCATCTGCTCGCTTTCGCGCGCAAGCAGCCGCTGCAACCAGTTCATGTCGGGGTCAATTCGGTGATCCGGCAAACCCTGAACCTGCTGCACCCGACGCTGGGAGCACAGATCCAGATTTCTCCGCTGCTGTCGGAGGACGTCTGGACAGCTCTGGTGGATCCGAACCAGCTCGCGATCGCAGTCCTCAATCTTGCCCTCAACGCCCGCGACGCGATGCCGGACGGCGGCAAACTCGTGCTTCAGACCTGCAATTTAAATCGCGACGAAAACGATGCCAATTTGCCCTGCGAAATCCAGGCGGGCGAATATGTGATCATCGCCGTGAGCGACACCGGCTCCGGTATTCCGGCCCATGATCTGGAAAAGATATTCGATCCCTTCTTCACCACCAAGGACCGCGGAAAAGGCACCGGCCTTGGTCTCAGCATGGTCCGCGGTTTCGTTGAAGCCTCGGGCGGACACGTCAAGGTTTACAGCGAGGAAGGCCGCGGCACGACCGTGAAAATTTACCTGCCACGCTCTAGCGGACCTGCTCACAGTTTTGCCGAGACGCCGGTATCCTCGTCGATCGAGCGCGGACATGAGTTCGTGCTCGTCGTCGAAGACGACGACGTTCTGCGCAAACACGTCGTCGCTCAACTTGAGAGCCTCGGCTACACGACGTGGGAAGCAGCCGATTTCGCGGAGGCCCTTGCAATCCTGGACAAGCCGGGGACGATTGATCTTCTGTTCACCGACATCGTTCTGCCTGGCCGATCGAACGGGCGTCTGCTCGTGAAGGAAGCGCTAAAGCGGCGCCCCTTTCTCAAGACGCTGTTTACGTCGGGATATAGCGATCATGCGATCGCGAATCGCGAACCGTTGGATTCCGGCGTGCTGCTGATAGCGAAGCCGTATCGCAAGTCCGAACTCGCCAGAATGATCAGAATGGCGCTTGACAGTGGGGGCGCTCTTCGCGGCTGATAGCCAGGTTGATATGCCCTGAGGCGGGCTTCAAGGGATGGGCTTCTTGAGAAATTTGCTCACTGATATCGTCGGCGTCAGGGTCGGTCACGCCGACGACCCAGGCCTTGCATCCGGCGTCACGGCAATCATCTTCGACCGACCTGTGGTGGCCGCTGTCGATGTTCGCGGCGGCGGGCCCGGCACACGCGAAGAATCGCTGCTTGAGCCACAAAGCGTGGTGGAAGCCATCGATGGCATCGCTCTTTCCGGCGGCTCGGCGCTTGGACTGGATGCCGCGGGCGGCGTGCAAGCCTGGCTGGCGGAGCAAGGCCGCGGCTTCAAGGTGCGCGAAGCCGTCGTTCCCATCGTTCCCGGCGCGATCTGCTTCGACCTGCTGAACGGCGGAAACAAAGCATGGGGACGATTTCCCCCGTATCGTGATCTCGGTTTTGCAGCGGCAGCCGCCGCTGACGACGATTTCCCTCTGGGCAGCGTCGGTGCCGGAATGGGTGCTAATACCGCGAACCTGAAAGGGGGCGTCGGGTCCGCCTCGGCAAAAACCAGCAGCGGCGTCTCGGTCGCGGCTCTCGCCGTCGTGAATGCCGTCGGCAGCGTGACGGTCGGGGACGGGCCCTGGTTCTGGGCCGCCCCATTCGAGATCGACAGCGAATTTGGCGGCCGCGGGATGCCGCCCTCCTTTACGCCTGACATGCTGGACCTTCGGCTAAAGGGCGGCCGCACGCCGAGCGCCGCCGAGAACACGACGTTGGTTCTCGTGGTCGACGAACGCCATGCTCACAAAATCCCAGGCCAAGCGGCTGGCCATGATAGCGCAGACCGGCATGGCGCGGGCGATCTACCCCGTGCATGCGCCGCTTGATGGTGACGTGGTGTTTGCAGCCGCAACCGGCGAAAAGCCGATCGATCCCCTGTTTGAGCTAACGGAGATCGGCATGGTCGCGGCCAATACCGTGTCACGCGCCATTGCGCGCGGCGTCTACGCCGCAACCGCACTGCCCTTCCCCGGCGCGCAGCCGGCGTGGAAAGATAGGTTCGGCTAAGCGTTATTACGCGCGCTTCATGCCGTGAGCGACAACGATGCGTTTGTCGAGATCGCCTGCGCCTCGCGTTGGATCAACTGCTCGACCAGATTGTAGGATTTGCTCGCCGAACCTGATGTCGAAGACGCAGCCGGCGTTGTCAGCGTCACTTCCGAGCCATCGGCGTAGGTCAATGACGTAGTGGTTGAGCCGTCGCTGTTGTTGACCGAGTTGCCGGATGCGCCGGCGAGAGCCTGCAGCAGCGGGTCAGTGTTCGAGCCGTTATCCGTGCCGCCGGGACCCGCGGCATGATGATGGTGATGATGACCGCCCCCCTTCAACGCCTTCGACAATTCGTCCAGGCTAGCCGAGCTGTTACCATCGGTATTCAGTTTGTTGAAGACATCGTCAGCCTGGGCGAGATTGGTGCCCCCGGCGCCGAGCGCCTGCTCGAATTCCGCTTTCGTGATTTTTCCGTCGTGGTCGCCATCGATCAGCGAGAACAAGTCCTGCAGCGCATCGGAGGAGGATGTAGAGGCGGACGCGCTTGAACCAGACTGGCCCTGCGCCGCGATCAACGCACTCAGGGTCTGTGGCGCCAGCTGCGAACTGCCGCCGGAGCCGGCAGCCGGCGTGGAGCTTCCGGCAGCCGCCGCGGTGCCCGTGAAATCAAATGAAGCCGCGCCATCCGTACCGAGGCCGGTCTTCGTTGACGAAGATTTCGATGTCAGCGACTGCAGCGCCTCCAAAGCTGAGGACACGGCGCCAAGGGCAAGCAACATGATAGAACTCCAACAAGTGCCGCCAAAGCGGCTGCTCAGGTTCGCCCGGTAGGTTCAGCAAGCTCCGTGCCACCCTAAAAACCCTGTTGGATCAGGCATTCTGATGCTCGTTGCATGTGACGGGCCCGGCAATTGATGCCCCTCGGCGGCAGAATTTTCCTGCCGTCGCAGCTGGCTCTGCCGGCATTGCCCGCATCGCGGTCGCGTGTTACGCGGAGCCATTCTCTTCGATCAAAGTGGTTTCGAAAGCCGCCATGGCCCAGCAATTCACGCCACGCCCTCTCGTCATCGCGCCCTCGATCCTGGCATCGGATTTCGCCAAATTGGGCGATGAGGTCCGCGCCATCAACTCCGCCGGCGCCGACTGGATTCACCTGGACGTCATGGACGGCCATTTCGTACCCAACATCTCGTTCGGTCCCGACGTGATCAAGGCGATCCGGCCGCACACGAAGAAGGTGTTCGACGCGCATCTGATGATCGCTCCCTGCGATCCCTATCTCGAAGCATTCGCCAAGGCAGGCTGCGACCATATCACGGTGCATGCCGAAGCCGGCCCGCATCTTCATCGCTCGCTGCAGGCGATCCGCGCGCTCGGCAAAAAGGCCGGCGTCTCGCTCAATCCGGGGACGCCAATCAGCGCGATCGAATATGTCATCGACCTCGTCGATCTCGTGCTCGTGATGTCGGTCAGCCCCGGTTTCGGCGGCCAGGCCTTCATCCCTTCGGCGCTCGGCAAGATCAGCGACATCAGGGCGATGACCGCGGGCCGTCCGATAGATATCCAGGTCGACGGAGGGGTTACGCCTGATATCGCCGGTCAGCTTGCGGCCGCCGGCGCCAACGCCTTCGTGGCGGGTTCCGCCGTGTTCAAGGGCGGCACGGTGGAGGCCTACAAGACGAACATTTCGAATATCCGCGGCGCAGCGGCGCTCGCGCGGGGCGAGGCAATTTAGCCCCTTGATGGCGATCAGACCCGACTAGCGCTTTCGAGGAGCTTCCAGCCCCTTCAACAGCAATGCGATCAAGGCGTCAGTCCGCGCCGCGAGCGCCGGATCGTTCCATTCGTCGCAATGAGCGGGATGATGGTATCGGCTGGTGGCCTCAAACACCGCCCGCGCCGAAGCCTTGACATCCGCTACCTGAAACGCGCCCTGCCGAACGCCATCCGACAGGATATGCGCGACCTGACCGACGAGGCGCTCTTTATGGGCGGTCACGACCTCGCGCGCCTCTCTCGCCAGCGTCAGATAGGTCGCGAACATCTCGGGATCATCGCAAACTTTCTTCTGCTTGGCGGCACAGAGCGCACGCAGCCAGCGTTCCAGCCTGGCTGGGGCCGGTCCCGAACCTTCCGCGATTTTCCCGAGCGGAGTGCTGACGCGATCGAGCCAGCGCTTCGCCACGGCATCCCGCAGCGAAGCCTTGCTGGGAAAATGCCGATAGACGCTGCCATGGCTGACGTCGAGCGAGCGCGCCACATCCACCACGGTGGCCTTTGCCAGTCCGTAGCGGCGCAACACGTCCTCCGCGACTTCGAGAATTCGCTCGGGTGTCAGAACAACGGCTTCGTTCATGGGGGCACCGCGGCCTTTTAACGGGTCAATTTGGACGCCTGCGCAGCCAGATGGCGGGCGACGCGCAGGTTTAACCAGTGGTGAATTCGTTCGGCCAAATGCAAAATTTCCAGGGTCATTTCGAAAAATCTCAGCAAAAATCCAGGCGGTTAGCCTGTAAAGACGGAATAAGCATTGCAGTAACAGATTTCAATATCTGTCAGTCAATATTCTGTGGTTATTCGCCTTTTATCGGGTCGATGAGCGGCGTCGGACCAGCGTTTGTCTGGCCGTGGCGGCTCTGCTAAAGCGCGGAGTAAAAACAAATTGGCCGGGGTCGCACGTGGATCGCACGTGATCCCCCCGCGATGCCTGCCCGGAGTCTTTCATGATCCCCCGCTATACCCGCCCGGAAATGGCTGCGATCTGGGAGGCGCAAACGCGCTTCAAGATCTGGTTCGAAATCGAGGCACATGCCGCAGATGCGCTCGCCGAACTCGGGGTAATCCCCAAGGAAGCCGCGAAAACGATCTGGGCCAAAGCGCGCGACGCGAGCTTTGACGTCGCCCGGATCGATGAGATTGAGCGGGAAACCCGGCACGACGTCATCGCTTTCCTTACCCATCTCGCCGAGATCGTCGGCCCCGAAGCGCGCTTCGTGCATCAGGGCATGACCTCCTCCGACGTGCTTGACACCTGCCTCAATGTTCAACTGACCCGCGCAGCCGACCTTTTGATCTCCGATATCGATAAAGTGCTGGCGGCCCTGAAGAAGCGCGCGTTCGAGCACAAGATGACGCCGACCATCGGCCGCTCCCATGGGATTCACGCCGAGCCGGTCACCTTCGGGCTGAAGCTTGCCTTTGCCTATGCCGAATTCAGCCGCGCCCGCGAGCGCCTTGTCCTGGCGCGCAAGGAAGTCGCCACCTGCGCGATCTCGGGCGCCGTCGGCACCTTCGCGCAGATTGATCCGCGGGTGGAAGCGCATGTCGCGAAGGCGATGGGACTGACCCCGGAGCCGATCTCGACTCAGGTCATCCCACGAGACCGCCATGCGATGTACTTCGCGACACTGGGTGTGATTGCCTCGTCGGTGGAGCGTCTCGCCACGGAAATCCGGCACCTGCAGCGGACAGAAGTGCTCGAAGCCGAAGAATTCTTCTCCGAGGGTCAGAAGGGTTCGTCAGCGATGCCGCACAAACGCAATCCCGTGCTCTCGGAAAATCTCACCGGACTGGCGCGCATGGTGCGCGCCTATGTGACGCCCGCGATGGAAAACGTCGTGCTCTGGCACGAGCGCGACATCTCGCATTCTTCCGCGGAACGCATGATAGGCCCCGATGCCACGGTGACGCTGGATTTCGCGCTTAATCGCCTCGCCGGCCTGATCGACAAGCTGTTGATCTACCCCGAGAACATGCAAAAGAATCTGGACCGCCTGGGCGGCCTCGTCCACTCGCAGCGCCTGCTGATCGCGCTGACGCAAAAAGGTGCGAGCCGCGAGGACGCCTACAAGCTCGTACAGCGCAACGCTATGCCGGTCTGGCGCGGCGAAGGGGACTTCCAAACTCTTCTGAAGAAGGATGCCGAGGTAAAGAAGTATTTGACCGATGCTGAGATCGCGGAACAGTTCGACCTCGCCTATCATCTCAAGCACGTCGACACCATCTTCACGCGCGTATTCGGCAAAGCGTAAGACGAGATGCGTTTGATCGGCAGCGTGGCCGGCGTCAGCCTGCGCCGAGGCCATCACTTCAGCAAGGCCCCAAGCCTCAGCATCCGGCTCATCAGGGGATTGGGCGTTGATGGCGACGCCCATATGGGCGAGACCGTGAAGCATCGTTCGCGCGTCCGCAAGGATCCGACACTGCCCAATCTGCGCCAGGTGCATTTGATGCACGCGGAACTGTTCGACGGACTACATGCACAGGGCTTCACCGTAAAGCCCGGCGACCTCGGCGAGAACATCACCACTTCGGGTATCGACCTGTTGGCGCTGCCAAGCGCGGCGCGGCTGCATCTCGGCGACAGCGCTGTCGTTGAAATCACCGGCTTGCGCAATCCTTGCGTCCAGATCGACCGCTTTCAACAAGGATTGATGGCGGCAACGCTAGACAGGGATGCCAATGGCGATCTCGTCCGCAAGGCGGGGATCATGGGCATCGTCGTCGCTGGCGGCGATGTTCGGCCTGGAGACGGCGTTCGCGTTGAATTGCCGCCGGAGCCGCATCAGCCTCTGTTGCCGGTTTGAGAAGCAGACATCCGGTCGGATGATTGTGATGTCTGATAACTCGACGCGCAAATAAACTAGCGTCCCGGTTCAAACCCCTTCGCCTTGAAGTGCGATCCGGCCTCCTGCCCCGCGAGGAAATCGATCAAGGCTTTCGACGCGTTCGCGGATGCCGAACTCCGCGCCAATACCGCCGCTGAACTGCGTCATGCTGCCGAGCTCGCCCGGCAGCGGACCAACCAGTTGCGCCCCCGCATTCGGCACGATCTCCGATGCCTGCGCGATCCCGAGCTCCACCTCTCCCTTCGCTACCAAGTCCGGCGACTGCGCACCGGGCACAAGCGTCGTCTTGGACTTCATCTGCTCGGCTATACCTAAACGTTCAATGGCACGGCCGGCGACCACGCCGCTCAGGCCTCCCTTGGCCGGATCCGCATAGGAGATCGACTTGGCCGACAGTAATGTTTGCTTGAACGCGTCCGCTGTCGATATATCCGGCTTTGGCGCGCCGGCACGAGCCGCCAAGGCTACCGGAGTACTCGCAATGTTGACGATGTTGCCTGGAGCCAGCTTATTCTGCTTGGCAAGGTCGTCCATCATAACTCGCGTCAAGATGATGACGTCGGCCCGCTCGCCGTCGAGGATGCGCTTCTTCTGAACTGCGGCGAGGTCATAACTAATTGTCAGCTTGTTGCCCGTTTTCTGCTCGAACATCGGCGCAAGCTCGTCGAGCGCATTCGTCAGCGCGACCGAGGTGAACACTTTCACCTGGGCCGCGTCCGCCACCAGTGTTGATAGCATCAGCCCTGTCAGCGCTGCCGCGGTCTGCACCATCAGTGATCGCCCGTTCATGAATATCTCCCGGCCAGTACAGTGACGCGCTTAGAGGTCATAACACCTCACTCGACAAGGCGGGGATTTAATCGTTCTGGCGGTGCAGTAAGTTGCGAAAGCGCGCAGGTCTAAGACCGCACCTGCGATCCGTTGATGGCCGCTTGGGTCATCAGCGGATGTCGCCGCAGGCTCGTATCACTTCCGCTTTGCCCGGAGAGCGGACATCGGAGTTCCAGGCACGCTGCTGATTGTCACGAACGGACGATCCCCTATTGGTGAACAAGAATGTTCACCAAGCGGCCGAGCGGATCGCGAACGTAAAACCGGCGCACCTGCCACGGCTCGCTTGTCGGGCCGTACTCAACGACAAGCCCGGCAGCACGAACGCGGCGCAAGGCTTCGTCCAAATCATCGACCTCGACAGAAAGGTCCGGCACCGCCGTCCCCGACCCACCTTCGCTGGCGATGGTGATTTGAGGCGCCATTTTGGCGGATGCCGCCAACGTCACGATCCAACCCTGATCCATCACAACTTTCAGGCCGAGAATCTCTACATAGAATTGTCTGACTTTCGAAATGTCGGTTGCGGCCAGATTCGTGACAATGCGTTTGACTTTCATTCAGGTTTTTTACCAAGACTTCGCGAGAGCTTTCCATGCGCTTCGGGTCATTTGCAGCCTTCCGGTCGACCGAATTGGACATAAGTGCGCGCCTCCCTCTGTCTGAAAGCAGACGCAGGCGCGAAGGTTAGCTGAGAGAATTGCAGCCCTCAAAAATTAGGAGGTCGTCCCGAGAAAATTCCTTAGTTCCTCGAGAAAACGTGCGAACGCGGGCTCGCTTTCGAGGATCAGGTGGTTTCGGCTTTCAAGCGGAACGAAACGGGCTCCGGGTATCCCCGCGGCCATCCGCCTCCCGGCTTCAAACGGCACTCTGGTTTCGCGTCGGGAATGCGTGACGAGCGTCGGCGTCTTGACTTGAGCGAGAAGCGGCAAAATGTCGATGTCTCCGTTGGCCACAAGGTTGCGAGCAGCATCGGCAGGAGACGCGGAAATCCGTTGCAACTCATTAAACCAATCAGACTGCTCTTTGGTGGCGCCTGGAATGAATTGCGACGTGAACAGTTGTCGAAAGGATGCATCTTCCTGCCCCCAGCCTAACCGCAACAAAGTGAGCATCGCTGCTCCCGCTTCTTTTTCGGCTTCGGTTCTGGCGCGCTTTTTCCATCCGACCGCGTAACCACCATGAAGAACAAGTTGGGAAACTCGGTCCGGATGCCGAACGGCGTAGGCTATCGCGACCGCACAGCCCTGCGATATGCCAAGAAGAGCAAAGCGTTCGATACCAGCGGCATCGACTACCGTTTCGAGGTCATCGACAAAATCGTCAAAGCGGACGTCAGGGACTTCGCGGTCCGACAATCCGTTGCCGCGCGCGTCGTAGCGGATGATAGTATGATCACGGGTCAACTCGCGGTAAAGATGCCGCCAAATTGGGCTTTCAAGATCATATTCGAGGTGGGTCATCCAGTTGCCCGTCTTGACGATCGGAAAGCCTTCGCCAATGCGCGAGTAGGCCAACTGCACGCCATCTTTGGTTACGCAAAAATGGATTTCCTGTTCTTGTGAGGTTCGCTGGGCGGTGTTGAGGGGCTCTGTAAGCCCCGGCAGGGTCGCGATGTCCTTTGCTGCGAGACCGAACACGCCCACCGCGCGAGCGATATTTTTCACAGCCTGCTCACCGAGATCAGCGAAGGCAATCGAAAGCTTGTCCCTTACCTCGTCGTTCGCAGCCCTGGAAATGCAAACACCACCCGGTTCGCAGAGTGCTTCCAGTCGCGCGGCGATGTTGACGCCGTCTCCAAAAATGTCATCACCGTCGATGATGATGTCACCGACGTTGATGCCAATGCGAAAAACGATTTGCTTTTCTTGCGAGACGTCAGCGTTGCGTTGCGCCATGCTCCGCTGAATGTTGACGGCGCAAGCGACTGCATCGACGACGCTCGCAAATTCCACCAGCATCCCATCTCCGGTTGTTTTAACAATGCGACCGTGGTGTTCGGCGATGCCAGCATCGACCAACTCGCGCCTATGCGACTTCAAAGATGTCAGGGTGCCTATTTCGTCTGAGCCCATCAGGCGGCTGTAACCAACCACATCCGCGGCTAAAATAGCGGCAAGGCGACGCTGCATGGATTATCTCCCATAACGCCTTCGCAAGGTGGTAATCTGCGCGCGATTGACCACCGCCACAAGGGCAGAGAAGGTGTGCAGAGTGCCGGAGTCGCCGAACGCTTGTCCTCGAATGATTGTCATCGCGGCGTGGCTAAACGGCACCTGTTTCCCACCGCCAATGACGAAGACCTCGAACTGATCATCTCGGTCCGCTTGGGTCAGAAGCGGAAGTCGCCGCAGGCTCGGGGCATGTCCCCTTCACCTCTTGGCGATGTCCCTCCTATCCTCGAAAGCAGAAATCCGGTCGGGCAATCGCGATGTCTGCTAAGGGGCCAATAAGCGACGTCCCAATTAGGCCGCCACGTGAAGCTTTCCAATTAGGGCACCGCCACGTTGACTGTCTCTTCGAAGATTTTCACTCCATCGCCTTCGCGAACCAAAAGCGCCGAATAGTAGCCGCGATACTGTTGCCCATCACCGAGTTTGGCTTGCCATTCTCCGGCATTGAAAACCATGCCGCCTTCCGAGCGCGAGACAGTACGTCGCACGCTATAATCGTGCAGCCCCAGCTCGATTACCACTCTCTGCAGTTCGCGCCCAATCGCATCCCGGCCACGGAAAATACCGGCCGGCGTTATACGCACCCCGTTTTCACTGAAAAACGCCGCCATCGCAGCGATGTCCTTGCGGTTGTAGGCCTCTGCAAACTCTGACTGCATTTTTTCGAAAAGCTCGCCGCCTGCACCTGGTTCATTCTGCTGAGTCAATGCCGGGGTTGCTGCATCAAACGACATGATGGCCACGACAGTCATCGCAATCCTGCTTAAGGTCATGCGCTGTCTCCAAGGTGCTTTTTCTTTGTGCCAAAACCAGGTTTCAACGGGAAGATTGGCTGCGAGGCCCGCGCGGGCGGATCGCGGCAGCGAGCGTATTCCAATCGGCTAGACCGAATATCTCGGCGATCAGTTCGAGGCTTTGACTGATGGTGATCTTGACACCCTTGGTAGCAAGGGTCGCACGTAGCGTTTGCGCCATGGCTTTGGCATTGCGGAAATCGCGCATGTCTTCATCCTTTGCTTTTGAACGAGATAGAAATGCCAGGGGCTTGCGTTGCTGGCCCGCTCGTTCGGGCAAAGGGCTAAATTGACCGCGATACATTTACCGTCCCCGAAGGGCGCAAGCAGCAGGTCGTATCCACCAAGGTAAAATTGGACCAAGTGCGGATTGGCGTCAATCGCCTGTCGCGTGACGTAAGGTGCCGATGTCGGCTCCGGGTCATAGCGGACGTCGCCGCAGGATCGGGGGTGTCCGCTTCACCCCCTCGTCTGGCGATGCCATGGCAAGTCGTCCCGGTTGAGACCGTGCCAGAAGCTTCGCTTGGTCCTTGGGATGATTAGGGCCAAAAGCAGACGGAACACCGAACGACGTATTCCGTTCAATGAAAGCTTTGGTGTTATGCCTGGCGATGGCAAGGAAGTACAAATTTAAGATACGCTAGCCCGCAAAGCCTGAAACAGATTTGGGGTACCGCGCATGAAGTTCGATCATTACAACAGGCCGATTGCCATGAGTGATCCTGGGTGTCACGCCGCCCTATTCGAGGGGTTGCCACACGACGCCGGAGTGCTCGCAAAAATCGTGCAAGGTCTACTGCTCCATCAGCACATCGCACCTGCCTACGGGGTGACGCTTAGTCAAGAACAGCAAGCTCAGTCGCATGTGCGCACTGTCGAGAAGATGTTAGACGGCCTCGTCATGCGCGATAACCGGCCGCTTAGTGCTGCGCGAGCGACATGCGAACGACAGATCGGCGTCTGCCGGCACTTCACACTCCTTCACGTTGCCATGCTACGCACGCGAGGCGTTCCGGCTCGCGCGCGCTGCGGTTTCAGCGCCTATTTCGAAAAGGGCAAATACGTCGACCATTGGGTGACTGAGTATTGGAACGAAGAAACCAACGGTTGGGTATTATTTGATGCCCAGATCGATGATCGGCAGCTTGAACTTTTCCGGATTGAGGAGTTCGATACCGCTAATGTCCCGCGCGATCAGTTCTTGGTAGCGGGTGAAGCTTGGTCGTTATGTCGCGAGGGAAATGCCGATCCGCGTGCCTTTGGCATCCTCGATATGAACGGGCTTTGGTTCATTGCTGGCAACATCGTCCGCGACATCGCTGCATTGAACAACCGAGAAATGCTGCCTTGGGACGTCTGGGGCTCGATGCGCCGCCAAGACAGCGAACTGGACATCGCCTTTTTTGACAAGTTAGCCGTCGTCAGCCGCCAACCTGATGCTCACGTCGATGAGCTCGGCGCGGTCTACTGCGATCCGCGAGTGAGTGTGCCAGCAACCGTATTCAACGCAGTCCTCAATCGCCCGCAAGAGGTCTAAGCTATCAGCTCTGCCAGCATCGGGCGAGATGATCGAGCACCGTTTGGTGCCTTGTCCGCAGCCAAAGCGGAAGTGGTCGCCAGAGTCGGTCACTTCCGACTTGCGTCCGAAGCAGTGATCAATCAAGAGCTCGCACCTCCGCTTTGGGTCATAACGGAATTCGCCCAGGCGCGGGGAGTGTCCGCTTCACCCCTCCTCCGGCGATCCCACGGCAAGTCGTCCCGATTGAGACCGTGCCAGAAACTTCGGATTGAGTAGCGGCCCGCTTCTGGCGCCGGGTTTCAGCGCACAAATCCCTCGCGCGGATAACTTAAATTCGTGAGGCAATTCAAGCTGATTTGCATCGTCCAGTCCCCCGCGTGAGAATAAACCGCTTTCCCCAGAGCCCAAATCAATGGCATCTCCATGCCGTCCCGCGCCCACTAGGGGGCGCTTCGCGGTCGTCACGAAGTCGGGTGCGGGATGCGATGGACGCGGCAACATCAATAGACGAGTGATGTTGGCTGCGGACGGCGAAGTCGTGTGGTCCTGACGCCCCGATGCTGGTGTCAAGGTCGCGGAAATTTCCGCGGACGACGGTGGCAAAAGAGCCCGGTCACCGGGGAGATCACGAAGGAAACCGTTAAAACCATTGCGCAGGGAATGTCGGGCTAATCCGATGAACCTGTGGTGACTAACTCGTGTGGTTTTTTTATTCCCACGCGAGGCTGCGGGTGCAACGGGCGCCCGGCATTCCCTGCGCCCTCTTGTGATGAGGGCAGAACTTTGGTGCAAACCTCGGACGCTATCTGCGCCGCGAGAATGCGGATGAGTGTCTTGGCTCCGTCACTCCCATGCGATGCGACAGCGTCGACGCCGAAGCTTCGATTTTCTCACTTCGTGCATCAGAGGTCTGGTGCTACCGCACCGTCGAATGGCAGTCGAGTTATCTTCGCGATGAAAACAACTGATTGATAACCCCTGATCGGCTAAGATTGCAGCGTGGCATCACCTCCGACGATTCTCGTCTTCAATTCCGGACTTGGCGGAACTCACGGTGTTACGTGAGATCGTCCGCGCGCGCCCCGATGCGCATTACGTCTATGTGGCCGATGATGCGTTCTTCCCCTATGGCCACCATACCGAGGAGCAGATCATCGCCCGGGTCGTTCCGCTGATCGGCGATCTGATCACAGGCCACAAACCAGATCTGGTCGTGATCGCCTGCAACACCGCGTCCACGCTCGTCATGTCGCATCTTCGCGAACTTTACAAAGTTCCGTTTGTCGGGACGGTGCCGGCGATCAAGCCCGCATGCGCAGCGTCGAAGACGAAACGGGTTTCGGTGCTCGGCACGAAAGGCACCGTCCAGCGGGAATATACCAAGGCGCTGATCCGCGACTTCGCGCAAGGTTGCGAGGTGACGCTGGTCGGCTCAGCCGATCTTGCCTCGCTGGCGGAAAGCGCGTTGAGCGGCGTCAAGGTACGGGACGAGGATATCTCGGCCGAGCTCGCGCCTTGCTTTGTCGGCAACGGCGAAGACCCTACCGCGCGGACCGATACTATCGTGCTGGCGTGTACCCACTATCCCCTGTTGATCGAGCGATTTGTGCGTCTCGCGCCATGGCCGGTGGACTGGATCGACCCGGCGCCGGCAATAGCCCGGCGCGTTTCGGATTTGCTTGGGCCGCCCGGCCGCGAAGCCGATCAAGCCGGCGCCGAAATGATCTTTACGTCAAAAAGGCCGCATGCGCTGAGCCTGGCCGTAGTGCCGTTTTTCGGAGGCCGCGTTCCGGCCTGAATATCCGGCGTGAATGTTTCTGGAGTTCGAGCCGATGTCTGAACCTCTCAACCGCCTGCGCAAGGAGTGGCGCGACGGACGCCCCACCTTCGGCGCGATCGCCACCATCCCGAGCATCCAGACCGTGCAGATCATGGCACGCTCCGGGCTCGACTGGATCATCGTCGACCTCGAGCACGGGCCGATCGATCTCACCTCGGCGCATGCCATGATAACCGCTACAGCGGGAACGGCTTGCGTGCCGCTGGCGCGGATCGCCGCCAACCAGCCGTGGCTTGCGAAAGCGCCCATGGATATCGGGGCGCTCGGCATCAATTTTCCGATGATATGCAGCCGTGAAGACGCCGAACGAGCCGCGCGCAGCGTTCGATATCCGCCGAAGGGCGACCGCCTCTGGGGTCCGTTTCACGCCCCGTTCCGCTGGGGCGTTTCGATGTCGGACTACATGGCGAACGCCGACGAGAACATGATATGCATGATCACGATCGAGCACGTGGACGCGGTCGATCGCATTGACGAGATCATGGCCACCCCCGGCATCGATGTCGCGGTGATCGGGCCCGGTGACCTCGCGACCAGCATCAACAAACGCGGGCAACTGGATGATCCCGACGTGCTCGCGCTGATCGCCCGCGCGGAAGCCGGTATCCTGGCGAGCGGTGTTCCCATCGGAGGCGTAGCGCGGACCGCCGAGCAAGCCAACCAGATGATCGATCGCGGCTATCTGGCGCTGGCGTTAGGCTTCGACTGGTCGCTGTTCCAGCGCGGCATCGCCGCTAGCCTGCAAGGCATCAGGCGTTAGGGTCCGAGTTGGATTGAAAGTTCCTGCGCTGCAATTTCACGAGTTCGCCAACTCCGGCCGATGCCCACTCAGCCGCCATAAAGACCGAACCTTATGGCGTCGGGCCGGTCGGTTCGTGCTAGACGATGCGGACAGCCGTTCGGGTTGGCGTGGCGGCATCTGGGCTAAATGCGGAAAGACTGAAAAGCGATGCGCGGTACGGTTCGAAAAATATCAATGCCGCGCCGTCTGATCGCCGACCTCATGCATGCGTCCATGGGCATACCCTTCGTTACGCTGGCGCGGTCTCTCGATATCGCGCCATTGATCGAGGCGCGCGCGCTGGTCGCGCGGCCCCCGGGATGGGCTGCGATGTTCGTCAAGGCCTTCGCGATCGCTGCACGCGAAGACCCCATCCTGCGCACGCTGTACGCCAAATGGCCTTGGCCCGGCTTTTACGAACTGCCGAGCAGTGTTGCGATGGTCACGATCGCGCGCGTCGAAGACGGCGAGCACTGCGTTCTGCCGCAGCGGATAGCCAGCCCGGAAACATTGGCACTGGCCGAGATCAATGCGCTGATCCGGCACGCCAAGGCGGCGCCGATCGACGAGGTGCCGATGTTCCGGAAAATCATGCTGGCGACCCGGCTGCCGTTGCCGTTGCGCCGCCTGGTCTGGCTGATCGGGCTGAATTTCGGTCGTCAGCGCGCCAACTATTTCGGCAGTTTCGTCGTGACCTCGGTGGCGGCGTATGGCGGCGGCGAGCTTCACGCACTGAGCCCGGGGCCATTTATTTTGAGCTACGGTACGGTCAAGGCGGACAACACCATCGACGTCGTAATCCGCTGGGATCATCGTATCACGGATGCGGCTTTAATCACGAGGACGCTGACCCGACTGGAACAGGTGCTGAACGGCGAGATCGCCGCCGAATTGCGCAGCCGGCGGAAGCCCGCGGAGCCAAAAACAGTGCGGGCGGTCTCGACGTGACCATTCCGTGCACGGCGAAATCGCCCATTTCCAGCCGTTTGGGCCGCGAAACGCTCAGAATCGATGAAGTTTTGGGACCTGAACGTTGTGCCCGGAATGCCGGGTCTTTAATTGACAGAACAGCCGTTTTTCTCGTAAAAGCCCCTTGCTCGCGGGCCGTTTTCGGCCCGCGATGCGTTTCGCGACCCGTGGTCTATCCTCACGCTTTGGGGCTGGACCTGTCGGCGCCGGAAATTTCCCGGAGCACAGGAGGGCGCGTCTCCTCAAACCCTAGCCAACAACGCCGTCGCATCCGCGATGGCCCTGAAGAGGACGCGATGACTAAGCGCAGTGAGGCGAAGTACAAGATCGATCGCCGTATGGGCCAGAATATCTGGGGCCGCCCCAAGAGCCCCGTCAACCGCAGAGAATACGGCCCCGGCCAGCACGGCCAGCGCCGCAAAGGCAAGCTCTCCGACTTCGGCGTCCAGCTCCGCGCCAAGCAGAAGCTCAAGGGCTATTACGCCAACATCTCCGAGCGCCAGTTCCACGGCATTTACGTCGAGGCCGGCCGGATGAAGGGCGATACTGGCGAAAACCTGATCGGCCTGCTCGAGCGTCGCCTCGACACGGTGGTTTTCCGCTCCAAGTTCGTGGCCACCATGTTTGCCGCGCGCCAGTTCATCAACCACGGCCATATCAAGGTGAACGGCCGCCGCGTCAACATCGCAAGCTACAAGCTGAAGGTCGGCGATGTCGTCGAGATCAAGGAATTATCCAAGCAACTCGTTTACGTGTTGGAAGCCGCCCAGCTTGGCGAGCGCGATGTGCCGGATTTCCTTGAAGTCGATCATTCCAAGATGACGGCGACTTTCTCCCGCATCCCGGCGTTGTCCGACGTGCCATTTGCCGTTCAGATGGACCCGCATCTGATCGTCGAATTCTATTCGCGGTAACGGGTCGGCACTTTGAAATTCAAAAGCCCCGGTCGTTTGCCGGGGCTTTTTTCTGAAGACAGCATTTTTGAGAAGTCCCGATGATTTATACTCCTCCCCCGCGCGACCCCAACGCGCCGCCGGTCCGTATCAATTTGTTGTCGGACACGCAGACACGCCCGACGCAGGGCATGCGCGAGGCGATGGCGCGTGCGGAGGTCGGGGACGAGCAGATCGGCGACGATCCGACCGTGAACCTGCTGTGCGAGCGCGTAGCCGACCTCTTGGGCAAGCAGGCGGCGGTGTTCATGCCTTCGGGCACGATGTGCAATGTCGCCGCCACGCTGGTGCATTGCCGGCCGGGCGATGAAATCCTGGCTCATGAGAGCGCGCACATCATTGCGCGCGAAGGCGGCGCGCATGCCGCCCTCGGTGGATTCCAGATCGTGTCGCTTTCCGGCGCCGACGGGCAGTTCTCGCCGGAAACGTTTCGCAACGCCCTGCACCCCCGCAACCGCTACCAACCGCCGCAGACGGTCGTGAGCGTGGAGCAGACCGCCAATATCGGCGGCGGTACTATCTGGAAGAAGACAGCGCTCGACGAGATTGCGCAAATCGCGAAAAAGCATGGGCTCGCCACTCACATGGATGGCGCACGGCTGCTCAATGCCTGCGTCGCCACAGGTGTCAGCGCCCGCGAGATGGCAGCCGGCTGGGATTCAACCTGGATTGATTTCTCCAAGGGGCTCGGCGCACCGATCGGTGGCGTGCTCGCGGGCAGCAGCGAGTTCACCGACGAGGTCTGGCGCTGGAAACAGCGCTTGGGCGGCGCGTTGCGGCAGGCCGGGATTTGCGCGGCTGCCTGCGTTTACGCGCTCGATCACCATGTCGATCGCCTTGCCGAAGATCATGCCAATGCCCGTGCGCTGGCGCGCGGCCTTTCGCAGATCGATGGCATGGAGGTGCAGCAGCCCGAGACTAATCTGGTGTTCTTTAAGCCCGACGGCGCGGGCGTTCCCGGCGACAAGATGGTCGAGGAATTGAAGAAGCGGAGCGTATTGCTTGCCATGATGGACGGACGGATCAGGGCTTGCACCCATCTCGACGTGACAGCAGCCATGATCGAGGAAACAATTAGCGTTGTGCGCGAGGTCGTGCGGGGCGCATAGCGCTCACTTCCCCAGCGCCTGATAGATCAGCGTCTTCACCGCAAGTTGGATACGGCCTCGCTGCGACGGCGTCTGCACCATGAAGGTAACGAACAGATCATCCTGTGGATCGATAAAGAAAAAGGTGCCGGCAATGCCGTCCCAGCGAAATTCGCCAAGCGGCCACGAAGTGTTGGGGGGCACCGAGGTCCGCACCGCAAAACCCAGCCCGAACCCGGAATTGGCGCCCGGGAAATAGAAGTAATCACGCGCGATGTTGGTCTCCGGGCCGATATGATCCGAAGTCATCAATGCGATCGTCTCGGTCTTAAGATAGCGCCGGCCATCGAGCGTTCCGCCATTCAGCAGCATCTGCGCGAAGCGCGCGTAGTCACCTATGGTGCTGACCATCCCCGCCCCGCCGGATTCCCAGCGCCGCGCGACCAGGGGGTCCCGGATCCCGGCCACCGGGCTGAGAAAGCGGTCATCGGGCATGGGCTCGGCGATGCGTGGACGTTTGGCTTCATCGGCGACATAGAACGAAGTCTCCGCCATCCCAAGAGGATCGAGCAGCCGCTCTTTTTCGAACTGGAGCAGCGATTTTCCGGAGACCACCTCGATCACACGGCCGAGCACGTCAGTCGAATGCCCATAGTCCCATAACGTTCCCGGCTGCTCTGCAAGCGGCAGCTTCGCAATGCGTGCGGCGAACTCCGCGTTGTCGAAATCGCCATTGAACAGATCGGCTTGGGCATAAAGCTTTCGCACCGCGCTGTCGCCGGTGAAGCCATAAGTTATGCCTGACGTATGGCGCAGCAGGTCCAGGATCGTGATGCCGCGGGTGGGCGGCTCAAGCTTGAGGGCCGGCCGCCCGGTTTCATCTGATATCTCGACACCGACCTTCACATCCGCGAATGCTGGAATGTACTTCGCGACGGGATCGTCGAGCGCAAGCTTGCCCTCTTCCACGAGCATCATTGCCGCTACCGATGTGATCGGCTTCGACATCGAATAGAGCCGGAAGATCGTATCTTTGGTCATTGCCAACTGGGTCGCGATGTCGCGGACACCCATGGCCTCGAAATAGACCGGCTTTCCGTGCTGCTGGATCAGGATAATGGCGCCCGGTATTTTTCCCGTTGCGATCTCATTCTTGATGTAGTCGCCGACGCGTTCGAGTTTGTCGCGCGAAAAAGATGCGGCGGGTTGCGCGGGCGATTGGGCCCGTCCGCAACCGGCCCAGCCGCCAACCAGAAGCGCGAGGCCTATCGCGATCCAAAAGCGACGCAAATTAAGCTCAGTTCTCCATCGCTTCATAAACGAGCTGCTTGACGGCCTTCTGGATCCGCTGACGTTCTGACGGCGTTTGCTCCAGCAACACAAAGAACATGTCCTGCTTGCGGTCGATCACGAAATAGCAACCGCTGGCGCCGTCCCATTTCAATTCGCCGAGCGAGCCCGGCGGCGGCGGTTTGGCCTTGCCCGGATCGGTGCGCACGCCGAAGCCAAGCCCGAAACCGAAGCCATCGCCGGGAAAGTAGAAGTAGTCGCGCTGCACGCCGGACTCCGGCCCGACATGGTCCGATGTCATGGCTGCGAACGCTTTAGGGCTGAGGATTTGCTTGCCCGCGAATTTACCCCCATCCAGCACCATCTGCGAAAACTTCGCAAAGTCGGACATGGTCGTGACCATGCCGCCGCCGCCGGATTCCCATTTCATGAACACATCAGGACTGCTTTCGAAGCCAACTCGGTAGTCGCGATCTTTCGGCATCGGTTTGGCAAGCAGCTTCTGCTTTTTCGGATCGGTGACATAGAAGGTCGTGTCGGTCATGCCGAGCGGGCCAAGCAAACTCTCTTGTTCGAATTTCAGCAGCGATTTCCCGGACACGACCTCCATGATGCGGCCGAGAACATCGGTCGAATGTCCGTAGTTCCACAGCGTGCCGGGCTGCTCGGCCAGCGGAAGTTGCGCGATCCGTTCGGCGAATTCCGCATTGGTGAAATCGCCGTCATAGATCCTGGCATTGGCATAGGCCTTGCGGACCAGGCTCTCGCCGTAGAAGCCGTAGGTGATGCCGGAAGTTTGGGTCATCAGGTCCAAAATGGTGAGCGGGCGCTTGAGCGGCACCAGCTCAAGAACCTTCTCGCCATTTTCGGCCTTCTTCTCGACGCCTACTTTAGCGTTGGCAAACGAAGGGATGTACTTGGCGACGTGATCGTCGAGCTTCAATTTGCGCCGATCTACGAGGATCATCGCAGCAACGGAGGTGATCGGTTTGGTCATCGAAAAGATGCGGAAGATAGTGTCGTCCGTCATCGGCGCCCCGGTGTCGACGTCGCGCACGCCGAAGAATTCGTGATAGACCGGCTTGCCGTGCTGCTGGATCAACAGGATCGCGCCGGGAATTTTTCCGGTTGCAACTTCGTTACGGAAGAAGTCGCCGATCTTCTCTAATTTTTTTGTATTGAAATGCGCGCCCGGCGGAATGTCGAATGTGCCTTCGGCGATAGCTGGCGAGGCGATTAAAAGTGTCAGCAGTGCGGCCCATAAAAGAGCCCGCCGTCTTTGGTGTGTCATATCCGCTCCCCGGAACCGGCTTGGAAAAGAGTTTAGCGGGGTGTTCAATCGACACAAGGGCTGCCGAATTCGGCCAATGCCCGGGCGTGGAGCGTAGCGGCGTCATTCGAAAAGCAGCAGAAGATGACACGGTTTAGCGACGGTGCCGCGGACACCGCCTCGACCGTACTTGAAACGGCGATATGAGCGGCGCGATCGGCAGGGAAACGATAGACGCCAGTGGAAATGGCGGGAAAGGCGACGGAGGCAAGATCGTTGGCCGCGCAAAGCTCGACGCCTCGGCGATAGCAGGAGGCGAGCAGTTCGTCTTCGCATCGATGACCGCCTTGCCAGACCGGTCCAACCGCATGGATCACATGACGCGCCGGCAAACGGTAGCCTTGCGTGATTTTGGCGTCTCCGGTGGCGCAGCCGTGGAGCTTACGGCATTCGGCGAGCAGTTCAGGCCCAGCGGCCCGATGGATCGCGCCGTCGACGCCACCACCGCCCAGTAGCGACGCGTTAGCCGCGTTGACGACGGCGTCAACGCTCAAGGTGGTAATGTCGGCAACGACAATTTCCAGGCGCGCTGTGCCGACCTTGCGCGCAGGCAGGATCAGGCGGAAGCCGCCGCGTTGACCACGACGCCCTTCTCGGCCAGCAACTGCTGCAATTCGCCGGCCTGGAACATCTCGCGGATAATGTCGCATCCGCCCACGAACTCGCCCTTGACGTAGAGCTGCGGGATGGTCGGCCAGTTCGAATAGATCTTGATGCCGTCACGTAGCTCGGCCGATTCCAGGACGTTCAGGCCCTTATAGCCGACGCCGACGTGGTCCAAAATCTGCACGACTTGGCCGGAAAAACCACATTGCGGGAATTGCGGCGTTCCCTTCATGAACAGCACGACGTCGTTCGACTTCACTTCGCTCTCGATGAATTGCTCTATGCTCATCTTTGCTTCCTTTTGGGCACAGCCCTGCGGCGTTTGCCTACTGGATGGCCCGTTAACCCGACACTACCTATATATGTAGCCCAAACCGTTGTTCATCCAAAGTAAAATGCCAAGGGGCTGCTATGCGCGGCGAAGGTCCTGTGGGTTAAAACGGGTCCGATATCAGTCCGGCGGTCCATAGTCTGATGACATCAATATCAAAAGCCGCAGAGGCTTTTTTCCCGAAACGGAAGCCTTATCTAGGTCAGGTTGTCCTTTTGGAACCAGTTCCCCCGAAAGACGTTCTTCCCGCCACCCGGAGACTACCGTGACGAAATCAAAGTCCGCCGCGGCCCCTCTTGCCCGTCCGTCACTGGTCTCCGCTTCGAGCACCCTTGCCCGGAGTCTCGCCGAATCATTTCTCGGTGTGCGTGCCGAGACCGAACGCCGAGCGGCGCCTCTTAGCCCGGAAGATCAGCTCATCCAGTCAATGCCGGACGCGAGCCCGGCGAAATGGCACCGCGCCCACACCACCTGGTTCTTCGAGCAATTTCTGCTTTGCGAGCACTGCGCGGATTACCAAGCTTTCCATCCCGACTACGCGTACCTGTTCAACTCCTATTATGTCAGCGCCGGCCCCCGGCACGCCCGCCACCAGCGAGGCCATCTCACCCGTCCCGGTGCGGAGGAGATCACCGCGTACCGGCGATACGTCGATACGGCGGTCGTCAGATTTTTCAACGAGGCGGATGAGGACACGCTGAAGACCATTGCGCCGCTGGTCGAGGTCGGTCTCAATCACGAACAGCAGCACCAGGAATTGATGCTGACCGACATCCTGCATGCCTTCGCCCAAAACCCGATTGCGCCGGCCTATGATCCGGCGTGGCTATTTCCCCCCGGTACCGGCACTGGCGAAAAATGGATCACGCTTGGCGAGGGTATTCACACCGTCGGACATACAGGCGAGACATATCACTTCGACAATGAGGCGCCCTCTCACCGGGCCCTGGTCGGACCGGTCCGCATTGCACGCAACCTCGTTACCAATGCCGAGTGGCTCGATTTCATGAACGACGGCGGCTACCGCACCCCGACGCTTTGGCTGATGGACGGCTTCGCGATGGCCGGCAACGAAGAATGGCAGGCGCCCGGCCATTGGCGGGAGACCGATGGCGGATGGCAGGTGATGACCTTGGCCGGGCTGAAGCCGCTCGATCCGGCCGCACCGGTTTGTCACGTCAGCTATTACGAAGCGGACGCATTCGCGCGCTGGAGCGGCAAGCATTTACCGACCGAAATGGAATGGGAAGTTTGCGCGCGCACGGGGCAGCTCAACGATGCGTTCGGCATTGTCTGGCAGTGGACCCGCAGTGCCTATGCTCCTTATCCCGGGTACCGCGCCATCGAAGGTGCGCTCGGCGAATACAACGGCAAGTTCATGATCAATCAAATGGTGCTACGCGGCTCTTCGCTCGCAACGCCGCAAGGCCATAGCCGCATCACCTATCGCAACTTCTTCTATCCGCAGCACCGCTGGCAGTTTACGGGACTTCGCCTCGCCGACTACGCAGGCTGATCATTCAAAAGGACGAGGCGCACCGGAAGCGCGCTTCAGGAGAGTATCATGAATGTGCACGCTGCCTTGGCCAACGCGCATGGTTTCGACGAGCAGACCTCGGCTTTCGCCACGGCCGTGATCGAGGACCTGTCGCGCCATCCAAAGCGGTTGTCGCCTAAGTTTTTCTACGACGCAGCGGGCTCCGAACTGTTCGAGCAGATTACCGTTTTGCCTGAATATTATCCGACGCGCACCGAACTCAACATTTTGCGCGACCGTGGCCGCGCCATATCGGCTGCTATCCCGGAGCGAGCAGCCTTGGTTGAATTCGGCGCCGGCGCGACGACAAAAGTCAGGCTGCTGCTTGAGAACTGTGCGTTCGCCGCTTACGTTCCCGTCGACATCTCCGGGGACTTTTTGAAAGCGCAGGCCGATGCGTTGCGCAAGGATTTCCCCAATCTCGCGGTTCTTCCGGTGACTGCGGATTTCACCGCACCGTTCGCACTCCCTGACGCCCTGGCGGAAATGTCGAAGGTTGGCTTCTTCCCGGGATCGACTCTTGGAAATTTCGAGCCGCATGAGGCGTGTGCCTTCTTGCGCAGCGCCCGCGAAATTTTGGGTAGCGAGGCGGAAATGGTGATCGGAGTCGACCTCGAAAAGGACGAACGCGTACTCTACCAAGCCTACAACGATTTAGCGGGAGTTACCGCGCGCTTTAACTTAAACGTGCTGGTCCGGATCAATCGCGAGCTCGGCGGCAATTTCGATGTTTCGGCCTTCATGCACCGCGCCATCTATAACCGCGACCGCCATCGCATCGAGATGCACCTGATTAGCAAAAAGGCGCAGACGGTGCGCGTGCTCGGCCGAAAATTTTCATTCCGCCCCGGCGAGAGCATCCATACTGAGAGCAGCTACAAATACAGCCTTGAACGCTTCACGGCGCTGGCGCGCGGCTCGGGTTGGACGGTGCGCAATTCCTGGACCGACAAGAACAAGATGTTTTCGGTTCACGTGCTGGCGGCTTCCGACTGACGTTCGGGTGCGGCATTGAGCAATCATTGTCTGAAAGATAAAGCTTCTGAATAGTTAGGCTTCGGGCACTCCGGTCTGCAGCGCCAGCGCGTGAAGCACGCCGCCCATCTGGCCGCGCAGCGACTGATAGACAATCTGGTGCTGCTGGACCCGGGATTTGCCGCGGAAGGACTCAGAGATCACGGTGGCGGCATAATGGTCCCCGTCGCCGGCCAGATCGCGAATCGTCACATTGGCATCGGGAATCGCAGCCTTGATCATCGATTCAATATCGCGGGCGTCCATTGGCATCCAGTCTGTCTCCTTGGCTTGTCTTGATGCGTCCCGCTCTCAGGGGCATGCGGCCCGAGCCCCAGCCGGACACCTTTCCTGCACAACCGCGAGCGCGGGTGGCGAATGGATATCCGAGAACATAGCTTAGAGCGCGATCCGACGCAAAAGCCCTCCGCGGTTTTGTGTCCGATGATTGCAAATGCGGGATTTTACCTTACGTTCACAACGGCGGAGCAAAGGACCTAAGCCATGAAACTTCCCGGTCCCGACCATCCTATCAGCATCACACCCAATCCCAGGAGCGTGCGAGTTTCCGCAGGCGGGGTGGTTGTCGCCGAGACAACCCAGGCGCTAACGCTCAAGGAAGCAAATTACCCGGCCGTGCAATACGTCCCGCGCCAGGACGCCAAGATGGCGTTGATCAAGCGCACCGACCGAACGACACATTGCCCATACAAGGGTGACGCGAGTTATTTCAGCATCGTTGCGGACGGAAAAACGCTGGAGAACTCAATCTGGACCTACGAGACCCCGTTTCCGGCTATGGCCGCGATTGCCGGCTACTTGGCGTTCTATCCGGACAAGGTCAAAATCGAAGAGGTAGCCTGAGGGTCAGACCGGCGCTCCGAGAACGCCGGGGCGAGCTCCGGCGTTCTAGGATCACGCAAGGTCACAATGCCTAAACCCTGAAGATTGTGAGCCCGAGCACCAGCAGCACCAGGAAAATCACCACGAAAATGTAGAACAGAAAACGAGCGACGTCGGCGGATGCCGCGGATATGCCGGTAAAGCCGAAGATGCCCGCGATGACCGACACCACAAAAAAGATCAGCGCCCATTTCAGAAGCGTCATTGCCCGTTCCTCCAGCCCGCGTGTTCGGGGAACCTAACTTACAGTAGCGGAACTGGTTCCAAACGCGGTCTGCCGGAGGGCACCGATCAAACATTGCTGCAGCCAGTACCCAATACCGCCGTCAGCGTCCAAGCCGGTTACGACAAGCGGCGCGAAGCTGAATGGCGGTCCGCTCGACACTGCCACCGCTGCAATTCGACTTGCTGAATCAGGTGACCGGCGGCAACATCGTCGATGCGATCATCGCGCCGGGGCCGGTATGACAGCGATCTCCCATTCGGCGAGCCCAGCAACCGTTCGGTCCAGCCCAAGAGTTAAGGCGCGCAACGCCACGCTGGATCGCGCCCGCACTTTCATCACCATGCTGGTGCTGATCCACCATTCCGTTATCGCCTATACGTATTTCGGCCATACCGACAAGCAGGCCTTTATCGGGTTTGATGGAGTGGTGCTGTTCAATGACAGCTTCTTCATGGCCGCGATGTTCTTCTTGTCGGGCCTGTTCGTCTGGCCAAGTCTGCGGCGGAAGGGGACGAGCTGGTTCCTGCGCGACCGCTGTCTGCGTCTGGGCCTGCCGTTTATCGTCTGCGCGCTGTTTCTGATGCCGGTGGCCTACTACGCGGTGGAGTTGCGGCAGCACGACATCAGCTTCGGATCGTTCTGGTGGAAGACGGTCACCGTCGGCCCGTGGCCGAGCGGCCCCGCCTGGTTCGTTTGGGTCTTGCTCGCGCTAGATGCCGTCGCCGCAGTGATCTTCGTTGCCGCGCCCACTTCGGTCGAAGCCATCGGGAGGCTTTCGCAGGCGAGTTTCAAGCGACCCGGTTGGTTCATCGCCGCACTGCTGATCGCTTCCATCGTGGCCTACATACCGGCCGTGCTCTATTTCGGCGCATCGCGCTGGTTCACGCTAGGACCGGTATCGATCCAGGCGAGCCGCATTCTGTTGTATCTGCTGTACTTCCTGGCCGGCGTCGGCATTGGCACCATCAGCCTGGATAAAGGACTGCTCGCCGCCGACGGCGGCTTGGCGCGGCGATGGCCGGTTTGGCTCGCGGCCACTGTCCTGACCTACTGCCTGATCATCGGTCTCGTCTATGTCAGGCATAACCTCCTGCCCGATGTCGATCATCCGCCACTATGGTGGCAGGTAGCTTACGGCTTGGCGTTCGTGTCCTACAGCGCGGCGCAAACCTTCAACGTGCTGGCGCTCTTCCTGCGGTTCGACAATGAGGGTTCGAGCGTGTTCGATCCGTTCCGCGACTGCGCTTACGGCATTTATCTGATCCACTATGTTGCCGTGCTGTGGCTTCAATATGCACTGCACGGTATTTCGCTAAGCCCCGTCATGCAGATCACAGCCGTGATGAAGGCGCTGATCGTCTTCGTCCTGACCCTTGCGTTCAGTTGGGCGGCGACTGCGGCGTTACGGCGAGTTCCCGGCGCAACTCAAGTACTGTGAAAGCGGGACTGACCGGCGTTGTCTTTGCCAGTCACGCGTGACTCCTCGTTGGCATCAAACGTGCATCGGTATCGTCCGGGGAGGCCCAGGGTAACAGCGAGAGGACACCCTCATGGGACTATCGGCCATTCTGATCGCCACCGCCATCAGCCTCACGATGCTAATTGCGGTCTCAGACCTGCCCTAGAGGCGATAGCCCGGCCCTTGCAGGGACTAACTTGACCGGTTCATGAAAGCGGGCAGCCAGCGCTCGAATGCTGTCGTGAGCGACACGATCGAAACCAGCGACTCGCCTGCAACGGCGATTGCGTCGCCCCCCGTCGTGCCAATTCGTGCGCAAGGCACGCCAGCCCCCTTCATCTTCGCCAGCACCAGCCCGGCCTCTTCCTCGCGCACGGTCACAAGGTAGCGCGCCTGATCTTCGCCGAACCAGTAGGCATGCGGCACGATGGACGCCGGCGCCGCGAGCAGCTGTGCGCCGGTGTTGCCTGCCATCGCCATCTCGGCGAGCGAGATCAGAAGCCCGCCATCGGAAACGTCGTGCACGGCCGTCGCGGTGCCCGCGTGAATCATCCCGCGTACGACATCCCCATTGCGTTTTTCCGCGGCGAGATCGACGGGGGGCGGCGCGCCCTCCTCACGGCCGCAGAGCTCACGCAGATAAACCGACTGTCCGAGCCAGCCGTGGGTTTCGCCGATCAGGAGAATGGCCTCGCCCGGCGACTTGAACGCCAGAGTTGCGGATTTGGTGAAGTCGTCCAGCAATCCGACGCCTCCGATCGAGGGGGTAGGCAGGATGCCGCGGCCATTGGTTTCGTTGTAAAGCGAGACGTTGCCCGAGACGACCGGAAACTCGAGCGCGCGGCAGGCTTCCGCGATGCCTTTCAGGCACCCGACGAATTGGCCCATGATCTCGGGGCGTTCCGGGTTGCCGAAATTCAGGTTGTCGGTGATGGCGAGCGGGCGGCCCCCCACCGCCGTGATGTTGCGCCAGGCTTCGGCCACCGCTTGCTTGCCACCTTCGAACGGGTCGGCTTCGCAATAGCGCGGCGTAACGTCGACTGTCAGCGCCAGACCCTTCGGCCCGTCCAGCACCCGCACCACGGCGGCGTCGCCGCCCGGACGCTGCACCGTATTGCCGAGAATGACGTGGTCATATTGCTCCCATACCCACCGCTTCGAGCAAAGCTCAGGCGTGCCGATCAGCTTTTCCAGCGCCGGAGCAATTGCAAGCGAGGCCTTCACCTCGCGCGCTTGAACGACGGGAAGATGCGGCGAAGCAACGTGCGGCCGGTCATAGAGCGGGGCTTCGTCGCCTAATTCCTTGATCGGCAGATCGGCCATGACCCGGCCGTCATGCTTCACGACAAAGCGCATGCTTGGCGTGGTGTATCCGACGACGGCAAAATCCAGACCCCATTTTCGGAAAATTGCTTCCGCCTCTTTCTCCTTCTCGGGCTTGAGCACCATGAGCATGCGCTCCTGGCTTTCGGAGAGCATCATTTCGTAAGCGCTCATTCCGGTCTCGCGCGTCGGCACCGCATCGAGATCGAGATCGACGCCGAGATCGCCCTTGGCTCCCATTTCCACGGCCGAGCAGGTGAGACCCGCCGCGCCCATGTCCTGGATCGCAATGACGCAATCGGCTTCCATGATTTCGAGGCAGGCCTCCAGCAGAAGCTTTTCGGCAAAGGGATCGCCGACCTGCACGGTTGGGCGCTTCTCGGCGGAATCGTCGTCGAACTCGGCTGAGGCCATCGACGCGCCGTGAATGCCGTCGCGCCCGGTCTTGGAGCCGAGATAGACTATCGGCATGTTCACACCGGAGGCTGCCGCGTAGAATATCTTGTCAGTGTCTGCGAGGCCGACGGCCATCGCGTTGACCAGGATATTGCCGTCGTAGCGGGTGTGGAAACGCACCTGTCCCCCGACTGTCGGCACGCCGAACGAATTGCCATAGCCGCCGACGCCGGCGACGACGCCGGACACGAGGTGGCGTGTCCTCGGATGCTCGGGCGCGCCAAAGCTCAGCGCGTTCAAACAGGCGATCGGCCGCGCGCCCATGGTGAAGACATCGCGCAGGATGCCGCCAACCCCGGTCGTCGCTCCCTGATACGGCTCGATGTAGCTCGGATGGTTGTGGCTTTCCATCTTGAACACCACAGCCTGGCCGTCGCCGATATCGATGACGCCGGCGTTTTCGCCGGGTCCCTGGATCACCCACGAGGCCTTGGTCGGCAAACCCTTCAGATGAAGGCGCGAGGATTTGTACGAGCAGTGCTCGTTCCACATCGCCGAGAAAATTCCGAGCTCGGTAAAGCTGGGCACACGCCCGATCAGCTTCAGGATGCGCTCATATTCGTCCGGCTTCAGCCCGTGGCTGGCGACGAGTTCGGGGGTGATTTGCGGTTCGTTCATGAGGTTCTGGCGGGCGATGAAGGCCCTTATTAGGGAGATCGGACAGCCGCGAAAAGGCCTTTTACGGCGCATTTTCCCGCTGTCCAGAGGTTTGCGCCGGCGAGAGTTTGCACATTGTCGACGGATCAGATTTAAGGGCTGAAACTCGTCAATTGAAGGCCAAATTACGTGGACGATCTGACCAAGTCGGCTTTTCTCAATCGGCCCGATCTGCATGTCGGGACCGAGGGCGAATTCAAGGGCTGGCGTACCTGGAGCAGCGACAGTTTCGAGAGCCATAACGGACCGTTCTGGCACCGGATGGATGATGACGGCACAATCCGCTGCGCTTTTCGGGTCGAGACAAAGCATCTCAACGGCATGCGCAACGTCCATGGCGGCGCCTTCATGGCGTTCGCGGATTACTGCCTGTTCGCGATGGCCACGCCGGCGCTCCAAGGCCCCGGCGTGACGGTGTCGTTCGCCTGCGACTTTCTTGACGCGGCGCGTTTAGGCGAGCTGATCGAAGCGGAAGGCGAAATTACCCGCGCCGGCGGCTCGCTGATCTTCCTGCGTGGTCTGCTGAAATCGGCAGAACGACCGCTGTTCACGTTTTCGGGCACCATCAAGCGCATCAAGCGGCGGGGACCACCAGAGGCTACGTCAGCGGTGGAATAGGCGACCTGCTCTATCGACTTTTCAATTGCCTTGTAGGCGCCACGCAGTAAGTCGTGTTTCCGTTGCGCACGTCCTCAATCGGCCAATCCCCCGGCCCTGTCAGCTTGTCCTGGGGCTGTCGTCGCCCGGCTTGACCGGGCGATCCAGTAGTCACCATTGCCGCCGCAATGAGCACTGGTCGCACCTCTTGAGCCCGCGGTACGGGCCCTACACGCGATATCGCACCGCATGGCTTACTGGGTCGCCCGGTCAAGCCGGGCGACGACATAGGGTTCGGGCGAGGACAGCTGGTTGCGGCGTTTTGCCAAGGGCTGGGACGGCGACCGGTGTCAAAACTAAGGCGACTGCTGCCGGCGTTGCGCTACGAAGGCGTTCACGCCGCCTGCTCAAGGTGCGCTACCAATCCTGCGAACAGGCCGCGGCCATCCGTGCAACCCATGATATCTTCGACGTGATTTTCCGGGTGCGGCATCATGCCGAGTACGTTGCCGCGATCGTTGACGATGCCTGCGATCGAATGCGCGGCGCCGTTGATGTTGAAAGGCTCGTCGACGGCGCCCTCGGCCGAGCAATAGCGGTAAAGCACCCTGCCCTCGCGCTCGAGCCGCTTCAGCGTTTCCTCATCGGCTTCGTAATTTCCCTCGCCGTGCGCAATCGGCACCCGGATCACCTGCCCGGCATTGTAGCCCCGCGTGAACGGCGTATCGGAGCGTTCGACCCGCAGATGTACATCGTGACAGATGAATTTGAGACGCGCGTTGCGCATGAGGACGCCGGGCAGCAGCCCGGACTCGCATAGAATCTGAAAGCCGTTGCAAACCCCGAGGACGAGCCCGCCGTCACGGACGAATGCGCGCACCGCGTCCATCACGGGGGCGCGCGCGGCAATGGCGCCGCACCGCAGGTAATCACCGTAGGAGAATCCACCGGGCACCACCACGAGGTCTGTCCCCTTTGGCAGGGAGGGCTCGGCGTGCCATACCATCGCGGGCTCTCGGCCTGATACAAGCCGAAGCGCGCGCGCCATATCGCGCTCGCGATTGATACCGGGAAAGACGAGGACGGCGGATTTCATCAGCGCTGCCTAGAGAACCTCGACCCGGTAATTCTCGATGACGGTGTTGGCCAGCAATTTGTCAGCGGCCTGCTTCAACGCCGCCTCGGCCTGGGTCTTGTCGGAGCCGGACAACTCGATATCGAACACCTTGCCCTGACGCACGCTCGCGACCCCATCCACACCGAGCGACTTGAGCGCTCCCTCGATCGCCTTGCCTTGGGGATCGAGAATACCTGATTTCAGCGTAACCGTGACACGCGCTTTCACGAGGGCTCCTCAGCTCTTGACCAGCACCGGGCCCGACCCGATGGGGCGCTCGTTCTCCATCAATATGCCCAGGCGCTTGGCCACCTCGGTGTAGGCTTCCAGCAGCCCGCCGAGATCCCTGCGGAAGCGATCCTTGTCGAGCTTCTCGTTCGACTTGATGTCCCACAGGCGGCAGGAGTTGGGAGAAATCTCATCAGCGACGATGATCCGCATCATCTCGTTCTCGAACAGGCGGCCGCACTCCATCTTGAAATCAACCAGGCGAATGCCGATGCCGAGAAACAGCCCGGTGAGAAAGTCGTTGACGCGGATAGCGAGCGCCATGATGTCGTCGATTTCCTGCGGCGTCGCCCAGCCGAACGCGGTGATGTGCTCCTCAGATACCATCGGATCGTTGAGCTGGTCATTTTTGTAATAGAACTCGATGATCGAGCGCGGCAGCTGAGTGCCTTCCTCGATACCGAGGCGCTGCGACAGCGAACCCGCGGCGACGTTTCGCACCACGACCTCGAGCGGCACAATTTCGACCTCGCGAATTAATTGCTCGCGCATGTTGAGCCGGCGGATGAAGTGAGTTGGCACCCCGATGTCGTTGAGGTGCTGAAAAAGGTACTCCGAAATCCGGTTGTTGAGGACGCCCTTGCCCTCGATCACCTGGTGCTTCTTGGCGTTGAACGCCGTTGCATCATCCTTGAAGTGCTGGATCAGGGTTCCCGGCTCCGGGCCTTCGTACAGGACCTTGGCCTTGCCTTCGTAGATACGGCGCCGACGGCTCATTGGGATGTACCGTGTGTTGTTGAAATCCATGGATTTGATGTGCTCCGGATGACAAGAACCAAAACCCACGGCGGAGCTGCCGTGAAGGCCTGGAACGAAGGAAACAGAACGAGAACTGGCCTGAACGCAACGTATCCGATTGAGCCATCCAGCACAATCGACCAGCCCGGCGGCGGAGCAGTTTTACAGCGTTCTATGAGGCCTTGCGGCGTTGTATTCGTCAATTGCTCCAATTATCTAGGTGATTAGACAGGTGTTCACAATGATACCTCTCCTCTGCATTTCGGTTGGAATCGGGAACCTTGCGCGATGACGACCTTCGACAAGCGGGAGGAAGCCTTTGAAAAGAAGTTTTCGCTCGATGAAGAGCAGAAGTTCAAGGCTAACGCGCGCCGAAACCGGCTGCTTGGATTATGGGTGGCAGACAAGCTGGGCATGTCGGGGGACGCCGCCGCTGCCTATGCCCGGGAAGTCGTCACATCCGAGTTCGACGCGGGCTCTGCCGGCGTCGTGCGAAAGGTGATGGCCGATCTAGGCGCCAGCGGCATTGTTCTCGCCGAAGACGAGCTCCGCGCCAGAATGAACGAGTTGATGACGCTGGCGGTTGCGCAGGTGAAGGCGGAGACCTGACGGCGGCTGCACATTTACTTCAGCGTAATCTGCAGGCTAATCGATCCGCTGACGGTGAACCCCTCCTGCTGCTGGTTGCCGAATTGGCGGCTGATATTGCTGGTCACGGTCTCCATCCGGCAGTCCTTGGCAAGAACTTCGCGCAGCAGATCGCACTCACGCCCGGCCATTTCGTAAACGGTACGGCGAGCTCGGTCCCGCAGCTTCTGGGCTTCTTCGCCCTCTCCCGTTGGTCCCAAAATGAAAAAGCTGATTGTGCTTTGAACTCGGACCGCGCTCTCCTGGCGGGTGGGCGAGCCGGATTGATCGATGACCACGCGCTGTGTGGGTGTTTGGGCGTTTGCAGGATGGACCAGGAGCAGCAGAGCGAATGCTGCAAAACCGCGGCTGAACGACATTGAGGACCTCTTACGGTGAATTCACCGATAGGTCCTAACTGCCTTCGAGTTGCCATTGCGCAAACCGCGGTTGACAAATTCACCCTGCCACTTCACCCGCTGTTAACTCAGTGAGCCGCCCTACTCTTCCTTGAATCCATATTCCGGCACATTACCGCTGGCACCGTAATATTTGAACGGCAGAAATTTCCCGGACATCGTGATCCTGACCCGGTCGCCCTTCGGATTGGGCAGGCGGTCCATGACCATGTCGAAATCGATCGCCGACATGATGCCGTCGCCGAACTCCTCCTCGATCAACGCCTTCCAGGCCGGCCCGTTGATCATGACAAGTTCATAGAAGCGGTAGATCAATGGGTCTGTAGGCGGCATCTGCGTGCCCTCGCCGCGAATTGGTGTCTCGTTCAGCATCGCTGTTTCGGATTTTGAAAGCGCGAACAACTCACCCGCATTCGCGGCCTGCGGCTTCGTGAGTTTCATCTGCCCGAGAATGGCGCCAACGATCAACACCTCCGAATAGCCGCCGATGTTCTGGCAGATATGCTTCCAGCTCCAGCCCTTCTCGCGCTTGATGTCGAGCAGCTTCTCAGTGAGGTCGGATCGTTTCATGTGAATTTTCCTTACACTTGGTCCTGCCCGGCGTTACGCCGGGCCAAATTCGTGGGCTGGCATCTGCAGAAAGCATGCCAAGGAAGGCCTTTGAAAAGCTTCCTTGCTCTCGGGCGCGGGGTCGTCGGTCGCGGCGGTCTTTAGCCTCGCTCGAGAAGGCTTGAAAGCCGATTCAGTTCGGCGGCGAGATCGCCCTCTATATCGCCAACCCGCATTTCGAAAACTTTGTATTCGCGCTGCTCCAACCACGCCTCTCGGGCGGCGCGCTCGCTTACGATCGCCCCTGTCTCATCGGGATTGATCAGTTCGATCGCAATCCGATGCACGAAAGAGACAAAGTCCGGAATATGCCGCCCAACCGGGGTCTGCCGTTTGAACTGGCCGGCGAAACGGCGGTCCCGGGTCAAGGCTTGCCACAGGATACGCTCCGCATCGGTCGGATTTCGGCGTAACAGCCGCGCCAGTCCGCGGACAGTGCCACTGGTATCGGAAGGATCGGCCCCCTGCCCGTGCTCGGCGAGAAGCGCGCGCAGGCGCGTGGCCTGTTCGCCGTCGAGCACGCCGCCCTTGGCCGGGCCTTTACGTCCTTCCGCAATCGCCATCACCACGCCGTGCAACGTGTGCATATCCTGCCTGGTCGGCTCCATGCGGGTAAAGATGTTGCGCAAGTTCACCAGCATGGTGTCACGCTTTTCGGCCGGGCGCAGGAATTCAACCTTGTCCAGCTCACGCACGAGATTATCAAAGAAAGCCTGCATCTGGTGCTGCGAGGCGCGGTCGGAGCGCTCGGGCATCGCGAACGGCAGTGAACCTTCCGTCGAAAGCTTGAACCACTCATAACCGATCAAGAGCACCGCCTGCGCCAGATTGAGCGAGGCAAAGCCGGGATTGACGGGAAAGGTGATGATGCGGTTGGCGAGCCCAACCTCCTCGTTCTGCAATCCATAGCGCTCGCGGCCGAACAGGATGCCGACGTTGCCGCCCTCACCGATGTGTCCGGCAATCTCGCGAGCCGCGGCATCCGGCGCGACTACCGGCTTCGCCTGATCGTGGGCACGGGCGGTGGTCGCGAATAAAAGGCTCACGTCGGCAACGGCCTGATCGAGCGTGTCGAACAGTTCGGCGCGTTCCAGAATCTCATCAGCGCCGGCGGCGGCGCGTTGCGCGCTGATATTTGGCCACCCGTCGCGTGGATTGACGATCCTCAGCCGCGATAGCGCAAAATTCCCCATCGCCCGCGCGGCCATGCCGATGTTCTCGCCAAGTTGTGGCTCGACCAGGATGACAACGGGCCCGTTCAAGTTCCGGCCCGGCTTGGTTTTGTCGGTGCCCGACCCGGACATCTCATTACTTTCTGGTTTCAACAATTTTCGCGAGGGGTATCGGATCGATTCGCAACCGGTCTGAACCCGCCATTGCACCGGCATCAGCACCGGCGCTGGGGTTGTTCAGCCAAACATCAGGCTTGGTAGCGTGTCCGACCACGCAATCAAGTCCAAATCTGCCACGAGGCAGCCCGTTCGCTTACGCCTGTCGCAGACCCGAGGATTTAGCGCAAATATCGCATCAAAGTGCATGCCGGGTTGGCTTTCGCACCGGCGCTTGCGGTGCTATAGCCCGTAGCCATCCCCATCCTGAGCGAATGCGCTGCTTCCAAAAAGGCCTACTCCCCATGGCAAAAATCAAGGTGACCAAACCCGTCGTCGAACTCGACGGCGACGAGATGACCCGGATCATCTGGCAGTACATCAAGGACAAGCTGATTTTGCCGTTCCTCGATATCGAGCTGATGTATTTCGACCTCGGGATGGAGTATCGCGACAAGACCAATGATCAGGTCACGGTCGATGCCGCCAACGCGATCAAGAAAGTTGGCGTAGGCGTGAAATGCGCCACGATCACGCCGGACGAAGCCCGCGTAAAGGAATTCCACCTCAAGGAGATGTGGAAGTCCCCGAACGGCACCATCCGCAACATCCTGGGCGGCGTGATCTTCCGCGAACCGATCATCTGCAAGAATGTGCCGCGGCTGGTACCGGGTTGGACCAAGCCGATCATCATCGGGCGTCACGCCTATGGCGACCAGTATCGCGCCACCGACATCAAATTCCCCGGCAAGGGCACCCTGTCGATGAAATTCGTCGGCGAGGACGGCACGGTGATCGAGCGCGAAGTCTTCAAGACGCCGGGCGCAGGCGTCGCGATGGAAATGTACAACCTCGACAACTCCATTATCGATTTTGCGCGCGCCTCCCTCAACTACGGCCTGCTGCGCGGTTATCCGGTCTATCTCTCGACCAAGAACACCATTCTCAAAGTCTATGACGGCCGCTTCAAGGACATCTTTCAGGACGTCTATGACCGCGAGTTCAAGAAAGAGTTCGAGGCCAAGAAGCTGACTTATGAGCACCGCCTGATCGACGACATGGTGGCCTCGGCGCTGAAGTGGTCCGGCGGCTATGTCTGGGCCTGCAAAAACTATGACGGCGATGTGCAGTCGGACACGGTGGCGCAGGGCTACGGCTCACTCGGCCTGATGACCTCGGTGCTGTTAACGCCGGACGGCCAAACCGTCGAGGCCGAGGCTGCACACGGCACGGTGACGCGCCATTTCCGCGAGCACCAGAAGGGCAAGGAGACCTCGACCAACTCCATCGCCTCGATCTTTGCCTGGACGCGCGGGCTTTCGCATCGGGCCAAGCTGGACAACAACACGGCTCTGGCGAACTTTGCGTTGACCCTGGAGAAGGTCTGCGTCGCGACCGTCGAGGACGGCTACATGACCAAGGATCTGGCGCTGCTGGTCGGCGCCGACCAACGCTGGCTTTCCACCACGGGATTCCTCGACAAAGTTGCTGAGAATCTTCAGAAAGCCATGGCGGCGTAGCCGACGAGCAGATTGCTCAACCCGCCATCGCCCTTTCGATCGCCGACAGCGCCGCGGCTGCCTTGGTGCCGTCGGGGCCGCCAGCCTGCGCCATGTCCGGCCGTCCGCCGCCGCCCTTCCCACCAAGCGCTTCGGATGCGACACGCGCCAGATCGATCGCGTTGTAGCGGGAGGTGAGATCAGAGGTGACGCCGACCACCACGCCGGCCTTGCCGTCGGCGGTAAGTCCGACGATCGCCACGACACCTGAGCCTAGCAGCTTCTTGCCGTCATCGGCGAGGCTCTTGAGGTCCTTCATCTCGATGCCTTCCACCGCGCGCGCCATCAGCTTGACATTGCCGACCTCGCGCACGCCGGCACTGGCGGCGGAGGCTTTTGCCGATCCGTCGCCACCCATCGCGAGCTTCTTGCGCGCATCCGATAGATCTCGCTCGAGCCTTTTGCGCTCTTCCATCAGCGAAGCGATCCGCCCGGGCAAATCTTCGAGCGACGTACGCAACTCGGCCGCCGCGCTTCTTGGCGAGCGCCATCAGTCTCGTTGGCGTGCTTGCGTGCATGACCGCCGGTAAGCGCTTCGATGCGGCGAACGCCCGACGCGACCGCGCTCTCGCCGGTCACCGAAATGAGACCGATATCGCCGGTGCGGCGGACGTGAGTGCCGCCGCATAGCTCGACGGACCAGCCCATGGCATTGCTGCCGTGCTCGCGCGCCGCCTCGCCCATCGACACCACGCGAACCTCGTCGCCGTATTTTTCGCCGAATAATGCGCGCGCTCCCGCTTCGCGGGCATCGTCGACCGCCATCAGGCGCGTGGTGACCTCGCCGTTTTCCAGCACCACGTCATTGGCGATGTCCTCGACCCGGGCGAGTTCTTCAGGCGTGATCGGCTTCGGATGAGCGAAGTCGAAGCGCAGGCGGTCCGGCGCGACCAGCGAGCCGCGCTGCGCGATGTGATCCCCGAGCACCTGCCGCAAAGCTTCGTGCAGCAGATGCGTCGCGGAGTGATTGGCGCGGATCGACGAGCGCTCTCGCATGATCGACCTGGAGCTGCAGCGCAGTCCCCGGCTTCAGCGAGCCCTTCTCAACCTGACCCAGATGCACGAAGAGATCGCCGGCCTTTTTCTGCGTGTCGGTCACGCGGAAACTTGCGCCATCGCCGATCAACACCCCGGTGTCGCCGATCTGCCCGCCCGACTCCGCATAAAACGGCGTCTGATTCAAAACGATGGCGCCGGTTTCGCCCACCTTGAGGCTGTCGACCTCTTTGCCGTCGCGTACAAGGGCCGAGACGACGCCTTCGGCGCTCTCGGTTTCGTACCCAAGGAATTCGGTGGCGCCGAGTTTCTCGCGCAGCGGAAACCAGACGTTCTCCGTTGCGGTATCGCCGCTTCCGGCCCAGGCCGCACGGGCTTTTTGCCTCTGGCGGTCCATCGCATCGGTGAAAGCGGCCTGATCAACGCCGATGCCGCGCGACTTCAGCGCGTCCTGCGTCAGATCCAGCGGAAACCCATAAGTGTCGTACAGCGTGAACGCGGTGTCGCCATCGAACATGTCGCCCTTCTTCAGCGACGCGCTCTTTTCGTCGAGAATGGTGAGCCCGCGCTCCAGCGTCTTTCGGAACCGCGTCTCTTCGAGCCTCAGCGTCTCCTCGATTAGTTTTTCCGCCCGCACCAGCTCAGGATAGGCCTGACCCATCTCGCGCACTAACGCCCAGACCAGGCGATGCATCAAGGGATCGCGCGCGCCGAGCAACTGCGCGTGCCGCATGGCGCGTCGCATGATCCGGCGCAGCACATAACCGCGGCCCTCGTTCGACAGCAGCACACCGTCGGCGATCAGGAAAGACGAGGCACGCAGGTGATCGGCGATGACGCGCAAGGATGCCTTCTGCGGACCTTGCGGATCGGCGCCGGTCAACTCGGCAATCGCCCGGATCAGCGCAACGAACAGGTCGATGTCGTAATTGTCGTGCTTGCCCTGCAACACAGCCGCGACGCGCTCCAGCCCCGCGCCGGTATCGATCGAAGGCTTCGGCAGCGGATTGCGCGCGCCGCCTTCGAACTGCTCGAACTGCATGAACACGAGGTTCCAGATCTCGATGAAGCGGTCGCCGTCCGCTTCCGCCGAGCCGGGCGGGCCGCCCCAGATCTTGTCGCCATGATCGTAGAAGATTTCCGAACATGGCCCGCATGGGCCGGTATCTCCCATTTGCCAGAAATTGTCCGAGCCGGCGATGCGGATGATCCGCAATTCGGGCAGGCCCGCGATCTTTTTCCAGAGATCGTAGGCCTCATCGTCATCGATGTAGACGGTCGCCGTCAGCTTGTCTTTGGGCAGACCGAACTCTTTGGTGACCAGCTTCCAGGCGAGCTCGATCGCCCGATCCTTGAAGTAATCGCCGAACGAGAAATTGCCGAGCATCTCGAAAAACGTGTGATGCCGCGCGGTGTATCCGACGTTATCGAGGTCATTGTGCTTGCCGCCGGCGCGCACGCATTTTTGGGACGTCGTGGCGCGCTGGTAAGGACGCTTCTCGACGCCGGTGAAGACGTTCTTGAACTGCACCATTCCGGCATTGGTGAACATCAAGGTCGGGTCGTTGCGCGGCACGAGCGGCGACGACGGCACGATCTCGTGGCCGTTTTCGGCGAAAAAGTTAAGGAATGTCGACCTGATCTCGTTGACGCCGCTCATATTGGTCCAATCGGAAGCCGTCCGGGATTGCCGAAAACGTGCAGTTGTCCGGCAAACCGCTTTTAGACAAGGGGGCTGGCAGTGTCCAGAAACTGTGCAGGGAGATCATAGGCTTGCTGCGGCAGCGTAAACCCCGTTGATAGATACTGGGGCTGCGTTGACAGGCTTGGTGGAGCCGTGTTCTCCTCCTATCTGTTCAAGACAGTCACGTCGGGAGAGACCGGCTTAAATGCCGGCGCCGAAGGAGCAACCGCCCCGGAAACTCTCAGGCAAACGGACCACGTGACTTTGACAGCATCTGGAAAGAGACGCCGACGGGCCCGGTCCCGAACGCGTCCGCCGACGGGATAATACTCTCAGGCAAAGCGACAGATGGGGCTTCGACAGGTTTTCGGGAACTGATCCCGGCAACCGCGAGGGCCCCATGACGTTTGCAAGCGCAGATCACCCTTCCTTACGCAATGCGCTGCTGCGCACGCCTTTGCACACGCTGCATCTGGCCTTTGGCGGCAAGATGGTCCCGTTCGCGGGATACGAGATGCCGGTGCAATATGCTCAGGGTGTGCTCAGGGAACATCTGCACACCCGCGCGGCGGCCGGCCTGTTCGACGTCTCGCATATGGGCCAGATCGCGCTGCGCCCGAGATCCGGCAGGGTTGAAGACGCCGCGCTCGCGCTGGAGCGGCTGGTGCCGCAGGATATTTTTGCGATCGCGCCGGGCCGTCAGCGCTATGCGCAATTCACCAGCGAAAGCGGCGGCATTCTCGATGACCTCATGGTCGCTAACTTCGGCAGCCACCTGTTCCTGGTCGTCAATGCCGGCTGCAAAGCCGCGGATGAATCCCATCTCCGAAAGCATCTGTCGGACGCCTGCCTGATCGAGCCGCTTACCGACCGCGCTCTGATTGCGCTGCAGGGACCAAAAGCGGAATCGGTACTCGCAGCACTCTACCCGAACGCGACCTCGATGCGCTTCATGGACGCCGGGACGCACAGCATCGATGGCATCGACTGCTTCGTGTCGCGCTCGGGCTATACCGGCGAAGACGGGTTTGAAATCTCTGTTCCCGCGGAGCACGCACAACGTCTGGTCAAACTGCTGCTCGAAAACAGCGATGTGCTGCCGATCGGCCTCGGCGCGCGCGACAGCCTTCGGCTCGAAGCCGGGCTTTGCCTGTATGGGCACGACATCGACACCACGACGACGCCGATCGAAGCCGCGCTCGAATGGTCCATGCAAAAGAGCCGCCGCAGCGGCGGCGTTCGCGCCGGGGGCTTTCCCGGTGCCGATCATATCCTGGCTCAGCTCGCCGAAGGCGCGCCGCGCCGCCGTGTCGGCCTGAAGCCGCAAGGCCGCGCGCCGGTGCGGGAAGGCGCTCCGCTGTTTGCGGACGCGACATCACCAAGCCCGGTAGGCGCGGTCACCTCTGGCGGTTTCGGCCCCAGTCTCAATGCGCCGGTGGCAATGGGCTATCTCCCCGCCTCGCTCGCCAAACCAGGCACTCAGGTCATCGCCGAACTGCGCGGCCAGCGGCTGCCGCTGGAGGTCGCGAACATTCCTTTTGTCCGGAACACCTACAAACGCTGATTGCAAAACGCTGATTGCCAATGTCGAACGCAAATCCTGAAGGGAAATCATGACCACGCTGTTCACCTCCGATCATGAATGGCTCCGCATCGAAGGCGATATCGCCACCGTCGGAATCACGGACTTCGCCCAGTCGCAGCTCGGCGACGTCGTGTTCGTCGAACTGCCGAAAGTCGGCCGCACCTTGAAGAAGGCGGAAGCCGTGGCCGTGGTCGAATCCGTAAAAGCCGCATCCGACGTTTACGCGCCGATCTCCGGCGAAGTGTTGCAGGTGAATGAGGCGCTGATGGCCGAACCCGCACTGGTCAATTCCGACGCCGCCGGCAAAGCCTGGTTCTTCAAGATCAAGATCGCTGACCGCGGCGAACTCGGCGGGCTGATGGATGAGGCCGCCTACAAAGCTCACACCGCGTGAATTGATGAAGCAGATGTTACCCGATGCTCCGCATACGCCGGTCATGACGGCGAATAGAGGGAACACACATGAACGCGCCGCTTAAACACATCAACGAAGCCGCCACTACTTTCGTCCGACGTCACATCGGTCCGTCGGCGCGCGACATATCCGCGATGCTGGAGACCGTCGGCGCGAAGAGCCTCAAGGCGCTCGTCAACGAGACGCTTCCGTCCTCGATCCAGCAGAAGGCAGCGCTTTCAACAGGTCCGGCCTTGAGCGAAACCGAAGCGCTGGCGCACATGGCTGATCTGGCCGCACAGAACCAGGTTTTCACGTCACTAATCGGTCAAGGCTATTCCGGCACGATCCTGCCCGCGGTGATCCAGCGCAACATCCTGGAGAACCCGGCGTGGTACACGGCCTACACTCCGTATCAACCCGAAATCAGCCAGGGCCGGCTGGAAGCACTGTTCAACTTCCAGACCATGATTTGCGACCTTACCGGGCTCGACATCGCGAATGCCTCCTTGCTCGACGAAGCGACCGCCGCAGCCGAAGCGATGGCGCTGGCCGAGCGCGCTGCGCAGGCCAAGTCCAAATCGTTCTTTGTCGATGCGCAAACTCACCCCCAGACGTTGGCGGTACTGCGCACCCGCGCCGAGCCGTTGGGCTGGAACCTGATCGTCGGCAATCCCCTCACTGATCTCGACAACGCCGACGTCTTTGGTGGTTTGTTGCAATATCCGGACACGTCGGGCGCCGTGCGCGACTTGCGTCCGGCGATCGCGTTGTTGCGCGGCAAGGGCGCGCTGGCGATCGTTGCAGCCGATCTGCTGGCGCTGACGCTGTTGGCCTCGCCCGGCGAACTCGGCGCCGACATCGCCATCGGTTCGGCGCAGCGTTTCGGAGTTCCGATGGGCTATGGCGGACCGCATGCGGCCTATATGGCGGTGCGTGACGCGCTGAAGCGCTCGCTGCCCGGCCGCATCGTCGGCGTGTCGGTGGACTCCCGGGGGCAGCCGGCCTATCGGCTGGCGCTGCAGACCCGGGAGCAGCATATCCGCCGCGAAAAGGCGACCTCCAACATCTGCACCGCGCAGGTGCTGCTCGCCGTGATCGCCTCGATGTATGCCGTCTATCACGGGCCGGAGGGGCTGACCCAGATTGCGCGCGTGGTGCATCGCCGCGCCTGCGTGCTGGCGGCGGGATTGCGCAAGCTAGGCTTTACGCTGGGCAGCGAAGCGTTTTTCGACACCGTGACGGTGAATGCGGGAGCGAAGCGAGACGAAATCCTCGCCCGCGCGCTTGCCGAAAAACTCAATTTGCGGATCGGAGAACAAACGCTGGGCATCGCGCTGGACGAGACCACGACGCCTGCCGTGGTCGAAGCGGTATGGCGCGCTTTCGGCGGCAGTTTCTCCTACGCTGAGGTCGAGGCCAACGCGCGCGAGACGCTGCCATCGGATTTGAAACGCACCAGCGCCTTCCTTACTCATCCGGTATTTCAAACTCATCGCTCCGAGACCGAGATGCTGCGCTATATGCGCAAACTCAGCGATCGCGATCTGGCGCTCGATCGCGCGATGATTCCGCTCGGGTCATGCACCATGAAACTGAACGCGACCGCCGAGATGATCCCGCTGACCTGGCCGGAGTTCGGCAATTTGCATCCGTTCGCGCCGCGCGAGCAGGCTGCGGGATATCACGCGCTGTTTGCACGGCTGGAGAAATGGCTGTGCGACATCGCGGGATATGACGCTATCTCCCTTCAGCCGAACTCGGGCGCGCAGGGCGAATATGCCGGGCTACTCGCGATCCGCGGCTATCATGCCGAGCGCGGCGAAAGTCACCGCAATGTGTGCCTGATCCCCTCCTCGGCGCATGGCACCAATCCGGCTTCCGCAAGCATGGCCGGCATGTCAGTGGTGGTGATCGCTTGCGATGAGCGCGGCGATGTCGATGTCGACGATCTCCGCGCGAAAGCCGAGCAGCATTCGGATAATCTCGCGGCCGTGATGATCACTTATCCCTCGACCCACGGCGTGTTCGAGGAGCATATCGGCGAGATCTGCGACATTGTGCATCGCCATGGCGGGCAGGTTTATCTCGACGGAGCCAACATGAATGCGCAGGTCGGCCTGGCGCGGCCCGGCGACTACGGCGCCGATGTCAGCCATCTCAATTTGCATAAAACGTTTTGCATCCCTCACGGCGGCGGTGGCCCGGGCATGGGCCCGATCGGCGTGAAAGCCCACCTTGCGCCGTTCCTTCCCGGAGACCCCGCGAGCAGCCGTACTCAGCCGGGCGCACTCGGTCCGGTCTCGGCGGCGGCGTTCGGCTCAGCCTCCATCCTGACCATCTCGTACATCTACATTTTAATGATGGGGGGCGACGGCCTGACCCGCGCCACAGAAATCGCGATCCTCAACGCCAATTACATCGCGGCCCGGCTCGATCCGCACTTTCCGGTGCTGTACAAAAACGCCAAAGGCCGCGTCGCGCATGAATGCATCATCGATCCGCGGCCGCTGAAATCGTCCAGCGGCGTTACCGTCGAGGATATCGCCAAGCGCCTGATCGATTACGGCTTCCACGCTCCGACCATGAGTTTTCCGGTGCCGGGCACGTTGATGATCGAGCCGACCGAATCGGAATCAAGGCACGAGCTGGATCGCTTCTGCGACGCGATGATCGCGATCCGCCGCGAAATCGCGGAGATCGAGAGCGGCCGTTTCAAGGTCGAGGATTTACCGCTGCGCCACGCCCCCCACACCGTTCACGATATCGCTGACGATGGCTGGGCGCGCGCCTATAGCCGCGCCGAGGGCTGCTTCCCGGCAGGCAGTTCACGCACCGATAAATATTGGTCGCCAGTCGGACGGGTCGACAACGTTTACGGCGACCGCAATCTCGTCTGCTCCTGCCCGCCGGTCAGCGAATACGCGGAAGCTGCGGAGTGACCGCCGTCTGACTAGCCGCCGCGCAGATTTCGCGCGGTACTGTGCATTACCTCCTAAAACGATCATGCCCGGCTAAAGAGCCGGGCATGATGAAATCTCTGCTCGTGATTTCTTTGCGAGGCCTATGCGCTCACTCCTCCGCCGGCTCCTCGCCGTCGGCATCACGCTCGGGGGATCCTGCGAGAATCTGCTCAGCGATCAGCCCGGAGTTCTGGCGGATAGCAGTCTCGATCTTGGTGGTGATGTCGGGATTGGCCTTGAGGAACGCCTTGGAGTTCTCGCGTCCCTGCCCCAGCCGCTGGCTGTCATAAGAGAACCAGGCCCCGGATTTCTCGACGAGTTCGGCCTTGACGCCGAGGTCGAGAATTTCGCCCATCTTGGAAACGCCTTCGCCATACATGATGTCGAATTCGACCTGCTTGAACGGCGGCGCCAGCTTGTTCTTCACCACCTTCACGCGCGTGGTGTTGCCGACCACCTCGTCACGCTCCTTGATCGCGCCGATGCGGCGGATGTCGAGGCGAACGGAGGCGTAGAATTTCAGCGCATTGCCGCCGGTGGTGGTTTCCGGCGAGCCGTACATCACGCCGATCTTCATCCGGATCTGGTTGATGAAGATCACCATGGTGTGGGATTTGTTGATTGAGGCTGTGAGCTTGCGCAAAGCCTGGCTCATCAATCGCGCCTGCAGGCCCGGCAGCGCATCGCCCATTTCGCCTTCGAGTTCGGCGCGCGGCACCAGCGCGGCAACCGAATCGACCACCAGCACGTCGACCGCACCGGAGCGCACCAGCGTGTCGCAGATTTCCAGCGCCTGTTCGCCGGTGTCGGGTTGCGAGATCAGGAGTTCGTCGATGTTCACGCCGAGCTTTCGGGCATACACCGGATCGAGCGCATGCTCGGCGTCGATGAAGGCGCAGATGCCGCCCTTCTTCTGGGCTTCGGCGACCGTGTGCAGCGCCAGCGTGGTTTTGCCCGACGATTCCGGCCCGTAGATTTCGACCACCCGCCCCTTCGGCAGGCCGCCGACGCCGAGCGCGATATCCAGCCCGAGCGAGCCCGAGGAGATGGTCTCGATGTCCATCGAGCGGTCGTTCTTGCCGAGCCTCATCACCGACCCCTTGCCGAACTGGCGCTCGATCTGGGAGAGCGCGGCTGACAGGGCCTTGGTCTTGTCCATGGAGGATCCTTCGACGATACGCAGGGCAGTAGCAGACATAGGTGGTGCTCCTTATGGCGGGGATTCGCTGATCGGACAAACGGTTGGCGAGGCGAGCCGGCGATGAGAAGCCACCGTACCCTATTTGTTCTAAGTTCGCAATATGTTCTTTTTGTCGAACGGCAGAACTGGCCTGCTTTATCCCTTCTGGCCCAATTTGAATCTGCCAGTGGCCTTGTGAGGGTAATCGGCGCTATCGTTGCGGGTAAGCCAAGAAGCCCGTCATGACACCACACTGCTGATCTCGGTTTGAACCAAACTTGGGGGAAGTGATGAAGTCATTTTTCATGGTCGCTTTAGCATTGGTTATTTTTGCCGGTTCGATATCGGCGCACGCGCAAACGCCGAACGCTCCGAAGGCATCAAATGCTTCGAAACCAGGGGCCAAAGTTACGAAATATAAGCTGCACGATGGCTGCCATGGCAGAGGCGCCCAAATGTCAGGGCGTCCTTGCCACTAGCGCGGGCAACTCAGGTAACTGGCGCGAGGCCGCCTCGTTGGCGGCCTCGTTACGCACAAGCGTGATCGGCCCCGACCCGCGGCTTCCACAAAAGATTTTCCACGAGTGTTGCAGCCACGTCGTTTCCAAACCGACACGCTCGCGTCATGATCCCGTTTAGCCGGTCGATCCGAATGCGAGACCAGCCGACTGGCTAGGCCCGGCACGTGATGGGCGGGGCAACGTGCCGGGCCGCCAAGATCCAAATATCGAGCGCCGCCCTGACCAAGGGCTGATTTGGGTCGCCTGGGTCCGCGTGCGGCAACACGCTGGCTCCATTCATCGTTAATGGCTCGTTTCACCAGATCACGCGTCATTGAGTTCGCCTGACAGCGGACCATGTAGGCAGACGGCCCGCGCCAATCGCGAGAAGGGCCGGCTTTACGGGCTTGGGTGCTCCACGAGACTCCAGGCAAACGAGAACGGCCAAGCGGAGCGCTCTAATTTTTCGACAATCTTAGTCGATGTGTACGGTAAAATTGGAACCGCGGAATTTACTCAACCTTAGATCGTGAGCCCTACGTTGCGGCGACAATTACGCACCCCAACAGGAGGCAGGCTTGAAGCACATTCTCGCAAGGTTCATGGCCGACGAATCCGGCGCCACTGCCATTGAGTACGGGCTGATCGCGGCCGGTATCTCGCTGGCGATTATCACTGCCGTGAACGGCCTCGGCGGCAAGTTGAGCAGCAACTTCGACACGATCAACACCTCGCTGAAGTAATAGCTTTCTTGCGGTTGCAAGAACGGCTTTTTTCTGCCAGGGGAGCAGGCCCCCACAGCGCATATGACAGTCGCTTCCAGGGACGCGCACCCCGACCGTGCACACGACTCTGGTGCTGTTCCAAGTTCAGTTTTGAACATAGTTCGGAACCAAATTCCCCGCTTCTGCGTAGGCATCCGCGGTAAATGGGGAAACGGTCAGTGGAAGACGCACCTCTTATCATGCTCGTCGAGGACGACGAACCTGTACAAAGTCTGGTGGAAGACGCTCTGGGTGATGGCGGTTTCGAAACAGCCCTCGCCACTTCCGGGGAAGAGGCGGTAACGCTGCTGAAGGGCCGCATGGCCCAGTACAGGGCGCTCGTCACCGACATCAACCTGAACCATGAACGGTTGGGAAGTCGCGAGACACGCCAGAGAAATCAATCCGAATTTCCCGGTCGTCTACATGACCGGCGCCAGTGCCGATGAGTGGCCCTCGCGCGGCGTCCCGAACAGCGTGCTTTTGACGAAACCGTTCGCGCCGGCGCAGCTTGTGACCGCGTTGGCCCAGCTTCTCAATGTCGGCACACCGAAGACCTAGCGACTGCTTCAGCCGAGCTCAGTCGGCGCTGGGTAGTCGCCGCATGGTGAATTCGATGGCGCCGCCAGGCAGCTCACGCCAGCTCTCCACCATGCTCATATACCCGGCCTTGGGGTAGCGGGTCAGGAAATCGCGCGCCTTTGCCCGCGCTGCGTCGCGGGGCAGCGTAAAGGTTTCGCGCAGAAAGCCGTCGTCCGCCTTTCGCCGGCTGGCCATGCGGCCGGCGAGATCGCGTGGGCGAGAGGCCATGTCGCAACTCCGATACAAATGACGACCTGGCAAATATAGAGCGTATTTACGCGAAAACGATACCGGTCCGCAGCACAATCAGTCCACTTGGGCGGGCTACCGAACCACGCCTCAGTTCGCGTTGCCGCCGGTCTTGCTTTTCGGCTTTGTCGAAGCGGAAGTTTTTGCAGCCGGCGTCTTGGCGGTTGCGCCAGTGGAGCTCTCGCCGCTGCGCACGCCGCCCCACGGATCGGATGAGCCCTTGGCGTCGGGAATCTTTCTCAGCAATTCCTTGTAAGCTTTCTGCTTTGCCTCATCAGCGTCCCTCTCCTCCTGCGTCTTGGTCGGCGTATCTGAAAGCAGGTTGATGTGAGGCGTGTCCGACTGAGCGTTCGCCGGTGCGATCACGCCTGTTAGTCCCGCCAGCGAAGTTGATATCGCCGCCACGCCCACCAGTCTGGCTAGAACTCTCATGGCATGCTCCCTGGATTATCGAGCCGGAATATAGCATCGCCCACAGCACGAAGCCAAGCGGTCCGGCCCTGCTGCTTGGGGTTCAACTCGAGTGCGCAATGTCGGCGATGCGTCAGCAGTGCCCCTGACAATGAACTCAGGCATTTTCAAGCCGCGCGGTCCCGTTCAGAATACATTTGAACGGATACCCGGAGGAGATCGCCGCCGATGGAACGGGAACAGAGCGTTGCAGAGTTCGATATCGAGGAAGCCAGACGCGTGCTTGGCGAGGTGTTTGCTCCATGGGTGCAGGATCTCAACCTGACGATCGAGCGTGTCGACCATACCGCCCCGCCTGATGCTCTCGATTGGCAGCCGGGCGCTATTCTTCGCATGCCGTTTTCCGAACGCCTGTGCCGCAATGGCGGCATGGTTTGCGGCCAGGCGCTGATGGCGTTTGCCGACACCGCGATGGTGATTGCGAACCTCGCCGCAAACCTCGGTTATCGGCCGATGACGACTGTCGATCAAACCACGCATTTCATGCGCGCGGTCACGTCAGCGGATGTGCTGGCCGATGCGCGCGTGGTTCGCCGCGGGCGCACCATGAGCTTTGGGCGCGTCACGCTCCTCAGCGCCTCCGACAACAAGCCGGTCGCGATGGTCTCCAGCGCGTTCGCGATGCTGTAAAGGCAATTGATCAGGGTCAAGTCGCAGCTCTCACGCGGCGGCGTCGAGTCCAAGCCGCCGCAATCAACAGTAGCACCGCGAGCACCGCCGCGATCGCCTTCGCCAGAAAACGTCCACCGGGCCGGTCGATCGTGCGTGACCACAGCGAGGGCGCTTCGCCCTGTCTGGTCAAACGAAACGCCACCATGCTGTCGCCGAGCGACGTGCCGATTTCCGAATGCCCGCCGGCGGCGATTGCGACATACTGCTCGCCCTTCCAGAGATAGGTCATGGGATTGGCGACACCTGGCACAGGCAGCCTCCCCTGCCACAATTCCGCGCCCGACCTGGCGTCGAACGCGCGCAGATAAGCATCCGCAGCGCCAGTGAAGATGAGCCCGCCCGCCGTGATCGCAACGCCGCTGAGCAGCGGCGTTCCCCAATGAAAGGCCAGACCGAGCGGCGCGAGATCTTCGGATGTGCCGACCGTCGAATGCCAAAGGATTTTTCCCGCCTTCAAATCAAGCGCGACCATCTCGCCCCATGGCGGCTTGTTGCATAACAGGCCGAGCGGCGACATCGCGACCGCGCGGGAGATCGCGAACGGCGCGCCACGCTGCGACCCGAAATCCGTTCCCGAAGGCGGCTTAAATCCTTCCGCCTCGCTTCTCGGCATTAATTTGACGATATGCACGGCATGCGTGGCGTTGGCGTAGAGTATCTGGTTGACGGGATCGAATGCGGCGCCGCCCCAGTTCACCCCGCCGCCCGTCATCGGAAACACCAGCGTCCCCTGCGTCGATGGCGGCGTGAACAGCCCATCATTGCGCGATTTCGCGAACAGCTCCTCACAGGCCGAACGGCCGATGCTGGGAAGCAGCGAGAAAGTATCGGCAGCTGAAATCGTCTGCGGCATCAGCGGCGGCAGATGGGTCGGGAAAGGTTGCGTCGGCGAAAGCCGTTCGCCCTCCGCGCCGCCTTGCGGAACGCTTCGTTCTTCGACCGGCCATATTGGCTTGCCGGTGTCGCGATCGAGTACGAACACGAAACCCTGCTTGGTCGGCTCGATCACCACGTCGCGCGCACCGTCGCCGGTGTCGATGCGCGCCAGCGTCGGCTGCGCCGGTACATCATAGTCCCAGACGTCGTGATGCACTGTCTGAAACGACCACACCAATGCTCCGCTCTCGCTTCGCAACGCAACGACGGAATCGGCATGCTCGTTGTTTCCCATCCGCTTGCCGCCCCAAAAATCCGGGCTCGGCGAAGACGTCGGCAGGAACACCAGTCCGCGCGCTTCATCGATCGACATCGGCGCCCACACGTTGGCGTGACCCGCCTCAATGCCGCTATGCACGAGCGGATCCCACGTCCAGCGCGGGGCTCCGGTTCGCGCGTCAAAGGCACGCACCGTTCCGAGCGGCGCTTCAACGCGGACATTGTCTGATATCGAGGAGCCAACGATCACGACGCCGCGGCTTACCACGGGCGCCGACGTGATCTGGAATTCGCCCGGCCAGGACAACGACATCCCGATATCGAGCTTGATCTCGCCGTCTGCGCCGAAATCAGCGCAGGGAATGCCGGTGCGTGCGTCGAGCGCTAGAATGCGGGCGTCGTTCGTGCCCATGAAGATGCGCGCCCGGCAGCTGGCCCCTTCAGCGGCCTGATCGTCCACCCAGTAGGCCACGCCGCGACAGACGTAACGATTGCCCGGGCGAAGCCCGGTGCTGACCTTTGGATCGTAACGCCACTTCTGGGCGCCCGTGCCAGGATCGAGAGCGATCACCTCGTTGAAAGCCGAACAGAACACGAGACTGTCCTGGACGAACAGCGGCGTGGCCTCCAATTTGGTGCGGGCCATGGCGGCTGGCGGTCGGGTCTCGATATCGCCGGTACGGAATTCCCAGGCTCGAATCAGATTGCCTACATTCGCCGGCGTGATCTGCGCGAGGTCTGAAAACCGCATTCCCCCGCTGTCGGCGCCCCAATGCTCCCATGCAAAACTCGGCGCGCAGAGCATCGTCATAATGAACAGGACGGCAAGCTTTCGCATGGCGCTTTGGCTGATGGGCGTTACTTCGCCTTGCCGGAGGGTTCGGCAGGCCGCGCTACTCCCCAAGGATCGTATTTCTGCTTGGGCTCCGGGATGCGCTCAAGCGCGGCCTTGTAGGCCTTGTCATCTGCCTGCGGCTTCTGCTGTTCGCCTTTTTTGTCGTCGCCGTGATTGCGCCTGCCGCCCATCTGGGCATGCGCCGGCATTGCTAACAGAGCGAGCATCGTCGCGACGGTCAGAATAATTCTCATGATGTTTGCCTTGCCTCGCGGCACTGTACTCCGGGCACCGGTGAGGGCAACCCCGAAGGAACCAGTACACCGTCCTGTTTGCGAAGCCGCGCGATCGAATCAAGTCTAGCGCTTTGAAGGCAGGAACTCATCTTTGCAGCAGCAAAACCATACCGCCGCACCCGACCCTCCCGGAACGAATATCACGGGTAATTCTTGTATTTCGGGCAGCAGTCGAACAGACGAGAGGACGCTTAGCTATGAGCACAGTTGCAATTACACTACTGGCTGGCGTCAGCGCCTTGGCGATTGGCAGCGCCAAAGCCGCTGATGTGTTTCCCAGCAGCGAATACATTGCCCCGGATGCGGTGCAGCAGGTTCGCGTGATCTGCGAGGACGGCGGCCGATGCTATCGCACGAACGGCGGCAGCCGGGTGATCATCCGCGACTCCTATGGGTATGCTCCCCGCGAGCGTTATTACGATCGCCGAAGCTATCGGGATTACGATGACGGTCCGCGCGCGGGCGTCGGTATCTACGCGCCCGGCGTCGGAGTCGGCATCGGGGTCGGCAACGATCGCTGGTAACAGTCACGCTCCACTGACGAACGAGAACCCGCCGACCCCCAAGTCGGCGGGTTCTCTTTGCTCGTTTTTTTAATTGCTTAAACGCGCGTTAACAATGTCGCCAAAATACATCCTGGCGCCACCGTATCTTCCAATGTTTCCGTTAGCGTTTTCTCCGGGCGCCACGGGCGAGCGGAGTTGCCGCACCGCTTTGTTCGCGCAAGGGGGAAACGGACGTGGCCGACACTGCGGATACAACCTCGATCAGCCGCGCAGGTCACAGCCATTCCGCGGGCGCGACGGCGGACGCTTCGCCGTTTCGCGATCACGCCAAAGTGCCGCTCACGTCGGTCGCCCGGAGCCAGTGGCAAGCCCTGGGCGAATGTGCCATCGAGCCAAACGGATATTATCTGCCCGGCTGGGAATTGGCGGTGAACGCTTCCGCAACCGGCCGCACCGGCGCTTCCGCGCTCTGCGCATTCAGCGATGCATTGGCTAGCCGATTGATCGGGCTGCTGCCTGTCGTCCCCATGCGGCGTGCATACCAAATCCCCCTGCCCGCGCTGGTCAGCGCGCACCCTTACGGCACGCTTTGCACCCCGCCGCTCGATCGTGACATGGCGCGCGAAGCTGCCGCGCAATTGATGCAACATGCTGCTCGCACGGGCGCGCATGCCATCGTGTTGCGCGAGATTTCGCTCGATGGCCCGGTCATGGAGGCGTTCGCTGCTGAGCTGCGGCAGCGCGGCATGCGTCCGCGCGTGTTGCAATCCTCGGTTCGGGCCTGCCTCGACGCCACGCGCGATGGCGAGGAGTTGCTGCACGATGCGCTCGGCGCAAAGAAACTGAAAGAGCTCCGGCGTCAGCGCCATCGCCTCGGCGAACGCGGCGCGGTTTGTTTCGAGGTGGCGCGATCGCCCGGCGAGGTAACCGCCGCGATCGAGACGTTCATGAAGATTGAAGCGAGCGGCTGGAAAGGCAGGCTCGGCACCGCGCTGATTCAGGACGCAGGCGACGCCAGCTTTATCCGGTGCGCCACGGTAGCGCTTGCGGAAACCGGCCAATGCGAGATCGTGATGTTGCGCGCCGGCGACATCCCGGTTGCAGCCGGGATCGTGCTGCGGCATCAGGATCGCGCGTTCTACTTCAAGATCGGCGTCGACGAGCGCTTTGCGAAATTTTCGCCCGGCGTGCAGCTCACGCTGGACCTGACGCGGCATCTCTGCGCCGACGGCGCGATCACAACGGCCGATTCGACCGCAAGCCCGGATCACCCGATGATCGACGCGATCTGGCGCGGGCGCTTTGCGATTGCCGACGTGCTGATTCCGTTACGGCGGCACGATCCGATAGTGTCCCTCGTTCACGCCGCTCTGATCTCGCGCCGGGTGGTGCTGGACCTGGCACGGCGCGGCATCCGCGTGATTCGCCGCTCGCGGAATAAGCGCTAGCAGCGCCGCCCTGCGACCACCGGTCGCCGACTGGCAACGTCTGTTCTCGGGCCTGCAACTTTGCAGGCATCGGCCTCAATTTCCCGGCGTGACTACCGCTATCGAGTTGGTCAGATTGCCCCCTCCCAAGTAAGCGTCGTGACCATCCCTGCGAACTTATGCAGTTGAACTCAGGAGACGAGAGAAATGACCGCTGTTCGGTGGGCCATGGGCTTGGCTCTGTTGTCAATCGCTGGAGTTCAAACCGCCGCGGCCGCGAAAAGCGGCAGCAATCCTCTCGCCGAGCACGTGCGGGCGGCCAACGATCGATTTAAGGACGTGTCGGTCGCCATTGCCGAAGGCTATTCGCCGATCCCCTGCACCAGCGGCATTGAAGGCGGCGCGATGGGCGTTCACTACGTCAACGCAAAGCTCCTAAGCGCGGAAGTTCCCGACATCAAGCACCCTCAGGCGGTCATGTATGAACCGCTGCCCAACGGCAAAATGGCGCTGATTGCAGTTGAGTACATCACTTCCAAGGGCCCGGCTAACCTCGAAGGCCAGTTGTTCAGCTTCAACGGCACGCCCAATCGATACGGGCTCGGAGCTTTCTACGAATTGCACGTATGGGCGTGGAAAGACAATCCGCGCGGGGCATTCGCGGACATGAACCCGAAAGTGACTTGCGAGCACTACCACGGAAAATAGCCAGCCTCCCGGGTTAACTCGCAGCATCAGCCGCCAGTGTCCATTGGGATGCTGGCGGCTTCTTTTTGCCAGGAGCTCGTCGGCAGGGCCCGATGCTGACGGCTGTTTATGATTTGAGGTGGGGCCGCGACGCTGGCCTTAGATCAGACGCTCGCCGAAGCGAATCAAATGCTGCTGCCGCCTTCGGCTTCGTTCGCGAGCCTCGTCAGAGGCTGCGGTGTGGAATCAATCGAGCGCCGCCCGTTTTGTATTTCCCCAGACGCGAAACGCTCTCAATAGATTCCTCGTCATCTCGTCCGATCGAATGATGCGGACCCCTGGGCATGAATTCGATGTGAATGGGTTGTCCAGACTCCTTTCATGTGCCGCAGGGCAAGTTTGGCTCATCGATCAAGACGACCGATGAACACAAGCAGGCGCGCATCGCCCCTGCGACAGCGACCTGAGAGGATACAGCCATGAAGCTATCGAACAGATTTACCCTTCTTGCATTCGGCGTCATCGGCCTCAGTGCCCTGGCCGCATCTCCGTCTTCCGCGCAGAACGCATCAGCCTGCCGCAGCACTGTCGGTATCATCGGTGATTTCGCGGAGCGCTGCCTGACGAGGCCAGAAGTAAATCTAGGTGCTGCCATCCTCAGCTCAGTGAACGCAGTGAACGATGCGCAATCTAACGCGGAGCTTGGGATCAATTACGCGGCTCATGATGCGAACAGCACAAGGCCGGGCGGCGACAACGATCCGAACCTGCTCACCAGAGGCAGGGGGAGCATTCAGATGCCGGGCGGAGGCAGCTATAACGGCGGGAGCACGACCACAACCTTGACCAACTCAAAGGGCGGGAACGGCGGGGCGACCGGAAAGACCGGGTCCCGGACAGCCTCGACGCGGACGGCCGCAGTGGCCCCGACATACCAGACCACCAAGACGAAGACCGCGACCGGGCAAACCATCCTCACTAACGATCACCGCAACCCCGCAGGCGCGGCTCCGAAGCCCAACAGCCCGCCGCCTGCGGCCGCCATCGGAAGCATGAACAACAGCGCAAGCGCGCAATCGGGTCAGACCTCGATGGCTCGTGATCATCGCCACTAACGAGAACGTTCTGAGTTCGAACGGCATCAGCCGCCAGTATCCGTAAGGATGCTGGCGGTTTCTTTTTGCCCAAAGGTCGTCGGCAGGTCCGGACGGCCGTGGCTGTTTGTGATCCGAGGTCGCGCCGCCACAGCGGCGATGAGGTCAGACCTCCGTCGAATCGATTTGGTATTTCTGCTGCCGTGTTTCGGATTGCTCGCGAGCCTCGTCAAATCCCGCTGTGAAGAAGCAAACTTTCAACCGTCGCGCCTGTGCGTGAGCGATTTTTTTCTGCGGTCAGGAACGGCTTGTCGTCTCGGGAGCTGCAACAATATGAGCGCACCCTCCCAATCCCTATCGAGCGAAGCTCGTTTGCGTCTTTCTAGACGAGAGCTTCCTGATTTTAGCCGCGTCATCTCACCCGATCGAATGAGGAAGATTTCTGCGCATGAATTCAGAGTGAATGCCTTGTCCATACTCCTTTCATGTGCCGCAGGGCAAGTTCGGCTCATCGATCAAGACGACCGATAAACACAAGCAGGCGCGCACCGCTCCTGCGAGCGACCTGAGAGGATCCAGTCATGAAACTATCGAACAGATTTACCCTGCTTGCATTCGGCGTCATCGGCCTCAGCGCCCTCGCCGCATCTCCAGCGGCCGCGCAATTCACCAGTTCCGATATCTCCGAGTGCCGCAGCGTCAGCGGCATTATCGGTGCTCGCTGCTTGTCGACAAGATCGGAAATCAACAATATTAGAGCCGGAACCGACAATAGGGATGACGATCTCGGCCTGGACTATAACGCACATGCTGGCAACAGCATCAGGCCCGGCGGCGACAACGATCCGAACTCGGCCACGCGAGGCTTGGGAAGCATCGAGACGACTGGTGGTGGCTTCTATTCCGGCGGAGTCTCGGCCGCCCAGTTGATTGCGTACACTAAGTCGCTAGGCGGCGGGAATGGCGGCGCAACTGGAAAGACCGGGGCCCGCATGGCCCCGACGCGGACAGCCGCAGTGGCCCCGACATACCAGACCACCACGACAAAGTCCGCGACCGGGCAAACCATCGTCACCAACGATCACCGCACCCCCGCCGGCGCGGCTCCGAAGCCCAACAGCCCGCCGCCTGCGGCCGCTATAGGAAGCATGAACAATACTGCGAACGCCCAATCGGGTCAGACCTCGATGGCTCGCGATCATCGCCACCCGTGAGACGTCTTGACTAATTTCGCGGGACCATCAGCCGCCAGCATCCGTAAGGATGCTGGCGGTTTCGTTTTGCGCTCGACGCAAACTCGCCCAGGTCACATCAATCTCATTGAGCCGAATGGCGTCGCTGGCAATGAACTAAAAATGAATAGGCTGTCCAGACTCCTTTCATGTGCCGCAGGGCAAGTTTGGCTCATCGATCAAGACGACCGATGAACACAAGCAGGCGCGCACCGCTCCTGCGACAGCGACCTGAGAGGATCCAGTCATGAAACTATCGAACAGATTTACCCTGCTTGCATTCGGCGTCATCGGCCTGAGCGCCCTCGCCGCATCTCCAGCGGCCGCGCAGAACGCATCAGCCTGCCGCAGCAGTGTCGGTATTATCGGTGACTTCGCGGAGCGCTGCCTGACGAAGCCAGAAGTAAATCTAGGTGCTGCCATTCTCAGTTCAGTGAACGCAGTGAACGCGGCGCAGGACGAAGCGAACAGCAAAATAAAAAAACCGGTCGAATCCGACGATAGTCTCAGGAACGAATTTTCTTACTCGCGAGATGCGCAAGGTAACCTCGTGGTGAAAAATTACATAAATGGCCTAGTCTATTCCAAGGTCATCGACGGTACCGCAGCTGGCCGGGCCACCGCCGCTGAAGTGAGACAAACCGACACTCGCAAGGGCCCGACCCGAACGACCGTCGCGGCTGCCCCGATCTACGCGACCACCACGACGAAGTCCGCGACCGGGCAAGCCATCGTCACAAACGATCACCGCAACCCCGCAGGCGCGGCTCCGAAGCCCAACAGCCCGCCGCCTGCGGCCGCCGTGGGAAGCATGAACAACAGCGCAACCGCGCTATCGGGTCAGACCTCGATGGCTCGCGATCATCGCCACTAACGAGACGTCCTGAGTTCGAACGGCATAGCAAAGCCATCAGCCGCCAATATCCTTCGGGTTATTGGCGGCTTTCGTTTGAGAAAGCCTTTGCAGGTCCAACGCGCTTCGAAAACAGGTGGTGCGCCGCTCGCGCGAGCTGCGCGTCGCGGTTGCGAGCCAGCTCAGCCGGTCGCGCCGGGCTTCGGCTGGGCCGGCTCCGGCATCGAGATCACAAATGCTGCCGCCAGAACGGCGGAAGCCGCACCGATACCGATCGATAAATTGTAAGATCCGAAAAGATCGAAGATGTCGCCAGCCAGCTTAGGACCGAGAAACGAGCCCGCGGCTCCTCCGGTGTAGAGGAGACCGATGATGCCGCTGGCATTGCGGCCGCCAAAGTAGTCGACCGTCAGGGCGGGATACAGCGCGACGAAGCCGCCATAGCAAGCACCGAAAACAGTGGCGAATATTGCGAGTTGCCAGGCGCTCCCCGCTATCAGCCACCACAGCTGCATGATCGCAAGCCCGGCGAAGACGGCGGCCAGCAATCGCCGCCGGCCAACGCGGTCTGCGACGCCGCCAAGCAGAAAGCGGCCCGCCGTGCTGCCGATGCCCACCAGACCGAATATCGCCAGGGCCGCACCGTGCGAAAGGCCGCGATCCTCGGCGTAGGGCACGAGATGCACGAAAGGAATTGAGGCGCCGATCCAGATTACAACGAGGGACAAATAAAGCAGGACGAAAGGGCGAGAGGCGACAGCCTGTCGAACGCTGGCGCCTTGGATCGATGTGGCTCCGGCGTTTTCGGCAACCCCAACAATGCCGCCATCGGGAAGCGCGCCATGCCGATCGGGCGAATTGTCGACGAGGAGAGCCGCCGCCCCGCCAATCATGATGATCAAAACGCCCAGCACCACCCAGGCGCTTCGCCAGCCCATCCCCGCGATCAGCTCCCCTGCAATCAGGGGCATGACCAATGTGCCGACCCCTATGCCTGAGACGGCAATGCCGGAAGCAAAACCGCGGCGGCGCACGAACCAGCGCTGCACAGCCGCCACGGCCGGCACGAACGAGAAACCGATTCCGAGTTCAAGACCCAAACCGAAGCCGATATAGACCTGCCACAACGCGGTCGCGTTCCCGGCGAGTATCAGCCCCAACCCGCCGATCGCCACGCCGAAAAGACAGGTCCAGCGTGAACCGAAACGATCGGCCAGCGGTCCGCTAACCGCCCCGACCAGGTAATAAAGCGGCACCGCAATCGAGAAAATCAGCGAGACGTCTCCGCGAGACGCTGTAAAGGCCTGTTGCAGCGAGATGAAGAACGCGGAGAAGCTGTACGCAGCGCCAAACGTTACAAACATGATGGCGAATGCGCCGCCGACTACCGCCCAGCCGCGTCTTGTGGAGAGCCTGAGCGCGTGAGCGGTTTCGCTTTCCGACAGCACCGCCCCCAGCGCGGTCATGCGGTCTGTTTCTCGATGTAGGGTTGCGACACGAACTTGCCGGCAAGCGGAGATGCAAATCCTGCAACGATCTTGACCAGATCGGCCTGGCGACCGGCATCGGTTTTCGCAAACAGGCGGCCAAGATGGGTTTTGACGGTGGTTTCGGCAACACCGAGGCTCACCGCAACCTCCGGAACACCGCCGACCTCGACAAGCGCAAGCAGCACCCGCAATTCGGTCGGCGTCAGATTATAACTGCGAGCAATGATTTCCGGCGACGACATGATCTCGAGAGCGGCCCGACGAATGACCAAGGCTGCCGTCGCGCCCCGAGCAATGCCAATGGGGCGGCGGGCGCCGGATGTCAGCGGCAGTACATGGGCGATATAGCGCGCGCCATCCTGCGCGATCAGCGGCAACGAGACGCCCGTACCGTCGATGATGGGATCGCCGGCGGCGGCAGCAAATAGCTCACGAAGTTGCTTGTCGATCACCGGATCGCCGGCGACGAGCCGCCCGCGAATGACGGACAGGCAATCGCCATTGGCAAGAATGACTTTGCAGGCGGCATTGGAGTGAACGATGCGTCCGTCGGCCTCGACGAAGCAGATACCCGCGTGGAGGCTGTCGAGCGTGTCGGCGAAAGCCGCAGCCTCCGCAGCCTTGACGTCGAATAGTCTGCTCGCCAGCACCGCACGACGAATATGCGGGGCGATAAGGCGCATGCGTTCCCGCCCTTGGGCATCGACGACGCCGTCGCGCTCATGATGAAAAACGCCGAGCACTGCAGCCCCGTTTGCTGATTTATCAAGCGTCACGCCGATGAAGTCGATCAAACCTTGGGGCCGAGCCCACTCGCTGTAGAAGCGCGTTTTCAGAAACTCGCTGTAAGGCATCAGATCGACGGCGGCCACGGGTTGACCGATATCGAGGAACAGACGCGCCGTGTTGTGCCGGCTACACTGTACGTACTTGTCGAAATCGAGATGCCGGTACTGCGGGTCCGTGCCGGACTCATAGAAGACGGTGGCATTGCCGCCGTCTGTGCTTGTGGAAAACAGAATTGCCACAGAGCCGCCGGCGAAACGTGCGACCTTGCCGAGAACACCGTTCCACAGCGAACGGTCGAGCACCGCGTCATAGATTTCGCTGATGGCTTCGGAAAGCTGCTCTGTCTGGTCCATCATCATCCTCGCAGACCATCGCCAAATGGCGACTGTCGACATGGCGGCGGCCAAGCGGCCGAGCTCGCGTTGCGGAGAGTTGGGTCAACGGTCCCGACTTGAGATCGCTGGCTGTCAGCTTTTGCCCACTTCGCTCAATCGTTAACCAAAAAGGTCACGCGTTGAGATTTGGGCGATCAACACCAATCACCGGTTTGCGGGCGGCCGTCACGCAGGAAAATCGAGGCCAGCGGTTGCATTTTTGCAGCTTGGGAAGAGTTGTGTTAAACGGTCCTCATGGATTGGGACGATCTGCGCATCATCGCTGCTATTCGTGACAACGGCACTTTCGCCGGGGCTAGCACGCAATTGCGGATCGACGAGACTACGGTCGCGAGAAGGCTCGCGCGCCTGCAGAAAACACTGGGAGTGACTTTGTTCTCTGCCGTGGACGGTTTTCGCAAGCCGACCCCGCAATGCGACACCATTCTCGACCACGTGGAAGAAATCGAGCGTCACGTAGCGGAAATCGGGGTCGTCGGAAATACGACACCTGAGGCAACCGGGCGCATGCGGATTGCAACGACCAACGCAGTAGCTGCCGAAATTCTCGCGCCGCAGACAGCGCAATTCCTGGTCCGCCATCCCGGACTGACGCTCGAATACATGTTGTCGGGTCAGAAAGTGAACTTTTCGCGCTGGGAGGCCGATCTGGCGATTTGGCTGCTCAAGCCAAAAAAGGGCAATTTCACCATCACGAGGCTTGCTGAGTTTCGTATGTACATGTTCGAGCCGAGGGAGCCGATGAATGCGGGCGGCGAATCCGTCGTCTGTGCATTTCCGGATTACCTCGACGCGACCGCGGAGACAAAGTTTCTCCATTCCCGCGGCCTCATCGCCCGAGCCAGGTGCATCACGGACAATTATCGCGTCGGGCGCGCCCTTCTCCTGTCCCATGCTGCAATCGGAATATTGCCGGAGTACGTTTGCGGCTCGCTGTTATCGGATCGCAGTCTCCGCGCGACGCTGCTGCCGCAACGCCTCGAAATGTGGCTCCTCGTGCAGAATCATTTGAAGCGGAACGCTGCGGCACGCGTCGTTATCGACTGGATGCGTGAGGTGTTCAGTCAACGGGCAGCCGCACGTTAGAACTCCCGGTCGACGAGCCCTCTCAGCAGCTACGATTTGGCGTTATCGCGCTTACGATCGCTCTCGACGTGCAGAGAAAACGAAGCCGGCTGCTGGGTGAGCGAGCCGGCTTGGTCAGTACTTTCCTCACCCTTGGCTGGACCCTCAGAAGTTCTGAGCCGTGGGCGGCCGGACGGTAGTACAAGTTGGTACCCATCCAGAACCGACGATCACCGCAACCGATCGAATCTCATTTTTGCCGAAGGGTTTTGCTGCCGCTTGTGTTTCCTACCCCGCCCTTCGCAGCAGAACCGTTCGTTAGCACGGTACCTGGGTTTCCGGCTTTATTGGCCTGGCAGGAGCCGTCGCAAGACGGCTGTCCCTGTTTCCCGGCTCCCCCGTGGTACTGGGCGAAGCCCGTGCCCGTCATGGTGATCAGTAAAAGCCCGCTGGTGGCCGCCAATACGAGGCCGGCGGATAGTTTGGTGGCTGACATCGAAATCTCCTGTGCGGAATTGTTTCCGGAAAGGCCATTGCTAGCAATTGGGCCGTGCACGTTTCATCCTCTGTTCGGAGGAAAACGCAAAACTCTCACCGCGGGGCATGGTGCGCCGCAAGGCTCGAAGCGAACCGATCGACTCAAGCGTGAGTTCTTCAGTCGACATGCCGCGGCACGGAAGTCCAGAGAGGTGGGGCGGCTGACGGATGGGCGCAAGTCGGCACCCATCCACCACCGGCGATCAACTCAACGGATCGAATCTCACTTTTGCCGAAGGCCTTTGCTGCCAGTTGTGTTTCCCACCCCTCCTGGGGAAGCACGACCATTATCGACTACGGGATGCGGATTACCGGCCTTATTGGTTTGGCAGGAGCCGGTGCAAGTCGGATGCCAAAGTGGGCCAGGCCGGCCGAAAGCAAAGCTCTCGCTCGTCATGGCAAACATCAACAGGCCGGTTGCGGCTGCCAATGCGAGGCCGGTGGATCGTTTGGTGGCTTTCATCGAAATCTCCTCCGCGGAATGTGTCCGTAACGGAGATTCCTACCGATTGGCCGCGAGCGCCGCATCCTCTGTTCGGAGGAAGGACAGAAACTTCCTCACCCTAGTCGTGAAACGAACCGGGTCAGCCCCGTCCCGGACCCCGAGCCAGAGCTTCGACACCACAAATTCCCCCAGTTTCCACATTTGAGCGACGTCCTCCCCCGATCGCATGACGCCATCAGGGCGCAGGAGGCTTACTGACCGCGTGGTTAAGGGATGTAAATTATCAGGGGATGGATGACCCATGACTGCTTCCAGCAATTTCGCCGCACTTAGCTTTTCCACCGATGACCTGGCCGAAGAGGATCGTCTCCCGAAGTGGCGCGAACATTACGGGCAAACTGCATTCCGCGTCGAAATAGAGCCCGCAAACGGACAACCGTTCCAGGCCTGCATGACTTCCCACAGCATCCCGGGACTTCACCTGATGAAAGGGACGATGTCGGCGGCTCGCGTAACCCGGACCCGAGCATGCCTTGACGATGGCAATACCGATCTCGCTCTTGTTGTAAACCGTAGCGGCCACGCAATCGTGTCCGCTCGCGACAACGAGGTCGAGCTCTATGAAGACGATGCAGTGCTGATGCGCAGCGACGAGATCACGGTGTTTAATCGTCGGTCCCGCGGCGGATCCTGTTCGCTTCGAATACCGCGCTCCATTCTTTCAAAAGTAGTGACCGATCTCGACACCATGGTCATGCGGCGTATCCCCGGCGAGACCGAGGCGCTCAGGATACTGACCGGCTACGTGGCCACGCTGATGGATGGAAACGCGTTGGCATTGCCGGCGCTGCGTCAGCCAATCGCCACTCACGTTTACGATCTCGTTGCACTAACACTCGGCGCCAGGACCGAGGCGATAGAGGGAGCCAAAAATCGAGGGATTCGCGCGGCGCGGCTTGAGGCGGCGAAATCCTATATTGTCGAGAACAGCGCCCATAGCGATCTATCCGTCGGAAGTGTCGCTTCCCACGTCGGCGTGACGACTCGCTACCTCCAGAAATTGTTCGAGGACGACGGAAGCACGTTCTCCAGTTATCTTTTGAGCCAACGGCTCGCACGGGCGCATCGCATGCTTTCAGAACCGGAACTTTCCGAGCGGCCCGTGGGCAGCATCGCGTACGAGGTTGGCTTCGGCGATCTCTCCTATTTCAACCGGTGCTTTCGCAGGCGCTATGGCAACACGCCGCTCACCGTCCGCGAGACAAAGGCGAAACCGGCTAACGGTGCCGCTGCGCACGCCCGGCGGTCTGGTTTCCAGTCGCCATTCGCGCGCGCAAAGCTCCGAGATGTCAGACAGATTGGGCAGACCTGGTCAATCGAACCGTCTATTAATGCCCGGGAGAGCCATTACGTTTTGTATTATGAGCAAGTTGTTTTGCTCTCGTTCAGGTTTCAACCCGTAGCCTTTGCAGATACGCTGATCCAAGCGTGAACGGTTGGCGTCCGATTGAAAGCACCGCACGGTGCTAGCGACAGACTCCCATCGGCAATTGTAGGTTTATTCCCGTGAACTCGGCGGCTGGACAGCGCCAATTCGAGAGGTTTGGAATGAAATCGGCTCTAGCAATTCCAGCGGATAGCCTCATCAAACCGCCCGGACAATCAGGACAAAGGTCCGATACGGAGAGTTCTGAGCAACCTTGTTGGCGAGGTCTACGACGCGGCGCTCGATCAAGGTTTGTGGGGAAATGTCCTCGAAAAGTGCACGGAGTTCGTCGGTGGCAGTGCGGCGGCTCTCTTTTCCAAGGACGTCACGACGAATCGAGGCAAGAGCTACTATGATTTCGGCATCGATCCGTATTACCGCCAACTCTATTTCGAAAAATATGTAACGCTGGATCCCCTCACCACCGGGCATTTTTTCGCAGATATCGAGCAACCGATCTCCACTGTAGATCTGATTGCATACGATGAATTCCTGGAAACGCGGTTCTATCTCGAATGGGCGCGCCCTCAGGGTATGATCGACTTCGTGACCGCGCCGCTCGACAAGTCAGTCACAAGTATCGCCATGTTTGGCGTGTTTCGTCACGAACGCGACGGGCAGGTCGACGAGGAAACACGGCGTCGTATGCGGCTTATCGTTCCCCACGTGCGTCGCGCTGCGCTCATTGGCAGATTGTTCGACCTGCAGCAGGCCGAGACCGCGTCGTTTTCTGAAATACTCGACGGTCTCAGCGCGGGCGTGATTCTCGTGGATGGGCGCGGCCGAATTGTTCACGCCAACGAGATCGGGCATGCGATGCTGAACCAGGGCGATTTGCTGCACAGCGTCGGCGACAACCTTGTCGTGACCGATCCCGGCATGGACCAGGCGCTGCGTGAAGACTTCGCTGCCGCCGATGAGGGCGACGTAGCATTGGGTGTTCGAGGCATCGCCTTCCCTCTCTTGTCCAGAAATGACGAACGCCATGTCGGTCATCTGCTGCCGTTGACATCCGGCGCACGCCGGCTTGCCGGTTCCAGATATGCCGCCGCCGCGGCATTGTTCGTTCGCAAGGCCGTGCCGGAAACCCCGCTGCCTCCCGAAGTTATTGCCAAGACCTACAATTTGACCCCGGCGGAGCTGCGCGTGCTGCTCGCGATCGTTGAGGTTGGCGGGGTCCCGGAAGTCGCGGCAGCGCTCGGAGTAGCCGTGACCACCGTCAAAACTCACCTCGGCCGGCTGTTTGAGAAAACCGGCGTCGGACGACAGGCTGATCTGGTCAAGCTTGTCGCCGGATACTCGATGCCGCTAGCGGGTTGATTCGCCGCAACAGCAATCAAGAGGATTCTGTTGTCATCGTCGTGGTCGGCGGGTGATTCACGCAGAGCGCCGCGAACAGCCATAGTATTCGCCTGGCCAGATCTTCCGCATCACGTGCAGCGATCTTGGGTGGCGTCGCGCGTCCTTCCGTAGGAGCAATCGGCAGCAACCGAGATCTTATGGTGTGGAATTCGGCTTGAAACTCTCCAGGAACATCATTGTCGTCGAGTTTCACGAGACAACCCGCCGCGCGAAAGATCCGCTGATCTATGTCGCCATTGCTGACGAGGGCGTGCAAAGCCTCGAATACTTTCTGCTTAACGCGTGGACCCATCTAAGCCTGCCTTCGCTCGTTACGCCGCATCACGATGCATGATGTCGTTCGAGGCTCCGGCCTTCCTCCAACCAGTGCGTCAGGTTCCCAACGCGAAAGCCAAGGCATAGGGCCCTGGAGCGTGTTGCGCAAGACACACACAACCTCATCTCAGATCAGCAATCACCATCTGCGGCTCTGGATGATCAGCGGCATCATGCGATCGAATGACGTGCGCGGGTTAAGAATGGCTACAATTTTAATGTGATGAACCATTTCTGACGCAACCATGCCGCTCCCGTTCACACGCCCGCCGCTAGGTTTGTCTCGAACTTGCTGAAGGCCGAACACCACAGACAGGTTCAACTAAAAGCCGCAGGCCGCGCCTGTCAAAGTCAAAGGAGAAGAGAAGATGACCGTTTCAAAGTTCTTCAACAAAACATCTGCCCTCACCTCATGTGCCCTGGCGGCGCTTGTGGTAGTTGCAGCATCGCAAGGAGCGCTTGCCCAGAACGGCAAGCAGGGCGGTGGTGCCAAAGGCCTCAGTGAAAAAGCAGCGCCTACCCCTGCGATAAACAACACCATCCATCCCATTATCGTCGGACGGTTGCATCACCAGCCCGGTGATTACGACTACTACTCCAAGCACCACAAGAAGCCGCCCGTCGAGAAGAAGCCGCCTACCCGGTCGGAGCAATCGGTCCAGTGAGGGGCTCGCCGGCCGATTGCGCAGCAAGCATCGGCCGGCGTTCAAGCTAATCCGGTGGAAAGCGTGAGGCGTGCAGTGGTTAGCCCCGGCTGACTCTGTTGTTGGCAGAGGCGAACAGAATGCAGACCAGCGCAGCAGCATCAGAGGGCGTTACGGAGTTAAATGCCGAGCGCGCCCCGAACGTTCGAAACGGAGTTCAGCGATCCCGACTCTGGTCCGGCCTGCTGCGGGCGTTGCACGACTCGCGACGAGAGGCTGCCGCGCGCGAACTTTGCCGCTATCGTCATCTCAATCAGGATTGCGATGCATCGCTATCGGCGCTGCGAGACGGTGCTGAGACCCGCACATGACTCTTTCAAATCGGCGTTGCCAGCGATGTTAACGCGGCTACTGGTGCCTATCCTGCTCGTCGGATTTGCAGCTGCCCATGTGATCGCGGCGTATCGGATCGGCACAGCTCACCGCCTCGTTCAATCGGCGCCTTCCATCGAGTTGACTATTCCTGCTGGCGACTAGAAGCGATCGTATGGCGGCAGGTGCTCAGACGAGCCCCACTGTTGCGCTTCAGGCGACTCTGACCGCCGGATCGCTTGTTGATGAGGCGCTGAAGTGGCCCGTTGATGAATGCGCTGCGGTTTCAGCGCGCCTTCAACTGCTTCACCATGCAATATTCGCAGGAAGCGACTGACGGAAGCGACAGCTCTCCGCCTGCGTACAGAAACGCTGTTGTCCATCATGACCGGTTCCTCACTTGGTAAACTCCGGTATCTTCACGACGCATGTGGTTACATCCCGGCTTTGCTTGTGGGTGCGCGATGGCGCAATGTTTAGGCTTCCAACCGCGTCAGTCGTCGCTTGAGATCGAGAAGCGTCTGCTTGGAATGCGACGGCAGTTGTATGTTGGATCAACCATCTTGCATGAACCCTAGCGAGCCAGCCCCGCGCGTTCGTCATCCAATTGGAGGACATTCGGCAGTTTGCAAAAACTCGTTAAGAAAAATTTTTTCAGTTTTGGCACGGTCGAAAAGTCGCTCTCGTCCCATTCATCATCGCTCTCGTCCAAGTCGCCGGCAGTCGCTGCATTTAGAGATTTGGCCGCGTCCTGTAATCGCTCGAGCGGACGCAAGGCGATCTGCGAATTCGTCCCAAGTACAGTTTCGGGGAGCATCGACTTCGCGGGGGCGCATACGCGCCAGGATTGCAGTCATGGCCTGCTAATTTGCAGCGCCCATGTCTCTCACAACGCCGTTATGAAACGCCGGTTCGGACAACGAGCGGAACAAAGGACAATAATGGCTCACATTGGAAGTTGCTTTTGCGGCGCGGTTGAACTCGAGGTCACGGGAGTGCCCGAGGCGATGGGCTACTGCCACTGCCGTTCCTGCAGATCGTGGTCCGGCGGACCTGTCAACGCGTTCAGCCTCTGGAAACCTGAAGCGGTGCGGGTCACGTCAGGGGCTTCGCACGTCGCGACGTTCCAGAGAAAGCCCCTTAGTCAGCGCAAGTATTGCTCCAAGTGCGGCGGGCATCTCATGACCAATCATCCGCCCCTTGGTCTCGTGGACGTATTCAGTGCGACCATTCCGACGCTCGTCTTCAAGCCTGGCGTTCACGTCAACTACGAGCAGACCGTGCTGCCGATTTCGGGACGGCCTGCCGAAGCTGAAAGATTTTCCGGCCGAGTTCGGCGGCTCAGGTGAGGCAATGGCGGAGTAGCACCTACTCCGCCGCTTGCGCGTTGATCTCGGCGGAGACCTGTCGGATCGCGCGGGCAAGCTGGTCCGCCGGTTGCGCGCCGGACACCGCATATTTTTGGGCGAACACAAAGGTCGGTACTCCGGAAATGCCTTTGTCAGAGGCCTCCTGTGCCTGCGCCGAGATCAGCTCAACGTCCTCGTCGCTCGACAGACGCGTGCGGACGACTTCAGCGTCGAGCCCGCAGTCGGCTGCCGCCTGAACCAACACATTGACGTCGGTGAGATCGCCGCCGTCCCGGAAGTACAATTCCATTAGCCGCTGTTTCATCTCGGCGCCTTTGCCTTGGGTTTCCGCCCAATGGATCAGGCGATGGCAATCGATGGTGTTGGGCTGGCGCTTGACCAGTTCGGGCCGGTAGGAGAGTCCCTCCTCGCTCGCCGCGGCGACCACGCGACCAGCGATCCCCTTATAAGCTTCGGGAGAACCGAATTTTGCGGTGAGGTACTCGTCGCGGCTGATGCCCTCGCGCGGTACCCACGAATTGAGGAAGAACGGCCGCCAGTGAACCTCGACGGGAACATCGCTCGCCAGCGCCAGCGCGTCCTCGATCCGCTTCTTGCCGATGTAGCACCAGGGACATACGACGTCGGAGACGATATCGATCTTCAGCGGTTTCAGGCTGCTCATCCGCGCTTCCTCGGCTCGAAAACGACAGGGCAAAGATAAGCCGAACCGGTCGCGAAACAAGCGCTCTCAGCCGGGGCCCGCAGTCCCTCGCTGGCAGCGAGCGGCATGGCGGGTCTGGCTGATCGAGCGCGCCGGCGAAGCGAGCCGTGGACGTCTGTTAAGCCGCCAATTGATCCGGATTTCGGGATGCGGGCGGCGGTTGAGGCTCGACGGCTTCGGAATTGTTGGGGGACAAACTGGATCGGCTCTTGCCGTTCGAATGTTTGCCCAGCTGTCGCTGGCCGTTTGAAGCTCCGTTATTCAATCGCTCGGCGTTCAATCGCTTGCCGTTTGGACGTTTGCCGTTTTGCTTGCCGATGGAATTGAGCCTGGAGCTGCCGTTAGCCCTGGCGCGCGCCAGCTTTTCCTTCAGTTTCTTTTTGGCCCGCGACTTCGCCGACTTTTCGGCTTTCCTCTTGGCCTTCCGTTCGGCCTTGGCCTTGAGCCGAAGTTTCTCCGCCCTCGCCTCGGCGCGCTTCTTCCTGCGTTTCTTTTCGCAAGCAACGCATTTGCAGCCGATCGGCTTCAGATAGGATTTGAAATAATCGGTGCCGTAGTCGTAGTTGATCTCTTCGCCCGGCTCGATGTTTTTGATCGCGCGAATGAAAACCTTGCGCTTGCGAGGGCGGACGTCGGATTCCGCGTTCGGCTTGCAGGCGTGGTTGATGTAGCGGGCGATGTTCTCGCGTACCGAACCGTCGATGGTCCAGCGATTGTTCAGCTCGAACAGGTATTTGTTCTCGATCGCGTCCTCTTTCTTCTTTTTGGAATCGAGGAGCGGTCCGAAATAGCGGATGATCTTGGTGCCCTTTTTGATCGCTTTGGTAGCGAAAAGGCCTAATCCAGTGCGGGAACGGCCGACGCGATACGGTTTTTTCGGCGAAATGGCAGGCATGACCAACAAAAAAATTGAGACGCGAAAAGACGCGACGGAGGATGATGGCTGTCGTTCTAAAGCGATTCAGGGCCGATGTCAGATATTTCTCGCAATCGGCCCTCAACCTTCAACAACTCGCGAAGCTCGAACGCTGAGCCCTCCTGGAGGTTCCCCCTGTCGAATAGGGGGACTTACGCCATCGGGAACGTGCCAATCAATCTACCCGCGGCCGGCCCATTGCCAATTTCAGCATCGCATCCAGCAGGCTTTCAGCAGTCGTACCCGATGGCGACCGCCGCAGAATGTCGGAGAGCCGCCCGTCGAGCAGCAGCATGGTGAAGCCGTGCACCAGCGACCAACCGCGTGCAATCGCCGCCGCCTGATCCAGCGATAGCGCGTCGCCTTCGAATTTTTCGTGACGGCTCGCTGCGACCGCGCCAGCAAGGCCTGCAAACGAGGCCTCGGCGGCTGCATGCAGCGAGGGCCGCGAGTAATCGAGGCGTTCGGTGCGGAACATCAGCCCATACATCCCGGGATGTGCCTGCGCATAGCCGACATAGGCCTTGGCCCGGCTCATGGGCTTCTCCGCCGGCAAGCGATCCACACACGCCTGGGCCATCGCGGCGTTGAACTGTCGGAAACCGATCGCGGCGAGCTCGCTCAGCAGACCGGTGAGGTCGCCGAAATGGTGGGTCGGCGCGGCGTGCGATACGCCGGCTTCGCGCGCCACTGCCCGGAGGGTCAGCCCGCCCAGTCCGTCGCGCTCCAGGACCCGCTCAGCCGCCTGGAGCAGGGCGTCGCGAAGAGCGCCGTGGTGATAGGGGCCGTCCTCACTCGAGCGAGGCTGTTTCGGAGGCCGCGGCCGCTTCGGACGCGGGATGGCCACCCTGCCCCCGCCCCGTTTGGCGCGTGCCTTGTCGCCTGTCCTGGACCTGTCCGGCTTCGCTGCCATGTCGGTTTCATATAACGTTATTTTTACAGTGTAAAGATTTCGCTTGATTTCGCGCTCCGTACCCTTTACGCATGTTTACAATGTAAAGATTGGCTCCTTTTGAGGACTGCCATATGACCATTTTCCTGATCCTGGCTCCCTACGGCGCGTTCGCGTTTTTGATGCTGGTAACTTCGGCAGGCGCAAGCCTGTTTGCCGCCGGCGCGATCTGTCTGCTTGTGCTGGTTCTCGACGCGGTTCGTGGCCGTTCGATCAAAATCCTCGGTGCCGGCTCTGCCTTGCTGTTCGTCGCGCTCGGCAGCTATCTCACGCTCACTGAGGCCAGCTTGAGCGCAGCGGCCGTCAAGCTTTGCGTGGACAGCGGCATATTCCTCATCGGATTAGGATCGATGCTGATCCGCTACCCCTTCACGCTGCAATATGCGGTTGAGGCAGTCCCCGCCGAGACTGCGGCCATGCCCGGCTTCAGGCGCTCAAATTACATCATCACGGGTGCCTGGACTGCAGCTGCGCTATTGATGATGACCGCCAATGTGGCACAGCTGTATGTGCCGGGCCTGCCGATCTGGTCGAGCCTCCTGGTCGCTTTCGCGGCGCGCAACAGCGCCCTTTATTTCACTAAATGGTATCCCGATTACCAAAAAACGAAGTACGCTTCGTCAGTGCGCTACGAGACGTGACGCGAGCCGACCGGAGCTAGAAGAGAGGACGCGGATGAAGGACGTATTTGTAAGGCTCGGTACCGACTTCCTCTCCACCATCATCTTCTTGTTCGTTTACCTCATCACAGACAACGTGATGTTGGCGACCTCTGTAGCGATCGCGGGCGCGGTGGGTCAGGTCATTTTCGCCCGTGTACAGGGTAAGCCGCTGGGGTTCATGACTTATGCCAGCCTCGCGCTGGTGATCGTGCTCGGCTCCGCCACGATCTTGACAAAGGACCCCCGGTTCGTACTCGCGAAACCCGCGATCGCCCATTTCGCGATCGGCGCCATCATGCTCAAGCGCGGCTGGATGCTTCGCTACATGCCACCGCGCGTCTCCGAGATCATCCCGGAATACGTTAACATCGCGGGCTACGCATGGGCGGCGCTGATGTTCGCGCTCGGCGCTGGCACCATCGCGGTTGCGGCAACCGGCGATCTCAAACTATGGGCCTTCTATGTATCCTTTGTCGCGATCGGAGCGAAGGTCGCGGCGTTCGCCGTGCAATACGTCGTGTTTCGTATCGTCGTCACCAGCCGTATCCGCTCCGATCCCCGCCTGATCGCGGCGTGGAGTAAGGGGTGAAGGCCTCCCCCGCCCCGCGCACAGGCGCCGGTTCGCGGCGTTCCGGTCACGTCGATTTCAAAGCCGGTTGGGCATCTATCGAATATATCGTATACGGCGGCTCGACCTTAATCCCGCGTCGGAACCATCCGGCTTGGCGAACAAAACGTGAGGAGACCTGACGATGGCTGTGGACGGAAACTGGAATCTCACCATGACCACGCCAATGGGGGAGCGCAAGGCGACGCTTTCGCTAAAGAATTCAGGTGGAATGCTGACCGGCGCGCAGGGCGCCGACGGTAATTCCGCCGAAATTTTTGACGGGACAGCCAATGGCGACGACCTCGCCTGGAAAGTGTCGATCACCAATCCGATGCCGCTGACGCTGGAATTCACCGGCAAGGTTTCGGGCGACAGCCTGAGCGGGGAAATGAGCATCGGCCCGATGGGCAGCTTCCCGTTCACGGGCACACGGGCGTAACTGCGACGCAGCGGCGAACTGAACTCGGCACAAGTTGGATCTCCGAACTTGTATGGCTGATGAAATCAAGCTTCGGCACCCTTTCGAGAGAAAAATGCGACTGTCAAACAGCATTGACCCGGCCGCGTTGAGCCTTCGGTCGGGTTGCCCTCCCCTGCAATCGGCGTGTTGATGCCGTTTCCGCCGACGTGAGAGTTGGCGTATGCTTCGCTCGCCCTCGATCGTGCGCAGGTTGGCGCCACAGATTGGCCGCCCCGAACTGCCGCACGTTCTTCCGTACGATCTAAACGACATTGCGCGGAGCTGAAGCTGAGCGCAGGAGAATTGAATGCACCGCGTATTCGTTTACGGCACCCTGAAGAAGGGCCACGGTCATCACGATCGCCTTGAGACTTCGCACTATGTTGGCCCGGCGATCACGATTGACAAATACGTCATGCTGACCCGCGACTTCCCGGTTTTGCTTGACGTGCACGATCACATCGAGAGCCGTCCCGTCAAGGGAGAGGTCTACGATGTCGACAACGCAACCCTGAAATCGCTGGATGAACTCGAACGTTATATCGGGCCAGGCCAGCGTAATGGTTACGACCGCCTATTCATCACGGTGCAGTGCTGGGACGGCAAGCAGAAGTTGGATATGGAGGTGCAGGCATACATCGGCGGCGACGCCTGGTACGACAGCGACTGGCCCATCCACAATATCACAAACAGTACCGGGCAGCTCGAATGGCCGAGGGCTACGTCATAGTTATCCGTTGCAGGTTGATCGCGCAAAACTAGCGAAAATCAACGGATCATTGATGCATTTGTATAAGCAACTTGTAAACGTTCTGGCGGGATTTGTTGCCGTGCTCCCCTCCGATTAATGAACGGTGGAGCCGGATGGGCGATTATGCATGGCCGCTGAAGTCCGCCCATCTGCATCCCAAGGCCAGTAGCGAGCGGAACCAAAACAGAGGCATTCGAAATTGCTGCGTTAGTTACATTCACCGTGGTTTACGATGATCAGACGAGCAATCCCCGCCTTTGCAACATTGGTTGCACTCAGTCAAACGGCTACGGCAGGCGTGCCGTCTTGCACCGTTGTTCGCTTCTATGTCGCCAAGTACTCGGAAGCTGCGGCTGTGACGTGGGCCCGAGGTCACGGCGCCAGCGAAGCCGAAATCGAAACGGCGCGTCGTTGTCTGCATAGAGATAGTGTGCAGACTGCAAGTTCGGCTACGAGGTCACAGGTGCTCGCCCCTGTAAAACCGAGCGCGCAGAGCAGCAACCAGCCGAACGCGCTCTAGATCAAGAGGCGCTGAACGTCGTACCTGTGCAAGGTCAGCGCGCCGACCCCGACCAAAGCAGTCATGACAACGAACCAGGTGTTGATAGCTCCAACCGCCCGAACAATATCGAGGATAGTTCGGCCCGGCATGCGAGCTACGACATCAAGGATGATCCCGCTCCGTCCGATGCCAAGCCTACGACATTGCGTCCACGCTATACGGGCGCTATGCATCGCGCCGACAGTGCGCGAGGGACCCGCCATGTGTCATGGCTTAAACGACTGTTGGATCAGCTGACTAGGCGACGGCCATTCAGCTTCGCCCTTCTGCATTTCAGGGGTGGTCCACGATAAAGGTGAGACGCGAAGGCGGCTGACGAATTATCGGTCGCTCTCGCGGAGATCGTTGCATCGCTGATCAAGCCGCCACAAGCAACATCACCGCGCGAGCTTGTTGCGCAACACCTCCGCCAGTCTCTCGGAACCGGTTTGCGGAGGCATGAATCCGAGGTACTCACCGTTGCGCCCAATCAGGTAGATTACGCCGGCATGGTCGATCGAATAGTCTCCGGTCTGCTCGTTCGGCACCTTCACGTAAAATGCTTTGTAGGCCTGCGCAACATTTCGGATTTCATCGGGCGAGCCGGCAAGCCCAATGAAGCTGTGATGAAAGCCGGACAAGAAGTCTGCCAGCACCTTGGTGTCGCGCTCAGGATCGATGGTAATGAAAACAGGTTGAATATCCTCCGCAGCCGGGCCAAGCGCGTTGAGCGCCTGGGTGATTGCCATCAGATCGGTCGGGCAAACGTCGGGACAAAACGTGTACCCGAAATAGACGATCATCAACTTGCCGCGAAATTCAGTGTCGCTGCGTCGTTTGCCGGACTGGTCGGTCAGGGTGAACGGACCGCCAATCGGCCCGCGGCCGTACATCAAGTCGTCCATCATCTGTGCGGCTGTCGGCTGTTCACCCGCCGCAGCAAAGCTATTCGCCAGCATCAACGCGAGGAGAGCAAACGAAGCGCGTGAGCGGCGAGATCGCCGTGATTGCTCAGGCATCAGATACCGAAGGTGATGCGGGACCCGGTTGTCGTGGTCAGAACCTTACCCGGCAACTGCTTCTGCGCTTCCTGCGTGAAATTCAGTCCGCTGCAATGCATGGGAATCAGGACGTCCGGGTTCAACTTGCCGATCTCGCTTACGACTTGGGTGAGGTATTCCGCTGGCGCGGGCCCGAGGTGGAAGCCGCCCATGATCGCATGCACCTTCTCAACACCCGACACTTCCATGGCCTGGCGAACAGAATTCACAATGCCGACGTGACCACAAGAACTGATGACGATGAGACCCTTATCCTTCAAGTTGAAGCAAGTTGCGTGTTCGTGGATGTGCTCGTCCGGGACGATCTTGCCTTCCATTTCAGCGGGCAAATAATGACTCCAGTTGCATCCCGCGCCGTCCTTGAGCTTGAACTCCACCAAGGAGTTCGGAAGAACCTTCTCGATGCTGTTTCGCTTGATCTTGCCGGTGGTAAACGCCTGACCGCCGATTACGACCGGCGACTCGCAAAGCACAACGTTGACGTTCTGCTTGGCAATGTCGCGACGGTCGAGCATTCCGTAGTCGCTCAACTCGGCTTGGCCGCCACGGACGTAGCGCTGACAAAAATTATCTTCCCCGCCGGCATACATTGTGAGCTCGGCAGGCAAATTGGTCCGGTGCTTGGCCAAAAACCCGAGCAGGCCCCCCCAATGGTCGAAGTGGCCGTGACTCATGATCAGCGTATCGATCTTCGATGGATCGACCTTCAACAGCTCCATGTTGCCGTTGATGGTTTCGGCAGTCCAGCCAAAGTCCAGCAGGAAGGTGCGTTTCTCCTCGCCTCGCTGTGGCTCCAGCAGCAGCGACAGTCCCCATTCGCTGTGCAGGGGCCGCGTGCTGTCGGCCGATCGGCCGGGCTCGGTCTTCACCCCGCTGGCTTGTTGCGGCTTGAAGAAAATATCGCTCGCGCTGTCAACCAGAACACGTACGCTGAGCTTGTCGATTGTCGGCACCTCGATAGGACCCGCGCCGGCCGTCTCGATGCAGGAATATCCGCCGGCCGCCGCCAGCGCAAAAGTGGCCGACAACTTCAAAGCGTCGCGTCTATTGAAATCGGTCATGAGAAATCCGTCGGGTTGAGTGCGGTTCACAAGCACGTTTGATGTGACAGATTACAAAACCGATTGACCATGCTGTCAACGGAAACTGCGCTTTGTGGTGGGCCGGGCGCCCCGCCGGCTGCACTCTGGCAGCGTGGCGAGGCATTGGTTTATCGCGAACTCGCCATGGCCGGCTGCATCACGTTTTTCACGACATATTCTCCGATCTGAAGCCCCATTTCCGTGCCGACGCGGGTTGAGAAGCGGTAATGGAAGCCAGCCCAGATGCGAGAGTTTGCAACCTCGTCGGTGAAGACCGTCATGTTGGTCCAACGGTGGGTCACGCCGGGTGCCATCGTGCTCGTCATTGCGATCTCCGGAATGTCCTCGGTTCCGAGCGCGGCCCTGATGACACCTGCGACAGTGCCGCTGAGGATGCAATGCGCGCACGGGTATTCCGGGTGCATCGGCGTGTTGTCGATCGGTTGCCAAGTCGCCTCGCGATCGGTGGCCGGGTTGTCGTCGATATCGCCGTTGCGAATGGCCGTGATCGGCCGCCAGAAGTTGTAATGGTACTTGGCATCGAACACAGCTATGAGCGCATCATTGAGCCCAAGCGCGACCAGCGCCATGAACCGCGCGCTGTCGGCGACACTCATCTGCTTTGCGGTCACGAGCTGCCGTGCGAACGGATGATAGGCCGGTGGACCGACCATGAGCCAGAACCGGGCGGTCTCGGTCTGCTGGGCCGTCCGCTTCGCGCTGGCTTTGTCCGCCATAGTCTTTGATCTCGTTGTAGTCGGTTGCCCACTCCTTGCTGTCCAGCGAAACCGGCGGCTTTGGTCGAAAAAGGGATGGCTTGGTCATGGCAAACGGCTTCACGTTCGGCCACATTGAGGCCGCCGTGATCGGCGTCGGCACATAGACGCCGGGCGTGGTCCTCGGCCGGTAGTCATCGGCCGCATCAAAGCCGTCATTCGCCCGCGCCTCCAAAACCCTCGCGGCAACCGCCTCGCCGAGCTTGATGCCATCCGATTTCGCCGCGCCGTCGGGAATCGACGCGAGGTAGCTCGCGAGCGCTGCTTTCATTTCGCTCGCTGTCTTTGCATCAATCGTCGACAGTACCGCGGCGGCTGCCGCGGCTGCGGCGGCTTCCTTCGACGTGGCGGGATCCGCAGGCAGTTGCACCAGATAAGGCCGGTAGCGCCGCTCGATCGAATTGACGGCGTCGAACATAGCGGCGTGGACCATCCCCATCATGCGCTGAGCCACATAGACCTGCTGTGTCACGCCGACCGGCACTGCCGGCGTAACGACAGCTACTGCTTTCTCGTCCCAATCGGTGATGACGTTGGCGGACGCGGACGCAGGGACAGCGACTGCAATCCAGGATGCGATCACGGCGGCCGGAACCGAACGGCTGATTTTGTACGCTGTTGAAGCACGCATAATCTCCTCCATGTATCTCTGAAACGTCGGCCGCACGCGGGGGCCAGCTGCGCGCGCTGATGAATTTGAACGTGACGATTGGCCTTGGGGCACGCGTAACGATGCCCTGCCGCAACTTTCCGACGGCTGTAGCCCGTTATGTTGAGGCGGATGACGCGGGCGCGATGTATGTAACCTGGCGCATTGATTTGCGCGGCGCTTGATAAGCGCAACTTCGCGAGCGAGGTAAACCTATCGCGCGACGTCGGACCTTCCAGCCGCCGTCTCGGTATTGTCCAGTTCACCCAACACTTAGTTCAGCACCCTCTTGTAGCATCAAATGCATCGATCGGACGTGAAACATTTCACAATCCGCGGCGCAATTCTTTGATATTCGTACGATCCAACAGGCCACAAGGTCTGCCACCAGCACGACGTCCACTCTTTTGGCCTCTCTAGAGCAGGCCGCTCGCGGCGCGTGGAAGCTTGGGCAAAATCCGGTAATCTGCTAGACTGTTTTTTTAAGGGAACCCGAGGAAGAGATGGACGAGCCCGGACCAGAGCGCAGGCTCGCCGCGGTCGTCGCCGCTGACATGGTCGGCTACAGTCGGCTGATGGAGGTCGACGAGACGGGCACGCTTGCGCGCCTCAAGGCCCACCGGATCGAACTGATCGATCCGGCCATAGCGAAGAACCGCGGCCGCATTATCAAGACGACCGGGGACGGCATACTAGTCGAGTTCCATAGCGTCGCCGACGCGGTGCTGTGCGCTGCCGAGATACAGCGACGAATGGCGCGCCGGAACGCAGGACGTATCGCCGGCGCGATGTATACACTTTCGCATCGGCATCAATCTTGGTGATGTGATCGTCGACGAAGGCGATATTTTCGGCGACGGCGTCAACGTGGCGGCGCGCCTGGAGATGCTCGCCGAGCCGGGCGGTATCTGCGTCTCGGGCGCGGTGCGCGATCAGGTCGGCGACCGACTCGACGACATCGCATTCGAAGACCTTGGCGAGCAGATTGTAAAAAATATCGCACGTCCGATCCGGGTCTTTCGGATCCGGCTTGAGTCAAACGCGCCCAGTACGCCGGAGGGCGCAAAGGACGCAGCGGCGACGACACCGACCGCCAAGAAGCCGTCCATTGCCGTGCTACCGCTCGTTAATATGAGCGGCGATGCGGAGCAGGAGTTTTTCGCGGACGGACTCACCGAGGACATTATTACGGAGCTGTCGCGCTTCCGCGACCTGCTCGTCATTTCGCGCAACTCGACCTTCGTGCACAAGGGCAAGGCCGTGAAGGTGCAGGAGGTCGCGCGCGAATTTGGTGTCGACTACGTCTTGGAGGGGAGCGTGCGAAAGGCAGGCGACCGAATCCGCGTCACCGTGCAGCTGATCGACGCCGAAACCGACCGGCACATTTGGGCCGAGCGCTACGACAGCGAAGCTTGAGGATATCTTCGCCATCCAGGACGAGATGACCTGCGCGTATAGTCGCGACACTGCCCGGCCGCGTCGAGGCCGCCACGCACGATCGCGCGAAGCGCAAGACGACTGATAACATGGCGGCCTATGAGTGCGTGCTGACCGCCAAGGTGCTGCACCACCGCTCGAGCCGGGAGGACAACGCCAAAGCGCAAGGCCTGCTCAACCGCGCCCTCGCGCTCGACCCCAACTATGCTCACGCTCACGCCTGGAAGGGATGCGTGTTGGGACAGACGTGGACTTACGGATGGTGCGCGGATCGCGACGCCACCTTCAAGCAAGTGGCCGCGGAGCTCGATATCGCGCTGGCGCTCGATGACAACGACAGCGACGTGCATCGGATCCTCGCCGCACTGAAACTGGCAACGCAAGGATCACGAGAAGGCCGCGTATCATCAGGAGCGAGCGCTCGCGCTGAATCCTAACTACGATCTTGTTGTAGTGCAGCAGGGCGAGCTCCTGACGTGGCTGGGCCGGCCGGAGGAAGGCATCGACTGGATCAAGAAGGCGATGCGCCTCAACCCTTACCACCCGGAGCGTTTCTGGAGCCACCTCGGGCGCGCCTGCTATTGCGCCCATAAATACGCCGAAGCCGCGGAGGCTTTTTCCCGGATCACACGCCCTGATCACACTCAACATGCCTTTCTCGCCGCCACGTTCGCGCAGATGGGCAATGCGGTCGCTGCTACCGCCCACGCCGCAGAGGTGCTAAAACGCGAGCCGAAATTTTCGACGGCTGCCTACCTCGCCACCCAGCACTACCATCGTGACGTCGACCGCAAGCATCACGAGGCTGGACTTCTCATGGCAGGCCTGCCTACCTGATGACCCGACAGAGCGCCGGAAGACCCCCAGTTTGTGAACCAGACGAAGGAGGCTCACCATGCGTCTACCCGTTGTCAGCCCGGCCGATCTGAACGAAGAACAAAAGCCCCTGTACGAGGATATGCGAAAGGGCATTCAGGCCAGCTTCAAGGGCTTCGTGAACCTGCGCTCTGACGGCGCACTCCTTGGTCCGTGGAATCCCTGGATTCGCGAGCCGAAATTCGGCAGGCCTGTTTGGGAGCTGGTGAAGACGATGGTTGCCGACCCGTCGCTCCCGCCCGCAGTTCGGGAAGTTGCGATACTCGTAACCGGCGCTCATTTCCGCTCCGGCTACGAATTGTATGCTCACGTCCTCGTGGCCGAAAAGCGCGGGCTGTCCGACGACAAGCTCGCGACGATAGTTGCAGGTCAACGGCCGGTCGATCTTACGAAGCAGGAGGCTGTTGCCTTCGACTTCGCCTCGGCGCTGGTCAACGGCGGCGTTCTTCCTGAACTGACTTACAAGGCAGCGGTGGAGCAATTCGGGAATAACGGAGCGGCAGAACTTTCGTACCTCATCGGAGTTTATCGTATGGTCTCGGTCACGTTGAACACGTTCGACGTACCGGTCCCGGAGTGAACATGGGGTAGCGGTCCAAGCTCTGCAGGAAGCGTTCGAACTCCACGATGCACCCTTGTCGCGATCTTGTGTTGTTGCCGTAACCTCACCTCACGCCGAAGTATTTGTACCGGGCGTCGCCCAAGGAGCACGAGGCTAAACCATAACCGACCAGAGGGGGACGATGAAGACTGCGATAGCCTTAGTTTCGTTAGCCTTCGCCATAGCAACATCATTCATGACTTCGGCCACGGCAGCCGAGTTCGCCGCCGGCCTGGGCTTATCCGAATGGCGATCCCAATTACAAACCGCCGGTGGACGATGGCAGTCTGGTGCGCGTGCCGGACAGCACGGCCGGCTACACCTGGAGCCAGCTCCGGGACCGATTTATCGCGCCGATCTGGCACCCGGACGACCATCGGCCGCTACCGGATATTGTAGCTGGGGGCCGCAAGCCCGACGTGTTCGCCTGTGGGTTCTGTCATCGCGCAAAGACGGGCCCGGGCGGCCCGGAAAACGCGGACCTCGCTGGGCTTCCGAAAAGCTATATCATGCAACAAATGGCTGACTTTAAGGCCGGGCGCGCGCGGCACCTCCGTCCCTGCCCGATTGCCGCCCAAGCTGATGATCGGCCTTTCGAAGGCAATCAGCATTGCAGATGCAGAAGCTGGCTAGGGCCGCCTATTTTTCTGCCCTGCAGCCCCGCTAAGCGCATCAAGGCTCGTTGAGAGCTGACACCGCGCCGACAAGTCACGTTGCGGGTCTGGTCTGGGCCGCGGAAAGAAGAGTGACGATCGTGAGCCGACTCGGAACACCGCATACTCGAAATTCCCAACGATCTGAAATCAATTCGAGAGCCACGATTTTCACGGGCGACGTTCACGGCGTATGTGCCCATTGGCAGCCTGGCGAAAGGCGAGGCGCTGGTAATTCGAAGGCGGGCCGGGGGAAGACGTTCCCGTGTGCCCCGTGCCACGGACCGGACCTGAAAAAAGGCGGCTACGGACCCTTGCCGAGCATCGCCGGGTCGGTCGCCGAGCTACATGTTTCGCCAGCTCTACGACTTCGGACATGGCGCACGGACCGGCGAATGGAGCCCGCTAATGATACGGGTGGTGGGTGACAATATCTTGATCAGGAAACGACATGCTTGCAATCGTGGTCATTATCTTGCTATTTCACTATAGTATCCGTGACGCCAATCTCGAAACTGCCCGGCCATCTATATTCAGCCCCGCCGAAAGGGAATTCAGTGAACGCATGTCAGCGCACGTACAGAAACAATTGTATGAAAAAAATATTGCTTGGACCTTCCTCTTGCTCAGTGTCTTCCTGGCTCCCGCCTTCGCGCACACGCCTCAACAAAGCGCCACACCAACTCTACGCTGAAGGTGATCTCAAGCTCGAGAGCGACTGTGTGATGCGATCAAAGACTTCTCCATCTCGTATGTGACTTTCACGGCACGCTAAACGCAGAAAAATCAAATGCCATTCTGATGGTGACTGCGATCTCAGGCAATCACCACCGCATCGATTTCATGATCGGGCCCTGGGAAGGCACTCGATCCGGATAAATACTTCATCATTTGCACAGATGCGATTGGAAATGGACTGACCAGTTCGCCTAAGCAACTCTAAGAACTCAATCACGCTATGAAATCTCCCGGAGGTTTACGATCCGAGACATGGTGGAGTCTTAGTATCGACTGCTGAAGGAAAAATTCGGTATCGACCACCTCGTCGCCGTGATTGGCCCCTCCATGGGCGGAAATGCAGACCTTGCAATGGGGCGTCAGCCATCCCGACTTCATGGATGCGCTCGTGGCGATGGTCCCGCTGAAAACGAAGACGCCGGGCTGGACGGTCGCGGTGCTGGAAGCCTCGCGCAAGGCGATCATGGAAGACCCGGCGTGGAAGGATGGCAATTACGAGTTGCCGCCCGAGAAGGGCGTGCGGCTGTGGCGCGACATCCTCAATCTGCTCGCGGCGCGAACGCCGGATATGTATTCGGCGCAGTTCAAGAACGGCATGGATGCGCTGCCCTGGATGACGGAGCAGGAGAACTCCGCAATGAAGGCGTTCGACGCCAACGACTGGATTTACCAGACCTGGGCCTATGAACAACACGATGTCGGCGCCACGGGTGGCTTCAATGGCGACACAGCGAAGGCTCTTTCATCGATCAAGGCGAAGACATTGATTTTCACAGGCACCAAAGACCTGCTCAATCCGGAATTCGAGCCAACCCAGATGGGCACCAATATTCGGAGTGTGAAGATGGAGACGATTAGCCCGGGTACAGTGACCGGTCACGCCTCCGCTGGTGGTTCAAACCCTTCCGATGTCGACTTCATTAATCGTGAGGTCCGCAGCTTCCTGACAGCTGCCAAAGACAAACGGTAAAGAGCTCGGCGGCCTCAGTGAGAGTCACGAGATCACCGACACTCTCTTAAAGGAGGGGTTGGCTGGTCGTTTGCTTCACGAACATTAAGCTGCACTTCCACAGCGTTATCGGGCTGAAAGTGGCCCAAAAGCCGCCCTTCTATCGGCGGCTTTTGTTTGCTGGTTCCAGATTTAACCTGCAGCACCGACATAAAGCTTAACGCGCGAGTTCGATTGCGCGGCTCGGTCAGATTTCTATCCTGTGTCGCAGTTACGCAGGATTGGCCGAACCCACGTCCCCCACCAGTGCCCCCTGCATGTGGTTTTAATCGCCAGCGCGATTTTCCCTGAACTAAGGATATTATGATGCGAACTCTCGTGGCTGCAACGGCGTTGCTTTGTCTGATTGGATCAAAGGTCGAGGCTCGGTCCCACCATCATCATGCTCGCGGTCATCACCACGATCATGCCGGTCGGCCTGGAGCGTGGTGCGGGTGGTATATGCGTCATCAAGTCGGCAGTGATCCCGGACCTTCCTACAACCTGGCGCGTGCGTGGGCTCACTACGGGTCGAATGCCGGTGGCCCGTCCGTCGGAGCCATCGTTGTCTGGCCTCACCATGTGGGCAGGATCGTCGGTCGCGAAAACGGAAAGTGGATCGTGAATAGCGGCAACGACGGCCATGCTGTTCGGACCCGTCCGCGATCCATCGCCGGTGCAATTGCGTTCAGGCGAGCTGCGTAACTGGAGGTCGTCGCCGGCCAGCGAACGGTGAATTTCCGGCCAGCCGGACTTGATGACCGGAAGAAATCGGCGCAGGGTAATTCGGTGAGTGCTAACGGGCCAACTCTCGGCCGGAAGGTGCGTGCTATGATCGCCAGATCGGTCGTGCCGGTTATCCTGCTTGTTGCAGCGTCTGCTGCTGCAATTGGCTTCGCAACCGTGCACCTGCGGCGCGCGCCGCCAATCGAAACCACTGCCGCAATCGCGGCGCCTTCGCCACCATCATCGAGCGGTCCAGATGAGAGCACCGCTGTGCTCGCGGCAGTACAAGCAAAGGCAAACGCCTTGGCAGCTGAACTTCCCGTTCTGCCGCCCTCGCCGGCTGTCCCCGATTCCGCGCCGGTCTTTGACGTTGCGCGAATTGATCGAACGGGCGATGCAGTCATCGCCGGCGGGGCTACGCCTGGCGCGATTGTTGAACTGTTGCGCAACGGCGAGCGCTATGATCAAGCAGTCGCAAGCCCAGCGGGACAATTCGTCATAGTACCTCCGCGCTTACCCCCCGGGAATCACGAGCTCACGCTGAGGTCCAGATTGCCTGACGGTACGTTTGCAATTTCCAAACAGCCCGTCTCGGTCACGGTCGCCGAAATAGAGCCCAAGTCTCGTGCCAGCGAATTGCGCGCGGAGGTGCCGTTCACGCCGCCTGTTCCGCCCTCTCCGCCTCCTATCACGAAACAGCAGGATCTTCCTGCTTCACAACCGTTGCACACTGCTGCCGCCGCTCCCCTCACAGTTTTGGGTTCATCGTCCCCGGTGGCCCAATCGAAGACCGCAACCACGGTCGTCTCGCGCGGAGATAGCCTGTGGCGAATTAGCCGTCTCGCCTATGGCGCCGGCACACAATACGGATTGGTCTACAAAGCAAACCGGGAACGGATCCGGGATCCGGATCACATATATCCCGGCCAAGTCTTCGTCCTTCCGATGCAAGGCCACTGAACCCCGGCGCTATCCCCGTCCTGGTTTGTCCGCCGGCTGATGATCGTGGACGGTTATCCGGAGCAAACACGCACGGATGGACCGCGTTCATGTTGGCGCTTCAAAAGAACATCGACTTGCTGACCCGGATCGCCGCCTCCCGAACTACACGCCCCAGCGCAGCGCGGCAGTATGAACGGGCGTGTCCCAAAGGCGCTTCAACTCGTCATCGAGCAGCGAGACTGTCACCGAGCAGCCGGCCATGTCGAGCGAGGTAACGAAGTTGCCGACTAACGATCGTGCGATCGTGCAGCCAAGCGGTTCGAGACGTTTGCGGACCGCATCGTACATCAGGTAAAGCTCCGACAGCGGTGTTCCGCCAAAGCCGTTGATCAAAAGCAGCATTTCACCCCGCGCGCGAGCGCCCAGATCAGCAGTAATCGCGCCGACCATTTCCGCTGCTATATCGTTCGCCGGCAGAAGTTTGACCCGGCGGCGTCCGGGTTCGCCGTGAATGCCGACACCGATTTCCATTTCATCCTGGGCGAGTTCGAAGGTTGGCTTACCGGCAGCCGGAACCGTACAGCTCGTGAGCGCGATGCCGATGGAGCGGGTGGCCGCATTGACGCGATCACCCAGAGCTTTCAGATCGTCAAGCTTGCGCCCTTCCTCGGCGGCAGCCCCAACAATCTTCTCCACTATCAGCGTACCGGCGACACCGCGTCGTCCCGTCGAATAAGTCGACCTCTCGACGGCTACGTCGTCATCGGTGATCACGGTCGCAACCTTCTTGCCCGACATCTCGCGCGCCATCTCGAAGTTCATCACGTCGCCTTCGTAATTCTTCACGATGAACAGCACTCCGCCGCCGGTGTCGGCGGCCTCGGCTGCGGCGTGAATGAGATCGGGCGTCGGTGAGGTGAAGACCTGGCCGGGAACGGCGGCGTCCAGCATGCCCGGTCCGACGAAGCCTCCGTGCAGCGGCTCGTGCCCCGAACCTCCGCCCGACACCAGCGCGACCTTGCCTGGCTTGAGGAAACGGCGCAGCACAAAGGGCGCGGTTTCGCCGAGACGCACGATGTCGGAATGCGCCGCGCAAAATCCGGCGAGACTTTCGTTGACTACATCGTCGACGGCGTTGATCAGCTTTTTCATCGCTTCCTCCCCGCTTTAGGTGTCTTCAATCAGCCTTGCTACTTTCTCCGCGATCTCGCTCAGCAACGTGTCGAGCTCGCGATTTTTCTGTTCACTGCCGAGATCGGGCAGCGCCAGCGTGAGCCGCCGGCCCCGCTCGCGCTCTTTCAGTAGCAGCAATCGCCTTGGATGCGCCCGATGATACGCAGCCAGGAAGCGCTGTTTCTCTTCCCCCGAAAAATGGCAGACCTTGGTGATCGCGTGCACGTGCTGTGCGGGTATTGGTGTCTGATAGGCCGGATTTGCGATCTGGGTGATGAAACTGCGGTTCTTGCCAAGCGCTTCAGCCAGACGCTGACGCATGCCGGACGGCCGCCGGTCGAGGATGTCACGCAGAATGGCCTTGTAGACCGCAATCAGACCCTGCGAATTGTCTGGAGTGACCTGCGAGCTCATGCGGCCTTTCCGGAATAACGGGCGATCGCGGCCCTGACCGGCCCGATCGCGCCTGGCGCGACCGAGAAGCTGCGCAAACCCTGGTCGAGGAGTGAAGAAACCTGTTGCGGATCAGCCGCGAGATCGCCGCACAGGCTCGCCTCACGGCCACAACGGCTCGCATGGTCCACGATGTGCCCGACAAGTTTGAAAATGGCGTGAGAGGGACGAGCGAGATCGGCGAGCTGCGGTTCGTCACGGCTCGCCGCCATGAGATATTGAATGAGATCGTTGCTGCCGATCGAATAGAAGTCGGCGTCAAAATCCGCGATTGAGAGCGCGGCCGCCGGCACCTCTACCATCATCCCGAGCGGCGGCATCGCGGCTTCCTGCCCTTCACCGCGCAGCTCATCAATTGCATCGCGCAACAGCGCCCGGCAGCGATCCAGTTCCTCCGGCACCGTGACCATGGGGATCATCACCTTGAGGTTTCCGGCCACCGCCGCGCGGGCCAGCGCCCGCAGTTGCAGGCGGAAAACGTCCAGCCGCTTGAGCGAAAGGCGCACCCCCCGCACGCCGAGAAATGGATTGAGCTCGCCCGCTTCCGTCACGCCCGCGATCGGCTTGTCGCCGCCGGCATCCAGGGTGCGAATGGTAACCGGCCTGCCAGCGGCCCATTCGGCCATCTGCTTGTAAACCTGGTATTGCTCTTCCTCGGTTGGAAGCCGTTTGCGCTCCTGAAACAGAAACTCAGTCCGCATCAGGCCGATGCCGTCGACCTTCGAGGCATCGAGATTCCTGAGTTCGGCGAGCCCGGTCACATTGATCATGAGCCGGACCGGCTCGCCGCTTGCCGTCACTATCGGCCCACTGAATGAGAACGCCGCCTCTCGCGCCATCGACTGCTCGGCCAGACGCCGAGCGTAGTCCGCCCGAAGCCTGGGATCGGGATCGACAATCACGGTGCCGGCGTCCCCGTCCAGCACAGCATCAACGCCGCTTTCGAGATGATCGATATCTACGCCGACAATCATTGGCACGCCGAGGGATCGCGCGAGGATAGCGACATGGCTTGACGGACTGCCCCGGCGCAATACCAGACCGCCATCGCGCCAGTCGGCGGCGAGGAACGCTGAGGGCGGCATATCTTCCGCAGCGACGATCACGCCTGATGGCACGGCCTGATCGATTTCGCCAGCGAGACGCCGCAGCACGCGGTCGCGCAGATCGCGCAGATCGGACGCTCGGGCCCGGAAATAGGGATCATCGGCCTGATCATATGTCGCGATTTCAGGATCGATTGCCGCAACCCAAGCTTTGCTGGCGACCTCGCCCTCGCCGGTCAGCGCAAAGGCGGGCGCAGCCAGGTTCTCATCTTCGAGCAGCGCGATCTGGAACGAAAGAATTGCTTCGGCATCCTCGTCCTCTATCTTGCCCACGAGCCGGACGAGATCGAGCCGCGACGCCTCGAGTGCATCGGCAAGCGCCTGCTGTTCTGCCGCCGCGGAGCCGGATCGGCGCGTTTTCGGTTTGGCGAAGACGAGGCGCAGAAGCGGTCCCAGCGCGATACCCGGCGCGGCGGATCTCCCCTGGACTCGATGGACGGCTCGATGCGTCCTATGGTCCATCTTGGAAATCTCCATCGACTAGCGTCACCAACGCGTCAAGGGCGGCTTTCGCATCCGTGCCTTCCGCACGGAAATAGATCGTCGAGTCCTTTGGCGCCTTGGTCGCCATGACCTTCACGATGCTCTTGGCGTCGACCCAGGGTCCCTCCGGCGAGAGCCCGAGATCGATCTTCGATTGGAAGGCCTTGGCAAGCTTGGTCAGCTTGACCGAGGGTCGGGCGTGCAGCCCGACCTCGTGTCGCATAAGAACCGATGCTTTTAATTCATTCATACCGATCATCTCGCATCACACCGGTGTCAGCTCTTCCGCCGTGCGGCGCACGGCCTCCAGCGTCGCCCCTGACGCCGCTTCGGTCGCCGCCATCACCGCGCCTTCGACAACCGGCGCGTTGCACACGACGACGCGGCCGCGCCGCGCTTCGGGCAACATCTCGATCGCCATTTCGCTATTGGTTTCCGCGCCTCCGAGGTCGACCAGGATGGCGACGCCTTTGTCCGACCACGCCCTGTCGATCGCAGCCATGATGGCCTCGACGCTCGTCCCCAAGCCGCCATCCGGGTCTCCGCCGCACCAGCCCAGCGGAACTTCGCGGCCGACCATCTGTTCGACCATCATCGCCGTTCCGCGCGCAACGTCCGCCGAGTGAGACACAATGACGATTCCCACGTTTCCTTTCATGCACAACCTTCCATGACATCTGCAACTGCGCCGACGATCAGCTCGGAGGACCGTGCGCCGGGGTCCATATGTCCGATGCTGCGCTCGCCGAGGAACGAGGCGCGCCCGCGGATAGCCCTCATCGGAATCGTATTCTCAGCCGCGAGACGGGCGGTGGCCCTCAAGCGCGCCGGGAACCGTTCGCCATCCTCGCGCAACACCGCAAGCACTGGAAAAAGCACATCCAGCATCGTCTTTTGGCCGGCCTCAGACTTGCCGCGCGCTTTTACAGCGTCGATCGCCGTGGCAAATGCTTCCGCAACTTGTTGCCGGCTCACCTCATCGGCGAGCGATTTGCCGAGCGACAGGAACAGGGTGCCGTAAAGCGGGCCGGAAGCGCCGCCCACCTTCATCACCAGCATGGTGCCGACACCCTTCAGAAATTCGCCAAAGCTTCTGGCCGAAAGCTCGTCGGAGGCGGCCAGCACTGCTTCAAAGCCCCGGCGCATATTGGTGCCGTGATCGCCGTCGCCAATGGCGCGGTCGAGATCGGTTAATTCGTCCGCACTGGCGATGACGCGGTTGGCCACAGCCACAATCAGACGCTTGCGCGTTTCACTATCGATCATCATGCAAGCCGCCTCTCCGTAGCGATTCGATTTCCGGACTGATCGAAATAGAGCGGCTCCATGAATTCAAGCGAGACCTCGTCTCCGACCTTCAGCTCCTGGGCGGGATCGGCGAGGGTAACGAGCGAATGGGAGGCAAGCTTGAGGTGCACATGGTTCTGGTCGCCGAGATGCTCGACCCAATGTACCCTTGCGCGCGGCCCCGGAAGATCCGCCGAGAAGATCCGGATATGTTCGGTGCGCAAGCCTACGGTTCGCGCCTCGACGGGCGGCGATTGGCTTGCGAGCAGCTCTGCCGGAATAAGGTTGATGCAAGGTGCCCCGAGCCAACTCGCCACATAGGCGCTCCTTGGCCGCTCGTAGATTTCGCGCGGCGTGCCGAGCTGAATCAGGACGCCCTCGTTCATGACGCCGATGCGATCGGCCATCGTCATGGCCTCGATCTGATCATGCGTGACGTAGAGGATGGTAGTGCCGAGCTCGCGTTGAACGCGCTTGAGCTCGAGGCGCAATTCGGCACGAAGCTTTGCATCCAAGGACGACAGCGGCTCGTCCATGAGATAAACTGCGGGCTCGCGCACCAGCGCGCGGCCGATCGCCACTCTCTGCATTTCGCCGCCGGACAACGCGGTGGCGCGATTGGCAAGCTTCTGCTCAATGTGCAAAAGCTCCGCCACCTGCTGGACCCGGTGCCGGATGAAAGCCTCATCCATGCGACGCGCAGGCGAGCGTAGTGGGAAGGCCAGATTGTCGTAGACCGTCAGATGCGGGTACAGCGAATATTGCTGGAATACGAAGGCGACGTCGCGCTCGGCTGGTACCTCCTTGGTGACATCTCTGCCGCGGATTATCACCCTGCCCTGATCGGGCCGCTCCAGGCCCGCGATCAACCGCAACGTCGTGGTCTTGCCAGCGCCAGTCGGTCCGAGCAGCACGACGAATTCACCATCGGCGATAGAAAGCGAAAGGTTCTGGACGGCCTCTACCGTGCCAAACCGCTTGCTGACGTCGACGAGCGAGATATCAGCCATGACGCCCTCCCGCATCCAGCGCCGAAGAGAGCACCTGTCCACTGGCCGCGTCGAACAGCGAGAGCTTTTCCGGCCGCAATCTCAGCCCGACCGTCTCGCCGACCCGTACCGCCTTGCCGGACGGCAGGCGCGCCTTTAACTGGCCGCTCGACGTGGTCACCGTGACGATTTGTGTTGTGCCAAGATATTCGGCCCCGATCACCTGGCCACGCAATTGCGAGGTATCGGCAAAGGAAACGTCTTCGGGGCGGACGCCCAACGCGAATGTTCCGTCCGCGCGATCCTCGAACAGTTCTGGCATCTCAACGGCAGCACCATCGATCGTGACGACTCGATCGCCCCGTCGCAATGCGCTGTGGACGTCGAGAAAACTCATGGGTGGCGCACCGATGAAATCAGCCACGAACATCGTCTTCGGGCGATCGTAGATTTCCTGCGGGGTGCCGATCTGTTCGACCCGGCCCTGGTTCATGATCGCGATGCGATCGGCCATCGCCATGGCTTCGAGCTGGTCATGGGTAATGTAGATCGAGGTAGCATCGATCCGATCATGCAGTTCGCGCAACTCGCCGCACATCAGCCGGCGAAACTCCGAAATCGAGCGCGCCCAGCGGCTCGTCCATCAAAAAGGCCTTTGGCCGGCGCACGATGGCGCGACCGAGCGCCACGCGCTGCCGGTCGCCGCCGGAAAGGCCGCCGACCCTGCGATCGAGCAGATGATTGATCTGCAGCAACTTTGCCGCTTGCTCGACGCTCTTCTTGATCTCGGCTTTGGAGAAGTTCTGGCACCGCAAGGGAAAGCCGATGTTCTGGCGCACGTTCATGTGGGGGTAGAGCGCAAAGAGCTGGAACACAAAAGCGATATCGCGCGCGGACGCAACCAAGGCGGTGACATCCTCGCCGTCGAGCAGAATGCGCCCGGAGGTCGGCAGCTCCAGGCCTGCGATCATCCGCAAAGTCGTGGTCTTGCCGCAGCCCGACGGACCCAGAATGACAAAGAACGAGCCGTGATCGACCGTGAAGCTGACGCCCTTGACCGCGGTGAACGTTCCGAAGCTCTTGGCAACCGACTCGAGTTTGATTTCCGCCATGACGCTAATCCGGAAAATGGCTGACGATCACGAATCCCAGCGTTCCCGCCAGGATGGTGACAAAGGAATAGCTGAACAGGCTTAGCGAGAACGGCTGCATCAGCATCACGACGCCCAGCCCGATCAGCGTCATGGTGACGAATTCGCAGGGAGCTCGACGTAGCCACAACGGAAATCGCGATGCGTGGCGTTCGATGTGTCTGTTCATTTGCGCACCGCCCCGAAGGTGATGCCGCGCAACAGATGGCGGCGCAACAAGACGGTGAAAAACAGGATTGGCAGAAAAAACAGCGTGGTCGCGGCAGCTACCGCCGGCCAATCCTGGCCGCCCTCGCCGATGATGAAGGGGATGAACGGCGGCATGGTTTGCGCGTCGCCGCTGGTGAGCAGGACCGCAAACGCATATTCGTTCCAGGCAAAGATCAGGCAGAAAATCGCGGTCGCGGCGATTCCGGTCGCGGCCTGCGGCAACACCACCTTGAAAAATGCCTGCAGGCGAGAGTAGCCGTCAACCATGGCGGCTTCTTCGTATTCGCGCGGGATTTCATCGATGAATCCCTTCAGCAGCCAGACCGCCAACGACACATTGACGGCGGTATAGAGCAGGATCATCCCTAGCTTGGTGTCGGTCAATCCGAGGTTACGGAACATCAAGTAAATCGGTATCGCGACCGCGATCGGCGGCATCATTCGCGTCGAAAGAATGAAGAACAGCAAGTCGTCGGCAAGTGGAACGCGGAAACGGGAAAAAGCGTAGGCCGCGATCGTACCGAGGCACACTGCCAGGAAGGTCGAGCCAAAGCCGATCACCATCGAGTTAATGAACCGCGGCACGACTTTCGAGGGACCTGCTATCACCATGTTGCGCGAGCGCACCAGGCGCTCGTACCAGGTTTGCGGCGGCGGCAGGCTCGCGAGAAATTCCGGCGTCTGCCGCGTGCGGGTCGTGAACAGATTGACGTAGCCTTCAACCGCAGGCTCGGAAATGATTTTGGGCGGATAGGAAATTGAATCCGTCGGGGTCTTGAAGCTGGTGAGAAAAATCCACAGCAGCGGAAGTATGGTGATGAGGGCGTAAGTCGCCACGATGATCCCGCCGATCGTCTTGGAAAAAGACGACGGCTCGGCTACGGAATGGGCGGTGACGGTGCTCATCGTTGCTTCACCCGATCAAGTGCCCTGACATAGATGTTGGCGGCGCCAAAAACGGTGACGAAGAGGATGATCGCCAACGCCGACGAATAGCCGGTGCGCCATTTCTCGAATGCTTCACGCTTGAGCGTGATCGACGCGACTTCGGTGGTTGATCCCGGACCGCCCGAAGTGAGCAGGTTCACCATGTCGAACATTTTAAAATTCTCGATCGCACGGAACAGGATGGCGAGCATCACGAACGGCATCACCATCGGTAGCGTGATCGACCAGAATTGCCGCCAGGGAGAGGCACGATCAACCTCGGCTGCTTCGTAGATGTAGTCGGGTATCGAGCGCAAGCCGGCTAGGCAGATCAGCATCACGTAAGGTGTCCACATCCAGACGTCGACCATGATGATCGCCCAGGGCGCCAGCGCCACGTCGCCGATCATCTGAAACGAACTGGGGTCGGCGCCCGTAAAGAAGGCAACCGCGCTGTTGAACAAGCCGATCTGCGGTTGCAACAGGAAGGTCCAGAAGTTGCCGACCACCGCGGGCGACAGCATCATCGGCAACAAAATCATCGTGGTCCAGAAACTGTGGCCACGGAAACGACGGTTGATCAGGAGTGCGAGGCCGAAACCGATCAGCATTTCAAGCACGATCGACCACAGAACGAAATGCGCGGTCGCCTGCATGGCGTGCCACACGTCGGGATCGCTGAGGATATCGCGATAATTGTCGAGGCCGATATATCGTACCGGCGCGTTCGGGCGGTTGGCCCGGTAATTGGTAAACGAAAGCTGGATGGTCCAGAGCAGCGGAAAAATATTGATCGCGAGCAACAGCAAGACCGACGGCGTGATGAACAGCCAGGCGATGGCGCGATCCGACATGCCGCCGAGCCGGAACGACAATCGGCGCGGTGCCCGGGCGTCGGCCCGTTCAGCCAGGGTGCTCATGGGATTCCTATCGTTCACGGGTCGCTGAGGGGTCCAGGGAAGGGTCTCCCGGCCTAAACCGCCGGGAGGCCCTTGGAGGTAAGGTGGCTAGATCTTACCCTCTTCCTTGAACACTTTCTGCCAATCCTTAACCAGAAGATCGAGCGCTTCTTTCGCCGTCCCCTTGTCGGCCACGACGTAGTCATGGACGCGCTTCTGCATGTCGAGCAGGAGCTCCGCGTAGGCGGGCTCGGCCCAGAAGTCTTTCACCATATCCATCGACTTCAGGAAGTCTGAGGCGAACGGCGCGCTCTTTGCAAAGCCCGGATCGTTCAGCACCGCCTTGTGGCAGGAATAGCCGCCGAGCGCCCACCACTTTTTCTGAATGTCCGGCTGCGCGAACCATTTGATATAGGCCAGCGCATCGTCCCTGTTCGGCGAATAGGAGACCACCGAGATGCCCTGCCCGCCCAACTGGGTGAAGTGATACTTCTCCTTCGGATTGACAAAGAAGCCGATCTTGTCGCCGCCGACATTGGGATCCTTGTACAGGCCGGGGAAGAACGCGAAGAAGTTCATCTGCATCGCGACCTGTCCGGACTTGAAAGCATCGAGCCCTTCCGACATGTAAGCATTGCTCATGCCGGGCGCCGTGCAGCATTTGTAGAGCGATTTGTAGAATTCGAGTCCCTTGACCGCTTCCGGGGAGTTGACGAAGCCTTGCATCTCATAGGGTTTCTTCGGATTCTCGTACTGGAAGCCCCAGTCATAGAGTGCGTTCGTCACGCCCATTGTGATGCCTTCGGAACCGCGCTCGGTGTAGATGTACGCTCCATAGACCTTCTTGCCGTCGATTTCTCTGCCCTGGAAGAATTCGGCGATTTCCTTCAGCTGATCCCAGGTGTCAGGCGGCGCGAGGTCACGGCCATATTTCTTCTTGAAGTCGGCCTGGATTTCGGGCCTGGCGAACCAATCCTTGCGATAGGTCCATCCGATCGCATCGCCCATCGCCGGTAAGGCCCAGTAGTTCGGGGTGTTCTTCGGCCACTCCGAATACCCCACCACCGTCGCCGGCATGAAATCATCCATAGTGATTCCTTCTTTTTTGAAGAAATCATTCAGCTTGACGTAGTGACCGTTCTCGGCGGCTCCGCCGATCCACTGGCTGTCACCGATGATGAGATCGCACAGCTTGCCCTTGGAATTAAGTTCGTTCAGAAAGCGATCGGCATAGCTTGTCCACGGGACGAATTCGTATTTCATGTCGATGCCGGTCTTGGTGGTGAAGTCCTTACCGAGTTCCACCAGGGCATTGGCCGGGTCCCAAGCCGCCCAACACAAGGTCAGTTGCTTGGCCTTGGCGGGAGCCTGGCCAGCCAGGCACGAAGCGACCACAACCGCGGTCGCCCCCAACGCACGCATTGTTCGGATCATTACAACCTCCCTGTTGCTGCAGGCGAGTGCCCGCCTGCCCTGCCGTTCACACTTCGCCGTGCATGCAGTTCGTCCGGTCTTCTCAAAAGAAGCCGGGAATTTTGTTTAGTATTGTTGTTAAGCGAAACACTTCCACTAAACAATTCCGCTGTCAATGAGCCGCATCGTTCCGGCCGACAATATCGTTGCTGCGCCGCAACAGCGATGTTTTGCTCGATGGCGAAAATGACAACGGAAGCGCGAGGAGAAATTGGACTTGTTTAGTAAGTGCAGCGAGGCGCCAGCTGCGACGTGCGCGCTAAAATGAGGATGTCAGCGGGATACTCGCACGACGTATCGCGCGCCGCTCTATCGTACCTTTCGTCAGCGACTAACGATCGAATTGAGCTGGCAGCTTAGCTCTGATTTTTTTGGACCCCTCCTTGAATTTGCTACGAAGTGTCTGGCCTACTGCCTGGGATGGCCGTCTACTGCGGACGACGGTTTCGTTTTTGCTGTCCGCGTTTCCGTCTTCGAACAACTCCAGCAGTAGCTTACCTCGAGATTGGTGAGCAACCAGGGGAGAACAATTCCATTTCGATCACACTGGGCCTGAGGAAACTCTCCGGATCAATGATCAGGCAATCGATCAGGCGCCAGATCGTTGCCATTGCCGTCGCGCTCATCGTCTTGATGGTGGCGACCTCTATACTTTCAATGGTGATGGTCGGGAAGGTCGGCCATCTTCTTGAAGAGCTGACTGCAAGATACATTCCCGCCAATGCGCTGCTGACGCGGATCAATGTGCTGTCGGTCGAACGGGCTCTCGCGCTTCGTCGTATGGTGATTGCGAAGATGCAGGAGCCGCCTGACGAGATCGGGTACAAGAGTTCGCAAGGAGCTCTATCTCGCGAAAGATGTCGAGATCGATGCCGCAGTTCAGGCGGTGCGCAAGCACATCAATGCGATCATCGAAGACGCCAGTACGCCCTCGGATGATGCAGCACTGGCGCGCATCGACAGCCGGATCGACGACCTGATGAGCGAATCCCGTCGCCGTCTCAAAGAGGAGGCGGCCGAACTGTTTTCAGCCCTCGATGAAAGAAACTTTGCCGCTATGCGACGCAGCCTGGGGCGATCCGACGTGCTCCGGGACGAACTCGATGAAAAGATCGACGTCCTGCGTAACGAGATGGTGAAGATCAGCTACAGCGCGGTCGCAAGGATCAGCTCGGAGCAAAACGATGCGCTCATCATCTCTGCGATCGTAACGCTGCTTGCCGCTATCGTTGGTCTTATTTTCGCCAACCTCGTCAGCGGCGGCATCATTCGGTCGGTCAGGCTCTTGCTGGAAGGAACGCGGGCAGTCGAGGCGGGTCAGCTCGACCGATCTATCGATGTGACGACGGATGATGAAATCGGGCAACTCGCCGCCGCGTTCAACCGGATGGTCTTGCAACTGAAGGAGAACCAGCGTGTCAGGGAGACGTTCGGTAAATATATCGACCCTCGTGTCATGGAAGGATTGATCAACCCTCCTACACTGACTGCAGCGGAGGGGCAGCATCGCGTCATGACGGTGCTGTTCTGCGACCTGAAGGGTTTCACCAGCTTGAGTGAGGGAATGACGCCGCAAGGCCTGGTCAAGGTGATGAACCGCTATCTGACGGTCATGTCCGAGCCGATCCGTAGCAACCGGGGGATCATCGACAAATACATCGGTGACGCCATTATGGCCTATTGGGGACCGCCGTTCGTCGAAGAGGCGGACCACGCCCGGTGCGCATGTTTCGCTGCTCTGGAGATGATCGAATCCATCGCGATGTTGCGGCAGGAAATCCCCGAACTGCTTGGCGTGCGCGGCACGCCGATGGAGACGTGCGATTTGCGGATCGGCTTGGCCACGGGGGAAGCGCTGGTCGGCAGCATAGGCTCCAACGTCATGATGAATTACACCATCATGGGGGATGTGGTGAATTTAGCCTCCCGTTTGGAGGGAGCGAACAAGGTGTACGGCACCCGCAACCTCGTTTCGGAGAGAACTGTTCTTGCAGCACGTAGCGCACTCGAGCTTCGAGAAATCGACCGAGTGGTCGTGGCGGGCCAGAGCCATTCGGAAGTGATCTTCGAGATACTGGGACGAAAGGGCGGACTTACCCCGGAAGAAATGGCCGCACGGAATTCCTATCACGAAGGGCTCGCTGCCTATCGGGAGCGGCGATGGGACGATGCGCTACACGCGTTCGCTGCATCGCGTAAGGCGATGCCCGGGGACGGACCGTCAAACGCGCTGCTTAGTCGCATCGAGAAGCTTAAATTAGAACCACCCTCCCCGGACTGGGACGGGTCATGGCACATCAACGGATAGAAACCGTCCGCGCCCACAGAGGCTTTCAGCCCAAATTCAATTCCTTGAAGAAATCGTTGCCCTTATCGTCGATGATGATGAAGGCTGGAAAATCAACGACGTCGATCCGCCAGATCGCTTCCATGCCGAGTTCGGGATACTCGACGACCTCGACCTTCTTGATGCAGTGCTCGGCGAGGTTCGCGGCGGCACCCCCGATCGAGCCGAGGTAGAAGCCGCCGTGCTTCTTGCAGGCCTCACGCACCGCGACCGCGCGGTTGCCCTTGGCCACCATCACCATCGAGCCGCCCGCGGCCTGGAATTGATCGACAAAGGAGTCCATTCGTCCGGCAGTGGTCGGGCCGAACGCACCGGAGGCGTAGCCCTCCGGCGTCTTGGCGGGACCTGCGTAATACACCGGGTGATTTTTGAAATAGTCAGGCAGCGGTTCCCCCTTCTCCAGCCGCTCGCGCAATTTGGCATGCGCGGAATCTCGCGCGACGATCATCGTGCCCGTGAGCGACAACCGCGTCTTGATGGGATGGCTGGAAAGCGTCGCCAGGATTTCTTTCATCGGCTTGTTGAGATCAATCTTCACGACCTCGCCGCCGAGCGACTGCTCGACTTCGGGAAGATATCGCGCCGGGTTGTGCTCAAGCTCTTCGAGATAGACGCCTTCCCCGGTGATTTTGCCCAGCACCTGGCGATCCGCCGAGCAGGAGACGCCAAGTCCGATCGGCAGCGAGGCGCCGTGACGTGGCAGCCGGATCACGCGGACATCGTGGCAGAAATACTTGCCGCCGAACTGCGCGCCCACTCCCAGGCTTTGAGTCATCTTTAATATCTCCTGCTCCATCTCGAGATCGCGGAAGGCATTGCCGTCCGCCGAACCATGAGTGGGCAGCGCATCGAGATAGCGCGCGGACGCGAGTTTCACGGTCTTCATGCAGAGCTCGGCCGAGGTGCCGCCGATCACGATCGCGAGGTGATACGGAGGACAAGCCGCGGTGCCCAGCGTGAGCACTTTCTCTTTCAGGAACGCCAGCAGGCGGTCTTTGGTCAGCACCGACGGGGTTGCCTGAAACAGAAAACTTTTGTTGGCCGAGCCGCCGCCCTTCGCCATGAACATGAACTTGTAGGCGAGATCCGTTTCCAAAGAGCCGCCTTCGGCGTAGATCTCGCACTGCGCCGGCATGTTGTTGGCGGTGTTCCTCTCCTCATACATCGACAGCGGCGCCACCTGCGAATAGCGCAAATTGCGGCGCAGGTAAGCGTCCCGTGCGCCTTCGCTGAGCGCGGCCTCGTCGTCACCGTCGGTGATGACGTTGCAGCCCTTCTTCCCCATGATGATGGCCGTGCCCGTATCTTGGCACATCGGCAGCACCCCGCCGGCTGCGATGTTCGCGTTCTTCAGGAAATCAAAGGCGACGAACTTATCATTGTCGCTCGCCTCCTTGTCATCGAGGATGCTGCGCAGCTGCTGCAGATGCCCCGGCCGCAGGTAATGATTGATGTCGCCGAACGCGGCCTCGGAAAGAGCGCGCAGCGCCTCGCGCGAGACCACGAGCATGTCCCGGCCGAGCACCTTCTCGACCCGAACGCCTTCCGTCGTGATCTTTTTATAGGGCGTCGTATCCGGCCCTAGCGGGAACAGCGGCGTGTGCTTGTAGGGTGGCACGGGTTTTTGATCGGGGAAGGCGCTGGGGGCGTTCATGCTGAGCTCGCGGGTTTCGGGCCGGAAGCGCGCGCTGCCAGGCGCACCGGCGATGAAGTCGTTCTAAGCACTTTTGCGAGAAAAGAAAGGGAAGCGGGCCGCCGGACAACGCGACCTCCTCCCTGATGCGGCCCCTTGCATCGACGGCGCTTGCGGGCTTCAATGGCGTTGGGGGCATCGATGCGAACAAATCCAATCACCCAGGCCATATCGCGCCTTCGTTGCACGGGCCTCCTCGTCGCGATGACCATTGTCACCGCCATGGGCGTCTCGCCCGCGCGCGCGGACCGCTGCGACGATATTGCAAATCAGCTGAAGGGGCAGATTGACGGGCTCACGGTGGGTAAGACCGCGGCCAACCTGATTTATCTGTCGCACCCGCAGGCCAAGCAAATCACGCTGGGTTGCGCGGGCCGCAGCTTCTCCAATCAGTTGTTCGCCAAGGCCAACAGCCGGAAGCCGCCGCCGGCCTTCCTTAATCTCGTGGCCAGCGCCGCCGCCATCATTTTCACGCAGCCGAAAGACGGAATGCTGACGGGCGCCAGCCGCTGCATGAAACGGATGGGTCTGTTCCGCGGCGACGACGTCTCGATCCGCTATCGCCGCCTCGAGATGCGCTGTACCCGGACGAAAACCGACGCCTCGATCACGATTGCGCGCAGCAACGATAAGTAAGCCGATTAGCGGCTTAAGCCGAAATCCTCGTTTAACCGGGAAATGTGCGCATGCCGTTCACCATGTGACGGGGGCAACCCGGATCATTCGCATTTTATCGATCGGTTTCACTAAGCGTTGGCGTCCGACCGGTCACAACGCAGGCGCGTAACAATCAGGGAAGCAATTAATGAGCGTTTCGTGTATCAGTGCATCGACCCCCCTCGCCGTTCGGAAACCGACCACCGCCGATGTGGCGCCGGTAAAGAGCGACCCCAACATCGATAATGCCAATAAAGCAAGAGATGCCAGCACGGCCCAGCCGACGCAATCGGCGCCGCTTCCGCCCGGACAGGGAACACGGATCGATCAGATCCTCTAACAATCGGGCAAATCATCGAATTGCGATACTCGGGCCAGCCCCGCGTGTCGCTTTTTTCTTTCCAAGAGCATTTGGGAACTGAGAATGCCGGGTCCAGTCCGGTACTCGGGGGACGACGCAGGTGTTCCCTCGTCATCGTCCGGCTCGACCGGATTGGCACTTCTCTCGGGGGCCGTGAGGAAGAACTTGTCGTCGCCCGGCTCGACCGGGCGATCCAGTATTCACCATCATCGCCGCAAGAGTGCTGGTCGCAGTTATCAAGCTCCCGGCTCGATGACGCACAGCATCGGTTACTGGATCGCCCGGTCAAGCCGGGCGACGACACCGGCGGGTCGAGGGACGACACAGATGGGGTTCAACAACAATCGAGTTGGGGGGTCCTGCGCTCCAGTGGTTATGCGCCGTCGCGGCACAGAGGCGTTACTCCCCTCGTCATCGCCCGGCTCGACTACTCCCCTATGTCGTCGCCCGGCTCGACCGGGGCGATCCAGTATTCACCATCATCGCCGCAAGAGTGCTGGTCGCAGTTATCAAGCTCCCGGTTCGATGACGCACAGCATCGGTTACTGGATCGCCCGGTCGAGCCGGGCGACGACATAGGTACAGTTAGCGACAACATAGGCAGAGTTGCAGCGACAACATAAGCAGGGTTCCGGCGACACCGTAGGCGAAGTTCCGGCAACGCGAGCTGCTTGCGCTGAGCGACGCCTTGGCCGGGCCATGCTGACGCCGCGGCGTCGATAGGCTATTGTTGTCCCGAGATGTGGTGAGAAGGGTTATGGTGGTAGCCTTTCTTAGCGACGGAGAACGCGATGCCGGAAAGCATGACCTTCACGGGCGGCTGCCATTGCGGCCAGGTGCGTTTCGAATGCACCACTGATCTCGCGATGGTCACGGCGTGCAACTGCTCGATCTGCACCAAAAAGGGCCTGCACTTCACATTCCTCGCGCCGCAAAGCTTCCAGCTACGCGCCGGCGAAGACAATTTGCACGAATACCTTTTCAATAAGCACGCGATCCGCCATCAGCTATGCGTCGACTGCGGCGTCGAAGTCTTCGCGCGGGGCAAAAAGCCCGACGGTACGGATGTCGTGGCGCTGAACGTCAGTTGCATCGACGGCGTTGACCTCTCCAACATTGCCATGACCGCGATTGACGGAAGGAACATGTAAGGCGAGAGCGTGATTCCGCGCGCCGCAAAACCCGCGCCCATCAACAACAACGCTCACATATCCAGCGCCTTGTAATGCCGGAAAATGCCATCCTCGTTGAAGGCAATGCGACGCTCGCTCGCAAGATAGGCGTTGATGTTCGGACGCGCGGCGACCCGGTCGTGCAGCTTGATCAATCCGGGGATTTTGCGCTCAAAGTCCTGCATCCGTTTCGGGAAGGCGTAGCGCAATCCCTCGATGATCTGAAACAGCGAGAGATCGACATAGCTGATGCTGCGGCCGGTGAGCCAGCGACCGCCGTTGCTCGCGAGCAGCCGTTCGAAATAGCCGAGATATTTCGGCACGCGCGCCTTCCAGAAATCGTCGGTGCGTTTCTTTGCGGGCGCGCGCTGGTCCTCGTAGTACAGTGAGGGCCCCAGCGGATGATGGGTGTCATGGATTTCGAGCACGAAATCGGCGACCGTCAACTGGAGCTGATGCAGCGCGAGCCGACCGGGTTCTGACTTCGGTGCCAGCCCATGACGCGCACCGAGATAGAGCAGGATGTTGGCGGTCTGTCCGATGACGAGTTGACCCGCCTTCAGGAAGGGCGGAGCGAACGGCGGGATGCCGCGCTTCACTTCCATCATCTCCATCATCGCAGACGTGCCGCCCGCGCCGCGCGCGACGTCGACGTAATCGGCGCCGGCGTCTTCCAGCGCAAGGCGAACGTATTCGCCCCTGCCTTGAATGTCCGGCCAGTAGTAGAGCTGATAGCGCATCAGATTGGCTCGCTAAGGTGTTTTGGCAAGCGTAGCAGATAATTTGCCTCAGTCTTGTTGGGCTTGAAATCCCAATCTCGACCAACGCAAAAAGGCGCCGCGGAGCGAACCGCGACGCCTTGCTTGTGTTTCGTTACAGCCGATCAGTTGGTCTGCTGGATCGCCGAGAGCTCCCAGTTCCCGCCGCGCGGCCGCAGGAAGGTCCAAACCTCCGTAAGTTCGTTCGGCTGCTCGCCGCCCTCGACCAGCCGGCCGGTGGTGCGGTCGACCGTCTTGTCCACCAGCGTATATCGCATGGCGACGGTAGCGAACTCGGTTTCGCCCTCGCGCCAGGCCTCCGAGAGGTCGCCCTGCAGCAGTTTGGTGTTGGACACCTTGTTGACGACGTTGCGAGCGCGGTTGGCCGCGAGATCCTTTTCGAAATACGACACCATTTCGGGCGTCGCCATCGTATGCAGCCGCGCGACATCCTCGTTCGACCAAGCGGTCTGGATGTCTCCAAGCAGCCGCTCAAAGGCCTCGTAGTCGGCGGGCAGAATCTCGACCGCTGCGCTGCCCGATCCCGATCCAAAACCTAACCCGCTGCCGAACCCGCCTTGCGCGGTGGAGCCGAGCCCGCCCGCGCCGGCATAGGCCGGTGTCGAGGCGTTGCGGCGCTGCCACCAGGACATCGCAAAACGGATCAGGATGACGATCAAACCGATTTGCAGGATCAGCCCGAGGATCGACGAGAAGCCGCCGATGCCGCTGAACAGCCCGCCGCCGAACAGCATCCCGAACAGGCCAGCGCCGATGAACCCGGCTGCGAGGCCGCGCAGCATGCCGCCGCCGGACCGGTTGAAGAAGCCGCCGCCTGCGGCGGAAGGCGAGCCGATGCCGCCCGGCTGGCTAAAGGTCCGGTTGAATGGCTGCGTCGTGCCTGGCGCGGTGGATGTGCTGGGCGGCGCGGAGAACGATCGTCCACCGCGTGAGCCCGAGCTGAAGCCGCCACCGACGCGCGCATCGGCTGTGGACATCGCGAGCACCGCGGGTACGGCCAACGACAGGATAACGGCGATCGCCTGAACGATACCGCGGGTGCGCTGGGTGAATCTCATTTGCTTGTTTTCCTAAAATCCCCGGTAGGGGGAAGCGCCTCTAAGATGGGCAGGACTGCCCAAATGTGAAGCCGGTATCGGGAACCCCGGGCTGCGGCCCTCGGTCGCGGGGCATGCGACAAACCCTCGCCTTTCCGAACTCGCCGGGTTCTGCTGCTTGGGGACACGGCCCCGAGCCGGCTTTGCGAGAGCTCACGAAGAGGCCATGGTCTCCTTCACGGCTGCCACGAGCTGGCTCAGCGTGAACGGTTTCGGCAAAAACGCGAATTGCTGGTTTTCGGGCAGGCTCTTTTCGAAAGCATCCTCAGCATAGCCGGAGACGAAAATGATCTTGAGGTCCGGATTGCGACCGCGCATCGCCTTCAGCAGCGTCGGGCCGTCCATTTCCGGCATCACCACGTCGGAGACGACGAGATCGACGGCGCCATCCTTTTCTTCCAATGCCTCCATGGCCTCGACGCCGTTCGAAGCTTCGATCACGCTGTAACCGCGCGAGCGCAGGCCGCGCGCGTTGAGGGATCGCAGCCCGTCCTCGTCCTCCACCAGCAGAATGGTGCCCTGCCCGGTCAGGTCGGCGCGCGGCTTTGCCTCCGCTGGCGCTTCCTTCGCCGAAACTCCGCTCGGCTGAGCGTCGGACTGGGTTTCCTGCTCACCCTGATGCCGCGGCAGGAAGATGTGGAACGTGGTGCCTTTACCCTCCTCCGAATTGTACATAGACGAATCCCCCGGTCTGCTTGACGATGCCGTACACCGTCGAGAGCCCAAGCCCGGTGCCCTTGCCGACCTCCTTGGTCGAGAAGAACGGCTCGAATATCTTGTCGACGATTTCGGCCGGAATTCCGGTGCCGGTATCGGATATGTCGATCCGCACGTAGTCCGCGGGCGGCATGCCCTTGTAGGATATCTGCGCGGATTGCCCGGACGTCACGTTCGCAGTCTTCACCGTGAGCTTGCCGCCGGCAGGCATCGCATCGCGCGCGTTGACCGCGAGATTGACGATCACCTGCTCGAATTGGGAAACGTCGACCTTCACCGGCCAGAGATCGCGACCGTGCACGAGATCGAGCTTGACCTTCTCGCCGATCAGACGACGCAGCAGCATGGTGAGATCGGACAAGGCGTCGCCGAGATCGAGCACCTGCGGGCGCAATGTCTGGCGGCGCGAGAAAGCCAGCAGCTGCCGAACCAGCGTCGCCGCCCGCGTCGCGTTCTGCTTGATCTGCATGATGTCCTGGAAGGACGGATCGGTGGGCTTGTGCGCGTTCAAGAGGAAGTCGTTCGCCATCATGATGGCCGAGAGCACGTTGTTAAAATCGTGCGCGATGCCGCCCGCGAGCTGGCCGACCATATCCATCTTCTGCGACTGATTGATCTGGTTTTCCAGCGTGCGCCGCTCGGTGGTCTCCAGCATGTAGACGATGGCGGCCTCGGTCTCGCGCTCGTCTTCCTCGACCGCAGTGACGAAGAACTGCCCCCAGCGCTCCTGCGCGCCTTCGAGCATTGCTTCCACCGGGGCGATGTCACCCTGCCCCTTTGCGGCCTGGTTGATCGCAGCAATCAGGACACTGCGGTCGCGGGAATTGACCGCCCGCAGGATCGACTTGTTGCCCGCGCTGTGCAGATTGAGGCTTTGTGCAAGCTTGGCAAAGCGGGCGTTGGCGCGAACCACCGCCCCCGCCCGATCCACGGTCGCGATCGCCATCGGGGTATGATCGAAGAAGCGCATGAAGCGGACTTCGGCGGCGCGTTGCGGGTCGGAATGCTCGTCGCGGGCGCGATTGATCACCAACGTGCGCGATGGTCCCGGGACGCCATCGGCCCCGAAAGCGAGCTTGTGATAGAGCCGCACCGGCATCGTCTTGCCGCCACGCATGCGCAGGTCGATGTCGAACACCTCGGTCTTTACTTCGCCGGGCACCGCGACGATCGAGGTCAGCAGCGAAGCGCCGTCACCGGAGACGATGTCGGCGAGTTTCAAACCACCCGACCCGATCTCGGCAAGGTCGTGATCGAGCCAGTTCGCGAGCGTCGCATTGACATAAACGAGGTCTCCGGCCGAATTCACCGAAAAGAACCCGCATGGCGCATGGTCGAGATATTCGATCGCGTGCTGCAGTTCCTTGAAGACGTCTTCCTGCCGCTCACGGTCGCGGGTGATGTCCGCGATCGACCACACCGCGTACTTGGCCTGAGCCTTGCTTTGGCCAAGCGGACGGACCCGCATCCTGAGCCAGCGGCCATGCGCGCCTTCGGTGCCCGCAATCCGGACTTCCTCCTGCTGCCGCTTGCCTTCGCGCGCGGCCTTGAGCAGGCGAAACACCGCCTCCGACACATCGGGATTGCCGATGAAGACCCGTTCCACCGGACGGACTTCCTGCGCGCTCGCGGCCCCCGTGAGCGCGAGATAGGCGGCATTGGAATACACCACATGGCCGCGCGGATCGGTCACCGCCAATCCATCCGTGGCATGAGCGGCGATCCCCGCCATCACGGGATCGTCAGCGGTGCGATTGGCGAAGCGGACAATTCCGGCGGCGAAAGCGAACACGTTGAACAGCCCGACGGTCGCCAGCAGCGCCAGTATGCCGAGGATGTAAGGTTGGGCCTGCGTGCGTCCGATGGTCATCAGCGCGACCGCCACTGCAACAAGCGCGACCGCGACCAGCAGCACCAGTACGATGCTGCCGCTCCGTCGCGGCTCGTGCGCGAAAATCGGCTCGCGAGTTTCGTCGTGGGACTCGGCGGTCATACCTGGGGCGCAGCCTGTCGAGATGGAACTGGCGTGTTCTTGTTCACGCCGGCCCCTGAGTGCCTGAATCGGACCTGCCAACGCAAGTCCATCGAGCCGCTATTTGCCCTGTTACGCGCACTTCCCAACCGTTCGATGCGCGTTCACAGCCGTCGGCCGGAAAGCCCCCGCCTCAGGCCCATGACGTAGCCGATGATCTCGGCGACCGCATGGTAATGCTCCACCGGGATCTCGTCATCGATGTCGACCGTTGCATAGAGCGCCCGCGCCAGCGGCACGTTCTCGACGATGGGAATATCGTGCGCCTTCGCGACTTCCCGGATCTTGAACGCGATGTTGTCGGCGCCCTTGGCGACGCAAACCGGCGCCGACATGCCCGATTCATAGGAAAGCGCGACCGAAAAGTGGGTCGGGTTGGTGATAATTACCGACGCCTTGGGTACGGCGGCCATCATGCGCTTCTTCATCCGCGACTGGCGTAGTTGCCTGATCCGGCCTTTGATGTGGGGATCGCCTTCGGACTGCTTGAACTCCTGCTTCATTTCCTGAAGCGACATCTTCTGCCGCTCGAACCATTGCCGGTACTGGAATAGATAGTCGCCGAGAGCGACGACCGCGAGCATGGCCACGACCGCACCCATCAGCTGCTGCGTCAGCCCGGTCGTGGTGCCCAACAGCACGCTCGGGTCGAGCCGCACCATCGACTCCATCCGCAGGCGCTCCGGCCACAGGATCGCCGTCATCACCGCGCCCAGAGCTATCAGTTTAAAGACGCCCTTTGCGAAGTTCACCGCGGCCTGTTTGCCGAAAATCCGCTTGGCTCCGGCTGCCGGCGATATCTTGCTGAATTTCGGCTTTAGCGCTTCGCCCGACCAAACCAGCCGATGCTGCATCATATTGCCGGCGATCGCCGCAAAAGCCAGCAGCAGCAGCGGCACGCCGATGGCGGCAATGACCGCATATTCGAGATTCCGCGCCAGCGACAGAAGCCCGGGTCCATCGGCGGGAATCATCCAGCTATTGGCGATCAGGTTGCGCAGCGGCACCACGATGCCGCCGCCGATCGATCCGGAAAACGTCGAGAGAATCAGCGTCGCGCCGGCAATCACGAACCAGGTATTGATTTCCTGACTCTTGGCGACATCACCGCGCTCCAGCGCCTCGTCGAGACGTTTTTGCGTGGGGTCTTCTGTTTTGTCCGAGCTATCGTTCTCGTCGGCCATCGATCAAGGCTTTCACTTCAGCGGCATCATCTCGTGCATCACCCCGACGAAATAATCGAGGAACGTTCCCATCATCGCGGCGATCACGAGCGCAAGAACGAGGAAGCCGGCGAAGATCGATAAGGGAACGCCGACGAAATAGACCTGCATCTGCGGCATCAACCTCGCCAGCACGCCCAATCCGATGTTGAAGACCAGCCCAAAAACCAGAAATGGCGCCGAAAGCTGCAGGCCGATTTTGAACGCGGCTGCGAAAGCGCGCGTGGCAAGCGAAGCGACGTCGCCGCTTGCCATCGTCTCGGCCGGTGAAAAAATGTTGTAGCTGTCGTTGAGCGCAGCGATCACCAGATGGTGAGTGTCGGTCGCAAACAACAAGGTGACACCGAGCAGCGTGAGGAAGTTGCCGATCAGGATGCCTTGCTGGCCTTGCGTCGGGTCGACGGCGGTAACGAAGCCAAGGCCCATTTGCTGAGCGATTACGGCCCCTGCAACCTGCAAGGCCGAAAGCGTCACGCGCGCGGTGGCGCCGAGCACGATCCCAATGACGATCTCGCGTAGCATCAGCACAATAAGCGCGGTCATCGATTGCATGTCGATTTGATAGGCAGTGCGGTGCAACGGCAGAATGATCAGCGTCAATAGCACCGCGATCGCGAGCTTGATTCGAACAGGAATGTTCGTTTCCCCCAGCCCCGGCAGCAGCATCACCATGGCGCCGATGCGGGCAAAAACCAGCATGAAGGCGGCGGCGAGCGCGGGCAGCAGCGAGATATCAATGCGCATGATCTACGCATTCTGCATCAACCGCCTATGATTCGCGACGATATCCGCATCATGTGACTGTGAAGCGAGTCCGCCATGAAAGGCAGCGCCAGCAGCAGGGTCACAAAGATCGCCAGGATTTTCGGCACGAACACCAGCGTCTGTTCCTGGATTTGCGTCAGCGCCTGGAACAATGACACGACAACGCCGACGACAAGCCCGACCACCATCAGCGGCGAGGACACCACAACGATGGTCCAGATCGCGTCCCGCGCCACATCGAGGGTTTCAGCACCGGTCATGTCAATTCCCGCCCTACTCTGGAACCGTTCGAACGCTTGAGTGCCAGGACCGCTTGCGATTTACCGGTCCACGCTGTCGCTCTGAATCGCTTTGCGCTTGTGACCGCGTGATCAGATCGACATTTTCATGATGTCTTCGTAGGACTGGATGACGCGATCGCGCACCGAGACCAGCGTCGACACCGCCACGTCGGTCTCCGCGACTGCCGTCACCACGTCCATCACATTAGCCTTGCCCGACGCCATCGCGACCGTCTGCGCATCGGATTTGCGGCCCGAGTTCGAGCACGCTGCCGATCGCGTCCTTGAGCACCGCTCCGAACGACGGGCCGCCGGTCTCGGAAGACGTTTTGCCAGCGCCGCCGCTATCGAGGATGCGAGCGAGATTCGCGTAGGCGTTTGCGGCAACTGTAGGTGAAGCCATGGCTTACGTTCCTGTCAGGTCTTGAGGATATCGAGCGTGCGTTGAATCATTCGCCGGGTGGCGCTGATGATGTTTAGGTTCGCTTCATAGGATCGCTGCGCGTTGCGCATGTCCGTCATTTCGATCAGCGAATTGACGTTGGGATATTTGACATTGCCGATGCCGTCGGCTGCCGGATTGCTCGGGTCATATTTGACGCGAAACGCCGATCCGTCAGTCCTGACCCTGCCGAGCGTGACGACCTGAGCATCCAGCGTGCGATCGAGTGCTGAGGAAAATGTCGGCACCTTGCGGCGGTAGGGGTCGCCGCCGGCGGTTTGCGCCGTCGAATCCGCGTTGGCGATGTTTTCCGAGATCACCCGCATTCGTCCCGCCTGCGCGCGCAGGCCCGACGTCGCGATGCTCATCGAGCGCAGAAAATCACTTCCGTCATCTGCCATGGTATGTGCCCCCAAACCTCGAAGCCGTCATCCGCAAATCCTCAACCCTTACCGATCGCGGTCTTTAGAAGGTGCAAGCTCTTGCTGTAGAGCGAGCTCACAGCCGCATAGTCCATCTGGTTGGCCGATACCTTGAGCATTTCATCCTCGAGATTGACGGCGTTTCCGGCGGGCCTCGTATCGAAACCGGCCCTGCGATTCTGGTCGAACTTGTCCCCGCCGCCCGGCGGAGCGATATGAGCGGCGCTGGTGCGAAGCATTGCCAGTGGGCCCGTCGCTTCCGCAGCGCCGCCGACCTTGTCGAATTTCGGCGCGACCAGATCGCGCGGTTTGAAATTCGGCGTGTCGGAGTTGGATACGTTTTCGGAGAGCACGCGCTGGCGCTCCTGGTGCCATTGCATCTTGGTACGCAGCGCCGACAAAACCGGAAGATCGTTGATGGACATCGCGCCGCTCCCGAACCGAGCCCCACCGGCAGCACGCCTCGGAGCTAGGCAGAATTTGCCGCGTCCATGGTTAACAGCGGGTTAAGATACGATCGCGGTCGCGAAACGGGAGCTTTCCGGCCGAATTGCTCCGGCATCGCATTCGAGCGCATTTTCGCCACGAAAGCGGCATCCAACCCGGAACGCTGGCCCGATTTCAGATATCAAGAAGTCATTTTGGTTCAGACGATTCATGGGTTATTAAGGCGCGGGGGGCGGCAGTTCCTGCCGCAGCAGGTTAAGACATCGCTCCGTTTTGGGCTCATTTGTAGTTTGTTGCGTCGCTTCGACCCGCGTTCCACAAGCGAGAAGCCTGACGAAAGCGCCATTGGCTGGGGACAAGCATGCAGGCACTGACCTTTTTCTTCGCATTCGTGGCGGTGCTCGGGCTAATCGGCCTCGCCGCGTGGCTGGTTCGGCGATTCGCGGGAAACCGGCTGGGCGCTAGCACCAATCGCGGCCGGATGCCTCGGCTGGCCGTCATCGACGCCGCCGCGGTAGATGGCCGGCGGCGGCTTGTACTGGTGCGGCGTGACAATGTGGAACACTTGCTGATGATCGGCGGCCCGACCGACATTGTGGTAGAGCCGAACATCGTGCGAGCTGTCGCCTCCCGGGATCAGCTTCCACAGCGCTCGGGCGAGCCGACGCCGCGGATCGCGCCGCTGCCCGATGTGCCCGGCTGGAACGATGGCGATGCCGCTCGTGCCGAAAGTTTCGGCCACGCTGAACCGCAGATGCCCGAACCCCCGCCGCGCCCGGCACGACCTTCGTTTTCGGATGAAGTACGACGCGCGGCGCCGACCATGCCGGAGCGGCGCAGCGATCCTCTCACCGGATTCGCGCCGGAGCCGATCGGCGGACGCCCGGAACCACGGGCCAATTCCATTGCGCAGCGGCTCGCGCGCACGGAGCCGACGGTGCCGCGGGCACAGCGTTCCACTGAGCCGCCAAAGCCGCCTGCTCCCGTTGTTCGTGCGCCGGAACGCGCTGCCGCGCCGGTAGTGCCGCCCCAAGCTCCGATCGCTGCGGCAGCGCCGCCGCCCCAAACTGCCGATCAGAATCTCGCCGAGATGGCGCAACGGCTGGAAGCGGCCCTCCGCCGTCCCCCGCCTGACACCGTCGCGCCCCCCGTTGCCCCCGATGCGCCTGCCCGCTCCCCGCGCGTCGAGCCTACGGCTTCGCCCGCCAAGAACGGTTCTGAGAAGAGCGGGTTTGAGAATCTCGAAGATGAAATGGCGTCCCTGCTCGGGCGTCCAAAGCCTCCTTCGTGAACCCCGGGACACCTCCGCGTAGAGTTTTATTTTTTGCAACCCTGATAGCCGCCGGATCTCTGGCCGCTCCAGCGTGCGCGCAAGACATCAGCATCAACCTCGGCCAGGGCAATGGCGGCGTCACCGAGCGCGCGATCCAGTTGATCGCGCTCTTGACGGTGCTCTCGATCGCGCCGTCGATTTTGGTGATGATGACGTCGTTCACGCGGATCGTTGTGGTGTTGTCGCTGTTGCGTACTGCCTTGGGCACCGCAACGGCGCCGCCGAACTCGGTTGTGATCGCGCTGGCGATGTTTCTAACCGCCTTCGTCATGGGTCCGGTGCTGCAGAAATCCTATGACGACGGCATCAAGCCGCTGATCGCAAATCAGACGACCGTTGAAGAAGCGCTGCAAAAAGCCTCCGTGCCGCTACGCGGCTTCATGCAAAAGAACGTGCGCGAAAAGGACGTGAAGCTGTTCATGGACCTTTCGGGCGAACCGCCGCCCGCTACGCCGGACCAGATATCGCTGCGGATTCTCGTGCCGGCGTTCATGATCTCCGAGTTGAAGCGCGCCTTCGAGATCGGCTTCCTGCTGTTCCTGCCGTTCCTCATCATCGATCTCGTGGTGGCGTCCGTGTTGATGTCGATGGGCATGATGATGCTGCCGCCCGTCGTGGTGTCGCTGCCCTTCAAGCTCATTTTCTTCGTGCTGGTCGACGGCTGGTCGCTGGTCGCAGGAAGTCTGGTGCAGAGTTACGGCGGATAATCTCGGCCGGGTTCAGTAACTCAGCGCGCGACCTTCACCCGCTTCAATCCAACGATCGCGGGCAGTGCGCCGGTCGAGGCCGGGTCGGCCTTTAGCATGTCCGGCGGCAGCGACGCTTTGGCGCTCGCGTCCGGGAAACGGCTCTTCATTTCGCGCAGGAAGCCTTCGAGCGTATCGACGCTCGCCGCTATTTTGGCGATCTCGGTGAATTCTGCGCTGCTGGATGCCGCGGGCTTGCTGGCAACGTCGAAAGCGAGCCGATCGCCGTCGCCGTTCATCAGCGCGGCATATTTCTCACGAAACCGCGCCAACCCGATGGCATCCTCGGCCAGCGCGTAGCCGACCGCCGCCCGGATGACGTCGCTCTTCTCGTTCGAACTCAACGGCTTGAATTCGCGCCAGCGCTCGCCGTAGTACAGCTCGATCTGTTCAGCCGATTCTCGCCAACGCCGTGACGCCCAATAGATGTCCGAGCGCAGCCGGATAGCTTCGCGCCCGGCGATATTGGACACGATATCGAGCGCGAGATCATGCCGTCCGACATCGCTCTGCGCCCGCGCCTCCAGCAGTAAGCGTTGTTGACGCAACTCGCCTGCGAGATCGGCGATGCGTGTGGAGCGTAGCGCCCCGATCGCGCGATCCGGCTTGCGGTTGGTGAGGTACACCATGGCGAGCTTCGCCGCGACCTGGGCTCGCGCGGCGCCCTCCAATCGGTGATCAACCTGGTATTGCAGAAGTTCGGCGGCCTGGTCGAGCAGATCGACGGCCACCAGCCGATCCGCGAGACGGCGGATCATCTCGTCGCCGCGCCGGCCGATCGGCGTCAACTCCCGGAACTCGTAGAACATCCCGAGCGCCTCGACTGGCGGAAGGTCGTCACCTTTTGAACTGAGGAAAATCTGCGAAAACAATGCTGACGCGGCGTCCTGGGCCTGCCGCGACACCTCGGAATTGGGCTGCAGCTTGGTTGCTGTGCGCGCCGCCGCCAGCAATTCTCCGTAGTGCCCGGTATCGGAATAAATGCGCGCCATGTTTTCCAGCGTGCGCACCTCGATGTCGTCGCCGCGCCATGTCACGGCAAGCGTCTCGAGTTCGCGCAACTGATCTGCCTGGCTGATCTCACGGCGCTTCGTTCGCAAGGTGATCTCGAGCAGCTTGGCCTCCGCTGCGGCGGCGCGGTCAGGCGACATGACCGCTCTCCTGTAGTCGTCCAACGCGTCCTTGTCGTGTCCGAGCGCCTCAGCAAGCCGGCCGCTCAACATGGCTACCATGCCTTTCAACTCGTCTGGGACCCCGATCACTTCGAGCTCGCTGCGGCGTTTCGCAGCGCCGGAATAGTCCCTGATCTCGATCGAAGAGCGCATGGCGTCCACCGTCACGATCGCCTGCAGCCCCATCGGCAGCGAAGCAATTGCGAAATCGACATTCCTGAATTTCTCCCGCGCATCCACCCATTTGCCCTGACGGGCATAGGCGACCGCCTTCCACAATTGTAAATCGTAGCTGTTGCCAATCGCGGGGGTCGCAAGGTCCTTCAGCCCCTGTTCCGGCCGCCCCGTCAGGATGCTTGCAATGGCATGGAGCATTCGAACAACGGACTCCTCGGTTTTGGGGTTGGCCTCGGCGAGCACGAGACCAGCCAGAGCCGCGGTCTCTTGAAACATGCCGCGCGAGGCATAAAACCTGGCGAGTTCGAGCCGCACTTGCGGAAGCAGATCCGGCTCCGCGACAGATGCGGCGGCGACCAGCTCATCCTGTCGCGCGGCGAAAGGGTCGGAGCGATTTTTTCGCCACTCTTCGAGGTCAAAGATCGGCCTCACCGCCAGTGCCGCGCGTTCAGACGAGACGTCGGCCGATGAGAGCGTAAGCCCGCCCGGCTTGCGAAACATGATACGATCGGGCGCTACCTCGACGGTGGTGTCGTCCGAGTTCGGGTGGATCGCTACGCCGTGAACCAATTCAAGCAGCGAAAGCTCGACCAGATCCTGCCGTTTGATGAAGCCGCGTATCGGGGGCGGCGCCGTCACGACCAGCAGCGTGTCACCGGCGTCCGGATCGATCAGCCGATGAAGGAGACCCGGACCGGGGCTCGCCAGCGGCACGGCGACGTTCGCACGCGCCGGGTCGGCGATGTTGCGCACGACGCTGAGCGGCTGAGGCGGGTTAAGCACCTTGTCTCCAAGCGAGAGCGTCCAGCTCGACCCGGCTTCCGTGTCGTCGCTGGTCAGCGAATGCATTTGCGGACGGTTGAGGCGAATGCGGATCGCCTGCCCTTGCTCCAGCGGGAGCCGGCTGACATCGGCGATGACAGCGCCGCCCTTGCTGCGGATCGGATCGAGGTCGATGGGCATTTTCGAATCGAAGACCAGCCACACCGTGTCGCCGCGACGGAACGAAGCCGCGGGCGTCGGCGCGCCAAACGAAAAGGTCAGCCGCAGGCCTTCGCTGTTGCGCACCACCCCGACCGGCGGACCGCGATCGGCGGCGCTGGCCTGCGGCAGCATTTCAGGGGCGGCGACGGCAAGCGCTTTAGGCTCGTCGGTTTTGGGTTCCTCAACGTTGGGCGCTTCTCTTTTTGGCGCGTGCGTAGTGGGCATTGCCGCCGAGGCTGCTTGCGAAGGCGTATCGGCCGGCGCTTCGATTTTCGGCGTTTCCGCCTTGGCCATCTCCGGCTTTTTCGCCTCCGGCCTGGGCATTGCCGGCTTCAATAATTCAGGCTTGGCTACTTCCATATTGGATGCACCGGGCCGGGACATCTCGCTCATGGATGCTTCTGTAGGAGCCGCCATCTGCTTTGCCGCGGAGTTGGACGGTTTCGGCGAAGGCTCCGCATTCGTTGCTGGCCCCTGCGTTTCCGTCGCAGTCATCGGCGCAGAAGCGGCCTTCTCGTTTTTCATCTGCTGAGCGATCGTCTCCGACGTCGGCGGCATGATCTCTGGCGCACCCTTATCGGCCTGCGTAGATGAACCCGGAGTCGCGCGAGACATCGGCGGCGGGTAACATCGACGGTTTCGACGGCTCGAACGCGACGTCGACGATGTAATTTTTCTCATCCCGGAAGGAATGGACGTCGGCATCCCCGATGAGCGTGATATCCAGCGCCGAGGTGTCGCCTTCGGTTCGTTGATCGATCCTGGCGACGTTCGGCGGCGCCGCGACTTTGGCGTCGGCCAGATCGAAACTAAGCGCGGCATTGAACAGCAGCGTCATCTTCTGATCGTTCAGCACCGAGGAGACGCTCACGCCATCGGGCATTTCAAATACGTAGCGGACGAAGGTGGGCTGTATCAGAGCGCGGACGCGAATTGGCGGACGCTTCTTCACCGTGGCGGTGGCGCGCTGCACGCGCAACAAGCGCTCAGCCGCCCGCGCCCGTTCGGCCAGTTCGCGCACGACCTCCATGGGCAGGCTGGGCGGCGGACCGCTCCATGTCTCGGGCAGCAGATCGACGAAGATCCGCTCGCCGGCTGTCATCGTGTTGATGGTCACCTTGCGCGCCAGCGATACGCGGATGGCCGAGCCGTCGGGATCGCGGCGGGCGGAGGAAATATATTCGGGCGCTCCTTCCGGCAATTTGTCGACCGGGACGTCCACCGGTTGATCGAAGCGAATAACGATGATCGACCCGGCGGCCGTCACTGTGGAGCCGACGTCCTGCGAGAGCTTGAACACCAGCCGCGCATAACCGCCCGTTGTCGAGAAGCTCGCCTCGCCCTTGACAGGGTCAGCCCGGCAGGCCGCCGGAAGCGCGAGGCCTATCAGGACCAGGCCGGCCGTCAGCCATGAAAATTTCAAAAGCGATTCAGGGAAGCAGCCGCGAACCGTTCCCGCGCACGCGCGGACCAGCGATTCAAATCCAGCGGCAGCCGTTCGCGCCATTGCAGCCCAGTGTTTCGCCAAATAAAGCGCGCGCCCGCGGGAACGCACATGCGCGCGCGCTTTGCGCCGTACAATCTAGAATTGGCGGTTTAAGGACTTGTTAACGCCAAGTGCCAACTACGCTTGAGCGAAACGATCAGCAACGGATCCAAGTCCAGCGCCATCACCGTCGCGGCCATTGACGATCTCCCGGCTCACGCGGCTGGCACCAGCTTACCCGTGCCGTTGCGCTATCGCCCCCTCGCCCTTCTGTATCACAGCGTAGTCATTGATCCCGACGCCCTGGGGCGCGTTGTACGCACAGAGGTTGCTGCTTATGATAAGTCTGCCACCCGGCACTCACATCGACCCGGCACTCACAGGAGGTTCTGATGCGCGTACTGGCCTGGATCGTTCCGGCGATTGCAGCGATATTCAGCCGCCACTCCTGCACCGGCCCAGACCTACGACCCCAACTATCCCGTTTGCATGCAGGTTTATTCGCCCAGAGGAGGCGGTTACAACGATTGCAGCTTCACCTCGCTGCCTCAATGTTCGGCGTCGGCGTCCGGCCGCGCCGCTCATTGCATTGTCAATCCGTTCTACGCCTACGCACGCGACCAGCCTCCGGACGCGCCTACCGACGGCGTGAGCGGGTTTACTAGAGCCTGTTGGCTGCTCAGTCGCTGCAGCGCCATCCCGAACGAGGCCCATGATGCGCAGACTGTATTCGGTGATCCCGGCGATTGCAGCGCTCGCGGCCGTGGTGCCTGCACGGCTTCAGACCTACGATCCGAATTACCCGGTCTCGCCTTCAGCATTTCGGCGACATGGATGACGGGTTCGATAGAGTGCACCTTTACGTCGCTGGCTCAATGCGCGGCGTCGGCGTCCGGTCGTTCCGCCCGAATGCATGACCAACTGTACGTCATGCCGATGCACCCCAGGCGAGCTGCGACCCGGGTTCACCGACGCGCTCAGTAGTCGCGCAGTCGATCCGAGATGGGCTTTGTGTACCCGCCGCCGATTTCGGCTTTTGCGGAAGCATCTGCCTTCGATCTTGGGAAGCTCGGCGCTGGCGGCTTTGTCGCCGCCGGCGCGATGGCCAGTTCGACCGTCAGCCGTTCGGCGGCTTCCGGCGGCATCAGGCCGAGAGATGTCGGACATCTTGCGCGGCGCGATCTGGGAGGCGATCTCGATCAGCACCGGCATCTCGAGCCGGTCGAACACCTTGGCCGCGTCCTTTGGCTTCATGCCCTCATACATCGTGATGATGCTCTTGAAGCCGCGCGCTGTCGGCTTCGCTTTTCTGGTTCGGCTCGCGGCCGAGATCCGCGACTTCGGCGGCCTTCATTTCCTCGACCTTGGCTTCGATGCGCTTCTCCGCCGCCTTCAACAGGCTCTCGCGAATGTCGATTTCGCGCGCGCGCGCTTCCAGCTCCTGCCGCCGCGCCTGCAGCCGCTCGAGGATGGCGCGCTCGGACGGCGATACCGCGCTGGTTCTCCTCGGGATGGATCACGACGCCTCGGGCTTGGTCTCCGGCGCGTCGAGGCGGGCTTCGGCGCCTCCTCCTTCTTCTCTCTCCTTCGGCTTGTCGACCGAGCCGGTGAGTCCTCTTGCTCCTGCCTGCCCGGGAAATTCAGAATCTCCTGCGCCCAGGACTTCTTGGTCGATTGCGGGCTGATAGTCGAACACATAGCCGCCATCGATCACGAGGCCGGCGACCTTCAGCACCGCCAGGCCGAAGATCGCAACCAGGACGACCGGAATAACGCGAATGTCACGGAACGATTTCATGCGGCAAGGCCATCGGACCTTCTGCGATCGGAAAATGCCTGCGCCGCGGCGGCGACCGCCTTGGCGGCCGAGACCTTGGCGGTCACGCGGCGCCGCTGCCTCGGGCTCCGGTGCCGGCCGCGCGCGCGATCGCGATCTTGGACAGCCGCCGCACCACATGGTCGCCTTCGGCAAGCTGCTGCTTCAGCTGCTCCGACATCTGGGTCGCCGAGGCGAGCTGGCTGCCGAGATTTTCGTTGACGTCGCGCACCGTGAGCTTGAGGCCGCCGATCGCGCGCTCGGCGATTTCGGTCGCGGTGATCAGTTCGGCGATCACCGCCTTCAGCGAATGCTCATCCGCCTTCAGCCGCTTCAGCCGCGTGTTCAGCAGCATGCAGTAGCCGATCGTCAGCATCAGCAGCACCGCCACCAGGGTTTCGATTGCCATACCTAATGAATGGTTCATTGGGCCTCCATCATCTTGTTCTGCTCGTCGGCCTTCTCGAACATCGCAAGCGTCGTGTTCGGCTTGCGCAGCTGCTTGGTGACGCGGATGGCGACGCGGTCGCCGACCCGCCCCATCCGCCCCTCGGTCAGGGTCACGCTGCCGCAGCGCACCGATACCAGCGCGTCGGCGCGCATATCGAGCGGCAGGGTGTCGCCGACCTTCAGCCTCATCAGCCGCTTCAGCGGAATGTCGGCCTCGTAGAGCACCGCATCGACCGCGATCTCGGCCTGCGCGATTTCGGTGGCGAAATGGCCTTCCCAGATCGGGTCGCGGCCGAATTTTTCGCCCATGAACATCTGCAGCAGCACGCTGCGGATCGGCTCGATGGTCGCATAGGGCAGCAGCAGCTCGATATTGCCGCCGCGATCTTCCATGTCGATGCGCAGCCGCACCAGGATCGCGGCGTTGGCGGGCCGGCTGATCGCGGCGAAGCGCGGGTTGGTTTCCAGCCGGTCGATGCGGAAAGGTCACCGGCGACAGCGGCCGGAACGCCTGTTCGGCGTCGGATAGCACGACCTCGATCAGACGCTTGACGAGATTGGTTTCGATCGTGGTGTAAGGCCGGCCCTCGATGCGCAGCGCCGTCTGAGCCGCGGCGGCCGCCGAGCAGCACGTCGATCATCGAATAGATCAGGCTGGAATCGACCGTGGCGAGCCCGAAATTCTCCCACTCCTCGGCCTTGAACACGCTGAGCACCGCCGGCAGCGGGATCGAATTCATGTAGTCGCCGAACCGCACCGAGGTGATGCGGTCGAGCGACACTTCGACGTTGTCGGAGGTGAAATTGCGCAAGGACGGTCGTCATCAGCCGCACCAGGCGGTCGAAGACGATTTCCAGCATCGGCAGGCGCTCGTAGGAGACCATCGCCGAATCGATGATCGCGCGAATGCCGGAATGGTCGTCGAGATTGACGTCGCCGACGGTGAAACCGAGCAGATTGTCGATTTCCTCCTGCGAGAGAACGCGCTCGCCGCTGTTCTTGCCGCTGCCGAAGTCGCGGCTGCCGTCCTCGACCATGGCCGCCCATTGCAGCGCCATCGTCTCCGAGAGTTCGTTGGCCGCGGCTGCTTCCGCGGCCGCCGCCGGATCCTCCGAATCCAGCGAGGCTTCCCATTGCGCGGCGATGGCATCTTGGTCGACCGGATCGAAATTGCCCGCCATAATGTTCTAGGCCCGTCGTCGTCACTGAACCACGATTTCCTTGAACAGCACCGCGCTGACCTGGTTCGGCGCGACCGCGGCGTTGACCCGCCGGGTCAATTCTTCCTTGAGGCGGAACAGGCCGGCGGAGCCGTTGAGGTCGGCTGGTGCGCAACTCGCGCAGATAGGTCTGGAAGATGTCGGTGACGCGCGGCATGCGTCGGCTTGATCGCCTCGCCCTGCTTCTCTTCCTTGACCTCGAGCACGACCTTGACCTTGAGATACTGCACGCGTTCGCCGGGCGCGCCGACCAGGTTGACCAGCATGTCCGGCACCTCGACGAAGACCGGCGGCTTCGGCGGCGGCGCCATTTCGGCGTGCATTTCCTCGTCGTGATGGCGGAAAAACAAGAACCAGGTCGCAGCACCGCTACCGAGCATAGCAAGCACGGCCGACCGGCGGCGATGATGAGCTTGAACTTGCTCTTCGGCGCGGGGCACCGGCGCTCTCCGGCGCCGCCTTCTGCCTGTCGTTATCTGCCATTGCCTGCTCGGTCCGTTCAAGGAATTGAGACCGATGCCGCGAGGCAGGCTTTAGACGCGATACAAATGCCCCCAGCGCACACGCGCTCTTCTTGAAGCGACGCTAAGGTAACAATGGTTAATGGAAGCTTTCTTTTGTCCTCCAACTAGGAAAAAGTTGCCGGGCAAACATGGTCAACAAGACCTTTCTGCCGCCTCGCCGATGCCCCGGCGCAGCGCTAATCCCATTGAAAAATCGTAACATATCCAGATTGGCACGGCTTTCGCTGTGTATGACTGCGAACCGCAGGCTTGGGAGAGCTTGGCGGTTCGAGAGATCCGCAACGCGGCCTGGGAGGGCAATGCGCGGATCGATGCAAGGGGAGAACATACCGATGGAGAACGCGCTTCTCGTCGGACTTTCGCGGCAGATGACGTTGGAACGGCAGCTCGACGTCGTCGCCAACAACATCGCGAACGTCAACACGACCGGCTTCAAGGCCGACCGCTCGCTGTTCGAGGAATATCTGAACTCGGGCGCGCATGAAGACAATTTCATCGGCCGCGACCGCCGCGTCAGCTACGTGCAGGACCGCGCGACTTTCCGCGACTTCTCGCAGGGTCGCCGTCGAGCAGACCAAGAATCCACTCGACATCGCGATCGACGGCGAGCGGCTTCTTTGCGGTGCAGGCTGCCGGCGGCGAACGCTACACCCGCGACGGCAATCTGCAGATCAACAATGTGGGTCAGCTGGTGACAGCCGGCGGCGATCCGGTGCTCGGCACCAGCGGTCCGATCGTGCTGCAGCCGACCGATCACGACATCAACATCTCACCCGACGGCACGATCACCGTGCTGGAAGGCCTCAGCCAGAACCAACTCGATTCGCGGCAAGCTTCGCCTCGTCAGCTTCGCCGATGCGCAGATCGCTGCTGAAGCAGGGCGGGAACCTTTATGCCGCCGGCGCCGGCGCCGCCCAGCCCGACCTCAAATCCACGCTCCAGCAAGGCTTTGTCGAGAAATCGAACGTCAACGGCGGTCGCCGAGATGAGCCACATGATCGAGGTGATGCGCACCTACACGCAAATCTCCACCCTGCTGCAGCAGCAAAGCGACCTGCAGAGATCCGCCATCGAAAAGCTCGCTGACGTTCCGGCCTAGTTCGTGATCCGCAGCAAGCACAGGCAATTCAAGGAGATTTAACATGCAGGCGCTTCATACCGCTGCGACCGGAATGGCGGCACAGGAACTCAACGTTCAGGTGATCTCCAACAACATCGCGAACCTGCGCACCACCGGCTACAAGAAGCAGACCGCGGCGTTCCAGGACCTGATCTACGAACATGTCCGCCGCGTCGGCGCGCAGGCTTCCGACCAGGGCACGATCCTGCCGGTCGGCATCGACATCGGCGGCGGCGTCAAGACCGTCGGCACGCCGCGCTCGATGACGCAAGGCAGCGCTGTCGCAGACCGGCAACGATCTCGACATCGCGATCACCGGCGAAGGCTTCTTCAAGATCCAGATGCCGGACGGCAGCTTTCAGTACACCCGGGACGGCACCTTCCAGATGGACAATCAGGGCCGCATCGTCACGGCTCAAGGCAACCCGGTGCAGCCGACGATCACGATCCCGCAGAACGCCTCCGGGCATTACCGTCAACGCACAGGGCCAGGTTTCGGTGACGCTGCCGGGCTCGACGACATCGCAGATCATCGGCCAGGTCGGGCTGACGCGCTTCATCAACAAGGCCGGCCTGCAGCCGGTCGGCAGCAACCAATTCACCGACACGCCTTCATCCGGTGCGCCGCAGGACGGCGTCGCCAACGCCGAAGGCTTCGGCAACATCACGCAGGGCAGCCTCGAACAGGCCAATGTCGACGTGGTCTCGGAGATGTCCGACCTGATAGCCGCGCAGCGCGCCTATGAGATGAACGCCAAGGTCGTCAGCGCGGCCGATCAGATGATGCAATCCACCTCGGCGCTGTTCCGCTGAAGAAACCTAATCGAGAAAGCTGATCATGATGGTTCGCTCGCTCCTCCTCGCAACCGCCCTGCTCTCGGCCACGACAGCGGCCGCGCTCGCCCAAAGCGCTCCTGCTCACGACGACACCATCCGGCGCCGGTGCTTCGCGCCAAGGTCGTTGTCACCGGCGAACTGGTGCGGGTCGGCGACGTCATCGACAATGCCGGCGCGGCGGCGCAGATCGCGATCTATCGCGCTCCGGATCTTGGCACCACGGGCTCATTGCCGGTGGCGCAAGTGCTGGCCGCGTTGCGCGCCCGACAGGTGATCGGCGTCGACGCCGGAAACATCAAGGAAGTTTCGGTGGCGCGGCTCGCCCGATCCATCGAGGCCAAAGGAGATCGAAGCCGCAGGTCGCTGCGCGCTCGCGCGCCGCAACGGGCTTGGTGAGGCCGCCAATATCAGCCTGACCTTCGACCGTGACATCCAGGACATCCGGCTTGAGGCTTCCAACATCGGCGCCCTGCAGCCGGTCACGGCCCGGTTCGAGCCGCGCAACGGCCGCTTCGAGGTCAACTTCGAGAGTGCCATCCGACAACGGTTCCAGCGCCGACACGGCTGCGCTTCACCGGCACCGCGGTCGAGACCGTGGAGACGGCGGTGTTGATGCGCGACGTGGAACGCGGCGACATTCTGAAATCCTCCGACATCGAGGTCGCAACGCCGCCCCAAAGCGGAAATTGGCGGCGACGCCGCCGCGCGCGACCGCGTGGTCGGAATGCAGATGCGCAGGCCACTGCGCGCCGGACAGGCGCTGAAGACCGCCGATCTCGTCAAACCCGATCTCGTCCAACGCGATCAGAGCGTCACGCTGATTTACGAGACCTCGGGCCTGTATCTCACCGTTCGCGGCAAGGCGGTGGACAACGGCACCGAAGGCGATGTGGTCAACGTGCTGAACCTGCAATCGAAGCGAACGGTGACCGGCGTCGTGATCGGCCGCGGCCAGGTCGCGATCCAGGTCGCCACTCCACACCTGCCCGCAGGGGCTGAGGTCACCTCTTCCATCGCACCGGACGAAACCGCAGCGCATGTTTCGATCGCGGCCGCACACCCGCTCGCCAACTCCAGCAACCGAGTAATGTTCATGTTCACGTCCGGGTTCAAGTATAATAATAATCCTGTCGTTCTCGCTGGATTGCTTTTGGTGATCGCCACCCTCGCGAGCGGATGCTCGGCGATCGACCGGTTGTCGCAGATCGGCGAAACGCCGAAGCTGAACGCGATCGAAAATCCCACGGCTCAACCCGGCTACAAGCCGGTGCAGATGCCGATGCCGAAGCCGGAGACGGTGTCCTACAACGCCAACTCGCTGTGGCGAAACGGTTCGCGAGCCTTCTTCAAGGACCAGCGCGCGCACCAGGTCGGAGATCTTCTCACCGTAACCGTCAACATCACCGATCAGGCCAATTTCGCCAACGAGACGCAGCGCAATCGCAGCAGCAAGGAAGATTCGGGCATCACCAACTTCCTCGGCTCCAAGTCGGTTAGCCCGCAGAGCCCGTTGCCGGGCCGACTCCTGACAACGAACTCGAGCTCCCAGTATGACGGCAAGGGCACGATCCAGCGGCAAGAAAGCTTGCAGACCAATGTCGCTGCCGTCGTGACGCAGATGCTGCCGAACGGCAATCTCGTGGTTGAAGGCAAGCAGGAGATCCGAGTCAATTATGAAATTCGCGAGTTGATCGTCGCCGGCATCGTGCGGCCGGAGGACATCCAGAGCGACAACACCGATCGAGTCCAGTAAAATTGCTCAGGCCCGCATCTCATACGGCGGACGCGGCCAGATCTCTGATTTCCAGCAGCCGCGCTACGGCCAACAAGTCACTGACATATTGCTCCCGTTCTGATCCTCAGAAACAGATGCGGGAATGACCACCACTTTTCGTGAACGAGATCACGGCTAGACAATAAAGAGCTCCCACATCGCAATCCGCGAACCTAGGCGCGCGATAGCGATGTTCTACCCGGCCTCCATCAGCTCCCTGATGGAGGCCGTGGTTGTTTTGGCGGATGCCAGGACAGCCCATACAAGCGGTAGGTTTCGGATGGACGGCTCGAAATTGCCAAGGTTTGACCGAGAACGCCGTGTACGACTGCCCGACGGTGGGCTTCCAGGTCATCGTTATTTCCGATTGAGCCGCAATCAAAACGACGCGGTGGTGGCGTGGACACCTGTGACATGACATCGCTAAAATACCGGCCGGACATCGACTGCCTCAGAGCATTCTCTGTCCTCGCTGTCATTGGCTACCACTTCGACATTCCGCCATTTCGAAGGGGGTTTGTCGGCGTAGACGCGTTTTTCGTGATCTCAGGTTACCTGATCACGCGGATCATCTACTCAGAGGCAAGCGCCGGCGCATTCTCTCTCTCGAACTTCTATTTCCGGCGAGCTCGACGAATCCTTCCCGCGCTCTATGCGACCGTGGGTGCCACGCTCGCCGCTGCCTACTTTGTGATCCATCCAGCGGGCTATGTTGACCTTGCGAACCAAGCCTTGGCGGTGATCGGCTTCAGCTCGAATTTCCTGTTCTGGTCGCAGCACAACTATTTCGAATTCGATCTCACTGAGTAAGCCGCTGCTACAGACTTGGTCGCTAGCTGTGGAGGAGCAATTCTATTTCCTGTTCCCGATCGCGGTCATCCTGTTGCTTAAACGCGGCCAATCGCTCGGCCGATGGCTCGGTACGATCGGGATCGTCTCGTTTCTTTTTTGCATCTACCAAAGCGACGCCTTCCCATCCGCGGCCTTTTATTTGCTGCCGGCTCGGGCTTGGGAATTTTGCCTCGGCGGAATGCTTGCCTGTGGCGCCATTCCGAAAGTATCGCCTCTGGCCAGCAGACTTGCTGCCCTCTTTGGCTGGATGCTCCTGGCTGTTTCGGTGAACGCTGGCGGGCATCAATACCCCAGCTTCAACGCTGCGCTCCCTTGTGGCGCAACGGCGCTCGTCATATGGGGCGATACGTTACTACTGCCCGATCGGACTATCCGCCCACTTCTCGCGATCGGACGGATCTCGTACTCGCTTTATCTTTGGCACTGGCCAGTCGCTGTCTTTTCCTACCTCATCTTGGACGGTAATCGGGCAGCTTCAGTCAAAATCGCGCTGCTGGCTGTTTGTTTTTTGTTGGCCACCGCTTCATATCTGTTCATTGAAGTGCCGTTCAGAAGAGCGCGAGGTTTTAGCACAGTCGGGATTCCAATCGCTGCAGGTGCGCTTTCGGCGGCATCGATTGCCGTTTTGGCATCTTCCGGTTTCGAAAATCGAGTAACTCCGGCTGAAGCAGAAATAGCAAAGTTCCTATCTTACGATCATCACGCGCTCTACGACGTCGGAGGATGCTTCGTTCAATTGGATGAACGATTCCAATCACGCGATTGTCTGAAGGCGATGAGTGGGGCCAAAAATATTTTGGTGTGGGGTGACAGCTACGCCGCTCATTTGCTTTTCGGCCTCAGGTCTAGCGACCCCTCAGCCAATTACATGCAGGCCACCATGGCGGGGTGCGCGCCCCTGACGCACGACCGTCTCTCTAAACGGTCTTGCGCCAGCTTCAATGAAGAAATTCTTCAGCAAGCCATCGAGCTACGGCCGGACGTAGTTTTGTTATCGGCCAATTGGGCTGCTTACGCTTATCCGGGCGGCACATTCGCTGGAGGTCTCGAAGAGCTTATTGCTCGCTTGCAGTCAAATGGCATTGCGGTTGATGTCGCAGGTCCAACGCCGGTATTCGATATCGCGGTTCCGACGCTTCTTCTAACCCAGTTTCGATTTAAGAATTGGCTGCCAAACCCTTCAGTACGGCTCCTGCGTGGCCTGTTCGCTGTTGACAAAGCCCTAGGCGCGGCCACTGTGCGCGCTGGCGCCAGGTACATCTCCTTACTAACTTCGGTCTGCCCGAAAATGGAATGCCCGCTCGCCGTCAACAACGAACCGCTAAGCTGGGACGGTGGTCATCTGACGGCGGCCGGCTCTCTCCTCGCGGCAGGTGTTATCTTGCAGGCAATCCATTCAGAAGATCTCCAAAGGTGATAATCGATTGAGGGCGCTCACCGAAGCGGCATTTTCATGCGCAGTCGCTCCGCTCGGTTTTCGTCCGCTGCATCACATTCTAAGCGTTGCGGTCAGATACCAGACCGGCATTCTCCCCGGAGAATCCTGTTTTGTAATTCGGAAAAAAGGAGCAGTCTTCCCCTTCGGAACCAGCAACCCCAAACAAGGTTGAGCTTGCAGCCTGGAAAACACACGATGTCCCGCAACTCAGCGTTCATTCTGGTCCTGCTGCTCGGCGCGTTGATTGCGCCGGGGCGCGGTTACGCGCAACTCACGCCGCCGGCGGGATCGGCAGGCGCGGGCAATTCACCGATCAGCGGGGTGCCGTTCGGTCCCGCCAATCCCCGCGGACTCAGCGACCCCAGCGGCCTCGGCAACGCCTCGAGCGTGCCGCCGCTTCGTACAAACACGCCAGTGTCGCCGCCGCGGGTCGATTTCGGACCGGTCAGTTCATCACCATCGCGGGTGACAGTGCCCTACGTCGGCGCGTCGCAGCGCCTCAGCAGTCCGCTTCGGGCAGATGCAAAAAAACCAGCGGGTCGACACCGCGCCCGTCCAGAGGTCAGCAAGTTTAGTGGTATCTGCCGGGGCTGCTAGGGCGATGGCCTGAGAGGGCGCAATGTGATTGTGAGACGATCGGAGCTGCGCGCCTCCGCCGACGGGATGATTGAATGAGAAAACGGAGAGTTTTGTCAAAGCGGTCGGGTACAGGAAACCAAAGGGGAGCGGTGAATGAGTTCGATATAGTTCTCTGACAATCGCCGGACTGTTCAGCAGCCTCGCGTTCAGCATTTTACCTGTTGGCATGGCAAATGCGCAGGACACCGGCAAGAAAGTGATTTTTTCGCCCGACGCGCCTAACCCGATTGGTCCCTATTCACAGGCGATCCAGGTCGGAAAGACAGTATATCTCGCCGGTCAAGGCGCGATAGATCCAAAGAGCAATCAACCAATGGCGAACGCGTCAATTGAGGATCAGACGCGGCGTACTCTCGACAACCTGAAGGCGGTGCTAATGGCTGACGGGCTGACGATGGACCATATTGTTTCGACAACCGTGTTCCTGAAGGACATAAACGAGTTCGGAAAGATGAACGAAATCTACGCTACCTACTTTAAAGACGCGCCGCCGGCACGAGCTACCGTAGAGGTAGCGCGCTTGCCGCGCGACTTGAAGGTCGAGATTTCGGCGATCGCGGTGCGTCCTTAGTATCAAGAGCGATGTGATGACTGCGTTCGCCTTGGTTCACGGCGCCTGGGGTGGCGCACACGGCTTTCGACATCTGCGTCGATTGCTCCGTTCTGAACGGCACGCGGTCTCAGCGCCTAACTTGACCGGTGTCGGTGAACGCATACACCTTTCCAGCCCACTGGTCGGTCTTGGTACGCACATCCGCGACGTGGTCAATCACGTGCTGTACGAGGATCTCGACGAAATCGTACTCGTAGGCTTCTCATACGGAGGCTTTGTTGTCACAGGCGCTCTGGAGCACATCGCGGAGCGCGTTTCGCACCTTGTCTATTTAGATGCATTTGTCCCGAGCAACGGCGAGACGGTTTGGTCGCATGTTGGGCGCGAGGGGGTCAGGTGAAGCTTTCCTGATCTCGCGACGAACTTTCCTCGCGCTAATGTCGATCAGGACAGTCCGGCGCAAGCTCGCACGGCCGGTTTAGGCTCACTGGTCTCTGCTTGTGAGCGCAGATTTATCGTTGGAAAGTTGTCGATCAAAACCCGCTTCACCTGCTCCCACCAAACGCCGCGCAGGGCTTCACTTGCATCGCGCCAAACAACTAATTAGCTGAACGATTTCAATCCGAACACGCCTGTCCAGTCCTCGCCGCGAAAGATTCTTCTTCTCGGGAAGGCCAAATCAAATCTACAACTCGCGCTGTCCCGTCCCACAGAGGGGCGTATCGCGATCGTCAGGAACGCGGGGCGGGATGCGATGGACGCGGGCGGCGTCGGGCACGCGATGGTGTTCGCAGGGCGGGTCTTTGGCTCGTGAGCGATCAACGGCGTGCGGACGAACGGCGGTTGCTTGCGGACGGTCAAGTCGTGTGGTTCTGGCACCCGTTGCTGGTGTCAAGTCGGCGGAGGCGAGATCGGCCCGACCGGGCCTGTTCAGCCTCAATCCCGTCGACGACGGTGACAAGACGAATTCGTCGCCGGGAAGAGCGCGAAGTAAGCCGTTAAAACCGTTGCGCAGGAAATGCCGACTTATCCGGTGAACCTGTGGTGACTAACTCGTCGTGCTTTATTATTTCGCACGCGAGGCTGCGGGTGCAACGGGGCATCCGGCATTTCCTGCGCCCTCTATTCTCTCGGGCGAGACCAATCATGCACAACTCGGGCGACATTCGCCGCGGGATCGCGGAGTGATGTTCGATGGATTTCGCCGTGGAATATCCTTCGAGATGCAACCGGAAACGCATACCCCGTCATGCCCGGGCTTGTCCCGGGCATCCACGTCTTTGCCGCATCAGGCGAGAAGAGTCGTGGATGGCCGGGTCATCGGCGCGAAGCAAAGCTTCGTCGCCTAGCCCGGCCATGACGAGAACGTACGAATGTTCAAGTGATGGGTCTGAATTGCGCGCTGCGTTTTCAACAAGCAAACAATCCAATCACGTCTTTGCTGGCCCCCACGGCAGGTGGATGTTTGAGAAAACGATCCAGCAACATCGCTCACGCGAACGTCGCGGCCACTTTTCCCAGCCCAGACAATTCGACTCTCACGCGGCTGTCGGGCTTCAGCCACACCGTCTTGATCAGGCTCCCGGTCAACACGATCTGGCCGGCGTGCAGGCCCCTGCCCTCATCGGCAAGGTGGTTGGCGAGCCAGGCGAGCGCATGATGGGGATGACCCAGCACATCGGCGCCCGTGCCATGCCCCGCTTCGATGCCGTTCACGACCGCGCGGCCGGCAATCTCGAGCAGATCGGGTGCGGCCGAGCGCGCCACCGGCTTTCCGAGCACGCAGCCCGCGGCAAAGAAATCATCGGCCACCAGGGTAGGCGCGCCCATGGTTTCCCAGTGCACGTAGCGATCGTCGACGATCTCGATGGCGGGGTGATAGGCCTCGACCGCTTCCGCCACCCACTCCGCCGTGAACGGCGCCTCCGATGGCGCGAGGTCGCGCGCGAGCCGCATCGCGATCTCGCATTCGATGCCGACGCGGACGAAATCACTCATCTGAAACGAGGCGCCGCTGTCGTGAACGCTGCTGGCGAACACGCCGCCGCTACAGGGATGAGGAATATTCAGATAGTCCTGCATCACCTGGCTGGTGCAGCCTATCTTGTAACCGACGAGCGCGCCGAGTTGCGGCAGCAGCAGATCGTGGACGGCGCGCTGGACCTGATAACCCTCGGCTTCGTCGTTTGGCGCGGCGTCAACGTCCAGCGGACCGAGCGCGCTGCGATTGCGGCGCGCGGTGCTGATGGCTTTTGCGGCCGCGAGAATCTTGTCCATGTGCGAGCATCATCAATCGGCGCTGCGGGATGCGTGTCGCCCGATCTCTCAGGGATCGTGAGCCTAACCGAAGTAATGCGGAAAATGCGTGTCCGAAGGGATCGCTTCGGGACTCAAAGCTGCTCGCAAACAGTTCTGTTGCCAACCTTGAGCCGAAGAAATTTCTTCAGATGAGAAAACCAGCCGCACTTGACGTAAAAGATCAGCGACGGTCGCGCCGGCCGGCATCGTCGGATTGCACCGGCAACACCAGTTGGGGCGACTTGCAGGTCCTCTTGCAGGCCCTACTCGTCGCGATAGACCTTCTCGCGCTTTTCGTGGCGCTCCTGCGCCTCGACCGACAGAGTCGCGATCGGTCGCGCTTCAAGGCGTTTGAGCGCGATCGGCTCGCCGGTTTCCTCGCAATAGCCGTAGGTGTTGTCCTCGATGCGCTGAAGCGCCGCGTCGATCTTGGAGATCAGCTTGCGCTGGCGATCGCGGGCGCGCAGTTCGATGGCGCGGTCAGTTTCCGAGGACGCACGGTCGGCGAGATCGGGGTGATTGACGTTTTCCTCCTGCAGCGTTTGCAGGGTGATCCTGGATTCCCGCAGGATCTCGTCCTTCCACGCCAGAAGCTTGGCGCGAAAGTAATCGCGCTGGCGGTCGTTCATGAAAGGCTCTTTTTCGGAGGGTCGATAGTTTTTCAACTTTTCCAAGGCCAGCCCACGACGTGCAAGGCGAACGGAGTGTCCGTCGCGCGGGGCCTTATATAGCGGCAGCATGTGACAAACAATATGATCCGCCGACAATCGAGGCCCACCTGCAAAGCTCTGCACAGGCTGGTTTATTTGGCCGCGCCCGATGGCGCCGCGCCGTTGCTCGCCGACCCGAAAAGGCCCTGTAATTGGACAGAAACGCCCAGAATCGGGGGCGAAATCGAAACGGGAACCTTTCGACCCGGCTGGTATGCCAGCGCTCAGAATTGTCCGGCCTTTGCCAGCTCGACTTCGACCCGCAGCTCGATCTCGGACAGGACTGCATCGAGGCCGGGATCGCCGGAAGAGGATTTGAGGTTGGCGGCGGCTTCACGAAGCCTGCTCACGGTGGAGCGGTCGAGATTGCCGGACAACAGTCCGAGCTTGAGATCGTCAAGCACGTCGAGCGCGCCCTTGCCGCGCTGCACCGAGCGCCTGCGCCGCTCCAGCGGATCGTCGATGCCTTGGAGCGCAAGCAATGCGTCGATATTGCCCGCTGCCCTGGGCGCGACCGCGGCGCGGGTCTCAGCCGTCGCCGCGGCGTCGCCCGGCAGCGAAAAGCCGCTTGAGCTGGTGCGACGGGCAGAGCCCGTGGGAGATCCGATCGTTGTGCCGTTCGGTCCGTAAATGCGCATCGTCTTGGTCCCTGCGCTTATCTGCCTGCGAAGCTTCGCCTCGCTATGGTTAACGCTGCGTAAACAGCCCGGCAAAAATTGCCGCGCGCGCCAGTTTTGCCGTGCCGGCGTTAGCGAACCGTCACCGCCCGGCCAGGGTTTTTATCGAGCGATCAATCGCTTATGGATTCAGCGCCATTTGGCACGGGGCTCGCATAGTTCGATACGGATCGCCTGTCATGGGAGTGGCGAGCGGGTCCGGGCCAAGACCTCAGTCGGGGAGCAGAGGATGTCGAGCGTTCGTCCGGCAAACGTAATTCGGATGGCCTGCGCCGCGCTGTTGGCGCTGGCGACGGCTGTGCCCGCAGCCGCGACATCCCGCATCAAGGACCTCGCCAACATCGAGGGCGTGCGGCAGAACCAGCTTATCGGCTACGGTCTCGTCGTCGGCCTCAACGGCACCGGCGACACCTTGAACAATATCCCCTTCACCAAGCAGTCGCTGCAAGCGATGCTCGAGCGCATGGGCGTCAACATCCGCGGCGCCACCATTCGCACCGGCAACGTCGCCGCGGTGATGGTCACCGGCAATCTGCCGCCGTTCGGCACCCAGGGCACGCGAATGGACGTGACCGTTTCGGCGCTGGGCGATGCCAAGAACCTGCAGGGCGGCACACTGCTCGTCACCCCCCTCCTCGGCGCCGACGGCAATGTTTACGCGGTGGCGCAAGGCTCGCTGGCGATCTCGGGATTCCAGGCCGAAGGCGAGGCCGCCAAGATCGTTCGCGGCGTGCCCACGGTCGGCCGCATCGCAAACGGCGCCATCATCGAGCGCGAAATCGAGTTCGCGCTCAATCGGCTGCCCAACGTCCGGCTCGCGCTACGCAATGCCGACTTCACCACAGCCAAGCGCATCGCGGCGGCGGTGAACGACTATCTCGGCGTGAAGACCGCCGAGCCGATCGATCCCTCGACCGTGCAGCTTGCGGTTCCGGCGGAGTTCAAGGGCAACGTGGTCGCCTTTCTCACCGAGATTGAGCAGTTGCAGGTCGAACCGGACCTCTCCGCCAAGATCATCATCGACGAGCGCTCCGGCATCATCGTGATGGGCCGCGACGTCCGCGTCGCGACTGTCGCTGTGGCGCAGGGCAATCTCACGGTCACCATCTCCGAGAGCCCGCAAGTGAGCCAGCCCAATCCCCTCTCGCGCGGCCGAACCACGGTGACCCCGCGCAGCAGCGTCTCCGTCACCGAAGACGGCAAGAAATTCGCATTGGTGAAGGACGGGGTGTCGTTGCAGCAGCTGGTCGACGGCCTCAACGGGCTGGGTATCGGACCGCGGGATCTGATCGGGATTTTGCAGGCGATCAAGGCCGCGGGCGCGATCCAGGCCGATATCGAGGTGATGTAATGCAGGCCAGCCCGATCATCTTCAAACCCGGCATGCCCGCGAGCGCCGCGATACCGAGCTACAACGGCCGGCCCGATCGCGAGCTCGCCAGCGCCTTGAGCAAGGTTTCTCCGGCAGCCCAGGCCAAAGCGAAATCCACGGCCAGCGATTTTGAAGCGGTGTTCATCAACTCGATGTTCTCCCAGATGACCTCCGGCCTGAAGGGCGAAGGTCCGTTCGGCGAAACCACCGGCACCGGCGTGTGGCGTTCGATGTTGACCGAGCAATATTCCAAAAACTTCGCCAAGGCGGGCGGCATCGGGATTTCCAACGAGGTCTATCGCACGCTCATCCTGCAACAGGCGAAGCGCGCCGGCTAAATCGAGAGGCAACAGAAATGAACCCACAGGCGCAGCGGCAACAGGCTCCCGCAACGGTCCAGACGGTCACGAGCGTTGCGGAGGCCCGCAGGCTTGCCGAAAGATTGATGCACGTCATGACCGCCCTGCTCGGCCTCATCGAGCGCGAAACCGAATTGGTTCGTGCCGGCAAGCTGCGCCAGGCGATGGCGTTCGAACCCGAAAAGACCAGCTTGTCCCGCCAGTACTTTGAGGCGGCCCGCGCTCTCAAGACCAGCCACGAGTTCTTGCAGAAATCAGCGCCCGAGCTTTTGACAACACTGCATCGTCATCACGACGTATTTCGCGCCATGCTGCAGATCAATCTCACCGTGCTCGCCACCGCGCACGCGGTCTCGGAAGGCATCGTGCGCGGGGTCAACGCGGAGGTTCAGCGGCGCAATGTGCCGAACACCTATACTGCGGCCGGGCGGCGCGCGGCGCCGGGAGCGCCGCATATGAGGCCGCTGGCGGTCAGCCGTTCGCTCTGATGAGCTCGCGCGCCGGCCCTCGGATTACGTCTGATTTTAATCAAAATGGCGCGATGATTTCAGCGCGCGATTAGGTCCGTTTTCTAATACAACGTTGAAAGGTCTCGCACATACTTGCCGATGGAGACGGGTTGGGGTTTTACTCAATGAGGAGCCAGGAGGCTGCCATGAGTACGGATTTCAGCATCAGGCCGGTGGGGGCACCGGCACCATCGCCTGTTGTGGCGCTGCCGAGCCAGGCGGCGAGCGACGGCGTGGCGACCGAATTGCCTGCCGACCCAGAGCGTCACCGCAACGGATGCGGCCGGCGTCGTGAGCAGCGAGCTGCCCTCGGCCAGCGACAGCGTATCGCATCAGGCGTTCTTCGATCGCGCCGCGGCGTCGTTTGTCTTCCAGGTCGTCAATCAGAAGACCGACTGAGGTGGTGGATCAATTTCCGGACGATGCTGTTCTGCGCCGCCGCGCCTATTTCCACACGCTGGATTTGACCCGGCAAGAGCCCTCCGCGCCCGGTGTCCGCACCGATCGCGTGGCCTGAGCGAAGCCGGCTGACTATTTGCTCCGCAGGGCCTGGGCCTTGTCCAGAAAGGTCGAGCCGGTCGCGGGGTCAGTGACCACGTTTGCGATTTGCGCCTTGCCGTCGCCGGTCAGCACAAACTTGGTATCGCCGAAGCGAAACGACAAGTCCTTGATCAGCACGTCCTGGTATTTGGAAATGCCGCTGCTCTGATAGCGGACCTTGGCGCGGAAACCATCGACCTGGGTCACGTCCACCGAGAACGATTTGTTGTTGGAGTACTTGCCGGTCCAGTGGCCTTCATAAAGCTTGGGATCGACGGCAACATACTTGGAATGGCTCGGCGCCGAGGACGGCGTGCTCTTGTAGCTTGCGGCAAGCACACTTGCGATATCGCTCATGGCTAGGCTCCTCGGCGTCTCGGTAACGTCATCCACGACCCGAAAGGCCGGCCGCGATGTTGCGGTTGATCTCGATCAGCGGTTTCAACTTGGCCGGATCCGGCCTCGTTTGCATGTCGACGGTCTGTTTCATGACGAAAACGCCGATATTGGCGATGTTCTGACGAACTGCGATCGGCTGCGGATTATCGTTGGTTTCAGCAGCGCTCATGAAGATCGACCACAGCCGTCGATTGAAGAGCAGCGCTTGGTGCATATTCTTGTCGGGACCGGTCCAGTTTGTCTGAACATCCTGTAACTGTCTTGCCGCTTTTAGCAGGGCCTGCGCTTCGAGTTCTCGAGGATTTGCCGTTGTTTGGGAGGTGCGCGCATAGGCTTGGGCTGCATTCGACATTCATGACCTCGATGGGACGCTGTTACTGCCTGCCGTTCATACAACCGGGGCGTTTAAATATGGTTATTTGCCCATCCCAAATGCCATATTTTCAGGCGAGCTCGCGCCCGCCGCGCGAGCTTATAAGGCGTCAAAACGCCTGTTCCCCGAGCTTGTGCTGGCCCTTAACGCAGCAGCTGCAGCACGCTCTGCTGGGACTGGTTGGCCAGCGACAGCGCGGAGACCGCGATCGACTGGCGGGTCGAGAGCGCCTGGCTGTTGGCGGCTTCCTCGTTGGTGTCGGCCAGCGTCAGGTTGGATGAGCCAGTCTGCAGCACAGTGATCAGATTTTTCGAGAAATCCTGGCGGATTTCCACGATGGAAAGGTTCGAACCCAGAGCCGAGGCTTCCGACCGCAGCTGGTCTGAAGCGGAGCTTACCCTGGCGATGATGGCGTTGGCTGAACTGCTGTCCAGAAAGTCCGTGCCCGCGGTCAGCGGCGCAAGCCCAAGGCCGGCCGCGTTAAAGGTGACCCCGGTGATACTGAGCGTGGATTTGCCGGTTTCATCGAAGGTCAGCTTCAGGTCATCGCCGTTCAGCAGGTTGATGCCGTTGAACGAGGCATCCTGCGCCGTCGTGGTGATCTGCGAGATGATGTTGTTGTACTGGCTGACCAGGTTGGCACGCGTGGTCTGCGAATTCACATCGGGAACCGGCACGCCCGCGCTGCCGCTGGGCGGAGTAACAAGCGCGGCAGTATCGGTGCCACCGATCGCGATGTTGTTCGGGGCCGCTACTGCGCCTAATGTGAGCGTCTGGCTCGCCTTGTCATTGGTCGAAGTAAGCGTGATCGAGCCGTTGACCTCAAATGAGGCTGTTAATCCAAGGCCCGCAGCGGTCAGCGCCGTGTTGAAGGCGTCGATCGAGTTGACGTTACCGGCAGCCACCACATTGCTGATCGTGATCGTGGTCGCGGCACCGACCGGGGGCGTAAAGATGAAGGTTTTGCCTTGAAGCGAGTTCGCGCCTGCCTTGGTCAGGTCGGTGGCCGTTCCGACGGTAGCTGCCGCCGGCGCCAGACTGGTCGCGGACGACTGGGGGAGTACCCGCTGGGCGCCTGCAGCACCTGGCCGGCGATCGACTTCGCGGTATCGACCAGCTTCTGCAGCGAGGTCAGGCCGGTATTGGCGGCCTCCAGCACCTGCACGCCATTACCGATACTATCGAGCAGATTGTTGATATCGCTGGCGCGGTTGTCGAGCCCCTGCGCCGTGAAGAAGTTAGTCGGATTATCCAGCGCCGAGTTGACCTTTTTGCCGCTGGCGAGCCGGCCCTGCGTGGTCGCGAGCAGATCCGCTGTCGACTGCAGTGAGAGCAGGTTCTGGCGAACCGAAGCCGAAAGAACAACACCGGACATGTCACGTGCCTCTTCAGTTTACGTGCCCCGGTTTTATTGAATTTACTTTAAGGTAAGGTTAACGCCAGCTTAAGTTGTATGATTAATGGATGGTTACCTCAGCGTCGGCGAACTCACACAAGAGCCGCGCTTCTCTCGCGCGCACAAAGAAAAAGGCGGCGGGTTTCCCCCGCCGCTCCGTCAATTAGTGAATATTAACTCTGAGATCAGCGTAGCAGTTGCAGCACGCTTTGCTGGGACTGGTTGGCCAGCGACAGCGCGGAGACCGCGATCGACTGGCGGGTCGAGAGAGCCTGGCTGTTGGCCGCTTCCTCGTTGGTGTCGGCCAGCGTCAGGTTCGCCGAGCCGGTCTGCAGCACAGTGATCAGGTTCTTCGAGAAATCCTGGCGGATTTCCACGATCGACAGGTTCGAACCGAGAGCCGACGCTTCCGGCGCAGCGAATTGGGCCGAAGCGGAGCTACCTTGGCGATGATGGCGTTGGCTGAACTGTTGTCCAGGAAGTCCGTGCCCGCGGTCAGCGGCGCAAGCCCAAGGCCGGCCGCGTTGAAGGTGACCCCGGTAATACTGAGTGTGGATTTGCCGGTTTCGTCGAAGGTCAGCTTCAGGTCATCGCCGTTCAGCAGGTTGATGCCGTTGAACGAGGCATCCTGCGAAGTCGTGGTGATCTGCGAGATGATGTTGTTGTACTGGCTGACCAGGTTGGCGCGCGTGGTCTGCGAATTCGCATCGGGCGGTTGGAGCGGTAGGGCTGCTAAACGTCGCGGAACCGGCAGTGCCGCCAATGGTGATCGCGCCGATAGTGGACTGAAGCCACGTCATTGATAGTGGTAAAGACGAGCTGGTTCGCGCCGTCGATGCTAGCCGACAGGTTGTTCGCTGCCAATGCAGTGTTCAACTGAGCTAGCGTCGTAGTGCCAGTGAAGGTGAAGGAGGTAGGCGTGCCACCACCGGTGGACGCGATGGCGAGAGTGCCGCCACTCTTGATCAGTGCGCCATCGACAATGCTGCCGTTTGCCGGGTTGACGATGACGGCTGCCGAGGACGTACTTGTCGACTTCGGCGAATAGCCGGTAGGCGCCTGCAGCACCTGGCTGGCGATCGACTTCGCGGTGTCAACCAGCTTTTGCAGCGAGGTCAGGCCGGTGTTGGCGGCCTGCAGCACCTGCACGCCGTTGCCGATGCTGTCGAGCAGATTGTTGATATCGCTGGCGCGGTTATCGAGACCCTGCGCCGTGAAGAAGTTGGTCGGATTGTCGAGCGCCGAGTTGACCTTTTTGCCGCTGGCGAGCCGGCCCTGGGTGGTGGCGAGCAGATCCGCTGTCGACTGCAGTGAGAGCAAGTTCTGGCGAACCGCGGCCGAAAGAACAACACTGGACATGTCACGTACCTCTTCAGTTTACGTCCTTGGTTCTATCGAGTTTGCCTTAAGTTAAGGTTAATCGCGGCTTAAATAACTTGATTAACGCGTCGTTACTGCGGTCCCTGTTGAAGCGATTAACAAAGCCTTAACCATAATCGTTAAGGATTGCGGCAGGCAGATCGAAAAGCATCGGCGCTGACCTGAGGCGACCGATGCGGCTTTGTAAAAGCCCGCTTGCAAGATCAGCCCGTAGAAAATGCACCGGAGAAACAGCAATGGCGTTGAAAGTCGAACTGAAGCCGAATGAACGCATCATCATTGGCAGTTGCGTGATCACAAATACCGATCAGCGCGCTCGGCTATTGATCGACGGCGACAAGATTCCGATTCTGCGCGAGAAGGATATCCTGACGCCCGAGACGGCCGATACGCCGGCAAAGCTTGTCTATCTGGCGGTGCAATTGATGTATTTATCGCCAGATCCGATAGCCCATCACCCGACCTATTTCAGCCTGGTGCGCGACATCCTGAGCACCATGCCAAGCGCATGGCCCTTTATCGAAGGGATCAACAACAACATCCTGAACGGCGACACGTACCGTGCGCTGAAGGAAGCAAAGAAGCTCATTGAGCACGAAGACATCGTTCTTCAGAACGCCCGAAAGCTTCAGGCGAATGGCGCCCTCGACCAGCCCGAACGCAAGTCGGCATAAGCATCCAGATCTTGCAAGTAGAACGGTAAAAAGGCCTCCGTAGGGAGGCCTTTGGCATATCTGATCGAAGCAGAGCGGCACAAACACGCTGATACGTTAACCTCACATCGCAAGCGGCGGAGACGTCTCGATATCCAGGATAAGTCGGCCATCGCAGGCTGATCGCTGCGCTCCAAATTCCAGGACCGCTGAAACAAGCGCGTCGATATCGCAAGTATCAGTGCGGTGATTGACGATCGCCGCACGGATCGCGAGCTGACCGTCGAGTATGGTCGTCGACGGAGCCGCGATCCCCGATTCCTGGAGATCGACGACGATCCCGCCGTTGACCTTATCAGCGTCATCGGCGCGAAACCGAAAGCAGACAATATTGAGAGCGACCGGCGCCAACAGTTCGAGCCGCGGCTCGGCCAGAATCCGCGCTTCGAGATACGAAGCCAGTTCGCAGGTACGTGTGATGATGGCTCCGAGCTTCTCGGTCCCGTAGGTCTTGAGCGTGAACCAGGTCTTCAGCGCCCTGAAGCCCCGCGACAGATCGGGTCCGAGGTCGCACGGCCAAGGCGAACCGGCGGCCAGTCCCCTGGTCTCCCGCCGCAGATAAGCCGCCGGTGAAGCGAACGCCCGCCGATGCCGGTCGCCGTCGCGCACCATCAGGAAGCCTGCGTCATAGGGCACTTGTCCCCATTTGTGGAAATCGAATGCAATCGAGTCGGCGCTTTCCATGCCGCCCAGCCGCGGCGCGATCATCGGCGACAATATCCCGAGAGCGCCGAACGCGCCGTCGATATGAAGCCAGAGCCGTTCTTCACGGCACAACGCACTCAGCGCATGCAGGTCGTCGATCCCGCCGATATCGACCGTCCCGGCCGAGCCGACTACAAGGAAAGGCTTCAACCCGGCATCCCGGTCAAGCGCAATGCGCTCGCGCAGCGCCCTCACATCGATACGATGCAAGCCATCGACCTCGATGCACCGCAATGCATCGCTACCGAACCCGGCAATCTCCATTGCCCTGGTGATGCAGCCGTGCGCCGCCCTCGATGTATAGGCGGTCAGCAACGCGCCCTCGCCGCCGATGCCGCTTTGCCGGACCGATTGACCCAGTGCGGACGTGCGCGCGACCAGCACCGCCATCAGATTCGCCATCGACGTGCCCGTGACGAAAAGTCCACTTGCTCCCACGGGGAAACCGAACATCCGGCGGGTCCACTCGACGATCTGTCGCTCGACCTCGATCGGAATATGGTCACGGCCGCCCAAATTGGCGTTGAGCCCGGCAGCGAGCATTTCCGCCAGCATGCCGACCGCGGAGCCGCCGCCATGCACCCACCCCATGAAGCCGGGATGAAGATTGCCGGTTGCATAGGGCGCTATGAAGTTCGCGAACTCGCCATAGACCTCGTGGAGGTCGGATGGCGCTCTCGGAAGTTCCGCGTTGAACCGCGCGCGAACCGCATCAGGAATCGGTTGCCACACCGGACGGTCGCGGACATTAGCGATGAAGTCGATCATGTCATCGAGCATCCGATGACCTAGCGCGCGGATATCATCCCAATTTTGTGGATCGAGCGTCTCGCTCGGCCGGGTTTGCGACGATAGCCTTTCCAACGACGTTGTCACGCCGCGCGCTCGCGGCTGCGCCCTACCCGCTGCTCGATCATCCTCACGAACGCATCGAATATTTTCCGCATCTGCGGCGGCTTGTAAGGAAACAAGTCGGGCAAATCCATGTTGTGCACGACCGCGGTGTTGTCTGCCTCGAATATCAACAACAAACCGCTTTTCGTTTCCGCGCAGTCCACCGTGAAATAGTCGAGGCCGATACGGCAAGCCATCGCAGCGAGCGCTGTCTGATGGCGGCGCGCGAAGCCGATGTCGAAGGTTTGCATGAACGTCTGTTCCTCCAGACGCTTGCTTGCACTGCCGGTCATGCCTGCGTTGAGATACCAGATGTCCCAGCGATCGGCGATTGCCATGTGGCAGGGAAAAAGCTGTCCATCGACGAAGGCGATACGGTATTTTCGGAACAGCCCGTCTTCACTGGAATAATCGACGAACGGCGAGACAAAGAAGTCCTGTTCCTGCCGCTGTCCGAGATAGCGCGTCATCGCTTCCTCGTCCTTGATCTTGGCAAGACCGACGCCGGCGTGAGAGCCGTGCGGCCTGACGATAACGGGAAATACGAGATCGTCGGCGATATCGACCAGCGCGGAGGCCTGCCGTGAAGCCGCCGACAGTTGTTGACGCGTTACGGGAAAGGTCGGGGGAATCGCTAGACCCTCGATGCCATGTAGCAGCCGGTACAGCTTGTCGCGGTCGAGGTTGCAAACCAGCTTCGGCGCATTCAGCAGCGGCCTCGGCCAGCGCGACATTGCCGCATCGATCTTGCTCAACGCCTCCCGGCAATCTTCCAGAGTCGGAAGCTATCACGATGGCAATATCATGCTGCGGCATCGGGACCGGAAATTCGACTTCGGGAATGACGTACAACATCATCAGCTCGATGCCGGACTCCTCGAGCAGGAACTCGATGGGTGTATTGCTTCCGATGTCGGTTGCCGCCGCCAACGCGAGCACGCGCAGCCGCGGGTTCGTCGTGGCACATGGCGAACGATATAGCTGATGGTGCTTGAGCACGTCCTGCTGAATGCCAAGACCGCCCTGCTTGTCGCCCAACAGCTGCATGATCAGGGACAAGTCCATGCCCTCACCTGCATCAGCGGTGCCACTGAGCAGCTTGACAGCCAGCTCTGCTTGCATCGGGCGCAGATCCGCTCCGTCGAACGCCAGCTTGGCGAGCCGCGCCATGCCTATACGGTCTGCAACGGGCAATTCTGTAACGCCGATCAGGTCGGTGGCATCAGGCCGCATCGAAAACTCCGAAAGTGGAAACAGTGACGGCGCGTGCGTGATTGGCTGAGGTGCTTCACGCCGCGGCGGCCGCCATTGGTGCTGCGGCAAACTGCGAGGCAATATCGCCGTGAAAGACGGAAGGTCCGACATGATCGAGGCGGCTACCGAGGTCGGCCCAGATCTCGCCGCCGATATCTGTCCAGCGCTTACAAAAGGCGAAGTCTTCGCTGAGATAGGTGCCGGTCCTGGGATCAATCATGCACTCGAACAGCGCAAACCGATTCGGACTGCCTGTGAGGCTATCGTGCGAATGTTCGCGGTAGAACTTCAGCGGCGCGTATTCCGGATGCGCGCACATTCTTTCCAGCACGTTGCGCCTGATCATCAGGAAGCCGGTGCCGGCGTAGCGCACGCGGGTGAAGCCGCCGACGGTCACGACGCGGTCCGGATCTTCGAGCTCCAGTACATAGTCGAGCGAGGCGCCCGCGATATTCCGGCGGTTCGATTCAACCGCTTTCCTTGCCTTGTCCCAGTTCACACGTTTGATCGGGTAGACGCCGGCGACGACGTCCGCTCCGGATTCGATAAGCCGGAAAACCTGATCGGGCGTGAAACCGATATCCGCGTCGACGAACAGCAAATGCGTGGCAGCGGGATCATCGAGGAAGAGAGTTACAAGATTGGCGCGCGCTCGCGTGATCAGCGCGTCGCCGTCGCGCATGTGGATCTTGAGGTCGAGGTTCGATTTGGAACGCACCGCTCGCTGCAAGTTGAAGATCGAGCTGGCGTAGATGCTGGATACCTGCCCGCCGAAGCAGGGAGTGGCCACCACCAGGTGAATTTGGTCCGTCATGATTGGCTCCGAAGCGGCGATGCGTTCGTACTTCTGACCAAGTTGTAAATAGACGTGGTTAATGAAAACCTAATCCTTCTCCTGCCGCGGATCAGCCGATGGGCAGGAACTTGGTCAAGCTCAACTGCGAGAGCATCGAGGTGACCTGATACGACGCCTGCAGACTGTTCTGCAGTGCCAGAAGCTGGCTCGCCACCTCATCCTGGGAGACGGTTTCGGTGTCGCTCACCAGGTTCTGCAGCACCGTGTGGGCCTGGGTTTGCCGTGCCTGGGCGTCCTTGATCGTCGACTGCGCGACGGCGAAGTCGGTCTGAATTTCTGCAAAAGTCTGTTGGCCCGCATGCGGCGTCAGGTTCGCAGAGATGCGGTCGCTCAGCGCCCCGACCTGCGCGGCAGAATTGGCTGCGGTCGGCGACTCCGTGACAGCGGCATACACCGCAATCGACTGCAACGCGTTGCGAATGGCAAATTCATTGGCTTGCGCGCCGTACGCAACAGTCTGGGCCTGATCGATGCGCACCGTCGAGGAAGAACGCGGAGAGCCTGGGCCTGAATTTCCGGTGTACCAGGACACCGTGTTGGCCGGCGTACCGCTGACCAGCGCGGTCGCCGAACTGAATGGTAGACCGCTGACCCGCAGCGGCGGCTGCGTTGCCGTCACAGTTGCGCCGAAGCCGAGCGCGGCTAAAGCGGGCGTGTTCGAACTTGTGATGTTCAGGCTCGCGGCGCTGTCAGTGTGCAACGTGATCGCGCCGCCCCCGATCGTCGACGGCGTAAAGGTGCCTGTAATCGAGTCGATTTTGGTCAGCAGGTTCTGAACGCTATCGGTGACATTGAGCTGATTGCCGGTTGCCCCGGAAGCGACAAACGTGATCGCGGTGCCGTTGACGGTGAGTGTGTCGCCGGGAATGAAATTGGTGCCGAGCGAGTCCGTGTTCGCCAGACCCGACAAAGATGTCGCGCCGGTGATTGGCCCCGGCCCCGGCACCGCGACTTTGTTGCTGACCACGCCTCCGATCGCAATTCCCGCAGAGCTGAAAAAGTCGTTGCCCGCTTCGACCGCCGACGCCGCCAGCAACTTGGTGTTGGCAAGCGTGCCGATGGCCGTGTTCAGGGCGGCGTTGAGGTTGGCCGTCGTCGCGGTCGGGGTGGCGCCGATGGCAAAGCTGCCGGTCGGCAGAGGCACCGTGTTGGACGCCGTCAACTGAATGGATTCGCTCGTACCGTCGGGAAGATTGAAGCCGAAGCTCACCTGATCGCCCGAGTTTGGATTAGTGCCGCCGAGCGCGACGGAGATCGCCGCCGGCGAGCCCGTAGGTCCCGTCACCGTGGCGCCGGTCAATGAAGACGAAACCGAATTGAGCTTAAGGCCGAACGGTGAGCCTGCGACGTCTTCGGCGACCTGTACCGAGGTCGCGGTCGGTGAGCTGATGACCAGCCGCCCGAGAGCAGTCGTGCCATCGGCCTGCGCCCGTTCGGCGATGACCTGTTTCAATCCAGCCTGCGTGGTGGTGCCGTTCAAGATCAGGTCAGGCGAGGCTACCGCCTGCGTGTTAACGGCGGTGCCGGAAAAAAGGTAACGGCTGCCAACTTGCGTGTTCAGAATGCCGACGACGGCAGTCAATTCGGAAAGCGCATTCTGCTGACCGATGGTCTGTCCGTTGCTGGCGACATTGCGCGGCGAGGAAGCCGCACTGCCCTGCACCTGGCCGGCAATCTGCGACAACGTCTGCAGCGCCGTGTTGGCTGCCGAAATCGTGGTATTCACGGTCGTGATCGTGTTCGTGAAGGCGTCGATGTTCGCGAGCTGCGATCGCGCGGCGACCGCGAAGCCTTCGCTGAGCCCCATCCCGGCATAGGTCGTGGATTTCAGGCCGGTCGATAGCTGAGTTGATAAGTCGGTAAGTTGATTGTTGATGTTCCTGATCGACTGACCAAGAAGCGACGTACCGTAATTGATGCTGCTGATCGACATGTTACCGCCTTACACCTGAGCCTGAAGCAACGTGTTCATCATGCTTTGCACGACCGACATGATGTGGGCATTGGCAGCATAAGTATTCTGGACCGCGATCAGGTTGGACATTTCGCTGTCCATGTTGACGGCCGAAGTGGAATTGAACTTCTGCTGCAACGTACTGACCACCACGCTTTGTCCCTGCTGCAGTTGTGTAGCCAGCGAGGCGGCGCTGCTTTGCTGGCCGATGAATTGCTGCAGGTAGTCCGAAATCCTGCCGGTGAACGGCTGGGCGGCCGAGCCTAGTCCGGTAGTCGGCGAAAAGCTGAACACGCCGGAGGTCAGTTGCGTATAGAGGAAGTCGGAACGCGTGGTGTCGCCGGCCGGCGTCGGCGGCGCGGTGCTGTAAACAGAGAGCTTCGATATGTCGTTGACCACCGCCGAGTTGACGGTGATGCGTCCGGCGAGCCCCGTCAGCTGCGAGCCGCTGCCCGTGATCTGCCCGCTGTACGGCGTGTTGACGTCGGTGAATAACGGAAGTTGCGGATTTCCGTTGGCCAGCGAGGTGGCGGTCGTGGTGACGGAAGCCGCATTGATCGTCGCAGAACCCGTCCCGTCATCGACGGCCCGCAGCGAGCCTGCGACGTTTGAGAATTGCAGATGGGTGCCGGCGAGCGCCACGTTCAGTTGCGCGGCGATGGAGGCGGCTCCGCCGCTGAAATTGACGCCGATATATTTCGGGTTGGCGTTGGCGGCATTCGGTAGCGGAAGCGCGGTCGGATCGGTGACGTTGACGATCGCAAGGCGCTGCTGGGCGCCGGTGGCAATGTTCGTGTAGGTCAGGTTGATTGCATTGCCGGGCAACACGCCGGCCACACTGAGGTCGAATCCGGCAGGCGGTCCGGAAACGGCGGTCCCGGCCGTCGTCTTGTCGGACACCGAGCTTGCGAGCGTCGCCGCCAGTTGATCGACCTGCGTCTGCGCCTGCACCAGGGTCTGGTCGCGCAGCTTGATATCCGCCGCGATCTGGCCCGAACTGATCACGTTGTTTGCGATCACATCCAGTCTCGCGCCGTTCGGCAAATCAATCGTGAGCGAGCCGACACCGGATTTGCTGGGGACGCTGTTGTAGAGCGAATTCGCGGTCAACGGGCCCGGCGAGCTGAAATTGAACTGTGACGCCAGCGTGCCGCCGACGAGCTGGATGCCGGTGGTGGTGAATACGCTGGTCTGGTTGGTGGAATCCGTAACCGCCCGGACATCCACCAACTTCGAAAGCTCGCTGATCGCGTTGTCGCGCTGATCCGCCAGCGTTGCTGCCTGGGGGTCGGTCGGGTTCAGGCCCTGAAGCTGGCCGTTGATCTGTGCGATCGTGTTGATATCAGCGTTAGCCTGCGCCGTTGACGTGCCGATGTCCTGTTCGACATTGGAACGTAGCGTTTGAATACCTCTGCTTGTCGTATTCAGTTGCTGCGCCACCGACTGGGCGGCGGATAGCACCACAGACTGCGCCGAGCTGTTGCCCGGGTTGGTCGACAGCGCCTGCAGTGAGCTCGTGAAGTTGTTGAGCGTGGTTTCGAGTGTCGCGTCACCCCCGGGGGTGCCGTAAACGCTCTGCAACTGCCCGAGAATGTTCGCCACCTGGTCGGCGTAGCCGCCGCCGGAGGTCTCAGTCCGCAATTGCGTCTGCACAAACAGGTCGAGCTCGCGCTTGACCCCGGTGGTCGTAACGGTCGAGCCGAAATTGCCGGTCGGCGATTCGATCTGGTTGGTGACTTGGGCGACGTAACCGGGCGTCTGCGCGTTGGCGACATTCGACGATATGATCGAAAGCGATGCCTGGTTCGCGCGCAGGCCGGACATTGCAATGGCGAGGGCTGAACTCAAACCCATGTTGATTGCCTGCTTTGCTTCACTTCATGCTGCTGATTGCCGACGCCGATCAGCGCAGCACATTCAGCAGATCCTGAACCATGCTGTTGGCCGTAGTGATCACCTTGGTGTTCGCCGAATAGGCCTGCTGGGTCACGATCAGTTTCGTGAACTCGTCGGCGATATCGGTGTTCGATCCCTCCAGCGACGAACCGCTGATCTTGCCCGATGCGCCCGCGATCGCGGGTCCCGACAACTCGGTGACTTCGTACGCGCCGCCATCGAGCGCTTTCAGGTAGTTGGTGCCGTTGAAATGCGACAGCGTGACCGCGGCGAGGTCGATATTCTGACCGTTGGAAAACGTTCCAACCACGAGGCCATCGTTGTTGATCGCCACCGATTGTAGCTGGCCGGCCGCGAAGCCGTTCTGGGTATCGGCGGTAATGTTTGCCGAACCGCTGGTGCTGGCAAATTGGGTCAACGCGCCGGAGTTAATGTTGACCGTAACCGGGCCCAGCGTCTGCCCATCGACGCTGACACCTGGAATAGGAACCGCCGGACTGGCCGGAGACAACAACGCTCCGTTGGCGAAGACGAAGTTCGTGCCGGCGTTCACCCACGCGGTCTGGGCACCCGTTGCGGTGGTATTGGTCTGGTAGAAAAGATTTCCAGACGTCCTGATGCCCGGCGCCGAGCGTCGCGCTATCGGTCTTGGCCCAGCGCCATTCCACGTTAATCGGCGTTCCCGCCGAGTTGAAGGTCGTGGTCGCGCCGCCGCTTATGGATTCATTGGTGAACGCGGTGGCGTCGTTGCCGATGACAACGCCAGTACCGGTCGACGCCACCGTGCGATTGACCGCAACCGGCGAATTGAAGCCGATGTTGGCGGCGGTGAACGCAGCAGCGGGGCTGCTTAGGCTCCAATTCTCGCCGGTTCCGGAGTGCAGCGTGATCGCGCCTCCGGCGCTAATCGTGGCGGGCACGCCCGTGACTGCACTGATTTTCCCGAGCAGCGTGCCGACGCTATCGGTGACGTTGATCTGGTTGCCCGTCGCGCCCGAGCGCGACGAACGTGAAGGTGACAACGTCGCCGGCGCTCCCGGTCAGTTTGACGGTATCGCCCGGAACGAAGTTGGTCGCCAGCGAGTCGGAGGCTGCGGGCCCGGACAGCAGGGTGTTCGTCGTGATCGACGCAGCGAGCTTGTTGTTGACCGGGGCCCCCGTAGCCGTTCCGTCGGCAAAGGACGGCTGCCCCGAAGGCAGCGGGTTGACCGTAAAATCTGCCGGGTTGAGACCTCCCGCGGCGGCCAGCGATCCGACGGCCCCGCCCGGACTTGCGGGCGTTTTCGGTGTGGCCGGAAGGTTGGCCCCGTACTGGACGTTGGTGGTCGCCTGGGCCGGAATGAAATTGTTCTGGAATTGCAGCACGTGCGGAACGTCGCCGGTTGCGTTTCCGGTCTTGGAATCGACTGTGACGCCCATCAGGTAATAACCGGCGCCGTTGATCAGGTTGCCATTGGCGTTGACCTGAAAATCGCCGCGGCGGCTATAGTCGGTCACGCCGGTAAACACCGGCACGTTGTCGACAACGGCGCTCGCCTTCTGCACCGAGAAAAAGCCGTCGCCGTTGATGGCCATGTTGGTAGCGACCGATGTGGCAGAGACGGTGCCTTGCGTGCTGATGGTCGCCTGCGAGAACGCAGTCACGCCGCCTGCGACCTGACGGTTGGGCGTTGTCGCGTCGGGAATGAGATCCTCGAAGCTGGTGCCAATGCCCTTGTAGCTGGTGGTCGAGGCGTTCGCGATATTGCCGGAAATGTTCTGCAGCGCGAAAGATTGAGCCTGCAGGCCGCCAACCGAGGTATTAAGCGCGTCGAAGATACCCATGACATTGTCTCCACAATCGACCGGCGGCCAGCGCGTTCGCAAGAACCACGGCCGCATTCGAGGGAGACTGTCGCAAGCGCTGTGCCAAACTAAAAAGCTTAGTTATGTCAGACGGTTAAAAGAAAAACCCCGGTTTTCGAACCGGGGCAGAATTGCCGGGCGGGCAACTATTGCCGGGCACTCCGGGCGCTTCCGGAAGCCCCAAGCGCGAACAGCTCAGCTCGCCGAAGGCGCGCCCGGATGGAACACCAGGGCAAAACCATCCATGCAGTACCGCAGGCCGGTCGGCTTCGGTCCATCGTCGAAAACGTGACCGAGATGGCCGCCGCAACGGCGGCAATGGATTTCGGTGCGAAGCATCCCCAAGGTGCGGTCTTCGGTTTTGCCGACGGCGTTTTCCAGCGGTTGATAGAAGCTCGGCCAGCCCGTGCCGCTCTCGAATTTGGTGTCCGAGGAAAACAGCGGCAGGTCGCAACCCGCGCAGGCAAAGATGCCCTTACGGTGCTCCTTCAGCAACGGGCTCGAACCGGGGCGCTCGGTGCCCTCTTTGCGCAGGATTTCATATTGCTGCGGGGTCAGCTGCGCGCGCCATTCCGCATCTGTCTTTTCGATTTCGAATTTTCCCGCCGCCTGCGCGGGCGAGGTGCGCAACCAACGAAACGCGGCAAGGCCGAACAGACTGGCGACAGAGGCGAGCAGGATACGGCGGTCAATCATGATGGTCTCCGTGCAAGGCGAATTCAGGTCACTCGCCCTGAGATACGGCGTTTGACGGCGCAAGTTACACCCGCGGGCGCCGAATTTCTTAACTTTCCTGCGAGGCGGGCAAAGAGCGCGAACTAGCCCCCTCGCCGCCTTGATCGGATTGCGCCAGTTCCCGCGTCACTGCCTGGGGAACAGGGAGCCGACGGGGCGGCGGGCGGCGGGGCGGCAGCCTTATTGTGGCCTGACGATTTGCTTTCTCCAGCCGCGCCTCGCGGATGCGGGCACGTGCCCGCGCCCTTTCACGATATCGGGCGAGCGAACCGGCGGCGGCGGCGCTCCGGCGCCCCCAGATACCGATAGCCTGGCCAGCGACCCGCCCAGCCAGGCCACCCGCCCAGACCAGTTCAAAGGGCGAGAACAACCGCCATCGTTGGTCGCCCAAAAGGATGCTTTGCGCGATCAGCCGCCCCGCAATGGCCGAAGTGTTCAAACCTTGGCGGCCGAAACCGCTGGCCACCCATAATCCGCGTCGCAATTCGCCGATCTGCGGCATTCCATGCACGGTTAGTCCGACCGCGCCGGCCCAGACCTCGGCGATATCCACCGGTCCGAGTTTTGGAAATATCGCGCTGATGCGGCGCTGAATGGCCCCCGTGAAGCGGTTTGGCTTCGCGGCCCACGTGGTCTCCGGGCTCGCCCACATCAGCCGGTCGCCCTCGACGATCCGGAAATGATCAATCCCAAAGCTGTCCGTCACCGATCCAGCAAACGCGATGTTTTCGGCGAGCCGGTCGCCGAGCGGCGCCGTGACCGCGGCGTAACGCCAGACTGGTAGCAGCGTCTCTGACAGGAGCGGCCACGGCGCACCCAAATGCACGTTGCCGGCAAGCACGATATGCGAAGCGCGCAATCGCGCCGACGGCGTGACAATGCGCTTGCGAATGCCCGAGGCATCGATGCTGACGACCGGCGTGTCCTCGAAAATGCGGGCCCCTGCCCGGGACGCGAGCGCCGCGAGACCGTGAACGTATCTGCGCGCATCGATCTGGAATGCCCTGGGATAATACACGCCGTGGAAGTAGCGATCGGTCTTGAGCTGATCGCGCACGCGTTCAACCTGCCAGCCCTCGACCTCCGTCTCGAAATCTTCGCTCAAGATCTGGAGCCGCCTGATCAATCGATTCCCGGCGTCGACATTGGAGACCTCCAGCGCGCCCTCGCTCAACGCAATACCTGCCATCGAGTTCTTCGGTGGACCTGGCACGGACGTATTCCGCGCCTTCCCGGGACAACGCCCAGAGTTCGCGGGCATCTTCGAAACCGACCCGCTCGATCAGGTCGCCGAGCGGCAGGTCGTAACCCGGCGTGACTGTGCCGAGGTGATGACCCGACGCGTTCCATCCGACGAACCGGCCTTCGAGAACGGCGACACTCGCGCCGAGCCGCGCCGCTTCCAGCGCGACCGTCAGGCCGGCAAGTCCTGCACCGACCACGCAGATATCGACATCCAGATCGAAGGAGAGCCGCGAGCGCTCACGGAACGGCGCGACATCAGGTCCGTTGACGGTGCTTGTTGGGGTGGTGACCATATCGTTTTCTTACGAACCCTTGAGATACTTGTCACCTTGTCCCAAGCATGACTTTGTAGATTAAATCTGTGGAAACGAATTGAGATTGCGTCATGCGACGTTTGATTCTCTTGCGTCACGCCAAAACTGAACACGACGCACCGAGCGGCCGCGACCAGGACCGGCGACTCGATGAGCGCGGCTGCAAGGACGCCGCCGAGATCGGAGCCTGGATCGCGCGAAATCCACCGTTTCCGGATTCCGTGCTGGTGTCGTCAGCAGCACGCGCGCATCAGACTTGGGATATCGCGTGGGAGGCGATCAAAGGTTCGGCGCCCAAGCCACAGGTGGAACTTGTACCGGAGCTTTATGGCGCAGAACCGGCGGGGCTACTGCATATAATCCGTGCGACATCGGCCGCGGATCCGAAGCGGCTGATGCTGGTCGGGCACAATCCCGGCATGCATGAACTGGCGCTGGCGCTCGCCGGCAGCGGCGACGGACCCGCGCGCACGGCGCTCGCGCAAAATCTGCCGACGTCAGGGCTTGTGGTTTTGGATTTTCCCATCGACGACTGGGCCGACGTGGCATTCCGTCGTGGCCAACTGGTGCTGTTTGTCAGCCCGAAGTTGTTGAACCAGGCTTCCGGCCGCTAAACTCGACGCCCCCGATCCATGACTGTATGCTAGGTTGATCATGGATAGGGAGGGCGCAAGATGTTCAATTCCATCCTCGTGCCGATCGATCTGGCAGATACCGATCTGGCAAAACCCGCGATCGCGACGGCGGCTACATTATCTCAGACCTGGAACGGCAACGTCCGTCTCCTCAACGTGCTGCCGATGACACCGGTGATGCTGGCGGAGTATGTCCCCGCCGATTTCGACACCCAGCAACAGCAGGCTTCCGAAGAAGCGCTCGCCATCGTTGCGCAGGAGTCGGGCATGGACCCTTCCCGCATTTCCGGCGTGGTGCGGCAAGGCGGGATTTATCACGAGATCCTTGAAGAGGCGGCCGCAATCAAGGCCGACCTCATCGTGATGACATCGCACCGGCCGGCGATGCGGACCTATTTCCTTGGTTCGAACGCCGGGCATGTCGTGCGCTACGCCAAATGCTCGGTGCTGGTAGTGCGGCATTAGAATTCGGAACGAGATTCGCTGATCAGCCCTTGCGACCGCTCCACTCTCCGAATCTTCCGCTCTCGAACCTCATCCTGAGGAGCCCGCCGCAGGCGGGCGTCTCGAAGGAGAGGCCCGCCTGCGGCCTCATGGTTCGAGACGGCGCAACGCGCCTCCTCACCATGAGGGTTGAAGATTGCCATGCGGGTAAACAGCCGAGAAGCGCGTTCTCACAACGAATCTGACAATCGGAGCTGACGGCATGCCCCGCTCTCGAACTTCATCCTGAGGAGCCCGCCGCAGGCGGGCGTCTCGAAGGAGAGGCCCGCGTGTGGCCTCATGGTTCGAGACGGCGCAACGCGCCTCCTCACCATGAGGGTTGAAGATTGCCATGCGGGTAAACAGCCGAAAAGCGCGTTCTCACAACGAATCCTGACAACTCACGAGGTTTGAATAGCTGCGAACACGTTACGGCAACAACAGTGCCGGGATGCGATCGAACGTATACACGAGCGGCCGGTTGCGCCTGATGAAGCCGCCGATCTGCCAGCCAAAGAGTGCCGCGAACCCCGCCAGAAAGGATGCGCCCGCGAATTCTCCGGTCGCAATAGCGCGGCCGAAAAGCCCGGTCATAGCCAACGCAACGATCGTCAGCAACGCAATGGCCGCCGCATAGGTCTTCGGCCCAAGGCCGCCGCTCAATACGGCCTTGCTGCCTGTGTTCGCCAGTTGCGCATGCAACTGCGTGACGAAGGCACGATACTCGTCATCGTGCGGCTTCATCAGCGCGGCGCTCTGCCAGGAAGTCGAAACGAGCACGATACGCCCACCATCGCTGTTCTCGATCTCCGCTCGGAAGCGGCGCGACTGCATCGACACCGGCCGGTAAGACAGCCGGACTCCGGAAATGCTGGCATAAGGCCAGACGGCGGATCGGCCGCCGAAGCGCCAGGACAGACCGTTTTCGGTCAGTTCGAAACGACGCGCCGCCCCGATCAGGGATGCCTTGTAGGCGTAGTGCGCGTTTTCCACAGCCTCGTCTGGCGGATCTATGCTCATGTCGGTGAGGAGATCATGGCGAGAGCATCCAATTACGCGCAGCCGGCGGCTATATCGCGCGGTTGCCCGTTCGTTTGAAACAGGGTTCAAAAAGCTCGCGCCGCCTTGCGTCGGAAGCTGGCTTTATCTTACAAGCTGAACATGGCCGAGACGACCTATTTTCCGCGCCACCTGATTCTTGCGGGCGCAATCATTTCAGGAGTGCTGCTCGCGCTCGCCATGCACATGCTCGGCGCGCGTTACGGGCTCGATCTCGGCGGCTTGTGGCGTTCCGATACGGGCGAATTCATGCCTGCGGGCGCGGCGCTGGCCTGGTGGCTGATCGCGACGGCAGGATTCTCAGGCGGCTATTTCACCGCGAGCCTGATGCACAGCACAGGCTCTGGGAAACTTCCCTTGCGATTGCGACAGTTCCTGCTCGGCATCGGCGTGCTGCTCCTGGCCGGTGTGGGCCAAGTCGCCTCGGCGCCGAGTGCGGGACCGTCCGTCTCGGGTGTGCTGGCGGGCCTTGCCGCGCTGAGCGTCGGCGGCGCAATGGCGTTCTGCGGCACTCATTTCGCGCTGCGCAAACCGTAAGATATTTGTACTTTAATCGCAGCTTGGTCGTGCCGCGCCGCCTGAAGCACCGCGCCAGATCACGGCACCAGCCGCCAGCAAAAGGCACGCCGAAATCACAAGCGATTGATGCGCACCGCTCATAAAAGCGTTTTCCCTACCCGCTAAGGAGCCGAACAAGGCAACGCCAAGCACGCTTCCGGTTTGCCTGGTTGAGTTGAGTACGCCAGCGGCGATGCCGGAGCGCGACTTTTCGACACTTCCGAGTAGCGTCGATGTCAAGGGCGGCACCAGCAACCCGAGGCCGACGCCAATGATCGTCAACTGTGCCCAGATTTCCCGATAGCTGGTGCCGGGCTCGATCCCGAGCAACGCGAGGCATCCGAACCCCGCCAGCGTTGCGCCGACGGCGATCGTCGCAGGCTGCCCGATCCGTTCGGCCACCCGTGCGGCGAGGAGATTGACCGGCAATACCGCACCCATCATCGGCAGGAAAGCGAGGCCGGTCGCGAGCGGGGACATTCCGTTGATGCGCTGGAAATACAGGCTGAAGACGAAAATCAGTCCGTAGAACGCGACGTTGACGAGAAGACCGACCAACGACGTCAGCGCGAACATGCGATGGCCGAACAGCGACAACGGGAGCATCGGTTGCGCCACACGTCGCTCCTGCAATACGAAAAGGCTCGCCAGCACCGCCGACGTCGCGAAGCCCGCAATAACGAAAGGATTGCGCCAGCCAAGCGCGCCACCTTCGATGAGGGCGCCAGCCAGACACCCAAGTGCCGCGATAGCCGAGATCTGGCCCGGCATATCGATATCGCGCTGCCGTTGTTGCGTGGTCTCCCTGGCATACACCCAAGTCAACCACAGACCGACGAGGCCGATCGGAAGGTTGACAAGGAAGATTGAGCGCCAGCCAACCAGGGTAATGAGGCCGCCGCCGACGAGAGGACCGGCCGTGAGCGCAACGCTCGCACCGGCAGCCCAAATTCCCACGGCTCGGCCGCGCTGTTTTTCGTCAGGATAGGCATGGCTGAGCAAAGCGAGGGAATTGGGCACCAATATTGCGGCAGCCAGCCCTTGAACGCAACGCGCCGCAATTAGCATCATTGCATTTGGTGCAAGTGCACATGCAACCGACGCCGCGGTGAAGATCGCGAAACCGGCCATGAAGACCCGCTTCGCGCCAATGCGATCGCCAAGCGCACCGGCGGTGAGAATAAAAGCGGCAAAGGCGATGGTGTAGGCGCTGACGACCCATTGCAGCTCGGTTACGCCGCCCCCGAGCGACGCACCAATGGCCTGCAGCGCGGTGTTGACGATCGTTACGTCAAGTTGCACCACGCCGTAACCGAGACTCATGGCGGCAAGCGTCAGCGAAGTCGCGAGCTTCGATCGGGTTGGGTTGGGTTCGGGACGCGGCTTTGAAGCTGCAGTCGGCCCGGATTGGAGAGAAGCGCCAAGCATCGGTCACCTCAATTTCGGGATCAATGCTGAACAGAAGCCTCTGGTTTCGGCGCGATGCTTCGACAAAGATCGAACTATGCGAATCAAATCGCTCGCATCTATGCAAAACGCCGCGCTTTCGCGCGACGTTTTGCCTCAACCTTCTTATGATTAGCCGTCAGCTTGCGGCGCGGAGATTGACCTTGCCTTCGGCCAGCGACGTCAGCTTCTGGTCGGTCATCTTTTCCTCATCGAGCGTCTTTTGCAGAACGCTGGCGCAATCGTTGCGGCCCAGCTGTCTGGCCCACGCGATCAAACTACCGTAGCGGGTGATCTCGTAGTGCTCGGCCGCCTGCGCCGCGTTGATCAATGCCGCGTCCAGCACCGACTTGTCGTCGATATCCCCGGCAATCTCTTCGGCCTCCTCGATGATGCCGTCGATCGCCGGACAGTCGACCGCCTTCACCTCGGCGCCGTGCATCTTGAAGACCTGCTCCAGACGTTTCACATGCTCTTTGGTTTCCTCAAGATGCGTCATGAAACCCTGCTTGAGTTGCGGGTCGGTGGCTTTGTTGGCCATCTTTGGCAGGGCTTTCACGAGTTGCTGCTCGGCATAGTAGATGTCCTGCATTTGATGCAGGAACAGGTCGTTCATGGAGCGGATGTCTTTAGTGAAAAGTCCCATTGCGCGGACCTCCTTGTGTTGGAACAGGGTAACGCGACGTCCCTCGCCCGCCCTTCGTGCCCTGTCCGGTTGGTGATGCCTAACTAACCGGGCAACTCCGCGGTTGTTCCGGGAACACGACAAAGCCGCATCAGGAACATGCGGCGCGGCTCGCGCTTTGAGACCGGGCAACCGACTCGAATCTCGCTGAAGGAAATCCTACGTACGGCATATGACAGAGGCACCGATGGAAAGGAGAACCTTCGGTTGTCAAGCATTGCGCAACGCTACGTTTTTGCCTTAAGGAACTCTACGACCCGAAGCCATTGGCCTGCTTGGACGGGCTATCAAGTTGCCCCAACCGGGAGGACGAATGCATCGACTGCTGACCACGTTGGCACGTGGCTTCAAGGAACGGATCGGCTGGAAGCGGCTCGGGATCGTCGCGAGCCTCGTGATCATCGCCTTCGCGATCACGACCCTGATTCGCACCCTCAAAGGAGTCGATACCAGCGTCATCCTGACCGCGCTCACGGAGATATCGCCCCGGCATATCGCGCTTGCCGGCCTGTGCGTGATCGGCGCGTTCTGCACGCTGACGTTTTATGATTTGTTCGCACTGCGTACGATCGGTAAGAAGCACGTGCCCTATCGCATCGCGGCAATGTCCAGCTTCGCAAGCTATTCGATCGGCCACAACGTGGGCGCTACGGTATTCACCGGCGGTGCGATTCGTTTCCGGATCTATTCGGACTACGGGCTCAACGCGATCGACGTGGCCAAGGTCTGCTTTCTGTCAGGCCTCACCTTCTGGCTCGGTAATCTGTTCGTGCTTGGATTCGGGATGGCGTATCACCCCTCGGCCGCTTCCGCCATGGACCTCCTGCCAGCGGCCATGAACAGATTGATTGCGCTCGGCTGTCTTGCCGGAATCGGGATCTATTTCATCTGGCTGGTGATGGGCAAAAACCGGCGGGAACTCGGACAGAACGGCTGGAAGGTGGTGCTGCCGTCGGCGCGGTTGACGTTGCTGCAAATCCTGATCGGTGTGGTCGATCTCAGCTTTTGCGCCACGGCAATGTACCTGCTGATGCCGGCGCAGCCGAATATCGATTTTATCTCCCTCGCAGTCGTGTTCATTCTCGCGACACTCCTCGGCTTTGCTAGCCATGCGCCGGGCAGCCTCGGCGTATTCGACGCCGCGATGCTTGTCGCATTACCTGAGTTTGGCCGCGAACAGTTGTTGGCGACGCTGCTGGTATTTCGAGTGCTTTACTTCGTGATCCCCTTCGCAGCCGCCATTTCGATCATGGGCACGCGTGAACTCTGGCTGAATGTGGTTAGACCCTGGCAGGACCGGCGCAAGCTCAACGAGGCCTGCACGGCCCCGCGGGATGCGGTGACGCAGACGGTGAAGCGACGGCACATGCAGGGGCGACCATGATGCAGTCCTGCTTTTGATCGCCTCTCTTATTTCCGCCTCAACTGTAACGTCAAAACGGATCATGATCCGGTTCTTTCTGTGTTCGACGATCCGGGGAGCGCTGCTCACGGGAGCGCTGGCCGCGCTTCCGTTGCATTGGTCCGCGGCCCAGACCGCGTTCCCCAGAAATCAGGTTGCGGCACCCGTCGGGACGGGCGCGCCGATGCGGATTTCATGGGAGGTGCGGAACCGTTTCCGTCTGTTCCGTGAGGAACGCGACTTCCTGCTGCATGCCGACAGCGCGCGGGGCCGCAGCATCCTCGCATCCGAGCAGGCGCTGGAACTGCAGAGCGATGGCCGCGGCTGGGCGCGCAACGTGGTCAACCGTCTTTGCATCGATCTTGCCGGCCGCGTAAGCGAGCCCTGCACCCGCGACAACGTGAAGGAAAGCTACCTCACGCCGGTGGATCACGCGATCACCGTGCGACTGACGGGCGCTGCCCCGGTGGGCGCGATCTGCGCCTGGTCATTCGACGACGGCGACGGCCCGCAGCAATCCACGTTCGATTGCGCCGAGCCGGTCAATCTGCGGGCGCGCTATGGCCGTCCGACCGTCGCGACCGTCGATGTCTCGAGCGGCTCAGAGGCGCCGCAACGGATATCCGAGGCCATCAAGGTGCGCGACGTCTTTATCGCCGGCCTTGGCGACAGCATCGCGTCCGGCGAAGGCAATCCGGACCGGCCGATCGCGTTGTCGGACGATGGCTTCTGCTTCCGCAGCTATCTCGGCACCGGCGCTACGCAATATTATCGTCCGAGCCGCGCCGGTTATAAGGGCGGCCGGGCGTGCGAAGCGCCTGACTCCTTGCAGCTATGGCAGCGTCAGAGCGCGCTCTGGTTCAACTCCGCATGCCATCGCTCTCTCTACAGCTATCAAACCCGAACCGCACTGGCGCTCGCCGAGAGGTATCCGCACATCGCGGTCACTTACCTGCCGCTCGCCTGTACGGGAGCGAGCATCCCGGACGGCCTGCTTGGCTCGCAGCGCGCCCGCGAATGCCCGCCGACGAAAGCGGCTGCCGGCTGTCAAGGTACGGTCAATGCGCAGCTAACCGAATTGCGCGAGGCCGTCACCGCCGCCAGGCACCGCCAGCCCGACCGCAAGCTCGACATGGTGCTGCTGTCGATCGGCGGCAACGATATCTATTTCTCCGGACTCGTCACCGATGTCATCGTGGACACGCGCACGGAGCGCGCGCTGTTTCGGCGCACCGGGGTGATGGCATCGCTGGACGATTCACGTGCCGCGCTGGCGCGCGACCTGCCGCAAAGCTTCGGCAAGCTGCGCGAAGCGCTGAAGCCGCTGGTCGGCGATTTGTCCCACGTCGTTTACCTCTCCTACGCCAATCCGGCGCTATCGAACCGCGACACGCCCTGCCCGGGCGGCCGGGCCGGTTTCGATATCCACCCCTCCTTCAATGCCGACCCGCAACGGTTGGCGAACGTCTCGAGCTTCGTCGAGCGGGAGTTTCTTCCCCAGTTGAAGGCGCTCGCGTTGTGCGAAACGGGCGTGTTGTGCCGTGATCCGGAAAACGATCGCATGAGTTTTGTCGACGCGCATCAGGCTGATTTCGCAGACCACGGATTCTGCGCGCGCGCCGCCACCGATCCGGAATTCGACCGCGACTGTTTTTCGCCCAAGGGCGAGAGCTTCAATCCTGATATCGTCACCGCAGCCAACCAGCCGATGCTCTGCGGCCGCAGCGCCGCTGAATATCGCGCCTATCTCCCGCGCGCGCGCTGGATCCGCCATGCCAATGACAGCTATTTCGCCGCCATGACCTATCCGCAGGGCCTGCCCGCTGCGATGCAGCCCTCCGACATTCATGACGCGACCTGGGGAATTCTGTCGGCAGTCTACGGAGGCGCCGTGCATCCTTCGGCCGAGGGACATGCCGCGATGGCCGATGCCGCATTGCCCGCCGCCGCCGCCGTGCTTCGGCTCGATGCCGCCGAACCTGATGTGACAGAGGAATCGCTGCCCGCGCTACCACTTCAGCGCTAGCTCAGATCAACGCAATGGCGCGGCCGCAGGTGCAGCGGTTTTCCGTGAAGGTTTCGTCGGCGCCGGCTGGGGCGGCAGGTATTTTGCGACGACGCCGGGATCAAGTTGCGCGATCGAGGTATCGGGCAAGCGGTACCAGATCTCGTCCTTGCCGAGCAGCGAAATGCCGATATAGCCGCGCAACGTCAACGCCTGGCCATCAGCGCTCACGGACATCTTCGCGCTGTAGATCTTGCCGTTGCGGGGATCGAGGATGTTGCCGTCCTCATATTTCAGTCCGTCGCGCTTCATGTCGCGGATAAAGGAAATTCCAAGCACCGGCGCATTCTTGCGATCGTCCGAGCATTTCGAGCAGATGTCGGTCGGATCTTCACCGGGCTCCGGAAACGTTTTGGCGATCACGCCTTCGAAAACGCCGTTGTGGTCGATCATGAGAACCCACACGGCCGGCTTGCCGTCCTCGATCTTCTGCCACAGCCCGGCCGCTGACGGCTCGGCAGCCCGAGCGGGAGATTGAGCGGCCCCGCAGAACGCCAGAGCGGCTACGATCGGCAGCATTATTCGCAGTCGGGACAACGTGTTGCGCATGGTGGTCACCTCCACCCTCGGATGCCAGCAGACTACGGCCATTTCGAGGACCGTTCCAGTGCCGGAGCAGCCGGTTGCGCCGAACCCAGGCACGGCTCTCGCATTTCAGCGGTACTCAGTTGACGCCGAGCTTCTTCTGCAAGCTGGACGAGGACGTCGTGTATTGAAACACGAGCCGCTTGTCGGGATAGACGTACCGGTGCGCTTTTTGAGCCATCAGCGCCGCCTCGTGGAAGCCGCACAGGATCAGCTTCAACTTGCCCGGATAGGTATTGATGTCACCGATCGCGAAAATTCCCGGCACGCTCGTCTCGAACGCCGCCGTTTCAACCGGGACCAGGTTGTTCTCCAAAGCGATTCCCCAGTTCGCGACCGGACCCAGCTTCATCGTCAGGCCGAAGAACGGCAGCATCGTATCGCAGGCGATCTTCGAGACCGCGTTGTCGTTGCCCTTCATGACGGCGCCGGCCAGCCTGCCGCCCTCGCCTTCCAGCGCGGTAACCTGACCGATCCGCAGATCGACTTGGCCGGACGCCACCAGCGCGCGCATCTGTTCGACGCTATGAGGCGCGGCGCGGAAATCGTCACGCCGATGCAGCAGCGTCACCCGTTTCGCGATCGGGTGCAGATTGAGCGTCCAGTCCAGCGCGGAGTCGCCGCCGCCGACGATCAGCAACTCCTTGTCGCGAAACTGCTCCATCTTGCGCACGGAGTAGAATACCGAACTACCCTCGTAAGCCTCGATGCCCGGCACCGGCGGACGCTTCGGTTGAAACGAGCCGCCGCCCGCAGAGATCGCCACCACCTTGCATTCGAAAACCTTGCCGGCATCGGTCGTGACGCGAAAAGCGGGATCGCCGATCTTCTCGATCTTCTCGACCATCTCATTGAGATGAAACGTCGGATTGAACGGCTTGATCTGCTCCATCAGCGATTCAGTCAGGCCCTGCCCCGTGACGTATGGGATACCTGGAATGTCGTAGATCGGCTTTTCCGGATAAAGCTCGGCGCACTGGCCGCCGACCTTGTCGAGAATATCGACAAGATGAGCTTTCATATCGAGCAGGCCCAGTTCGAACACAGCGAACAAACCGCAGGGTCCCGCACCGATAATCAGCACATCCGTTTTGATCGCTTCGCTCATATCGCGTTCTTTTCGGTTGGACAGCGCGACAGCGCCCGGGGAAGCAGCGACTAGACTGCCGCCTGTCTAGCGAAGGGCGCCGGCTTGGGAAAGCCGAAATTTGCGGGCCAGACATCGCGGCAAGCCCTTGCCCGTGTTCACCAACTCGGCTGTAACACCGTGAACCTTTCGGAGATCGTGCTGTGAATGCTGCACTACGTTCTGACGCAACGCCGTATCTCGAGGATTTCCCGTATCGGCTTTCCGATAATGTGCGCTTTGCCGACCTCGATCCCAACCAGCACGTCAATAACGCCGTCTATGCCACCTATTTCGAGACCGGCCGCGTCACGTTGATGAAGGACCGCGATTATGGACTGATGCCGCCGGGCCTTGGATGGATCATGGTGCGGCTGGATATTCATTTTCGCGCTGAACTGCGCTGGCCGGGCAAAATCGAAATGGGTCTCGGGCTCGTCAAGTTCGGCCGGACCTCGGTGACCTTCGACCAGGTGGTATTTTCGGAAGACACATGCGTCGCCTCGGCGCAGGCCGTGGCGGTTTTGATCGACGAGGCGACACGCAAGCCGACGCCGCTCACGCCTGAGATCGTCCAGAATTTTCAGCCCTGGTTACGCCGCGGCGTCGAAATCGTTCAGCCGACGTTCTAGAGCCTGATCCGGAAAAGTGGATACGGGTTTTTCTAGGCCTGCCGCTCCGGAGTTGACACCAGCAGACCGTCAAGGTCATCGGTCACCTTGATCTGGCAGGACAGGCGAGAATTCGGGCGCACGTCGAAGCCGAAATCCAGCATGTCCTCTTCCATCGGAGACGGTGAGCCGACCTTTTCACGCCAGGCCTCGTCGACATAAACGTGGCACGTCGCACAGGCGCAGGCGCCGCCGCACTCGGCCTCGATGCCGGGAACCCCGTTGCGGATTGCCGCTTCCATCACCGTCGCGCCGTTCTCAACATCGATGATGCGGGTTTCGCCGTTATGATCGACAAAATGAATCTTGGCCATGTTTGCTCGTACTGCCGGATGAAATAGGTCCTTGCTGTCCTATAACGGGTCGATCCGCTCCGCGCTAGGGCGGGCCGAACCGGAGCATCGTCTGCAGCGTTGTTTGGCGGGATATTCGGCCGACGCGCTCAGGACCGACGCAAGATATCATCAATGGCGGCGCGGACCACCGCAACCGCTTCGTCGAGTTCGGTCAATGCGCGGGCGGCATCTTTGCCGTTCTGCACCGCCGCTTCGAGGGCCGCGGCCGCCTTCTCGACGGCGAATGCACCGACCGCACTCGCCGATCCCTTGAGCGTATGCGCCAGCACGGCCGTATCCGGCGGCAAGTTCGCCAGCTTGCCTATCAGTTGCACGGCCTGCGCGGAAAACATCGCCAGCACTTCCCGCTCGAGAGCGCTGTCGCCAAGCACCATGCGGTTGAGGTGATCCGTGTCGATCGGACCATCATCGGGAACGAGCGGCGGCGATGGCATCCAGTCAATCCGTTGCAGATGAAGCGACATGGCGGCGATCCAGAGTTCCCCATCCCTGAGCGGGCGGGCGGAGGCCGTTAGCCAATCATGAAAACGGTTAACCGAACGTTCGGCCCGTTCTCGGTCTCCCTTTCGCCTCATTTTCGACCCGAATTGGCCGGGGTTCCGCGACCCTCCGCGAAAAATCTGTGTACACGTAAGACGTTAGGCCACTCTCCTGTTAACGATGATTAATATTGTCTTAATCGCGGCCATTTCATTCGTATGGCTCACCCCATAGGATGGCTGTGGACGTGGGGGACAAGCCGACGGCGGCCGCGCTTTTAGCGCCGCGCTGCGGCATGCTTCGCGCTCGCAAGGGACGTTGCGAGCACCGCTCGACGGGATGCGTGAGAAGTAAGAGGGGTCAGACTGAACATGGCGAACAATCCCAAGAAGGTCAAAGACCCCACAGAAGTCGCGCTGTCTGCAATCCAGGAAGCCTTGAACATCAGCGGTGCGGGCACTGACGACAATCGCGGTTCGCTGCGCGGTGATGTCGCGTTGCCCGGTGGATCGGTCACATCTGATTTCGGCGGGCCTGCATTCAACTCCCGCGGCAACCTCGAACGCTCGCTGTTCGAGACCGCCGATGAAACCCGGCCAGGCCGTCGCGCCGCCAATGACGATCGCGAAACCATCGGGCAGCTTCTGCAGGCGATCCAGAAGGGCCGGCCCGCGCGCAGCGTTTATGCGCTCGCTTCGTTGTTTGCCGCCGTCTGGGTTGTCGGCTGCGGCCTTCTGACCATCAGCTTCCTGCCTTCCCTGCAGGCCGCCATCGGTCAGGGCACCGCCGGCGTATTGGTATTGACCGGTCTTGCGGCGTTGTTTTTTGCGCCGGTGCTTTTGTTCTATTTCCTGGCGAGTCTTGCCTGGCGCGGCCAGGAATTGCGGATGATCGCGCAGTCGATGGCGCAGGTCGCAATCCGCTTTTCGGAGCCGGAGGCCGCGGCGAGCGACTCGATGGTCACCGTCGGCCAGGCCATCCGACGCGAAGTCGCAGCTATGGGCGACGGCGTCGAACGCGCGATCGCCCGCGCCGGCGAACTCGAAATGCTGGTGGCCAACGAAGTCTCGGCGCTCGAGCGCGCCTACAGCGACAACGAGGTGCGGATTCGCGCGCTTCTCCAGGACATCGCTCATCAGCGCGACAACCTTGTCGGGCAAGCCGAACAGGTGCGCAGCGCCATCTCGGGCGTGCAGATCGATTTACGCCACGATATCGCCCTGATTTCCGACGCGATCGCTTCGCGCGTCGACGAAGTTGCAAAGAGCATCACCGGCGCGCTGGAAGAACGCGGCGCCCACATCACGAGCGCTCTCGGCAATGCCGGCGACAACATGATCCTCGCGCTTGGCGAGCGCGGCGGCGACCTTCTTGATCGTCTCGAAGAAGCCAGCGCGGAAACCACACGCGCCGTGCTTGACGCCTCGGAACGCCTGACCACCAGCCTCAATTTCAAGACCGGGCATGTTCACGACGAATTCGTCGACCTCGCCGACCGGGTTCACGAGATGCTGAACGAGCGCATCGACCGCATTACCGGCGAGTTCGAACAGCGCTCGTCCAGCATAGTGGACGGCATTTCCGAGCGGACCGAACAGGTCCATGACTCACTGAAGAGTTCCGGCGAATCGCTATTGCTTGAACTGGACCTGCGCAGCAGCGATCTCGTCGGCAAAATCGATGAAGCAGCCAACAGATTGGCGGCTCGCATCGTCACCTCCGGCGACAAGGCGAGCGAAACACTCGACGTCAGCATGAATGCGCTGGTGAACAAGGTGGTCGGCCAGACCGAAGCCACCCACAATTCACTTACCATGCAGATAAGCGCGTTTGATGAACTGGTAAAGAACCAGGGCGGCGAACTGGCCGAGAGGTTCGCGCGCGATAGCGGCACGCTTGGCGCCCTGATAACGCGCCACATCTCCGAATTCGATCGAACCGTTAAAACCTTCGGCGGCGAGATCGTCGAGCGCATGGGCCAGCGCACCGATGAGATCGCGAACAGCTTGAAGACCTACGTCGATAATTTCGACGCCCGCCTCAGCTCGAATGGCGGCGAGATCACCGCCTCGATGGACCAGCGTCTGGCGCAATTCGAGATCACCTTCGAAAGCCGCGTCGCCAATCTGGACGGCTCGCTCAAGAACCGCATGAAATCGCTGGAGGAAGGTTTCAATTCCCGCGCGAAGTCCGTGACCGAAACGATCGATGGCCGCCTCGGCACACTGGCATCGTCGCTGACCGAGGGCGCCGCGCAAGCGATCCAGTCCATCAACTCGCGCCTGACACTTCTCACCTCTTCGCTAACCGGCGGAGCCGCGCAGGCGATCGAGGCTGTCGACCGTCGCATCGCCAGCGTAAGCGACACGATCGACGGACGCACCGCACAGCTTACGGAGTCCATCACGGCGCGTTTCCAGGAAATTCATCAGGGCCTCGAAACGCGAGTAGGCGCCGTCGCCGGCGATATCGATCAACGCGTGGCGCAGTTCGAAGACCTGCTCGGTTCGCGTGTGGAAGCGGTGGCGGGCCGAATCGAGAGCAGCGGACGTCAGGCCAGTGATGATCTGATGGCCCGCGCGGAACTGCTCTCGACGGGCATCAAATCCCATGTCGAGGACGCGGAACGTTCGCTGACCAATCTGGTCGTCAACACCAGCGAAACTATTCAGACCGGCGCACGGGCCGCGCAGCAATCACTGCTGACGATCTCCAGCGACGTCGGTGCACAGCTTCAGCTCACCTCCTCGGAAGTAGAACGCGCCCTCACCGCCATCGGCACCGGTGCTGCGAACTCGATACTGACCAGCGCCGGCCAGGCCCAGGCGACCCTGGTAACCGCGTCGAACGATGCCGCCAATCAGATTAAATTGCTGTCGGCGGACATCGAACGGACCCTTACCACCGTCACGGCCAACACCACGGACAACATCCAGACCAGCGCGCTCACGGCCCAATCCTCTCTGGTCGCAGCCTCAAGCGAAGTGAGCGCGAAAATTTATTCGACCACGGCGGATGTGGAGCGTTCGGTCCTCGCCGCAAGCACCGCCTTCGGTTCTGCGATCACAGGCAAGACGGACGAAATCGTCGGCTATGTGCAGCAGCAGACCGATCGGCTCTCGCAGGTGATCAATTCGAGGCGTGGCTCGCTTGTCGAGGCGATCGGCACCAAGGGAAGTCAGCTCACGCTCGATATCGATCGTGTTACCTCCGATGCGCTGAAATCGATCGAAACGCGCTCGCAGGCCTTCTCGCAATCGATGCTGGGCAACGGAACGGACGTCGCGCGCACCATTACATCGGCGGGCGAACTGGCCACTGGCGCGATCAGCAAATCGCTGAAGGATTTGGAACAGGCCTCAAAGGCGGCGATCGATCAATCGCGGCAGGTCTCGATCGCGGCGGTGACCGAGATGCAGGAAACCAGCAAGATGCTGCGAACCGACACCGTCGCGCTGTTCGAGCGGCTGCGTGAAGGCAACATCCTTTTGCAGGAAGTATTGACCGGCGCGCACGACAATCTCAATTCGCTCGAACGGGCGCTGGTCACGCGCGTCGCCGATTTCGTATCCGCGTTGAACGATGTCACCTCGCGCAATGGCGCGGCGACCCAGACCCTCGAAGAACAATTGAGGGTCTTCAACACCAAGACGGCGAATGTGCTTGAGGATCTCGGCTCGCTTTCAAGCCAGTTCGACAGCCATGGCCGCGCGCTGATCGATGCGGCGGCGGTCGTCGAGCAGAGCAACCTCAGCACCACAGCGACAGTGGCCGACCGCAAGGAGACGCTGGAAGCGCTCGTCTCCATGATGGATATGCGCACGGCCGATCTGGATGAGCGGCTGTCCCGCTTTACTGGCCTGCTGGACGAATCGCTCGCGGCCGCCGAAGAGCGTGCGCGGGATATCGCACGCGTGGTCGCGGAGACCGCGGGCGCAGGTTCCGCTGAGATCAGCCGCCAGTTGCAGGCTGTCCGGATCGCTTCCGAAGAGGAGCATCGCCACACCGTAGAGGCGATGAACGAGATCTACCATCAGACGACCAGTGAAGCGGATGCGATGTTCAAGCAGTCCGCCGAGAAGTTCGAGAACCTGGTGCAGAACATGAAGCACATGGCTTCGGAAATGCATCACGAACTGGAGGCCACCCGCAACGAGCTTCGCCGGGGCGTGCTGGAGCTTCCTCAGGAGGCCGCCGACAGCACCGCGCAAATGCGCAAGGTGATCGTCGACCAGATCGAGGCTTTGGCCGAACTGAACCGGATCGTGGCTCAGCACGGCCGCGGCCTCGACGTGGTAAGCGCCGGCCGCACCGTCCCTCAGCGTCAGGAAGAGCCCGCCATCGCAGCCGTCGTGGGCCGCACCAGCGAGCCGCGTATGCGCGATGCGGGCAGCGCCTCGACGTTGCCGCCCCCCGACCTCGGGGGACCGCCCTCGCGCCGCACAGAGGCGCCGCCGGTCAGCCCGGCCGCTTCAGACGCCGGACGTGATGGCTGGCTTTCCGATCTGCTGAGCCGAGCCGACAGCGGCGGCAGCCGTGAGACGCCGCGCGGCCGCTCGCAGAGCGGCGGCAATCCGCTGGAGTCGCTCTCGCTGGACATCGGCCGGTTGATGGAACGCAGTCTCGCCGCCGAGATGTGGGACCGTTACCAGCGCGGCGAAAGCAAGGCTTTCACCAAGCGGCTCTACACACCGGCCGGCCAAAAGGCCTTTGATGAGGTCTCGCGCAAGTACCGCGCCGATCGCAACTTCAAGCAAACCGTCGATCGCTACATCACCGAATTCGAACGGCTGCTCGACGAAGTCGCACGCGAAGACCGGGGACCGTCGGCACTGCGAAACCACCTGATCTCGGAAACAGGACTGGTTTACACCCTGCTTGCGCACGCAGCCGGCCGTCTCGGATGAGACACGGCCCCGGTTCGTAGGGTGGCATAGCGAAAGCGTATTCCGCCTTGCCTCACGGGCGGCGCATTACGAGATCGAGATCGGCGTTTGCTGATTTGCCCGACGGGCGTGAATTGGATCAATTCTTCGGGCAATCGCTCCGCGCACCCCTGCGCCAAAGCTGAAAACCGGTTGCGGCCTCACGACTATTTCCTGAATTGATTCAATCTGATTTGGGTCGTCCAGTCCTGCTTGCTAAAATAATTCGTTTCCGTTTCCCTCTCAATCGGTGGCTATATTCGAGCGTTCCGTGCTCATGGAGGGGCGCATCGATCGTCGCGATCGTTGAGCACGGGATGCGGTGGACGCGGCAGCGCCGTGCGCGTGAGCTGATCGCAGGGCGATTTTTCGTGAGCGATTCACAACGCGCGGACGAACGGCGATCGCTACGGACGGCAAAGCCGTGTGGTCCTGGCACCCGTTGCTGGTGTCAAGTTGGCGGAGGCGAGTCGGCCCGACCGGGCTTGGACAACCCTTAATCCGCCAATGACGGTGACAAGACGAATTCGTCGCCGGGGAGAGCGCGGAATAAACCGTTAAAACCACCGCGCAGGGAATGTCGGTTGATTCCGTCTGAGCCTGTGGTGACTAACTCGTCGTGCTTTTTCATATCGCACGCGAGGCTACGGGTGCAGCGGGCACCCGGCATTCCCTGCGCCCTCTTTTCTTCAAGGGGCGAAATTCATCCATCAACTCGGGCAATGCGTGCCGCGAGAGCGCCGACTCACGCGCGCTGTTTGAAATTTGAATCAGAACCCAACCACGTCATTGCGAGGAGCGCTTGCGACGAAGCAATCCAGAAATCTCCCCATCAAAATCTGGATTGCTTCGCTAACGCTCGCAATGACGGCGTACCAAGACCGTCGACTCACGCGCGCTGTTTGAAATTTGAATCAGAACCCGACCACGTCATTGCGAGGAGCACTTGCGACGAAGTAATCCAGAAATCTCCCCGTCAGAATCTGGATTGCTTCGCTTACGCTCGCAATGACGGCGACCAAGACCGTCGACTCACGCGCGCTGTTTGAAATTTGAATCAGAACCCAACCACGTCATTGCGAGGAGCACTTGCGACGAAGCAATCCAGAAATCTCCCCGTCACACTCTGGATTGCTTCGCTCAACGCTCGCAATGACGCCAAATATGTCAACGCGCAATTCAGGTCATGCCGCACAATCAGAAAACGGGTCTCGAGCCCGCCCTCCCCGTGCAACTCTACTGCCGCTTTCGCTCGCCGGCCGGGGGCGCAGGCGCCGCTGCGGGGGCCGGTTGCGCGCTGTTACTCGCGCCGAACAACAGCCGCGTCGGATTTCGGTCGAGGTTGTTCACGGCGCGGCTGATATCGCCGAGGGTGCGGCGGCCCTCGGCCATCAACGCGCCGGAGCGCTTGTCGAAGTCATCAGCCAGTTCACGGATCGACTTCACCGCCTGGAACAGCTCCCCGCCCTCCTTGCCGCCGGCCAGCGTGTTGAGGCCGAGCACAAGGTTATCGGCCTTTTCCATCACCCCATCGACTCTCAGCATCACGTTGTCGATCCGCTCGGAATTACGCGCCAGCGACGAGGTGAAGGTCTCGAGATTGCGCAACGAATTTTTCACCGCTTGCTGATTGTCGGCAACCACCCTGTTGATGTTTTGCAGCGTTCCGCGAATGGCCTCGGTGACATCCTGCAGTGCGTTCGGATCGGCCGTCAGTACCGGAACGCCGTCCTCGTCGAGGGGAACGCCGGGCGCGGCTTCCTCGCCACCCTTCAGCGAAATGGCGGCGACGCCGGTCAGGCCCTGAAATTCGAGGCCGACAAGCGTGTCTTTGCGGATCGGAGCGTTGTTCTCGACCATGGCGAGCGCGACCACCCGACGCGGGTTGTCGAGCTTCACGGAGACCACTTCTCCAATCCTTATACCGTTGAAATTCACGCTGCCGCCATTGCGCAATCCCGAAGCGGGACCTTCGAAAACGATCCGTATGGGACTGCGCGCTTTCGCGGTGTGCAGCGATTGGAACCACAACACAAAGCCGAAAGCCGCGCCGATTACCGCCAGCGTGAAGGCTCCGATCAGGACGAAGTTCGCCCTCGTTTCCATCTAACCAACTCCGATAGCCGTCTCAGCCTTTACCGTCTCGCCCATCACTGCGCGGGCGCGCTTGCCGTGAAAATATTGCCGGAGCCAGGGATGCTGCGAAGCCTGCATCTCGGCCATCGACCCGACCGCGATGATCTTACCGTTCCCCAGGACGGCAATGCGATCACAAGCTGTGTAGAGGCTGTCCAGATCGTGAGTTACCATGAAAACGGTCAGCCCCAAAGTACGCTGCAGCGTGCGAACAAGCTCGTCGAAGTCGCCGGCGCCGATCGGATCGAGCCCGGAGGTTGGCTCGTCGAGGAACACCAGTTCCGGATCGAGCGCCAAGGCTCGGGCCAGCGCCACGCGCTTGATCATCCCGCCGGAAAGCTCGGAGGGGAAACGGTCGGCCACTTCCGGCCGCAAGCCGACCATGCCGAGCTTGGCCACCATGATCTCATCAAGCAGTCGCTGCGAAACCTTGAGATATTCGCGCACCGGGAACTGGATATTCTGCCGCACGGTCAGCGAGGAGAAAAGCGCGCCCTGCTGAAACAGGATTCCCCAGCGCCGCTCGACGCTACGGCGCACCGCCGGGTCCGCCGCGTCGACGTCGATGCCGAACACTTCGATTTGCCCGGCGACTTTGGGCACCAGTCCGATGATGGTGCGGGTCAGCACCGATTTTCCCGCGCCGGACGGACCGACGAACCCCAGGATTTCGCCGCGCTTGACGTCGAGATTGAGCCCGTCCAGCACCCGCGTCGAGCCGAACTGCACGGTGATGTCGCGGACCCGGATGATGGCGTCGGAGGCTTGAAGCGCCATCGTCACATCCCGATCGAGGCAAAGAAGATCGCAAAGATGCCGTCCATCACGATGACGAAGAATATTCCCTTCACCACCGACGAGGTCGTGTGCTGTCCAAGCAACTCGGCGCTGCCTTGAACCGCCAGCCCCTCGACGCATGCGACAATCCCGATCACCGCCGCCATGACCGGCGCCTTGATCATGCCGACGGTGAAGTGATTGATCGAGATCGCATCGCGCAGCCGCAAGAGGAAGGCGTCCGGATCGACGCCGCCGTAAAGCCACGCCACGAGGCCGCCGCCATAGAGCGCCGCCATCGCGCCGAGAAATGCCAGGATCGGCAGCGCGATGACCAGCGCCAGCATTCTCGGCAGGATCAGGACCTCGATCGGATCGAAGCCCATGGTGCGCAACGCGTCGATTTCCTCGCGCATCTTCATCGAGCCGAGCTCGGCGGTGTAGGCGCTTCCCGAACGGCCGGCGACCATGATCGCCACGAGCAGCACGCCGATCTCGCGCAGCACCAGCACGCCCAGCATGTCGACAACGAAAATGTCGGCTCCGAATTTGCGGAAATGGAAAATCCCCTGCTGCGAGATGATGCAGCCGATCAGAAACGTGATGAGCACGACAATCGGCACCGCGCGCCAACACACCTGTTCGAGATGATGCACGGTCGATGTGAGACGGAAATTTCGGGGATGAACGATGATCCGGGCGCTGGCAGCGAGCACCGCACCGAGCATCTCCATCAATCCGAGCAGCGTGGCGCCGATCCCGGCCATGCTTCGCCCGATCTGATCGACCATGCCCGTAATGGTCACGGAAGGGCTCTCGAGGACGGGCGCGGCCTTGACGCGACGCACCTCGTCCACGAGGCTCGAATAATTGGCCGAGAGCCCCGCAATTTTGGGCTCGACGCTTCCCTGCGTCAGGCTGCGGCGCAGCCGCTCGATCAGCCATGCGCCGAAGGTATCGAGTTTCGAGATTTGCGAGACATCGATGGAGATATCAGGCCGGGTACCCGCCAGCTTTTCGGCGTCGGCGATGATAGGTTCGAGCAGCGGCGCGAAGCGCGCGGTCCATGAACCGGCCGCGCACAGCGCAAGTGCATCGTTCCGTGCAATCCGCTCCAGTGTCGGGTCGCCGTTCACAATGCTCACTCCTGTCCCGATTCCAGTTACACATGCAAAAGGAAAAGTTTAGTGCGCCGTCATTGCCCTGTAGAAGATGTCTAGAAGATGTCCCCAACCAGCCACGGCTGGCTGCGCCGGGCAAGCCCACACTCAGGAATTGCCAAACATTAAAATGACTTCCGGCCAACTTCGAATGCTTGACGTGCGAATCGAACGCTGGCCCATCGCCGGCGCCTTTACCATCAGCCGTGGGGCCAAGACGGAAGCGGTGACGGTCGTGGCTGAAATCACCGATGGCGGCCATACCGGGCGCGGCGAGTGCGTCCCCTATCCGCGCTACGGCGAGACGCCGGAAGCGACCCATGCCGCCATCCAGGCGATGCAGCAGCCGTTGCAGGGGGGGCTCGACCGGGAAGGCTTGCAAGCGGCGATGCCGGCGGGCGCCGCGCGTAACGCTCTGGATTGCGCGCTGTGGGACCTCGAGGCCAAGCGCAGCAACCAGCGGGTCTGGAACCTGCTCGGACGCGCCCAGCCACGGCCCTGCGTCACGGCCTACACCATCTCGCTGGGATCCCCGGAGGCGATGGCCACGGCAACGCGCAAGGCCGCGCACCGGCCGCTGCTCAAGATCAAGCTCGGGGGCGACGGTGATAGCGAACGAATTGCTGCGGTTCGTGAAGCGGCCCCGGAATTGGAGCTCATTGTCGATGCCAACGAGGCGTGGACATCGACCAATCTGGAGCAGAATCTCGCCGCATGCGCGCGAGCCGGAGTTACCCTGGTTGAACAGCCGCTAGCGGCCGCACAGGATGATTTGCTCGCGCACATTCGTCGGCCAATCGCGGTCTGCGCCGACGAGAGCGTGCATGACCGGAGATCTCTGGAGGCACTGCGCGGGCGCTATGACGCGGTCAACATCAAGCTGGACAAGGCCGGTGGGCTGACCGAGGCGCTGGCGATGGCCGACGCCGCGCGAGCGCTCGGATTTGAAACCATGGTCGGTTGCATGGTCGCGACCTCGCTGGCGATGGCGCCCGCGATGCTCCTTGCGGCGCAGGCCCGGTTCGTCGATCTCGACGGCCCGCTGCTATTGGCGCGCGATCGCGACGATGGGCTGCGTTACGACGGCAGCATGGTCTATCCGCCGGAAGCTGCGCTGTGGGGTTGATTGGCCAACCGATGTCGCGTGGACCACATCAACAACGCGCCGGCCGCGGCCATGCCGGCCATGAGGTAGTAGATGCCCTGCCCGTCATAGGCGTAGTAGATCAATCCGGACACGATCGATGCGCATGAGGTCACAATGCCGGAGCAGGCCGTGAGATATCCCTGCGCTCTCGCCATGACGTGAACGGGCACCTGACGGATCAGCAGCCCCATGGTCCCGACCTGCGTCAGGCCGAAGCTGAGCCCGTGCCCCAGCTGAACCACGGCGAGCACGGCGACCGGCGGCTCCTGTGCCGTGATCAGCCAACGCAGAACGGCGCTGGCCGCTCCGATCACCACCAGCACGGCCGGCGAGAACGTAAAACGCGGCGACAGCGCGAACACGACGATTTCGGCCAGCACCCCGAGCACCCAAAGCCCGGCAATGGTCAGCCCGCCCAATCCATTGGCCTGCCAGTCGATGGACGCGAAGCTGTAGTAGGCGGCATGGCTGCCCTGGATCAGCGCCGCCGAAACGATGATGCCGAGAAATCCCGGCTTGCGCAGCAATCCCGCGCCGGCGCGCGAGATCGGTACGATTCCTGAGTGGCGGAGCGGCCGTAGCCCGGTGCTGGCGACCGCACCAAGCACGGCGACGGCGACGATGACCCAGATCAGTTCGCGGGCCGCGATGACGTCGACCAGCAGCCCACAGGCCAGCGCGCCCACAACGAAAGCCGCGGAGCCCCATAGCCGGAGCCGACCGTAATTGAGGCCATAGCGCATCACGCCCCGCAGCGCGTAGGCATCGGTCAGCGGCACGATCGGCGTCCACAGGCAGCAGGTCACGGCGTATACCAGAAACACCGGGACCGCCTGATGCTGCGTGCCGACCAACGAAAACCCGAGCGCGGTGACAAAGGCCGTCAGGATCATGGCCCCGCGCAGCGCATCGCGCCGTTCTGCCAGCCCGGTGACGAACGGCAGCACCGTAAACCGCGTCACCGCAGGAACGGCGCTGATGATCCCGATCCAGGAAGCATCGATCCCAACGGCCCTCAGCCATACCGGGAAGAACGGCAGATGCGTGCCCAGCACGCCAAAGGACGTGCCGTAGAATAGCGCCAGCCGCACGGCGAATCGGCTGGAAGCCTGATGCGAAGCGTTGGGGATTGGTGATTCGGTCGGCATCAATTCAATTGCGATTCGTTCGATATCGTGATGATCGTTAGCGTACCGTGCAACGGTTTGCGCGGATGAGTTTGCCATGGCCGATGAAGCATTCGCCCTATCTCCGATTTCCGCGCGGGCCGCACGGCCCAGCGAGGAGGATTACGAGGCGATACGCGAAGCCTTTATGGAGACATCGCGAGGCCGCTGGTTTCTAGGCGAATATGCCAAGCGCAACCGCAATGCGGATACCGCCATGGTGCTCGAGGCCGTGGCGCGGATTGAGGATACGCTTGCGGCCCAGCAGCAGCCTCCGCCCGACAATGGCCTCACCGAAGCTCTCGCAGCGATCAGGAGCGCGGTTGAGCAAGCCCGAACCAACGCAGTAGCGGCATTGGAGGGGCTGGCCTTGGAAGAAGGTCTGGCGCCGGTCCGCAAGGGCGCACGCATCATCAAGGAAATATCCTGGCGTTGGCGCGAGATCGGTGCCGATAGCCGGATTTGCGATCTGATCGATTCCCAGATTAGCGCTATGGAGGCGGGATGCGGACAAATCTCGACGGCCGATCCGGGTGTGGCGCTGATTGCTGCGTTTGATCTCATCGAGGCTGAGATCGATGGCTTTGAGAGAGATGACGATCCGATAGCGGCCACCGACGATGAGACCACGCAAGGGTCTAGTGTGATCAACGGTGAACTCCCCGGCAACACGATTCGTGCTCCGGATCCGAGACCCGATGATCCCGTCGCCGACGCCGAGGACGAGGCGGTGCTGGAAATGATCGCGCTCGAGATGGCTGCCCCGGACCTCGCCGATGACGAGCCGTTCGTTGATGAAGAGGTGCCGGAAGCTCCGTCGGCGAATCCGGTCACGATCGAACGCGACATCATGGGGGAAAGAGCCGAGCCGGCCGGCGTCTCGCTCCAATTGCCCGAGGCGCCCGCTATTGAGACTCCAGTCGAGCCTTCAACCGCACCCTCGCTCGAGCCGCCCGATGACATTTCGCTCGGCGCCACGATTATCGCAAGCGGGATCCTGGGAAAGCCGACTTCGACCGCCAGCGATCCTTTCGCCTCGATCCGGCGTATGAGCCAGGCGGAAAAGATCGCGTTCTTCTCCTAGGCGATCAGCTTGGCGTACAGGTCCGCATCGACATTGCCCCCGGAAAGAACCATGACGACGTTCTTGCCCCGGGCATCAATACGGCCGGCCAACAGCGCCGCAAGGCCTACCGCCCCGCCCGGCTCCACCACCAGCTTCAACTCGCGATAGGCGAACCCCACCGCTGCACCGACCTCCGTGTCAGAGGCGGTTACCCCGCGCGACAGCAGCTTGCTATTGATGGCGAACGTGATCTCGCCCGGGATCGAAGCCATCAACGCGTCGCAGATGGTGCGGCCTTCAGCGCGGTGGGCTTCGCGCTTGCCCGCGCGCAGCGAGCGCGTGTGGTCGTCAAAGGCTTCCGGCTCGGCCACCACAATTTCGGCTTGAGCAAAGCGCGCCTTGATAGCGGTTGCCACACCGGCAATCAGCCCGCCTCCGGAAGCCGGTGCGATCACAATGTCCGGCGTCAGGCCGAGCGCGGCCATATCCTCCGCGATCTCGCGGCCGACCGTGCCCTGCCCTGCGATCACGAAAGGATCGTCATAGGGGGGCACCAGCGTGGCCCCATGCTTATTAGCGATCTCGCGGGCGATTGCCTCGCGGTCTTCGCGATCGCGATCGTACAGCACGACCTCCGCGCCATAGGCTTTGGTGCGCTCGCGCTTGGAGAGCGGCGCATCCGCCGGCATTACAATGGTCGCGCGCATATTGAGGATTTGCGCCGCTGCCGCCACGCCCTGCGCGTGGTTGCCGGACGAGAACGCCACCACGCCACCGCTACGGTCGGCTTGCGGGATCGACGACACCTTGTTGAAGGCTCCGCGGAACTTGAACGATCCGGTCCGCTGCAGCATTTCCGGTTTCAGAAAAACTTTGGTACCGGCGCGTTCATTAAGCGCAGGTGAGGACAGCAGCGGCGTCCGCACCGCGAACGGCGCGAGGACGCGCGCCGCGGTATCGATATCCGCAGGAGTGATGGGGAGCTTCGAGGAGGCTTGGGTCATCGCGCCTTTTATCGCGTCATGCGACGGGCGGGCAAGACGTCTTGCGGGTCAGCCCGCTAATCGCGGGTAATTGGGCACGAAACCACCGCAATCGGCTCTCGACCCGGCCCCCGGAATATTCGCGATGTTGTCGAGGAAAGCCCGCGCACTGGCCTCCCACGTATGTTTTGCTGCAAACTCGACGCAGGCTTGCGGCAACAATTCCAGGGCGGAAAGGCAGGCTTGGCGCAGATCATCGCTCAAAACGCCGACCGGAGCCTCGCCAATGACGTCGCGCGGCCCCGTTACGGGAAACGCAGCAACCGGTAAACCGCTTGCCAACGCTTCCAGGAGAACGAGTCCAAACGTATCGGTCTTGCTCGGAAACACGAACACGTCCGCGGCCGCATAGACCTCGGCCAGGGCCTCGCCTTGCAGTTCCCCGAGGAACACCGCGTTCGGATAGTTCTGTTCCAGCGCGACGCGGGCCGGGCCGTCGCCCACGATCACTTTCGTGCCGGGCAGATCGAGATCGAGAAAAGCCTCAAGATTCTTCTCTACCGCGACGCGGCCGACGCAGAGAAAAACCGGCGCCGGCAAGCACAAGTCGATGGCGCGGGGACGAAAAAGCGCGGTGTCGACGCCACGCGGCCATAGCACAACGTTGCGGAACCCGCGCGTGCGTAACTCACCCATCAGGGCTGGTGTGGCGGCCATAACGGCCTGGCCCGCGCCATGAAATCGACGAAGCGCTCTCCAGACCAACGATTCAGGCACCGGCAGGCGGGCGGAAACGTATTCCGGGAAGCGCGTATGAAAGCTCGTGGTGAACGGCACGCCTTTCTTGCGGCAATAGCGCCGCACCAGCAGGCCGATCGGTCCCTCGGTTGCGATGTGGATGCTGTCGGGCCGGGCATCCGCAATCAGCCGGGCAATCTTCGCCGGCGACGGCATCGCCACGCGCAGGTCGCGATAGCTCGGCATCGCGAAGGTGCGAAAAGATTCCGGCGTAAGAAACCCGACCTCTGCCCCCAGCGCTTTAGCGTTCTCCGCCATGAGTGTCAGCGTACGCACCACCCCGTTGACCTGAGGGTGCCACGCGTCTGTCGCGATCAGGATACGCATCAGGCGGCGCGGGCTGCGACGCTGGGAACAGGAGTTACGCGACGTAGCGGATCGGTCCAGGTGATGATTTCGAACCGGCCGTCCTCGTGCTCGGCTAATGCCGTGCAACTCTCCACCCAATCCCCGCAGTTCATGTAACGGATACCGTGCTCATCGCGAATGGCGGCGTAGTGGATATGGCCGCAGATCACGCCATCGGCTCCATAACGCCGCGCTTCACCGGCCAGCGTCTTTTCGAACGCGCCTATATAGTTCACCGCGTTCTTGACTTTGAGCTTCGCCCATTGCGAAAGCGACCAATACGGCACGCCGAACATGCGCCTGAAGAAATTGACCAAGCGGTTCATCTGGATCGCGAAACTATAGGCCCTGTCACCGAGATGGGCGAGCCAGCGCGCGTTTTGCACCACGAGATCGAAGATGTCGCCGTGAATGACGAGGTAGCGCCTGCCGTCGGCTCCGAGATGTATCGTACTTTCCACAACATCGATGCCGCCGAAATGCGTGCCGTAATAGTTGCGCAGGAACTCGTCGTGATTGCCTGGAACGTAGGTGATCTTGGTGCCCTTGCGAGTTTTGCGCAGCATCTTCTGCACAAAGTCGTTGTGCGATTGTGGCCAATGCCAATTGGATTTCAGCGCCCAGCCGTCCACGATATCTCCGACCAGATAAATCGTGTCGGAATCATAGCTGCGGAGGAAGTCCAGCAATCGTTCGACCTGCGAGCCGCGGGTTCCGAGATGCACATCGGAGATAAACAGTGTGCGGAAGCGCCGCTCCGGGATTTCTTCGCTGCAGGAGTCACTGCCCATGCTCGCGAACTAGCCGATTTTCATGACGAGGCGATGACGATTGAGGCGACTGATGTCCGGCGGGAACAAGCTCACAGCATAAGCATGGCGGCGCTTCAGTAAAACCGATGGAAATGATGAACGGGTCCGTGGCCGTGGCCGACGGAAAAGCGGTCCGCTGCCGCGATCGCGGCGCTGATCCACGCCTTGCCGTTGCGAACTGCTGTTTCCAGCTCATCACCCTTCGCGAGCCCGGCCGCGATCGCCGAGGACAGCGAGCATCCAGTACCGTGAGTATTTGCGGTGGCGACGCGAGGTGCCGGCAGCCGGACAGTACGTCTGGCATCCATGAGGTAGTCGACGCTCTCTGCGCCCTGCCCGTGTCCGCCCTTGATCAGCACGGCAGGACACCCCATCGCTAATAGTTGCCTGCCCTGCTTCTCGATGTCAGCCTCGGCGTAGGCGACCGGTTCGTTCAGCAACGCCGCCGCCTCCGGCAAATTCGGCGTTATCAGAGAGGCAAGCGGAAGGAGTTTCGTTCGCAACGCTTCGACAGCGTCGGCGACCAGCAGCGGGTCGCCCGAAGTCGCTATCATCACGGGATCGAGCACGACGGGCATCGGCGGCCGGCGCTTCAGCGCAGCAACGACGGCCTCGACAACCGCAACACGGCCCAACATTCCGATCTTCACGGCGCCAACTCCGAGATCGTCAAAGATAGCGTCAATCTGGGCAGTCACGATTTCCGATGGCACGTCAAAAACGCCGAACACGCCGCGGGTGTTCTGGGCGGTCAACGCCGTGATGACGGAGGCGCCGTACACACCCAACGCGGCGAACGTCTTGAGATCGGCCTGGATGCCCGCGCCCCCTGAGGGGTCCGAGCCGGCAATGGTGAGCGCGACAGGCGTTGTCACTGCGGGGTTTGCGCGGCTGGTGCGATCAAAGCCATAGGGTGTCCTAGCGTGACGCCATATCGCCAGCAAGGTCGCTTGCCATGGTGCCTCAAATTTGGCCTATTGGGCACACGTTTTCCGGAGACAATCGAGATGGTTCCCTTCTTCATCCAGATCAAGTGCAAGCTCGGGCAATCCTACACCGTCGCCAACGCGCTCGCCGAAGCCGAAATTGCTTCAGAAATCTACTCCACCGCAGGCCATTACGACCTTCTCGTTAAGTTCTACGTCGACAAGGACACCGATATCGGCCATTTCGTCAATGAGAAGGTGCAGATCCTGCCCGGTATCCAGGACACCCACACGATCATCACTTTCAAGGCATTCGGCGCGCGTTAAAACAATGCCGCCACGCGGAGTGGGCGCCAGGCTCATCTCCCTCGAGCTTTCGTGCTTCGAGGCCGCAAGCCGATTTACCTTCGGTTCATCGTATTCGTTAGAACGCGCTTCAATTTTTTAATTCAGTATCGCGACGCTTGGCTGGGGGGCCAAAGCGCAGTTCGTCGCGTCAATTTTGCGCGATGCTGAGCGCTGCCACAGAGAGGCGGCCAACTTGCCCCGTTTTCAATTGATAAGCCCCGCCATGCGGAATGCGGGTGACACCGCACGCGCCCGCGTCGCATCTCCAAAGCTGTTGACGCCTTTGCTTGTGTTGGGCGCGGTGGCCGTTGCAGGCTGCGCTCGCAATTCGAGTCAGGTTGAGTTGAAAACATCCGTCGCGCACAAGCAATCGGAGTCGCGGGTCTGTCGTTCCGAAAAACTATCGCTAGCGCCGCCGACGGAGCCTGACTGCGAGTTCAAGGGAGTTGACGTGAACTCTGTCGATCCTGACCAATTTTCCCGTCTGAAGCTCGATTACGAGCGCCAATGCTATCAGCGCGCGGAAAAGATCGCTCGCGACCGTTTGCGACGGCTGCAGTCATCCAGGAGATGCGAGATCAGGTCTGGATCCACGGCGCGCTGCTGAATTGAAGCAGGCTTCCGGAAGCCCGCCCCTTTCAGCGCCACTCCCGATTGCATTCTTTTGCCATACCAAGACCATTCTGCGGCCTTGAAAGTTTTAGCTACCTATAGGGAGCCTGACGTGTGGGTACCAGCTTTGGTTTTGTCGCGGTAAGCAGTCACGAGATCGGCCATGACGACGCTGTACGAGTTGCTCGGTACGCTGCCGGACGACGACGCCGAAACGCTCAGAACGGCGTTTCGCAAGGCTGTCAAAGCGAGCCATCCCGACAGCAATCCGGATGATCCCGATGCTTCGCGAAGGTTCAGGCAAGTTGTCCGTGCGCATCAAATCCTCAGTGACGGCGAGCAGCGTGCTACCTACGATCAGTTGCTGGCAATCGCGCTTGCTCCAGACCCCGCCCCAAAGTCGAAGCCTGCCGTCAGCTACAAAGGATTTACAAGCTGGCCTCAGACACGATCGCGGCAACGATCATTTCGGGCCTGTTGGTTGGCGGCTACGCACTGCTCGGGCAGGCGTCGAAGGCACCCGCGGACGGCGCCGTCGATGCACGCGGGTCGATCGAAATGGCCATGACCCTCACGGGACAACCCGACCTCACCAGCCGCAACGAGTTACGCGACAATCGTGAGAACACCGGAATTGTTGACGGGGCAGCCATCAGAAAGGTCGCCGCTCCCGGCACTCAGGCGATTATCAACCTCGACGCGCCTCTCAGTCCTGCAAAAAGCGATGGAAAGTCCTATCACGAACGCGGAATTTTCGCGTATCGCGATGGCGACTACCCTCGCGCGCTCGCCGACTTCGACCTGGCGATCCAGCGAGATCCGGCTTTTCCCGATGCTTACGTGAATCGCGGCATTGTATTTTATCGTCTGGGTCAATTCGAGCGCGCCTTCGCCGACATGGCCCGCGCGAAGCATCTTGAAAATGCGAACCGAACCAGGACTGCAGCGCGTGGTCCGCGCAAGACACAGCCAAATAAGATCCGCGACACCATCAGCAATTAGCTGCGGCTTGCCACGACGTTTTATTTGGAGGATTTCTGGGGCCGTGGCGGTCCATTCACCGGCGGCAGCGACTTCAGATACTCTGCAATAGCCGCACGGTCTTCGGCCGGCAACTGCGAGGTGTTCCGGATGACGCGCGCCATCGAGCCTCCGACGCTGTCCCCGTCGGGCAACTGACCGGTTTCGAGGAAATAGGCAATATCTTTTTCGCTCCAGTCGCCGAGCCCCTTTTGCGTGATGTTCGGGACCCAGCCCTCGCCTTCCGGATTGGGTCCGCCGGCAAAGCGCTGAGCGGCGATGATGCCGCCGAGGAAATTGCGTGGGCTGTGACATTCTGCGCAATGACCGAAGCTGTTCACCAGATAAGCGCCGCGATTCCAATTCGCTGAGCGCGCACTATCGAGCGCGAAAGGCTTTCCGTCCACGAACAACAGTTTCCAGATGCCAATGTTGCGGCGAATGTTGAATGGAAAAGGCACATCATGCTCGCGCACCTTGCCCGGCACTGCTGGGAGTGTTCTCAAGTAGGCAAAGAGATCGCGGACGTCCTCAATCCTGGCGTGCTGATATGACGTGTAGGGAAATGCCGGAAAGTAATGCGTGCCGGCCGGAGACAACCCCTTCATCACGGCGTTGATGAAATCCGCCTCGCTCCATCGCCCGGTACCGTCGGCGGGATCGGGCGAGATGTTAGGTGCGTAAAACGTGCCGAACGGCGATGGCATTGCAAGTCCACCGCCGAGCTTCAAGCGATCCGGTTGATTGGGTACCGCATGGCAGGACGAACAGCCTCCCGCATTGAAGACGTTCTTCCCGTTCACAAGGTTCGGCGCATAGGGCACGGAAGAAATCGCCGGGAGCACCGCAGGCGCGGTCAGCAACCAGTAGAAAGCGAGAACAGCTGCACCAACAAGGCAAAACGAGAGGACGAGCCGTCGCGGCATTCACCGCTCCATCATGGTGCGCTTCGAGCTGAAGCCCATACAGTGACTTTCAGCGAGTAGGTGTGACGAGGTGTTGAAGTCATTGCCGTTTAATCGACAGAAAGGGCGGATGCATGAGCATCCGCCCTTTCTCATCTATTTCAGGAAGTTCTGAAATCAGGTTTTCTTGATCCGGTAGGTCTCATGGCAACCGCCGCATTGCTTGCCGATCACCGGCAGCGTCGCTTTCAGCGTGTCGAGATCCTTGATTTTGCCCTTTGATTCGTTGACCACCTTTGCGAAGCTCGCGATATGCTCGTCAAAACCCTTCTTGTCTTCCCATATCTTGGATGAAGGGCTGTAGTCTCCATCAAACGGTTTGCCCTGGAGAGTTTGGGGGAACAACGTTGGAAGCTTCTTGGCGGTATCGTCGAACTGGGTGAGCGCTGCATCGACGGTTGTCTGATCATAAGGCTTTTCACCTTTGACCATCGCAGACAGCGCACCGGCATTCTTGCCGTTGTCCTTCATCATGGCTTGGGTATCTTTGAGCTGATTCTGCTGCGCCATCACTGCGCCGGCACCAAGCAACAACGCCCCCACGATCACGACAATTCGCTTCATCGGCTCGATCCTTCCCTCGACTTTATTGGCACGCGCCATCCGCGCAATTGTTGTTTTAACCCCGCGATGCAGCGTTCATTCCCTGCGGCCGATATGGAATCAGAGACTATGCCGGCGCTGGTGCTCGCGGATAGCGATCCAGACCCGCTCGGGGGTCGCCGGCATATCGATGTGCTCGATCTTGTATTCGCGCCATAGCCCTTCGACGATTGCATTAACAATCGCCGGACAGGAGCCGATGGCGCCGGCCTCGCCTGCTCCCTTGACGCCCAGCGGATTGGTCTTGCAGGGAACATTATGGGTCTCGAACACAAAGAGCGGCCCATCGACGGCACGCGGAACGGCATAGTCCATAAACGTGCCGGTAACGAGCTGGCCATCGGTCGGACTGTAGACGACCTGCTCCATCAGGGCTTGGCCTATGCCCTGCATCGCCCCGCCGTGGACCTGCCCCTGTAGCAGCAGCGGATTGAGCGTCACGCCGAAATCATCGACGATGACGTAGTTGACTATCTTGATCATACCGGTCGCGGGATCGATTTCTACCTCGGCCAGATGGGTGCCGTTCGGATAGGTGCCGTCGGCGCTGGTGAAGGTCGCGCTGGCATTCAGCTTCTCAGGATCAACGCCTGGCCGCTTGGCGATGTCGGCGAAACTGATGGAGCGATCCGTGCCCGCGATCCGCACGACTCCGTCGCCGATCTCAAGATCCCCAGCACTGGTCTCCAGTGCCTCCGCGGCGATTTCCTTTAGCTTGCCGCCCAGTGCGCGCGTCGCTCGCTCGACACTAACGCCGCCGGTGGGAATGGATGCCGAGCCGCCAGTGCCGAGGCCCGTCGGTATCTGCTCGGTGTCGCCCTGGTAGATGTGGACGCGCTCGGGCGGAAGCCCGAACTGCTCGGCCACAAGCTGCGCGTAAGCGGTTTGATGGCCCTGCCCGCTCGACTGGGTGCCGATCAGGATGGTGACGTCGCCATTGGGATCGAGCCGGACATTGGCCGTTTCCTCGCCCATCGTGCCGCACACTTCCACGTAGCAGGCGAACCCGATGCCGCGAACCAAGCCTTCTTTCTTTGCGGCCCTGGCGCGTTTGGGAAAGTCCCTCCATTCGGCGATCTCCATCGCCCGCTTCATATGCGCGGTGAAATCGCCGGAATCATAGACCTTGCCAGTCGCGGTCTTGTAGGGCATTGCGCGCGGCGCGATAAAGTTTTTGCGCCGGATCGCGTCTGGCGTCATGCCGAGTTTCCGCGCGCAGCGCATCGACCAGCCGCTCGACGACGTAAGCCGCTTCGGGACGACCGGCGCCGCGATAGGCATCGACCGGTACGGTGTTGGTGAAAACCGTTCGAACGCGGCAGTGAAACGCCTGGATGTCATAGAGGCCCGGCAGCATTCCGGCGCCGCCGTGAGGAATGTAGGGGCCGAAGGTCGACAGGTAGGCACCCATATCGCCCATCAGATCGACGTCCATGCCCAGGAATTTTCCGTCCTCCGCGAGCGCCATCCGCGCCGAGGTGACGTTATCGCGACCCTGGGCATCGCCCGTGAAGTGCTCCGCACGATCGGCGGCCCACCTGATCGTCTTCTTGAGCTTGCGTGAAGCCACCGCCAGCAGTGCATATTCGCGATATGGAAACAATTTGGTGCCGAAGCCGCCGCCGACGTCGGGGCAGATCACCCGCATCTTCTCGACCGGAATTTTCAGGACATTCTGACAAAGGATGTCGCGCAGCCGGTGGCTGCCCTGGCTACCGATCGTCAAAGTCAGATGGTCGCGCCTGGCGTCGTATTCGCAGACCGCCGCACGGGTTTCCATGAAACTTGCCACGACGCGAGGATTGACGATCGAGATTTCGGCGACTGCATGAGCATTGGCAAAGGCATCTTCGGCCATTTTCTTGTCGCCGATCGAGACGTCGAACAGGACGTTGCCGGGATGATCGGGCCAGACCTGCGGCGCGCCCTTCTTGACGGCATTGACCACGCCGGTCACCGCAGGCAGCGGCGTCCATTGCACCTCGATTGCCTCGATCGCGTCGCGGGCCTGGTCAATGCTCCCGGCGACCACGAAGGCGACGGCATCACCGACATGGCGCACCTCTCCCTTTGCAAGGATTGGGTAAGGCGGGCCGGTGAAGGGGTTCACTTCCAGGTTGAACAAGCACGGCAGGTCACCAAGCTCGCTGACATCGTCGGCCGTGAGGATAGCCGCGACGCCCGGCAAGCCGCGGGCACGGCTCACATCGATTGTGAAATTCGCATGCGCGTGCGGTGAACGCAGCACCAGCGCGTGCATCGATGCGGACGGCGCATGGTCATCGGTATAGCGGCCCTTGCCGCGAATGAGTGCGTCGTCTTCCTTGCGCAGGACGCTTTGACCGACGCCGAACTTCATGGGACCAGCCATCATATCTCCGATTGTAGTTCAGATTGGCGGGCATATTGCAGCGCTTTGGGGGCCAGCGCAAACGGCTTTAGCCGCGGAGCAGCGAGAAAAGCCAACCCCGGCCGAACAACAAGAGAACCGACAGGGCATAGACAAAGGCGCCAACCACCATCAGGAACAGCAAAATCGTCTCATCCCGAAAAAGGCTGAGGTGCGCGAAGTATGCCGTCGCGTATCGCGACGCAAGCAAGAGAGCAGCCGCCAACACGGCTCCGCTCACGATAAACTTTCCGAGCGAACGAAGCAGCGCGCGATCCAGATCAAGATAGCGAGACCGGACGGCAAAGCCGAGCACCAGCAGAAGATTGATCCAGGCGCCAACCGCGGTCGCGAGCGCCAGCCCGACCTGCGCCAGCGTATTGATCAGCGCAATCTTCAACGCGACGTTGACGCCAACACCGACCAGCGCGGCCTTGACCGGGGTCGCCGTATCCTTGCGAGCATAGAAGGTTGCAACAGCACTTCGGATCAGCACAAACGGCACCAGTCCTATCGCGTATGCGGCAAGCGTGGCGCCGGCTGCAGCCGCGTCGGCTTTCGAGAAAGCACCCCGAGCGAACATCGCCCGCATGATGATGTCCGGCACTGTCAGGAATGCGGCGACGAAAGGCACTGAAAACAACAGTGTATAATCGAAGGCGCGCCGCTGGGAGGCCATCGCGCCATTGTGATCGCCCGACGTCAGTCGTCGCGACATTTCCGGCAGCAGCACCGTGCCGATCGCGATCCCGATGACGCCGATCGGTAGTTGGTTCAGCCGGTCGGCGTAATACAGGGCCGAAAGCGCGCCGGCGGGAAGAAAGGTGGCGATAATGGTATCGGCGAACAACGCGACCTGCGTGCCCATCGACCCTATGGTTGCAGGTCCAAGGGCTGCAAAGAAAGCACGGACGTCCTGATCGAGCTTGAGCGATGCGAAACGCGGCAGCCCGCCATGCGTTGCCAGATCTCCGGCCAGCAGCAGATATTGCAAAAACCCCGAAATCAACACGCCCCAGGCTGCAGCGTGCCCTGGTGTTGGAAAGAACACTGCGAGCGCCAGGGTTGCCATCATGGTGATGTTGAGAAAAATCGGTGCTGCCGCGGCGCTGGCGAACCGATGCATCACGTTGAGCATTCCGCCATACAGGGTCACCAACGTGATCAATAGCAGATAGGGAAACGTGATCCGTGTCAGCGCGATTGCGAGCCGCCGTTGCTCTTCATCATCGGTGAATCCGGGCGCGAGAATACTCATGGCCTGGGGCATGAAAAGCCAGGCGATCACAAGCAGGATCAGTTGCGAAAAAAACAGCAGGGTAAAGATGCGATTAGCGAACAGCTTCGCCGAACCTTCTCCGCGCTCGCCGTGGACATGCGCATAGGCCGGCACGAATGCGGCATTGAACGCGCCTTCGGCAAAGATCGCCCGAAAATGATTGGGCAGGCGCAGGGCAACAAAGAAGGCATCAGCCACGGGACCGGCGCCGAGGATCGCCGCCAGCATGATGTCGCGCGCGAAGCCGGTCAGGCGCGACAGAAGCGTATAGCCGCCGACGGTGAAAATACGACCGAGCATAAGCCGCTTCTATCCTATGCGGCCGCGCTTCAAAACGGCCAAATCAGGCCGCCAACACTTTAGGCGCGAACGCGTTGGAAAACCGTCGGTCCGATTGCTTTGACGTGGCTTTCCGGCTGGCTCACGCCTGCAGCGCAGCGCGCACCGTCCCGATGATTCGGTCCTGGGTCGCCTCGTCCAGATAAGGGTGCATCGGCAGGCTGATCACATCTTCCGACAGGCTTTCGCTTGCCGGCAGGCCCCCTTCCGCGACCGGAAAATCGCGATAGGCGCTCTGCTGGTGGATCGATTTGGGGTAGTAAATCGCGGTCGGAATGCCCTGACGCTTCAGCGCTGCGGCAAAGCTCTCCCGATCCGCAGCCTTGGGCAGGCGAATGGTGTATTGCGCCCAGACCGAGGTGCGGTCGCTGGCCAGCCGCGGAACGGTTACGGCATTGCCGAGACCTCGCGCGTAGCGCTCCGCAACCTTATTGCGTGCGTTGATCTCGTCCTCGAAGATCTTCAGCTTTTCGATCAGGATGGCGGCCTGAATGGTATCGAGCCGCCCGGTGAGCCCGATGCGGACGTTGTCGTATTTGTCCGACCCCTGGCCGTGAACGCGGATGCTGCGCAGCGTCTCTGCCAGCTGAGGATCGTCGGTGAAAATCGCTCCTCCGTCCCCGAAGCAGCCGAGCGGCTTCGCCGGAAAAAAACTGGTTGCCGTCGCAAGGCCGAACGCCCCGAGGCGGCGGCCCTTGTAACTGGCGCCGAACGCCTGAGCGGCATCGTCAAGTACGAACAGGCCTTCGGCATCCGCTACCGCGCCGATCGCATCATGGTCGGCGCTTTGCCCGAACAGATCGACAGGGATTACTGCAACAGGCCTAAGGCCGTGCTTCCTTGCGGTGATAATTCCGCGCTTGAGCAACTCCGCGTCCATGTTGAAGGTCGCTTCATCGACGTCCACGAAGACGGGAGTAGCACCTGTGAGCGCGACGACCTCGCCTGTCGCACAGAACGTAAACGAGGGACAAAGCACAGCATCGCCGCGGCCGACCCCCTTTGCCATCAGCACCATCAGAAGTGCATCGGTGCCGCTGGCGCAGCTCACGACATGCTTGGCCCCGCAGAAGGCGGCAAGTTCGGCCTCGAGCTGCGTTACTTCCGGCCCGTTGATGAAGTTGCAATGGGCGAGCACGCGGGAAACCGCGTCGTCCACCGATTTGCCTAAGCCGGCTGCGCTGCGCGCCCAAATCGATAAAGGGCACGGCTTCAGGACGCAGATGCTGGTTCATGGATCCTTGCGGGATTGGAGCAGTTGACATCAGGCTTCGCTAGCCGGCGACAAGGCGTGGCTCTTTGCGTGCGGAAGCCGCAGCAGCGGGCCGCGCAGGCGCTTCCAGGCAGCGCGTTGCGATTTCGAGACTAGCCACGCCTTCGTCACCCGTCACGGCCGGGACCGCGCCGGAACGCACCGCATGAAGGAAGGAGATCAGTTCGGCACGCAGCGGCTCATCGTGGCCGACCGGCAGATGGCGCATCGAATAGCTGCCGTCGGGCTTGAAGCCGAAGCATTCGGTGACTTGCCGGGTGAGCAGATCGCCCATGACGTATTTGCCGCGCGTGGCGACGGTGACACTGCGCGCCTTGAACGGGGTCAGCCAGTTGGTGTTGATGTGCGCCAGCACGCCGGAGGCGGTGCGGAACTGCAACAACGCGATGTCCTCGCGTTCGGCGACCGCACAGGAGAGCTGCGGTTGCACTTCGACGATGTCGGAACTCGGTAAACCAGCGGATCAGATCGATGTCATGGACGGCAAGGTCGATGACGACGCCGACATTCGACATACGGGGTGGAAATGGACCGACGCGGGTGATCGCGATCGACAAGATATCTTCACCCGATATCGCCTGCTTGATAGCGGCTACCGCAGGGTTGAACCGTTCGACATGTCCGACCATCAATGTCACGCCGGCCTCCCGGGCCGCGGAGACGATCGCCTCGCCCTCCTCGACCGACGATGCTATCGGCTTCTCGACAAGGACATGGATGTTCCGGGCGATACAGGCGAGCGCGATCTCATGATGCAGGTGCGTCGGCGCCGCGATCGTGACGGCATCAATGCCTTCCGCGATCATTTCGTCCAGGGCAGCGAAGGTACGGCAGCCGGCCAGTTCAGTGGCCCGCGCACGATGAGCCGGCAAGGGATCGACGACACCGACCAGCAGGACGTCCGGCAGACCAGCCAGTACCCGGGCGTGGTTTGTCCCCATCACGCCTGCGCCAATGACGCCTACGCGCAACGCGCTTTTCTTGGCAGCTTTAATCTCAGCTGCCGCCCCCTTGGAACTCATCTGCTTCTACCCCAATTGCAACGCGCGAGCGTCCCCGTCCGTACGTAGCACGCCGCCTCACACGTGGCGAACGGTCAGAGGCTTTCCCGGACACAATTTGATTCAAAAAATTACACGGTGGAAATCCTCGCTCGCGTTCCGATCATGAGTTTCCCTGCTAACAGGGAAATTAAGAGGGAAATCCGTCGGGTGTTGGATTACTCGCGGATCGGAAAGCCTAACAATTGCGGGGTTTAAACGGTTTTTCTGCCTAAACTGAGCAAAACAGCAGCAGGGAATTTTCCTCCGGTTAACAGGGAAAATATTCGAAAGAACAGCGAATTCCGTTATGTTCATGCAGCTCTTTTCCCTCCTGTGCTCGGGTCCTTAGTCATCGAAAACCACCTTCCCCGACGGTCCTTAAGTTCGTTTGCCCGCCTACTATCTTTTGGTGCCGGCTTTTAATCTCCTGGATCGCCCGTGGGAGTAGCAAAACAGACGGACGCCACGAACTTGGATGCCCGCTCTCCGCCTGGATGGTCTCAAGCTTTCAATTCGTATCTCCAGATCAATTTTGCTTACATCAAGACCGATGAAGTTCGCGACCTGCTGTTTGATGTGTTCGAAGAAACGGGCGCGATGATCGTCGATGTTGGAAGTCGCTGATCCCTGTGCCGCTAGTTGACCGAGCGGGATCACAGCCCGCCAAACGGCTTTGGCCTTCAATCCCGGGCGCAGTTCTTTTGTCTTCGAAGGCTTCACATCATCCAGCGGGATGAAAACAGGTATTTTGAGCGACAACTTACTGCGCCTTTCCTTTTCGGTGGCTCGAACCGTGGCGTCGAAGACGCCGATCAGCGTGTCCTTGTCGAATGCCAGCACTTCGGCTGCGGGCGCATCCTCTGCCGGCACCGCCACCAGAACCAGGTCAACTCGTGGAATGGTTCGCCAACGGCCGCTCGGCGTGCGCAATAACGCCACCTCGCGATCGGAGGACGTGCGAACCGCAATGATGCAAGGCTTGCCGTCCTTCATGGCTGCCAATCTGGCGCCCGGCACAATACCTGGGCCGGGGCTCATCACAACGTTGGAATAGCCTTGCTGATCCAAAGCCACTCGTGCGCTCTCGCGCAGTTGCTCCTTTTTGATCTTCATCCAGCCCTCTATTTTCGGGTTAGTATATCCATATCAATGGCATGAGCAAGAGTTTTAGCCAACTCTCAGGAAAGGAAATAGCTGGTAACGAACCAAATTGATTGAGAGCCGTTTAGTTGCGTATCGGTTCGGAAATGCATATACCTGGTTGTAGGGGCATATACCATGGCTGAACCACATCCAAGTCAGGTGGAGCTAAACGGTGATCCCAACCAACTCTCTTTCGCTGGAAACGAGCGGCATTGCCTCATTGACATTTGCGCCACGTACTCTCCCGCGGCACTCGACTGAGCAGGTTGGGAATTGGCTGGGCCGATTTGGCCATCTAGGCCCGATGTTGGTGGCGCAAGAGCCACGAGATCAACGGGCACCTCTAGTCTGTAAATCGACGAAATGTGCCGTGTGCGGCTTGTCCTCAATCGCAATCCGAGCTCCTCGCCTTACGGTGCAAAGCTCGGTGGGAAATGCCATTTGGGATAACGCCCGTCCGGGACGAACTCCAGGGTTTGCCGCGCAGCACCGGCCGCGAATCCGGCCGGAGCCATACTTTCGACAAGTCGCTGACGCCGGCCCAAACGCAGAGGCGTCATCATGACAGATCGCAAAGGGTATCGATGCCCGCCCAAGGCTTCGCAATTTCAGCCTGGCAAAAGCGGCAATCCGCACGGTCGGCCGAAGGCCTCAACAAGCTTCAAAAGCGATCTCGCGGCGGAAATGCGGGAGCGAGTGACCGTGCGCGACAAGAACGGACGCGCCCGCCGTGTCACCAAGCAACGCGCACTGATCAAGTTGCTTTGTTCCTCCGCACTCCAGAACGAGAAAAGCGCGATCACCGCCTTGCTGGCATGGATGCGCTACTTCGGCGCAGGAAACGAAGAACCCGCGACCGAGACGGCGGATGTCGAGGATCTCGAGATGATCCGAGATTACGTCGAACGCGCCGAGGCGCAGCTCAAGCAAGACAAGGAGCCTCCCAGCAAACCAACAGCTCCCAAGCGGAAAGCGAGGACCTGATCAACCTCAGCCAATTTCGATCAAACGAATGAAACGAAAATCAACCGGAGTAAGGTCATGACTACGATAACTGATAGCCTGATTAAGAAAGATTTCGCGTCGTTTGTGCGTGAGTGCCACAAGATCTGCCGTGGCAACAAAGCGTTGAACCTTGATCCCTACCTGTTGGAAGCCTATGCGCTGGCCGAAGACATCGCCACCGGAAAACAGCCGCGCGTCATCGTTAACCTGCCGCCCGGAACTGCAAAAAGCTTCATCTTCGGGATTTGTCTGCCGGCATGGCACCTTGCACATGATCCTTCGAACAGCATCTTGATCGTGGAGCACAGCAAAAAGCTCGCGCGAGACACGACGCGCAACATTCGACGAATTCTGCGCCATACAACGTCACCAGCGCGATCAATAGCAGACAGGGAAGCGTGATCCGTGTCAGCGCGATTGCGAGCCGCCGCTGCTCGCGGCCGAAATGCGGAGCGAGTGACGGTGCGCGACAAGAACGGGACGCGCCCGTCGTGTCACCAAGTAACGCGCACTGATCAATTGCTTAGTTCCTCCGCACTCCAGAACCACAAAGGCGCGATCACCGGCTTGCGGCATGGATGCGCTACGTCGGCGCAGGTAACGAAGAACCCCCTAACGAAACGGAAAGCGAGGAACTGATCAACAACAACCAACCTCTGATCAACAACAACCAATCTCGATCGAAATCAATGAAATCCACAAGGAGTAAGGTCATGACTACGATAACTGATAGCCTGATTAAGAAGGATTTCGCGTCGTTTGTGCGTGAGTGCCACAAGATCTGCCGTGGCAACAAAGCGTTGAACCTTGATCCCTACCTGTTGGAAGCCTATGCGCTGGCCGAAGACATCGCCACCGGAAAACAGCCGCGCGTCATCGTTAACCTGCCGCCCGGAACTGCAAAAAGCTTCATCTTCGCGATTTGTCTGCCGGCATGGCACCTTGCACATGATCCTTCGAACAGCATCTTGATCGTGGAGCACAGCAAAAAGCTCGCGCGAGACACGACGCGCAACATTCGACGAATTCTGCTTTCGGAACCGTTTAAGCGTAACTTTGCGACCCGCATCGACGAGAATTGGAAGGGTGCCGGCGATTTCGGTACAACTGGCGGCGGAAGCGTCTTTGCTACATCTGTTGGCGGCACCATCACAGGGTACCGAGCCGACCTCATCGTGGCGGACGATCTCCTTGCCATCAAGGACGCGGACAACATTGATCAGATAGAATTTGTAAATGAAACCTTCGATGAAGAGATCGCGAGCCGTACGCGAGACGAGAATAGCCGGATCGTCGTGGTGATGCACCGGCTTCATGAGGATGATCTTTCGGGCCATCTGCTGAAACAGCGCGGCTACAAATCGCTGGCAATTCCACTCGTCGCTGAAGTCTCCAAGACATACGTTAGTCGCTACGGTCGCTGGAATCGGCGGAAAGGCGAGCAAATTCGAAAGGGACGCTACAGCAAAAAAGAGCTGCGCGATCTCGCCTTTCGGCCCAGCTTTCGTTTTCTGTATCAGCAAGGAATGGGCAGCGGTGCCTCCTTCAGGGTGAAACCGAGGCACTTCCGCTTTTTTGACAGGGCTCCGGACAAGTCGATGCCGTTCGTCTTCAGCATCGATACAGCACAAAAAGCGAGCTCGAACTCCAGCCGAATGGCGATACAGGTTTGGCAAAGCAACGGAGTGGACCACTACCTGATCGAGATTTTTTCCGGCAGGTGCGATTATGAGCGACTGTGGGAGGCCTTGGAGCGTCTGGTGCGACGCTACCCCCGGCCATGATCCTCATCGAAGATACTGCGAACGGCTCGGCGCTTCTTGCGCAAGCCCAATATCGTCTTCCCTATGCGGTCCGCGAAATCGTGCCAAGGGGATCAAAGTTCGAGCGCTTTCGACGCCACTTCAAGACGATCAAACTGAGACGTCTTGTTTTGCCGGTAACGGCGGATTGGGGACCGGACTGGACCGATGAAATCGTCGCATTTCCGAACGGCGACTATGACGATCAGGTAGATGCACTATCGATGTACCTCGATTTCATGGCGACGAAACCGATCCTGACGCCGCCCACCGGAGGTGGCGGGCTCGGTGCGATGGTCAACAGCCGCCGTGTCGGCTTTGGGATACCGCGCGACGCTGGGCACTCCACGCCGGGATTTGTCGCAGTCAGCAGGACACCGCCTTTGTTCCAGCCGAGCGCGGCGCCCGTGAACGGTGGGAGGAGTCTCGCCTCGCCACCTTCGATGGAGGTCACGACCCCACTCGGTCCCGTGATCATACGGCGCCGCTGAAGCTGGCTTCAATGCCAGCGAACGACACCGGCCCGCCCTCCAAGCCCAGCAGCAGCCGCTGCTGGGCTTTTGATTGAGATGAAGTTCTCATGATGGTGCGAGGCGTCCCTACCCTGCCGCCGAAGTTAGGCAGATCGTCCTTTACCGCTCGAAGCTCGAGCGTTAGAGGGGCGTCGAGCGGACGTCGCAGAAGGGCGCGTGGTGACCTCCGGACGTTCGGATCCAAGACCCTGCAGGTTTGGATTACCGGTGCTTGAGATGCTGGCTGGTCTGGGGTTGCCGCTGCAAAAGATTCCGGCGCCATTCTGGTTCTCCAGCCTTCTTGTACCGGCGAGGCTTACGTCAGCTGAAGCAACGCGGCATCCGATGTTGGAGCTCACCTGCGCTGGTAGTCGTCCTCAATGCGGATGATGTCGTCTTCGCCGAGATAGCTGCCGGTCTGCACCTCGATCAATTCCAGCAGGATCTTGCCGGGATTTTCCAGCCGGTGCACCGCGCCGCTCGGAATGTAGATCGATTCGTTCTCATGCACGGTCTTGACCAGATCGTTGACGGTGACGCGCGCCGCGCCGCGCACCACGATCCAGTGCTCCGATCGGTGGTGATGCTTCTGCAAGGAGAGCCGGCTCCCCGGCTTCACGATGATGCGCTTGACCTGGTGGCGATCGCCATTGTCGACCGACTGATAACTGCCCCAGGGACGGTGGACCTTGAGATGATCCTCGGTGACCTGCGGGCGCGACGGACTTCAGCTTCGCAACCAGCCGTTTCAGCCCGTTGGGATCCTTTTGACGGGACACCAGCACGGCATCCTGCGTCGCCACCACGACGAGATCGTCGACGCCTTCCAGCGCCACCAGCGCCTTGTCGGTTGAGACATTGCAGTTGCGGGAATCTTCGAACACGGCGGCGCCTTGCGCGGCGTTGCCTTGCGCATCCTTGTCAGACAATTCCCATACCGCGTGCCAGGAGCCAACATCAGACCAGCCGCAGGCCACCGGCACCACGGTCGCAAGCGAGGTTTTTTCCATCACCGCGTAGTCGATGGAAATCGCTTTGGCCGATTGGAAAAGATCCGGATCCAGCGTGACAAATCCGAGATCGCGCCCGGCCCTCGTGACGGAATCGCTGACCAGCCTGTACGCTCTCCAGTCGACCTTGCCGTACTCATCGAGCAGGACCGAGGCGCGAAACATGAAGTTGCCGCTGTTCCAGAGATAACCGGCCTTGACATATTCGGCTGCCTTGACGCGGATCCGGCTTCTCGACAAATTTCGCGACGGCGCGCACCTCTCCGAAAACCGCCTCGCCCGGATTGATGTATCCGTACTCGGTGGCCGCGACGCTCCGGGTTGACGCCGAAGGTGACCATGCGGCCGTCGTCCGCTGCAACAAGTCCTTGCCGACAGGCGGCGAGGAAAGCGGCGGTATCGCGGACCACGTGATCGGCGGCAAGCGCCAGCACGATCGCCTCACTGTCTCGCGTTTGCGCAAACGCCGCACCGGCCGCGATCGCCGGACCTGAATCCCGCCGCATCGGCTCCAGCAGGACGTCGGCCTCAACACCGATTTCGGCGAGTTGCTCCAGCACCATGAACCGATACACGGCATTGGTGATGACGATCGGACGCTCAAACAGCTCCGGATCCGACACCCGCGCGAGCGTGTCCTGAAACGTCGAGCGCGGCCCGAACAGCGGCAGAAATTGCTTCGGACGAACCTCGCGCGAGGCCGGCCATAGCCGCGTCCCGGCGCCGCCGCACATGATCAGGGGAATGATTTTCTTGTTCATAGAGGTCTGCCGCTAGATCTTGTGATAGTCACGATACCATTTTGCAAAACTCGCGATACCGTCTTCAATTGTCGTTGCCGGACGGAAGCCGATGTCGCGTTCAAGATCGGCCACATCCGCGTAAGTAGCCTCGACATCCCCCGGCTGCATCGGCAGCATCTCTTTCAAAGCTGTTCTCCCGAATTCCTTTTCCAGGAGCGATATCACGTACGTCAGTTCTTCCGGGTGGCTATTACCTATGTTGTAGATTTTCCATGGAGCGGCGCTCGTTGCTGGATCCGGCGCCTGCCCGTTCCAGGCCGGATCAGGTTGCGGCGGGCGATCAATCAGGCGAACGATCGCCTGGCTCACATCGTCAACGTAGGTGAAATCGCGCCGCATCTTGCCGTGATTGAAAAGCTTGATAGGCCGCCCTTCGAGGATGGCTTTGCTGAAAATGAACATCGCCATGTCAGGGCGGCCCCACGGGCCATACACCGTGAAGAACCGCAGACCTGTGGTGGGGATGCGATAGAGATGGCTATAGGAGTGCGCCATCAGCTCATTGGCTTTTTTGGATGCGGCGTAGAGGCTTACCGGATGATCGACATTATCGTGCACCGAGAACGGCAATTTCCGGTTGGCGCCATAAACCGAGGATGACGAAGCGAACACGAGGTGCTTGCAACCATTATGGCGGCAGCCCTCCAGGACATTGATGAAGCCCTCGATATTCGCATCGATATAGGCGTAAGGGTTTTCAAGCGAATAGCGAACCCCCGCTTGCGCCGCGAGATGAACGACGGCGGGAAATCTGAAATCGCTCAAACAACGCGTTCGATGCGGCGCGATCTGCCAGATCGAGCTTCACAAACGAAAAATCAGGATTTCTGTCGAGAATATCGAGCCGCGCTTGCTTCAACCGGGGATCATAATAGCCGTTCACTGAATCAATTCCGACGACCTTACGGCCCTCCGATATAAGCCGTCGCGCGACGTGAAAGCCGATAAACCCCGCCGCTCCCGTCACCAGTATTGGTTCAACCACATCGATCCCCAGGGCGCGTCGGCTTGGCTGGAACCGCTCCGGCCCGAGCCGATTTCGCCCGAAGCCTGTTTAGCCGTGGCGGCGAGGGTGTCGCAACATCCGATTGCGCTTGCCAGATCGACTTTTGAACAATAATCAGTGCTCCGTTTCCGTTATCATGCGGCGCGCGTCGTTTTTCATTCTCTCCAACACGGGAAGCGGCGACATGCGTCGGATCCTGCTTTCGACAATAAAGATATTGATTTCCGCGGCGCTGCTTTATCTTGCGCTTCGCAAAGTCAACCTTCTCGAACTCGCGTCGCGCATCAACAACGCCGCGAGTCTGGGCTGGATCGGCGTAGCAATCGCCGTGACGTTTCTTCAGATATTCGTAGGTGTCCTGCGATGGTGCGAGATCAGCGCGGAATGCGGCGTCCCGCTTCCGACCAAGCGGGCGATGCGCTTCAACTTGATCGGCACTTTTTTCAATCAGACGCTGCCATCCTCAATTGGCGGTGACGCCGTGCGCCTGTGGCTGGTCGCACGCAGCGGCGCGGGCTGGCGTGCCGCAACTTATTCGATTTTCGTCGACCGCGCGGTCGGCCTGGTGGCGCTTGCCATCATCGTCATCGCAACCCTGCCGTGGAGTTACCATCTGATCGGTGATCGCCAGGGCCGCTTGGCGCTGTTGCTTCTCGATGTCATTGCCCTCGCCGGAGGCTTGGGTTTTCTTGCCTTCGGCGCGCTGCGATGGCCCTGGTTGAAGCGATGGTGGGGCACCCATCACCTCCACGCCTGTGCTGTCATTGCTAACCGGGTGATCTTCAGCCGTGACCGCGGACCGAAAGTGGCGGTCCTTTCTCTGCTGGTTCACGTTCTCGCCGTCGTGATCGTTTGGTGTGTCGTGCAGTCGATCGCGGCTCCGGTCGGGTTCGGGCAGATCTTTCAGCTGGTCCCGCCCGTGATGCTAATCACAATGCTGCCGATCTCAATTGCCGGCTGGGGCGTGCGCGAAGCCACGATGGGCCTTGCGTTCGGATATGCCGGGCTGTTGACGAGCGAGGGCGTCAACGTGTCGCTGCTGTTCGGTGCGGTAACCTTTATCGTCGGCGCGTTCGGCGGAGTGGTCTGGGTTTTCAGCGCTGAAAAGGCCGCGCAGCGGTCCATGCCGATCGAGGTTCCGCAGTGAGGCTTTCTTCGCGAATCATTCGCAAACTGCAGAATAGCCGGTTGCGAGATGCAGATGCCCCGTACTGAAATCCTCCCATTGCTGGTCGCCGTTGTGATCGCGACACTGCTTTCGGCGTGCATCACATGGGCGATCCGGCCGTTGCTCCTGCGCTATACCTTGGTCAAGCCAAATCCGCGTTCGTCGCATCGCCTACCTACCCCGCAAGGGGCAGGAATTGCAGTGATCACTGCGACATTGTCTGTCTCGGCCGTTGTCGCAGTAGTTATGAATGAGGCCGTCCCGGCTGCGGTTTTCGCCGCGACGCTGTTCATCGCGGTGTTGGGATTTGCCGATGATCTTAAATCCATCCCTGTACTGCCGCGCCTGTTGCTGCAGGCCACCGCCGTCGGCGCGATCGTCTTTACAGCTCCTGCCGATCTTCGAATCATTCCAGCGTGTCCATTGGCGATCGAACGAGCGCTTCTTCTGTTTGCGGGCCTCTGGTTCGTGAACCTCGTCAATTTCATGGACGGGTTGGACTTGATGACTGTTGCCGAGGCTGTACCGATCACCGGCGCAATGATTTTGCTGGGATGGTTCGGCCAGTTGCCGCTGCCAGCTACGATTGTCGCTGCCGCGCTCTGCGGTGCAATGGTCGGATTCGCGCCATTCAATCGCCCGGTCGCAAAGGTCTTTCTCGGTGATGTCGGCAGTTTGCCGATTGGTTTGCTGCTGGGCTGGTGCTTGTTGGAACTCGCATTTCACCAGCAACTCACCGCTGCGTTGTTGCTGCCGCTGTATTACCTATCGGATGCAACTTTGACGCTGCTGCGCCGGCTAATTAGGCGTGAGCCGTTCTGGGCTGCGCATCGTTCGCATTTTTATCAGCGCGCTACCGACAACGGCTTCACGGTGCTGAGCATCGTAAGCGAAGTCGTCAACGCTCAATGTCTTTCTCGCGCTGCTGGCCGTTGCGTCGACCCAAACTACATCCGCTGCGATGCAGTCCATGCTCTTCGCGGCTCGGCTGCACTGGCAGTTGCCTGTCATGTACCGCTTCGCACAACCCGCACATCGCGACGAGTAGCTTAGGGCCGCCGGGACTGGGAGCGACCGATGATGCGGTTTCAGGCAGCACTCTACCCCGAATTCAGGGATGGCATCTTTAAGCACGGCCTTGATGGCGGTGCGGTCGTCCTCGGCGATCGCCTGATCGAGCGCTGCGATCCATTTCCGCAGCGCTTGCATCGGCGGTTCGTTCGGCTTGGCTGCCATAATCCCGGGTAGGCCGATCTCCATCGTCGGCTCTTCCGTGGCAAACAGAATTTCGTTAAGCCGTTCGCCCGGCCGCATTCCGGTGAAGACGATTTCGATATCGTAATCCGGCTGCAGGCCGGAAAGCCGGATCATGCGCTCCGCAAGGTCGACGATTTTGACCGGCTGTCCCATGTTGAGCACGTAAACCGATGCGCCCGGACGCTCCGGCGCCATAGCGTGGGTGGCCGCCGTAATCACGAGATCACAGGCCTCGCGGATCGTCATGAAGTACCGGACCATGTCGGGATGCGTCACCGTCACCGGCCCGCCCGCCTCGATCTGGGCCTTAAACTTCGGCACTACGGAGCCGTTCGACGCCAGCACGTTGCCGAACCGCACGGAGATCAGCCGCATCCGCGGCTTGCCCGCCAGCTGAGACGCCAGATCGTGATCGAGCGCCTGGCAATACATCTCGGCAAAGCGCTTGGTCAGGCCCAGCATCGAGACCGGCTCGATCGCCTTGTCGGTCGAAATCATCACCATGGCCTCGGCGCCCGCCGCAAGCGCCGCATCGGCGACATTGATCGACCCGAAAATGTTGGTCTTGACCCCTTCGCTCCAGTCCCGCTCGAGGATCGGTACATGTTTCAGCGCCGCGGCATGAAACACCAGGTCCGGCTTGAACTCGTTCATCAGCTGCAGCATGCGCTCGCGTTCGCGAATATCCGCAATCCGGCCCTCGATGGCGGCGCTGGTTCCATTGCGCGGCGAGCGCTTCGGTCACCGCATAGAGTGCCGGCTCGGAATTTTCGATCACCAGCAAGCGCGCCGCGCCGAACGTCACAACACTGTCGACAAATTTCCGAGCCGATCGAGCCTCCGCCGCCGGTGACAATGACAGCTTTGTTCTTCACCAAAGCTTCAAGCCGCCCATAGTCGATGTTTTCGCTGGGGCGCAGCAGCAGATCCTCGACCGCTACCGTCGTCAGCCGCGGGGTGTCCCCGCTCTCCAGCGAGGGAAGGCGGCTGACGATCAGCCCTAAGCCGGCGCGCGCGCATCAGAACAGATTCCGGATGCGCCTCAGGATCGAATGCCGACGGGGTCATCACCACGCGCGCGATCGGGCTTATTACGCTTGCGAAATCGCCGAAAACACGTCCTCATATCGTCGATCCCGCCGAGCACCGGAACATTGCGGATAAACTGTCCGCGGTCGGCGCTCGAGGGCGACAGCACCCGATCGGCCAAATGCGCTTGACGGCGCCGCTTTCGATGCCGCGCAACAGGATTTCGGCATCCGCGGCGCGGCCGACCAGCAAGCGTCGGCGAAGCATCCTCCGTCTTCGCATGACGGCGCACGCGCGTATAGCGAAAATACCGATAGGCGAAGCGCAAGCGCGCTCAGAAACGACACCTCGAGAAACCAGTACAGGACGATCGTAACTTTGCCGAGGAAGAAAGTGCCGTGAACATTGGGCGCTACAAAAATATAGTCGAGCACCAGCAGTGCGAGAGTGAGCACCGTAGTAACGCGCAGGATATTCAGCGCATCCGGCAGCGAAATGAAACGCCATTTCGTGGTGGTCAGGTTAAAAATGTAAAAGACGACAACGGAGAACGCAGGAAGTAAGGCAGGATGCGCAACAGCAAAGGCAGCCGGACAAAGAAGCCATCTGCCGCCTTCAAAGCGCAGGTAGAACGCCGCGAATAGCGCCAAGGTGGTTGCGACAACGTCATGGGCGGCGATCAGGAAGTTGCGTAAGGTGAGATGCGAGAGAGCGTGTCATTTGCCGAGCCAATCGGTAAATTCTATCCAGCTTATTTGGCAAGACCTGCCGGCGCCGCTGATAACTCATCTCACATGCACATGCTAGCGATCACAGGCTTCGGAAGTTGCTCGGCATTGTGGTGCGGTCGACTGATCGCGCCTTCAGCGCCATCCCGCCCGCGACGCCGACACCCAAGCACATACATCCAGCCCTCGTGAAAATCGAAGATGTGAGAATTGAACAGCGAGGTGAAGATGTTTTGTACCACCACCAGTAATCCAATCCAGTTTGCCAGTCCGTCGCCACGAAACAGCAAGAGATGCGAGAGCCACATCGCGTATAATATGACTACTCCGATCGTACCCCATTGGACCGCAACGTTGAGCGTTTGGTTGTGGGGATTACTGATTACTTCGCTGGCGGCGAGCCCGGCGGGACCGGTGGCTGCCTGCTCGAAAAGTCCCCGCGTCGATCCTGTTCCGTGACCGACAACTGGGGCCTTGGCCAAAAAATCGTAGCGACTTTTGCCAGAATTCCAATCGCTCTCCAATCGAGGTGGGTATCCCTTGCTCCTTATAGAGCTGGTATTCCCTTATGAATGTTGAAACCGTCCTTCCAGCTGCGGCGATGCCGCCCAAGCGACCAAGGCAACGAGGATCATCGAACACAAGATCATTAGGTTGGTCCGCCATTTCGAATGCACCAGACCGAACAAGGCCAACATGACTCGGCATCGTCACCAGCGCGGTTCGTGAAACAATGACGAACAGCATGGTCAGAACGAAGGTCGATGCAATGGCGCAGAACAAAACGGCGAGCCGAATGCTTCCCGCGCGCAAGAGCGTGATGATCGGATAAGCCAACGCTACGGCACAGATCGCGAACTCCTGACTCTGATCGATATAGTTTTTGACAAAAATTCCCCGTGAGGCAACCGCTTTGGCCTTGAGGGTGAAGCCGGGCTCGAAGGCCACAATCCAGGATATCGACGTCAGCAGCGTGCATGACAGGAGAAACGCGGCCAAAACCCAAAGGCCGCGCTCCGACCGCTCGAAATGATAAAGCAGCACCGGTAAGACCAGCAGCTTGACCGTCGGGCCGACCCCGTGAAGCCGTACACCCCACGCGGCATCGGACCACAACGTGCCCAGAACCGCCAACGCGAATAATGCGATCGGGGCCACGCAGATCGGACGCTTCAACGAGTGCAGAAACGCTGAAACGTCGAACAACGGCACCATGGAAATCAACATCGCGGTCGCAAAGATCGCCGGCAGCGATGTCGACCAGGGAAGCGAAAGCGCGACCAGTATCGCAAACACATCCACCGCGGTTGCCCAGCTGGCCGGATTGCGCCACCGCATGATCAGCAGCACCAACTTTGATTTTCCGCTGATAGCGTTCACTGCTTTCCTCGTTGTGCACGATCGACCAGCGAGGTCGTACTGAAGCCGGGCAAGTACATCGACCAGTAACACCCTTCCTCCCTCAGATTCGACGATCTCGTGACCGACGACCTGCCCGCGCGAGTAGTCGCCGCCCTTAACAAGCACGCTCGGTTTGACCAGGGTGATAAGCCTGATCGGCGTGTCTTCTTCGAAAATAACCACGAGATCGACCGCCTCTAATGCCGCCAGAACCTCGGCGCGTGCGCGCTGATGCTGGACCGGCCGTCCCTCGCCTTTCAGCCGCCTCACCGAGTGATCGCTGTTGAGACCCACGACCAGCCGGTCGCAGGCGCCGCGCGCGGCGGTCAAGACCTTGACGTGACCGGGATGGAGAATATCGAAACAGCCGTTGGTGAATCCAACTCGTAAACCCTGTTGCTTCCATTCCGAAAGATAAGCGTCGAGATCACCGACCTCGACGATCTTTTCTTCCGCGGCAAGGGATGCGTGCGGCAGGATCCGTCGGCGTAACTCCGCCGAGGTCACGGTCGCGGTGCCCTTCTTGCTGACGGCAACTGCCGCCGCCGCGTTGGCCACCCGCAAGCACGTCTCCCAATCCGCGCCCGTCGCGCGGGCCACCGCCAGCGCGGCCGCAACGGTGTCGCCTGCGCCCGACACATCGCGCACCTTCACCGGATGGGCCGGCACATGGATCGCCTCACCGCTTCGCAGCACCAGCGTCATTCCCTGCTCGCTTTGCGTCACAAGGATGGCCTCGCAGTCCGCGATCTGCATGGCGTCCTGCGCGGCATCGGCAATGCCCTGGTCGGAATTTGCGCGGCTGAGTGTGGCTTCCGCAAATTCCTTGCGGTTAGGCGTGAGCAGCGTCGCACCCCGATAGATCGCGAAGTTGACGTTCTTTGGGTCGACAATAACTGGCTTGCCCAGCTTGCGGGCGGCATCGATGACGTTACGGATCACGCGCGCGGTCAGTACACCCTTGGCGTAATCGGACAGCAACACGATATCCGCGCGCGGCGAGCTGCGGCAGGATCGAGTCAATCAGTTTCTGCTCGACATCGCCGGATGCGGGCGCTGCCGTTTCCCAGTCCGCGCGCAGCATATGGGTGGCGAAGTGCTCGGAGACAAAACGCACCTTGCGCGTCGTCGGCCGGGCGGGATCGCACACCAGCACGCTTTCGATACGGCTTTCCCGCACCAGTGCCTGCTGCAGTTTCGTGGCTGCCTCGTCCTCGCCGATCAAACCGACAAGTATGCAGCGCGCGCCGAGCGAAGCGAGGTTGCGCGCAACGTTGCCGGCTCCCCCGACATTGGTCTCGCTCCGCTGCGCCGCAATCACAAGCGCAGGCGCTTCGGGCGAAATCCGCGAGACCTCGCCATAGACAAACTCGTCGAGCATGAGGTCGCCGACGCAGAGCACCGTCCGGCTTATCATCGCTTTCGACAAGGCATCAAAATCAAACATCGTGACCCATTGTGTTGCGCGTTCAGCGAAAACGATCGGGCTGGTCGAGGTAGGCCTTGATGTAGGAGCCAACTCCCGCTTCCAGTGAAGTGAAACCGCCGTTGTAGCCGGAAGCGAGCAGCCGATCGACTTCAGCTTGCGTGAAGTACTGATAGCTGGCGCGGATTGCCTCGGGCATCTCGATATATCGAATGTTCGGCGGCAAGCCGAGCGCCGCGTAAGCCGAAAGCATCGAGATCCTTGAAACTACGCGCCTTGCCCGTTCCCACATTGAAAATGCCGGAAACGGTCGGTGTTGCGAGAAGCCAGATGATCACCCGCACGACATCCTCAACATAGATGAAGTCGCGCCGCTGATCGCCATCGGCTATTCCTTCACGATGCGATTTGAACAATTGCACCGGACGACCCGCCTTGATGTCTTCGAAAAGCGTGGCCAGGACACTCATCATCTTGCCCTTGTGGTATTCGTTGGGCCCGAACACGTTGAAGAACTTCAAACCGGCCCATTGTGGCGGCAGCTGGTCGCCCCTTGCCGCGCGCTCGGCAACCGCCATGTCGAACAGGTGTTTGCTCCAGCCGTAGAGATTCATTGGCCGGAGCGCCCTGAGCGCCGGGAGCGACCAGTCATCCCGAAATCCCTGCCCGCCATCGCCATAGGTCGCTGCCGAGGAGGCATAGATGAAAGGGGTGCCAGTGGCCGTGCACCAGTCGAGCAGTCGCATCGACATCCGGAAGTTGGTTTCGATAACGAGATCGCCGTCGGTCGCCGTGGTCTCCGAAATCGCGCCGAGGTGAATGATCGCCTCCAGCCGGCGACCTTTCAGCCAATCCAGCAATTCCCGCGGGCGGGACCACATCCACGAGCTGGCGCTTGGCAAGGTTGCGCCATTTGCCGTCTTGGCCGAGCACATCGGATATCGCGACGTCCGTGCGACCCGCGTCGTTCAACGCAGCCACGAGATTCGACCCGATAAAACCGGCGCCGCCGGTCACCAGCAACATTCAGTAGCCTGCCCATATTGTTGCGGCGCAAGCTTTGCCCCACTCCCGCCCCTCAAGCAACTTCGCAGGCTGGCCCTGTTGAAAGCTGTCAGGCGGCTTTACCTCGCCGCGGGGAGCAGTTACCGACAGGACCCGAGGGACAGCCGGCGAACGCTAACGAATGAACGATGGTTCAGTGCATACGCTAGAAGTCGATCCCGACGACACGCGCCCGATCCTGATCATCCCTTACATGTGGATCGGTGATTTCGTGCGCGGCCACACCGTTGTTCGGGTGCTGAACCGGCGTTGGCCCAACCGTCCTGTCGACCTGCTCGCCACGTCACTGTGCGCCCCGCTGGTCGACTACATGCCCGGCGTCCGCGCCGCCATCATGACGGATCTGCCTCGAAGCCGGCTCGCGGTAGCCAAGCAACTGGGTCTCGCGGCCCAATTACGCGCGAGAAGCTACGGCACCGCGCTGATCCTGCCCCGGACCTGGAAAGCCGCAATTGCGCCGGCGCTGGCCGGGATTCCGGAACGCGTGGGGTTCGTCGGTGAATTCAGGTTTGGAATGGTCAATCATTGGCGCTGGGGTGAGCGGGCCCTGCCCCGTTTCATTGACAAGAACGCGGCCTTGGCCCTGCCTGACGGCGCGCCATTACCTCCGGAATGGCCGGTGCCCCAGCTCAGGGTTCCCAATGATGAGATCGAGCGCTGGCGACAGGCGCGGGGGCGCGGCAGCGATGGCGCAGTCGCTTTGGCCCCGGGCTCCGTCGGCGCATCCAAACGCTGGACCTACTATGCGCAAGCCGCTCGGCTGCTGACGGAGCAGGGATTGGACGTCTGGGTGATCGGCGGTCCCGCCGAAAAGGAACTGGCTTTGCAGATCGTGGCGGCGGCAGGCGCTCGCGCCCACGACCTTACCGGCACGGACCTGCGCAACGGCATTCTCGCAATGGCCGCCGCAAAACTGGCGATATCGAACGATTCCGGACTGATGCATATCGCCGCCGCCTTGGGCACGCCGACCATGGGCATTTTCGGGCCCACGAGCCCGTATCATTGGGCGCCACTCAACGGACTTGCGGCAACGATTTAGACCATGACTGTCGTGCCTTGCCAGCCCTGCCATCGTCCGGTCTGCACCATGAACGACCATCGCTGCATGCGTGACATTCCCGCATCGGACGTCGTCGAAACCGCCCAGCGCGTGCTGCGGGAAGCAGTTGGAGCATGAACGTCATGCAAAGACCCGCCGCCTTCCTCGATCGCGACGGCGTCGTCAACCACGACGACGGTTACATGGGCACGCGCGACAGGATCCGGTGGATGCCCAGCGCGGCGAAGGCGATTCGTCGGCTCAATGAAGCCGGCTATTTCGTCTTTTTCTTCACCAATCAATCCGGCGTCGCCCGCGGCTTCTTCACGGAAGACGATCTGCGCGCGCTGCACGACTGGATGCGCAGCGAGCTTGCCGCGCAAGACGCACGGATCGACGACATCAGGTATTGTCCGCACCATCCCGACGGATCGGTCGCCGGTTATCTCGAAGACCATCATTGGCGCAAACCGGCGCCCGGCATGATCAACGATCTGATGGAGCACTGGCCGGTGCGACGGGAAGGCAGTTTTGTTATCGGCGACCGGCCGACCGACATCGTAGCCGCGGAGGCAGCGGGCCTACCAGGCTTCCTGTTTTCGGGCGGAGATCTCGACGCCTTTGTTGCCGAGATCATAGCTCAGACCAGCGTACGATAGACCTCCGCGATCCGGCTTGCTTCCGCATCCAGGCTGAACTGCTCAAGTACGCGCTCGCGTGCGCGGACGCCCATCGCGGCGGCAGAGGCAGGATTGCCCATCAAGGGCTCCAATGCAGCCACCAGCGCGTCGACCTCGCCGGGCGGTATCAGCACGCCCGTCACGCCGTCCTCAATCACCAGCGCGGCAGCGCCCGCGTGCGATGCGACCAGCGCGCAGCCTGCCGACATCGCCTCGATCAGCGTCAATCCAAAACCTTCGTTGCGCGAGGTGAAGGCGTAGATCGTAAGCCGCTGGTACCAGCGCTGCACCTCGTCGATCTCCAACTCGCCCGTGATAACGATACGTGACTGCAGGCCCGCGTCCCTGATCCGCTTCTTTAGGTCATTGGCGAAACCAAGCTGGTCCGCCGTGACAGCACCGACTATGACCGCTATGAAATCGGGGTGGCGCGGCAGCAGCCGGCACATCGCATCCACAAAGACGTCACTGCCTTTTTGGGCGCGTACCCTGCCGAAGCAGCCGATCGCATACCGACCGGGCAAGCCGGTTTCCAGGAACGCCGCGGCGCGATCCGACGGCGGCGCATAGACATCGGTATCGACCCCGTGGGAATCACCGTCGAGGCCCGCTCAAGGAATGAGGCCGAGATGCCGCTGGTCGCAATAATCGCATCCATTTGCCTGATCAGCCAGCGCGTGATCCAGGTGTGGTGGCGCTGGGCAGCCGAAGTGAACACAAGCTTCAGCGGCCAACCCAGCGATCGCAACAGCACGCCAACGATCATCTCGTTGTTGCGCCGCGCATGCCAGATCAGCGTCGCGCGCCGGCCCCACATTTTTAGGAGATCGGCCGCCCGGATTCGGGAGACACCATCGGGCACCTGGGAACCGAGCCATGCCGTGCGAAACAGCTTGGCAAGTTTGGGCGCTACCATGCGATTGGTCGCGGTAACACCGGAGTAGCGCCTGTGCAGATTCGGTACGATCAGTTGCAGGTCACCGGCGGAAATGTTCTCGATCGGCACGAGGGGCTCCGTTTCGCGCATCCCCTATACGCAACATTAAGCATAGTGGCCAGTTCGCTCGCGCCGAAACCCGCTCTTCACACGCCCCGAACTAGCATCGCGAGATAAACGCGAGAGCAGCAGAATCACGCCAAATTTTAGTTGCGCACGATTTTTCGCCAAACGCACGGCAATTGGCGGATCATGCGCCGGCAGCAGGTGAGATCATGACCGTGCTTGTTACAGGCGGCGCCGGCTATATCGGAAGTCACATGGTGCATGCGCTGGTGGAAGCCGGCGAAAGCGTCGTGGTGATCGACGACCTCTCCACAGGCTTCTCCAACTTCCTGCCTGAAGAGCGTTCCGCTCTTCATCGGCGATGCCGGCAACGAGAACCTCGTTGAAAACGTCGTTGCGTCGCATGAGATCCAGAGCATCATTCATTTTGCCGGCTCGGTCGTCGTACCCGACTCGATGCGCGATCCGCTCGGCTATTACCGTAACAATACCATGACGACGCGCAGCCTGCTGAAGGTGGCGGTGAAGTGTAACGTCAAGCGCTTCATCTTTTCCTCGACGGCAGCCGTCTATGGCAATCCAGACCAAGTGCCGGTGCCCGAGCACGCGCCAACGCGGCCGCTGTCACCTTACGGCTCGTCGAAACTGATGACCGAAATCATGCTGCATGATGTCGGCTCTGCCCACGGGATGAACTATGTCGTGCTCCGCTACTTCAATGTGGCGGGCGCTGATCCGAAAGCCCGCATCGGGCTCGCTACCAAAGGCGCGACCCATTTGATGAAGATTGCCGTCGAAGCGGCCACCGGGCAACGCGCTAAAATGGACGTGTTCGGTACCGACTACCCTGATCCCGACGGAAGCTGCATCC
>CAVXRI010000005.1:0-521305 GCA_963764155.1 uncultured Alphaproteobacteria bacterium
TGCTCCACCAGCACCGGCTCCCAATCACTCACCGGCATGGCCAACGCTGATCGCTCGAAAATCTTCGGAGCGTTCTCCACGATGTCTTCGTATTCTTTGAGAAACGTCGACACGTCGTCTACTGGCACGGACATAGGGTCTGCGGCGATTTGCGCACGGATCTTCTGCAGAATCTCGTAGGAGCTTTTCTCCACCTCGGCTTTGGCTTGCTCTAACGTGGCACCCTTGAAATACTTCTCGAAACCAAGGTGGACTTGAGTGCCTAATTGCATTCTCGGCAGTGACTTGCCGCGTTTCGGTCGGAGTCCCTGCACGTACGCAAAATCGTACAAAGCCCGGCATTTCAAGAACGTGGAAATAGCGGAGTATCGCGTCGTAAACATAGACTGCACTTTACTCTTTTCTAAGGATTCTGTCAAGCCGGATAGGTAGGCCAGTTCGAACGCATCGCTCGGTATGTCGCCGAGAAATTTCCACAGAAGACTCACTGAGCACCGGGGAGGTGCAAACCCCTACTAACTACCCAGCCCAAACAAATCGCGTCCGCCGCATCTGAGCTAATCACTGGCCCACCCGTAATCTCTTTAGCCAAGGCCAGCGCCCTCTACGCTTCAGCTCCACTCGCTTAGGGTGGCCCGGACCTGCTCCGCGTTCTCCCAAATGGCGCAGGGCCTTAGACTGCCAGGTACTTGGATATATGTCAAGAGTAGAGAAGCCGTGTGTCTCGGCGGCGGCCACGCAGAAACCTCGGCGTCGCTCTAGCAGTAAGCCGGTCTTGGGGTTCGAACCCGAGATATCCCGCCTCCACCGCCGCGACCTTGTTGGCCATGAAGCCGTGGGGCTCAATGAGCTTGCCGATAGCGTCACGCAGCGAAAGAAAGCTACTACCATCTGTGGTGGCCGATGCCACATACTGCTCTTCACAGTAGAGCGCAAGGCCCGTATGTGCGCCGGGGTCGATCGCGAGGGTAAACCGGCTCAAGGAAGATTTTCCAAGGCTGCTTCAATCTCATTATTCAACACAATATCGAAGAGCTTTACATTGCCTAACAGTGCTTGATTATAGCGTTTATCTATGAGACTCTGATATGCCTGCATATCGTTACCCGTACTGCTCTTATCAAAATTGCATGGTGCGTATGGTCGTAGTGATCGCATGGTCGTTGGTCGTTCTGATCGGCAGCGCAGCCGCACAGCAAAAGCAGATCACCGATGACCAGTATGCCGACCTGCAGAAGAATGTTTGCCGATGCCTGTAATCGTAAGGATGCTGATGCGATGGCTGCAGCGTTTGCCGAAGATGGCATTCGAGTGACACCGAGCGGCATGTTCCTGATGGCGCATGAGAGCCTTCGGACCACTGCGTGGTGGCACCGGCTTTGCAGATGTAGGGCTGCGGCCGTTATGATGCATCCGCAATAAAAATCGCTAAAATCGAAATGGGCTCGAGGCAGCGCTCTGCAAGGGTCACGCATGTATCCCCTTTGATAAGGGGGGCGACTAATAGATTTATTAGCAGGAGAGCTTATCGCTGGGGTGTCCCCGCTGCAGAGCGCTGGGGTGGTGGACTGCGTCCGAGTTGTCCGCATTCACGTTTTCTGTGGGTGCTTTCGAATCCACTCAAAGCCTTCGTGCGCCCTGATTAGCCCATAAATATAAGCCGCGCTCACCGCATGAGCTTCCGCGAGTTTGGCTACTGAGACACCTTTTTTATGTTCTGAAATAATCAGTGTACGAAATGCTTCTAGCTCTCTGCCTGAACGTCGGACACGCTTAGGTTTTGAGCTTTCCCGTTCAGCCTGTGTCGATCCTATTGGGCGACCACGTCTCGGCTCCGGATTTTCGTCGATTAGCCTTTGAGCAAGCGCAACAATACGACGAAGGCCATTAAGTTCTTTAGCAGATAAAGCCACACGTCTGCCTTACGAGAGCAAAAAAGCCGCTCCAGTTTGCTAGAGCGGCTTCCGTTATCCTTCTATCCGAACTCGTAATCAAGCCGATTATTGATACTTCTTAGATCTGGAAAACAGCTTAGAACTATCTCGTTGAGGCGAGAGCGGTCGAAGTCAATTCCAAATGACTGTAGCCGTTCCGCCAATTTCTTTTGATGCTGGCAAATCAGCGCAGGTCTTCTCGAGATATCGACTGAGAAATCAATAGGAATCATTCTTGACTGAATTGGCACATCAATCTTCCCGAGGTCATTTGCCGCCATAATGAACCGGCATCTGACGTACGCCTTTTCCATGATGCTGCGAAGTGACGCTTGCGCATTCCTCGACATATAGTCGGACTCATCAATGAAGACGAGCTTTAAACCAGTGAACAGCATCGGACTTAAAGCCCATGGCTCGATCAGGTCACGGACGTCTTGAACCCTGCTCAAAAGAGAACCGTTTACTTCTCTTGTGGCATCCTTCGCAACTACTCGAATAAAGATGCGGGCCGCCGAGGTTTTACCAAGACCTGATGGACCATGAAATAAGAGATTCCGAGGGTCTCGGCTATCGAGCATGCGCTGCAATGAATCGATATCAGACTGGCTCAACATGAGGTCTTGAAGTTCTTGGGGGCGGAGACGGTCGCTAAGGGACATGGAGAGTTCCTTCGTTCGAATTTGACGAAACCATGCTCCTTGAAGGCGGTTCAACTAGATGTCAACTAGTAGATCGCATGAGATATTTTAGGCCGTTAGTTGACATTAGTGGAATTGCACCTTACGTTCCATGTTTGCCAATGCCTGGTTCCCCAGCGGCACGAAAAGCTGCGTTCAAGTTACGTCGCAGCGAAAAGAGGGGGGAGTAAACTAGCGCCGAAACGAACAGATTAAGGTAATTAGTTGAGGCTAGTTGGCTTGGATTATCGGTCCTGAGCGATGTGGCCATGAAAGCTTGAGGTGAGGCTCGCTCCAGTCTGAGCCCATTTTATTCACCAGCCTCTGCTCGTGAGCACAGCATTTCGCCCACCGCATCAGCTTGCCTTGATTAAACAGGAGACATTCTGTGTCAGAAGACGGCCAACGCAACGACGACTCGAACAAACTCCCGAACGAGAAGCGGAAAAGAATAAAGCCGGCCTTCCTGTCAGAAGCTGAGAGCAGGAGGTACTGGCAGAAGCGTGTAGATAGAAGTGCGTACCGAAAAGTGTATTTTGGGCGTCGCATTCCGACAGATCCCCTCCCCGATGGCTTTTTTCTCGTACACAATGGAGGTGCGTTTTGCGACCGTGGACTGTTCGGCTTTCGGGCATGGGTACAGAAGGGCCGAATGCACTTGGCACGATGCGATTGTGGCTTTGGCGGTGCCCTGAGGAATGCTGACGGCAGCTCTTTGAACAAGTCAGACATCCCACGGCACTATCGTATTCGGGATCGATACCGAAGAAGCAATCGGGACTAAAGCGCACGGTCATCCCAATGTTCATTGAACGCCAGCCGATGATGGCTGACTTTCGCAGGATGTTATTGCCCATTTCACTTGACTTATCTGAGGTTATTCCTTGACTCTGAAACCCACCGTTTGTTTCCGAAAGCTTCCGCTCTCCGGTGCACTTCGACACCAACTCGCGTCGATCGATAAATCGCGACAACAATCTCCATGCCAGAAGATGGCACTAGCTGGAAAGCTGTTGGCGAATGCTGTTGATCGCACTAGGGGTATCTACCTGCCCCTTTCGTCTCACCTTTATCTCCCAGCCAAATTGACCGAGAATTTCGAGGAGCTGCCGCACCGGATTACGGCCGACGTGGGGACGTCGTTATCCTTTTTCGGCAATGCCTTGTTGCTCCCGCCAGGATACGATGCGCCAAGCTTCGATGTTGATCAGGCGCTCGCGCCAACCTTGCGAGCAACCAACGCTGGCTCTGTGTTCGTGAGTATTGAGCACGATTGCCAAAACATCGACCAGTTCGAGGAGATCGCTTCTTGCACTGCTTCGACTGGTAGCTTCAAGGAGGTCAATTCCGAGCTGCGAAAGTACAAGGACTACAACGGCTACAGCATCGTCTTTAGCGGGAGTCGGTCCTTTCACTTTCATTTTGTCTTCGATACCCGTCACCTCATTAAAGCGCCCTTTGATGCGGTGGCTGACGAACGCTGGCTGCATCGCGACGATCAATCCGCAATTATGGAGAACGTGCATCAGACCTACTGGGACCAAGCGAATGAGTTGATGCACTCCCTTGGTCCTTCCTTCGTCGCCGATTTGAAGATGAGAAGCTATACACAGTTCAAGCGGATGCCATGGGGTATGCGAAAACTCGATAAACCCTCTGCGATATTGGGTTTACCGCGGGGAACTGTTGTGCCTCAACTGGTGCTCCTCGAGAAGATCCGAAACAAACGATCATCAAAGGGCAGCAACTCGTTTCTCGTCCCGTCAGACTACTCTACTCTTAGCCGCCCATCACGGTATCGCTCGGCGCGAACGGGTTCAGGACAAGCAGCCGCGGTCGGTCCTGAAATCATCAACGAACTGGCTTTGATGTGCCAAGCCGAATGGGCAAGTGAATACCCGAAACCTGCCTCAATGAAGCAAGAGAAAGGGGAGTGGATAATTCACTTCCAAAATCATGCTGCGGATAAAATCCCTCAAGCGTCGCACGTGGCACCCACTCTACTTTATTGCTGTGCGGCGGAAGTGCTCCAAACGGTGAATTTAGGTTGCCAGGTGCCCTGAATGCTCAAGAACTCGGAAACCATTTGGGTCGCCGGTTCGGCTTGATTCCGTCTGGGATCCATCCGGAGTCGTCCCTGATTGTTGGCGGGTCGTTGACACGTTTTCAGAAGTTAAAAGAGGAGACAGGAGTCCCTTTCAAGCAAGCCCATGAAGCTCGTGCCAAAGCCTCATTTCCAATCGTAAGCACTTGCCCGCCAGCCGAGTTGCGCGATCTGTATCGGGATAAGCTCGCCCGCGAATGTTCCGCTGTTAGAACGTTCCAAGTTGACCACCTTATTCTGTCGGCGGAGGGCATTGGGAAAACGCATGCGCTTTTCAGTCTTATGGCGGAAGAGGCGCTCGATACGGCCTTAAGCTCGGTTGACCAAACTCGACAATTCTTTTGCTTCGCTTGCAAGAGCCTCGACCAGGCTGAGGCGAAAGCGGCGGAATACTCAAACCAACATCGTAGAGCAGTGGTGCTGAAGTCATTCTGGCGCCACTACGAGAACGCTTGCCGAGAGCAAGGTGCAACCGCTTTGAAAAAGGAGGAGTTCGATGACGACACCGATATTTACTGCGTGCTCGACCAGATCACAAAGCGGCAGCGTCAGGTGTTTGAGGAACTTGAGCGCTTGCGTCGCCGCTTGTGGACCAATGATGCCGGCGAACACTTGTTCAATGGAGCCACAATGCTTTTCACGAGCCATGCTATGGCTAGAGCATGGAATGAAACACATTTAACTCGGGTCTGGCACCATCCAGAATTCGATCCGAGGAACAGCGATCCAGATCATCTGAAACGGCTGAGAGCAGAGTTCGCGATCGAGAAAGCGGTCTATGATGAACTGGAGGCTGATGATTTCGTGCACCTGCTCTCGCCAAAGCTGTTCAATCACCTTTCCAGAGCTCGCAAGTCCGGGTGGAGGGAGATTCCACGGAAGATCAAACGAAAAGCATATAATCACGCTCTCGAGAATGGGGTAATTCCCGCTTCTATGGAGTTCGAAGAGTATAGCAGCTTGCGGTACCTTGATCCGGACTGCCTTCAGGAGGTGAAGGTCGATTTCGATTATGCGCCGTTTGGACGCGAAAACTCGGATCAATCAATTTACCGTCAGTACCATGGACAGTCGTTCTATCTGGGATGCAAGGCTTGGCCCTTCAGCTCGATCAATTGGACATTTCTCACGACGGAGCGGTGGGTCACCGAGGTTGTGTCGGCGGTTTACAGGAAACAGCAGCAGCCATTGGTCCGGCTCGAGCTTGATAACTTGCCGGGACTTTATCCTGTCCACGTTCCCGTCAGCATCAACTCACTAGCGAGAAAAGCGGACGTGCCGTTTCTGGCTGAACAGATCCTGAGCAGCAGCGCGAATACCGTAGTCATTGCGGATTGCCTCGGCGAGCTCAAAGGAGATCGTGCAAAATCATTTCAGGGCATGAAAGGACACAACGGCTTTTCGCAAAAAGACGTGTTCAGTATTGTTACGTTTTTAGCGCCTGAGGTTTATGCGAGAACTCAATGTTATGGGTCAATGGATTGGGCAGCGCGACCCGATCGCTCAACACTATCTGGCTCAGATCAGCCAAGCTGTCGGCCGTAACACCGGCTTTCGTGAAACGGAAGGTACCAAAACAGCGCTGGTTTGCTCCAGAGGACTTCTCAATCTGATCAGGGCGGATCTAGAAAAGCTGAGCACGAGGGTCATCTTGTACCCCGATCCCAATCGATTTTGGTGATCGCCGGGCGCCACTCTGGATCATCGTCTGTGACATCTGGTGAGGCTCATTCATATTGATGGAAACGGCACTCTTTACGTGTGACAGAGTGCTAGCCGTTTCAGCGCTGCTCTGGTCCGAGGCAACGCCCCACGCCACCCCATCTCGCGAGCTAGAACTCGGAGTTTCCATAGAAGGTAACGGCGAGCCTTGTTGCTGACTATGTGCAACGAACTGTGCCTCATCAGAAAAAAGTTATCCTTGGTCCGCTTTTTGATCATGAACGCTGCTCGACTGCAGCGATGGTAAAGGCTGTATCGAAGATCAACTAGCTCCTGAAACGTCAGAGGCGCATTGCTAACAAGCCAAAGCGCAATGTCTGTTTCGGGTCGATGCTTTGCGGTCCTCACTGTTTTTTTGATGAGGACTGCGTTGCGTTGATCAAGATCTTGTAGCTCGTCGAAATAGCCGGTCAGCGTCACACTCATTCGTATCTCCGTTCCTACTGAGCAGGCGAATTGCCTGTTGCTCGGAGATATTTATCGGCCGTTTTAAGCGGTGATCAGAACTCCATGGCGCCTTTCATGCCGAGCTACTTCCTCGATATCGCTTTGCTGCGCTCCGTCAGAACAATCATTTTGCCTTCGGGCTTGGCCAACTGAACCAAGACTGTATGCTGGTTGTGCGATAACATAACATCAACCACAAGGATCACCGCATATGTCAGCCTCTATACTGAAATCGCTTACTTTCGTTCCACAACCCAAGATCAACAGTGACCCATTGATAATCAAGCGAGAACGCATCGTTTCCCGCCTTGAAGATCAGAAGAGATTATTGGCCGATCCAACTTTCGTCCGGCGGGTGAAGCGATGGGAGCGCAGGGAGAGCGGCGAAAAAGTTTTGATCGAGAAGCCGCTTCGAACTTCCAAGTGGTGGCAGACCGATCAGAACGGCACCTGTCTATTGACGGTCAAGCTCGGGTCAAAGCGGATCGAATTTGAAAAGGGAAAGGCAGCAATCGTCGTACCGTCGATTGATAAGTTGCAAACAACTATTGATACGCTGATCAAAGCCGTTCGGGCTGGCGAGCTCGATGAGCAGCTAAACCAATCGGGTAAATTCGGGCGGCCGATACCTCAACGGAAAGTTGCCTGATCAAAGCCGCTTCGGCCGCCGGCTGATTCGAACGTTGCGGATGGGCTTCAATCAGTGAAATGGTGATGCTGAATGGCACAGCGAAGGCCCCAGCCGGCTTCGGTGCAGCAAGAAGGGCGACCGGTATGCCGCCTTTGCTCATCACATGGCATCACCAACTCGCGGGTAATTGAGCGAGTTATCGAACATGCGTCGCACGAAAGCCTATCTGCGAGGATGTTTTGCGTGACCTGCTGGGAGCAGGGGCGACTAACTCCGGCAACCTGCCGAACATTTCAGAGGACTAAATGATGACGCTGTTTCATATGCAAAACACGGCATGAGCATTCTCAAGATCGAGACGGTTGCTGCTCAACCCCACTCAGAACTTACATGGAGCATATGAGGACTGCTTTCGCAGCATCAGTGATGTCGTCAGCTCAGCTTGATGAAGACGTTTAGCACCGCAACTTGGGTTCATTACCGGGCGATGAAAAGGGTAGAATCGCAACTGGCAGCCGATATGCCTAGCCGAAGCTCGCATCACGATCCGCAAAATTGCTACATTGAATTTCTACCTACTAAGGCCGTTCGTTTGACGTCCCTGACTAGCTTCACTAGATGCCTTCGGTCTTTTGTTTCGCATTCCCAAATCACAAATGCATTCCACCCCGCAGCAGCTAGCGCTAATCTGTGTTTTCGATCGCGCTGTGCGTTTCCCGAAAGTTTCGGTTCCCAGTAATGCAACCGGGACTTGGGAAGACGTGCATTCGAGCATCCAGGGTGGCTATGCCAAAAACAACCGTGCACGAATACGACGAGCCTGGTTCGACACTTCGAACTAACGTCGATGGCCGAGGCCAATTCCAAGGTTCAAGGCCTTCTGACGCAATGAACCCTCCGTGCGCTTCATCTCCCTTACGATTTTCTTAAGCGACGTTCTCGCCTTCGAATGTGCCTTCAGCGCTTTGATGTCGTCTTTGGAATAGCGAACGCGAGTTCGCCCCCTTGCTTTTTTTGCCATTGATGGGCTCCTTTGAGGAGCGTTCGTATCATGCATTTGCGTTGATGGACCGATATTTTGCAATTTACTTAGGTGACCTCAACGGCTCAATAACCTAAGAGGGCAAGACCCACCTAGGAAATAGCAAATACAGCAGGCAATTACGGTGACTGAGATAAAAGTTCTGTCGATGTTTGCTTGGCGCCTTGGATCGAAATCTCGTCGCCTCGGATATTCATCTGAGGGGCTTTTGTTCTGGTAGCCTGTGCAATCGGCGCTCAGGAAACCTACAGGAGGTCACTTTTCGCGTAGCTTTAAGCTGAGGTCAGGCAGAAAAAATCACTAAGTTCTGGAGTGGCGACGGCGAATGCAATTTTCAAAGTCGAAATAAATTCTAAATGCCTCTTTCTTATGTTGACACGGGAGTGCTGCTAATGGCTGCAGAAAACCGCTATGGAAAGCCACTCGGATCTTCCCGGTCAAGAAAGCCGTGGACCCGCGATGAAGAGGACACACTGCGTGTCAGTATAGCAGAGGGTAAAGCAGCTCGTATGATTGCAAATGATTCCAAACGATCCACTCGGGCAATCAGGCGACGTGCAGAAGTTCTCAAACTGTCGTGGCGGAACGCGAATTAAGAATGATTTGAGATTTGTCGAGCTCTAGTAGGGCTCGTTTTTGAAAGCAGCGATTCCAACCAACAATCGCTTATTGCCCGCTAAATTCGACGGGTTCCAGCCGAGCCCAGTCACGATCAGCGGCCACTGGTAGAACAATCGCACCACCACAATATCGCCCGGACCGCCCGGACTGTACTGAAGGTTGGTGGTGATGAAATTGCGGCTGATATCGATTTGATTGCTGATGCTGACGTTGTTGAACGATGGATAGCTCCGCACGTCGATTGAGATATTACTACAGCTGAACAGGGCCGGCACCTGGCTGCAAACATAGTTCGCGAACTGTGCCGGGGTATAGGACGCGGTCTGCGCCTGGCCCGTCAGGACCATTCGCGCCGAATTCACCGTAACAGTTTGGAGCACCTGGCCGGCCAAAAACATGATCCCTGTCTCCAGGATCGCAAACAGAAGTGCGAAGAAGACCGGCGCGACTAAGGCAAATTCGACGGCGGCCGATCCCCGGCGGTTACGTCGGAACCGGCCGAATAAGCGCGGCACCGATGCAGTCAAGGAGTCCGGTGATGACATCGAGCGATCCTCGCTGAGGCGGTGCTTCTCAGTTTGGTGGAAAATGATTGTCGATTTGCTTCTTGCATTCGCATCATGCTCAGCTGCGGCGCTTACCGAAAGTTAACTCTCTTCGATTTTCCGGATTATGCTCTGGCTCCAGGTCCCCTGCGATCCCAAGTCGAGTGCGCCGCCGGGCAGTCACGAGTACACTGTGCAGCTTTGCGCGGTAACTCAGCCTAAGGTGATTTGCATCGACGGGGGATAAGAAGACGGCAAGCGCCCTCTGCGCCTGATTCCCGCCAACTGTGGGAGCCAGAGTCGTCGCGAACACCGGGAGCCAAATGGTGGGATTCTCGCCTGTTGGGCCGCGATGTCCGCAAATCGTAATTTGTCAATCTCATCGACCGCGCCGGCATCAGGTTTGGGGGCAAGTGGTCGGAGGAGGCGTGGTGGGGTTGTATAAAACGCATTGTGATCGGCGTGGCCGGGTGAAGGCAAAGTCGGTCAAGAAAACCCCGGCCTTGTTCATTACATAGCCAATTCCCCCAGTGGGTATGTACTGATAAGTGACCTTGGAATAGATCACATAGGTGTTGGCAATCGTAAGCGACGGCGGGATAGCGACGACCGTTCCCGGCGTGAGCGCCGTTGAGCCATCGCTGTTCACGGCCCATTGGACACGAGCCTGCAAGCCTGGATTGACCCAGAATTCGATGATGGTCTGTTTGAGTTTGGGATCGGTCAGACTCGTCACGTAAGGATTCAAGATTCCAATAGAGGCCGCGAAGAAATTGGTCAGATCCGAATCCTGCACTGACGGTGATTGCGACGTCAGATCGGCGTCCGTATGCGCCATAATGGAGACGTCGCGATTGGCGGCGATGCCGTTGGTGATCTCGACGACCCCGAAGAACAGCACAAGCATGATCGGGACGATCATGGCAAACTCGATCGCCGCGATCCCGCTTGGGTCCCGCACAAGACGTCCGGCGAGTCGCCGAGCACGCTGCCACGCCTTTTCGCGTTTCATGGTTGGCCTACTCGATCCGCTCTTAGTTGATGACATGCGCATCGACTAGCGCATGGTTAAACATCGCGTTCAGTGCGGCCGTAATGTCTGCCGGGGTATTCGCGGTGTAGAAGAACCCAGGCGATGCGCAGCTCTGCAGGCTGCCTGGAATGTTTGGTATGTTGTTGTTTGCAGCGTCATCTTCATCGTTGGCGAAGCTCGCATTAACCGGTGAGATCGGCTGATAGGGAATGTAGAGCACGGAAATGACAATGCCGCGATTCTTCAACGGCGTGCAGTCCGTTGCGGGATTGATCACGGTAGCATGGTTGCTGCCGGACCAGCTGCCGTTGGGAACGCCCTTTATTTGCGGATCCTGCGCACCATCGGTGACGAGGAAGACGTAGGGCAAGGTGTTGTTCGAGGCACTGCCGTTGCCCACGCTCGTTATCACGCTGTTCATTGACGAAAGCGCGGTGTCAATATGCGTGCCGCCGGAGCCGAGATTTGAATTAGTATTGGTATCGAGCAATGAGGCCAAGTTTGCGGCGGCGTAGTTGATGGTGGACGGATTGGTCGAGGATCCGTTGATGTTCGAAGTCAACGGAAAATAAGTCGAATAAAGAGTTCGGATGAACGGATACAGACCGACCCGAAATTGCTGAGGGAGCTTCTCGCTGTTATTCGCCGTCACGAACAACTGGTTTACGGCGTATCCTACCGCATCGAGGCGTAACTGGATGCAAGCGTCGGTACCAGCTGACGGGCAGGAAGAAACCGGAGGCAGCGAATTGTACAACGAGTTCGGAAGGCCCGAAACCATAGAAGACGGTAGCTGCACGTGCTTCGGATTGCCGTTATTCGTCGTAAGAAGGTTTCCGTATCCAGATTGGCTAACTCGCGAGATGGAATAGCCAAGACAATAATTGTTGGTTGGATAGCCCTGACTACCGTTGGGACAGTTGTTTTGCGGCGTAAAATGGCAAGCAAAAGTACAACCGGTGGTGTAGTTTGTGTAGTTGTCAGGGTTGACCGAGGCTAGCCTACCCTCTTCGGCCACGGTTGACGGCAGCCCCATCGATCCCGAAACGTCGAGCAACAGATAGAAATCGAGATACATCGGTAGCGAGCCGGTCGATCTTGATGAACCTGTTAACGGAATGGTCGGGAAGCCCATCATTTTTACAAAAGTGGTCGGCATGACGGCGCTGAAATTAACCTGAGAGACAAGATTCGAGTTGGTCTTGTTGACTGCGGAGACAACCTGAAGATTCGCAAAGCCATTCACACCATTAATGTTCGCATTGAAAATATTACTCAAATCCGTCACGCCTGCGGGGACCGGACCGGAGGAACCCATCTGTCCTGCCGCGACATAGGCCGGTGAGCCTACTGCGAGGGCGCCAACGCTAGCAGCGTCGGCTGCGCTCTGTAACTTCGCCTGGAGCTGGGTCGCCAGCGCATAATCCACGGCGCAGCCGACAGCCCCGAGAAGCGGAATGCTGGCCAAGGCAAAAATCACGGCGATGTTGCCGCGCTCGTCATGCAGGAAGCGCTTCTTGAATCGAACGCAACGAACACTGCTCATGTCCTGCCCTATGTGATTCGTTTGCTTTACGATTCCATGTTAAAAATCCCGAACTTAAAAACCGTTAAAATGTTGCGTAAAAATACCCGAGACCATCGTCCTTTTCTCACCTCGGCTTCGCTGCTGATATGCTTGGGATACGAGTTCGTTCTTTTGCGCAGTTGGAGGGCACTCACGCACGAGGGATCCGCACGCCCTTAATGCATTTTACTAAGGAAACATTTACTTCTGTTCAGAATCGAACGGCCCACTGATGGACGATGTCCAATCCAGGAAGGGCTAGCTGGTTGCGATTGTTTACCCTACCGTCTTGTTCGCGACTAATTCAGCAGGCAATCGCTCCGGGCCAATTACTGCAGCGGGTTTGGCGTTCGAGCATTCTGTTGCTGACTCTAGGAGCCCGGCGCTGCTTCGCATCCTCGCCAAATTCAACCCGTATCTTGATCGCTAGACGCGGCTGTAATTCTCAGGCGGCGCATTAAAACCGGTACGGTCCCGATCAATTTCGGCAAACAAGAATATCGAGCACAATGCGGACCTCCCTGGCCGCAATCGAGAATCTCTGTCCGGTAATTGGATCATTGTGGCCAGCAGCATCCCCAATGAGCAAAAAGATGAAGCTTTGGCACGCATACCAACGTTAAGGCCTCAAATAGCTCACCTCGAAACAACTACCCGTCAGATTGACAACTTGCAGATGCAATCCTCGCAAAGCTACTGGACGCAACTTTTCACAAATTCCTTCCGCTGCGGCCCGACGATCTTTTGGTCGATCGCTTGTCTGAGACAGTCGAGCTGAGCTTGTACCAAGCAGAGCTGCATTTGATCTCGTCGCTCTTGTCCCTTCAGTCCCGCAGATCCTGTTAGCAAACAAACCGTTTTCCGCTCGGAACCGGAATCGCAGTTGCTGGGCTCGAAGAAGCCGGGGGTTCGCTATTCGGAGACGCAGATTGCGCAAGGGCAGCTATTACCAAGGTCAAGGTAACCGCGACGAGAGCCGCCCCGAACATAGGTTTCATGAGCTAACTCCAGCTGGCGTATCTGTTTTTTTGCGGGTTCCATCCTGAATGAGGTGTGAACGTCAACGCATTTACGATCATCACCTGATAAAGACGTTTCGGGCTTTGCTTTTCCCAGCTTAAGGAGACGCCGCTTGGTTGCTCCTGGCCTTAATCTTGGGTCATTGTCGCTGCATTCTCCTTGAAGATAACTGCTTCATCGAGGGGAAAGAACATGCAGCGCATGACCAAGGTTGTTGGGCTTGTGTTTACAATCGTGTTTTGCTTGCCAGCCATCTCCGAGGCCCAGATCGTCTCTATTGCGATTGCTCCGCCCGAGCTGCCCGTATATGTGCAACCCCCAATTCCCGAGCCGGGCTACATTTGGTCTCCAGGCTATTGGGCTTATGGTCCGGACAGCTACTTTTGGGTTCCAGGCACATGGGTGCAGCCGCCCTCCGTTGGGCTACTATGGACGCCGGGCTATTGGGGCTGGCGAAATGGCCTTTATGAGTGGAATGCGGGGTACTGGGGACCGCACATCGGCTTCTACGGCGGCGTGAATTATGGCTACGGCTATGGTGGTGTTGGTTACGAAGGTGGTTATTGGAGGAACGGCGTTTTTGCCTACAATCGATCTGTCAATAATTTCGGCGGCGTTACAATCAGCAACGTCTACAACACGACCGTTGTTGTTAATTCGAGCGTGACGAGAGTTAGCTTCAATGGCGGCGACGGTGGAACGACGGCCCAACCGACGCAGCAAGAGCAGGCGGCGTCGCAAGAGCAGCACGTAGCGGCAACGTCGGCACAAACTCAACACCAACAGATAGCGAGCACCAACAAGGCGCTGCTTGCTTCGACAAACCATGGTCAGCCGAGTATCGCCGCAACCGCCAAGCCGGGGGAGTTCAGCGGCAAGGGTGTCGTCGCGGCACGGCCAGCGCCGCCGAGTGCCGCCGCGCTACCGGGTACCAAGCCAAACGGCGTCGCTCCGGTCAGCGCAAATCCGGCGGCCCCGAGAGCTTTAAGAAACAATGTACCGGCCGGCAAAGGCCAAGCGACGCTCAACACCGGAACGCTGTCCAAACAATCACCTAATGCCGAAGCCAAGCCACCTGTTGCGGCTGAGACACCAAAGCTATCGAAGCCAATCCCCTCGACGCATGTTGCCACTGCTCCGCCGCGTACCGGTCCCGCAGCGCCGCACCCGGCAGCCGCTCGAAGGGGACCGCCACCCAACGGCAAGAAACCACATGCCTGATCGTCAAGATAAGTCGGAGAGAGCGGCAATTCCGAATTCCAGCAGGAAGCTAGCTGCTCGCTCTGGAGGGTCTGCCTTATGCTCGTCTTGCGAAACTATTTTGGCGGCTCGCCAATCCATTGCCACGCAACCGGGAGAATTGCCCACGTTGTCGCTCAAGTGGGGAGCCAAAAAGTATACACGCCGCGATTATCAACAAATCCGCGGTCTACGTCTGGACATGCCGACCTGGTGAATTCCAGCTTCTCGTTTTGAGTATCAACCGGTGCGGACCACCGCTCGTGCTGGTGAGTTGACCAGCAATTCCCTAATCTGTGCACTTGGTCTCGCTGCGCTAAACAAAAAGCCTTGCATCTCTCCGCATTTCAGCTGCAGAAGCATTTCTCGCTGTTCTTCAGTTTCGACGCCTTCGGCAGTTGTCGCCATTTTGTGCTCGGAGGCCATCGCCACAACGGCTCGCACAATTCCGGACGACCCGCCACCCTCAGTTAAACCATTGATGAAAGAACGGTGTATTTTGATTTTGTCGAAGGGAAATCGACGTAAATAGCTCAATGACGAATAGCCGGTTCCGAAATCATCAAGAGCGACACGCACCCCGATCGCTTTCAGTTCATGCAGAACCTTGAGCGCAGCTTCGTCATCTCCAATTAACACTGCTTCAGTTATCTCCAACTCAAGTCGGCGGGCTGATAATCCCAAGTCTGCGAGTGCAGCAACCACCTTCAAAGCAAAGAGGCCGCTTTTGAACTGCACAGGAGAGACGTTAACGGCAAGTTTTATGTGACCGGGCCAATTTACCGCCTCTTTGCAAGCGTTGCGCAGGACGTAGTCACCGAGCTGTTCGATTAGCCCCGACTGCTCCGCGACGGGGATAAACTCTGCCGGCGAGACGAAGCCTCGTTCCGCATAATTCCAACGGGCCAGGGCCTCGCATCCAACAATATGGTTTCCGTGTAGATCAACAACTGGCTGGTAGTATATTTCGATCAGGCCGGCATCTAATGCCTTGCGCAGCTCTACTTCTATCAGCCGGCGCTCCTTGGCCTTTCTTTCCATTTCAGGTTGGAAAAAGCGGTAAGTTCTTTTTCCTGATGATTTCGCCTCGTACATCGCCAGGTCGGCATTTTGGAGAATTTCATCGCACGTGGCGCCGTCCGTCGGAGCAAAGGCAATTCCGATGCTGGAATCGATGGTTAAGCGATGGCTTGCGCAATCATGAGGGTCGCGTATGGCCTCGTAGACACGCTGCACAAGCGCAATGACTTCGTCCTCAGAACCCACGCCCGAGACTACAACTGCAAACTCGTCGCCTCCGAGGCGGGCCACGAATTCACCCTTTACGAGACAGCTCTTGAGACTGCGAGCCATCGATCTGAGCAATTCATCTCCCACGTGGTGACCGAGAGAATCATTAACGGCCTTGAACTCGTCCGTATCCAGGAACAAAACTGCTACTCTTGCCGTGGCGGTGCAGTTGTCGAGCTCACGCCTAAGGTGCTCAAGGAAAGAGGCTCGGTTTGGAAGCTCAGTCAGGGTGTCGTATAGGGCCAACCGTACGGTTCGTTCCTCTGCACGACGCTTCTCTGTGACGTCTTCAATTGTTGTTACCCAGCCTCCTTCGACCAGTGGCTTATAGGTGATCTGCATCCAGCGACCATCTGGAGTCACGGACATCGCCTGATCTGGCTTGCCTGTCGCATAGACTTGTCGGACGCTTTCGCAATACGCATCGACGTCACCGACAAAGGAGCCGTTATTTGCTCGATGCTCAACAAGGTCCCGCAATTTGCATCCCGGTCTGACGATGTCGGACGAGAGGCAAAACATTTCTATGTATCTCTTGTTGCATACAACCAACCGTTCAGATGCGTCGAAGAGCAGCAAGCCTTGGGCCATGTTGTTCACTGCGACATGGAGCGTTCGATGCTGTTCCTTCAGGTGTTTGACGATCCAGATGAGCATCCCGCAAATGATAACTGCCGCTAGCCCAGCCGCCAGAACCAAACTTTGAGTCTCGTCTCGCCAATCAGATAAAGCCGCAGATAGAGTTCTGGTGGCGACCACGACTAGCGGATAATTCTCCAAACGTCTTCCTGAGGCCAGACGTTCTTGACCGTCCACAGGGCTGACAACCTGCATGGTTGCTTCACCGCTCAAAAATGCTCCAATTAAAGGAGAGAATGCAGAGCTTTGACCGATCATTCCCTCGGCGTGCGGAAATCGAGCAAGAAGGGTGCCGTCCTGGTGATGGACTGCGACAGTGCCATCTCGCAAGACCGCCGAGGAGAGAAAACTCTCGATAGCCTTTGGTGAGATGCTTCGAGTGACCATTCCTAAAAAGTCGCCGCTGGATCCAGAAACCTTGTTAGCGATGACTATCGCGCGGCCCTTAGAACTCGGCTTTCTACAAGCTCGATGAGCAGTTTGTTGTCAGTGCTCGTTTTGAACGCCTGAAAGTATTTTCGATCAGAAAGATTCACCGGCGGAACGGGCCATCTCTCAGAGGAGTTCAAGAAATCCCCTTCCGAATCGAACACGTTGACCCCGGCGAAATCTGCAAATTCATTAATTTTTTCCTGAAGAAACTCGTGAAACTGCTGGGTAGCGACCAGACGCTTAAACTCTTGTTCGGAGTTTAGCCGCCTTACCCTCGCTGCAACCGAATTCTGTATAGACGCAAAATCTGCGAACTGACGGTCGAAGTGGCGAGCCAGCAGTTGAACAGTGTTCTCCAGCTCTCGTTCACTAGCTTGGATTGCACGATCCCGGAAATCACCAACCAATACGCTGGTGCCTATTGCAATTGCCGAAATCAGAATTGCGCCGCAAAAGATAGCCCAGAAAACGGGTCCGGCTCCAGCGAGCATGCCGCTGCGCTTAGAAGTGTTGAAATAGGCCAGAGCCGCACCCTGGTCGGTACAGTTCGGCATCGAGTGCCCCGTCGTCATCTGCTTCCCCCAACAGAAAACGAATACAGAGGCAGTATGGAGCTTCAGTTATGAAAATCGGTTAGCGATGGATTAAAAAAGATGAACGACGAACAGGCGAACAATTCCGTGCCCGCGGCCGCCTCTAGACTGGGCCACTTGTGCAGCGTCGCCCGGATATCGAACAGGATTGGCCTCTGATCCTTGCTCATATCAGCCACTCCGGTGCCCGTCGTGTACCTCGTCGTGCGAAGCCTCCGCACGTTGGTCGGATAAACCAGACGTTGCACTCCACGTTTAGCGCTACGACGTTAACTCGAAACGCCAGCATTCGAACACGTCAATGTGCGATTGGTCGGTTTTCTACTAAATCAAAATAGGTCTAGTCTGCCATACTTAGTTCGGGCTTCATCCGACGAAATTCGGACTAAGAACACTCCATCAAAATGGCGAATGGGAAGGACGTTTACCCGAGGGAGGGAAACATGAAAATAAACACACTCATCGTTGCGTCAGCGCTTGCAGTGGGATTTACCATACCGGCAATGGCACAGTCCAACACCATGCATCGATACGCTCAGTTCTTCAAATACTCGGATTCGGCCGTCAAGGCGATGACGGAGAATCCGCAAGATCGCTCAGCTGCGGTAGCGAAGCTGTTCGAGGGGTTCGGCGGCAAGGTCGAGGCGAGCTATTGGTTCCCGGGGAATATGGAATGGGACGGAATGATTATTGTCCAACTCCCGGACGAGATAGCTACTCAGGCGATCGCCCTTACCACCAGAGCTACCGGCAACTTTACTAAGAACGCTTCCGTGCCACTAATGAGTGCGGACGAGTTTAAGGCGTCAATGGACAAGGCAAAAAGCGTTAAATCTGGCTACACCGCGCCCACGGCAACTAAGTAAGGGCTGGAGTCGTGCGATGGCGCGGTGAGCCGGGAATAAAATAAGCGCCGATCTCAACGAACTGAAATACTGTAAGGGTCGTGGGATGCTCCATTACGCTCGGCGACCCATTCCTATTAGGGGCGGCAAAGCGGGCTCGATGAGCTCACTTTTAGCGTGCTTTAAGCTTCAATGGTGACATTATGGTCACTTAAATAAGATGCGCTCTCCCTGTATGCTTGGAGAGGATCGTGACCAGCAAACCACGACTGAGCTTGCTCGCGATGGCGTCCATCTGCGTGCTTGGCCTAGGAACGTGGCTAAGCACTCAGCAATGGCCACATCAGAACGCTAAAGATTTCGAGGAATGCTCTCAGCGAGCAGAGCGGGCCGCATCTTCTGTAGATAGTCGAAGCGCCTTGGTAAATCAGTGCGACCAGCAATTTGTTGGGCGGCGCAAGATGGGCGGCGGGTACACCTACTATGACTTTCTCCAGAACCGGCATTTCGACATTGCCGGCCCTAACCCGACACCGGATGAGCTGAAATACTTCGACCGGCAATACACGTTATATCTGGGCGCACAGCGGCGGGACGCAGTTACAGCAGCACTTGCAGAAAAGCAGAGCAGAACGGAGCAATCAGATCTGGACACACAGCGGCGGGACGCAATTGCATTAGCTCTTGCAGAAAAGCCAATGGAGCAGTCAAAAGATGATCGTGGCGCCGGTTCGAAGCCTCCCCCCGGGGCACCGAGAGTGCTCACTCCGACTACTGTTCCTATCCCCAAACCTCGCAACTCAGTCGTTCGATTGCCTGTCCCTTGCGACGATGCATCAGTATCGTGCGGCTGGGAAAAATTTTCTGCAGGAATAGAAAACTTCTTCGGATCTATGGCTAATGTAAACCGCCCCTGAGCTTTCGGGCTTTGTGCGATTTGTATCGAGATCAATTCCTTGGGAAGCAAGACATTAGTTGGCAGGCTCAGCTCTCAAACAAGCAAGTAAACCGAAAACCTTGATCGAGAAGGTCAAGGATGATTTGCGAAAGCGTGCCGAACTCAAAGCTAACCGAGTGCTCCTCAAAGAAGCTCGAAGGCTACCGCCTAACAAACACAGACCGGACAGCTAACCGGCTTGGACCAGAATGCAGCTTCGGTTCCGGCCGAAGTTGGCGATAAAAAGAAAGCGTTCAGTTCGCGCAAATTGATTGTAGCGCTTCATGTACATTCTTCATCAGCCAAGCTCATCCTTCCATAACCGGCGCCGGCGACGGCTAAGTCCTTTCGCGATGAAGAAGCGCGACTTGATCCTTCGCTCCTCAGGTCACACCGCCCAGCGCTCTGCAGCGGGGACACCCCAGCGATAAGCTCTCCTGCTAATAAATCTATTAGTCGCCCCCCTTATCAAAGGGGATACATGCGTGACCCTTGCAGAGCGCTGCCTCGAGCCCATTTCGATTTTAGCGATTTTTATTGCGGATGCATCATAACGGCCGCAGCCCTACATCTGCAAAGCCGGTGCCACCACGCAGTGGTCCGAAGGCTCTCATGCGCCATCAGGAACATGCCGCTCGGTGTCACTCGAATGCCATCTTCGGCAAACGCTGCAGCCATCGCATCAGCATCCTTACGATTACAGGCATCGGCAAACATTCTTCTGCAGGTCGGCATACTGGTCATCGGTGATCTGCTTTTGCTGTGCGGCTGCGCTGCCGATCAGAACGACCAACGACCATGCGATCACTACGACCATACGCACCATGCAATTTCTCCTCGCAAATTTTCCGGGTGAAATATTCCAGGTTGATCCCGACGCCGAAATTTTCAAAGCTGGAGTACAGCGCTCCCGGATGCGCTGAAATTTTTGGACGCTGCGAACTGCATGGGCAATACGCAACGTACTGGGGAGCTTCGCAGCGCTGGGAAGGCAACAGAGAACGAAAATCGTTGTTCTCGCAAAGAGAATTTGAAGGAGTCCTAGACAAAAAGTTGACGCTCAATTTACGGTTGTGTAAGCCGCTGTTCTACTTACCGAAAAAAACAATCCGACAAGTACAAGCACTGCCACGGGAAGCTAGCTTAGTCAACAATTTCAATAGCTTAGCTGTGTTCTGAGCGTTAGACAAAATAGACAATTCGCAGCTAATTTGAAAAGCTTCCAACCCGGTCGTGCTTGCTAAACTTCAGGGGCACCATGAATGGATGGCGCTCGCTATCTTGAGGATGGCAAGCTGACAATCTTCAAACGAGCTGGTGTGTATTACGCACGGTTTCGAATTTCACCGGTGAAAAAATATCTTTGGCGTTCGCTCAAGACCTCGGATGAGCAGACGGCTGTTCGTCTTGGCCGTCGACTGCTGTTCCAAATAGAACAGAGAACCGAGCAGGGACTGCCGCCGAAATCAAAATTGTTTGCTGCTGTCGTCGATGACTACATTCGGTACCGTGAGCGGGATCATCGCCATGGCAGAACTTCAGCTGGAATGCTGAGGCAGATCATCCGTGTTTCGAAGTTCTGGCGTGAATACGTCGGTGCAATGCCGGTCGAGTTCATCGATGACAAGGTAATGCGTGAATTTATTCCGTGGCGACGTGATTATTATTCAAATTTTAAGAAGCTGCCGAAGAACGCCAAGCGGCATCTATGCCGTTTCAGTCACCGACAGAGCGAGAACGCGAACCTTGAGAAGAGCCGCTGCGAGCTCAATTTGGGTGAATGGCTTTCGTATGATGTGAAAATCTTCACGACGAGCGACCGAGTCCGGCAGGAAGTGTCCGGGGAATCCAGAGGTCGTCAGGATGGCCACGTCAGGCCGCCGACGGCGAACTTCGGTGGCAAGTTCGTAACCATTCATCCCGCCAGGCATAAGAATGTCCGTAAACAGGACGGTAATTTCTGGATGATGTTCAAGGGCAGTTATAGCAGCGGCGCCGGTTGCCGCCGAATAAACGGCGTAGCCGAGTTCCTCAATAAGTTGCGAGTGAAGTTCTCTAAGCTCGCTATCGTCTTCGACGATTAGAACTTTGGCATCTCCGGAGGGGAGTGGCTCGACCGGCTCCGCAGCCTTGGTCTCGGCGCGACCCGGCTCCGTCCAGGGCAAGTACAAACATACAGACGTGCCGCTATCAACTTTGCTTTCGATCGTAATGTGTCCGCCTGACTGGCGGGCGAAACCATAGACCTGGCTTAGTCCCAGGCCCGACCCTTTGCCGACCTCTTTGGTAGTAAAAAAGGGTTCAAAAACACGCGAAAGGACCGCCTGCGGCATGCCGCTCCCGCTGTCGCTTAGTGTGATTGCGACATACTTGCCCGGGGTGATATCGCCGAGCTCTGCGGCGGCAGCGTGATCCAGCGTCAGATTTGCGGTCGTAATCTTCACGCTGCCGCCATTGCGCATAGCATCGCGGGCATTGATCGCAAGATTGAGAATTGCCGATTCCAATTGGTTGGGATCCACACGGCACGACCACAGGCCTTCGATCAGATCGAAGTGAACCTCGATCTCCGATCCGACCGCACGACGAACCAGCATCTCAATTTCAGGCAGAAGATCATTGATGCAGATCGCCTCGGGCGAGAGGCTTTGAATGCGTGAGAAGGCCAGAAGCTGTTGTGTCAGCTTCGCCCCTCTCCGCACTGCGAGCAGAACTTGGTCGAGTCTGGTGACCATCTGCTCGTCGGTGACGCGGCGCCGTATCAAATCCAAATTGCCGCTAATGATCATTAGAAGGTTGTTAAAGTCGTGAGCGAGGCCACCCGTCAGCTGCCCAACGACTTCCATTTTTTGGGCCTGATGCAGCAGCGCTTCGGTCCGTTCACGCTCAGCAACCTGATCCGCAAGACGGGCTCCAGCCTCGGCCAGCTGTCGAGTGCTCTGCTGCAACGGACGCAGATCCGTGACCACTCCGCAGACAATTCGGGCATCGGAAGCATCCGGGAGAGGGGATAGCGACAGATTTGCGGGCACCTCAATCTCTCCGGCCGCTACCATCGTGACGATTGCTCTGCCGCCATCGGGGCTCTTGAGAATCGAGTTCGAACACCTGAATGTCGGTTTGGCTCAGGAATTCATTGAACAGCTTTCCACTTATCTGTCCTGGGCTTCTTTCCAACAATGACGCGAAAGCTTCATTGCAATAGAGGACCAGCCCTTCCTTTGATAATGTGACCGCACCCTCCCTCATCTGTTCGATAAGAAGCCGATAAGGCCGATCGGCATTCGTGACGGTGTAAATCTGTTTTCCAAGGGGCCCTCCGACGATCACCGCATCGACGCCACCCCCTCGAATCACTTCGAGTGCATCTTCGGCCTCCCTGAGCCGAATGCGCAAATCCTCGAGCTCGGCCGGATAATCCATCTGCCGTAAATCCGACTGACCCATTCCCGGACACTCAGTCACGCTTTGTTGCCGGCGTATCCGACCGGTTTCTGAGGTCGAGTCCAACAAGGACCTTTTCAGTGTTGGAGAGATCGCCAATGATGCGTCGCAAGGGATGCGGAAGCACCTTAATCAAGGTCGGCGCCGCGATGATTTGTTGCTCCTCGCAAGCTTCGGGATGTTGATAGATGTCGATGACCTCCAAGGTGTAATGCTCAGCCAAATGTTCAGCGCATATTCGCCGCATGTTTTCGATAGCGGCGAGCGACCGGGGCGTCTGGCCGGTGACATAAAGGCGCAAAACGTAATCGCTCTTTGCGGCTGCGGATATTGACGAACCAGCACTGTCGATCATCGTGACTTTCCCTGCGGCCTTGTTCCACCCTGCGCTTTTGAACCGAGTTTCTGCTTCCCGTTTATCGAGCCTTTTGAGGCGTTTCCTTCGCGCTTCTTTCGCTGCGTCGCTTGCGCATGCCGTCTTGCAGATCCGACCAACACCCCCCCAACTGAGCGATACACGTCAAGTAACTGGATGCCGTTCTTCGTAATTTGATATTCACGGATCTGGTTTGAGTGGTTCATGCCTCGCGATTTCAAGACATACAGGCCGCGGTTGCGTTCGCCGTCGGCCTCGAGAGCACCAAGCGACACCCAGGTGTCAATCAGGGATGGAATACCTTGGTCACCGCCGCCGATGTGCTCCTCCTCGGACGTCAACCTGGTCATGACAGCCGTAATGCCCTTGGTCTTCAAGATATCGACCATTCGCAACAGGCAGCTATGAACCTCGGACTCTGAGCCACGGAAGGCAGATATGGGATCGATTATCGTCGTTGACGGTCTGAATTCGTCGAGATCCCGGTTCATCCTCGCCAAGTGCATTTCAAAGCCGTAGAGCGTCGGTCGGGCGGCCTCGAAGCGCAACAGTCCTGAATCCAAGTGTTTCTGCAGATCAATGCCGACTGAAAGAACGTTCCGCACAATCTGGCCGGGGGATTCCTCGAATGCAAAATAGAGGCAACGCTCACCTCGTTGGCAAGTCGCGTTTGCATAATGTGATCCGAAAATTGTCTTTCCCGATCCCGAAGCGCCCGAAATCAGTATGCTCGAGCCTTTGTAGTAGCCCCCTGCACCGAGCATGCTGTCCAGCCCGGGGATACCGGTTGGGACAGGCTCGCTGGATGTTTGATGACGAAGACCAGCGGACGTAATGGGAAGAACGCTGATGCCTTTGTGGTCGATCAGGAAGGGATATTCGTTGGTTCCATGAGTTCGAACCGCGATATTTCACGACACGCAAAAGCCTGGTCGTAATTTGGTTCTGGACTCGGTTATCCAGCAGAATGACACAGTCGGAAACGTATTCTTCCAGGCCGTGACGGCTCAACTGACCTTCGCCGCGTTCACCGGTGATGATTGCGGTGACGTTCTTCTCTTTGAGCCAGGTAAACAGCCGACGCAGCTCGCTTCGCAAGATTGTGGTGTCAGACAGTCCCGCGAACAGGTTTTCGATCGTATCGAGCACAACCCGTTTGGCGCCGATCTTGTCGATGGCATGTCCAAGCCGGACAAACAATCCTTCAAGGTCGTATTCCCCGCTTTGTTCATGATCCCCGCGTTCGATCTTCACATGATCGATGATCAATTTCTTCGAAGCAACGAGACCGCTTAGATCGTATCCGAGAGACTTCACGTTGTCGGAAATGTCTTGAGGACGTTCCTCGAAGGTCATGAGGACGCCGGGTTCGTTGAATCTGAGGGTGCCCTCTACCAAGAACGTCACACCAAACAGGGTTTTGCCGCATCCCGCCGCGCCGCAAAGCAGCGTGGGGCGGCCGGCTGGAAGCCCGCCTTCGGTGATGGCGTCGAGGCCATCAATTCCCGTGGCGGCTTTGGACAGTTGCGAGTGCGCGGCTTTATCCACCTAAGGACCTCTCTCATGCTGTCCGGAATCGTGGACATCAAACCACTAGCAGTGCGTAATCAAGGGTGCTTTTTAGGGCAAGCAGGTGAGGTGGTCGAGCGGAGTCCAGCTTTGCGCTAGAAATTCAGACGGCGTCGACGCAGGATGCGGCGACCTGACTCGGACGTTTTCGTCGTATTTTGGGCGCAGATTAGACCAACAGTTCGATCGCAGTTCATCCGATCGGTGAGGCGCAGCCGATCCTCTATCACTGATCGGAGAACCGTACACTTTGAGACCTATGTGTAGTGCTCGAATACAGGGTCTCGCCCCTTGCTTCGGCAGTAACATAGAAAAGAAAAATCACGCACCCACCCAGAAGTGCGCCCGCCACCGTAGCGCAGAGACAGCAGCAGAGGATCATCTGAGCGCTTTCACGTTAGAAACGTCGGCCCCAGCCGCCGCGCCACCTGTTTCCCCACCCGCCGCCACCGCGAATGAGTCGCACCACGAGGAGCAGCAGTATCGCCCCAATGGTGGCGTTGACGATGGCACTAATCACTCCGGCACCGAGATGAATGCCTAGACGAGGCAACAACCAGCTTCCGATAAAAGCACCCAAGATACCGACAATGAGGTCACCGACGATCCCAAAACCGGTTCCACGCACGACTTGGCCTGCCAACCAGCCTGCAATGATACCCACGAATAAAATAACCAGCAGGCTTTCACCCGACATGTTCATGGCGTTACCTGCGGTTTTGGAGCCAGTGGCAGCCTAATAGGCTTTTCTGTTGTCAGTCGTTTGACCAGATTGATCATGTGTTGTGGCAATCGCCGGGTCGTCTGCGCCAGGATCTGGCGGAGCCGATCACCCATTTCTTCGCGGATTGCGGCGCTAGAAGCGCGATCCATTTGATAGTCATCCCGAGCAACGGTCATTCGAGCCTCCAAAGGTGAGCCGAAGATCAGCTTCGCGCATTTACCAGACGAACTTCCTGAACCGTCGCCCCGGAGCCGGCCCTGCGTAGGCAAGACGTCCCGAAGTTTGGCCAAACCTGCTGCGAGCAATTTCTTGCAACTGGTCGGATTTCGAGCCGGTCTCCCTTCGGCAACACGACCGCTTCGCTCGCTTTCGCCTGAGGAGCAAAAGCTGGTAGCGCAACGACCGCCGTTCCCAGACTGGCAAGTATTGCCAGGGCGACAAAAGATCTGATCATTTGGGGCTGCTGACTGTGGCCGTAAGGCGATCCCGCACGATCGGGGATCATTTCACAACGTCAGCTGCGGCAATAGGTTCCCTCGAAGACAACTTATATTTGAATAACGAGGGCACGCTTCCCGCTCTCCGCAGCAGCCGTGAAGGAAATGCCGCACAGAACAGCTGCTGCCTGGCTAGACTTAAGCAACCCGTTGACCGGCAATCGAGAAAAGCGGCAGTGGTGTTCTGAGTGGCTTCGATAAGGTGGGTGGCCTGTGAACAGCAAAAGTTCAACGTTCTTTGGCGCTGCGTGCTGCAGCAACAATCCCGGGCGGATAGTAAGGCTGGCGGCTGCTCGGCTTGCGTATTTCAGCTGTAGTTTGTGTTTCCGAGACACAAAAAGGCCCGCCGAGAAGGCAGGTTTAGCTGCTCGCCCAAGCCTCTTTGCGGGTGCCGAGAGACGAGGGCTTACAAGAAAGCAAATTCCGTCTCTGAAGATCCGGCAGGTGTCGGCCAGCGTATTCTGCTTATTAGCTGGCTATTATCAACGCAGGCGCTTAACAACGAATATCACCGCCCGTCCTAGGCTGTTATCGGTGACTGAGAGTTTTACACTCCCGCCTCAACCCAAACAGGCGGTGATCGTGTCGCAATCTCGTCAATTCAGCCTGAGGGAGTGGCTCGTACCTCCCATATTGCTGCCCGTCTTCTTGGGGCTTCTCGTTGCCGCTGCGATGGTGATTCAATGGTGATGAGGCAGACCGTCATCGACCGAACCATGCAGACGTACGGGATGATGAATAACCTTACACTTACCGAGGAAGCATCACTTCGGGCGCAACTGACAGTCTTCTTGGATGCTCAATTGCAAACCGAAGAGCTAGCATTGACCGTCGCGGGCCTGAAATTTCTTCGCAGCCGCACGGAAGATACGAAGACTGCGTGAACCTTCGCCGAAGGTTCGTTAGCACATCGGTCCGCTGGGCGGGATTGGCAACCGGGAGGGCGAGACCCCAACACTGGGGAACCTTTTCTCCGCCAACTGCTTGTCTCCTCGGCTAAATCCCCAACAAGGAGTCATCATGATCCGCCGTTTTGTCGGCGCTGCTGCTGGATCCTACGGACGTCATGAGGATTGCGAGCGTATGCTGGCCAACATCCGCGAATTGATCGCCGGGCCACCGATGGGCTCTCTAGGAGACAACGACGAGCCTAATGAGACAAGAAAGCGAGCTGTCGTGACGGACGACGTGGTGAATCGGATTTTGCTGAACTATCAGCTAATGCGAAAAATAGATGCGGACCGGGTAGAGGCATCAAGAGACAAAATCGCTGCTTACATCGGAAAGCTAAACATTGCTCGCCAGTTCGATGCTCACCAGCTGACCATGTACGGTCTGGCGTACTTGAAAGAACATCATGAAGGCCGCGACAAGCGGTTCAGTGGCTGCTGATTACCACTAGGCGAGATGCTGAGAGTATCGGACGGGGTCATTCATGGATGAATTTCAACACGGCTTTGAAAATTAGCCCCGGTACCTCTTCCGCAGTCCCCGTGCATACGGCATTTAGGCCGTCCAACTTTCCAATCAGATTGATATGGACCAACTCCATGTTAATACCGAGGCCCTAGCCTGAGAGTGACGCTTCGTTTCAATTTGAATGCTGAAGCCGTTAGTTGTCTGCTCCAGCTGTCCAAAATAAACGAATGAAGCGTCTCCGCCACGGAGCTTGTCGCCCGTGACCACCACGATGCCCTCCCCTTGTCCGGCAGGGGTTTCGAAGTGCACGCTGTAAATGCCGTCAGCTAGCATCTGCGGGCCGACACAAACTGGTTCTGGTCATGTCGGGCCGGACCTAACAGGCCGTGTGGACGAATTGCAGAACGAGGCTCATGGAATAACTGCCGGGGGAGGAGCCTTGTGACACCCCATACGCATTTTATTCGAAACCCTTTGCTTTTAGAACGGTCTGGGCGGCAGGTGAGGAAAGAAACGTGACCAGCGCTCTTCCGGCGTCAGTCTGACCGCTCCCGGCAACAATGCCAGGGGCGAACTGAGTATAATTCTGGATCGCCGGCGGCAGCGGACCGACGAGCTCGACGGTTGGTTGAGCCAACACTTCGCTGATTTGATTGAATCCGATCTCAACGTCGCCGCTGGCAACGCTTGCGTAAAGCACTTTCCCAGATGGAGATAGCTTAGTCTTAGGTTTCATTTCCCCCGCGATGCCCAATCGTTCGAGCAAGCTGGCCAAGTAGATGCCACTGGCACCTCCACCGGCTGGATCAGGATAAGTAATCGATCTTGCGGCCAACATCGACCGCTTGAAGGCGTCGACCGAACTGATGTCGGGCTTGGCGGCACCCTTGCGCACAAAGGCACTAACACCGACCTTCGCGATGATGATGACGTCGCTCGCCACGACTTTGCCTTGCGCTCGAAGTTGGTCCATCAGTGGCGCAGCGTTTATTACAAGATCGGCGGCCTCACCTTTTTGAAAACGGTCCGCGATAGCGCCCGCATTGCCGAAGGAAACCGTTACTTTGTGTCCCGAGGACTTTTCAAAATCCGGTATCAGTGCGTCAATCGCCGGATGCAAAGCCACGGCGCATAGGAGCTTAATTTCAGCGGCACCTGCCGTAGTTCCGGCAGTGATGCCAAGCCAGGCAAGTCCCAATGCGATCGTCGCAGAGATACTTCGTCGATCCATGTTATTTCTCCTTGAAGGCAACGACCGTCAGGCGAGCGCTACCAAGACGGCCGACACGGGTCCGGGTGTGATCGCCGCTATCAGCACCACCAACCTGAAGGACACCACCCTGAAACCGGGGCTTGATCTACTACGGTTCATTAAGGACCAGTAGCGCAACGCACGGCCTCGGCTTAGCATTCGCGGCCCGTTTTGTAGGGAGCATCCTCTCCTTTCGATTTCTCTCGCTATTGCTCTTTAATGAGCGCAGCGTTCCAGACAGGGTGGTCTGGCGACAGGAGGCAATCGTGAGAGGCAACCTACTCAACAGCGACGGCGTCCAGGTCGGGTTTCTGGATCGTCGGGCAATTCTCGATCTCAGGGGCGAGAAGGTATACGAAGTGAAGGGCAATAGCATCTATCGCCTGTCCGGTGAATTGGTTGGCCATTTAAATTCCGGGGGCGGGACCGAGACGCGGCTCGATAGGTTTACTGGTCGACTGTTTCCCACATCGCGTACCTGACGGCTTCCGAACGGGATGCGGCGAGAAGGCCGAAGAAGCCCGTCCGAAAGCTGGCCAATCGGACGGGAAGTTGGGTTGGAGCGGGGAAGTGACCCCGCCTAAACCCAAGAGTGTTCTCCATCTGTCGGCTGGCATTGAGCTAGATCAAAGCTCGGGAACACATCGGCAACGATGGTTCGCCAATGGACGTGTCCTTCCGATGCCCTACAACTGGCATGACCATCCAGCACATGCTGGAGGATGAAGAACCCTCGGCTGTTGGGACCGGTTACGAAAGCATCGAGTGTCCCGCCTGCCTTGAACAGCATCTCATCGACAGGTCAACGGGCGAACTGGTGCCAGAGAACGGCACCGGCGAGACATCACCGCCCATCGCGCCCGTGACGTAACAACCTGAGGCCCGGCAGCTGATTTTCACTACCCACAACTCCAATCTCGCACCCGATGTTGCAGAACCTTAGGTGCGTGCTATCGAGCGGTCCCTCGGCGCCATAGCTGTCACCGACCATCATGTGCCGCTCCAGCTCCCTTCATGCTGGGTTCAGAGAGGAACCTCTAGGGTGGCAGCGGGGCATCGCTGGAGAATGTTCGATATGAAATTCAAATCTGCTCTTGTTGCACTCGTCGCTCTTGCTGGTGCAGCACTTTCAACAGGAACAGCGTCGGCAATGCCGCTTGCTCCCATGGGACAACCAAGCATGGCGAACGTTGAGAGGGTTGCTGTGGCTTGCGGCCCTCGTGGCTGCATCCGGACCCGCCCAGTCTATCGGCCATACTATCACCGCCCCTACTATCATCGCGGTGTTGTCGTGGTTCGTCGGCCCTATGCACATCGATACTATCGACGATACTGATCTTTAGGTTTCGTCACACACGGCCCGCAGGTCAGCCGGTAGGGCGGCCAGCAGAGCTTTGATATCCTCCAAACCTTCGCCACCGGATGCGCCGACCGCCACGAAAAAGGAAGGCGGTTCTTGTTCGTCAAGTGTTGCCGGCGAAGTCATCCGGCGAGCTTAGCCGCAAATCGAGGCACATGCTCCTTTGATTTCAGCGTCCAGTCTGGGCCAACCCGCTGCTTTTGATCGATCCGTTGAGCCCGCAGACTAGTCGTCAAACCCATAGCAGCGCCGCTCAGAACAGTAATGAACCGCTGCATTAGGCCCTCTCAGACATGCCGTGAGATGTTATCTACCACCTTGCCAGTTGGGGAGTGATATCTTCCCCTGTCCGTTTGCGCCCCCAATGAGGGCGCCCTACCAAGAATTCGGATGCTCCAGTGCAGGCGAAGACAACAAGATGTCTAGATCGCCCCGGCATGTCATGCTGTCTTCAGCCTGTGCATTTTGCTCGCTCGGACCAACTCGGCCCGTTTCATGGCCGCTATTTGTGCACGAAAGCTGCCAATCACGACCAGGCTGTCGCGCCTTTCTGCTCCGGGTGCAAGCTGGAGGGCCGTGACTGTCAGTTCGGTAACGTTTTCTTCTAGTTCTTGCAGCTCTGCCCAGTGGAGTTGTAGTTCGCTTTCTTTTCTCAGTATCCGGCTCGTCGACCGCAGCATCCCGGGCGGTCTGTCTGTGGAGGATTTCACCCTCAGTTCGGAGCCCGGAGTTTCTCCGGCAACCCAACCTTCAGAATTGGAGTTCATCGGATCGCTTGCGACGACTCTAGTGACGGACTTGCATGCTCGGCATTCGAACCAGCGGTGCTCAAAACCCACGGGTCCAGAGCTTGTGTGCGTAAGCATCATGCGTGATCTGCAGCCCGAACAGCGTGGGCGCTTGATGGATGTGCCTCTCGGAAAGTAATCTAGCGGCATGATGCGCCTCGTGGGTTGCATCGGGGAGAGCGTCCCGGCGCTCTCTGAAGGAAGTATTGCGCAACGCCTGGTCAGCCCTCGTCAAAAAGTAACGTTCCGACAAATTACCCGAGGGCTGGACGTAATATCACCGCATGTAATGAGAAGCCGTGAGCGTATGGAGCGCACTGGCAATGTTGTGAGGGCTATATGGCTTGGGCAAAAAGATGGTACCTGTTGGCAAGTCGCCGTTCTGAAAGGCGTAGTGGCCGGACGTCGCAATGATCTGAACCGGGGGCCAGCGGTCTCTCACCGCGTGAGCCAACTTCAGTCCATCCATAGATCCAGCCATTTGAACATCCGTAAACACGACCCGAATGTCCTTGCGGCTTTCGAGCAGTACAATCGCCTCGTCGGCATTACTGGCCTCGATCACTTCAAAACCGGCATCCCTGATCGTTTCCGCTGCGTAAGTGCGAATCAAACATTCGTCCTCAACGATTAGTACGAGGAGCCGTTTGGTCGCGTAATTAGCCATGAAGTCATACCTACCCACCCCACCGGGGCGCACCTGTTACGAAGACGACAGTTGTAGCTCCAAGAGTGCCATGCGTTCGAGAACCTTAGGATCTCTTTCACCCTCCTTGGCCGTGCGCAGAATTGTTTCAGCGACCGCTTGTACATGCACCGAACTCAGGGGGTGCGGAAGCGTTGCAATTGCACTCCTCATTGCTGTCGTCATCAATTCTATGATGTCCGGTGAGAAAGATGCGTTCGAAAAATTTTTCATATGTGTTGCCCAGCGAAATTTGATTTGCCATCCTGCCTCTCCTTTGCAGCCAGTTGATCCATCAGAGCAAACGATGCTGCTGCTGGCAACTGAATGGACTGCGGATCTAACACCAACGACAACCTTTCACGCCATTTCCTTGCAGCCGCGCCACAATGACGCTGGCTGAGGGGGGACATGTTTGGCGTGATCGGAGTGGGTTATCATAGGGGCTCCAAGGTGGACGCACTAGCATCAACAACCGCTGTTAGCTACGGTTCCGACGATGCAACTTATATTTGAAGACGAAATCGAACCCTGGGGAACATATTGTCCGCCGAATGCTTGTCTTCTCACCTAATCCCCCAACAAGGAGTCATCATGATCCGCCGTTTTGTCGGCGCTGCTGCTGTTATGGCTGCGGTGTTTCTTCTTCCAGTTGTAAGCCAAGCCCAAGGAGTTCCCGGCGGAGTTGAGCGGGGAGCAAGGGACGGTGAACGAGCGGCTGGCCCGCTTGGGGCCGTGGTTGGCGGCGTGGTTGGCGGCGTGGTTGGGGGTGTAAACGGGGTCCTTGGGATAGACGAGCGTCCCCGTTTCCGCTCCTATGTCGTCGAACAAAGGCGCCCATCCTACCAGTATCGTGAAGATGTGAGGGTCGGGGCGGTTCTACCTGCTGAAGGCGTTACCTATTACGATGTGCCGCCGGAGTACGGTGTGCGCGAGCACCGATACACTGTGGTGAACGGTCGTACAGTTCTAGTCGATCCCCGAACACGCCGCATCGTCGAGATCGTTGAGTGACCAGCATGGGCCGTCTTCAACGGCGGCCCATTCGCGTATGCAGCTGGATGACAGCGGACTTAGTGCATCAGTTCAGATGCCGACCTCCTCGAAACCTGCATGGTACGAACAATGTGGACTGCAGGTCCAATAGCAACGAAGGTATTTAAGCGACCCGGTGCCTTCGCCCTGGCTGTGATAAAGCAGTTTCGTGCCAACCAAGGCGTCCTCCTTGCTGGAGCCGTGGCGTATTACACGCTGCTATCATTGGTCCCCTTGCTCATTCTCATTCTAATGGCGCTCTCCCATATCATTCCTGAAGACCGACTTCTTAGGACACTGAGCGAATACCTTGAGTTCGTGGTTCCTGGACAATCGACGGCACTGGTGGAGGAGATTCGAACTTTCCTCGCGCACAAACAGGTGGTCGGGGGCATTCTGTTCATCACCATGCTTTTTTTCAGCGCCCTGGCGTTCACCATTCTTCAGAATGCCATGTCGGTGATCTTCTATCACCGAGTGAAAATTCAAAGGCGACATTTTCTGGTTTCCGCCCTTATGCCGTACGTCTTCATTCTGTTCGTCGGTGTGGGCCTCCTAATTGTAACCGTACTCTCAGGATTGCTTCAATTTGTCGGCACCCGAAGCATTATGATTTTAGGTCAGCCGCATTCACTGGACCAAATCTCAATCTTCCTCCTTTACATCACCGGCGTTACCGGAGAGATGTTGCTGCTCACCGCGATCTATTTCGCGATGCCAGTAGGGCGATTGTCTCTGCGCCTGGCGTTAATTGGTGGGACGACCGCTACCCTGCTTTGGGAAATGACGCGGCACATTTTAGCGTGGTACTACGCTACGATGTCACAAATCCAACTCGTTTACGGCTCTCTCACGACTTCGATCGCTGTGCTGTTGAGCGTCGAGATCGGCGCACTAGTATTACTAATTGGTGCACAAGTGATCGCGGAATATGAACGTATTGGCCGGGAACCTGTCGAAGCGCCTACCGCTTCGATGAAATTAGACCACCCTGGTTGAACGTAAGCCTTGACGTTCACATGCCTTCAACGGAAGCACGAACTTGAGGCGGGTTCGCCGCAGTTGCTCATCGCCTTTGGAAAAGTGCGTCGTTACGAGCACGCCACTTCTGGTCCGACAGCCATGCGTAGTCCTGATCAGGCATCAGCGGCACAGATGTCATTGTTTCCTTAGATATTGGAAGAAAAAAGCTCGATCGGTCCTGTGTCACCTTCAAAGATCGAATTGGCACGACGATGCTGTCCTTTCCGGCGGTGAAAAATCCGCCAGAGGCGACGATCGCATAATCCCGGCCGTCTTTCGTGCCGAAAACAATGTTCCTGACCTCGCCCACAATCCTATCATCTGAACTGCGGACTTCCGCTCCGATCATCTCGTCAGTCCTCAACCCTGGCGCAAGATCGCTTATGGCTATAAGAGGTTTCGCGTCCTTCTTGCTACGACTGCCCACTGCGGCTCCCCGCTTGATTTTCGGCTCGCGAGCGGCGTTTTGTTTATCAGCCTCTTCCTCGTCGTTGTCTCCCAAAGAGCCCATAGGCGGACCGGCGATCAACTCGCGGATGTTAGCAAGCAGACGCTCGCAATCTTCATGCCGTCCATAGGATCGGAGTGTAAACGCTGCATCCCGCAGGGTGCGGAGGTCCCGCACAGATTGGCTATTGGCCGGACCTCTCAGCCGGGGATTTTGCGCAATAGCTTCTTCCAGTTTGGCATCGGCGATTTCGCACTCTGCCTTGGCTTCCAGAATACCCATGCTTCCAACAAGGAGCACGATAGCAATCGGCATTACTCTGATCATAAATTCGGTTCCGCTGGAGGATCGGTAAGGCCCTTTTACGCTCGCATCTGACCGAGTCGTAATTGTGGTCCAAACTGCTCGACTAGCCTCCTAACACATGATCCCGCAGCTAAGGACCGCGATCGCAAGATGCGCCCAGAACTCCAACAAAAGCCAGCGAAAAGGCTTGGAGCATCAGAAGGCAAAACTGGTCTGCTGCTGAATGCTGTCTTGCTTCCTCGAAATAGGCAATTGCACTCCTCTAACTATCAAACAGCGCCTCCAAGCCGAATAATGCTTGGAGGCGTGCATTTTGAAAGAGCCAGGGGCAAATTCCGCCAGTACTCGGCGGTGCGCTATCTTTGCCCTGATAGCTGCCAGAGTTCCTCGCCACCCTGTTGAATGAGTTTGTCGTCATTCTCGATGAGATCTAAGATCGCGATGAGGCCGGTTGTCGCCCATGTTTCCTGGTTCAATCCGAGAGGATCCACTCTCAGGATCGCTCTCAACGCCGCGTAAGAGAAGCCGATGTCTCTCTTTTTAGCTTTAGCCTCACCGTCAGGATCCAGCGTCGGGCAGCCTTCCAAGCTTTCAACGAAACAAGCCAATTCATGCCTTGTTGCCAGTGCCGGTACCCCCAAGCAAACAGTGGGATCTTCAGCAGTTTGCGTCGACATAATTTGAACAGACGCTCAATGATGACCAGCTTCAATATCTCTCCGATGGACAGCACCGCTATACCGATTGCGATTTGGCCCGTGCCGATTAAATACGCTGCCACCGGCTTCACCGGTTCGAGAACGATGAGTGGCACGGCAAAGAGTGCCAGTGAAGAATAAGGCCTCAGCGAGCTGACCCACTTCCGAAAGCGGACAAACACTCTTCGTCTTGCCATCCAGTGTGCTAGAGGGGTGGCAAGTGTCAAAAAGATCGCGTCCACTATAAAATACACAGTGGCTAAGACAAAGACCGTCGATTTTAGAATACGCTTCACGTAAATCCTGGAGGCCGCCCGCCAGAGTGGGCAGCGTTTGGAACAAACTATCGAATGTTATTCGTCATCGGGAGATGGGGCCTCAAGGGACAAGCACTCTCGGCCGCTAATGTTTCTGTTTGAAAAGCATGATCCTGAATGGACGAGGCGCGGCACTTCTCGCACCGTAAATTCCTGATCGCCAGTAAAGCAAGCGCGACGCTGGTGTCACTCCTTTCGGTATGCGAATTGCTGACTGGCCGGTCCGTGATGGAGCTACACCGCCGACAAGCTTCACTGGGAGAGCTGCAGCGAGAGACGCATTTTCGAATTGCCAAGGCATCCAGCTGGTAGATTTGTTGCGAATGAGTTTGAGGACGTCTCGTCGAAGAGGCCAACACCAACCCCCGGGTTGCCGGTCTTCTGCCCTCCGGCGCAGCGTCCATTTTGGTGACTATCGAAGCGCAAGTCTCTGATAAGCCACAGTGCTAGCGCAACTTCACATCCGCTCCCGCAGACTGGAAATACAATGAACGCTGAGGAACTCGCCCACAGATTCCGTACCAAAGTCGCCGCTGCAGCCGCGGAAAAGGATAAGCAGACCGATATTGCGGCTGAAAATGCTGAGAAGCGGGCTGCGGATGTTGAGCATTGCAAGCGTGCTATGGAAAAAGAGGTGATTCCTTTTCTTGCAGAGCTAAAACAGCATCTAGGAGAAGCGCAGTTTTCATTTGCATCTCAAATAGAGCTGAATGACCATCGTCCCGTTGGTGTATCATTTTCGATCGGCAACGGGGCTCCCACCAGCATCACCACAGCATTTGGAAATATCGTCGTGATGCGGATTGGAGATAGTGGAACGGCGAAAGGCATTCCTTATGTGTACGCTCCGGATCTCGAACCGTACATTTCCAATTCCGGGGATCTCACCCGTGACAAGATGGCCAAACTGGTTGAGATGGTGATGGACGATTAGAAGGCAGGGCCGGATAATTTCTGCTTTGTCGCTTTGAAGTGCTACGATCAATCGAAGTCTCGCCGCAGAAAAGTCCGCGGCTGCCACTGCTGGCCTTTGCTGATCGTCTACCCACGCCGGAAAGGGGCTGCGGCTTCGGGGTTTTCCAATAGCATAAAATGAACCCCCACTCCGCTGAAGGCATCGTCACGAGCAAAGAACCGCAATGCTTGCGTGCTCATTTGGTATTACTTGGGATACCTACAAAAAAATGAGCGGTTTTGACCAGATGCCTGCGATCATTTGAGTAATGCTCGTCTCAATCGCCGCATCACCATTTGCTGTCATCGGCAGCGTCTCCAGAAAATCGTACAATCGAAAGGTTTAAGGAAGCGCCGCATGATCTCTTGCGGCGTCTTTACGGGATCGTTGACAAGCTGCGGATCCGCAGTCTGCGTGCTTCTCCAAAGGTCTGCCTTTTTGAGAAGAAACCCCGCTTAACTCGGAGCGGGTTTTTCATGTCTTGGGTTTTTTCATGCCTTCGGTGTTTGCTGAGCTGATGCACTAGCCGATTTGATTGCATGGTCACGAGCGTCTTTACCAAACCGAAACGTTTGAGAAAATTGATCTGGGTCTTCGTCAACAACAGCTTGGCGCTCGTTGCGAGCATGCTGAGTCAGGATCTTGCCGTGCATGAACCCCCGGCGGCGCTCATCGCGAACTCTGGTTGAGAATAAGCAATCTTTGGAAGATGGTGAGTTGCTGTGCTGCGAGTTTGGCAAAGACGCTAGGGATTTCAAACGGCGACTTGATTTGAGCAAGCGTCTGCGCGAATTCAAAAGCGAGTTGCATATTGGCTAGTGTTATTTCCGGCAGCTTTCTGAACGCCCCAACGTTTGTGGTTGCTGAAAATAAATCGAACGCCTTCATCGAGCGTTGGCTGTCATCCCGAGAAGCTATCGCAGGCTTCTCAGTCGAAGCGACGGATATAGCTGTTACAGCCTTCTCAAGAACAGGAGCGTCCCTATCAACCTTTTCAGCCGAGACGGGCGCAAATGAGCGCAAACGACGAGGCTTGGGACTTCTAACAACAGACTGATTGGCTCGTTGTGCCCTAGCCGCTGGTTTGCGGCTTTGGGTCTTCCTTAACGCTGTTGCCGGTTTACGCTTACTCATTGGAAACTCCTAATTAATGCAGATCACACGTTCATCGTGCAGTGCAACATTTCTTGGCGTTGATTGTTCCACAGAGCGGTTCTGGGGGAATTCACTGGGCCAGAGTTGCAAGTCTTATTCGGGCGCAATCGGCGGAGAGTTCCTCGTCCAGTTCCGGTAAACGGTCAATCAGGGCTTGAAGTGATTGGGTCGGTGTGAGAGCCGCTGACGCTTACGTCTCCAAATCGAATTGTGGCCTGCTAGAACCCACAAAAAGGCTTCGCGCATCAAGCGGCGGCTGCAAAGGTGGCGTGGGTAACGGAGACTTTCGTGCCCAAAGCTCCGCTGACTGTTACCACTTGAGCGTCAAGCTGCTTTGCCAGAGCTTTGACTACGCCCGTACCAAGCCCAGTTTTCGGTTGCGCGAACACGGCGTCGGGTTTCCCGCACCCGTTGTCTGAGACGGCAAGCTGCCAATCGGTGCCTGATACCTCGTAGGTAACCTTGATCTCGCCGTTCTTCGTTTTTTCGTTGAAGGCGTGCTTGAGGCAATTGATAACCAGTTCGGTGACTATCAGTCCGATACTCTCAGCATCACGCCTCGTGGATCTTCCTCCTGCACCGATAAAGGTGATGGAAATTGGTCGATCCTCACCAATCATCGATTGGCCCAGAGCCGTGCAGAGGGTTGCAAGATAGGGCTCCATTTCGATAATCGAGCTAGTGACCGACCCATGTAAGTGCTTTTGAACTGCTGCAACTGAGATAACCCGGTTGTGAGCGTCTTCCAAGTGACGCCGAGTTTCGTCTGATTTTACGGCTCTTGCCTTCAACATGATAATGCTGGCGATGATCTGCAGGCTGTTGACAACGCGATGCTCCAGCTCATCGAGCAGCACCTCCTTCTGGCGGATCAAATCATCTTTCTCGTTTTCGAGGGTGCGCTTGTGAGTAACGTCTTCGATGCCAAGCAGGATCGTGGAGTGTGGACCAGCTTCAGACGACGATTCGACGAGCATTCAATAGCATCGTGCGCCTGCCGACTGCCGGAAAATCATGCTCGACTTCATAGTCTTCCATGACTCCCTGCTCGGGCAGAATTCTTTTCCAGCAGCACCCGCAGCTTGGGAATATCCCACTGACCGTCTCCAAGCTCGTACAGAAGCTTGGAGACGGTTTGCTCGGCTTTGACTTTGAACGTCAGATAGAAGGATTGGTTGGCGGCAATCAGGCGAAGATCCTCGTCGAGGACCACCAGCGGTTCACGAACCGTGTCGACAATAGCGTGTGCTAGACACCATGCGTCCTGAACGTCCGTAAAGTGTTTTCTGAACATGCAGACCCTCGCCGGGGGCGGGAGTCTTACCGAACTCTCAGTCCCCAACGGGCCCAACAGCTGCCAGAGATAAGCTTACGTTATACCCTTTGTGTCCGGTCATCGACTTTAATCGGACCTGCTGCTCCAATTTCGTCAGGCCTTTAAGGGGACCGTGCCTTATTCCTCGGGGTCCTTGCCCTACCGTCGAGGACATCGGCCCTAGCGATATATTCCTTAGCCATGTCTTTAAGGCTCTTAATCAACACAGGATCATTGTTGGATTGGGCAAGGCGTAAGGCTTGTTCGGCTTTTTCTCGATAAAAGGAAGAGTTTACCATGCAAAACTCACGCTGGCCGGGAGCACACAGCTCCCTATCACCGGCGGAAGCCGAAAAGCCATAAGCGTACTACACTCCGGTGCCGACGTACTACTGACGAATTCCCGCCGGTGTTAAACTCAAGCAAGGTTTTTGGCTGATCATGAAAGTCATATTTCTCGACATCGACGGCGTGCTGAACTCCGACCAAACTCCTAATCCTCGCAATTTTCCCTATATTATCGATCCTGTCTTGCTGGCTCGATTTCAGAAGCTGGTCAGAGATACTGCCGCCCACGTGGTTTTATCCTCAACGTGGCGAGTTGATCCGGTGGGCCTGTTGGCTGCGAAGTATTACAACGTCCCGTTCGATGACGTCTGTCCAGACATGCCGAACGCCCCTCGATGCGAAGAGATGCAGGTATGGCTCCGCAACCATCATGACGCCACACGTTACGCTGTTCTGGATGATGATGACGATTGCCTTGATGAACTCCCGCTTTTTCAGCCTAGCTCGAAGACTGGTCTGAGTCCTGAGATGGCAAAAGCGGTTGAAGAGTTCCTAGCCGGCAGGTCTGACAAGGACATGCGGGCGAACGCTCTGACGAGATTGGGCCAGAATATTCACGCCTTCTTTGGGCGCGACAAAAGCTAGAGCGAAGCAACTGAACCACCTATTCGAGAAGGGTGCGCAGAAGAAAAACCATTCCCGCAGCCAAGATGATCGATAGTACCGCTATCACGATATTCTGCGACACCGTGCTCGAAACAACGTCCTGGAGCCATTTCGGCAGCGGCTTCATCGCTTAGATCTTATCTCCGCATCGCCACGACTTTCTAAATGGTCCCGATGATCTTCCCGCTGGTCATCTTGTGACTGAAGTATGCGGACGAGTTCAGCCATGCTCGAGGTATCATCGACCGAGCGTTGATGCTCCTGCCTGCGCCGGTTCAGTCGCCGTCGCTGAAAGGTGCGGTATAGCCACTTCAACACCACGCGGTAGTCGTCGCCCGTCTTTGAGGCTGCCGAGCTGACAACCCCAAGGGATCGAAGGACGTTCCGTACGGATTTGCTACCGCGCTTACCGGGGAGAGACTCGTGCCAAGTTCATCCTGTGCTTGCAGTCGGACACATTGGGTTAGCCCATCGGAGCTTCTTTGAGGGTTCAGCTCCAAGCGACCTGCACGCCACTCGCCTCAGAAGAAGCCCTCCATCGAAAGGGTGAGGTCGTGGTTATTTCTTCTGTTCGATATTAGAGCGCTTTAACTTCCATGCTCTGTATCGTACGGCGCTGAACCTGCGCTTGAGAGTGGCGGCGATTAGGGCCCAAGATGCTTCAGCTTTCAGCAGTTCCAGTAACTGCCGGTCGTCCTCAGGTCTCCACCGCTTGTTGCTGTTCCCACGCAACCTCAACATGACGTCATCCTCCGATGGCGGAGAAACGTCCTTGGACCGTTGGGGTTTCGGCTTTAGCGTCGACGGCGGGGAACTGATTTGGTTCGATCCGTCTTGTCCTTGGCCGGTGTGGGAGTGACCTGCCGTGACCGAAACCGAACTCAGCGATGTACTGGTGGCTTGCCCGCGATGCCATGCTTGGCCGATGGCAGTAAATTTCGGTCGCTCGAACCGTTTCGAATGGGCACATCGAGACCTCGGACTGAGGTGTCCCGCCTGCGGAAATCGTGAGAACGTCCTGATTGATGATCAAGGCGCGATATCAGTTCGACCAACCGACGAACGCCCAAGGCGAGCTCGTTGAATGCAGGATTTCTGGACAGCCATTATCTACGGCGTACCGGCCATCGCATTCGGCATCGGCTTGGCGATATGGGCTGAACGACGCTTCGGCAGCCGGAAGAAGAATTTGAAACCGCTTTGAGCTAGATCAAGGCCCGGTAACAAGTGATAAGACAAATTTGCTGATGGCCGACGTGTTTTTCAGATGCCCTGTGACCGGGATGAGCATCCAGCATTGGCTGGACGATGACCAAAGCTTGGCTCAGGAGACCGGATACCAAAGCGTGGAGTGCCCGGCCTGCCTTCAATTGCACCTCATCGACACCTCAACCGGCGAACTGGCGTCCCAGAACGGCGAAACATCGCCGCCGATCGTACCGTGACGTAAGACCCTCAAGCCCGCTTCCTGGCCTTGGCGGCGGGACGCTTGTGGGCCTTCTTGGATGCGGCCTTCGCAGCGGGCTTGCCACCGATGGGCAGCAGCATTTCCTTCTGACCGGCTGATGCCTTACGGGGCCGTTTGCTCTTGGCAGCGGGTTGCGGAGCGACGTGGTCGCTGTGAAGGCTCTTTTTCAGAGCGTCCATTAGATCAACCACGTTCTCGCCTTTAGGGCGTGGCCTCGGGGCAATGGTTTTGCCCGCCCGTTTCTGTTTGATTAGGTCAGTCAGGGCTTCCTCGTAGTGGTCCTCGAATTTCTGAGGCTCGAAGTCGCCGGACTTCTGATTGACGATGTGCTTGGCGAGATCGAGCATGTCCTTGGTGACTTTCACGTCCTCGATGTCGTCAAAGTATTCGCTCTCGTCACGTACCTCATACGGGTAGCGTAGCAGCATGCCCATCAGCCCTTTGCCAATCGGCTCTAGTCCGATGATGTGCTCCCGGCTGGTCAGCACAACCCGGCCGACGGCAACCTTGTCCATGTTTCGGATCGTTTCCCGGATCACGGCGAAGGCATCATGCCCAACCTTGCCGTCGGGCCGGAGATAATACGGCCGGATCAGATATCGTGGATCGATCTGCTCCCGAGGTACGAACTCGTCGATCTCGATCGTTCGTGTTAACTCAAGGGCTATGTTTTCCAGCTCGTCCTTCGACACCTCGATGTAGGTGTCGGTATCGACTTTGTAGCCCTTGACGATCTCGTCGTTCGAGACCTCTTCGCCGGTGTCGGCATCGACCTTGAGATACTTGATGCGGTGACCGGTGCTCTTGTTGATCTGATTGAAGCTGATCTTCTCGCTGTCGGACGTGGCGGGGTAGAGGGCGACGGGACAGGTGACGAGCGAGAGCCGAAGAAAACCTTTCCAATTGGCACGGGGGGCCATTTACGCAGAACTCCAGTTGGACCTCTGGATAGAAGACGATCGGGTGGGTGTGGTTCCGACATCATCACACCAAAATCGATTCCGGCAGGAGACCTTTGACTCTCCGTTCGCTTTCTGTTCTCATAGAGCTTCCCCTTTGGATGGCTCGTCCGACATGCACGATATCGAATTCGTCAGGTGCGAGATCGAACGCATGCGTGGTCAGGTCAGACGCCAGAACAAAGAAATTCTTCGACTGCAAAGGGCAGGCATTGCCACCTCGTCAGCCGAAGCTCTGCTCGGGAGAATGCTGGCCAAGATCGATGACCTTTGTGTCCAAAGAGATGAACTGAAGAAAGATCAACCCAGTTCGACCAAGGGAAAGGTCTTGGGTAGCCGACGATGGTGAACGAAAGGAAGTGGTACAACTCAACAGCCGAGAACCCGCCGTGGATCAAAGCGCTGGCCGAGGTCCGACACTTAGCGACACGGGAGGGCTACTGCTATCACCACGTGCAGGCAATGATTGTGGCCATTGATCAGTATGCCGAGGCGGCTTTGGGCAACCGAGAATTCTTTCTGAACAAGCCGTATAGCATTGGCGGCAAGGGCGACATGATCCCGTGACGCTTGTCGCATCCAGTTTTAGTGACGCACCTTGATCAACGGGACCACAGTCTATAGCGCCATCAACTTATCGATCGTTTCGGGCGTATAGGCTTCAGCAGGCAATCGTTCGGGGCCGATTACTGCAGCCGGTAAGGGAGAAAGTTGGCGTTCGAGCATTCTGTTGCTGACTTCTAGCCCGGCGCTGCTTCGCATCCACGCCAAATTCAACCCGTATCTTGGTCGCCAGGCCAGCTGTAATTCTTAAACGGCGCATTCTTTCCCGTCGTTCATCAACATACGGTTCGAAGTCGATACCATCCCAATCCTTCGATGAAAGGAGTATCTCAGACACTACACGAACGTCCCTTGCAGCAATCGATAGTCCCTGGCCGGTAATGGGATCGTTGTGGCCAGCCGCATCTCCGATCAGCACAACACCAGGAAGGATCGGATCGTCGATCCAGTGGTCCTCGTTCGAATAAGAACAGAACGGACTTATAGGTGTTCCGCCAAGAATTGCTTCCGCATACGGCAAACACTTCAGTCGGAACGCCTGCAACAGCCGAGCCTCCTTGCCCGCACCCGAGAATTTTCGGCTATCGACAAAATCGTAGCAGGCATAAAGCCGAACCATGTCTTTCCCTTGGGGAAAAACGAAGTAGTGCAATCTGTCCTCAGTTCCGATCGCTTGCACTTGGCGAGGCCAATCCGGAACGTTTGCGACCAGCATCCCACCTAGAAGATTGTGCGGCTCGTCCGCCTGCACGCAAAACCCGAGTTGTTTTCTCAGCACGGAATTGCGCCCGTCAGCGCCAATGACGATACGAGGCCTTAGCTGTATAGGCTCGTCGTTCAATGAAAATGAAACGGCAGGTCGGGGACCCGCTGTCACTTCGAATCTTTTGATGCCACTGACGACGTGCGCACCAGCCGCTTTCGCCGACGCTGCTAATGAATTGCACAACGTCGGGTGGCCTATACAAAGGGGAGTTGGAAGATCCGCTGGCAGTTGGGTGAAATCAAAGGCACGCTGCTCGGCAGCATCTGGGGACCAATTTTCATCATAGGGCACGTTACGTTCTACGGGAATTGCACCATTCTCATTCAGGAATTCGATAAGGCCGAGGTGCTTGAATTCGGCAACTCCCCAAGGAGCGATCCATTCCCCTCGCACTCGGTCGGGGTAAGTTGTTTCGCGCTCTAAAACGGTGACCTCCAAGCCATTCCGGGCCAGTACGGTGGCCATGGTGCCACCCGCAATTCCTCCACCAACGATTACAACGTCAGGCGACTCACTGGCCATCCAATTCCCCCAATGTGAAATCAAGAGCGGGGAGTATGATCGTTCACCGGTGAAATTGAAATAGTCCTTGCCGCTCCGCTTACGCTCGACAAGCTTATCAATTCGGCTCGCTACAACTCAGTCGATGAGCAGCTAGTTTGCCTCAAACTGCGGCAGCAAACGGGTTTACAGCCTTACCGGGCACCCTTGAGGTTGCACGAGGTCGAGCACGTAGCTGCCGTGCCATGATCACATTTTTCACAAGCTTCAACACATTGGCTCAGCGCCGTTGGATTGTAGTTGGAGAAGAGTTCTTTTGCGCACTTGTTGCTCGGAGCAGGAATCTCCGGATCGGGCGAGCAGGATAAAAGGGCCAAACCGGCTACGGCGTAAAGCGTAAGTGCTAAAAGTCGAGCTGCCCACATTATTCCACCACCTCGTCGGCTTGGGCGAGTATCGCGGGCGACATTGCGAGCACGCCGAAAGTACCCAACTCTTCGCACCCCTTCCGTTGCCGATGCCGAACTACGGAGGCAAATTAGAGTTGCGGTCGAAACTAAGAAGGTGCGTCGCTTCATCCTTGCTCTCGGTACTTAGGGCAAACACTCCCATTCCGCTGCAGGGAAACGTAGGTGTGATGAGGTAGGTTCCCGAGATGGGCATGTGTGTCGCCACGTCGCTTCCCACCCGCCATTCCAAATTACAGTCGATGCATGGAACGTTGAGCCCGCCATCGCAAATTAGCCTCAATGGGGCCCCGACGCAGTTCGGACCTTGGCCACGAACACCGTCTGGTGCTCAATGCAATGGCTTCGTTCGATCAGCGGCGTAGCAGCGGTCGAGCGCATAAAATTTCGGATTTGAGAGCGTGCAGTAGTCTTGCCCCGGCGCGATGTCGAGGAGCCATGAATGAACATCAGGTATTGCCGACCTTTTTCTTGCGCACGTTTCAGAGAACCCTCTACGATGTTGGTCACTTCAGCCATGTTAGCTTCAAACGAACTCCCAGGAAGTCGTTTCCCGAAGTGAAAATCAACTTCGTCCAAATTGGAGAGACTAAACCTCGACCGGTATTGCTTCCAGTCGCCGTACTCTTGATGGAATTTCCTGCCCATCGGGCGGCAACCCTTTCCGTCATTTCTTTAGGTCACAGTCGTCCGCTTCTTAGTTGAGGAATCGTAGATTTCCACCTTGAGCATTGGGTACCTGGCCAGCAATTCTGTAGCGGCCTTCTTTGCGCCATTCTCGGCATCGAATTGCGTCTTGAAATGGCCGTCGACCATCATTGAAAATCCGGAGGTCGGTGCCACGTCCGCTCGTTGGACATTTTTTGGCTCTGGTTGAATTTGAAGCGTCGATTTTTTCATTTCATCTCTTCCGCATTGAGGACGTTATTCGGTGGCCTCTTCCATTCGTGTTGATCTTTTCGAATTCACGAAAGCGCCTAAGCTCTACCGAGACGGGCTCAACAATCGGTTAGTGCCTTCTTATTGACTTTTTGTTCATCTTTTGTTCTTAAACGGGTTTCAGTTTTGCGAGATGGCACATGGACAGTCGAATCACCGAAATACGCAGGGAAATCAGAGAAGTAAGGCTTAAAATGCTGGACATTGAGGCCTTGATGCGTGGCCAGATAAACCGCAACGAGGAATGCTCGGTGTCGGCAGGCAAGATGCTGTCCATGAGGGCTGAAATGTCCCGGTTGGTCAGAGAACGGGAACGTCTCGGCGACCGGGAGCCGATCTCCATAGATCGACACTTTTGGCCTCGACGGCAACTTGTTGTGCAGAAACCTACGTCCCCGGGACCGTAGGAGCCGTCGGGTACATTTGCCAACGCCTTTATATCTGCTGCTATGCCGGACCGGTTCGTAGCCATTCGGCCGATCTTCGAATGGGAGCGTCTTCAAAGACCAGCCGACCAAGCTACCTATCTGTCGAAAGCGCCGTAGACGACGTTTTTCAAAGCGTTTCGTATCCTCGCACGCTGAGAAACAGTCTGCGCCATGAAAACCACGAACATCTTCTCCTTCGGGTCAATCCAAAAGGTCGTGCCGCCTACACCTGACCAGCTCATCTCACCGACCGATCCTTCAACGGGACTTACTCCTGCTTCTGTCCGAACTGCAAAACCCAAGCCGAATCCGAAATCCCGGCCCCGGTAAGTAGTATGGGCCCGGTGTCACGCCCGAACCTGGTCCAATCTGGTTTGAACCCATATACGCTACGGTCTTCGGACTAAGGTACCGTCGTCCGTCCAGCGTGCCACCTTTCAAGATCATTTGGGCGAATCGACCGTAATCGGTGATTGTCGAGACCATTCCGCCACCACCAGATTCCCACTTACGGACAACTCGTGGGTCATCCATGACAGCGTTGTTGCCGATCGTTCGATCGTTTGGGAATGGTTCGGCAACCAATCCTGCCTTCGCTGTATCGGGCACGTAAAACGCCGTGTCCTTCATACCGAGCGGATCAAGCAGGCGCTCCTTCTCGAATTGATAAAGCGATTTCCCCGAAACTACCTCGACCACTCGCCCGAGGATGTCAGTCGATTGGCTGTAATCCCACGTCGTGCCCGGCTCGTAAACGAGTGGTAGCTTGGCTAGCCGTTCAGCAAATTCGGCGTTATCGAAGTCTCCTTCGGTCAGCTGAGCATCGACGTAAGCCTTTTTGACAGCTCCCACCCCAAAGAAGCCATAGGTCAAACCCGAGGTATGACGCATTAGGTCCTGGATAGTGATCTGACGCTTGGCTGGAACAGTATCGAGACCTACCGCCCCGTCTTCGCCCTTCTTTTCGACTCCGACTTTTAGGTTAGCAAAGCTCGGAATGTACTTCGATAACGGCTCTTCCAGCTGCAGCTTGCCTTCTTCCACCAGCATCATGGCAGCTACCGTAGTGATCGGCTTCGACATGGAATAAATGCGAAAGATGGTGTCCGGAGTCATTGGCTCCTTCGTGCTGGGATCTCGTACTCCTAAGCTGCTGAAATAAGCGGTTTTCCCATTCCGTTGAATGAGCATGGCTGCGCCCGGGATCTTGTTTCCGGCGATCTCATTCTTGATGTATGCATCAATACGGGCCAGCCCGGTGCTGGTGAAACCAGTTTCGTCCGGTTTGGCTGTGACTGGCCCTTCGGCAAAGGCATGCGGAGTTGAAAGGAGCAGTGCGAAGACAAACAGAGCGTTGCGGAAATGAGCGGACGGACGCATTTCGGTCTCCCTGACAGGCCTTTGTTTTATTTGTCTCAACTGACCGGCCTTGGCCCAATAGGAGAGAAATCGTACATCTTAGAAGAACCGAGTCCAGTGATACAGTCGGTCAATATTGCTGACGGATTCTACAACAGCCCAATCGCCCGGTCTCCTAGCGAAAATCGACCTGCCATGCGTAGAGATGTAAATCCCATTCGCAGGAAACTTGCAGCAATCATTGCGGCAGACGTGGCCGGCTACTCGAGGCTGATGAGCCTTGATGAAAGTGGCACGGTTAAAGCACTGGCGGAAATCCGCACCATCTTCGATCAGCTAATTCAAGAGTTTGGCGGCCGAATAGCGAACACGGCGGGAGATAGTGTTCTTGCCGAGTTTACCAGCGCCTTGGATGCTGCCGAGTGCTGCATTTCAGTGCAACTGAAAATCGAAGAGCGAGCGGCAGGCCTGCCCGAGGGCATCGCTCTCAGATTTAGGATAGGGATTCATTTAGGCGACGTTGTCGTTCAAGGTAATGATTTGCTCGGCGACGGCGTCAATATTGCAGCACGGCTTGAAGCAATAGCTGAACCGGGCGGGATTTGTATCTCGGGGCATGTATTGGATCAGATCGACGGTAAAGTCGATTTTCCGATTCGACCGCTCGGGCTCCAAATTTTGAAGAACATCGCCAAACCGGTCGATGCATATGCAATTCAGTTACGCAGATCATCTGCAACCCCAGACACGAAGCTGCCGTCGTCGCCGAGGTTTCAGCAGGAAGTCAGATATTGCCGGTCAGCTGACGGGGTTCGTCTAGCATATTCCGTCGTTGGTAGCGGGCCTCCACTGCTGAAAACAGCGAATTGGATTAATCACCTCGAGCTTGATTGGGAGCTCCCGCTGTACCGTCACCTGTTCTCAGGTTTGGCTAAGCAGTACACTTTGATACGCTATGATGCTCGGGGCAACGGACTCTTCAGATTGGGACCAGAGCGAATTGTCGGTGGATGCTTGGGTGAACGACCTGGAAACGGTCGCAAATGCAGTCGCCCTAGAACGCTTTCCGATTTTTGGCTTCTCTCAAGGGTGTGCCATCTCAATTGCATATGCCGTTCGCCACCCCAGCCGAGTTTCTCGACTGGTTTTGTTGGGTGGTTTCGTACTCGGCAGATATAAACGACCGTCTACGACGCCACCGGACTTGGAGCGTTACAAAGCCGTCAGCACCCTGATGAGACTGGGGTGGAGCTCGGAAGATCCGACTTTTCGACAAATGTTGACTTCGCAGTTGATCCCGGGAGCAACCAAAGAGCAAGCGCAAGCCTTCAACGAAATGCAGCTCAGAAGCTTGGGTAGCGAAAGCGCTGCTCGATACTATGACGCAGTAAGCAATATCGATATAACAGAGCTTTTACCCCGAGTTACCGTTCCTACTCTTGTTTTACATTTCCGAGGCGATCTCATGCAGCCGATCGAAGAGGGCCGGCGACTAGCAGCGGGTATCCCCGGAGCAAGATTTGTTTCCCTACCGGGCGAGAATCATCTGCCATTGGAGAATGATCCAGGCATGCCGCAATTCTTCGAAGAGGTATCCCGTTTCTTAGCTGCATGAAGCCTCGTGAACTGGGGCGCATTGCAGCTCACAAGAGCGGGCTTCTAATCACCCAGCCTGTACGAACACGGGTGACGTGGCCTACTTACCGTAGCAGCACTGAGGCCCCATGTTGGCGGCTGGGGGGGGCCAGCATAGATGGACAAGGTTTATTCAGAGCATCTTCCGGTAACCGGGCCGTGCGGTTGTAACCCGCCGTTTGCCTCAGCCGGCATTTTCACGTTGAGTGCGTCCCCGCCTCATTGCACCCCGGTCGAAGTCAACAGAAATTGTTGAAAAGGCCCCAACAAGGAGCCCTCTCGTGTCACTCGTGGTCCCGGTCGTGAATGATTGTCTTGCTACGGTTACCGTCCTCATCTTCCTTTTTTATTACGGTAGTACGATCGGTTGGCTCTCGCTCTTTGATGACAGTCGTGCGGTCTCGATCGCGGTCATAATCGCGGTGGCCTTCGCCGACGCTCACGCCAGCACCAACTGGCCCAACGCCGACACCCACACCAACATCGTCAGCCAATGCGGGAGTAGCGAGCGAGGCTGCGGTGATAAGAATCAAAGCAAGCTTCATCGAATTCTTCTCCTCGGTTCATTTGTGTGAAGAGAATTCCTTGAGCTCTTAGATGTTCCGTCACTCGCCCGACGTTGATGTAGCCGCCTGAAGTCGGCGTCGTCGATCCTCGGCGTGAGCGCTTGTTGTCACAGTACGTTTGCTCAGATTTTGGTCGACCGTGGCCTTTATATCAGCTTAAGTCGGTCCTCCCGCCCAGGTTTGGACCCAATGGCCGAAGCTCAGAAAACCGCTGTTGTCGAGGGAATTGCGAATGATCGACCGGCTGTGGGTACCAGCTTAAGATTACGTATTCGGCAGCAAGAAATTCTGGCGGAGTTGGGCGTTCTTTCGCTTCAAGGAACTCCATTTTCAGAGTTACTTCGTCAGACCGCTAGTCTGACTGCCGAAGGACTCGAAGCCGAGTTCTGCAAAGTTCTGGAATATCAGCGGCAGGAAGCGCGATTCCTGGTGACCGCAGGTGTCGGTTGGGGACCTGATGTCGTCGGCGTTGCGACCGTTGGTGCTGACATCGAGTCTCCAGCCGGCTATGCCTTGATCACGGGCCTGCCCGTCATCTCCAATCATCTTGAAAATGAAGATAGGTTCCGGACACCGGAGCTTTTGGTCAGGCATGGCATCAAGCGAGCAATGAACGTCATTCTTCAGGGCGATGGTTCACCTTACGGGGTGCTCGAAGTTGATAGCAGATCGGAAGGTGAGTTTTCAGCCAACGATATTTCGTTTCTGCAAGGGGCGGCCAACATTCTAGGAATGGCGATCGAGCGACAGCGTATAGAAGCGAATTTAAGATCGGCGCTCGAACGCAATCAGCTTCTGCTGAAAGAGGTCAATCATCGTGTCAACAACAGCTTGGCGCTCGTCGCGAGCATGTTGCATCTAAAATCCGCTACAGTAGACGATGACGTCAGAGCACACCTTGCAGAAGCTTCCAGTCGCATCACTGCAATTGCCCGGGCCCATCAGCGTCTTTATCAAACCGAGACGTTCGAGAAAATTGATCTGGGCCTCTATCTCGAAGATATCTGCCAAAGCTTTTCAGAATCCTTGCCCGACTGCCTTCTCCATGTGAGCGTCAATGCCGGAATTGAGGTTCCGCCTGATCAGGCCATTCCGGTGGCGCTGTTCGTCAATGAGTTGATAACGAACTCTGCGAAATACGGTCATCCTAGTCGCCAGTGTGAGGTGTGGATTGAGGTTGCCAGGAACGAGGGCACAATATCCGTTTCAGTGCGCGACCAAGGAATAGGGCTGCCGGCAAGCTTCGACCCAAAATTAAGTAAGGGTTTAGGTATGCGCCTGGTTAATGCATTCGCCACACAGCTAGGCGGGGATATCAAAATACGTCCTCACGATCCCGGTGCAGAGTTCGTCCTCACGTTCCCAACTCCAGATCAATGATCTCTGGGACGAGAGGTCCGAAGTCTTCTGTCTCGGCATTCATTCGTAAGCTCTACCGATAATCAGCGACCGAGCAGCTGCGCAGCGCCGGATTCCACCACACCGGAATCACTTTGATGCTCCCCCAGCGAAGCTGGCTTTCGATTGCGGCCAAGCGGCAGTCGTAAGGCATCCTTACCGTCCTGTTTATAGGGGTGGCGTGTGTGTAGTCGCCCCAGGCCCGGCTATCGCCGTAGAGTGCCGGTGATGTACTTGAGGGATTGGCGATGTCGCACTGTGAGCAGCGCCGGTGGATGTATCCCCCTGGATAACGCTCTCTGCTAATTTATCTATTAGTCACCACCCTTAAGAGAGGGGATGCCGTCCAGCAGCTTAGAGCGCCCAAGCGTCGGTCGGTCGTGCGTTCGTGCACCCTGGCCAATTTCGGCTGCACAAGCTCGGACAGTCGGAGATAAAGCAGACCTGTTTGGTCAACGTTACAACGCAGTTCGCTATTCTTGCCGCTCATGGCAAATCCCAGAAGGAACCAAACTCGTCAGGCCCCTGCCCGGGGGTCAGTGCTGCAATGCAACGTTTCTGCTTGCTTTTTAGGCAGTCCCCCGCCATAGAGCGGCCGATCGAGGGTCGGAGATCGCCCTCTGAGAATGATCAACCTACGGGACTTTTAGCCATGACCGATTTTACCAGCGTTCACAACCATCTTACCGCAATCGCAACTGCCCATACCGATTTCGCCAAGTCGTCAATCGAGGCGAGCAAGGCATACTTTGAAAGGCTTGCCGGCGTGAAATCACCCGATAGGTTCTTTGAAGTCTCAACGGAATACGCCAAGTCGGCACAAGAGACATTCGTCACCGAAGCGACCAAGATCGGGGGACTGTATAAGACGTTCGCTCAGGAAACCTTCAGGCCGTTCAGCTCTGGCTTCTTGCCTAAGTGAGCGCATAAGCCCGGGACCGCTCTATTTTTCAATTAGGAAAGCACAATGCCGCCTAGCCGAAGGGCGGCATTGCTCGATTAGTCTCCGGATTCCACTGCTTAGCACGGGACCGAAAAGCTCGGTGTCCTCGCCGGAGTCTGGTGCCGGGCAATAGCATTCTGAATTTGAGATTTGCCGGGGCTTCTAATCACCCAACCTGGTCGCAAACACGGCTGAGGTGGCCTGCTTGCCGTAATACTCTTGGATCATTTGGACCGAGGTCCCCATGTTGCGAGCCACTTCGAAAACTCCAATGCCATTCCGCAGGGCATTGACAGCATAGAAGTGCCGCAAGCTGTAGAGAGAGTATTTTTCACCGAACCCGTTCCTTTGAATTCCGGCTTGCTTCAGCACAGCATTGAACTGATCGATCAGCGTAACGACCTTCGACTTGTCAGGCATGGCGAACAGGAAATCATCTGGATCATCGCTGCCCCGTTTTGCCAACAATTTGTCTATTCGGCTTGCTACGGCTGATCGGGGAATAACGTCCCGCTCACCAGTTTTGCCCCTCACAATGAAGCGATAGTTACGGCGTCCTTTGTCGTCTCTGAACGCGAGTACGTCACGTATGCGCAGATTGTTCGCTTCACCAATGCGCATCCCGCAATTGGCTAGCACAAGAACGTAGCCACGGAGCAATTCTCTACTGCGCCGTGTGCGCTCATCTTTTGCATCATTGATACGTTTGTACATGGTGCGCCATAAGCGTCTGTACTCGGGTATCTCGAAGGCAGGCCGCACCCGTTTCTTCTTCGGCGTGAAGGTTACGGTGATTGGCGCCAGCTTACCTCGAAGCCCCTGCTCATTGGCCCATCTCACAATGGCCTTGCCCAGCATCATATCCCATTGCAGGGTCTTATCAGTCGGATGCCGCTTGGCGTTCTTCGGCAGCTTCTTAAAATTTGAATAATAATCACGTCGCCACGGAATAAATTCACGCATTACCTTGTCATCGATGAACTCGACCGGCATTGCACCGACGTATTCACGCCAGAACTTCGAAACACGGATGATCTGCCTCAGCATTCCAGCTGAAGTTCTGCCATGGCGATGATCCCGCTCACGGTACCGAATGTAGTCATCGACGACAGCAGCAAACAATTTTGATTTCGGCGGCAGTCCCTGCTCGGTTCTCTGTTCTATTTGGAACAGCAGTCGACGGCCAAGACGAACAGCCGTCTGCTCATCCGAGGTCTTGAGCGAACGCCAAAGATATTTTTTCACCGGTGAAATTCGAAACCGTGCGTAATACACACCAGCTCGTTTGAAGATTGTCAGCTTGCCATCCTCAAGATAGCGAGCGCCATCCATTCATGGTGCCCCTGAAGTTTAGCAAGCACGACCGGGTTGGAAGCTTTTCGAATTAGCTGCGAATTGTCTATTTTGTCTAACGCTCAGAACACAGCTAAGCTATTGAAATTGTTGACTAAGCTAGCTTCCCGTGGCAGTGCTTGTACTTGCGGCCTGAGCCGCAGGGGCAATCCTCGTTACGGCCGACTTTGCCCCAGGTCGCGGGATTCTTTGGGTCGCGGTCTGCGACAGCCGCGGGAACCAGCGAGGCGCTCGCGAACGCCAGTTCATCCTCGCCCGTATTCGGATCGAACTTGTGCGCCTCCATCGCGGGCAGCACCGGCTGCTGCTCTTCCGGCGGCACGATCTCGACCCGCATCAGCTGCGCGGTTACAGCCTCCCGCAGATGCGCGACCATGGCCTCGAACAGGCTGAACGCTTCCGACTTGTATTCCTGCAACGGATCGCGCTGGCCGTAGCCGCGCAAGCCGATCACCTGACGCAGATGGTCGAGCATGATCAGATGCTCGCGCCAGAGATGATCCAGCGTCTGCAGCAGAATGGTCTTCTCGACGTAACGCATCACGTCGGGGCCCCATTGCGCAACCTTGGCCGCCATATGCTCGTCGACGCGGGTCTCGATGCGCGACAGCAATTCCTCGTTGGCGATGCCTTCTTCCTTTGCCCATTGCTCAACCGGCAGGTCGATGTCCAACACGCGCTGCAGTTCTTCCTTTAGGCCGGCGACGTCCCACTGCTCGGCATAGGCATGCTCGGGCACGTGCTTGGCGACGACATCCTCGACAAAGGCGTGGCGCATGTCCGCCACCGTTTCGGCGACGCTTTCGTCCTTCATCAGGTCGACGCGCTGATCGAAGATCACCTTGCGCTGATCGTTCTGGACGTTGTCGAACTTCAAAAGATTTTTGCGAATGTCGAAGTTGCGGGCTTCGACCTTCTGCTGCGCCTTTTCCAAAGCCTTGTTGATCCAGGGATGGATGATGGCCTCGCCCTCTTTCAGGCCTAAGCGAGTAAGCATCGTATCGAGCCGGTCGGAGCCGAAGATCCGCATCAAATCGTCTTCCAGCGAGAGGAAGAACTTCGACCGGCCGGGATCGCCCTGGCGACCCGAGCGGCCGCGCAACTGATTGTCGATACGCCGCAATTCATGGCGTTCGGAGCCGATGATGTAGAGCCCGCCCGGCTTCGTCACGGTCTTCGCCGGCTTGGCGCCCTTGGCAGGCTCGAGCTCGACGACCTCTTCCGCCTTCAGCACGATGTCGCGAAAACGTTCGACGTCGGCCTTGATGCGCTCGATCCGGGCGGCCTTGTCGGCCTCGTCGGTGATTGCTCCGGTCTCCTGCTGGATTCGCATCTCGAGGGAGCCGCCGAGCTTGATGTCGGTGCCGCGACCCGCCATGTTGGTCGCGATCGTTATCGCGCCCGGCACGCCTGCCTCTGCGACGATATAGGCTTCCTGTTCGTGGAAGCGTGCATTCAACACCGCAAACAGTTTCGCAGGTTTGTTGGCGCGGGCGGCCGCATAAAGCTTTTCCAGCGCGCTGTCGCTACCAAAATCGATCTGCTTATAGCCGTGCTTCTTGAGATACTCGGCGAGCACCTCGGACTTTTCGATCGATGCGGTGCCGACCAGCACCGGTTGCAGCCGCTTGTTGGCGCGCTCGATCTCGGCCAAAATCGCGGCATATTTCTCGTTCTGGGTGCGGTAGACCTCGTCGTCTTCGTCCAGGCGCGCCACCAGCACGTTGGTCGGAATTTCGACCACTTCGAGCTTGTAGATGTCGAACAGTTCGTCGGCTTCGGTCGCGGCCGTGCCCGTCATGCCGGAGAGCTTTTCATACATCCGGAAATAATTCTGGAAGGTGATCGAGGCGAGCGTCTGGTTTTCCGGCTGCACCGGCTGATGCTCTTTTGCTTCAAGCGCCTGGTGCAGGCCTTCCGAGTAGCGCCGGCCCGGCATCATGCGTCCGGTAAACTCGTCGATGATGACGACCTCGCCATCCCTGACGATATAATCCTTGTCGCGGGTGAACAGCGTGTGCGCGCGCAGCGCCTGATTGATGTGATGCACGACGGAGACGTTCTCGACGTCGTAGAGGGAATCGCCCTTGAGCTGACCGGCGTCGCGCAACAGCGTCTCGATCTTTTCCATCCCGGCTTCGGTCAGCGTCACTGTGCGCTGCTTCTCGTCGACCTCGTAGTCTGATTTGTCGAGTTTGGGGAAAAACGTGTCGATGGTGTTGTAGAATTCCGAGCGGTCATCGAGCGGGCCGGAAATGATCAGCGGCGTGCGCGCTTCATCGATCAAAATTGAGTCGACTTCGTCAACGATCGCATAAAAGTGACCGCGCTGGACCATATCCTCCAGCCGATACTTCATGTTGTCGCGCAAATAATCGAAGCCGTATTCGTTATTGGTGCCGTAGGTGATGTCGCAGGCATAAGCCTGCTTGCGCTCGGCGTCATCCAGACCATGGACGATCACACCGACCGTGAGACCGAGGAAGTTGTAGATCTCCCCCATCCAGGCTGAGTCGCGCCGGGCGAGATAGTCGTTGACGGTGACGACGTGAACGCCTCGGCCGGCGAGTGCGTTGAGATAGACCGCGAGCGTCGCAACCAGCGTTTTACCTTCGCCGGTCTTCATCTCGGCGATGTCGCCCTCGTGCAGCACCATGCCGCCGATAAGCTGCACATCGAAGTGCCGTTGCCCGAGCGTCCGTTTCGCAGCCTCCCGCACGGTGGCGAAAGCCGGGACCAGGAGGTCGTCGAGCGACTTGCCCTCTCCAAGTGCTTTGCGGAATTCGGCGGTGCGCCCTTGCAGCGCTTCATCCGATAGCGCCGCGAGTTCCGGCTCCATCGCGTTGATCGCATCCACGCGGGCTTGGTAGCCCTTCACCCGCCGGTCGTTTGCGGAACCGAAAAACTTGCGGGCGAGCGCGCCGATCATGCCAAAATCCTGTCTCTGCGGTTCGGCGTTGCAGCCGTGAGGTGTTTCACCAGATTGCCTATCAACTCACCGTGACGCGCCGCGGTGCCTACCCTCATCCGGGGGTATCGTCCGCAAAGGAGTGGGAGTTAGGCAATTCCGGGTTCAACGACCAAAAGCGCCGCAAAATAAGCGCTCTCGCCGTTGACACGACGCCGCAGAGATATGGCTGGGCCCCAGCCTTGTCAACGGCGCTGGATGCCTTGCCGCAAACGCAAACCTGTCAAGGATTTCATCATTTTGACAGACTTTTCGCGTTGCCAAGCCAACATGATTGGGCGAGTGTCCCGCCGCCCGTTGCCTTTCTCCAAGATAAGGATTTTCCATGACCACTTCGTTCTCGGTAACGAAACCCGGCCCGCGCGTTGGCTTCGCCACCGCTGCCGCGATGGGCGCTCTCGCCATGGCGCTGGTCACAACTCCGGTCCGCGCTGACGATGCGAACAAGGTCCTGGCCAAGGTCAACGGCTCCGAAATCCGCCAAAGCGACCTTGCGCTGGCTGAGGAAGAGCTCGGACCGAGCCTCGCGCAGATGGATCCCGCGAGCAAGGACGAGAACGTTCTCTCATTCCTGATCGACATGAAGATCGTCTCCAAAGCCGCCGAGGAAAAAAAGATTGAAGATAACGAGGATTTCAAAAAGCGGCTGGCCTTCACGCGCAACCGTCTGTTGATGGACAGCCTGCTCGCCAAGGAAGGCAAGGCTGCGACCAACGACGAAGCCATGAAGAAGGTTTATGAGGACGCTTCCAAGCAGATCACCGGCGAGCAGGAAGTTCGCGCCCGCCACATCCTCGTGGAGACCGAGGACGAGGCCAAGGCGGTCGAGGACGAACTGAAGAAGGGCGCCGATTTCGCCGAACTGGCCAAGAAGAAATCCAAGGATCCTGGTGCTTCCGATGGCGGCGATCTCGGCTTTTTCACCAAGGACCAGATGGTGCCGGAATTCTCAGCGGTCGCATTCTCCCTCGAACCCGGCAAGATTTCCGATCCCGTGAAGTCGCAGTTCGGCTGGCATGTCATCAAGGTCGAGGAGAAGCGCAACCGCAAGGCGCCCGATTTCGATCAGGTCAAGAGCCAGATCGAGACCTATGTCACACGCAAGGCGCAGGCCGATTACGTGGCGAAGCTGCGCGAAGCCGCCAAGATCGAGCGCATGGACAAGCCGGAAGAGACGGCGGCAAAGGCCGATGCCAAGCCGGATGCAGCCAAAGAACCGGCCAAGCCCGCCGAATTCCAAGATGGCGCCGCCGAAGAAGTAAAAATTCGCTGTTCCTCCTTCGAAGCCGATAGTATTCACCTCGTCATGGCCGGGCTTGTCCCGGCCATCTACGTCTTGAACCTCGTTTGGCGGGATAAGGCGTGGATGGACGGGACATTGGCGCGAAGCAAGTTCGTCGCCTCGCCGGCCATGACGACAACTGTCGTTTGTCTCATTTTCTCTTCCGCTTTCGGGTCTGTTCTCATGTCCACCGCCGTCTCGCCACTCGCCCCGACTGATGTCCCCGCCATGCCCGCGATTGCGGGCGTGCGACTTGGCACCGCTGCCGCCGGGATCCGCTACCAGGGCCGTACCGACGTGATGCTGGCGATCCTGGACAAGGGCACTGCGGTGGCCGGCGTGTTCACCAAATCGAAATGTCCTTCCGCGCCCGTCGAATGGTGCCGCGCCAAGCTCGGCGGCGGCAAGGCGCGCGCGCTGGTGGTCAATTCCGGCAACGCCAACGCCTTCACCGGCAAAACCGGGCGTCAAGCGACCACGTTGACAGCCTCGATCACGGCCAAGGCGCTCGCATGCAGCGCGAACGAAGTATTCCTGGCCTCGACCGGCGTGATCGGCGAGCCGCTGGACGCCGGCAAATTTGATGGCGTCCTTGGCGAATTGGCAGAGAAAGCCACGCCGGGGGAATGGATGGATGCTGCCAGGGCGATGATGACTACCGACACGTTTCCGAAGGTCGCGACCGCCACGGTCAAGCTCGGCAAGGCATCGGTCACGATCAACGGCATGGCCAAGGGCGCCGGGATGATTATGCCGGATATGGCGACCATGCTGGCGTTCGTCTTCACCGACGCGCCGATTGCCGCGGGCGCGCTGCAATCGCTGCTGAAAAACGGTGTCGAGGATACATTCAATGCCGTGACAATCGACGGCGACACCTCGACGTCAGACACGCTGCTGGCGTTCGCCACCGGAGCGGCGGCCGCAAAGGGTGCGCCAAAAATCAGTCGGCGCCGGCGATCCGCGACTGAAAGCGTTCACCAAGGCGTTTCGCGCGGTGCTCGCCGATTTGTCCGAGCAGGTGGCGCGCGACGGCGAAGGCGCCCGCAAGCTTGTCGAGATCATCGTCGAGGGGGCGGTTTCCAAATCGTCCGCGCGAAAGATTGCGATGTCGGTGGCGAATTCGCCGCTGGTGAAGACCGCGATCGCGGGCGAAGACGCCAATTGGGGGCGCGTGGTGATGGCTGTCGGCAAGGCCGGCGAGCCCGCCAACCGCGACAAGCTTTCGATTTCCTTCAACGGCATCCGCGTGGCGAAAAGCGGTGCGCGCGATCCGTCCTATAATGAGGAAGAGGTCTCGAGCGCGATGACGAACCCAAAAATCCAGATCAGAATAGCGCTCGGGCTGGGCAAAGGCCGCGACCGTGTGCTGACCTGCGACCTCACCAAGGAATATGTCGCCATCAACGGCGATTACCGGTCCTGAAGCGGAGCAGAGCTGCGGCGCATGGCTGGCCTCAAACTCGTCCTGGTGGTCGCCTGCGCTTTGATAGACGCCGACGGCCGCGTGCTGATCGCGCAACGGCCGGAGGGCAAAACTTTCGCGGGCTTGTGGGAGTTTCCCGGCGGCAAAGTCGAGCCCGGCGAACGGCCGGAACAAACTCTGATCCGCGAACTGCACGAGGAGATCGGCATCAGCGTCAGCGAGCCATGTCTCGCGCCGCTCACGTTTGCGAGTCACGCCTATGAAGAATTTCATCTGTTGATGCCGCTCTATATCTGCCGCCGCTGGGAAGGCGAGGCGGTCGCGCGCGAGGCGCAGAAACTCGCCTGGGTCCGAGCCAATAAATTGCGCGACTACCCGATGCCGGCGGCCGACATTCCGCTGATCCCGCATTTGATTGATCTGCTGATGTGAGTATGTTGGCGCAAGAAGCGCGTCTTAAGATGGACGCACTACCGCTTTGGCCGCCTCACCGCCTCCGCCAAACTGGCTTTCGCCGAACCCGGCTGCAACGGCTTTTGCTGGCTTTCGTGTGGCGCCCAGCCGGACAGCCAGATCACATCAAAGGTGGCGCGGATGCGGCCGTCGGCATCCGCGAAGCGCTCGGCGTAAATCTGCGCCATCCGCAGCATGGTCGTACGTCGTGTCGGGGCATGCCGCCGCTCGATCAGGATGTTGGTCGCGCCCATCCGGCGCAAGTCCTGCATCAAGGCGAATGCGTTTTCATAACGCACTACGACGCGGTCGAGGTCAGTGACGGGCAAGGCCAGGCCTGCGCGCTGCAAGAGACTGCCGAGATCGCGCAAATCGGCGAACGGGGAGACCCGCGGCGACACTCCGCCTTCGCATTCAGCTTCCGCCGCCGCGAAGCTTTGGCGCAGCTCGGTCAGCGTATCGCCGCCGATCAAGGCCGCCAGCAACAGTCCGTCGGACCTCAGTGCACGGCGTATCTGCGCGAGCACACCGGGGAGGTCGTTGACAAACTGGAGGGCGAGCGCGGAGACCACAAGATCAACCAATTCCGGCTGTAACGGCACGATCTCCTGCGGAGCCTCGCCGGGCTCGATATGAGTGAAGGATTTGATGCGAGCGCCAAATGCGTTTTGCAGCCCATGGCCCTGCGTCCAGAGGTCGGCGGCCTCAGCGAAATCCCGCATCACCGCTCGCAGCCGCTCTTCCATGTCCTCTACGACGCGATCGAGCAGGAATGTGACCGGCCCTTGCCGTAGTGCGCGTTCCTGCCGCGCCCGGAGCAACGCGCGGTCGAACAGGACGGGGGTGGTGGTCGGGTTCGAGGCCATTGCGGTTGGTTACGCCGATCCCGTCAGCTCTGGCAATCCGGTGCTTGAGCAACGGAGCCGCCGGCGCTAGCGTTCCACCAATGGACGCCGAAGCAGCATCTACCCATCCCCTCGCGATAAAGTTGCGCGGCGCACTCGATGCCTGCCGCGGTGCGTGGACGCATGCGGCGCGGCTGGCGCTGGATATCGCACTGCCGACGCTCTGCGTGGCTTGCCGCGAACCGGTCAACGGCGACGGCGTCTGTGCCGAATGCTGGGCGAAACTATCGTTCATCGCCGCGCCGCTTTGTCCGCGGCTCGGCATTCCCTTTGTTTACGATCCGGGGCCCGATTTGTTGTCCATGGAAGCGATCGCCAATCCGCCGGCTTACCGACGCGCCCGCGCCGCGGTGCGCTATGACGAGGTGGCGCGATCCCTGGTGCATGGACTCAAATACCAGGACCGCACCGATCTGGCGCCCGCGATGGGACGCTGGATGGCGCGCGCCGGCCGCGAACTGCTGTCGGAAGCTGATATGCTCATCCCTGTGCCGCTGCATTGGCGGCGGGGCTGGAGCCGCCGCTACAACCAGTCCGGCGCGCTGGCGCGCGTGATCGAACGGCAGAGCGGTGTCAAGGTTAAATCGGAACTGCTTCGGCGCGTGCGAGCGACCGAGCAGCAGGTCGGCCTGTCCCGCTCGCAACGAGCGAGCAACGTGCAGGGCGCATTCAAGGTATCGACGGACCGGCAATCGGAGGTTCAGGGCCGACGCGTGGTCCTGATTGACGATGTCCTGACCTCCGGAGCCACCGTTGACGCCTGCGCAAGGGCGTTATTGCGCGCCAAGGCCGATCAAGTGGACGTGCTGGTGTTTGCCCGGGTTGTGGACACCCACAAAGCCCCCATATAATCGAGCGTTCACTTCAACAGAGCACACATGACCGCTGCGATCGAAATCTACACTCGCCCCGGCTGCGGCTACTGCAGCGCTGCCAAGTCGCTACTGACGCGCAAGAAGGCCGAGTTCACCGAATTCGACGTTGCCAAGGATCCCTCGCTTCGCGAGGAGATGTGGGCCCGCGCCGGCGCAGGCTCCACCTATCCACAGATTTTCATCGGCACAACCCATGTAGGCGGCTGCGACGAGCTGTATGCGCTGGACCGCGCGGGCGAGCTCGATGTGCTGTTGGCGGGCGAAAAGGCCTCTCCATGAGCGCCAGCCCCGCCTTCACGGCCGCAATGGTGCAGATGCGCACCGGGCTTCTGCCGGAACCAAGCCTTGAACAGGCTACAAAACTGATCCGTCAAGCGGCCGCGCAGGGCGCCGACTACGTGCTCACCCCCGAGGTGAGCAATATGATGCAGGTGAACCGCAAGGCGCTGTTTTCGAACCTTGCCGCCGAGGAAGACGATCTGTCGCTGAAGGCGTATCGCGCACTCGCAACCGAATTGAAAATACATCTGCACGTCGGATCGCTGGCGCTGCGATTTTCTCCGGAAAAAGCGGTCAACCGTTCGTTCCTGATCGGACCCGATGGCACCGTGCTCGCCAGCTATGACAAAATTCACATGTTCGATATCGACCTCCCCGATGGCGAGAGCTATCGCGAGTCGGCCAATTACCAGCCGGGCGAAACCGCCGTCATCTCCGATCTGCCGTGGGGCCGAATCGGACTGACGATCTGCTATGACGTGCGCTTTCCAGCGCTGTATCGCGCGCTCGCCGAAAGCGGCGCTTCCTTCCTGACGGTGCCTTCCGCCTTCACCCGGAAAACCGGCGAGGCGCATTGGCACGTGCTGTTGCGCGCCCGGGCCATTGAGACGGGCTGCTTCGTCTTCGCAGCTGCGCAGGCCGGATTGCACGAGAACAAGCGCGAGACCTATGGCCACTCGCTGATCGTGGACCCCTGGGGGACAATTCTTGCCGAGGGCGATGGCGCTGAGCCCGGCGTGTTCATGGCAAAGATCGACCCCTCCAAGGTCGAGACCGCGCGCAGAACCGTACCGTCGCTGCAGCACGGCCGTCGCTTTGGCCTCGCCGACCCAAAGGCCGGCCCCGAACATCTGCATCTGGTTCGGGGATCGGCATGATCCGGTATTCGCTGCGATGCGAGCGTGCCCATCCGTTCGAAAGCTGGTTCCAAAGCTCTTCCGCCTATGAATCCCAGGTCAAGCGCAAGCTCGTGACCTGTCCCGCTTGCGGCTCGGACAAGATCGAGAAGGCTATCATGGCCCCGCAGATCGCGAGCAAGAAGCGGCACAACGAGATTGCTGAGCAGCCGCCGGCCTCGCCGGAAGCGGCGGCGCCGGGATCGACTCCGTTGATGATGGCGCAGGAACGCGAGTTGCGCGCCAAGCTCAAGGAATTGCGCGACCACGTCGTCAAGAACGCGGACAATGTGGGCGAGCGCTTCCCCACCGAGGCGCGGAAGATGCATTACGGCGACATCGAGCACCGTCCGATTTATGGCCAGGCATCGCCGGAAGAAGCACGCTCGCTGATTGACGAAGGAGTCGAAGTGTCGCCGCTGCCGGTGCTGCCCGACGACCGGAACTAGCGTTCCGCTTCGCTGCGAGCAAGCCGAGCGTCCAAAGCCGCGACAGGTCGACTGGTTGGCCGCCTTGCTCCCCGCGGACGTCGCTAAAAGTCATCACTTTCGTTCTTGCTGTCATCTGTTCGAGGCTCTGTTCATGACGCCGGCAACTCTATCCTCATGGCAAGTCTGGGCCGTGCTGTCGGCTGTATTCGCTGCGCTGACCGCAATCTTCGCGAAACTCGGCGTCGAGGACATCAATCCCGATGTTGCGACGTTCATTCGCACCATCATCGTGCTGATCAGCCTGTCCTTGATCCTGTTCGCCACCGGGCAATTCACCCGTCCCGGCCCAATCTCTCCAAAAACCTGGATTTTTCTGGTGCTGTCCGGTCTCGGCACCGGCGCATCATGGTTATGCTATTTTCGGGCGTTGAAGCTTGGGCCGGCGACGCTGGTAGCGCCGATCGACAAGCTGAGCGTGGTTCTGGTGGCCTTGTTCGGCGTCGCCTTTCTCGGCGAGCGCCCCTCGGTGAATGGCTGGCTGGGCATCGTCCTGATTGCCGCGGGCGCAGTTCTGATTGCAATCAAGCGATAAGAAGTGGTCTGCTCGTCACATTATCCAGCCACCAACAGCGCCACCCCGATCACGATCAGCACGATCCCGAAAAGTTCACGCGCCGACAATGGCTGCTTGAATGAGTAGTAAGCCACGGCTTGCGCGAACAGCACTTCCACAAGCGCGAGCGTTCGCACGTTGGCCGCAGCCGTAAGCGCGAACGCCAGGAACCAGAACTGCGAAGCAAACGCACCCATGAAGCCCGCCAGCATTGACGGCTTCCACAAGCCCAGGATTTTCTTGAGCACATCGGGCGCGCGCAGCAGCAAATACAGCGTCAGCACCAGCGTCTGCACGAACAGGCCGAGCACAAGCGTGAACGATGCCGCGGTCACGAACGAGACGCCATCGACCGTGATGATAGCACCGCGAAAGCCGATCGCAGACAGCGCAAAGGCTGCGGCTGCGACCAGGCCGACGATGGTCGGCTTGAATTCCGCAAAACCCTTTTCGCCGCCCGGCCTGAGGGCGGTGACCACGACGCCGATGGTCGCAATCAGGATCGCAACCACTTTCAGTATCGTCAGATGATCGCCCAGAAAGATGAAACCGAAGATGGCGGTCTGGATCGCCTCGGTCTTCAGGTAGGCCGTCGTCACCACGAACGAGCGGTCGTTCATCGCGACCAGCATCAACCCGGTGGCGACGATCTGGCTGAGCGCGCCCAGCATCAGCCACGGCCAGAACGCGGCTGACGGCACCGGCAGACGATCCCCTGACGCCGTTAGCACCACCGCGAAGAATAATATGGAGAACGGAAAGCCGAACAGAAAGCGGATATTGGTCGCACCCCACGTGCCGAGCGGTCCGGTCAGTTGCCGCTGCATGGCGTTGCGCGCGACCTGCCCGAGCGCAGCCGTGACCGTGAAGGGGATCCAGAGTGTGGTGATGCCGAACATAAGGTGGGAGATTTCGCTTACCCGCGGGAGGATGCGGCACCGTGCCGGGCGAGGCTCACGCGGTCAACAGAGGTTGCGCATGACAGGATTGCGCAGGTCTTTGCATAAATCGGCCAGTTTACTCGATCACACCATTTCCTCGGCGACGACCATGTAATTCACATCCATATCGAAGGAGAGGCTCCAGCGGTCGCCGAAGGGGCTATAGACCACCCCGGTCTGCTCGGTGATGATGAGCCTGTTGTCCAGCAGGTGCTGCGCCAATTCGTCGGGCGTCACGAACTTGTCCCATTGGTGGGTACCGCGCGGCAGCCAGCGCAGCACGTATTCCGCGCCGACGATCGCAAGCGCGAAGCTCTTCCAGTTTCGATTGAGGGTCGAGAGCACCATCAGCCCGCCGGGTTTCAGCATGGCGCTGCAACGACGGAGGAATATGCCGATGTCGCTGACATGCTCCACGACTTCCATCGCCAGCACAATGTCGAAGCGCTCGCGCGCGTCCATCTCCTCGACCGTGGTGCAGCGGTAGTCAATCGACAGATGCCCCTTGTCCGCATGCAGCTTCGCTGCAGAGATGTTGCTGGCGGACGGGTCGATGCCGATCACCTGCGCGCCCAGTCTGGTGAACGGCTCGCAAAGCAGTCCGGCGCCGCAACCAATGTCGAGCATGCGCAGTCCCGACAGGCAATTCAGGCTTTTGGCGTTGCGCGCGAACTTGCGGCAGGCCGCGTCGCGGATGTAGGTGAGGCGCAGCGGATTGATCTTGTGCAACGGCGCCAGCTTGCCGCGTGGGTCCCACCATTCCTGCGACAGCTTTGAGAATTTAGCGACTTCGGCAGGATCGACGGTAGAGCCCGAGCCGGCGGCGCTGATTGCGTCAGAGATTGGCATGGATGATCCCGCCTATCGCGCTGTGATGAAACTGCGGAACGCCAGCGGCTTGGCGATCGTCGAGATGGTTTCCTTGCCCTCCCCTACGCCCTGAATGGTCACATCGCCATAGTCGAGGATGCGCCCCAGAATGCTTTGATTGACGTCCACGCTCTCGACCTTGTCGAGCGGCATTTCGAATGTACGCCGCTTGATGAACCCGGTCTTGTGGACAACGCGCAGATTGGTGACGTCGGTTTCAGTGGTCCAGCGGTGGAACCATGCCTTGGCGGTCCAGTACAGCGCCGCAATCGCGACCACGGCGGAGGCGGACAGGCACAACAGAGCAACGCCTTCGGTGGTTGTGGCCCGCGACAGGATGAGAAGGATCAGCGCCAGGACCCACGCCCCGATCGCCGGGAGATAAAACATCCAGTGCGCATTGGTCGAATACAGCACTTTCTCGCCGGGCTGCAGGATATCATCGATATAACGCCCCATGCACTCGCTCTAATTCTGTTTGATCAGTCCCACATCAGCCGGGGCAGTTGAGGAACCCGCTTGCCCCCAACCGCGCCGCTATGTATACGCGCTTTTTGGCTTGGGCGCTTCCGGTTTCACTGGCCTCCCGAGTTATCCTGTTTAGGGAATGCGCGTCGTCATGGGCCGCCTCGTGATGAAATTCGGCGGCACGTCCGTCGCGAATATCGACTGCATCCGCAATGTCGCGCGGCACGTCAAGCGCGAGGTCGATGCCGGCCACGACGTCGCGGTCGTGGTGTCGGCCATGGCGGGCAAGACCAATGAACTCGTTGAATGGTGCCGAGAGGCGTCGGCGATGCACGACGCGCGCGAATATGACGCCGTGGTCGCCTCCGGCGAACAGGTGACCTCGGGCCTGCTTTCAATTGCGCTGCAGGCGATCGGCGTCCAGGCCCGCTCCTGGCAAGGCTGGCAAATCCCGATCAGGACCAGCGACGCCCATGCTTCCGCGCGCATTCTGGATATCGACGGATCAGAACTGATCAATCGCTTCAAAGAGCGCAAGGAGGTCGCTGTGATCTCCGGTTTTCAGGGCGTGAACCCGCAGACCGGGCGGATAACGACGCTGGGGCGCGGCGGGTCTGATACTTCGGCGGTTGCGATCGCCGCAGCCATCCACGCCGATCGCTGCGATATCTACACCGACGTCGATGGCGTATACACGACCGACCCGCGCGTCGTTCCGAAGGCACGACGGCTGGACAGGATCGCGTTCGAGGACATGCTGGAACTGGCATCCCAAGGCGCCAAAGTCTTGCACGTGCGTTCGGTGGAACTCGGCATGGTTCACAACATCCGGGTGTTCGTCCGGTCAAGTTTCGACAAGCCCGAAGATATCGACCCCCATGCCAACCAGCCGCCGGGGACGCTGATCTGCAGCGAGGAGGAAATCATGGAAAATCTGGTTGTCACCGGGATCGCCTTTTCAAAAGACGAAGCTCAGATTTCCGTGCGCCAGATACAAGACAAACCTGGCGTGGCCGCGGCGATTTTCGGGCCGCTGGCGGAAGCCAACATCAATGTCGATATGATCGTGCAGAACGTCTCGGAAGACGGCAAGACCACCGACCTCACCTTCACGGTTCCGGCCACCGACTACACCCGTGCCCGCGACACGATCACCTCGGCAAAGAGCAAGATTGGCTACGTCCGGATCGACAGCGCCATCGACGTAGCCAAGGTTTCGGTGATCGGCAGCGGCATGCGCAGCCATGCCGGCATCGCGGCGCAAGCATTTTCGGCGCTGGCCGCCCGCAACATCAACATTCGCGCGATCACGACCTCCGAGATCAAGTTTTCGGTACTGATCGACGCCGCCTATACCGAGCTCGCGGTGCGGACGCTGCATACGCTGTACGGGCTCGATCAGCCCTAAATCCTTGTCTTAGCGGTCGCAGCAAACAAGGTCCCGCGCCTTCCGATTGTGGCAGGCGTTTTGCTTGGCAAACCAAGTCTCAATTCGCTATACGGCCTCGAAGGGCAGCCTGCCACAAACCGCATCATCGGCTATCCTGATTCGCCAGTGTTCAGGGCTTGCGAAGATGCCGGGTACGTAAAATTGTTCTTTTGTTTGATTTAACGCCAGCCACCGGCCCTGCCGGAGGAGTGCGTAAGGAGGGATAGCAGCACATGCGGAGCGCGTCGGGAGGACCCCGCGTCTTGCTGAGACGGCTCCGCGAGACCATGGCGGAGCAGGTCAGCGCGCAGGAACGATTGGACAAAATCGTCGTGCTGATCGCGGCCAATATGGTGGCCGAGGTCTGCTCGGTCTACGTGCTGCGTGTCGACAACACGCTGGAGCTTTACGCCACCGAAGGTCTTAACCGCGACGCGGTCCACCAAACGGTGTTAAGCGCGCATGAAGGCCTGGTCGGCCTTGTGGCGAGCGAGGCGACGCCGCTCAACCTCAGCGACGCCCAAAGCCATCCGGCGTTCTCCTATCGCCCCGAGACCGGCGAAGAAATCTACCATTCCTTCCTCGGCGTCCCGATCCTGCGAGCCGGCAACACGCTGGGCGTGCTGGTCGTGCAGAACCGCGCCAAGCGGACGTATGTCGAGGAAGAGGTCGAGGCGCTTCAGACCACCGCGATGGTGCTCGCGGAAATGATCGCCTCGGGTGAGTTGACGGCGCTGGCGCAACCCGGCGCGGAGCCCGCGGCGCGCCATTCACTGCACAAGACCGGTGCCATCTTGTCCGACGGCATCGCGCTCGGACATGTGGTGCTGCACGAACCGCGCATCGTCATCACCAATTATATTGCCGAAGACCTGCCAAAGGAGATCAAACGGCTCGACGCCGCGCTCACCAAGTTGCGCGCCGACCTCGACCGCATGCTGGAGCGCGGCGACGTGGCCGACGGGGGCGAGCACCGGGACGTGCTGGAAGCCTACCGCATGTTCGCCAACGATCACGGATGGTCGCACAGACTGCATGAGGCGGTGGCAACCGGCCTCACCGCCGAGGCCGCTGTCGAACGCGTGCAGTCCGACACGCGCGCCCGCATGCTGCGTTCGACCGATCCGTACCTGCGCGATCGCCTGCATGACCTGGAAGACCTCGGGCATCGATTGATGCGGCAGCTGGTCGGTCAGGATCACGCACCCTCGCGAGAGCACTTGCCCGACAATGCCATCCTGATCGCACGCGCGATGGGGCCGGCCGCCCTGCTCGACTACGACCGCAAGCGGCTGCGCGGGCTCGTGCTGGAGGAAGGCACCGCCAACTCACACGTATCGATTGTGGCCCGGGCGCTCGGCATTCCTGCCGTCGGCGAAGTGCCGAACGCGCCCGGCATTGCCGATCCCGGCGACGCCATCATCGTCGACGGCACTTCCGGCTCGATCTACGTGCGGCCCTCGGCTGAAATCGAAGCGGCTTATGCCGAGCGGGTGCGGTTTCGTGCGCGCCGGCAGGCGCAGTACCTTGAGCTGCGAGAGAAGCCCTGCGTCACCAAGGATGGCCAGCACATCGAACTCATGATCAACGCCGGGCTGGCGATCGATCTGCCGCACATCGACGATACCGGCAGTGCAGGCATCGGTCTGTTTCGCACCGAGCTGCAGTTCATGGTCGGGCAGAGCCTGCCGCGCTCCACCGATCAGCTCGCGCTTTACCGTGCAGTGCTGGACGCCGCCGGCTCCAAGCCCGTTACATTCCGCACGCTTGATATCGGCGGAGACAAAGCGCTGCCTTATATGGAAACGGTGATCGAGGAAAATCCCGCGCTCGGCTGGCGCGCGATCCGGCTCGGGCTCGATCGTCCCGGACTGTTGCGCGGCCAGATCCGCGCGCTGCTGCGCGCCGGCGGCGGGCGGGCGCTGCGCATCATGTTTCCGATGATCACCGAGGTCGCCGAATTTGATTCGGCCAAAGGCATAGTCGAGCGGGAACTGACCTATCTGCGCCAGCACGGGCATGCGCTGCCGGAACGCATCGATGTCGGCACCATGGTGGAGGTTCCGGCGCTGCTCTTTCAGCTCGACGAACTCCTGAAGAAGGTCGATTTCGTCTCGGTGGGATCGAACGATCTATTTCAGTTCCTGTTCGCGGTCGATCGCGGCAACGCCAAGGTTTCCGAACGGTTCGATCCGATGTCGGCGCCGATTTTGAGGGCGCTGCGCGAAATCGTGCGGAAATCGCAGGCGGCCAAAAAATCCGCTTCGCTCTGCGGCGAGATGGCATCGAAGCCGATCGGCGCGTTGGCGCTGATCGCGCTCGGCTATCGCTCACTGTCGCTGTCGGCAACCGCACTCGGCCCAGTGAAGGCAATGATCCTCGACCTCGACGCCAAAAAAGCCGAGGCGATGATGGCGCCGCTGCTGGAAGCCCCTGCCGGCACCGTATCGATCCGCCAGAGGCTGACGGAATTCGCTGAGGGCGAGGGATTGGCGTTGTAGCGAGGCTGTTTGCGAGCGCCGCTATCCTTCACTTCCGAGATTCCAGTCAAGACCTGTTCTCTTCGAGGCCCGCCGATGTCGATGCTCCCCGAGGCCAAACTGGACGTTCTGCTGGCGCACCATGCTTCGCTTGAGGCAAAGGTGCTCGGGCAGGTCGCGGCCGAGCAATATGTGCGCATCACGCGGGAGCTCGCCGAACTCAATCCCCTGATCGACGCGGTAAAGGCCTATCGCGCGATCTGCAAGGAGCTGGCCGATACCGAGGCGATGATCTCCGATGTCGCGACCGACCCGGAAATGCGCAGCATGGCCGACACCGAGCGCGAGGCCCTTCAGGCGCGCCGCACCGAGCTGGAGCAACAGATTCGCGTCGCGCTACTGCCAAAGGACGCAATGGACGAGCGCAACGTCGTACTCGAGATCCGCGCCGGCACCGGGGGCGATGAGGCGGCGCTGTTCGCAGGCGACCTCTTCAGAATGTATGAACGCTTTGCCAATCTGCAGGGGTGGAAAGTCGAGGTGATTTCCGCCAGCGAAGGCACCATGGGCGGCTTCAAGGAAATCATCGCCGAGGTGCAGGGCCGCGGCGCTTTCGCCAAGCTGAAATTCGAATTTGGGGTGCACCGGGTGCAGCGGGTGCCCGATACCGAGACGCAAGGCCGCATTCACACGTCAGCGGCGACCGTGGCCGTGCTTCCCGAGGTCGAAGATGTCGATGTCGAGATCAAGAGCGACGATTTGCGGATCGAGACGATGCGCGCGCAAGGCGCGGGCGGGCAGCACGTCAACAAGACCGAGTCCGCGATCCGCATTACTCACATCCCGACCGGCATCGTCGTCAGCATGCAGGACAGCCGCTCGCAGCACAAGAACCGTGCCTCGGCCATGAACATCCTGCGCTCGCGCATTTACGACGCCGAACGCCAGCGCGTCGATGCGGCGCGCTCGGCCGATCGCCGCGAGAAGGTCGGCTCCGGCGATCGCTCCGAGCGCATTCGCACCTACAACTTTCCACAAGGCCGGGTCACCGATCACCGCATCAATCTGACCCTCTATAAATTGCCGCAGGTCATATCCGGCGAAGCGCTCGGTGAGCTGATCGACGCGCTAACGACAGAGCATCAGGCGGCGCAGCTCGCCGCACAGGGAGCCGCGGCGTGATTGATCATTCGCCCGAGCCTGCATCGGCGTGCTTGCTCCCGCACAGGCACGGCCCCACGTGAGCGAATATTTGACCGGGCAGAGCGTCGAAACCGCTCGTCGAAACCTGGCGGCGCGGCTGAAATCTGCGTCGGTCGATTCCCCCGAGCTCGATGCGCGGATGCTGGTCGCCGCCGTGCTCCATCTCGACCTGACCGGCCTGATCGCTTGCGCAAACCGGCCTCTCAGCTCAGACGATGCCGGCCGGCTTGAGGAAATCGTCCGCCGCCGCATGGCGGGCGAACCGGTCGCGCGCATTCTGGGCATCAGGGAATTCTGGGGGCTGCCGTTCCGCCTCTCACCGGCGACACTGGTGCCCCGCCCCGATACCGAAACCGTCGTCGAACTGGCGCTGGAAATCATGCTTGCGAAAGCCGACCGGAATTGACCATGGCGCATGGCCGATATTGGCACCGGCTCGGGCGCAATTCTGTTGGCACTCCTGCACGAATTGCCCGGAACATTCGGATTGGGCACTGACATCAGCGTGTCGGCGTTGCGGACGGCGTGCGGCAACGCGGGCGAGCTCGGCCTCGCGTCGCGCGCCGGTTTTGTGGCCTGCGATTATGGCGCGGCGTTAACCGGCCCCTTCGACTTGATCGTCTCGAACCCGCCTTATGTCCGCTCGGCCGAGATCGCCGGTCTCGCCCCCGAGGTTCGCGACCACGATCCGTTTCCGGCGCTGGATGGCGGGGCGGACGGACTGGATGCCTATCGGGTACTGATCCCGCAAGCAGCCCAATTGTTGGCCCCCGGCGGCGCATTGGTGCTGGAGATCGGGCAAGGTCAAGGCGAAGATATCGGACGCCTTTTGACCGCCGCAGGCCTCACGGGGGAACACCGTGGCAAGGCCGATCTGGCCGGCGTAACGAGGGCCGTCGCGGCCACGAAAAATGTCCCCACAAAGCCCTAATAGGGCTCAAAAACCACTTGGAATATTCCCCGGGAGCGACTACGTTCCGTCTGCACATCGGCGCAGGCCCCGTCGTTTCGACGGGTGAAAGTCAGGGTTCTCACAGCGAGAGCCGCGCCGGATGAAAAGGTTCCAAAACGCCGGTCCAGTTGAGCGCGATGGCCCACAGAGCTGCGCTGCTTCCGACCGCAAGCGAACGAAAGCCTGTATTGCGCTTGACTACTTACGCAACAAAACTGGGCTTGTCTTGGCAAGCTGAACGATCGGTTCGCCAGCGATAGCCGCCGGCGATTGGGGACTCGTCTTTGTTGAGCGCGACGATTGGCGCAATCGGATGGACGGTAAACAGATCTGAACTCGGTTCGCGCGACGCGTGCTCCCGAGCGATCCACGACGGCAACTCGATCTCGATAACCTGAGGCTGGATAAAGGCAGGACATGAGAAACGGTCAGAACAACAAGCGGATGCGTAACCGGAATAATAACAACAATAACAACAACAATAATAATAATCGGCGCGGCCAGAACCCGATGACCCGGGTGTTCGAATCCAACGGACCCGACATCAAGATTCGCGGTACTGCATCCCATGTGGCGGAGAAATACGTGCAGCTTGCTCGCGACGCGCGTTCCTCCGGCGATCCCGTTGCTGCCGAAAACTACTATCAGCACGCCGAGCATTATTTCCGGCTGATCGCGGCCGCGCAGGAGCAGTTCCGGCAGAACCAGCCGCAGCAGCAGCCGCGCGCTGAAGGCGAGATAGTCACGGAAGACGGCGAGGACGACACCGAGAACTTCTCGAACTTCGGTCAGGAGCCCGGCTTCGTTCCGGTACAGCATCAGCCCTTTACGCGCGACAATGGCCATCGCGATCATCAGCGTGAAGCTCAGCCCTATCAGCGCGACCAACATCAGCCGCGCGAGCACAGAGATCGCGAGCATCGCGGGCAGCAGCAATACCAGCCCCAGCCCCAGCCACAACCGCAGCCGACGATTGCCGATACCGGCAGCGTCGATCGCCTGCCCTCATTCATCACCGGCCCGCAGCCGCAAATCAACGGCAACCAACCCGGCTTCGAGGGTGGCGGCGGCGGTGGTGGCGGTGGTGGCGAGCGCTTTCCGCGGCGCCGCCGACGCCCACACGGTCCGCGCCCGGAAGGCGCGGCCGCGCCGGCCGCACCCGGCGACGACTTCAATCCGGGGAACGAGTAAGTTTCGTTTGTGATTTGTCTTCGGGCAAAAGCTCGAGGGTGCGTTCATGGCAAGGCGCGGGATGCGCGGCACCCCGCGATCGATCCCCGGCGCCGGACGGTTCGGCGTTCCCCTTGCCGCCAGCCAAAGCTCTATCTCGCGCGTACCGTTGACGACGGCACCAGGACGGGTTGCAGCGACGGAATCAGCCTCGCGCGTTCGCGCTTGGCTGGCATCGCGCGATAGACCTGCTTGGTCGCCTCGACGATGTGAACACCGGCGAACGGCAACGACAGGGCGGCACCGACACGTTCCCAGGCCAACGCTGACCGCAGGAACCAGCCTCCCGGAACCGGGGGCATGAAAAGCGCCTCGCCCCATGCCGTCGGCGTAAACCAGGTCTGGCGGAGCAACTGTGTGATTTGAGAGCGCGAGTAGGGTCGGCCGTGACCGAACGGCGTAGCATCAGTGCGGGTCCATACGCCGCGCCGGTTCGGAAGCACGGCGATTACCCGGCCCGAGGGCGCCAGCACCCGCCACACCTCCCGCAGCAATCCCTCTGGATCGTCAGACATTTCCAGCGCATGAACCAGGAGGACCCGGTCGACCGCTGCGTCCGGCAGCGGCAATGAAAATTCGTCGACCAAGGTCGCAAGCGCCGGCCGGGCTGTCGGCCATTTCAGCACGCCCTGGGCCGCCGGCATGAAGGCGATGCAACGCTCCGCGTCCTCCCGGAATAGGCCGAGATAGGGTGTGGGATAGCCGAGGCCCAGCACCCGATGGCCCTGCGCATTGGGCCAGCGCGCCCGGATCCCCGATTTATCAATCGGCCGCGCCACGATCCCGAGGCGCTGGGAGTAGAAGTCGCGCAGATCGATTACATCCATCGCACTAATTTATCACAGCGGCGCGGCCGCGGGGCGCGCAGAATATTGCGTTGCTCCGAAAGCGTTAACGCCATATCTCTGCACGCCTTCAGCATCCAAGCTCTTGCCCAGACTAAGGAGATATCATGGCCGCGGAAATCCGCCTGTTCACCTGCCTGTCCGACAATTTCGGCGCCCTGGTCCATGATCCGGCGACCAAGGCAACGGCCTCGATCGACGCGCCCGAGGCGGGTCCCATCCTCCGGGCGCTGGAACGCGAGGGCTGGCATCTAACGGACATCCTGATCACCCATCATCATCACGATCACGTTGGCGGCGTTGCCGAACTGAAACAGAAATACAAGTGCCGTGTCGTCGCCCCGAACGACAGATCGGCCAAGATTGCGAACGTCGATCAGCGCGTCGGTGACGGGGATGTCGTGAAGGTCGGAACCCTGCTCGCGCGGGTACTGGAAACACCGGGGCACACGCTGGACCACATCAGCTATGTTTTCGACAGCGAGAGGGCGCTTTTTGCCGCCGATACGCTGTTCTCTGTGGGTTGCGGAAGGGTGTTCGAGGGTACTTACCCCATGATGTGGGAGTCACTTCTGAAGCTGCGCGCGCTTCCCGACGATTTCAAACTCTATTGCGGCCATGAGTATACCGCTTCCAACGTCAAATTTGCGCTCACCGTCGACACGGACAATGCCGCTCTCAGATCACGCGCCGAAGAGGTGACGCGACTGCGCGCCGACAACAAGCCGACGGTTCCAACATTGCTTGGTGATGAAAAGAAGGCCAATGTGTTCCTGCGCGCCGACGATCCATCGCTCGCAGCCAAACTTCACATGAACGGCGCGAGTCCAGCGGACGTATTCGGCGAACTGCGCGAACGCAAAAACAAATCCTGACACACAGGTTCTCATATCAAACACCTGATGCACCCGATGCCGACTGCTACCGACATCATCGCCCGTCTCGAGTTGAGGCCGCATCCGGAGGGCGGGCACTATCGCGAAACATTCCGCGACAAGCGCGCGGACGCCCAGGGGCGCGCCTGCTCCACCGCGATTTATTTCCTGCTGGCGCGCGGCGAGCGTTCGCAGTGGCATCGGATCGATGCGGTGGAGGTCTGGCATTATTATGCAGGCAGCGCGCTGACCTTGCAGATCGCAAATGACGGTTGCGCGCCGCACACGATCAAACTCGGACCCGATATCACCGCGGGCGAGCGGCCACAAGCGATCGTGCCCGCATCAGCTTGGCAAACGGCAGGAACCAGTGGCGATTGGACGCTGGTCGGATGCACGGTCGCTCCGGGTTTCGAATTTGCGAAACTGGAGCTGGCACCGAAGAACTGGGACCCCGCGATTAACTCGTAAGTCTCGTCAGGGTTTGCCCGCCTGCTTCACTTTCCTCCGAAGCATATCCTTTGCCGCGATCAATCCCCCACCGGCTATCAGGACCGCGGCAAGCGCAATGTTCGCGCTCGCCTCGGCAAATCCCGCCAGGATCAGAAACCCGGTGGAGAGCAACGGGGTCGCATAAGACGCCGCGCCGAGAACGCGGATGTCCCCGCGCTTCATGCCTATATCCCAGGTATAAAACGCCGCTCCGACCGGCCCGACGCCAAGCGCAACGACGGCAAACCACTGCAAACGCGTATCGGGCCAGACCGTGACCTCGACCAACCTATGCACGATCGCGGCAAGCAGCGCGGTCGCGAGGCAAAAGCCTGCGACCGCATCCGTCGGCACCGATTTGAGCCGGCGCGACATCACCGAATAAGCAGCCCAGACGAATGCCGCGATAAAAGCTGCGGCTAACCCGGGCACCTGCCCGGAGGTCAAGCCAATGCTGCCGTTCCCGGCAAACAGCAGCACCGTGCCGGCCAACCCGAGCATCGCGCCCAAGATATGATGAGCCGCCAGCCGCTCACCCGGCAACAGCGAGGAAAACAGCACGATCAGAAGCGGCCAGAGATAATTCAACAGCCCCGCTTCGGCAGGAGGCGCAAAGCGCAACGCGAGGAAATACAGCGCGTGATAGCCGAACAGTCCGCCGATGCCGACCACCCAGGCAACGAGCGGTTGCCGCAGGTTACGGATCGCGCTCCTCGTCCGATCCATGTCAGCAATCCCACCATGCCGCCGATTGCGAACGTCATTGCCGCTAATTGGAAAGCGGGAATTCTCCCGGTCGCAACGGTCATCACGGCAAGCAGCGACCACATCAGGATTGCGGTCAGTCCGATCAGCGTAGCGGTGCGGGCAGTCATCGTTTTCGTCATTACGAGTGCAGCGAAGCAATCCAGAAAATGTCACCGAGAAGTCTGGAATGCTTCGTCGCTTGCGCTCCTCGCAATGAAACAATCAGGCGTGGTACTGCCCGCCATTCACCGTAAGGGTCGAGCCTGTGATGAAGCCCGCATCTTCGGCGGCGAGGAAAACGACGGCGCGGGCGATTTCGTCGGGCTCGCCGAGCCGGTTGACCGGGATTTGCGGCAGTACGTTCTTTTCCAGAACATCTTTTGGGACCGCCTGCACCATTTCGGTGTTGATATAGCCGGGACAGATCACGTTCACAGTGATGCCGCCCTTGGCGTTCTCCAGCGCCAGCGCCTTGGTGAAGCCGATGTCGCCCGCCTTGGCCGCGGAATAGTTGACCTGGCCGAATTGGCCTTTCTGGCCGTTGACCGAGGAGATGTTGACGATGCGGCCGAATTTGCGGCTCCGCATGCCTTCGATCACTTGCCGCGTCATGTTAAACAGCGAGCCGAGATTTGTGTTGATCACCGCGTTCCACTGATCGAGCGTCATCTTGTGAAACGCCGTATCCCTGGTAATGCCCGCGTTGTTGACGAGCACATCGATCGGGCCCAGATCGGCCTCGACCCGCTTGACGCCGTCGGTGCAGGCGTCGAATGAGCTCACGTCCCACTTGTAGACGGGAACGCCGGTCTCGGCCTTGAATTTCTCCGCCGCCGCGTCATTGCCGGCATAGCTCGCCGCAACCTTGTAGCCGGCGGCCTTCAACGCCTTGCTGATCGCCGCACCGATTCCCCGGGTACCTCCCGTCACCAACGCAACACGTGCCATGTCGATTCCTCCTTACGACTTTTTATAAGCCGGGGATTTCCCCGGTCTTCGTACGCTCGCTTCAGATGAAAATGCCCGGCGCGAGACCGGGCATTCATTCTTAATCAGGCCAACTAAAGTTGACAGATGATCTTTTCATCACTCAACCCATCTCGCTGCCTTTTGTTCAGTCGCGTGCAATGCACATCGCAATGCCCATGCCGCCGCCGATGCACAGCGTGGCAAGTCCCTTCTTGGCATCGCGCTTCTGCATTTCATGCAGCAGCGTCACCAGCACGCGAGCGCCGGAAGCTCCGACGGGGTGACCGATCGCGATGGCACCGCCGTTGACGTTGACCCTGGAAGTATCCCACCCGAGATCCTTGTTGACGGCGCAGGCCTGCGCCGCGAAGGCTTCATTGGCCTCGATCAAATCCAGATCGCTGACGCTCCAGCCGGCCTTCTTCAAGGCGGCGCGCGAGGCGGGGATCGGGCCCGTACCCATGATCTTGGGGTCGACGCCGGCCTGACCCCACGAAACGATCCGGCCAAGCGGCTTCTTGCCTTCCTTGGCCGCCTGCCTCGCGGTCATCAGCACCACGGCAGCGGCGCCATCATTAATGCCCGACGCGCTGCCGGCGGTCACGGTGCCATCCTTCTCGAAAGCTGGCCTGAGCTTCGCCATCGCTTCGACGGTGGCGCCGTGCCGCGGATATTCGTCCGCATCGACCACGATGTCACCTTTGCGGCTCTTGATCGTGACGGGCACGATCTCGTCCTTGAACCTGCCGGCCTTCTGCGCGGCCTCGGCCTTTTGTTGCGAGCCGACCGCGAATTCGTCCTGCTGCGAACGGGTGATCTGATATTGGCGGGCTACGTTCTCGGCCGTGTTGCCCATGTGATAGCCGTTGAAGGCGTCCCACAATCCGTCCTTGATCATGGTGTCGATAAGTTCGACCCCGCCCATCTTGACGCCACCCCGCAGATATTGCGCATGCGGCGCCATGCTCATGGATTCCTGGCCACCGGCCACCACTATATCGGAATCTCCGTTGAGCAACGCCTGATAGCCCAATGCGACGGTGCGCAGGCCCGACCCGCAAAGTTGATTGACTCCCCATGCCGGGCTTTCCACCGGGATGCCGGCCGCGATCGAAGCCTGACGGGCCGGGTTCTGGCCCTGAGCTGCGGTCAATATCTGACCCATGATAACTTCGGACACCCGCGCCGGCTCGATGCCCGCGCGCTCGAGCGCAGCCTTGATGGCGACGGCACCGAGTTCGTGGGCCGCCGTGGTGGCGAATGCACCGTTAAAGCTACCGACCGGAGTGCGGGCGGCGCTGACGATGACAACATCGTCTGACATGGACATCTCCTAACAATGAAATTGGGCTTCAAGCTCATTGAGCTTGAACTCTGTCGACGGCGGCGACCGGATGGCGAGCCTGTCTCTCGCCCACCATCCTGTTAAGCTGAACAGGAAGTGTCAATGAGCTAAAGCATGGAATTGCGTGGCCGCGCCTTCAAATTAATTGGCCTGACCATATGCTGAGCGATGGCGGAGCGTCGGCATTAACCGTGCCGCATAAAACGGTAGCCGAACCGCTTTGAAAATGCTTACGTTTGCTGCGATGCGTATGCATAGCTCTGCGGCGGTGCCGTCGGGTTCCTGTCCTTTGTTTGCAGTGTGGGCCATGGCGAAATCAGACCAACCGACCACGATCAAGAAATACGCGAACCGGCGGCTCTATAATACCGGCACCAGCACCTACGTGACGCTGGAAGACCTCGCGGCGATGGTCAAGGACGGCGAGGATTTCCTGGTTTACGACGCCAAGACGGGCGACGACATCACTCGCTCTGTGTTGGCGCAAATCATTTTCGAACAAGAGAACAAGGCCGGCCAGAACCTGTTGCCGACCACTTTCTTGCGGCAGTTGATCCGTTTCTATGGCGACAGCATGCAGATGGTGGTGCCGAAATATCTTGAACAGTCCATCGATACGCTGACGCGAGAGCAGGAAAAATTCCGCAAGCAATTGACGAACACATTCAGCGGAACTCCGTTCGCTCCGCTGGAAGAACATGTTCGCCGCAACATGGAATTATTCCAGCAGACCTTCGCGATGTTCAAGCCGTTCACACCGGCCCGAGGCGGCACTGTCGCGCCCGAGCCGGAAAAAGCACCTGCCGAGGTGGCACCCGAAAATAATATCGAGGAGCTTCGCCAGCAGATGCGAGACATGCAGAACCGCCTCGAGCGCATGTCGAAAGAACCGAAAACGGGAGAGTGAACTCTCTCGCAGTACTCTCGATTGAGAGATTCGCGCCTCAACCGGCTTTCGCCGCTGCCAGCGGCGCGGTCACAAACGCCTCGTTTCGGCACACCGACTGCGACCGCCACAGCGCGGCATAGACCACTACAGCTCCCACCTCCGGTAAACGCCCAGATTGGACAAAGCGGGTTCGCGCTCGGTGTCCCCGCGCCCGGCATGGTCCTTGCGAGCATCTAAACCGTCGGGGACGAAACGTCCCAAAATGTGACGGTTGCCAGACGGTTGCCATGACTGGATCAGAGCAGAGCGTAGAGGACGGCGTCTTCACCGACGCAGCGCCGGCCTGCGTCGCGCTGGTCCCTACCGTCGCGGCCGTAGAATTGTCGTTCAAGCAGCCCCTACCGCGACCTGATGCGAGCTTCGTTACCCAACTGCTCGCTAACGCGGAGTCTGTTCCCCAAGCTCGCAGGCGCCTGCGCGGCTCGCCGGAGGACGCGCTGACCGCGTACGCTGCCGACCGGACTCAAATGGCTGCTGCCGGATTCCGCACCCGGCACGTCATCTAAGCCAAGCCGTCATCAAGACGATCCAGAGCGGGGGTCTTCCGGCGAGGGCGGAGAGCCGTTGCCGGGCTGCAGCTCGGGCGACGGTATCGTTGGTGAGGGCTCACCGCCGGCGACAGTTTGCGACGCTGTCCTCGGTTCGGAATGATCCAAGTTGGATTCGGCGCTTGGAGCCGCCAACGGCACAGATGGCGACGACACCGGTTCGAATTCAGGTTCGACCTGCCGGGGCGCGTCCGCAGTCCTGACCGCCTTGCGCGACATTGGAGCGGCCGAAGCCGCCACGGGCGCCCGACGCACCCGCAACGCCAGGCCGGAGCAAAAATCCACCAGCGCGAGCAGCGTCAGCTGAAAGTAGATGGAGGTGCCGAATTTCGGCCACAGCACAAATTCGGCAGCGGCGGCCCCGAACACCGTCAGCGAGAGCAAATGATCGGTGACAAACTTGGCCCCGGGCCGCGCCCCCTTTATGACTTCGAACAGCAGCAGGATGATGCCGAGCGCGAGCAGCATGTCGGTTAGCGTTATCGGCCAGTCAGCGCCGGAAATCAGCCTCAGCGTAACCAGCGGATCGCCAAAGGATACGCCCGGCATCAGAAAGACGATGATGTTGTAGATCGCCAGCGGAATCAAAAGCAGCGGAAAACCGACCATCGACATCGGCGGGGCCTCCTTAAGAGAACCGGCGCGTTTAAAGGCGAGACGGATTTCGCTTTGCCTTAGCTAATCCCTACGCTTGGCGGGACAGCGCAGCCAGCCTACGCGCCTTACGTCAGCGGATCAGGATTCTTTCTTCTTCAAAACCTGCCGGCCTTTGTACATCCCGGTCTTCAGGTCGAGGTGATGCGGGCGACGCAACTCGCCGGAATCCTTGTCCTCGGCATAGGTCGGCTTCTTCAGCGCGTCAGCCGAACGGCGCATGCCACGCCGCGAGGGCGATGTTTTTCTTCTCGGAACGGCCATATCGGTGTCCTCTGGGGTGTATCGGGGGGCATCGTCCGCAGGGACGGGCCGTTGCGCTCTCGAGCGCGGGCTCAATGCCGATAAGGCCGCGCTTATAGATGATGAAATGGCGCAAGGCTAGAGCGCGATCGGGAAAAATGGATGCCGGTTTTCCGAAAAGATCATGCTGAAACAAAAACATAGGGCAGCGATTGAGCTGGGCCAAAATAGCCCAATTTGGCTCAAAAGCCGCGATTTTCGCTCCAGCATCGCTGCAATCCCGCGGCCTCGGCCCGAGCCATGTAGGTCCCGGCCAAACGGCGAACCCCGGGCCCTGGATTGCGGGCGCTGCGCTTGAGCGGATTAGGCAGGATCGATGCCAGCAAGGCCGCCTGGCGCAATGACAGCGTTGAGGCGGGACGAGCAAAGGCATAGGCGCTACCTGCCTCTGCGCCAAACTCGCCGGATGGACCGAGTTCGGCAATGTTGAGATAAATTTCCAGGATGCGCTGTTTCGACAGCACAAGGTCGATCCACAGCGCGAGCGGGATTTCCAACGCCTTACGAACCACGCTGCGGCCCTGCCACAGAAACAGGTTCTTCGCCACCTGCTGGGTGATCGTCGACCCGCCCCGCGTGACTTCACCATCTTCGGCGTCATCGATCACGTTGCGCAAAGCGTCCCAGTCGACGCCATGATGCATGCAGAATCTCGCGTCTTCCGCGGCGACCACGGCGCGCGGCAGATAGGGCGACATCGCGTTTAAATTGATCCACTGTCGGGTCACCGGCTCAGCGCGAATCCAGCGCCATGCCATCAGTGTCGAGAACGGATGGCCGGTGCGGTAAAAGGGCGCCACGACGTACGGCAGCAACAGCGCCAGCAGCGCAATCAGCAACAAATTACGGAGAAGGCGCAAATCGGATGTCTCTCGCTCGAAATCATGGACGCGTGCGCCTGAACGAACCGGGCTCGAGTGACATCTCCATGGTTATTCCTGAGCTTTTCAAGCGGTTTTAAGGCGCAAGCCCCCTACCCCCGCGATTGACGAAGCCGACGTCATAAAGGATTGTCCGGCGAAATTGATCCGGAGCCGTTTTTGATGACCGCCGTTGCCCTACCCGATTTTGCGAAGCGACTGGACCAGACCGCGGAGGACACCGAGTCCCTGTTGGAGAAGCTATTGTCGCAGTCCGTTCTGCCCGACGAGATCACGCGGCCGAAACGGCTGATCGAGGCGATGCGCTACTCCAGCCTCGGCGGCGGAAAACGGCTCCGGCCCTTTCTGGTGGTCGAAAGTTCAGCCGTTTTCGGTGTCGCGCGCGAGGCCGCGCTGCTTGCCGGGGCCGCACTCGAATGCATCCACTGCTACTCGCTGATCCATGACGATCTGCCGGCGATGGACAACAGCGACCTGCGCCGCGGGCGGCCGACATTGCACAAGGCGTATGACGACGCCACCGCGATCCTCGCCGGCGACGCGCTGCTGACGATCGCCTTCGACATCATCACTCGTGACGAAATCCATGCGGATGCCGGCGTACGCCTCGCCTTGACGCGGGCGCTGGCGCGGGCTTCGGGGATCGGCGGCATGGCCGGCGGCCAAATGCTGGATCTAGCCGGGGAAGGCCGATTCGGCGACCGCGAGCCGGTCGATGTGGCGCAGCTGCAGCAGATGAAGACCGGCGCGTTGCTTCGCTTCGGCTGCATTGCAGGTGCAATCCTCGGCCAGTCCACGCAAAAGGAATATCAGGCGCTCGACGATTACGGCCGCGCACTCGGCGAAGCCTTCCAGATCGCCGACGACCTGCTCGATGTCGAGGGCGACGCGGCGGCGCTCGGCAAGCAGACCGGCCAGGATGCCGCTCTCGGGAAGACGACTTTCGTGACGCAGCTTGGGATCGAGGGCGCGAAACAGCGCGTGCGTGATCTGCTGGCGCGCGCCGATTCCGCGCTATCGATCTTCGGAGCCAGGGGCGATGTACTGCGCGCCGCTGCGCGATTCGTGGCCGAGCGCAAGAACTGACAAGAACTGACAAGAGCTGACAAGAACCGAAGGCACGCTGATGGGCGGCAATGAAACCGATTATCCGCCCCTTGCCCGATTCCGGAAAATGCCGAGAGTCGCTCGCGTGGTCTATTCACGACCGCGCACTTTCGTTTCGATCGGCGTAGCTATCGTCGCGGTTTTGCTGCTGCCCGCCTCGCTGCGGCTGGTGTCACGGCTGCTGATCGGCTGGGACGTTTTCGCCGCGCTGTATCTCCTGCTGGTGTACGCCATGATGCTGCGCAACGGTCACCGGCATATCCGCCGCAACGCCCTGCTGCAGGACGACGGTCGGTTCGCCATCCTCCTGCTCACCGCGCTCGGCGCGTTCGCCAGCATCGCTGCTATCGTGTTCGAGTTGGGCGCATCGCATCACGACGCGACGGGCCTGACAGCGGCGACCGCAACGATCGCATTGTCATGGGCGACGGTGCACACCGCGTTCGCGCTGCACTACGCCCATGATTACTACCGCGGGTCCAAGCCGGGCGGCTTGCAATTTCCAAGCGGCGATCGAGACGAACATGCCGACTACTGGGATTTTGTGTATTTCTCGTTCGTGATCGGCATGACCGCGCAGGTTTCCGATGTCGGGATCACGGACAAGATCATCCGCCGAACCGTCATGGCGCACGGCATCATTTCCTTTATCTACAACACCGCGCTTCTTGCGCTGATGGTCAACATCGCCGCGAGTGCGATCTCAACGTAGACTGTGCGAAGCGGCGCGCGGGATTGAAGTCGCCGCAGGCGAGGAGGAAACATCGTGACCCATGACCGATCCAGCGTCGAAGCCGTGGTACAAACGTATTTCGACGCTCTGTATGAAGGCAATGCCGACAAGCTCGGCGCTGTCTTCCATCCCTCCGCCGACCTGCGGTGGGTTGAAAAAGGCGAGTTGCAGGTGCTGACCGTACCCGACTGGCTTGATCGCGTACGGAAGCGGCCATCGGCAAAGGCGGACGGCAAGCCGCGCGAAGATTTCATTGTGACGATCGATCGCTCCGACGAAAACACCGCCTTCGTGAAGGTGCGCTGCCAATTGCCGCCGCGCTATTTCACCGACTATCTCGTGGCGATGAAGCTGCGCGACGGCTGGCAGATCGTCTCAAAATCGTATCGCTACGACATGAGAGAGTGACGAAAGGCGGGACGCGCCGGGTCGAGCGCGTCCAGCCACCGCTAATCAGCGGAGTGAATTCGCCGGGACAAAGGGGCAGTCCAGCCCCTTTGTCAGCTAGGCAATCACCTCCGACGCTGGGCCGTGCTGCCGTCAGGCGCTGAGTAGCCAGGGTCGCCAAGTTTCGGCGCGCCGCTGGTAGTGCCGCCGGTTGGGGCGGTCCCGCCGCCGGTCGTGCCGCCTGGGGTAGTGCCGCCACCGATCGTCGTTCCGCCACCGGGGGTTCCGACAGGTCTGGCAGTCGTGGTGCCGCCACCCATGGTTGCTCCGCCACCCGTAGTGGTGCCGCCGCCCTTAGTGGTCGTCGTCCCGTGGCACTTCTCAGGGTGGGCTAGGCAGTACTTCTCGCGCTTCTTTTCGTGCTTTTTCTCTTTCCTCTCCCGTCGAGTTTCCTTTTTCTCATGCCCCTTGTCCTTGCCCACGACGGCCAACTGCGGCTTTTCCTTGGGGCTGGCAGTGCCTGCAGATTTTGTTCCGCCGCTTTCGTGGTGTTTTTTACCCCCGCCACCGCCGCCGCCCTTCCCGGCAACGGCAGGCACCATGGTGACGCCGAGCATGAATGCGGACGTGAGCGCAATCACGGCCGTAAAAGATTTCCCAGATTTAGTGCGGATGAGCATTTCCTGTCCTTGCATGGCTGATCGAATCGAATGGGCCTCCATTCGGGGTCGCGAACCTAATGTTTTACCGACCGCGGCACATCATTCGATCGAAGGACTGCATTGACCTGCCGCCTGCTTCCGGGCGAATTGGAACAGCCATGGAAGCCAAATTCCAGATTGTGCTGATCCTGCTCGCCGTCCTGGCCTGCACCGCGCTATTGGCCCGCAGGGTCAACATCGCGCCGGCGATCCTGCTGCTTTCCGCCGGCATCGCGCTCGCCTTCGTGCCCGGAATGCCTACGCTGGAACTGCCGCCGGAACTGGTGCTCCTGGTTGTGCTGCCGCCGCTGATATACTCATCCAGCGTTGCCATGAGCTGGCGCGAATTCAAGTTCAACCTCCGTCCGATCATTCTGCTGGCGGTCGGTTGCGTGATTTTCACCGCCCTCGCCGTTGCCGTGGCGACCCACTACTTGATCGGTCTGCCGTGGAGCATCGGATTCCTGCTCGGCGCCATCGTCGCGCCGCCGGACGTAGTTGCGCCCTTGGCCATCGCCCGCAGGCTCCAGATGCCGCGCCGCATCCTGGCCGTTCTCGAAGGCGAGGGGCTGGCTAACGACGCCACTGCGCTCATCCTCTATCGCTTCACGGTGGTAGCGATCTCGACCGGCGTGTTCTCGCTGCCGGAAGCCACGGGCGCATTCACCGCGATCATCGCCGCCGAAGTGCTGTTCGGCGCAGCCGTGGGCTGGCTCGGTTTGCGGGCGCGCCATCTAGCACGAGATCCGCAGATCGAGATCACGCTTTCGCTGATCACGCCTTACGTCGCATATTGGGTGCCCGAGCATTTCGGCGGCTCCGGTGTGATCGCGACCGTCGCCTGCGGTCTCTACATCAGCTGGAACGGTCCGCTCTTGATTTCGTCGGCGACCCGGCTGCAGGGCATCTTCTTCTGGGATCTCGTGATCTATCTCATCGAGGGGCTTCTCTTTCTGATGACGGGATTGCAGATGCGATCGCTGTTTGCGCAGAAAGCGTTTGCGCTTGGCGGCGCCCTCTCAGCGACCGCGCTGGTTGCGGTAATGATCGTGCTGGCAAGGTTCGCGTGGGTCTATCCCGCCACCTATCTGCCACGGCTTCTGAGCAAACGGCTGCGCGAGCGCGACCCGTCACCGCCGTGGCGAACCGTATTCGTACTCGCGTTCACCGGCGTACGCGGCGCCGTGTCGCTGGCCGCGGCGCTCGCCCTTCCTTTCGCGCTCCCGGGCGGCGAGAGCTTTCCATACCGTGACCTCATCCTGTTCGTTACGTTCGGCGTCATCTTCATCACGCTGGTCGGAATCGGGTTGGGCTTGCCACCGGTAGTGCGGTGGCTCGGCGTCGCCGAGGCCGGCCGGGAAGAACATCGCGCCGAACGCGAGTCGGAAATTGCGGCGAGACGCCAGGCACTCGGCGCGGCCATGAAGTCTCTCGAGGCCATCACCGACGATCGCGAACTCTCCGAAGAGGTCGTCAATGTCTTGCGCGCGCGTCACGATGTCCGCGCCAATCAACTGCCGGATGGGCTTGACCCGGATGCGCAGCAGACGTCGGCAACGGGGATAAAGCTCACCCGCGAACTGATCGGAGCGGAGCGGCAATTCATCCATAGCCTGCTGCGCGACGGGAAGATCACCGACGAAACCAGACGACGCATCGAACGGGATCTCGACCTCGAGGAAGCAAGCCTCGCCAACCGCGAACATCGGGCGTTACCTTTGTAGAGCAGAGCAGCAACGTTTCGCCCTATACCGGCCTTTCGCCCTTCACCGTCACGCGCGTGCCGGCACGCGTGTGCGGCCAATAATCCCACATCGCCCGGTGCTGGGCGCAGCGGTTGTCCCAGAACGCAATGGCGTTTTCGCTCCAGCGAAAGCGGCACTGGAACAGCGGATTTTCCGCATGCTGATAAAGATAGGCGAGAACGGCATCGCTCTCGTCTTTGGGAATGCCGACGAGGTGGCGGGTGAAGCCGCGATTGACGTAGAGCGCTTTCTTGCCCGTCACCGGATGCGTACGCACCACCGGGTGCTCGGCTTGCGGATAGCTTGGCCGGTCGGCGACGCCGTAATTGGCATATAGCCCGCGATAGGCTTGCTCGCCGTCATGCAGCGCGGCAAGTCCATTCAGATAGGCCTTCATCCGATCCGACAGAGAATCGTAAGCCGCATACATATTGGCAAACAGCGTGTCGCCGCCGCGCGGCGGGGACTGCCTGATATAAAGGATCGAGCCCATCGGCGGCTCAAGGTCGCAGGACACATCGCTGTGCCAGCCCTCGCCGTTGGCGCGGGGCGAATCCTTGTCGGCATAGATCTTCATGAGCGCCGGATCGTCGCCCTCGTGCGGCGCCGCAGGATGGATGTGCAACTCGCCAAACTTGCGGCCAAAGGCGAGATGCTGGGCCGGCGTAATGTGCTGATCGCGGAAGAAGATGACGAGGTTCTCGGCCAGCGCGCGATGGATCTCGTCCATCTGACGATTCGAGCGCGCATCGTCGGAAACGAGATGGCCGATATCGACGCCCGATATTTCCGCGCCGATGATCGGGGTAAGCTTTTCGACGGCGATGGTCTCGTATGGCTCGGCCTCTTCAACGACATGCCGATAGCGCGGTCCCTGCTTGCCGGACAGCGAGCTCATGACGTTTCCCCTTGGTCTCCACCGCCGCCTATGGCAATGCCCTCGCTCATTACTCCGCGGCAGTTACCGTTTCAGCGGAAGACTGTGCACCGGCGCCGTAACGCTGGTCGATATACTCGATCACCAGCGCCTTGAAGTCGGCGGCGATGGTCGGGCCCCGCAAGGTGCGAAATTTCTTGCCGTCGACGAACACCGGCGCGGCCGGCGCCTCGCCGGTACCGGGCAGCGAAATGCCTATGTTGGCATGCTTGGATTTGCCGGGGCCGTTCACGATGCAGCCCATGACGGCGACGTTGAGCGTTTCGACCCCCGGATATTGCGTTTTCCAACTCGGCATTTCATCGCGGATGAAATCCTGGATGCTGCGCGCCAATTCCTGGAATGTCGTCGAGGTGGTGCGGCCGCATCCGGGGCATGCCGCGACGAGCGGCACGAAGGTGCGGAAACCCATGGTCTGCAACAGTTCCTGCGCGACCTGCACTTCCAATGTGCGATCGCCGCCGGGCTCGGGTGTCAGCGAAATCCGGATGGTGTCGCCGATGCCGTCCTGCAGCAGGATGCCGAGCGCGGCGGATGAGGCGACAATGCCCTTTGATCCCATTCCGGCTTCGGTGAGGCCTAGATGGATCGCGTAGTCCGAGCGACGCGCGAGTTCCTGATAGACCGCGATCAGGTCCTGCACGGCGGAAACCTTCGCGGACAGGATCATCTTGTTCTTTGGCAGGCCGATCTCTTCTGCGCGCTTGGCCGACAGAAGCGCCGATTGCACCATCGCCTCTCGCGTCACCGCGCGGGCATCGACCGGGTTCGGCGAGGTCGCATTTTCTTCCATCAGTTTGGTAAGCAGCTCCTGGTCGAGCGAACCCCAATTGGCGCCGATGCGCACCGCCTTGTTATTGCGAATCGCGATCTCGACGATGTCGGTAAACTGGCTGTCGCGCTTGTTCTTGAAACCGACATTGCCGGGGTTGATGCGATATTTGTCGAGCGCTTCCGCGCAGGCCGGATACTCCGCGAGAAGCTTGTGACCGATATAGTGGAAGTCGCCGATCAGAGGCGTGGTGATCCCGCGATTGCGCAAGGCGTCACGGATATGCGGCACGGCGGCGGCGGCTTCTTCGCGATCGACGGTGATGCGAACCATCTCGGAGCCCGCGCGCGACAGCGCAGCGACCTGCTCGACGGTGCCTGCGATATCGGCGGTATCGGTGTTCGTCATCGACTGCACGACGATCGGCGCGCCTCCGCCGACAGCGACGTCGCCGACCAAAACTTGGGTAGTTCGATGCCGGGCCTTGGGCCCCGCGACATCGCTCGGAACGGGTTTTTCGGGCTTGTTCATGGGGTCTCGATTATCAGGTTTTCATGACATTAACCAAGGCGGTTTTTGATCCCGGCAGCTTTGAGCAAGTGAACCCGGTTGCTATCGGCCGGAACCCCTCCTCTCTCGCGGCGAAGCTCTTTCCGTCGCGTAATCAAGGGCTTACCAAATCGGCGCCTTAGACAAATCATAGGCATATATCAGACTGCAACTCCCGGCATTAAAGAGCCAATCACGGCCGTTTTCATGCGTCGATGCATGGTAGGGCCGCAAATGCCGGGTTCTCGCAGCGTCCGCGCCGCGTTTCCAAGGATCAGCGGCCTGGGTTCAACAACGCCCCCTCTTGTCGTCGCCCGGCTTGACCGGGCGATCCAGTATTCACCACCGTCGGAATAAGCACTGGTCAAATCCATTGGGTCTACATCCCTGCGCTTCATTCGCACCATCGGTTACTGGTTCGCCCGGTCAAGCCGGGCGATGACACCGGTGGGGTTCGAGGGACGACACCGGTGGTGTCGAGCAACGACACAGATGGCCTTCAATAACGCCGGGTCGTGACGTCCTGCGCTAAAGGGGTGACGCGCCACGCCGCATCAGCGTTACTCCTCTTGTCGTCGCCCGGCTTGACCGGGCGATCCAGTATTCACCATCATCAGAATAGGCACTGGTCGCATCCACTGGGTCTACATCCCTGCGCTTCATTCGCACCATCGGTTACTGGGTCGCCCGGTCAGGCCGGGCGATGACACCGGTGGTGTTCGAGGGACGACACCGGTGGGGCGCGAGGGACGACACAGATGGCCTTCAGCAACGCCGGGGCGTGACGTCCTGCGCTAAAGTGGTGACGCGCCACGCCGCATCAGCGTTACTCCTCTTGTCGTCGCCCGGCTTGACCGGGCGATCCAGTATTCACCATCATCAGAATAGGCACTGGTCTCATCCATTGGGTCTACATCCTGCGCTGATAACGCGCCGCATCGGTTACTGGGTCGCCCGGTCAAGCCGGGCGACGACAGAGGTGGGGTGCGGGCGATGACACCGGGGTGTTGTTGCCCCACACCTCCGCGTTCCCACCACGCAAATTGCGCCCGAGTTATGCTCTTCGTTTCGCCCAAGGAAAAAGAGGGCGCGGGAAACGCCGGGTGCCGATGCACCCGCAGCCTCGCGTGCGAAAATAAAAAAGCACGGCGAGTTAGTCACCACAGGTTCACCGGGATAACCCGGCGTTTCCCGCGCAATGGTTTTAACGGTTTCCTTCGTGCTCTCCCCAGTGACCGGGCTTTTTGCCACTGTCGTCCGTCGATCGCTTGACGAACTTGATGCCAGCGTCGGGGCATCAGGACCACACGACTTCGCCGTCCGCAGCCAGCATCGTTCGTCGTTCGATGCCATTGCGTCCACCGCATCCCGCCCCGCGTTCGTGACGATCGCGAAACGCCCCTCTTGCCGGGACGGGACGCAGCATCCATACCTCTGATTTGGGTTTCGGAAAAAGCGAAATATTTTTCGGAGCCGGGCTGGACAGGTTTTCGGCGCGAGCTCTGAGTGTGCCCGACGGGCAAATCAAGCGTTCGGGTTTCGCGGCTGACAAAACCTGCTGCCCCGATTTACGCCGGAACGTTCGGATCCGGTACGACCTTCGGCCCGGTGATGTCGGGCCTGTTCACGAGGTACAGCCCGGCTATCACGAGCAGCGCGGCGGCGCCGAACGCCAGGGTGAGGGTGTCGTGCATGATGAAATAGCTGGCGATAACGCCGAACAACGGCGTGGCGAAGCTGAACGCTGACAATTTACTCGCCGAATAGGTCTTCACCAGCGCAAACCAGATCGTGAACGTCAGGCCGACGACCCATACGGCCTGATAAACCATCAAGGACAACGCCAACGGGCCAGGAGAATGGGTGATGCTTTCGCCTGAAATCCACGCCGCGAGCCCGAGGATCGGAATAGACAGCGCGACCTGGTAGCCCAGCGCCTTTTCCGGCGCCGCCTTGCGCAGCGCCGTGCCTTTCGCAACCAGCGTGGTGGCCGCCCATAACGCGCCGCCTCCGACGACCATGAGATCCCCGAGCAGAACGTTCGCATCGACATTGGCCTGGGGCACTCCGATTGCCAGCGCCACGCCGGCAAAGCTGAGAGCCAAGCCGCTCCACTGCGACGCGCGCAGCCGCTCGCCGAGGAAATGATAGGAACCGAGCGCCACAAAAAACGGTGCGGTGTACAGAAAAACGACCGCGCGAGACGCCGAGGTCAGCAATAGCCCGCGAAAGATCAGCACGAATTCCACGCCGAACAGCAGGCCGGCAAAAAGGCCGGGACCCAGCGTGCCGTCGCGCTCGAAAAACCTGACGCCGCGCACCCAACCGATGAGCAGCAGCACCGGCAGCGCTCCGCTGGAGCGGATCATCGCCTGCAGCATCGGCGGAATGTCTGATAGTGCCAGCTTGACCGCGATCTGGTTGAAGCCCCAGCTGACGCATAGCATGAGCATCAGCGCGACGGCGCCCGCGCTGAGCGGGCGCCCTGCGGGCGTGTTCACTTCATTTGACGACATGTTTCCCCGGTGCCGGCTTGACGCCGTGTTGTTATTCGAATCATTCCGCGACTTCAGTCTCCGGTTTCAGGATCAGAACCACGCCCGCGATCACTTCCCGCAGTGCGCGCAAGTCCCGGTGATCTCGACGACGGACAATTTTGGCGCAAAGCCGGTGGCACGCGCCGACGCGTGGAGGCTCTGAGCGATCGGCAGCGCTGAAATCTCGCCGACGGACCCGCAGTGCTCGCAAATCAGAAATGCGACCGTTGCGGTCGCTTCATGGTCGTGGGCGCAGGCGAGAAACGCGTTGCGGCTCTCGATCCGGTGGACGAGACCGTTGGCCATCAGGAAGTCGAGCGCGCGATACACCGTGATCGGGGCCGGACGCGGCATCGATCTCGCGAGTTCCTCGATCACCTCGTAGGCGCCGAGCGGACGATGGCTGGACAAAAGCGCCTGCAGCACCTGCCGGCGGATCGATGTGAATTTCTGCCCTCGCTGCTCGCATACCCGTTCGGCGTGTGAGAGCCCGTCCGCGGTACAGCGGCCGTGGTCGTGATTCGGCGCGGGAAATGTGGGTCTGGCCAGGGTCATTACCCGGATTTGTAGCATTACGAAGAGGAGTTCCAAAGCCCGGCGAATTGGTTCAGGCCCAGCCATGTTGCCGGAGCGGGTCAGCCTTCTTGCCAGCGAGCATGGAAAATATGATAAGCTTGCTTATTATATCCAAAGCTTAGCAAACCCCGGGGAAGACCCCATGCGCGGTTCCGTGGACATGAACTTGCTGTTTACGCTCGGCGAAGTGCAGCGCCTGGTGCGCGCCTATGCCGACAAAGAGGCCGCGCGCTATGGCATTACCCGCGCGCAATGGGCCGTCCTGGCCAAGGTGGAACGCAACGAAGGTATGAAGCAGTCGGAGCTCGCCGAGCAGATGGAAATGCAGCCGATCACCCTGACCCGGCTGATCGACAAGCTTTGCGACAGCGGCTGGATCGAGCGGCGGGGAGATGAAACCGACCGCCGCGTCAACCTCCTCTATCTACGCAAGCCCGGGCGTCAGCTGCTTGGCAAGCTCAGCGGGCTGCGCTCGGAACTGACGGCGACCGCGCTGCAAGGCATCAACCCGGCCGACGCTCAACGCCTGCTCTCACAACTCGAATCGATCAAGGAAAACGTCCGCAATGCCATTCAGAACGCGACGGGCGACCAACCAAGAAAGGAACAGCGTTATGGCTGATCCGGTACTGAAATTTCCGCCCGAACAGAAGGGCGCCCCACCCGCGAAGCCGCTGGCCAACACAATGGAACCGCGGCGCGGCCTGATGGCGGGCATGCGCCGTTACCGGCGCGTGTTGCTGCTCGTCGTGCTGCCGATCGTGGCGTTGATCGGTGGACTGGTTTTCTATCTCAACGGCGGCCGCTACGTGACGACCGACGACGCCTACGTCGGCGCGCAGAAAGTTCTGATCACGCCTGACATTTCCGGCAAGATTGACAAGGTGGTCGTGACCGAGGGCCAGCATGTCAAGCAAGGCGATGTGCTGTTCGAGATCGATCCGGTGCCGTTCCAGCTTTCGGTTGCGCAGGCCAAGGCGACGCTTGAGCAGGCCCACACCAGCTACGATAATCTGGTCGCCAACATCAAGATATACGGCCAGATGCTCGAGCTCGCGCAGCAGGGTGTCGAGCTGAAACAGCGTGATGTGGATCGCAAGACCGCGCTGGTAAAGAACAATGTCGGGTCACAGCTCGATCTGGACAATTCGGCGAACGCGCTTGTCACCGCGGGCGCGCAGGCGCAATTCATCAAGCAGCAACTCTCCAACGCAAAAACCCAGTTGCTCGGCAAGCCCGATTTGCCGCTTGAGCAGTTTCCGCCGTATGTCCAGGCCAAGGCGGCACTCGATCAGGCCGAACGCAACCTCGACCACACCGTGATGCGCGCGCCGATGCCGGGCGTCGCCACGCAGGTCGACCAGATTCAGCTCGGTCGGTTCGTTACAGCCGGCACGCCGGTGTTCAGCATCATCGATGTGGCGAACCCCTGGGTCGACGCCAATCCGAAAGAATCCGACTTCACCTATGTCGCGGTCGGCCAACCTGTCACGCTCGACGTCGACGCCTTTCCCAACCATGTGTTCAAGGGCACGGTCGGCTCGCTCTCGCCCGGCACCGGCGCGCAATTCGCGATTCTGCCGCCGCAGAACGCCACCGGTAATTTCGTCAAGGTCGTGCAGCGCGTGCCAGTGCGGATCTATTTCGACAAGGACGACAAGTTCGTCCAGAAGCTCAAAGCCGGCATGAGCGTTTATGCCAGCATCGACACCAACCATCGCCGCTCGCTCGCCAGCCTGCTCGGCTTTTCCGCGGCAGCGGCCCATCAGGAATAGACTGCCATGAACGCGCCGGCTCCATCGCCGTCGGCTGTACCCGGCCTGCGCCGGAACATGGTGACGATTTGCGCCATGACGGCGACCATCATGCAGGCGCTCGACACCACGATCGCCAACGTCGCCCTGCCCTATATGCAGGGCTCGCTGTCGGCGTCTCAGGACCAGATCAACTGGGTGCTGACCTCCTACATCGTAGCAGCCGCGATCATGACAGCGCCGGTGGGCTGGATAGCCAACCGGTTCGGCCGCAAGCGCATCTTCATTCTGTGCTCCGGCGGTTTCACGGCGGCGTCGGTGTTGTGCGGCCTGGCGCAGGATATCGACCAGATGGTGCTGTTCCGCCTGTTGCAGGGAGTGTTCGGCGCTGCGCTGGTGCCGCTGTCACAGGCCGTGATGCTTGATTCCTACACGCTGCAGGAACGCGCCAAGGCGATGGCGATCTGGGGCATGGGCGTGATGATGGGACCAATCATGGGGCCGTCGCTCGGCGCCTGGCTGACCGAGACCTACTCCTGGCATTGGGTCTTCTTTGTCAATCTGCCGTTCGGATTCTTCACGGTCATCGGCCTGATGGTTTTCATGGACGAGACTCGCAAGAACACAAATCTGCGCTTTGACTGGTTCGGTTTCACCGCGCTCGCGATCAGCATCGGCTCGCTGCAACTCGCGCTCGATCGCGGCGAACAGCTTGGCTGGCTGGAGTCCAACGAAATCATCGCCGAATTCATCGTCGCCGCCGTGGGCTGCTACTATTTCTTTGCACATTCGCTCACGACATCCAGGCCGTTCATCCAGTTCGCTTTGTTCAAAGACAGGAATTTCGTCACCGGCTGCGTTTTTATGGCCGTCATGGGCCTTGTGCTGTACTCGACGATGGCGCTCGCCTCGCCGTATCTGCAAAATGTAATCGGTTATCCCATCATCACGGCCGGCGTGCTGCTGGCGAGCCGCGGCTGCGGCACTTTCGTTGCGATGATGCTGGTCGGCCGGCTGATGCGCCATATCGAGGCGCGCACGCTGATCGTCTCGGGCCTTGGCCTGACCGCGCTATCGCTGTTCTACATGACCGGCTGGACCGATCAGACCAGCGTTTCAGAGATCGTTACCTTGAGCATCATCCAGGGATTCGGCTTCGGCCTGGTGTTCGTGCCGCTCAGCACGGTGGCCTTCCTGACCTTGCCCAATCATTTGCGCACCGACGGGACCTCGATGCTGACGTTGATGCGCAACGTCGCGAGCTCGATCGGCATCTCCATTGTCATCGCTCAGCTCACGGAAGGTTCTCGGCGCGTCTATGCCGTTCTTTCCGAACATATCAACCCGTTCAATCATGCGCTGCAGATGCCTGACGTGAGCCGGATGATCAACCTCGGCACGGACACCGGCCGAGCGATGGCAGATGTGATGGTTTTGCTTCAGGCGCAGATCATCGCCTTTTCGCACGACTACCAGCTGGTGATGCTGTTCATCCTGGCTTCGATCCCGCTCGCGATCATGATCGGTTCGACCAAGGCCGCGCTGCGCAAGCAAGCGGCCGGGCCGGAACATGCCGTGATTGAGTAAGAAGCGAGCCCATTCGAGTTACCCGTTCGCGACTTACACGTCGAAGAACACGGTCTCTTTGTCACCTTGCAGGTGCACATCCAGGCGATAGACGGCATTGCCGTTGCCCGGCTGCCGCGCGGCGATCAAGGTCGCGCGCCGCTCCACCGGCACCACCGCAAGCACGGGATCGTCCGCATTCGCCGCCTCGCCGTCGAAATAAATTCTCGTGTAGAGATGCAACAGCATGCCGCGCGCGAAAACCGCGAGCAGTATATGCGGCGCCTGCGGCTTGCCGTCAGGGTCGGGCACCGTGCCCGGCTTGATGGTGTCGAAGGCATAGCCGCCGCTGCTATCGGTGCCGCAACGGCCAAAACCCCGGAACGAGGAATTGGGCAGCGCGCGCTTGTCCTGGGGATCGCTGAAGCGGCCCTGCGCGTCCGCCTGCCATACCTCGAGCATGCAGTCCGGCACCGCCTTGCCATCGCCGTCGAACACCCGCCCCTCGACACGAATGCGCTCGCCCGAGGTGTCCGCCGTGATCAGGTTGTTCGTGAAGGCGTCGTTCCAGTTATATTTGCCGTTCGGAGTGAGGCCATACGCAAAGAACGGACCGACGGTCTGCGACGGCGTGAGCCCTCTTTCTGTAGTCCGCTGCACTATCTGGTCTCCATGGGGGTCGCGCTCTTGCCGCGCAGCACGATATCGAAGCGGTAGCACAGCGCCCATTCCGGCTTGGTGTTTTCCAGATCGAATGAGGACACCATCCGCATCCGCGCCTTTTCATCCGGCACTGAATTGAAAATCGGGTCGAATTCGAACAAGGGATCGCCCGGGAAGTACATCTGCGTCACCAGCCGCGACACAAAGGAGTGGCCGAACACGGAAAAATGGATATGGGCCGGTCGCCAGGCGTTATGGTGATTGCCCCAGGGATAAGCCCCCGGCTTGATGGTGACGAATTTGTAGTAACCGGCAGCGTCGGATTGCGCCCGTCCCGCCCCGGTGAAATTCGGATCGAGCGGCGCGGGATGCTGGTCGACTACATGGATGTAACGCCCGCAGGCATTGGCCTGCCAGATCTCGACCAGTGTATTGGGCACGCCGCGGCCGTCTTCATCCAGCACATGACCGTGCACAATGATGCGCTCGCCGAGCGGCTCACCTTTCTGCTGGGTGGTGAGATCGCTGTCGTTCTCGCGCACCGCCTCATGGCCATAAACCGGGCCGGTCAATTCCGATAGCGTGTGCCGCATCGGGATCAGCGGTTTCGAAGGGGAACGCTTGATCGTGCTGCGATAGGCCGGCGACAGCCGAGGTGGATGGGCCGAGTTGGCGGCAGTCGGGTAAATGAGCGTCATGCTGGCATCCCTTATCGACTTGTCGTTTCCCGATCTGCAACTCTGAACCGACCCATCAATTCAGCTTTTCGATCGCCATGGCCACGCCTTGGCCGACGCCGACGCACATGGTGGCGAGCGCCCGTTTGCCGCCGCGCTTCTCCATGCCGTGCACCGCCGTCATCGCCAGCCGCGCACCGCTCATGCCGAGCGGATGGCCGAGCGCAATCGCGCCGCCATGCGGGTTGACAAAATCGGCATCGTCCTTGACGCCGAGCTGGCGCAGGCAAGCTATACCTTGCGAAGCAAATGCTTCATTGAGCTCGATCAAATCAAAATCGCTTATTTTCAGACCGAGCCGCTCCATCAATTTGCGGGTCGCGGGCACTGGGCCGATGCCCATGATACGCGGCGCAACCGCAGCCGAGGCGATGCCCAGGATGCGAGCGCGCGGCGTCAGCCCGTGCTTTTTCACCGCTGCTTCGGATGCGAGGATCATCGCAGCCGCGCCGTCGTTGACGCCTGACGCGTTGCCGGCTGTCACCGTGCCGGGGTTGCGCACGATCGGCTTCAGTTTGGCCAAAGCTTCGAGGGTGGTGTCGGGGCGCGGATGCTCGTCCTTGTCAACCGTCACGGGTCCAGCCTTGCCGCCCGGCACTGAGATCGGCGTAATTTCTTCGGCAAAATACCCCGACGCGATCGCTTTTCCGGCCCGCTGCTGCGAGCGGATCGCGAACGCGTCCTGGTCGGCGCGCGACACCTGGAATTCCTCCGCTACGTTCTCGCCGGTTTCCGGCATCGCATCGACGCCGTATTGCGCTTTCATCAGTGGATTGATGAAGCGCCAGCCTATCGTGGTGTCGAAAATATCCGCGGAGCGCGAAAAAGCCTCCGGCGCCTTGCCCATCACAAAGGGCGCCCGCGTCATCGATTCCACGCCACCGGCAATGGCGAACTCGATCTCCCCCGAGCGAATGGCGCGGCCCGCGGCGCCGACCGCATCCAGCCCGGAGGCGCACAGCCTGTTCAGCGTCTGACCGGGAACCGTCTCCGGCAGGCCCGCCAGCAGCAGCGCCATGCGAGCGACATTTCGGTTGTCTTCGCCGGCCTGATTGGCACAGCCGAAAAAAACCTCGTCGACATCGGACCAGTCGAGCTTGGGGTGCCGCGCCAGCAGCGCCTTGATCGGGGCCGCCGCGAGATCGTCTGCCCGCACCTTGGCGAGCGAACCGCCGAACCGGCCAATCGGGGTCCGAACGGCATCGCAAACGTAGACATCACGCATCGGTTCTCTCCCTGAATGCCAGCGGGCAGGTTTGCCATCCACCTGCCGCTTTTCGACTTAAGTTCCTGACCCGGATTTGCGGCTCACCTGACGTCAAACCGGCGGAATCCAGCCCGATTTCACCGCGAGTTTTAGGAGTGCCTCATCGGCAGGTCAATTGACGCTTTCGCGTGCCTGCGGCGCTTTGACGTGGGGCCCGCCTCGCGCGGAACGAGGTGGCCATCGAGGTGGAAAACCGGGCTGGTCGGGCCAAAGCGATAGGACCGGCCAGGGAAATTTTGTAGTTTGCGCAGCCTATGACAATCCAGCAATCCATCATCCCGCAGTCAGACGCTACGCCGAGCGTTGAAGCGCCTGCGCGCGTCACGCCGATGATGGAACAGTATCTCGAGATAAAAGCCGCCCATCCCGGCCTGTTGCTGTTCTATCGAATGGGCGATTTCTACGAATTGTTTTTCGAAGACGCCGAAATCGCCTCGAGATCGCTCGGCATCATGCTGACCAAGCGCGGCAAGCATCAGGGCGCCGACATCCCGATGTGCGGTGTGCCGGTGGAGCGCTCCGACGATTACCTGCATCGCCTGATCGCAAAGGGGCACCGCGTCGCGGTATGCGAGCAGATGGAAGACCCGGCGGCCGCCCGCGCCCGCGGCAACAAAAGCGTGGTGCGCCGTGACGTGGTGCGGCTGGTGACGCCGGGCACGCTCACCGAAGACACGCTGCTCGACGCCAAGGCCAACAATTATCTGGCGGCGATCGCGCGCGCCCGCAGCTCTTCCGGCACCGACCGCATTGGCCTTGCCTGGATCGACATTTCGACGTCCGAATTCGTGGTCACGGAATGCGCGGTAAGCGAGGTTTCCGCGGTGCTCGCACGCATCAATCCGAACGAGGTCATCGTTACCGACGCGCTCTATGGTGATCGCGATCTCGGGCCCCTGTTGCGCGAGTTGGCGGCGGTGACGCCGCTGACCCGTGATGTCTTTGACAGCGCCACCGCTGAGCGGCGGCTGTGCGACTATTTCGCGGTCGCGACCATGGACGGCTTGAGTTCGATGTCGCGGCTCGAAGCAACTGCCGCGGCGGCGGCGGTCACTTATATCGATCGGACCCAGGTGGGCCAGCGCCCGCCGCTGTCCCCGCCCTCGCGCGAGGCGGCCGGCACCACGATGGCCATCGATCCCGCTACCCGCGCCAATCTCGAACTGACCCGGACGCTTGCCGGAGAACGGCGTGGCTCGCTGCTCGATGCCATCGACCGCACGGTGACGCCGGCCGGATCGCGCCTGCTCGCGCAACGGCTTGCGGCGCCCCTGACCGACACTGCGCAGATCGCGCGGCGTCTTGATTCAGTCAGCGCGTTTGCGGCCGACAACTCGAGCCGCGACGCTATCCGGTCGGTCCTGCGAGGCGCGCCGGATATGTCGCGCGCGCTGGCGAGATTGTCGGTCGGGCGCGGCAGCCCACGCGACCTCGCCGGCCTGCGCGACGGCATCACCGCCGCCGATGAGGCGCTCGCCGGACTTGAAACGCTCGATCGTCCGCCTCAGGAAATCATGGCCGTGATGGAGGCGCTGCGCAGGCCGTCACGCGAGCTGGCGCGCGAATTCGAGCGCGCGCTTTCGGATCAGCTGCCGCTGATGAAGCGCGACGGCGGATTCGTTCGGGAAGGCTATGAGGCCGCGCTGGACGAGGCACGCAATCTGCGCGATGCCTCGCGCCTCGTGGTCGCGGCAATGCAGGCTCGTTACGCCGACGCGACCGCCGTAAAGGGGCTGAAGATCCGGCATAACAACGTGCTCGGATATTTCGTCGAAGTCACCGCGCAGCACGGCGACAAATTGATGACCGCGCCGCTGAATGCCACCTTCATCCATCGCCAGACGCTCGCGGGCCAAGTTCGCTTCACCACATCGGAGCTCGGCGAGATCGAAGCCAGGATAGCCAACGCCGGCGATCGTGCGCTCGCCCTCGAACTGGAAATTTTCGACAGGCTCTGCGCGCTCGCGCTCGCCGCCAGCGAGGATCTGCGGGCTGCGGCGCATGCCTTTGCGCGGCTCGACGTCGCAACTGCGCTTGCGAAGCTCGCGACCGATGACAGTTACGTGCGGCCCGAGGTCGATGCTTCCCTGGGGTTCGCGGTCGAGAGCGGCCGGCATCCTGTGGTCGAACAGGCGCTGAAGCGCGACGGTCAGCCTTTCATTGCCAACGCCTGCGACCTTTCGCCCGGGCCGGGACAACAGTCCGGGCAAATCTGGCTCATCACGGGTCCGAATATGGCGGGCAAATCAACCTTTCTGCGCCAGAATGCGCTGATCGCGCTGCTGGCGCAGATCGGCTCCTTTGTGCCGGCGGCGCGGGCGCGGATCGGGGTAGTCGACCGGCTGTTCTCGCGGGTCGGCGCGGCCGATGATTTGGCGCGCGGCCGTTCCACGTTCATGGTGGAGATGGTGGAAACCGCAGTTATCCTGAACCAGGCGAGTGAGCGCTCGCTGGTCATTCTCGACGAGATCGGCCGGGGCACCGCCACGTTCGACGGGCTATCGATCGCGTGGGCGGCGATCGAGCATCTGCATGAGAGCAATCGCTGCAGAGCGCTGTTTGCGACCCACTACCATGAACTGACCGCGCTGTCGGCCAAACTGCCGCGCATGTTCAACGCCACGGTTCGGGTCAAGGAATGGCAGGGCGACGTGGTGTTTCTGCATGAAGTGCTGCCGGGATCGGCTGACCGCTCCTATGGCATTCAGGTCGCAAAGCTCGCCGGGCTTCCATCGGCTGTGATCGCGCGCGCCAAATCTGTGCTCGCGAAGCTCGAGGCGCAGGATCGCGGCCAGACCGCGCGCGCGCTCGCCGACGATCTGCCACTGTTCGCGATACCATCGCGCGCCGCGGCCGAGCCACCTGATGAGGCTGAGCAACTGGTCGAAGCCTTGAGGGCGCTGCACCCTGACGAACTATCGCCGCGCGAGGCGCTTGAAGCGCTATACGCGCTCAAGGCCAAATTGCCGAAACAGTAACGGCGCTTGTTTGCTCGCGATCATCGTGCGGCGACGGCCCTGCGACGCCCGTTCCACCACAATCCGAGATTCCAGGCCACGCAGATCAGGAGCGCGAGGCTGAGGCCGACGGCCGAACCGTAGCGAAGCGCGGTAACGTGAAGCATTGCGATGGCGATGCCGAAACCCATCAGCCCCCAGGCTCCATTCGCAATCACGGCCGCCGTTGGCCGGCCACCCAATCGTGGATGCAGGATCAGCATCATGGAGGTGAACACAATCGGAAACAGAGCGATCGTCCCGCTGATGCCCGGCCCCACCCAGCGCGACAAGGTGACGACGACTGCGACCAGCGTCGCAACGAGCGAGGCCCGCAGCGGGATATCGTACCAGCGGCGCGTCATCAGCGGCATCTTCACATGACGGAAGCGCTGCAAGATCGGCGTGCAGATCGCAAACACAACGACGTTGGCGATCAGCCCGCCGGCGAGCGTCCACTGCACAGTCCTGGCAAGCGAGGCAAGCGCGATCCACACCGCTATGGCAGGGGCGCAACTCATCAGCGCGCCATGGCGCTGCGCGAGCAGCACATAGACCAGGCCAAGCACGATCGTCGCCGCGTTGATCGGCAGGCTCGCCAGTGCGCCTTGCGCGATGAACGCGGAATCATGGTCGAGGGCGAGAAAGACGTATGAGGGGCCGGCGGAAATCGGCAAGGTCGCGACAAGCGCCCCGATCACGGGACCCGAGCGCTCGGTGATGATTGAGGCCGACACCACGAACGCCGCGGTAATCGCCATGCGCAAGCCGAGCGTCAGCAGGAAGGTGAGTTCGGGCGACATGATCTCAGCCGTAATCCCGCTCCTGCCTTGTCCCGTCCAATAAGGGGGTCTCGGACCTAAACTGGTAGGGCCCGGCTTCGGCTACCAATGATGATGGCTGTTTTGAAAATCCGGTTTCGCGAAACTTGCCCAACCAGCTCAATCGATCAGAGGCGCTTCATCGACACTGAAAGCCGGGGACCATTTTTGATTGTCTGATAGACAACGCAGTAGCGCTCGGTGAGTTTCAGCAGGAGGTCGAGCTTGTCCTGCGGCGCGTCGGTGTCGACCTCGAAGCGCACCCGGATTTCCGCAAAGCCGACCGGCGCTTGCTTGTCGACGCCCAGCGTGCCGCGAAAATCGAGATCGCCCTCGGCAATCACTTTGCCCGCCCTGAGCGGTACTTCCACGGCCGTAGCCACCGACTTCAGCGTGACGCCCGCGCAGGCGACCAGCGCTTCCAGCAGCATATCGCCGGAGCACAGTTCAAGCCCTGAGCCGCCCGAGGCTGGATGTAACCCGGCCACCGCCAAGGCGCGGCCGGTTTCCAGTTTGCAAGCGATGCCTTCGTTTTCAATCGAGCCGCTCGCCTTTAGCGTGATCACAGCCGCGGCGGGATCGGATTTGTAGCGTTCCTTGATCGGAGCCTGCGTGGCACGAAGTTCAGCTGCGTCCATTTTTTTCTCCCGGATGGCTAGTGAGCGGGGATGTAGTGCGAAATCCCCCCGGTGTCACCATACAGATGCTGGCATTGCCCGTTTCTCTTGATAACCCCATGTTATCTCAGAGCGTTAGATAATCGCATCAACGAGGCAAGAATGTCCCGTGACAGTGCAGCCGCTGTCCTTTAATCGGGGGAGACATGGACAGCGTTGTGACAGTGGCCCGTCCAGAAGCGGCCGATGGTTTCGATACGGCGCGGATTGCGGCCGCGATCGACGCGCTGGCCGACAAGCACAGCGGGCGCGAGGACGTCTTCCGTTCGGCCACAGCCCAATTTCTCAAAGCCGAGTTGCTGGCGGCTCGGGCCAGTGCGCAAGTCACCTTGCTCAGGGATCGCCACGGCCGGCGATGCGCCGAGCGGCTGTGCTTCGTCCAGGACGAGATCATTCGCATTCTGTTTTCAGCCGCGACCCGTCACCTCTACCATTCGCCGACCGCCTCGGGCGCCGAGCGCATGGCTGTGGTCGCCACGGGCGGCTACGGCCGGGGCCTGATGGCGCCGGAATCGGACATCGATCTGCTATTTATCCTGCCTTACAAGCAGACTGCCTGGGGCGAGCAGGTGGCCGAAGCCATACTGTATTCCCTCTGGGACATGGGATTGAAAGTCGGCCACGCGACGCGATCGGTAGATGAATCGATCCGGCAGGCGCGCGGGGACATGACCATCCGCACCGCAATCCTCGAGACCCGGTTCCTGACCGGCGACCGGCCGCTTTACGACGAGTTGGTCGCCCGTTTCGACAAGGAGGTGGTGCAGGGAAGCGCGGCCGAATTCGTTACCGCCAAACTCGCCGAGCGCGAGGAACGGCATCGGCGAGCCGGGCAATCGCGCTATCTGGTCGAGCCCAACGTCAAGGACGGCAAGGGAGGTCTGCGCGACCTGCACACGCTGTTCTGGATCGCGAAATACGTCTATCGCGTGAGCGATACCGACGAACTGGTCGAGCGCGGCGTATTCGATGCGCAGGAATACCGCACCTTCCGCCGCTGCGCCGATTTCCTGTGGTCGGTCCGCTGCAACATCCATTTCGCGACGGGGCGCGCCGAGGAGCGGTTGTCCTTTGATCTGCAGCGCGAAATCGCGGTCCGGCTCGGCTACACCTCGCATCCGGGCATGCAGGATGTCGAGCGTTTCATGAAACACTACTTCCTGGTCGCCAAGGATGTCGGCGATCTCACCGCGATTTTGTGCGCCAAGCTGGAAGATCAGCAGGCCAAGCCCGCGCCGGTGTTGAGCCGGATGATGGCGCGCTTGCGGCCCGGCATGAATTGCCGGCGGGTCCCTGAGAGCGAAGATTTCATCGTCGACAATAACCGCATCAATCTGGCCGGGCCTGACGTGTTCAAGAACGATCCGGTCAATCTGATCCGGATATTCCGGCTCGCGCAGAAGAACAATCTCGCGTTCCATCCCGACGCAATGCGCACGGTGACGCGCTCCCTGACCCTGGTGAACGCGCAATTGCGCGAAAACCCGGAAGCCAATCGGCTATTCATCGATATCCTGACCTCGAACGACGCCGAAACCGTGCTGCGGAGAATGAACGAGACCGGCGTGCTCGGTCAGTTCATCCGTACCTTCGGCAAGATCGTTTCGATGATGCAATTCAACATGTATCACCACTACACGGTTGACGAGCACCTGATCCGCTGCATCGGTTTCCTGCAAGAGATCGAGCGCGGCGGCGTGGACGAGTTTGCGGTCGCGAGCGACCTGATGCGCAAAATCCGCCCCGAGCACCGTACGGTACTCTATGTCGCCACGCTGTTGCACGACATCGCCAAAGGTCGCCTCGAGGATCATTCCATCGCCGGCGCCAAAGTGGCAAGACGACTATGCCCAAGGCTGGGCTTCAGCCACGCTGACACCGAGTTGGTGGCCTGGCTGATTGAGCAGCATCTGACCATGTCGACAGTTGCCCAGTCGCGCGACCTTTCCGACCGCCGGACCATCGAGAACTTCGCCGCCGTCGTGCAGTCGGTGGAGCAGATGAAGTTGCTGACGATCCTGACCACCGCCGATATCCGCGGCGTCGGCCCGGGTGTCTGGAACGGCTGGAAGGCGCAGCTTCTGCGCACGCTCTATTACGAGACCGAGCCGGTGCTGACAGGCGGCTTCTCGGAAGTGAACCGCGCACAACGCATCGCGGTCGCACAAGCCGAGTTCCGTGCGGCCTTTACCGAATGGCCGGAGCAGGAGCTCAACAGCTATATTGCCCGGCACTATCCGGCGTATTGGCTCAAAGTCGAGGTTTCGCGAAAAATCCGGCACGCCCGTTTTCTGCGCGCCAGCGAACAGGCCGGCGAGAAACTCGCGATTAACGTCGGGTTCGATGAAGCGCGCGCGGTCACCGAACTCACCATCCTTGCGACGGATCATCCCTGGTTGCTCTCGATCATTGCCGGTGCCTGCGCTTCGGCCGGCGCCAACATCGTCGATGCGCAGATCTACACCACAACGGACGGACGCGCCCTCGACACCATCGCGATCTCAAGGGAGTACGACCGCGACGAGGACGAGGGTCGGCGCGCCAAGCGGATCGGTGAAATGATCGAGGATGTGCTGGAAGGTAAACTGCGGCTGCCCGAAGTGGTGGCCCGGCGCGACGCCGGGCGCGGCAAGGTTCGGCCGTTCGTGGTCGAGCCCGAAGTCATCATCAACAACCAGTGGTCGGACCGCTACACGGTGATCGAGGTTTCCGGCCTCGACCGGCCGGGACTGCTGTATCAGCTGACGACCGCGATCTCGAAGCTGAACCTCAACATTGCATCGGCTCACGTCGCGACTTTCGGCGAACGCGCCCGCGACGTGTTTTACGTGACCGACCTGCTGGGCGCCCAGATTAGCGCGCCGACGCGGCAAGCCGCGATCAAGAGCGCGCTGGTCCATCTGCTCGCGAGCGAAGGCGCGCAGTCGCAGCCGGCGGCCTGACCGGGGAACACTGCCGGCCTCCCGCAGGCTTCCGGTTACCTCTGCCTCAACCTTCGCAATTGAGATTCCTCACCTTTTCGCCCCAAGTCATTCTTGCATTGCGGCATGCGTTCATCCACAATCGCTGTCAGCGATGGCATCCCCAGAGCCCGCCGAACCGGGTTCTCGGCCAAGACCATCGGCACAATCCACATGAGGAACGCAACGATATGAGGAACGGGTTTATCAATTTGGCCACCGGTGCGGCGCTCGCAGTCGCGCTGTCGGCCTCATCGGCCTATGCGCAAAAGAAATACGACACCGGCGCGACTGATACCGAGATCAAGCTCGGCCAGACCAATCCATTCTCGGGACCTGCCTCTGCTTATGCAACTATTGGCAAGACCCAGGCAGCCTATATGAAGATGATCAACGATCAGGGTGGCGTGAACGGCCGCAAGATCAATTTGATCCAGTATGACGATGCCTACTCGCCGCCGAAGGCAGTCGAACAGGTGCGCAAGCTGGTGGAGAGCGACGAAGTCCTGCTCACGTTCCAGCTGCTCGGTACCCCCTCGAACGCCGCGGTCCAGAAATACCTGAACACCAAAAAGGTGCCGCAGCTTTTCGCCGCCACCGGCGCGTCGAAGTTCACCGACCCGAAGAACTTCCCGTGGACGATGGGCTTCAATCCCAACTATTTTGTCGAGGGCCGCATCTACGGCCAATACATCATCAAGACTTACCCGAACGCCAAGATCGGAATCCTTTATCAGAACGACGATTTGGGCAAGGACTACCTGAACGGCATCAAGGCCGGTCTCGGCGACAAGGCGGCGAGCATGATCGTGACGGAGGCTTCCTACGAAGTCACCGATCCGACCGTCGATTTACAGATCCTCAAGATCAAGGACAGCGGCGCAGATCTGTTCTTCAGCGCCACGACACCGAAGCAGGCCGCGCAGGCGATCAAGAAGATCGCCGAACTCGGCTGGCATCCGGTGCACATCCTCGACATCAACGCCACCTCGGTCGGCGCGGTGATGAAGCCGGCCGGGCTTGAGGCTTCCAAGGGCGTGATCAGCGTCAACTACGGCAAGGATCCGCTCGATCCGACCTGGAAGGACGATCCCGGCATGAAGAAATATTTCGAGTTCATGGCGAAGTACTATCCGGACGGAGACAAGGATTCGAGCTTCAATAGCTATGGCTACTCGACCTCGCAGCTGATGGTTCATGTGCTCAAGATGTGCGGCGACAATCTCACCCGCGAGAACGTCATGAAGCAGGCCACCAGCCTGAAGGACGTCGAACTCGATCTGGCGCTCCCCGGTATCCGCGCCAACACCTCGCCGACCGACTATCGCGTCAACAAGCAATTGCAGATGATGAAGTTCAACGGCGAGCGCTGGGAACTGTTCGGCCCCATCCTCGAGGATACCGGCGCGGCGGGTTAATCAGACACGCGTTCTCCTGTTATGCCGCCGGCGCGACCCCGTTGCGCCGGCGGTTTTATGTCTGGAAAGCCGATCACGGACCGCAAGCCTATCTGACTTTTGCAGGCCGGGGACTCAAGCTCCCACTATTCACGCGACGCCGGTCGTAAGGACACCCCGGAGAAGCTCAAGGGCTGGAACGAGTTGGTCGGCGCGTAACGCCGGCAACGGCGCCAAGCAACAGGAATAGACTTCCCTCCCTGCTCACTCTTCCATGCGCCATCGACAGCGCCACCACAAAGGCGAGGTTGCACATCAAGAACGCGGCGGCGCGATCGATACGTGCTAGCGGGAACAGCCGAATGGCGGCGGCGAACAGAAGCAGCGTAAACGATGCGCCGCCAATCCAGCCGAACTCAACTGTGGTCTGCAGGACATCGTTGTGCGGCCACATCGCCATGCAAGAGCGATGCGCGAAGCTGTCGAGGCCTGAGCCGAGCAGCCCGGCTCCCGGAAACATCGACAGGGCGTCGTCAATGAGCGCCCGACGCTGCGCGATTGTGTTCCCCCAATCGATGCTGAGGTTGCAGCTTGGCGTGGTGCTCGCCGGCAAGGTGACCGGCGCTGCGGCGGCGTTCGGGCCTTGGGCGAGCTTCGGCGGTTCCGCATGTTCTTCGGACGCGCTATGCAGGACGTGGCGGCCGAAGAAAACTGTCTTCTCACGGTTCGCAGCCAGCCCGCAGCCAATGGCCAATATCATCGTCAGCAGCAATGCGACGACGTATGGCCGCTGCTTCCGTTCGCAGAGCAAGAGGGCGAGCGCGGTAGCTGCAACCATGGCGACCAGCGAAAACCTGACGTAGGTGGCGGCGTAGATGGCGCAGGGGGCGAAGAGCAGCGCGCACCAGATGGCGGTCGATCTTCGGTCGAGCCACGTGCAGGCGGCAGAGATCGCCAGAAGGCCGAGACAGCCGGTAAACAGCGTCCCAGCCGCCTGCATCTCGAACACTATGGCGCGGGTATCTGCGGCATGCGATTGCGTGATCAGCGCCATGATCGCAAACGGCAGGCTGATGGCGACGACGCTGCCCGCAACCCAGAGCGTGCCGTTCCGGATCGCCGGCAGATCAGCTTGCGTGATCCCGCGCGCGGCGATGTAGGACGAGAGGGAAAGGATCAGCAGGATAATCTCGTTACGATCGGCGCTCACTGGATTGATTGCGAACGAGGCAAGGACCGCCGCAACAAAGCAAACGAAAAGGATATCGACCAAGCCGAGGCTGGGCATTCGGCGAAACGCGGCGATCGCCAGCAGGACAATTCCGCCCACGATAAAGCCGCCGGTGACGAAGCTGTTACCCTTGGTCAACCCGGTCAGCCCGAACATCAGCATTAGGATCGCCGGGGTCAGTTCCACACCGGCAAACGCGATGCCGATAACTAGTGCCCGCTCAGTCATTTGATTGCTCTACCGCCCCACGCTGGTCGTTCTTCCTCAATGACCCGCCCTCAGCGGCACTTCAATCGGTTTCCGGCAATGACTGAGGTCCTTGAGGAGCGGTCGCGCAGCGCATCCACATTTCGGCACGGAACCGGCACGATTTGGTGGTGGTCTCCGGGGTGGCGGGAACTGGCACGCCACGTGGGCCTTGCTCAGCCACCACGCTTCGCACCATCACCTCACGACCTTAGGGCGTCAGCGAGGCATTCTTGTGCGCGTTCACTCGTCCCTCCGGGAATCGCTCAAGCCGTGCCAACTTCAGCTTCTCCCTTCAGGCCGAATGGACAACCCGGTGAAAGATCACATCTAGGCCGGAATTTCACCGAAGCTTTTGCCGGTGGGCAGAGCGGCGTGCCGGATCAGCCGAGAGATCCTCGACCGCGGCTTGCCGATGCTTCACGGCTTCGCGATAAAGCGGATCGCGGATCATCTCCGCGAACGCTGCAACGCTCGGATACTCGGCGATGAAGCAATGATCCCAGCGCTCTTCCGGCGGTCCTATCAGCATCAATTCGAAGCGACCTTGCCAAACAATTCTGCCGCCTAGTCGTTCGAACACCGGGCCGCTTTCCCTTCCATAGGCGGCGTAGGCTTCCGCTCCCGTCGCCTTGCGACCGTCAGGATAGACCGCCTGTTTCCGCAAGCGGACCAAATTCAACATGTGAATTGGACCCGGCCGGTCGTTGGCCTTGAATTGCGCGAACACTTCCTTGGTCGGATCGACGTAGCTCATGCAAGCTCTTTCTTCTTCCTGGACATCAGACCCTACCACACGTCGCCGCACCTCCTAATCGCGCGTTAACGTTTTCGTAACCGGCCCTTAAACTGCGAACGCTACCGTGCGGCGGGACCAGTGCGGACGTTTGCGTATGGCGTGGGGACGGAAAAAGGGCGGCGGTCGCAACGAGCCGCGATTCGGCCTCGCGGCAGCGCTTGCCGATTTGCGTCTCAGTCCCCAGGATCGGATTCCGACCGGCGAAGACAAGCCAAAGAAATTATCTGCGAAGCCCGCTATCGAAGACGACGACGGCGATGAAATGCCGCCCGAGCGCAAGCGTCGCCCGGCTCGCAAACGCGGCAAGCGCCGATCGAAATCGCCTTCCCGACTTCGCATCGGCCGCCTGTTCTATTGGACAGCGGTGCTGGGGCTCTGGGTGGGCATTGCGGCCGTCGGCGTCGTGGTGTGGGTCGGCGCGCATCTGCCGGCGATCCAGTCGCTGGAAATTCCAAAACGGCCCCCGAGCATTGAAATTGCAGGCGCCGACGGCACCGTGCTGGCGCAGCGAGGCGAAATGGCCGGCGCCAACGTCGCGCTCAAGGAGTTGCCGGCCTACTTGCCGAAGGCCTTTATCGCCATCGAAGATCGCCGGTTCTATTCGCATTTCGGGATCGATCCGTTCGGCATCATGCGCGCCGCGGTCGCAAACGTGCTGCATCGCGGAGTGTCGCAGGGCGGTTCGACGCTGACCCAGCAGCTCGCCAAAAACCTTTTCCTGACGCAGGAGCGAACGCTACAAAGAAAACTGCAGGAGGCGGAGCTCGCGCTCTGGTTGGAACGCAAGCATTCCAAGGGGGAGATCCTCGAACTGTACCTGAACCGGGTTTATTTCGGTTCCGGAGCCTATGGCGTGGAAGCAGCCGCCCAACGCTATTTCGGCAAGTCCGCGCGGAATGTGACCGTGGCGGAAGCCGCGATGCTCGCCGGACTTGTCAAATCGCCCTCGCGTCTTGCGCCGAACCGCAACCCCGAAGGAGCCGAGCAGCGCGCCCGCGTCGTGCTGTCGGCCATGGCGAGCGCCAAATTCATCACCCCGGCGCAGGCTCAGGCCTCGATCGGGCATCCCTCCTATAATGTGAAGCCGGTCGGTGCCGGCACCATCAACTACGTCGCGGACTGGATCGGCGAAGTGCTCGACGATCTCGTCGGACAAATCGACCAGAGCATTGTCGTGGAAACCACGATCGATGCCAAACTGCAGAGCGTCGCGGAAGCCGCCATTATCGATGAACTCGCGGCAAAAAGCGTCAAATTCAATGTCAGCCAGGGCGCGCTGGTAGCGATGAGCCCTGATGGCGCGGTTCGCGCCATGGTCGGTGGCCGCAATTATTCCGAAAGCCAGTACAACCGCGCGGTCACCGCCAAGCGCCAGCCGGGTTCAGCGTTCAAGCCCTTCGTCTATCTGACCGCGATCGAAGCAGGTCTCACCCCGGAGACGATCCGGCAGGATGCCCCGCTCGACATCAAGGGCTGGAAACCCGAAAACTACAGCCATGAGTATTTCGGCGCCGTGACGTTAACCCAGGCGCTCGCAATGTCGCTCAACACGGTCGCGGTGCGGCTCGGGATGGAGGTTGGACCCAAGAACGTGGTGCGCACCGCGCACCGGCTCGGCATTTCCTCCCGGCTCGATGCCAATGCCTCGATTTCCCTCGGCACCTCCGAAGTCTCGCTGACTGAACTGGTGGGGGCATACGCGCCGTTTGCGAATGGCGGGTTGGGCGTGTCACCGCATGTGGTGACCAGGATCCGCACGCTTGAGGGCAAGCTGCTTTACACACGGTCTCCCGACCAGCTCGGGGAGGTGATCGAACCGCGTAACGTCGCGATGATGAATACCATGATGCAGGAGACGTTGATCAGCGGCACCGCGCGCAAGGCGGAAATTCCGGGCTGGACCGCCGCCGGCAAGACCGGCACCAGCCAGGACTTCCGGGACGCCTGGTTCATCGGCTACACCGCCAATCTGGTCACCGGCGTCTGGCTCGGTAACGACGACAACTCACCTACCAAAAAAGCAACCGGCGGCGGATTGCCCGTCGAGGTCTGGACACGTTTCATGCGGGCGGCTCATCAGGGCGTGCCGGTGGCAGCCCTGCCGAACGCGCAACCGGGCAATGCCCTGTCGAATCTGCTACAGGCCGCCTCGCAGGTCAGCACACCCACGACGCCCGGAATGATCGTTTCAAACGGGGGCGGCAGGCTGGCGCCTACACGTACCTCGGCACGTCCTGAACGGGCGGCTGGGCTGGATGGCTGGTTGATGGACAGGCTGTTCGGCGGCAGGTGAGCCGACGCGCGTTACTAGAACTCGCGTTTTTAGAACACGCTGTTCGGGCTCAATCCTCGATACCGTAGCGATGCAGATCGTTGCCGCAGTTATCGAGCCATTTTTTGGCGCGTTCAACCGAAGGACAGACCTTCGCCACCACCCGCCAGAACCGCGCCGAATGGTTCATTTCAACGAGATGAGCAACTTCATGCGCCGCGAGATAGTCGAGCACGTAAGGCGGTGCCAGGATCAGCCGCCAGGAAAACGATAACGAGCCGGCCGACGTGCACGAACCCCACCGGCTCGACTGATCGCGGATAGAGAGTCGCTTGACCCGAACGCCGAGCATCTGCGCATAGGCCTGCGCGGACTTGTGCAGCTCCTTGCGCGCCTCACGTTTCAGAAAGTCATGCACCCGCCGGTCAATGTATTCGACACCGCCCGCCACGCAGAGAAATCTTGTCGCCGCTGTCGCGGGTCTCCACCCACACCGTCCCGCGCAGGCCAGCGCGATGCACGATCCGGTGCGGAACGCCACGAAACGGCACCACCGTGCCGGACTGAAAGGGCGCAGCCTTTGGCAACCGCCCGAGGCGCGCGGCAATCCAGCCGCCGTGAAGATGTGCGAATTCCTTGGCTTCGGCGAGAGTGCCGCGCGGTGGCATCGTCAGAATGGCTTCGCGGTCGGTTGGATGGATGCGCAACGTGTACCGACGCGCCCGCCGGTGCCGGCGCAATCGAATGGCGAAAAATTGCGAGCCGTGTTTGACCAGGAGAGTCGAAGGTTCGGCGGGCCGCCGATAGAGGAGGGCGCGAGTAGCCATGTCTGTCAGTCCGGGGAGGAGAAGCTCGCCCGGATTCTGCCACATCCGACGCCAACGCAATCGCCCCGCGCAAAAACAAATCATTTGCCCAATATACAGGGGCTAGCGGCGGGTTAGGCCCCATAAGAAGGGTTAAGGCACGAATTTATTAACCTAAACCGGGCTCCCAAGGAGGGGCGAAGTTTTGAGGCAAAAATCATTCTTTCGATCGGCCCCCGAATCCGGCTGCCGGAGGCTAGCCGAGCGGGTTTCGATTACCCGACCAGAGCCGGGTTCGGTGCAAATGCCATTCGTTTCGGCCGCAAAGCCGCTGCAACGCGCGTTATTCAGCGGCCAGGGCCAACAAAGACTTCGGATTCGCGGAGGAAATCATGAAATCGGAGATGCGCGGCACGATTTCCGATTTGAATCGCGACCCGTTGAACACGCCGTAGTGCCCGACTCCCTTTTGCACGTAATGAACACGGCGATGAGCGGGAATTGAGCGGCAGAGTTCGTGCGTCGCTTCGGTTTGACCGAGCCCGGAGATGTCGTCCTTCTCGCCTTCCACCGTCATCAGCGCCACGCGCGTGATCCTGGACGGGTCGACGAGAGTGCCGCGATGGGTCATCTCGCCCTTTGGCAGCGCGTGCTTCACGAACACGAGGTCGACGGTCTGCAGATAATACTCGGCCGTCAGGTCCATGACGGCGAGATATTCATCGTAGAAGTCACGGTGCTTGTCGACGAGATCGCCGTCGCCCTTCACAAGATTGCTGAACAGCTGCTTGTGAGCGTCCATATGGCGATCGAGATTCATGCTGATGAAGCCGTTAAGCTGCAGAAACCCCGGATAGACGTCGCGCATGACGCCGGGATGCGGAAACGGCACCTTGGTGATGACGTTGCGGCGGAACCATTCGATGCCGCGTTCGGCCGCAAGGTTGTTGACCGCCGTTGGATTGCGTCGCGTATCGATCGGACCACCCATTAAGGTCATGGAGATCGGCACGAAAGGATCGCGGTTGGCTTCCATAACGGAAACCGCGGCTACCACGGGCACCGAAGGTTGGCACACCGCGATGACGTGCATGTTGCCGCCCAAAACTTGTAGCATCTCGATGACGTAATCAACGTAGTCGTCGAGATCGAAGCGACCTTCGGCGAGCGGAACCATTCGCGCATCGGCCCAGTCGGTGATGTAGACCTCGTGCGTCGGCAGGAAAGCCTCGACCGTGCCCCGCAACAGCGTCGCGTAATGACCGGACATTGGCGCCACGATCAGCACGCGCGGCTGCGGAACCCGCAAGGGGCGCGTCAGCCTGCGATCAAAGTACAACAGCCGGCAGAAAGGTTTTTCCCAAACCGTTCGAATCTCGATCGGGGTACGAATTCCATTAACTTCGGTATCGTTGATGCCCCACTCCGGCTTGCCGTATCGGCGAGTGGTGCGTTCGAACAATTCGCAGGCCGCGGCAACCGATTTGCCGAGATCGGTGTGCGACCATGGATTGAGCGGATTTTGAAACAGGATTTTGGTCGCGTCAGTCACGGCGCGCGCCGGGTTGAGCGCCGACTGGCCCATTTCGTACATCCAGTACATCGGCGTCGTTAGCGCCGGACTGCCTTCACCGACCCGCGGCGGTGCGCCGCCAAACTCACCAATGGGCATTCTGCTCAATTCCTTTTGCAACGCAGCATAGTGCCGAATGCGTAATAATGCGTCAATCCACGCTCAATGATGTATGTGGCGGCGCATCATCCGGCAATATTGTAAGCCGTTTGCCCATAAGTTGATGCAACATTTCGGTATTTTGGACGGGTCAGGACCCGGGAATCCACCGGAAAATGAACTTATTCACCGCCCCCCAGCAGTGACCCGTGCCGCTTTGCGCTGCGCAAAAGAGCAAGAAATGCCGCAAAGGAAGCCAGCAGCAACACGACGTTGATGGCAAACGCATAAGCCATCAGATCGGTCCGGAAGACCTGGTTCGATATAAGCGACCGCATGCCCTCGAATACATAGGTCGGCGGCAGGCTCCATGCGACGTATTGCAACCAATGCGGCAACACCTGCACTGGATAATAGATGCATGTGAGCGGCATCAGGCCGAACATCAGCGTCCAGACGATGCTTTCCGCGCCGAGGCCGTTGCGCAGCACCAGCCCCGAGACAAAGATCCCGACCGACCAACTCGTGAAGATCAGATTGCAGAAAAAGGCGATTAGCGGCAGGCCGAGCGCATAAAAGTTGAAGCCGAACATGAACAGCGCAAGCGCTGTCATCGGAATGACGCCGATCGCGAGCCGGATCAGGCTCATGATCATCAGCGCGATCAAGAACTCGATCGGCTTAAGCGGGCTCATCATCAGGTTGCCGAGGTTGCGCGCCCACATCTCCTCGAGAAACGAGATCGAAAACCCGAGCTGGCCCCGGAACAGGATGTCCCACAGGATCACCGCGCCGATCAAAGTGCCGCCCGCGCGTGCGAAGAACCCCGCGTTCTGCGCGATGTAGGTCTGCAGGAAGCCCCAGGTGATGAGCTGCAATACCGGCCAGTACAGCAGTTCCATAAAGCGCGGCCACGACGAAAGCAGGAGGTACCAGTAACGCAGGATCATGGCGCCGATGCGATAGGTCGAAATACCGCCTCGCATGAGAACCTCGTTCATGGCGCCGGCTCCTGAACCCGGCCGCGGGCGACGTCCAGGAATACTTCCTCCAGGGTCGCGCGGTTGTAGCGTGCCATGATGGCGTTCGGACTGTCGTCGTCCTCGATCCGACCGCGTTTCATGATGATGACCCGGTCGCACAGCCGCTCGACCTCGAACATGTTGTGGGAGGCCATCAGAATCGTCGCTTCGTGTGTCTTGCGATAAGTCTCGAGATGCTCCCTGACCCAGTCTGCCGTGTCGGGATCGAGCGATGCCGTTGGCTCGTCCAGCAGCAGCAACTCGGGTTCATTGATCAGGGCCTTGGCCAGCGCGACCCGTGTCTTCTGACCCGCCGAAAGTTTGCCATTGGCGCGATCGAGGAAATCCTTGAGGTCCAAATCGTCCGCAAGCTGCTCGATGCGTTCGCGCAAATGAGCGACCGCATACAGCCGGCCGAAGATGGTCAGGTTCTGTCTAACGGTGAGCCGCATCGGCATATCGACATAGGGGCTTTCGAAATTCATCCTTCCCAACACCTCGGCGCTCTGCTCCGGCATTGGATAGCCTAGCACTTGAACACGCCCCGACGTCGGCAACACCAGCCCCATGATCATGGCGATGGTCGTGGTCTTGCCTGCGCCGTTGCCGCCGAGCAGGCCGGTGATGCTGCCGCGCGCAATGCGGAACGAAAGATTATCGACCGCGCGGGTCGTTTTATAAAGCTTTGTCAGATGGACGACCTCGATCGCCGCGGATCCGACCGGACCGGCTTCTGGCAATGGGGGTGACGCTACGCGGTCGTTCGTCATGCGGGACTGTTCATTGGGCTATTGCGGTGGCGAGCGCAAGTGGCGGGAAAACCAGTGCCCGGTTTCGCGGATCATGCTCTAAAGTCCCGGGATGACCGATGTTGCCGCCACCGATTTCCGCCACCCGCGGCGCTACGTCCGCCTGGATACGATTTTGCGATTGCGCTGGCTGACCGTGCTGGGCCAGCTCGCTGCTATTTTCATTGTCGTGCAGGGGCTGGAGTTCGATGTCCCGGTCGTGCAGTGCCTGACGATACTCAGCCTTTCCGCGCTGCTCAATCTCGCCCTGCAGTTCGCCTTCAACCCAATGCAGCGGCTCGAGCCTGTTTACGCGGCGGCCTTGCTGGCGCTCAACATCATCGAACTGGCCGGGCTTTTGTTCCTCACCGGCGGATTGCAGAACCCGTTTTCGTTTCTGTTTCTGGCTCCCGTGCTGATCTCCGCCACCGCGCTGCCGATACGGCTGACAATCGCGCTCGGCATGCTCGCGGTCGCCTGCGCTTCGGCGCTGGTGTTCTTTCATCTGCCGCTGCCATGGGATTCGGACGAGCCGCTGGTGTTGCCGCCTATTTACCTGTTCGGCGTTTGGCTCTCGATCGTGGTCGCAATCGGCGTGACCAGCCTCTACTCCTTTCAAGTCACCGAAGAAGCGCGCAAACTTTCGGACGCGCTGGCCGCCACCGAGTTGGTCTTGGCGCGAGAGCAGCACCTCACTCAACTGGACGGGCTCGCGGCCGCCGCTGCGCATGAGCTTGGAACACCGCTGTCCACAATCTTCCTGATCTCGCGGGAGTTGGAGAAGACTGTACGAGACGAGACACTCGCCGGGGATATCAAGACACTGCGCGAACAGGCGCAGCGCTGCCGCGACATTCTCGCCAAGATCACTCAGCTTTCGGCGACGGGAGCGCCGTTCGACCGTATGCAGTTGTCGACTTTGATCGAGGAAGCCGTCGCGCCCCACCGCGACTTCGATGTCGCGATCAAGGTTCGGATCGCGCTGGCGACCATGAGCGAACCCGTCGGCTCGCGAAATCCGGCCATCCTGTACGGCGTCGGCAACATCCTGGAAAACGCCGTCGATTTCGCGCGCACCACGGTGGAGGTGAACGCATGGTGGAATAACGAGACCGTCGAGATCATCATCTCCGACGATGGGCCCGGCATCGCGCCGGACATTCTGAAACGTATCGGCGAACCCTATCTGTCGCGGCGGCGGGGTAGTGATGAAGTGCAGAGCGAACACGGGGGCCTGGGTCTCGGTGTGTTCATCGCCCGTACCCTGCTGGAGCGGACGGGAGCCAAGGTGTCGTTTAGCAACCGGACTTTTCCCGATCATGGCGCGGTGGTGCATATCGCCTGGCCACGCAACCGCTTTGAGGCCGGGGAAGACGGCTCCGGACCGACGCCGACGCCTTAGAAAGGCTCCGATGCGGTAGAAACCTTATGCGCCCTTGGCAGGCCGGCCCGCGAGGCCATATGTTTATCCATGACACACAGGGATCTCCCGCTTTGACCGCCGCCGAACTGACGGATCACGCCGACCGCTCGCTCCTGATTGTCGAAGACGACAAGCCGTTTCTGGAACGGCTTTCGCGGGCGATGGAAACCCGCGGCTTCACCGTAACCTCCTGCGGAAGCGTGTCTGAGGGTTTGGCGCACATCGGCAAGGCCGCTCCCGCCTTTGCCGTGGTCGACCTGCGGCTAGGCGACGGCAACGGTCTCGACGTGGTCTCGGCGTTAAAGCGGAAGCGCCCGGATGCACGCGCGATCGTGCTGACCGGCTATGGCAACATCGCCACTGCCGTGACCGCGGTGAAGATGGGCGCGGTGGATTATCTCTCGAAGCCGGCCGATGCCGATGATGTTGTCGCGGCGTTGCTGGCGAACGAAACCGAAAAAACCGAGCCGCCGCAAAATCCGATGTCGGCCGATCGCGTACGCTGGGAGCACATCCAGCGCATCTATGAGATGTGCAACCGCAATGTTTCAGAAACTGCACGGCGGCTCAACATGCACCGGCGCACGCTGCAGCGGATTCTCGCCAAGCGCGCGCCGCGGTAAGTTAGTTTGATCCCATGTGGCGCTAAAGACTCTAACGTGGTCGTCTGGAACGCCAAACGAACGCAATAGCCGACAGGAAAATGCGAAGCAGCACAATGACTGCGGTAATCTGAAGCCAGAAGAAACCACCCAATTCACGAAGGGCAATTTCCAGACGATCGCCCCACGGATAAGGAAGGGAGTCGCCGAGCGCCTCAATCCCGTGGGTCGCCGCCCGCAGTCCCCACTTGATCCAGTCTGGACGATAGTAAAAGACGCCGACGATCAAAATCCAGGCAGCAATGGCGGTCGCCAGGCGGAAGCTATGAACCTTGGCGTGGTGTTTTAGCCCGGAATAGTCCCTCGCCATCAGAACTCCGCATGGCCCTGCGGATCGATCAGCCGATTGATCCGCTGCGCGGCCGCCAGCGCAAATCGAACCGTCATCAGCTTGCGTGTTGGCGCCGGAAGGCGGTGTTCTGGCGCCTCACAATGCAAATGCGCGCCGTAGGCGTCGGCAACGATCAAGCCAGTCTCGTTTGGGAAAATCTCGCACGGCAAATCCTGCGTGAATGCAAAGAACAGCCGGTCGCAATGGGCGCGATAATCCTGCCATTTCTGGTCGGCGCGTAAATCCTCCACGGACGATTTGATTTCGACGATCCATATCTCGCCGCGCTCGTTAAGCGCCACCAGATCGGCCCGTCGTCCGGATGGCAGCGGCAACTCGCTGATGCAGGAAAAACCAAGCGAGCGAAGAAACCGGGCCGTTCCGCGCGCCACCGCGAGCGCGGTTTCCGATTGCCGACGGTCTGGCGGCGGGACAAGGCTGATTTGACGGGCGGGCGATTCCATGGGCGCGAGCCTATCCGATTTTTTCTCAACCAGCTAACCGGCGACGGGCATCGGCCCGGCCACAGCTTTCATCAGTTCAAGTGCGGGAACCCGATGACCCCCTCGCCGCTTATCGTCCGGCCGCCGAGAGCGAACGCCGGCAAGAGGGCTGTTGCGAAGCATGATCGACGACCTCTGGTACAAGAACGGCGTCATTTATTGCCTGTCCGTCGGCACCTATATGGACTCCAATGCCGACGGCGTTGGCGATTTCAAGGGGCTCTTGCGCCGGCTGGACTACCTGCACGGGCTCGGCATCACCGCGATTTGGCTGATGCCGTTTCAGCCATCGCCCGGCAGAGATGACGGTTACGACATCTCGGATTACTACGGGGTAGATCCGCGTTACGGCACGCTCGGCGACTTTGTCGAATTCACGCATGGCTGTCGGCAACGCGGTATCCGCGTCATCATCGATCTCGTCGTCAACCACACGTCCGATCAGCATTCATGGTTTCGCGACGCACGAAGCTCAAAGACTTCGCCCTATCGCGACTGGTACGTCTGGGCCGACAAGCGTCCCTCCGACGCCGGCAAAGGCCTGGTTTTTCCCGGCGTGCAGAAATCGACCTGGACGCGGGATAAGGAAGCCGGAGCGTGGTACTTCCATCGGTTTTATGATTTCCAGCCCGACCTCAACACCTCGAATCCGCTTGTGCAGGCCGAAATCCTCAAGATCATGGGCTTCTGGATCCAGCTTGGCGTATCCGGCTTTCGCATGGACGCCGTGCCCTTTGTCATCGCGACCAAGGGCGCCAAGGTGCGCAAACCTGTCGAGCAATACGACATGCTGCGCTCGTTTCGCGAATTCCTGCAGTGGCGGCAGGGCAACGCCATCATTCTCGCCGAAGCCAACGTACTGCCGGAAACCGATATGGAGTACTTCGGGCGTGACGGCGAACGCATGCACATGATGTTCAATTTTCAGGTCAACCAGCATTTGTTCTATGCATTGGCTTCGGCAAATTCGCGGCCGCTGGCGAAATCGCTGACCTCGACAAGAACGAGACCCGCCACCGCGCAATGGGGGCAGTTCCTGCGCAACCACGACGAGCTCGATCTTGGCCGCCTCACCAAACAGCAGCGCGAGCGGGTGTTCAGGGCGTTCGGCCCCGACAAGAACATGCAGCTTTACGACCGCGGCATCCGGCGCCGCCTGGCGCCGATGCTGGGCGGCGACCGCAGGCGGCTAGAACTCGCCTATAGTTTGATGTGCACGCTCCCGGGGACGCCTGTGATCCGCTATGGCGACGAACTCGGCATGGGCGACGATCTCGCTTTGCCGGAACGCAATTGCGCCCGTACCCCGATGCAGTGGTCGAACGAGCCGCACGCCGGATTTACGGAAAGCGAAAAGCCCTGCTCTCCCGTAATCGACGAGGGTCCTTACGGCTATGAGCACGTCAACGCAGCGAAGCAGCGGCGTGACCCCAACTCGATGCTGAACTGGACCGAGCGCATCATGCGGATGCGCAAGGAAGTCCCGGAGGTCGGCTGGGGCGACTTCACCGTGATTGCGATCCGCGGCGACCCGGCCGTGCTGATCGTCCGCTACGATTGGCGCAACAATTCGGTGCTGTTCGTTCATAACCTCGACGAGAAGCCGCGCGAATTCTCGTTTCGCGTGGGGCTTCCAGGCGAGTCTGGCAACCTGCTTGTGAACTTGCTCTCCGAAGACCACAGCCAGGCCGACCAACACGGCCGCCACAAATTGCTGCTCGAAGCATACGGCTATCGCTGGTATCGCGTCGGCGGTCTCGATTATCTCTTGAAGCGCAGCGACATCGACGTGGACAGCACGGGAAAGTCCGGCCATCCAGCCTAGTTGCGAAATCTGCTTTAACTTAACGACCGAAGATTACTCGCCGATGATCACCCCTTCATCGCCGCGAAGATCGACCTCACCATGTATTTTTTCACCCTGCCGATCCAGAAACGTTGAGAGCAGGATCTCGCCGCCAAACCCGACCGCGCCTGAACTGACCGAAGCGGGCTCCGCGCCGAGGTTCAGCGCCACGATAACCGACCGTCCCTCCCCGTGCCGCCGATACAGCAAAATGTCTCCCTCCGCCGCGATCGGCTCGTAATCGCCGCTCGCGAGCTGCGGCAGCTTTCTTCTGAGCTCGATGAGCGCCCTGTACAGGCTAAGAATCGAGGCTGCGTCGGCGTCGAGATTGACCACGTTTTCGTGGAGGAAATCGTCGGCCAAGGGCAACCACGGCGCGGATGTCGAAAAGCCGCCGAAGCGCGTGGAATCCCATTGCATCGGCGTGCGGCAACCGTCGCGCCCGACGCCGATGCCAGGCACATTCTTTTCAAAGGGATCGCGCACCTGACCGGGCGCGATCGCCACCTGATGCATGCCGATCTCATCTCCGTAATAGAGCGTCGGGGTGCCACGTAGCGTCAACAGCAGCATCGCTGCGACCCGCGCCTGCTCGGGCCCTACCCGGCTTGCCACCCGCGGCCGATCATGATTGCCGAGAACCCAGTTCGGCCATGCCCCCGCAGGCAACGCCTGCTCGTACTCTGCCACGATTTGCTCGACCGAACGCGCCTTCCATAACGCTGACAACAGGGCGAAGTTGAACGGCATCTGCACGCCGGCTCGGTCGCGCCCGTAATACGTAACCAGACGATGCAGCGGAAGATAGATCTCTCCGATCAGCACGCGGCCATCGAATTCGTCGGTCACCCGCCGCATCTCGGCGACCACGTCGTGCACCTCCGGTTGATCGGTCGAGTACTGCGCCAGAAGCTTGAGATGAGGCGGCAGGTCTTCGGCGTAATGCGGGTTGGGCGGGTTGTCGCGAAACTCCGCATCTTTGATCAGGTGCCAAATGACGTCCACCCGGAAGCCGTCGACCCCCTTGCGAAGCCAGAACCTCATCACGTCGTATATCGCCTGGCGCACCCGGGGGTTGCGCCAGTTCAGATCCGGCTGCTGCGCGAGAAACGCGTGATAGTAGTACTGTCCGGTCAGCTCGTCGTACTTCCAACCGCTGCCACCGAATTCGGACAACCAGTTGTTCGGCGGTCCGCCGTCCGGTTTCGGATCGCGCCAGATGTACCAGTCGCGCTTGCTGTTCTCGCGCGAGCTGCGGCTTTCGATGAACCAGGGATGCTGGTCGGAGGTGTGATTGGGCACGAGATCAAGCACCAGTTTGAGACCGGTTTCGTGCGCAACAGTGATCAGCGCGTCGAAATCCGCCATGGTGCCGAACAGCGGATCGATTCCAGTGTAGTCGGAGATGTCGTAGCCAAAATCCGCCATTGGCGAGGTAAAGATCGGCGATATCCAGATTGCGTCAACACCGAGCGATTGCAGATATGGCAATCGCTGGATGATCCCGGCGATGTCACCTACTCCGTCAGCGTTCGAGTCCTGAAACGAGCGCGGATAGATCTGATAAAAGATACCGTGCCGCCACCAATCTTTGTCAGCCTGGCCCATTCGTACGAACGCCCTCACCTTTAATTGCGCAAGGCAACGCGGAACCGGCAACAAGGTTCAGACCTCCACCGGCCGGTCTGACAAGCGACAGTGCTGTCATGCGGCAAATGCGCAAATCTTTCCCTTGGCGCGGCGCTAAAAATCAGCATTCTGCCGGGATGACCCAGCAAACCGAGACAAAGGGGAAGGCCGGAGCGATCATCGTCCCGGTGACCCTGTTCGAACAGAACTGCACAATTATCTGGTCCGAAGCGGACAAGAAAGCCGTCGTGATCGACCCCGGCGGCGACGTTCCGAGCATTCAGGCCGCGATCGAGCAGACCGGCGTCAACGTCGAGAAGATTTGGCTGACCCACGGCCATATCGATCATGTCGGCGGCGCTGCCGAATTGCGAGACGCGCTGAAGGTGCCGATCGAAGGTCCGCACATTGCCGACAAGTTCCTGCTCGACAATGTCGTGTCGAGCGGCGCGCGCTTTGGCATGACGGGCGTGCGCGATTTCGCACCGGATCGCTGGCTTGAGGAAGGCGACCATGTCTCCATTGGAGAGCTCAGGTTTGAAATCCTGCATTGCCCGGGCCACTCGCCGGGCAGCGTCGTGTTCTTCAACAGGGAACTTCGTTTTGCCCATGTGGGCGATGTCTTGTTCAATGGCTCGGTCGGACGGACGGATCTTCCGGGCGGCAGCCACTCCACCCTGATCGAATTGATCAAGCAGAAGCTGTTGCCGCTCGGGGACGATGTCGAGTTCATCTGCGGCCATGGCGCCGGCTCAAGCATCGGCCAGGAGCGCTTGACCAATCCGTTTATCACCGGCGAGCTTTAGCTGAGTGTAGTTCCGGCACGAAGCGCTGATTATTCCGCCGCCATATGCATAGGCCTTGCGGATGCGCCGGCATGACCGAGATGGCGCGAGCCCCAGTCGCGAATGGCGGCGATCACCGGAACGAAGCTCTTGCCTTTACGGGTCAAGCGATATTCGACCTTGGGCGGAACGACGCCGTAATCCCGCCGCTCGATCAAGCCGCTTTCGGTCAGCGCCTTTAGCTCACGGCTCAGCACGCGCGGCGCGATTTCCGAACTGCCTGAAACGCCACGGAGCAGACCGGTTCTGATTTCGCCGTAACGGCGCGCGCCATCCTTCAAATCCCAGACGATACGGAGCTTGTATTTACCGCTGATCATCTTCTGAAACTCCGCGACCGGGCAGGCGCGGGCCGGTGACTTCGCTGTTGCCATGTCCTTTAACTCCTTGCTTCCAACCGAGCCAGAGTAGCGGCACCGCAAAGAAGCTCCATAGTATCATTTTTGTCCATACTTGCGGCTTTGCTCGTTAAGGCCACATGATCATACAATTCAGCAGGGAGCGAGCCATGAAGCACTTCATGATCAAATATCAGTTTGCCAACGGGACCAAGGAGGACTGGCATCAGGAGATCGGCCGCTTCATCGCGGCGCTCAACGCGGATCCGGAGCTGAAGGGAAAGATCAGTTATCGCTGCATGAAGAACCGCGACGATTCCAGCTACTTCCATTTCGCCGCGGCAGCCGACGAGCAGGCCGTCAAGACGCTGCAGCAGCGGGAATTCTTCAAGCACTATACGGAAAAGACCCGGCAAGTCGCCGGCGGCGAGGTGACCGTCACTCCGATCGAGCTGATCGACGAGACCGCAACGTAATTCGCGGTTCCGCGGTTACTTCATCAGCCCGGCGGCCGTCAGCGCGCGCGCGATGACGGCGCCCACCTCAAGCGCGCGCCGCCGCTTCGGCGGGGCTTCGGGCGGAGGCTCGGGAGCCCTATGAAGCGTCGTAAGCGGCCAGAGCAGCTGGGTCAGGTCCGGCACTGGCGCGGATATCGGAGAAACAGTTGGCATCAGCTTGGCGCTTGGGGATTCTACCGCCACGGGCTTGGGCTCACGAATTGATGCGGTCAGGCCGAAGAAATCGGCGATGCGGTGGGAAGAGGAGATTCCCGCCTCGAGCGTGAAGGCGCCCGGCATGCCGTAGCGCTTATCGTTGTCGGCAATGCCCAGGGGCGTGCCATGGCCCATATCGGTAATGGTGTAGGATTCGATGACCGTCTCTCCCTCCTCATTCCACCACACCTGACGGGGGTGACCGTCAACCATTCCATCCGACATCGGCTCCGGCGGCAGATGGTGCACGTCGAGCCACTGGCTGACGATCTCGTCGGCATTGCCAGGGTTGATCGTGCGGTCGCCCGTGCCGTGCCATACCGAAAGTTTCGGCCAAGGCCCGCGGTGACTCGATGCATTGCGCACGAGATCGCCCAGTTCGCGGGGCGGACGCGACAGCGACTGGCGCATTCCGTTGAACGCTTCGCGAATGTTGGTCGCGATGCCAAAAGGCAATCCGGCGATGATCGCGCCCGCTGCAAATACTTCCGGATATGCCGCAAGCATCACCGAAGTCATTGCGCCGCCGGCCGAAAGTCCGGTCACGAAGACGCGGTGAGCATCGATGCCGTAGTCGCCCGCCATCCGCGCAATCATCTGCCGGATTGACAGGGCCTCCCCGCTCCCGCGCGCGGTATCCTGCGGATTGAACCAGTTGAAACAGCAATTGGGATTGTTGATGGGTTGCTGCTCCGGCATCAGCAACGCGAATCCATAATGCTTTGCGAGGCTCGACCAGCCGGCGCCGAGATCATAGCCTGCGGCAGTCTGCCCACAGCCATGTAACACGACCACAAGGGCGCGTGGCCGTTGCAGCTTGACCGGGACGTACTCGAACATTCGAAGCGCACCCGGATTTGAGCCGAATCCGGTGACTTCGGTAAGCGGACTGCGCGTGCCCGACTTTCGGCCCCGTGCGTAACTGGGAAGACCGTCGACCACGTTCAGCTTGGGCAAGCGCCGGAAGAAATCGACATTGCTGGCAAGGGACACCATCGGCTCCTTCGCGAATAACTTTTGTAACGTCAGCAGAAGCAGATAGTTGCTGCACTGCAAAATAAAAAGACCGTGTGCTGCCAATCCCCATGAATCACGTTGCACACATGCTTAAACTTCGGGCAATGCGCGCCGCAGTGACGACATATATGCGACCGGAACTATCGGGCGACGATGGTAAAACGCGCGTAGATAGAGTCGCAATCCAAGCGCGGCCAGTTTGTGCGAATCTGGAGTTCGACACCTTGCGCGCGGAATGACTGGAGAGTTCGAACCGCTTCGGGTTTCACCACATGATCGAACCGCAGAGCAGACTTGCCGCAAATCATGCGAGCATTGCCGCGGCGTTTGCGACCCGGAGGTAGCATTGCGCCGGCAAGACGCTCGTCGGTCCCTTCACGAACGCTTCGACAGCAAACATCGCCACGAAGCAACAAGGCTCCCATTGTCACCTGCATTGACAACGGGGCTTCTGACCTAACAATGCCGCCGGAAACAACAAAACAACATCAGGAAACGTTTATGGCGCGCCTCAAATTCGGAGCCTTTCTCGCCCCGCACCATCCAATCGGCGAGCACCCGATGTTGCAATTCCGGCGCGACATGGACTTCGTGCAGCAGCTCGATGAGCTCGGCTATGACGAATTCTGGTGCGGCGAACACCATTCTTCGGGGTGGGAGATGATTGCCTCGCCGGAAATGTTCCTGGCCGCCGCGGGCGAGCGCACCAAACGTATCAAGCTCGGCACAGGCGTGGTGTCGCTGCCCTACCATCACCCATTCAACGTCGCCCAGCGCATGGTGCAGCTCGATCATATGACCGGAGGCCGCGCCATGTTCGGCTCCGGGCCCGGCGCATTGGCTTCCGACGCACACACGCTCGGCATCGACCCGATGACACAGCGTGACCGACAGGACGAGGCGATCGGCATCATCCGCCGGCTGTTCAAGGGCGAGCGCGTCAGCGCAAAAAGCGACTGGTTCGTCATGAACGACGCCGCCTTGCAAATCCTTCCCTTGCAGGAAGAGATGCCGTTCGTCGTGGCATCACAGATTTCGCCATCGGGGATGACGCTGGCAGGCAAGTATGGAATCGGAATCATTTCGCTGGGCTCGATGTCGACAAAGGGTCTGATGGCTTTGCCGCAGCAATGGGAGTTCGCCGAAGACGCTGCGAAAAAGCACGGCACCTCGGTGAGCCGTTCCGATTGGCGCGTATTGTTGACGTGGCATATCGCCGAAACCCGCGAACAGGCGCGCCGTGAGGCCGGCGCCGGGCTGATGCGCTGGCACAACGAATACAACGTAGGCACATTGATGCGACCGGGCCTGAAAGCTTTCGCTTCGCCTGATGAAGCCGTGGACAAGACCGCATTCGTCGATGGCGCGGCCTCGACGATCGGCACGCCGGACGATCTGGTAAAGACAATCAAGAACCTGGTCGATGTGTCCGGCGGTGTCGGCGCGATCATCGGGTTCGCGCACGATTGGGCCAACCCGGAAAACACCCGCCGGAGCTGGGACATGGTGGCGCGCTACGTAGTGCCGGAAATCAACGGCTACATTGCGTCGTTGCGCAAATCTCAGCAATTCGTGATCGAAAACCGCGAAGTGTTTGAGCGCGCCGGCCAAGCCGTGATGGCCAAAATCATGGAAAACGACAAGGCGGCCGCAGCTTTGTCGGTCACTGCTCCCGGCCGCCTCGCGATTCCCGCCGTGAATGCGCCCGACCTGCAAAAGCCAGCAGCCAAGCACAAGCCGTGAGCCGCGGATTTCGGTCGCGGCAGCATCGAGGCTGTTGTATTGTGTGCAGGACCGCGAAGGAGCGCCTGTGATGTCGATGCAAAGTGCTGCCTCGCCAGCGTATGCTTTCACGCCGCCAAAACGCAATTCGCTGACGCACATCCCCGGCGACGAGGGTTGGCCGCTGATCGGCAAGACGCTCGAGGTGCTCGCCGATCCCAAGGGCCACGTCGAACAGCATGCCAGGAAGTTCGGGCTGGTCTACCGCAGTCATCTGTTCGGCGAAACCAGTCTCGTGCTGCTGGGGCCCGAGGCCAACGAGCTTGTGCTGTTCGATCAGGCCAAGATGTTCTCCTCGACGCTCGGCTGGGGACGAATCCTCGGTCTGTTGTTTCCGCGCGGGCTGATGCTGCTCGACTTCGATGAGCATCGGCTGCACCGTCGCGCGCTTTCTGTCGCTTTCAAATCCGGGCCGATGAAGTCCTACCTCGCCGCGCTGGATGCCGGCATCGCCGTCCGCGTCAAGCAATGGAAGGCGCGGCCCGGCCCGATGCTGTTTTACCCGGCAATGAAGCAACTCACGCTTGATCTTGCCGCGACCTCCTTTCTCGGCGCCGATATCGGGCCCGAGGTGGACGAAATCACCCGGGCTTTTGTCGACATGGTCGCAGCCTCCGTGGCGGTGATCCGAAAGCCCTTGCCCGGCACGCAGATGGCGCGTGGCGTCAAGGGACGAAAACGCATCGTGGCTTATTTCTCCGAGCAGATTCCGATCCGACGCGCCAAGGGCGGCGGCGAAGATTTGTTCTCCCATCTTTGCCATGCCACTCACGAGGATGGCGCGTTGCTGTCGAACCAGGACATCATAGACCACATGAGTTTTCTGATGATGGCGGCGCACGACACGCTGACATCTTCGCTGAGTTCGTTCATCGGCGAGCTTGCCGCCAACCCGCAGTGGCAGGACAGGCTGCGCGACGAAGTCAATGCACGGGGCATGGCCCACGATGCTCCGAGCACGATCGAGGATCTGGAAGCCATGCCGATGGCGGAAATGGCCTTCAAAGAAGCGCTGCGGATGAAGCCGCCGGTCCCGTCGATGCCGCGGCGCGCCATCCGGGACTTCAGCTTCAATGGCTTTGCAATTCCTGCGGGCGCCATGATCGGCGTCAATCCGCTGTTCACTCATCACATGCCGCAGATCTGGCCCGATCCTGACACGTTCGATCCAATGCGCTTCACCGACGAGGCGATACGCGGCCGACACCGGTTCGCCTGGGTGCCGTTCGGCGGGGGCGCGCATATGTGTCTTGGCCTGCACTTCGCCTACATGCAGGCAAAGTGCTTCGCGCGGCATTTCCTGCAAAATCTGAGCGTCACGCTGGAGCCCGGCTACAAGCCCGACTGGCAGATGTGGCCGATTCCAAAACCACGCGATGGATTACCGGTAATCCTGAAGCCGGTGTAGAGTTCACCGCTCACCAGCAACGTCGTGAGTTGCGCGGGCCTCGCTCATCCCGCATTCTGATCGAACGCCTTCCGCAACGCCACATATCCTTGCTGCTGCTGGGTCCAGTTGCGGCCGCCGGTAATGGCCCCATCGACGACCAGATCATGGCCATTGATGAAGCTGGATTCGTCGCTGGCCAGAAACACCGCGGCGTAAGCGATATCTTCGGGCAGCCCGGCGCGCGGGATCGGCTGCGCGCTCTTGTAGACCTCGCGCATCACAGCCGGCGTATTTTCCGCCGCCTCGACCGTGAGCCCCAGCGCCTTGGCGAAGATTCCTGTGGCGATCGCGCCGGGCGAGATGGAATTAACGCGGACGCCGGATTCGCCCAGCTCCATGGCCGCACATTTGGTGAGGTGAATGACGGCTGCCTTTGCCGCGCCGTACACCATCGAGGAGGAAAAGCCGGCGAGCCGGCCTGCGATGCTGCCATTGTTGATGATGCTGCCAAAGCCCTGCTTCTTCATGTATGGGGCAGCATGTTTCATGCCGAGCATGACGCTGCGCACCAGCGTCGCCATTGCCGCGTCGAAGCGCGCAACGTCCAGGCCCTCAATCCCGCCGGTCTGCGCCGGGCCGCCCGCGTTGTTGAACAGACAATCGATGCGACCGAATTTCTCGACGGAAAGCGCAATCAGCGCGCGCATCTGCTCCTCCAACGTCACATCGGTCGGACGGAAGACGCAGCTTGCACCAAGCTTTCCGGCCAGCGCCTCCCCCTCAGGTACGCGGCGCCCGGCAATCACGAGTTCTGGCGCCTTCGGCGGCGAAGATTTCCGCGGTGCGCAGGCCGATGCCGCTGGTAGCCCCGGTGATCACAGCCACCTTGCCGTCGAGCCGTCCCATGTCGTCATCCCTTTTGTTGGTGCGGACCTGATTGACGATGGCCGGCTGAACCGACCCGTCACCCTAACGCACCCATCATCCCACTGCGCCCAGACAACGCAAGCTCTGCCTGCAATCGGGGCATACCTGTGTTACTGCGAGGCACAGGCCTTATTTTGGATTCGCTGGTCCGCTGATGTGAGCCATGGTGAAATTTATCGAGGAGTTTCGTCGAGGCTGGCATGGAATATCCCAGCCCTCGCTGCTTCTTAGCCTGGGATTCGCAGGATGTTGCCTCGCCTTGGCGACCGCTGCACGGTGGGGCATCGCCCAGATCAGGCCCGACGTATTCTTCACACCGTATTTTCCGGCAGTGTTCTTTGCGACCGCCTTGGGCGGCCTGCGGATTGGAATTCTGACCGCCCTCGCCGGCGGAGCGCTCGGGCTGACCGTGAACTTCGGCGGCAGCACGCTCGATACAGCAAGAATGATGCTGCTCGCGATGTTTTGGGCGGCGTGCGGCCTCACCATATGGGGCGTGGAGCATTATCGATCGATTGTCGGACAACAGCGCGAGATTTCCAAGCGGCTGATCCGGGAAGAAGCGTACCGCAAGCTGGTGGTGGAGGAGCTTCAGCACCGTTTGAAAAACAAATTATCGACGATCCACGCGGTGTTGCGTCTGGTTCTGCAAGACCAGCCGCAGATCTGGAGCGGCATCGATGGGCGGCTGAGAGCCCTGTCGACGACGGACGACCTGATCGCGAGAATTGACGGCACCGGCTGCGATATCCGGGATTTGCTTCTGGCCGAGCTCGGACCGTACGGGCATGTCCGATTTCACCTGAACGGCAGTACGCTGTTTCTTCCCGCCAAACTCGCGGTGAGTCTCGCGCTTGTCTTTCACGAACTTGCCACCAACGCCGCCAAATATGGCGCCTTTTCTTCCGCCCGCGGGCTGTTGCAGGTATCTTGGTCGGTGACGGATAATCGCCTCAACATCACATGGGACGAGACGGAAGGGCCCACGGTAGACCAAATCGGCAAAGGGGGTTTCGGCACCAGGCTGCTGAAATTCGCGCTTTTTCCGTTCGATGGCAAAATCGAAATTTCCTACCTGAGAACCGGGATCCATTGCACCATGCAATGCCAGATACCCCCGTTTTAAGATTTGCCTGCTCCGTTGCTTGATATCGCGCCTCTACTTTTCCGCATGAGCCGGCACTTCCTGTGCCTTTCACACGTCGGATTTCCGAACCACTCACAATTGTTCGAATGTTTTCCAAGCGGGAATTGACGCTCTGTTAATGAGAACCCATGACCCGTTTTCGCGGTTTCGCGATGGCCTTGTGCGTCAGCACGCCGTCGCCACGAAAAGGCTGACCTGTTCAACCGGATCGCCTTGACGTCCGCGGTTAAGGCTTGGCTAACCGCATTTCCTAACCCGTAAGCCATCGGTCGGTCGTAAGCATAACCCCCCGAGGGAATTGGGAAATGCGCGACTTTGTTTTCGGAGTGTGGGGCAGAATGTCCCGAACCACGGCAAGCGGTCCGCATCGCATTGCGAGCGCGATGCGGCGTGGCCCGGTGCTTTGGCTGACGGTTTGCGGTGGTCTGCTGGTCGCGGCGATTATTCTCGGCACGGCGATTGCGGTCGGTGAATTCAGGGAGCGAGCGCTCAGGAACAGCGAGCGCGAACTGGAAAACACCGTGCTGCTGCTGACCCGCCATTTCGACGAGCAGTTCAAGGATGCGGACTTTGTCGCCGCCGACCTGATCTCGCAAATGCAACTGTCCGGGATCACTTCGGCCGCGATGTTCAGGCAGCGCATGTTGACCTCGGAATCACATCGCATGCTGAGATCGAGAGCCAGCGTGCTGTCCTATGTCGGCGAGGTCACGATCGTCGATGCCGATGGCGAACTGATCAATTGGTCCGGAGATATGCCGTTGCCGGCCCTCCACGTTGCCGAGCGCGGGTATTTCAAGACATTCAAATCGGATCCGACTGCCCCGGCGGTGCTGGCCGAACCGATTCACAGCTTTCTGACGGGCGCCTGGACCACCATCATCGCCCATCGCCTGACCGGAGCCGACGGGGTTTTTCTCGGCGTGATGGCGCGGCGGATCGATGCCGCCAACTTCGAGAAATTCTTTGCCTCCGTCGCACTTGGAAAGGGCGCCGCGATCTCGATGTTCCATCGCGACGGAACGATGCTGGCGCGCTATCCGCACGTCGAATCGATGATCGGGCAGAAGTTCAAGAAGGCGCCGCTGCTGCAAAGCGTTCTCGATCGCGGCGGCCAGCAGACGCTGCGGCGTGCAAAGCCCGGTCGACCAGCAGGACCGGCTCGGTTCGGCGGCCGAGTTAAGCCACTTCCCGATGGTCGTCGTCGCGACCAAGACCGTTGCGGCCGCGCTGGCCGACTGGCGCGAGCAAACCAGGCTTCTGCGTCGCCGCGGCACTGTTGTCCGCATCGGTGATCGCCCTGATCCTGTTCCTGATCATCCGGCAGATCACCCGGCAAAACCGCGAGGCGCAGCAGCGGCTGGAGTCCGAAAAGCAGCGGGCTCGACACCGCGCTCAACAACATGACGCAAGGTCTCGTGCTGTACGACGCTTCTGCTCGCATCGTGACCTGTCAACCAGCGCTACCTCGACATGTATCGGCTGTCGACGGACATCGTCAAAGCCGGGCTGTCATTTTCGCGACCTGATCCAGCATCGCAAGGACACCGGATCCTTCGACGGCGACGTCGATGAGTTCTGCTCGGAAATCCTGCGGAACATCGCGCAAGGCAAGGTCACGCAGCAGCTGATGAAGATCGCGAGACGGGCGCTCCTTTCAGATCGTCAACAAGCCGCTGGCGCAGGGCGGCTGGGTCGCGACGATCGAGGACATCACGGAGCGCGCAAAACCTCGAACAGGAACGCGACCGCAACTATGCCTTCCTGCGCCAGATCATCGACCACATCCCCTCGCAGATCACGGTGAAGGACGTGCGCGATCGCCGTTATGTGCTGGTCAACCGGGTGGCCGAGACGCAATTCGGGCTTGTCGCGCGACGACATCGTCGGCAAGACCGCCTTCGACCTGTTCCCAACCGGGCTCGCGGCCGAATGATCGCCGCGGACGACGAAACCTCGCTGCAATCCGCCGACGGCCTGTTCCTGGACGAGCACCGCTGGGAGAGCCAGACGATGCGGCAGCCGCTATCATCACTTCGAGGCGCATCGGAATTCGGGACTCAGTCCGGCGAGCCCCGCTATATCATCAACGTCGTCGACGACGTTACCGAGCGCCGGCGCGCCGACGAGAAGATCGCGCATCTCGCGCATTACGACGCGCTGACCGACCTGCCGAACCGGGTGCTGTTCCGCGAACCAGATCGAACGCGAGCTTGGCAAGCGTCAGCGCGGCGAGCAGTTCGCGCTGCTCTATATCGACATCGACGAGTTCAAGGGCATCAACGATTCGCTCGGACATCATGTCGGCGACGAACTCTTGAAGACAGTGGCGAGCCGCATCAGGAGCTGCATCAAGCCGACCGATCTGGTCGCGCGGCTCGGCGGCGACGAATTTGCCGTGATCCAGACCGACGGTCGAGCGAGCAACGCCGACGTCGTGGAATTCGTGACGCGGATTCAGGACGCGATCCGCCAGCCCTATCAATGCCTCGGCCATCAGCTCTCGACCGACGCCAGCATCGGCATCGCGCTGGCGCCGCAGGACGGCACCGATCTCGACCAACTCATCAAGAATGCCGATCTGGCGATGTACGCCGCAAAGGCCGCAAGGCCGCCGAACCTATCGCTTCTTCGAGCCGGCGATGGATGCCAGCGCCAAGGCCCGGCTCACCATGGAGCAGGACCTGCGCCAGGCGCTGGTCGACGGCGGCTTCGAGATTCACTACCAGCCGCTGGTCGATCTGCGCACGCGACGAAGTGACCGGCTGCGAAGCGCTGCTGCGCTGGCGCCATCCCGAGCGCGGCATGGTCTCGCCGGCCGAATTCATCCCGGTGGCGGAAGACACCGGCCTGATCGAACGAACTCGGCGAATGGGTGCTGCAGAACCGCCTGCGCCGAGGCGGCAACCTGGCCGGATCAGATCCGGCTTGCCGTCAACGTCTCGCCGGTTCAGCTGAAATCCCCGACGCTGGCGCTGAAGATCACCAGCGCGCTCGCGGCCTCCGGCCTTGCGCCGAGCCGGCTGGAGCTCGAAATCACCGAGGCGGTGCTGATCCGCGACGACGAGGCGGCGCTCGCGATCCTGCATCAGCTCCGCGCCATCGGCGTTCGCATCGCGCTGGACGATTTCGGCACCGGCTATTCCTCGCTGAGCTACCTGAAGCGTTTCCCGTTCGACAAGATCAAGATCGACCGCTGCTTCGTCAGCGACATCGCGGAGGTCGACGGCTCGTCGGCGATCGTGCAGGCGGTGGTGAACATCGCCGCCGCGCGCAACATGACGACGACGGCGGAAGGCGTCGAAACCGAGCAGCAACGCGAAATGCTGCGCAACGCTGGGCTGCACCGAGATGCAGGGCTATCTGTTCAGCGCCGCCGAGACCGGGCGCGCGAAATCAGAAAGCTGCTCGGCCTTCCCGGCGACGCAACGGCGGCAATCGCCTGAGGCCTGCTCGCTAAACTTGGCCTTTTGTTTTGGCGCGTTTCCTGGCGCGAACCGGGCTCCAACCCCGGATCAAGTCCGGGGCAGGCTTTCGCTCGAAACGCTCTAAGCCGTGAACCGATCGCGGTTATTCTCGGCCAGGATCGGACGCACCAGCCGACCGAACCGCTCGGCCTCCTCGTCATGCAAATAGCCGGACAGGCAAAACGAGTGGCACCCGGCATCGATGAATTGTTGCAGTGTCGCCGCGCACTGGGCGGGATTGCCGACAACCGCGATGCCCGCGCCCGGCCGGACGCGGGTGATGCCGGTCCACAAATGAGGCAGCAGCAGGTCGCCATGTTCTCGCGCGAGCTCTTGAACGCGCTGGTTGGCGTCCGAATTGTTGTAAAGCGTCTTGATCTCCTGCTTCTGCCGCTCGGTCGCATGGCGAACCAGCAGATCGGCGGCCTCCCAGGCATCGCTCTCTCGTTCGCGGCAGATCACTTGCAGACGCATGCCGAACCCGATCTTGTCTTCGCGCCCATGCGCTCGCGCCATCAGCCTGATCTCGGCGACGTTCGCGGCGATACGCTCCGGCAGATCGCCCCAGAACAGATGAACGTCGGAATGTTTCGCTGACAATTCCCAGGCCTGTCGCGAGCCGCCGCCGAGATAGAATTTGGGAAACGGCTGCTGCAGCGGCCGCGGCCGGATATGCGCGCCGGATATCCTGTGAAACTTTCCTTCGAAATTCAGCCGGCCCGTGCGTGGTCCATAGCGCCTTGAGGATCGAAACCTCCTCCTCCATCAGCGCGTACCGCTCTTCCTTGGCGTAGCGTATGCCTTCGGCTTCGACTTCGGTTTCGTTCTGGCCCGCGATCAAATTGATGCATATGCGCCCGCCCGACATCTGATCGAAGGTCGAGATCATCTTGGCCAGCAGCACAGGGTTGATATAGCCGGGCCTTGCTGCAATCGAGCGGCTTGATCTTCGGTGGAGCGCGCCGCCATGAAAGCGCCGGCGATCCACGCCTCCCAGCACGTCGAGCCGACCGGGATCAGCAGATATTCAAAGCCCGCCGCCTCCGCCGCCAGCGTCACGCGCTCGCACAATTCCGGCGACCCGGCCACCTGGGCCTCCATCAGGCCATACGCCGTGGTGTCGCCATGCGTGGGCAGATACCAGCCGAATTCGAGCGGACGCATGAACTGTCTCCCCAACGCGCGGTTACGGCCTTGGCGTTGAGGCAGCAGTTTACAGCCTGCGGGGCTCGGGACAATCGGAGCCCATGCATTTCGGGCTCGGCCGTTCCCGTCAGCGCGGCCCGGCAAGGCCGTTGCCGATATCAAGCCAATCGGCTAAACGAACCCCAACGCACCCGTAGCTCAGCTGGATAGAGCGTTGCCCTCCGAAGGCAAAGGTCACACGTTCGAATCGTGTCGGGTGCGCCAATAGAACCGGGCTCACAATTCGCCGGGTATCTTGCCCCGCCTGCGCTGTACATCTCAGTTAGCTGTTACTCTGGCGACACAAAGCCCACACGCCACCAACGGCAAAATTAGGCGTCGTTCACTGATCAAACCGCCCAAGGAAGCCGGAACAGCCACGGTTAGCAGTTTGGCATTCCGGCTGGGCGTGCCGTAGCGTTCGCATTGGAGCTGGTGCCAGAAGAACCGGAGGCACCTGTGCCTGATCCGGGCGTTGTTGATCCGACCGTGCTGCCGCGATTTCCAGACGGTCCAGTAGCGTTGGTACCGCTTCTATCGCGAACCACGTTGTTGCTCAGGTCCCAGCATTGATTGGTCGCTGTGCCGCTCGAGCTCGAACCGGTCCCGGTTCCTTGCGCGTTTGCGAAACTGGCCGCTGCCAAAAGCACTGCGCCGCCACATGCGGCTGCGACATAGAATGTCTTCATGCGCGCTTCCTTACCTTGTTGCTGCCACGGGGGAGCCTCAACGCTCGAGTCTTCAACACGTTCCCTGCGCGACGGTCGCGTCTGACGAACACCAAGACGGACGTCAGCTCAGAGACAGCGGTGTCCCGGCTGCCGAGGCCTCGTTGCTCCGCAGTGGTACTGCGGCTATCCCAGCCCGAGAGTAACTTGGTCAAATTACATTTTCCGGTTCAGGGGCTGGCAAATCGGAGAAGGCGCCGATCGGACGGCAGGGATGGACTTATAGCTCTATGCGCCTCATGCGCGGAGCTGCGGGCTGCTGAGGACGCAAAAGAGCCTAAATGCTGGCTTCTCCTTGCATCGCAACTTGACGGGGCGAGCCCGAGTCATTGCTTGGGCCCAGATAAGGGCTTTTCATCAGCACGATTCCCGAGTACGCGGCAGAAAATCGATCGTCGCACGACCAGCCGCGGCGCCCGGCTCAGACTAATCACGCCGAAGATCGATCATTCGTAAAAAAAACTTTCGGAGGAAGTGCCATGAAGAAGCAGCCAAACTATCTTGCTTTACGTGCAGCCATTGCCGTTGCTACGACGCTCGCCGCGTCGTCAACATTCGCTCAGTCCGTGGATACCGCGCGCATCGAGGCCGGCGGCCAGAACGACTGGCTGACGTACCATGGTTCTTACAAGTCTTATCACTACAGCCCACTCGCCCAGATCAATCCGAGCAACGTCTCTAATTTGAGCGTGGCCTGGATCCATATTCCCGGAAGGTCCACCCGCGGTCTGCAATCGATGCCGCTCGTGGCTGATGGGGTGCTGTACTACACGGGATCCTACAGTCGAACCTTTGCGCTGAACGGCGCCACGGGCGAGGTGATCTGGTCGTATTTCCCGGAATTGGACGAAGCGTTGGTCGCCCGACAGACCCACTCGCCCTATAATCGCGGTGTCGCACTGGGAGACGGCAAGGTCTATGTCGGCACAATGGACGGTCGGCTGATTGCGATGGACATGAAGACCGGCAAGGTCGTTTGGGAAACCAAGCTGATTGATTCCGAAAAACTGACCGTCGGTTTCACTGGTGCCCCGCTTTACGCCAAGGGCACGGTCGTGATCGGCGCACAGGGCGGCGAGTGGCCCGGTCGCGGCCCGATTTTCGGTGTTGACGCCGCAACGGGCAAGAAGAAGTGGGAGTTCCTGACCGTCGCGGGCACGGACGAGGCTATGAAAACATGGGGGAATGATTCATGGCGTACTGGCGGGGGCGGTGGCTGGATGCCCGGTACTTATGACTCGGAAACGAGCACCATCTGGTGGGGCACCGCTAACCCGGCACCGCTCTATGATTGGTCGGGTAACGATTACAAGACGCAGGGGGCTCGGCCTGGCGACAATCTATATACCTCCTCAGTAGTCGGTCTCGACATCGATACCGGCAAGCTAAAATTCCATCATCAGGAGTTGCCACACGACGCTTGGGACTTCGACAGCGCCGTCGGCGAGTTTGTGATGCTCGATAGGGACGGCCAAAAGCTCGTGGTTCACCCCAACAAGAGCGGGTACATCTTCGTCTATGATCGGAGTGCCGCCTTGAAGAACGTCTGGCGGATCACTCAGAACAGCAATTTCGTCAAGAACATCGACCCGAAGACTGGCGAGTTGATCGGTCGCCGCGATTTCTCGGCGGGGAAAGTCGACGAACCGCTCTGCCCCCACATTTCCGGTGGAGTGAGTTTTAACGCCGGTTCCTACAACCCCAAAACCGGCCTTTACTACAAGCTCGGCCAGGAATGGTGCATGACCCTCGATGTCGTGAAGACGACGCCGGTGACCGCCCCTCAGGCCCAATTGAATATCGGTGCCAATTTCAAGATCGCACCTCCTCCAGGCGGCGAAATTTACGGTCATCTCGACGCGCGCGACCCAGTGACCGGAGCAAAGAAATGGGAGGTTCGCTTCCCCGAACCGCCGCTCGCAAGCGTTCTGTCGACCGCGGGCAATCTCGTGTTCGTGCCCGATTCGCGCGGCGTCATTCATGCTTACGATGCCGAAACGGGAACCGAGTTGTGGAATCACTCCGATGGCACCGGCCATCAGGGCGGCATCGTTAGCTACGCCGTAGGCGGCAAGCAGTATATCGCGGTGACTGCGGGCTTTGGCGGTATGGCGTCGGACGATTACGCGCCCACCTTTGGCGGCGTCTACAAGAGCATGCCGCGCGACGATGGCGCGCTGATCGTCTACAGCCTGAAATAGGCAGTCGGGTCATCTGCCGGGGAGCGGGCGCAAGCCTGCTCCCCGCGCGTTTCGAACAGATCGTTCGGCTAGCAAAACGAGACTTGAACAACCTAGACCTGGATATCATGAAATTGGACTCGCGCGTGCTGGCGCTCGCGGCCGTGTTAGCCGCCTTGTTGACAAGCGTGATGCCGGCGAGCGCGCAGCCTGCCGCTGCTACGCCGGAAAACGGGACGTTGAATGTCGAACAGCTGTTCGCATCGACTTGCGGCTGGTGTCACTCCGATGGCGGTCGCGTTGCGGGCAAGGGTCCGCAGCTGATGAATTCGACCCGAAGCGACGACTATTTGCGCAACCGCATCAAGAATGGGAAGGAAGGCGCAATGCCGGCGTTCGGCTCAGCTTTCAGCGATCCGCAAATCGACGAAATCATCAAGTACATCCGTTCGTTGAAACCGGAGGGATGAAACGGGGGCGACATCCGATCCATCCGCACCGGGAGTACTGATGAAAGCAATTCTCTCGATCATAATCGGTGCCTTCGTTGGACTGACTAATCCGGCGCAGGCCCGGTCGCTCGACAATATCCGCTCAGCCGGCGCGATCGGACTGTGTGCCCACCCCAATTCGCTTCCATTCGCCAGCAAGGCAGGCGACCCTCCAGGCTTTCAGATTGAGTTGGCGCAGGCCCTTGCGCGTGAGCTTGGCGTGTCGTTAACGCTCGACTGGATCATCACCGTGTATCAGATCCGCAGTGCCGACTGCGACGTTCTCATGGATGTCATTGCGGATCGCGAGGCACAAAGCGAAACCCGCCTGAGCATTTCGAAACCCTACTATCGAACAGGTGTCGCGCTCGCCATCCCTGCGGCGAGCAAGCTCACGTCCTTCAAGAGCCTTGACGAGCACACGAAGGTTGGGGTGCAGGTCGGATCGGTTGCGGCGATGATTATCGGCCAGCGCCACGTGCCGACGTCAACATTCGGCTTCGAGGTCGATAGCCTCGAAGCCTTGGCCAATCATGAGCTCGACGCGGCGGCGGTTACACCAACCGTCGCGGCCTATTTCAATTTAACGCATCCAGACAAAGCGGTCCGTATATTGGAGCTGGACGAAAGCGAAGCAAATCTCAACTGGAATGTCGCCGTTGGCATGGTTCGCCCGGACGAGAAACTGCGTGATGCCGTCGACGGTGCGATGGACCGGCTACTCGCGGACGGGACGGTGGACCGAATATATCGGCGCTACGGTGTGATCCTGCAATCACCGAAGTAGCTGATTCACATCGGAGCGCGTCATGGCGCGCCGGATCCGCCGGCCACGATCTTCTCATTCAGTTTTTGATCCACGATCTCGACGGTGCGGTCGATCTCGGCGCTGGGAAGGCCAAGCTGATGCGAGATCAACTTCACCAGCAGGTCGACGCGTTCTATGAAGGGCGCGCCGCTCGCTACCGCCCGGGCCGCCGATGAGGGCTTGAGAAGGCTTTCCGCCGCCTTTGCATATTTCTCGAAAGCAACCTGATCCTTTGCCTCGGCCCCCAGACGCCGGGCGACGGCGTCGACATGATCATAGATTGACCGCGAGAGCTTCAGGTCGCCGTGCACGGCGTCGCGGATCGATTGCGGCTCGTGCAACGTGATGCAGCGGTAATTTCCGGTCAACAGCATCGACCATTTGGCGAGGGGAACGAACGGCGAGTCGAATACCTTGAGCTTCACCGGAACGTCCTGGCCGTCCAACGTCACCGCGTCGATGTCGGCTTCGAGCTCGCGAAGCAAGTTGTTGTGTCGCTCATCTGCAAATGTCGCTGCCTTGAAGTTGGTCGGCAGGCCGACATGCAGGACGTTCGCCGCCTCTTCCGGCGGGCGGAAGGCCTGCGGATCAGGGGAACAGAGCGTCACCAGTCCCGGCTTGAACCGTTCCCATACCTGGGCATTGGTGTAGGCCTCTTCGAGATCCATTTCCGCGAGCGCCGGGATCCGCTTGAGATAGGGCAAGGGCGGCATGTTCATGATCGAAAGACAAGGCAGCTTCGCCTCGGCGATCTTGATCATCAGAACCCGAATTGTGTGGTTCGTGTATTGCGGCTCCTGCATCGCAAGGCCGACCAGATCATAACGGGAGAGGTCGACATCGACGGGGGTTGCCGCGTCCAATTTGCCGGGCAGATCGCGCGAAAAGATCGCGCGGTGCACTGCCTCGTCGCGCAGCTTGATGCGAACTTCGGTACCGTCGCGGTTGATGAGTTCGGCGGTTTTCTTCCGGCAAACCAGGGTCACGTTGTGACCCGCCATCAGTAGCTTCGTCGCCAGCAAGGAGCCATAGGAGGCTCCAAGGATCAGAATGTTTCGCGCCACGCTCCCGCCTCCCTAGCAGCCCCCTTCGGGCGCAATTAGCCTCGGGTACTATCGCAAATCGAGTGGCACTACAAATACATGGCAGTTGTTTCTTCTACGGCGCGCCACGTCGGCACAAAACCGCGCACGCCAAAGCCCGCCATACCGCCTGACGCCTGCGCTGATTCTGCTATGACTCTGGAAGCAGATGCGTGAGCGCGGTTGGCAAACCGAGATCAGCCCGAAGCGGCGGCCCTTAATTGAAAAAGTCTGTTAGCGCTTGCCGTAATCAGTGAAAACATAGTCTCTTGCTTTGACTGTCGTGTGGCACGCGGGACGCGTTTAATTCGCCACCTAGCCAGATATCATCCGGCTGGCGAAAACAACTGTGACCAGTGTCGCACCTCCAAATCGGACGTTGGCGGAGTTCGCGGTGAAGAAGAAATATCTGGCGAGCGTTCCGAGGTAACCCGGAACACTCGCCAAACCTTCCTCAGACCCGGCACTGGGCCGGGGATCATCAGCCCCACATATGCTCGAAGTGTTGATGGTGTTGGTGAGCGAACGCTTGGTTGTCCGCTCCGGCAGCCCCGTGATCGGCATCGGAGCTTCCTGCCGCACCTGCCGCTCCAACGTCGTTGGCGGGCGCGTTCGTTGCCACGACAGGGGCGGCAGGGGACGCGGGCGTTAACGGCGTCACTGGCGCAGGCGGCAGCGCGCCGGTGGCCGTGCTCAGCGCTTCGGCGACGGTCTGACCGTCTGCATTGTATGTGCCGCCATTAAGCGGGACATTGTTGCCGCTGACATCAGCGGCATTGGCATGGAAGCCCTCTGCCGCATTCATCACCAGCGTCGCGTCATGAGTTTGCAGGCCCTTGATCATTGCCGCCACGTCGGCGCCCACGGTGGAGTCTGGTCCGAGCAGTTCGTTGTCGAAGCGCGCCTGGAAAATACCGCCCTGGGCGGCGTCGAAGTTCTTGATGTTGCTCTCCCAACCCTGCAACGTTTGGACGAATGCCTGAATATCCTGTGCATTGCCTGCCGCTACCAGCTGCTCAGCCTGCGCTCCCAGAGTGTTGCCGGAGCCGATGAAATCGGCCCAGAAATTGGTCTGAGCGGCATTGTCCTGGTAAGGCACGGGTACGACATCGGTCGCCGGCGCTCCGGTCCATCCGTGGTGGACGCCATTGGCGAACGCCATGTTCGTCAGGTTGGCGTCGCCGGCAACGATGTCGGTGATGTCGAGGAAATTATCGTTGGTGGCCTTCGCCGCATCGGGGTTGAAACCGTATTGATGGTCGAAGTTGGTCAACTGAAGATTGATCTGATCGACTATCGTGGAAGCGTGTATTCCGGTCGCGCCGCCGAACAATTGCGGGTGATCGTTCATCAGTGTGATAAGGCCATCATGCACCGTCTGCAGGTCGGCTTGAATCGACGGCAGGTTGTTCGCGTTGATGCCTCCAAGGGATTTGGCTTGAGCGTCGTCGAAAATAGCTCCCAGATCCGCAAATGTGGCGTGGGGCGCGTTGGCCAAAGGCGTGGCCAACTCGGGAGGCGCGAAATTGAACCCGGGGTTATTGTCCTTGATGCTGAGCGCCTGCAGGACCGGATCATTCTCGATGGTGTTGATGATGTCCAGATGGGCTGTCCGCAACGCGGCTTCGGCACCGGCGTCGTTATTGACGGCGCCCGGCACTGCTGCAAGCGCGGTCGTGATGTCGGCCAGCACGGTATTGACGTGGGTGAGTTGGTCGCCAGTAAAATCGCCGGCAGCAACGTCGGCGGTGAGCCCGGTTTGAACTAGCTGGAGATCTTTCACGTACCGGCCGTCCGTGCCATGGCCTTGGTTGCCCACCTCGACGTCGTTGTGCCAGAGCCCACCTTCGAGAATACGGGTGGCGTCGTTGAACATGTTTTCGAAATAAAGATCACCAGCCACCAATGCCTGCGCCGGCTGTCCTCCTCCGGCTCCGCCGCCGCCGGCGTCACCGTTTCCTGCGCCGCCTCCCCCAGCTCCCCCATTGCCCGCGCCGGCTCCGTTCCCACCGGGATCGCCGACCGGCGTCACGACTGTCGCCTGTGCCGCCGCGACGACGTCGGCATAGCTTCCTCCATCCGCCATCCGATTGTTACTGCCGACATCAGCGGAGTTCGCGGCGAGCTGCTCCACCGCCGCGTTGACCTCGCCTGCGTTGTGGTTCTGCAAACCGTCGACCAGTGCGGCCGCCGCCGTGCCCGAGGTGCCGTCCGATCGGAATTCGTTCCAAAACCGCGCCGACCAGAGCCCGCCCTGCGCCTGGTCGAAGGCGTTCGAACTGCTGGCGTAACTCTGGATCTGCTGGACCAACCCGGCAACGTCGCCCTGGAATCCGTTATTCTCGATCGCGGTCGCCATCTGCCCGAGATGGTTGCTGTCCTGGATCCATTTAGTGACGAACGCCGTCTGGTCGGCGCTGTCATGGAACGGTGCCGCAGGGGTGATGAGGTCCGGAAGAGGCGTCGGGTTGAACAGCGCCTGAACTCCGTTATCGCCCTGGGCGATGTCGATGATATCGCGATGGATGTCGTTGATCGCGCGCCCGACAAATTGTCCAAGGTCCGTTCCCAAGACCAGCGTACCAGTCGGAGAGTTCACGTTCTCGACCGACGCAATCTCTTCGTTGAGCTGATTGATGATGATCTGGGTGTGCAAATCGGACAGGTTATTGATCTGCGGCACCGCCGCCGTCAGCATCTGTTGTACGCCAACGAGATCCGAGACAATCAAGTTGACCTGATCCGGACCGACGCCGCCGATCTCGCGGGTCGTTGCATCGTTAAACAGATCCGTTGCTGTCAGACCTGCGGCAGGCGCGGCAGCAGCAGCGGGAGTTGCGGCCGGCACTGCATCCGCCGGAGCGGCTGGCGCATCGGCACCGACTACGGGCGAAGTCGCCGGCGCGGCATGACCGGCGTTGATTACAGCCGGAGCGGCTGGCTGCGCATTATTGTCGGCGGCCGCCACGGGCGGAGTCGCCGGCGCATCATGATGGTGGTGGCCCACAACCGGAGCGGCTGGCTGCGCATCATCGTCGGCGGCCGCCACGGGCGGAGTCGCCGGCGCATCATGATGGTGGTGGCCCACAGCCGGAGCAGCCGGCTGCGCATCATCGTCGGCCGCCACCACGGGTGGAGTCGCTGGCGCACCATGATGGTGGTGGCCTACAACCGGAGCGGCTGGCGACGCATCATCATCGACGTTCGCCACAACTGGAGCGGCTGGCGCGGCATCATCATCGGCGGCCATGACGGGCGGAGTGGCTGTCGCACCATGATGAGCGCCTACAACCGGAGCGGCTGGTGACGCATCATCATCGGCGTTCGCCACAACTGGAGCGGCGGGCGCGGCATCATCATCGGCGGCCATGACGGGCGGAGTCGCTGCCGCGGCAGCGGCATTCGGCGTCACAGCAGTGGCCTGCGCCGCCGCGACGACGTCGGCATAGCTTCCGCCGTCTGCCATGCGATTGTTGCTGCCAACATCGGCGGAGTTCGCGGCGAGCTGCTCCACCGCGGCATTGAGCTCCCCGGTGTTTTGCGTCTGCAAGCCGTCGATCAGCGCGGCCGCTGCCGTGCCTGAAGTGCCGTCCGAGCGAAATTCATTCCAGAAGCGCGCCGACCAAAGACCGCCCTGCGCCTGATCGAACGCGTTCGAGTTTGTGGCGTAGGTCTGTATTTGCTGCACTAATCCAGCCACGTCGTCAGCATTGAAGCCGTTGTTCGCGATCGTCGTCGCCGCCTGCCCCAGATGGTTACTGTCCTGAATCCATTGCGTGATAAAGGCGGTCTGATCCGCGCTGTCCGGGAACGGTGCAGGGGGAGTGTTGAGAGCCGGCAAAGGCGTTGGGTTGAACAGCGCCTGAACTCCTTCATCGCCCTGGGCGATATCGATAATGTCGCGATGGATGTCATTGATCGAACGGCCGACAAATTGTCCGAGGTTTGTTCCCAATGTGAGCGTACCCACCGGGGAGTTCGCAGTCTCGACAGACGCAATCTCTTCGTTGAGCTGATTGATGATGATTTGGGTGTGCAAATCGCTGAGATTGTTGACCTGCGGTACTGCGGCGCTCAGCATCTGCTGTACGCCCGTAAGGTCCGAGACAATCAAACCAACCTGATCCGGGCCGATGCCGCCGATCTCTCTGGTGGTTGCGTCGTTGAATAGATCCGTTGCTGTCAAAGCCATCTTTATTCCTTTCCTGCCTTATTGGGCGATGCTGAATGCGCTGCTGCTGCCGTCGCGTTATCGAATCGGCCGCAGCGTCATGGTGGAAGGATGTGTGACAACGGAAAGTCCCCCCTTTTTCGTCCCACTCACTTCTTGAGACGTATTTGAACAAGTTGGACGCGCATGCCACGCGCCACAAACCGATGACCGCTCGTCTGTTCCCCAAAAACTGCGAGCAGAGAAGAGCCGAACTATGGGGTGCCGACTATGACGGCATGGCGGCGGTCGAACGACTTTGCTTGGATGATATTGTGTGACGCGCATCACAGGCGCGGCAGCAGCGAAAATTCTGCGCAATTGAACGTCGCTGAAAATGAAGGCCGCTGATTAGCTGTGGATAAGCGCAAATGTTTGACGCGTCAGCGCGCTGAACCGAAAATCGTCGCAAGCAACTCAACGCTCGACGAATGCGCGCTGCATCTGCTCGGTGATTGGCTTTAGCAGATAGCTCATCATGGTCCGGCTGCCCGTTTGCATAAAAACCTCGGCGGGCATGCCAGGAACGAGCTGCAGGGCACCTAATCGGTGCACTTCCTCTTCCGACAGCACGACCCTGACCGTGAAATAAGGTGCATTCGTCTGTTGGTCGTGGCTGGTATCCGCGGACACATAGGCAACTGTGCCGGCGAGTTGGGGCGTAAGCCGCTGGTTGAACGCCGAGAAGCGGACAAAAGCCTTTTGGCCGGACCGCACCTGATCGATGTCGTTCGGTTGCAGCCGCGCTTCGATCTGCAGGTCGTCCGTGTCGGGGACGATCTCCATGAGGGTGTCGCCGGCGCGAACGACGCCGCCGATGGTGTGAATGGACATCTGATGAATCACGCCCGATGTGGGCGCGCGCATCTCAATGCGTTCGAGTTGATCGCGGGCAGCGACGGCGCGCTCCGACAGCTCAGCTTCCTTGCCTTGCGTCTCCCCAAGCTCCTTGACGACATCGGTGCGAAAATCCTGATCGATGCGAACGATCTGCAGCTGCGCCTCGCCGATCTTCGATTTCGTCTCCGCGATGGCGGACACCAATTGCCCGCGCTCACCTTCAATTCGTGCCGTTTCGCGCTGCAGCGTCGTGAGCCGCGTCATCGGCACCAGCCGCTTGTCGTAAAGATCCTGAACACCGCTCAATTCGCCCGCGATCAGTTCAAGTTGCTTCGCCTTGGACGCAATCTGGGCATCAAGGCCTGATATTTCCTCGGTCAATTGTGCGACCCGGCTTTGCAACAGATCCTTCTGACTTTTGCGCGCGGTAAATCGCGCTTTGAAAAGCGATTCTTCAGACGTGAGCAGCGTCCGGACGCTGTCCTCGCCCGAGCGACCCGTCAGCTCAGCAGGAATCTCGGGCCGATCCTGGCCATCGCGTTCGGCGACCAATCGCGCGATCCGGGCGCGCAGCTCGTCAAGCTGCTTGCTGACCATCTGAAGATTGGCTTGCGTCTGGGTCGCGTCGAGCCGCACCAGCAGATCACCCGCAGCGACCCGCATGCCGTTATAAACCTTGATGTCCGCGACCACACCGCCGGTCGGATGCTGGATCGCCTTGACATTGGATTGTACCACGAGGTTTCCGGGAACTACGACAGCCCCCGCCAACGGCATCAACGCCAGCCAGCCGCCGGCAAGCACCGCCACAATGATCAGAATGCGGAGCCCGGTTCGCAGCTCGTTCTCGAACGTCCATCCGATCCGCGCGGTAAGGGTTTCTGCGTTCGGCGGAGGCGCTTTGCCCGGCTCGATGATGAAAGCAACGCCCGCCTTGAGAGCAGCGCGACCTTTCTCGACCAATTGTGCGAAGTCCGGACCAGCCTCCGGCAGGCTCGGTAGTTCAAGTCGCGGCTTTTCAAGCAGCATCGATGGCCGCGGATCGTTGTGGCCGAGGATTTCCGGTGTGGGCCGGGTCAGATTGATCGACAACGGTTCGTCAGGCGCAAGGTTCGGGCTGCTGCGACGCGGCGGCGACGAAGCGGGCTCCTCGGGAGCCTCGGCTCTGCGCTCGATGAAAGCTGTTCCCTTGAAACCGAACTGTTCGAGACACGCATCGATGGCGCGCGCCATCTTGCTTTTTTTTGACCGCTTCTGCCGGCGCGGCCGCGAACGCCGTTCCGGCTCCGATTTTTGACGCGCATGACGAGGCGGTCGCGCGGCGGGTGGGCCGCTCAAATCTTCGCCTTCGAAGGCGTGCCGAAGACGCTGCAATTCCAGAATCAGGGCAGCGCCTTGCGGCCCTAATCCCTCATCATGCGACCCGCCGGCCCAGCGACGCGCCGGTCCATTGAGATGTCGGTCATCTTCATCGCGCCACATGACTAGACGCTCTCCGTGACTGGAGCGCGCCGCACCGCTTTGGCGTGGGGCGGGGCCGGGGATTGCCGAGGCGGCGCCGGTTGCCCGGTCCCGGCGCGAACGCGCGCAAAGATCTCCTCGCATGAACCAAATGCGATCGCTTTGCCTTCGTACAACACCATCGCCATATTCAACGCCGCGATAGCACTGGGCCTGTGGGAAATCACGACGACGATGCGTTTCTGTTGGCGCAGGAACTGGATGGCTCGGGTCAGCGCATTCTCGCCCTCGGCATCCAGATTGGCGTTGGGTTCATCGAGTACAATCAGGAACGGATCGCCGAACACGGCGCGCGCAAGTCCAATCCTCTGCCGTTGGCCTGCCGACAGCGACATGCCGCCCTGGCCGATCCGCGTCGAATATCCATCCGGCAGGCGCAGGATGAGGTCATGCACGCCAGCGATCTGCGCGGCCTTGAGGATCGCGTCGGAAGTGGCGCCCTCGTCGAAACGGGAAATGTTTTCCGCGACCGTGCCGTCGAACAGCGCCACGTCTTGAGGCAGATAGCCGATGTGATGCCCGAGATCCTCGTTGCGCCACTGATCGAGCGCCGCTCCATCGAGCCGCACCACGCCCTGCCGGGCCGCCCAGATTCCGACCAGCGCTTTCGACAGAGAAGTTTTTCCCGACGCGCTCGCGCCTAGCAGCGCGAGCCCCATGCCCGCCTTCAGCGAGAACGAAATGTTCGACACGATAGGCGTGTCCGAACCCGGCGCAGCCACGGCGAGATCTTGCACCAACAGTTCGCGGTGCGGACGGGGCAGCGCAACCGGCGGCGCGGGAGGTGTGGCCGTCGCTTTACAGATTTCACGCAAGCGCGCGATACCCTGGCGGGCGGCGACAAGCTGCTTCCAGCTACCGAGCGCGACTTCCACCGGCGCCAGAGCGCGCCCCATCATAATGGACGAGGCGATCATGATGCCGCCCGAGGCGCGGTCCGCGACGACGAGATAAGCCCCGATCCCAAGCATTCCGGATTGCAACACATAGCGCAGCGCTTTCGCACCCGAGCTCAGACCTGCATGCACGTCGCTGGCGCGCATGTTTTCACGCAGATAGCGCTCATTGGCCTGCGACCAGCGTCGGGCGAAACGGTCCATCATGCCCAGCGCGCGGATCACCTCAGCATTGCGCTGCGTCGCGTCTGCGAGCACCTGCCGCTGCGCGCTGCCATCCATCGCCGCCTTCGCAGCGCCGCGCGACATGCGTTCCGTCAGCAGTGTCATAGCGATGATCGCGGCGGTACCGAGCAATGCCGTCATGCCGATGGCTGGATGAAACAAAAACAGCGCGATGAGAAAAATGGGAATCCACGGCATATCCAGGAAAGCGGTGGGGCCCATGCTCGACATGAAGGCCCGGATCTGATCCAGATCGCGCAGCGGCTGTTGCATCAGCATCGGCTTCACACCGCGAAGCGGCAATGTGGCGAGCGCCGTGTGAATCGATTCCTGCAGCCCGACATCGAAAAGCGTTGCTACGCGGCACAGCATGCGTGCTCGCAATGCCTCAAAATAACCCTGCACGACATAAGCGAACAGCACCATCAGCGAGAGGCCGAGCAAGGTCGCTATGTTACGGCTCGGAATCACCCGATCGTAGACCTGCAACATATAGAGTGAGCCAGACAGCATCAGAATATTGATCACGCCGCTGAAAACCGCGATGCCTGCCATCCGCCGCGTACTCTCGCGCAAGCCAAGCGTCACGGGATCTTCCGCCGCTGCAGGTGAAACATTCCGCAACCCTACAGACGGAATAGTCCGCGGGGGCTCTTGATCCAACTTCATCCCGCTCCGACTCCCATCCGCCCATACGTGATGAAAATTTTCATGACAGCCGATGCCGACCATTTTCCGGCAACAATGGGACCGCCGAAAATTTCTGCTTGGTCGCCGCTGAATGGCGTTATCGCGAGCAGTTTCATTATGATCGTCGCGTTTTGACGGTGAAGTTCCTCACACGGGACCTGATCGTCGCTCGCAAATCTCAACGGCGAGGCTCAAAGTTTATGCTGAACAAAATCGTTCAGGGAAAAATTCGGCGTCATACATTCGTCCGGCTATCACCTTTCTTCGGTGCGGCATTGGCCCCGGTCTGGGCCGAATGACGCCACGAACGTAAACAACTCTTCAATCTCGCGCGCTAACTCCGGCAGCCGCATATGCGCGACCGCTGGAGAATTCGCCGGATAGTCCAATTCAGCAAAGCGTTGCTGTGTGTGATCTATCCACACATTGCGAAGACATTCGCAGAGAGGACGTTCCGTTCGCCGGTTCCGGCGATCCAATCTCTGGGGGACAATCAGTTTGCGTACGAATTACAATGAGTGGCGAGGTCTTCCGCGACCCGAGTCAATCCCTCCTGACCGGGGGGCGCGCGCGTGAAGCATCGCAAGACCGATTACGGCACCATTATTCTGCACTGGCTGCTTGTCGCGGCTTTCGGAGTCGCCTTGCTCACCGGTTTGCGAATTGCTGCGGAAGCGCCGGACAGAACATGGATCAATTTGTTCGATTTCGTGCTGCCGCACACCGGCGTCTGGTCGAGGCATATGCAGGCGGCCATCGTGCTGGTCGCGGTCGCGGTCGCGTACACGATCTACCTGGTTCGCTCCGGCCTAAGTCGTCGAGTTCAATTGGACAAGATTCGCATGCGCGGACTTTTCGGCCGTAAGCAGGCGAGACTGGGCGCCGCGGCCGTCATTCTGAACTGGATCTTCTTTGTCATTATGCTTTCGCTGATCGCCAGCGGTGGTTTGCTGTATTTCGGCATCTACGCCGGCCATGATGTCGCAATCATACACTGGTGGGCGACGTGGGGAGTGCTTGGCTTCGCCGCCGTTCATATCCTGACGCACTACAAAATCGGCGGAGCATCGCAATTGCTTCGAATCTTCCGGCCGGAGCGGCTGCCGGTCCCCCCTCCTCGGCTCGATGCGGTTGAATTGCTTGCCATGCTGGTCGAGCAGTCGACGCGGCTAAATCCCAAATCCGCAGGTGCCGGTGATGGGCAGCCACAACGCCCCGCGCAGCCGAGCCATCCGCTGACCCGGAACCGATCCGCGCCGCGAAAAGCGGCCGCGCAGCCGGATTCCCGCGCGAGGCGCGCGTCAAAACCGCGAAACCCCACTTTTCAGTCCAACCCCTTCATCGTCGCCGCTGCGGTAGCGATCACTGGCGCCTCCGTTCTCGCGGCAGCCGACTGGTTCACCATCGACCATCTGCAAGTTCACCGCATCGACCGTGCCGACGCGCCTGTTCTCGACGGCGACACCTCCGATCACGTCTGGCGAAACATTCATCCGTACTCGCTGATGACCAACGAGGGAGGCAACTTCGACGGCAAGGGAGAATCGAAAGTCGAGGTTCGCGCTGTGCACGACGGCACCTGGGCCTACTTTCTTTTCACATGGGAGGACCCGACGCGCTCTTTGAAGCAACTGCCGCTGATCAAGGAAATCGACGGCTGGCATCTGCTTCAAAACGGTCATCAGATTGGGGACGAGCACGATTACAATGAGGACAAGTTCTCGGTGCTGCTGACGAGGTCTGATGCACTCCTCGCTGGCGACCGGACCTTTCACGCCGGTTCGCATCCCGTTCCCAAGGCACCGTCCACCATGACCGGCCGCGGGCTGCATTTCACAACCGGTGACAGCGACTACGTCGACGTCTGGCAATGGAAGGCTACGAGCAGTGGCCCAACGGGCTGGATGGATGACGAGCATTTCGGGCCGCCACTCGACCCAACCCCGACACAGGTCCGCAATGTCACGCCTTATCGTGGAGGCTTCGCGCCGGACCCCGGAACTCCCAACTACAGCGATAATTTCGTGGTGGAAGAGGAGTCCGGCGGTGCCCTGATCTCACCGCGCCGTTTGCCGAAGGATATCGCGGCGACCGTCAAGGCGATGGGTGAGATCAGCCTGGATCCGAACGTTGGCGAAAACGAAGGCGCTCGCTGGTTCATGACGGAGGCGGAATCGGTACCCTACTCGTCCGAACTGGATATGAGAATTCCCGTGGGCACTGTCCTGCCGGGCGTCATCGTCACCGGGGATTTCACCGGCGACCGCGCAGACGTGCGTTGCGCGGCGCGCTGGGCCTCCGGGCATTGGGCGCTCGAAGTGGCACGCCGCCTTGATACGCACAGCAAATACGATGTTCCGCTCCAGACGGGCATCTTCATGCGGGTTGCTGCATTCGATCACAGCGAGATCAGGCACACCCGGCACGTTAGGCCCATTCGTCTCGAGGTGGAATAATGGCAAAGCTTTGCAAGGTAACGCTGAACAAGGAGACGTTTCTCGCGAATTGCGGCGACCTGCTGCTCGACTCTGCGATCATGAACGGAGTCGAACTGCCTCACGATTGCCGCACCGGAGTCTGTGGGACCTGCCGTGTGCGTCTTGTCGAAGGGAAGGTTTTTGGCGGCGACGAGAATGGCAGCGACATGATTCATGCCTGTCAGGCAAGGGTAGTCTCCGATCTTGAGATTGTGACGGAGCCTGTGCCTGATCAGACCACCATGTCGGCGCGTGTGACTGATCTGGTCCGTCTCGCGCCCGATGTGTTCGGGGTCAGTCTGGAGTTGCCGAGTCCCCTCCACCACCTCCCCGGCCAGTATTGCAAAGTGCAGTTTCGTGGATTCCCGGCGCGATCCTACAGTCCGAGCTATCCGCTGCAGGGCGGCCCCAGCGATCGGCAATTGCATTTTCAGATTCGAAGCTTCCCCGACGGAACCGTTTCTTCCGCGTTGGGCAGCAAGATCCGCCCTGGCCATCGGGTGAAACTCACCGGTCCTTACGGCAGCGCTTTTCTGCGGCCAAATCACTCCGGCAGCACCGTCCTTGTCTCGAGCGGCACCGGCTTTGCCCCGATGTGGTCTATCGCGGTCGCCGCGATTACCGAACGGCCGCAGCGAGACCTCGTATTCGTGGTGGCGGCACGCAAGCTGCAGTCCTTCTACATGCACAACGCCTTGTGTCGGCTGGCGCTGTTTCCCAACGTCACGATTGTTCCGATCGTCTCGGAGCCGCAGAACGTCTCTCATGCTTTCAGATATGGCCGACCAACCGATCACCTGCCGAATCTCTCTCCAAGGGATGTCGTGTACGCGTCAGGCGCCCCTGCCATGACGGATAGCGTGGCGCGGTTGGCAAACGCTGCCGGAGCCCAATGCTACACTGACCCGTTCGTGTCGCACGGCCACGCCGGCGAACAGTCCAATCTGATGGCCCGTCTGGCCGGCTGGCTCGATCACCCGCGGGCGACGTCGCCAGAGTTACAACCGGCGCTGAAACCGGCGCCGGCGATCCCGCGCAAACGCGCCGCGAAGCTGAGTTTGGCGCCGAATGCCCGATAGTTTGTTGCGAGAGCCCGCTTGAAAACCCGCACACTTACGAAAATCACAGTGATGACGGGCGACATGGGAGCCTGGCTTAAAGTTCTGTGAAACAATAGTTAAATTGCAAGATATCCCGCTAGTCAGATTCCAACGAATTGTCTTTAAAAGACAGCGTGGGATGCATCATCGTTGAGCAGGGGAATAGTCGACATGTTGTCGAATTCGACGTAAGAGTGAACGTCGTCTATGCAGCAGGGTCGCGAAGATCCAGTTTGGGACCGGCTCTTTGCCGCGCGACTGCATCGTCACGGACCTGTCGGACGGCGGGGTCAAGGTGGTCGCCGACTATCCCGAAATCCCCTCGGAGTTCATCATCATTTTGTCCACCGGCCACCCGCGCCAATGTCGGTTGGCATGGCGGATCGGCTGCGAATTCGGCGCAGAGTTCATCGATTAAGTCGTAAGCTAGAAGCGCCTGATTGATCTACCTGGCGGCGCGCCGTGCCAGCATTTTGATGATCGGCGACAGGAACGATCCGTTCGCCTTGCCGGTATTGACGTGGCCCGTCAGCCGTCGCGCCATCTGCAGGAAAAGCTTTGCGGTGCGATGGTTGGCGGACACTTCCGCTATCATTTGGCCGTTATTAGCGGCGGTGCCGAATGTCCGCGCATCAAATGGAATGGTCGCGATCGGCTGGCTCTCGATGGTTTTGGAAAATCCGCGCACGTCGATTTCCGGCCGCTTGGACATGCCGACCTGATTGAGGCAGTACAGCGGCGGCCGGTCGTTGGGCCGCGCGGCCTTGAGCAGGTTCATCATGTTCTTGGCGTTGCGCATGTTGGCGAGGTCCGGCTCGGCAACGATCAAAATATCATCGGCGCCGACCAGAACTCGCTTGGTCCACGCCGTCCATTGGTGCGGAACGTCCAACACAATACAGGGCGTCGTCAGGCGCAGCGTATCGAAGATCGCATCGAAGGCGTCCGCGCCGAAATCATAGACCTGATCAAGGCTCGCGGGTGCCGCCAGTAGATTGAGATGCTCCGTGCATTGCGCCAGCAGGCGCTCCATATTCGCGCTGTCGACCCGGTCGGGCGAGAACACCGCGTTGGCGACGCCCTGCGCCGGGTCCTGGTTGTAGTTCAGACCGGCCGTTCCAAACGCCAGGTCGAGATCGATGACAACGGAATCCAGCGCAAGTTCGCGCGCGATCGCCCATGCCACATTGTGCGCGATGGTGGAAGCGCCGACACCGCCCTTTGCGCCGACGACCGCAATCATCCGGCCTACCGGGGCGGTCTCAGTTGCCGAGAACAGGCTGCAGATCGAGCGCACGACGTCAATAGCGTTTACCGGCCCGATGACGTAGTCGTTGACGCCACGTCGCACCAGCTCGCGATAGGGAGCAGTGTCGGTAGCACCGCCAATCACGACGACGCGGGTGCCGGGATCGCAGACCGTCGCGAGATCGTCGAGGCCGGCAAGGATGTCGGTCTTGGCCTCGGTTTCCAACACGATCACATTCGGAGTCGGCGCCGTTTGATATGCTTCCATCGCGGCCGCTATGCCGCCCATATGAACCGCGAGATGAGCTTTAGCGAGTCGACGATCTCCTGCGGCCGATCGTACCGTGGCGGCGGTTTCCGCCGTCTCACAAAATACCTGTACGGACACCCGAGGCGCAGGCGCGATGTATTCGTCCGCGACGGGCGGCTCGACTTCAGCTTGCTCTTCGAAGTTTTGACTGGTGCGGTTCATTATTTGCCCGTGTCGCTCAGCTTCGCTTTTTCACCTTCAGGATAGGTGGGCGCGGTGTCGGCGCCTTTACGGTACTTCTCGAATGCGCTGGTACGCCGCGCAGTATAAACGGGACTTTCGGATCGCGGCTGCTCAAGATCGGCGGGATTGTCGATCATCGCCGCGAGGTTGTGCTGGGTGGCGCAGCCAAAATTGTAGTATTGCTTGTTCTGGTTATAGTTCCCGTTCTGGCTTGAGAGCCCGATGTCTTCCGGCCAGAGGCCGCAGGGCCCGGCAACAGCCGCTATCTTCGGATAGCTCAACCTGATGGTCGCGAAGACGCGTGGGTCCTCCGGATGATAATGGTGCAACGTGATTCCGCGCGCAGGCACACCGCCGGCCTCAAGCACAGCCTGGACCTCCCGGAATGTGGCTGCAGCGGCCCGAGCATTAGGCGTGTCAACCGGCACGTCGGCGACGATCGCGCCGGTCGCTTCGCGAACCCATGTGCGGGCCAGTCCGATAACGTCGGCGCGTTGGGACGGTGAAAGGCCTCCCCGCGCATGACCGACGAAGATTACGATAGAGCTGTCGGCCTCGGTGACCGCGATCGGATGACGCATGCGATAGTCGTCGGGAACGCTCGCCGTGACAACTTCCCCGCCGGTGTATGTACACGCGCCAAGCACAACCGATAGCCCGGCGAGCGCGCCGAGCAGACGCAAGCTATAACGGCGATCGAGCGGCGTTCTGGCTGTCATCGTTTTGTCCTCGTCCGGCGTCAGCCGGGCAGTTGCATTTCAATCAATGATAAAGCCGAAGTCGCATTGGCACGTTGAGGCGGGCTCCGCGCGACCGGAGATGCCGTAGATCCGATTAATCTGCGCGAGCAGCGTTGACTGGGAGTCGGAGGATGGAGCAAAGCCGTCGTCGGGGCGCGACAACTCCTTTTGCGGCACCGCCCGAACAACATAGGGCGTCACCATCACCATCAGTTCGGTCTCGTTGTTGACGAAGTCCTGGCTCCTGAAGGCGGCTCCGATAACGGGCAGCTGATCGAGCCCCGGCAATCCGTTGACCGCTTGCTTGGTTTGCTGCTGGATCAATCCGGCCATGGCCATGGAGCCGCCGGAGGGAATTTCGAGTGTGGTTTCGGCTCGGCGGGTCTTGATCGAGGGAATCGTCGTTCCGCCGGCGCCGCCAGTCAAAGCATTCTCGGTCGAGACTTCCGAAACTTCGGTCATAACGCGCAGACTGATCCGGCCTTCGGCGAGCACGACCGGCGTGAAGTTCAGCGATATGCCGAATTTTTTATACGTGACCGTCTGGATGCATTGGCCAATAGCGCCTCCCGTCGTCTGTTGACAGGTCACGCCGGCAGGAATCGGAAACTCGCCGCCTGAGATGAATGTCGCGGATTCGCCGGAGATCGCGGTCAGATTGGGTTCGGCGATCGTCCGCACAACACCGGCGGTTTCCATGGCACGAAGCGTCGCCTGGATTGACGGCATCGAGCCGAACGACCCTGCAAGACCGTTGCCCGCAACGAGCGGTGCGTTGTTTGCGGTGAACGGGTTGCTGTTGTTGAATCTCACGATCGTGGTGCCGGCATTGAAGCTGGCGCCGAGATCGATGCCCATCTGTTTGACGACGTTCCGTTGTACCTCCGCGACCGTGACCTTGAGCATGACCTGATCGCGGCCGCGAACAACGATGGAGTTGACGACCTTCTCGGAGCCGCCGACTAGCCGAGCGGCGACGTCGCCTGCCAGCTGCGCCTCGACCGGGCTTGACACCGAGCCCGTCAGTATCACTCCGTCGGCGACGCCTTCTATCTGGACTCCCGGCAGTGTTTGCTTCAGCGCGGCGCGCACACCGTTGAGATCACGTTTCACCGCGATGTCGTAGGCTGCAACCTGCTGGCCGTCGGAATCGAAGAACACGACATTGGTCTGGCCGACCGCAGCGCCGATGATGTAAGCGCGCTGCGACGAATGGACCACGGCGTTCGCGATCTTGGGATCGGCAACCAGCACATCCTTGATATCGCGCGGTAGATCGATGACGACCGATTTCCCGATCCCGAGCGCCAGGAACCGGGTTTTCGTTTGCACGCCAGCAGCCACCTGCGGCATCTGGCTGGCCTCGCTCGCCGCTACGGGAGCCAAGGCCGGATTAAGCACCAGCGCGGCAGCCGCCGAAAACGACAGAGCGCGAACCAGAAACATCCGCAGCGCGAGCCGACCCCCAACAGATTTCATATCGAGCGTCCTTTCGATCACTTCTGTGTCGTCGCAGAGCTTTGGACGCCGTAGCGAACCACGTTTATACTTCCGTCTCGCGCAGGAAGCTGAGCGTTCGACAGGTCCTCGACCATGTTGACATCCGCGATACTGCGCAGCGCCAGCGACAACGTGCCGGACTGGCGGGCGCGGGCGAGCGTCTCGGCCTGGTCCGGTTTCAACTCGAGCGTGACGGTCTTGCCGACTACGGCGTTCTGTCCGTCTTTTTCCTTTGGCGCCTGATCGATCGCCAGCACGCGCACATTGGCCAGAAGAGTTTCGGAGTTGACGATGTCGGAGGAGCCGCTGCGCTGCTCAGGGCTCTTTTCGCGCTTCGAAAGGATCACATCGACACGGTCATTCGGCAGGATGAAGCCGCCGGCGCCGGTCTCCGGCGAAATCTCGGTCGAGACGGCGCGCATGCCGGTGGGCAGGATCGCGGCCATGAATCCGGAGCCGTTGGCCTTGACCAGCTTCAGCTCCCTGATCGGCTCGCCTGCTATGAAAGGAGCCCTTGCGATATAGCCCGCGATTTCCTTGGCGGCTTCCGCGCGTTCGCTGCGGCGAATGAAATTGTTGCTTGCGGTCGCCGCCGGCCAGGTCTGCCATTGCAGATCCTCGGGCTTGACCGACTGGCCGAGCCCAATGTCGGACTTCGCCACCAGAACGTCGACGGTCGGCAATTGCGCAACCGGCTGTACGGGTACGGATTTATTGTCGTATCCGCTCGCGAGATAGGCGGCGACGCCGCCGGCAGCGAGAGCGATGGTCAGGACGATTATGCGAGCGGTAATCATGCACGTTACTATCTTTTACGCCGGGAGCTTTGACTGCGTCGGGATTGCAGCCCTCCCTCACCGAGCACTAAGCGGTAAAAGTGTAGGCGAGCTTGACGGATCGGTCGGAGAGACCGAGCGGGGATGCGGGATTTGGGCGCATGGTGAATGGAGCGTTATCGCTCACCGGCTGCATTCCGTGCTTAACGCAATCGGCCTGCAGCGAAAACGGACGAAGGCCTGCGACTCACGGCGCAGAGTCCGAACTGGTGATCGCGTGCATCATCAACAGCGCCGCGAATACGACGTATATCGAGAAGTACCGAAATTCGGGAGCCGACATTTCGACCAGGTCCGACAGCCACTCCATCGGAAGCCCTGCAACAAACAGGACCAGTGTTGTCGCGAACACGACAAATATGCCGTCGAGGACTCGTAGAGCTATGGCTTTTGAGGTCATACAGCCTTCTCGCTGCCCCTGTCGGCAGGCGAGCCTATCGAAGTTAGCTAAGGCAATATCGGAGCGGATCTGGGTTGCGCGGAATTCGATCTGGATTCGAATAACCTTGTCACCGCGCACTTCACGCGGTGTCATTCCGTATTTCCGGCGGAAGCGCCGGTTGAAGTAGGACAGATCTCCAAACCCGACATCGTATGCGATTGAGCTGATCGCAGACGGGCCGGCGTTCGGTTCGCACAGCAAGCGATGGGCGCGCGTCAGGCGCTGCGCGGTCAAGAATTCCGAAAACGTGGTGCCGTCAGCCTCAAACAAGCGCTGCACGTAGCGCGGCGTCACGTTGAGATTAGAAGCAAGATTTCCGACCGAGATATCGCGCCGGTGACTGTGGGCAGCGACATAGGTTTTGGCCAGCTTGAGGCGGGCGGCCCTTAGACCTCGTGAACGGGCAGTGTCCGCAAAGTCGGCGCTGGGTCCAAGCGTCAATGCCAATAGATCCTGTACATGTCCGACGGCCAAACGAAGCAACTGCGCGTCAATCGAGGAACCCGCTTTCATCAGCCAGCCTGTGTAATCAGCAAGCAGCTTCAGCGCGCCTCTGTCCGAGGTTATCGGGCGCATCAGCACGTCATCAACGCTGACCGCGGTGGATTCGAACATCGCGCGCGGCACGCGCAAGGTGGAGGAATGCCCCGCGCTGGTACGCTGAAACGAGGCCGCTTCGCCGCCGAAAAACACGACGGCGTCTCCCTTGCCCAGGCTTCGCTCCCGGCCATTTGATGAAACGATAGCGGAGCCGCTATGGTTGATCGCAAATACGACGTCGTCGTTGCCATCCGCCAGATAGCGGCCGCTGCGTGAAATCTTTGCAGGCGATGAGGAGGCTTCCAGGACTTGCAAGCCGGGAAGCGCCAGCGAAGCAATCCGGGACTGAAAACTCGTCTCGCGCGCCGGTTCGATGTCCACGCGCAGCATCACCTTCCCGTAATGCTCCCGCCAAACGGCGATGCGGTCCTTTTCCGGAATGCGATCGGTCGAGAATTCGACAATTCGGCTGCCAATTTGTGTCATGCTCGTCACGTCAGCTCCCCCGCGTACCGGCACTTCTCAGTCCGAGTCTTTCTTAACCCTCTGCACACCATTGGAAATCATCCGATCAGAGGACCCGCGGATGCCGCGTTGGCCCGGGCACAATGTCGCTCGATGCCCACGATTCGTCGCGCCGGTCCAAGACGGCAGCTCGCTAATGTGGTCTCTAACGTGCATCGGCAAAGTGAGGAGACGTCGCGATGGGATTGAAGGGCGAATGCTTTTGTGGAGCGGTCAAGCTTGAGACTTCCGGAGCGCCGGAAGCCATGGGCTACTGCCACTGCAGGTCCTGCCGTTCCTGGTCCGGCGGCCCCGTCAACGCCTTCAGCCTGTGGAAACCGGAAGCGGTGCGGATCACCTCAGGCGCCGAAAATGTCGCGACCTTCAAGAAGACTGAGCTTAGCCATCGTCAATACTGCTCGAAATGCGGCGGTCACCTGATGACCAATCATCCGCCGCTCGGACTCGTCGATGTGTTTACCGCGACTATCCCGGATCTTGTTTTCACACCGGGCGTGCATGTCAACTATGCGGAAACTGTGCTGCCGATGCGCGATGGATTGCCCAAATTAAAGGACTTTCCAGCCGAGTTGGGCGGTTCCGGAGAACTCCTCGCGGAGTAGCCGTACGCGAGAACGGCCCGGGGCTGGCGATCGATCCAGCCTCCGATCCCCACCTCGGGCCAATTTTTCTGCTTGAGCGCACCTCTCCCTCCAGCGTAGACGCTCAAAGGCTTGGAGCCGCCTCCAACGGCACGGATTGCAAGCTGCCGAAGCGGCGTTCCCGCCGATGGAACGAGGTGAGCGCTTCCGCGAGATCGTCGGCCTCGAAGTCCGGCCACATCCGTTCGGTGAAATGCAGTTCGGCGTAAGCGCTTTCCCACAGCAGGAAGTCCGAGAGCCGCTTTTCGCCGCTGGTGCGGATAATAAGATCGACGTCCCGAAGTCCGACCTCGCCGGTGACGAAGCGCGAGAATAATTCGCGGGTGAGATTTCCGCTTCCAACGATCTGGGCGGCCGCATTCAGGATCGCGTCGCGGGCCGAATAGTCGATCGCTATTCGTACCCGCAGCGCCTCGCCGCCCGCAGTCGCCCTCTCCGCGCTTTCGATCGCCGCGGCGATACCATGAGGCAAGCGATCGCGACGGCCAATCACCGTGAGGCGGACGCCGTTGCGAACCAGGCTTTCGACTTCGTTCGCGAGATAAAAACGCAGCAGCGCCATCAGCCCGGTGACCTCCGCCTTGGGGCGGCGCCAGTTGTCGGTCGAGAACGCGTAGAGGGTCAGCGTCCCCACCCCTTGTCCCGGCGCCGCCTCGATCGTCCTGCGGATCGCCTCGATCCCGGCTTCGTGGCCGCGCAACCGCGACAACCCGCGGCGCACCGCCCATCTGCCATTGCCATCCATGATGATGCCCACGTGAAGCTTGTCGCGAAGGTGAGAAGAGAAATTACTTTGCACTGCAAAGCTCCCGTTCAAAAAAGAGGATCAGGTTGAAAGAATACCTAGTCGGCCGAGCGGATGTTGTTTGCCGGCGGCTTTCGCCGCGTCTCGAACCAGCCGCTCGAGCACGGCCAGATATTCCAGAAAGCGGCGGCGACCGAGCTTGGTAAGACGGCAGGAGGTGTGCGGCCGGTTGCCTTCGTAGCCCTTGCTTACCTCAACGAGGCCGGCTTCCTGCAACACCTGCAGGTGCCGGCTGAGATTGCCGTCGGTGAGCCCGCAGAGTTGCTTGAGATCAGCAAACGCCAATCCCTTTGGATGCGCCGTCAGCGAGGTCAACAGGCCGAGCCTCGCCTTCTCATGTATCACCCGATCGAGGCCATCATACGAGAACGGCGCCTGGCTCGCGTTAGTCTTCGGCATCTTTCTCTCCCGAAGCAAAATAAAGGATGGCGGCCATCAGCGACTGGCCGATCGCAAACGGCACGCCCATTGTCCATGGCGACAAGCTGTGGGTCTGGCTTGCCAGCAACAGGACCACGAAGCCGGAAAGGAAATACCATGTGCCTGCCAGCGCCACGGTGCGCGGCAGCGAACGAACCGAGGCAAACACGCCGAGGCTCACGAGCACTTGCCAAAGACCCGGCAGCATCCAAAGCTCTTCCGGCGCGAATTTCCACAGCACGATTGCGAGCAGCGCGCCGGCGACGCCGGCAGGAAGGCACTGCTCGACCGCTTGATGAATCATGGCATCGGCAAGCCCCGAATGATGCCGGCGCGACCGCGCCTGCATCTCGAACCAGATCATTCCGGCCGATAACAACGCGGCGGCGGTCCAGCCGACAAAGAAGATCAGCGCATGGCCGGTCGGATCGTCGAGCCACAAGTACTGCAGGATCGCCGTGATCAGGGCCACACCGCCGGTCGCCGCGACGGCCGCCGGCCCATAGCCGCGAAACGCCGTGCCAGCGGCGATCTGACTGCGGATTTCGATGATGTCGGCCAGCGCCTTGTCGAGATCGCGCATATTTCCAATTCGGGTCTGAGCTTTGCAATGCAAAGTATATCGGCGAATACGGCAAATGCAAGCCGTCCCGCTGAAGCGCCCTGCCCGTTGGAGCGCTCCCGTCAGCGCGCCCGCACCTCATCTCTCGACGGCTCAGGTTGCTCAGCCTGGCAACACTGTTCCGCGCCGGATTTGAGCTCGTATTTGTCGCGGAGCCGCACCCAGTCCATCGGATACGGCAATCCCTCCTCGTGTCGCCCGAGCGGCGTCAGGTCGAGATACTGGTAGGCTGCATTCATCATGTCGAGACCGCGGCCGAAGCAAGAATAAGTGTGGAAGATATCGCCGGCGCCATCGCGATAGAACACACTGATGCCGGGAGCCTCCTCGATTTCGAAGCCGGAGGTTCCGAAATTATACACCTTGGCTTTTGACCCGATCTGTTCCGGCGTAAACGAGACTGCGTAGTCGTAGTTGAAATCGCTTTTCTCCGACGACACCCAATCGAACGTCCAGCCCATTCGCTTCTTGAACGCCAGAAGCTTTTCGAGCGGCGCCCGCGATACGGCGGCCAACGTTGTGTCGCGAGCGGCCAGATGCGGAACCATTCGTTCAAAGCCGTCGGCCCAGAACGAGCAGCTCTTGCAGCCCTCGTTCCAGTCGGGCGCAAACATGAAGTGCTGCACCACAAGCTGGTTTCGGCTCTTGAACAACTCGGCCAGCGTTTGCTTGCCTGTGGGGCTGTCGAACAAATAGGCCTTGTCAACCTTGACCCAGGGCAGCGCGCGCCGCTCTTCGCTCAGCCGATCCCGCGCGTGGGTAAATTCCTTTTCATGCGCCAGGTGGGCTTTGCGAGCGGCTATCCATTCTTCGCGAGAAACGATCCTGTGCTGTTGCTGCATGATGGACTCCTGTATTTCAGGTGAGATGATCTCGAAGCTTGTCGACGATTTCGTTCCAGCCGCGCTCATGCGCATCGCGGGCGGCTTGATCGGCGAACTGCTCGTGATGGAGCGTGAGTAGCGTGCCGTCACCGTCGGGCTTGAATGTGAGGGTGACCTGCGATTCGCGTTCGGGCGTCGAGTGCCAGGCCCAGCTGAACACCAGCCGCGCGTTCGGCACCACCTCGCGATAAACGCCGCCTACTTCGCTGTACTCGCCGCCCTCAGTGGTGAAGCAGAGGCGGTACCGGCCGCCGGTGCGCAGGTCAATATCGGCCTTCAGCGAACCCGGCTTCACCTTCTGGGGTCCGAACCAGCAGATTATTTTTTCCGGGTCGGTCCACGCTGAATAGACTTTCTGCGGGCTGGCGTTGAGGCGTCGCTTGACGGTGAGGCTCGGCCTCGTGTCGAGTTGGGCTTCTCTTGATGGATTGGCCATTGCTCTTCCTCCAGGAACGTTGCGAGACGATCAAGATTCTCCGACCAGAAGCTCTGGTATCGATTCAACCAGCTCATCGCCTGCTGCATCGGCTTCGCCGTCAGTCGGCAGGCAACTACCCGGCCGGTCTTTTCGCGTGCGACCAGACCGGCATCCGACAGCACGTCGAGATGCTTCATGATCGCGGGCAAGGATATCGCGAACGGCTGCGCCAATTCGCTTACCGAAAGGCTTTCGCGTTTCCCGAGCCGGGCCAGCAGCGCGCGCCGAGTTGGGTCCGCGAGCGCGGCAAAGGTGCGATCGAGGCGTTGGTCGGCGGTGTGGTCGTGATACTTAACCATTTGGTTTAGTATAATCGAGGCGGCGGTGATGTCAAGAGAGCAAGGGAAAGCACCGCGGCTTTTGTGTCAGTAGTGTCGACGGACTCTTCGCGGCGATCGAAGGCCTGGGGATCGCGCGAGAGCCGCTCAGTCGACCTTGAGACCGGCGAACTCCACCACCTTCTTCCACTTTTCGGTTTCCGCCCTGATCTGATCTCCGAATGCTTTCGGCGACTGGATCAGAGGCTCGCCGCCCAATTCGATCAGTCGCTTTCTCATGTCCGGCTCGGCCAGAATGGCGTTGATCTCGCCATTGAGCTTGCCGATGATTTCCTTGGGCGTATTCTTTGGCGCACCCATGCCGAACAGGGCGCTTGCTTCGTACCCCGGAACGGTATCGGCCACCGTCGGAGTGTCCGGCAATTGCGGCGACCGCTCCGTCGTCGTGACGGCGAGCGCCCGCAACGAACCGGACCGGATGTGCTGGATGATCGAGGGCATATTGTCGAAGATCACCTGCACCTGCCCGCCCAGCATATCGGTGATAGCGGGCGCGGCTCCGCGATACGGCACGTGCTGCATCTTGGTGTTCGACATGGCCATGAACATTTCACCGGACAAATGCACCGACGTGCCATTACCCGAGGAGGCCATGTTCACCTTTCCAGGGTTGGCCTTCACGTAGGCGATGAACTCCGGCACTGTTTTCGCCGGCACGTCGTTGTTGACGGTCATCACGTTCGGCACGCGGTTGAATGAAGCGACGGGCGCGATATCGCGGACGAAGTTGAACTTCAGATTGGTGTAGAGCGAGGTGTTGATGTAGTTGGCGGGATTGATCAGCAGCACCGTGTAGCCGTCAGGTTCGGCATTGACCACGGCCTCCGTGCCGATGTTGTTGCCGGCTCCCGGTTTGTTTTCGATGACGAATTGCTGGCCCAGCCTTTCCGACAAGCGCTGACCGATCAGGCGCGCCAGAATATCGGTAGCGCCGCCTGGAGGATATCCGACCACAAAGCGCACCGGCCGGGTCGGATAATCCAGCGCCGCGGCGCTATTCGCCAACGCGATCAACGCCGGCAGGCCGATTGCAACCAATCTGATCGCGTTGCGCCGAGACGTCATTCAGCTTCTCCCTGGTTTTCTTGTTCTTGTACTGACGTGAGATTGCATTGTAACAAATTGACGATGGCACGGCCAGTGCGGCGCTCCCACTTGGCAACAGTGCAGGACTTCGAATTGCGGCTTTCGCACCGCTACAAAAGGACAGCCGATGCCGATCAAGATTAGCGCGATCGATCATCTCGTGATCAATGTTTCTGACGTGGCGCGGTCGGCCAATTGGTACCACACCATCCTCGGCATGGAGATCAAGGTGTTCGATCCGGGACAAGGCAAGATGCCGCGAACCTCTTTGGTGTTCGGCAATCAAAAGATCAATGTACGGCCGCACAACGCCGACAAGATCGAATGGTTTACCGCGGCCCGGGAGACCGCCGGGAGCGACGACCTCTGCTTTCTCACGTCCAGCACGCCCGAGCAGGTGATGGCGCATTTGCGAGCTAACGGCGTCAACATCGAGGAAGGTCCGGTCGCCAAACAAGGCGCTCGCGGCACCCTGCGATCGGTCTACTGCCGCGACCCCGACGGCAGCCTGATCGAAATTTCCTCCTATGAAGACGGCGCGGGGTGAGGCGAACAGCGCCTCCCTTTGTCGTCGCCCGGCTTGACCGGGCGATCCAGTATTCACCGTCATCTCCGGGATAAGCACTGGTCCCATTTGTTGGGCAAGTCCTGCGCTTGATAATGCGCTGCATCGGTTACTGGGTCGCCCGGTCAAGCCGGGCGATGACTCTGGTGGTGTGCGGGCGATGACACCGGTGGTGTTCGAGCGCGATACAGATCGTTCAACAACGCCAGGCCGGGACGTCCTGCGCTAAAGTAGTGACGCGCCCGGCATTGAAGCCTTACTCCTCTTGTCGTCGCCCGGCTTGACCGGGCGATCCAGTATTCACCGTCGCCGGAAGAAGCACTGGTCCCATTTATCGGGTCTACATCCCTGCGCTTGATATCGCCCCGCATCGGTTACTGGGTCGCCCGGTCAAGCCGGGCGATGACACGGTGGGGCGCGAGGGACGACACCGGTGGGTTCGGGACGACACCGGTTACGCATTTAAGCTGGTGCAGGCACAGCTCCGCGTCCTCACTGCGCGATCAGCGCCCGAGTTGATGTAAAATCCTTTGCCTCCGAAAAAAGAGGGCGCAGGGAATGTCGGGCGCCGTTGCACCCGCAGTCTCGCGGGCGAAAATAAAACAGCACACGAGCATCGTCACCACAGGTTCAAGGCAAGCTGGTGCGTGTTACGCGCCCGGCCGAGATCGCTCGACCGGTAGCCTTACGGCGAAGGGGAAGCCGAACGCTGCGCGAAACACCTTGGGGCTTCGTGATGACCGCAGCAGACGAATAGCAACCACAAACGCAAGATGTGGCCCAGCTCAACTCCGAGCCTCGACGTATGCTGAGCGAAAAGCAGGTCCTCGAAATCGTCCCGGTCGGACGCACCACGCTTTACCGGTTGGAAAAGGCAGGTCGCTTTCCGAGATCGACTTACATCTCGCCGAACCGGCGGGTTTGGTTCGCCGACGAGATCGTGGCCTGGCAGAACGCGGTAGATGAATTTAAACCGAGCCGTGGCAGGGGCAGCGGGCGTCGCCGCCTCGCTTCACCTAGACCGGCGTAGGCGCTCGCGGAGGAGCGCACCTTTGACCTTCATCTTACGCGTTTCGCACTGGCATGATAGCGTTCGCTGCTCAACCGACCTCCTGACTGTTTTGGGAGAGACCGATGAATCTCAGAGTGATATTTTCCGCGTTCGCTATCGCGGCTTTTGGATCATTTGTGATGTCATTTGATGCGCTCGGTCAAAAACAATCGCTCAAAGAGCAACTGGTTGGCTCGTGGACTCTGCTCTCATGGGAGCAGCAAAGCGGTGACGGCACCAAGGCCGCATATTATGGGACCAGCCCGAACGGCATGGCCTTTTTCGATGCGGGTGGCCGATACATCATCACGGTGATGCGAACAGATCGCGCCAAATACGGGAGCAACGCCCTGAGGCAGGGTACCCCTGAGGAAAACAAAGAAACGGCCGAGGGCACGATAACCTATTTCGGAACATATTCTGTGAATGAGGCGGATAGCAGCATCGCAATTCACGTAGAGGGCAGTTCATTTCCAAATTGGAACGGCACGAATCAAAAGCGATTTGTCGCGATCAGTGGCGACCAGTTGACGTTGACCGTTCGTCCTCCGAGCGGCGGCGTGGTCGATGTGATTTGGAAGCGGGCGAATTGACCTTCGCCAGAAATGTCTGCTTTTGGGAGGACATCACATGCCTTCGCGCCGTAGTTTTCTTACGGGCCACCACTGCGACCGGCTTCGCGCTGGCGACGCAGCGCACTGCACCGACAGTCGCGCAGCAAAAACGACTGATCGTTGATTCGCAAGTTCACCTGTGGCCGGCAAGCACCTCGGAAAGGCCCTGGCTTCCCGGCGCGAAGCCGCAACTTCCGGAACCCTTTACGATCGAGCGAGTAATCCCGCTGATGGAGGAGGCTGGTGTTGATCGCGTCGTCATCGTCCCGCCAGCGACGCTCGAAGGCGAACGCATCGACTATGCTCAAGAGGCGGTCAAACGGTACCGGGGCCGGTTCGCCATCATGGCGCGTATTGCCCTCGACAAGCCTGAGCGGGCCGCACGCCTTCCGACATGGCGCGACCAGCTCGGCGTGCTGGGCGTGAGGTTGAATTTCGCGCGCGACGAAGCGGCGTGGCTGACGGACGGAACCGCGGACTGGTTCTGGCCGGCGGCCGAGAAGGCGGGCCTGCCTGTGATGTTTCTCACGTCGGGCCAAACATCGCTGTTCGCCCGCATCGCCGAGCGGCACCCGCAGCTTACTCTCATCATCGACCACATGGGCGTCGGCGCAGGCCAGCGTCCTCGTTCTGATTCATCGGGATCGGTGAGAAACGACGCGGTGCCGGAAGCTATCGCCCAGTCGGCCGCTCTCGCGAAATATCCGAATGTGTCGGTGAAGTTGTCATCGGTGCCGCTGATTTCGACTGAGCCCTATCCCTTTCGTGACGTGACCCCCCATATCCACCGTCTGTTCGACGCCTACGGCGCGCAACGCTGTCATTGGGGAACCGATGTGACCAATTCGTTCGCGCGGGCCACCTACCGGCAGCGCGTGACGCATTTCACGGAGGAGCTTCCGTTCCTCTCGGAGAGCGATAAGGACTGGATCATGGGCCGCGCTATCCTCACGCGGCTACGATGGACTTGAAGCGAGCTTGCTGCGCAGAATCGCGATCGCCCGACCGGATATCTGCTTCGGGGATTGCGACATCGCCAAGACATGCGCTGAACTAGGGTCTATTGGGGCCCGGCTTATTGGGGCGGGCTTTTCAACATCAGCGCGTATTCGCCGAAGCCTTTGATCTCTGAACGCTTTATCCGTTCTTAGACGGACGAAAATAGTACTGGACGTCAGGACCACACGACTTCGCCGTCCGCAAACCTGCATCGTTCGTATCGATGCCGTTGCGTCCACCGCATCCCATCCCGCGTTCGTGACGATCGCGAAACGCCCCTCTTGTCGGGACGGGATGGCGCTGACTTGTAGAGATGATTTGCCCGACAGGCAAAGTGATTTCTTTTTTCCCGAAGGGCTAGACATAAAGTTCGCCGAGCTGCCCGTTGGGCAAATCACGACGCGGACGAACTCGCGCCGGCAAGACGGACAAACATTTCCCGGCACATTATCAAAAGCACCCGAGGGCCACCGGGCGGAACGACTGCAGCAATTGCTGATCGATCTGGTCGCCCATCTTTTCCATGATCGAGAATGCCCGGGCGTGCGTGTACGCCAGGCGATACGCACGCTCCTCGATCAGCGCCGAATAGACATCGACGATCGTCGTCAAGCGCACGATGTCGCTGATCTGATCGTTGCGAAGGCGGTTCGGATACCCGCTGCCATCAAGCATTTCATGATGATGCAGCACGACATCAAGCATTTCCGGCGGAAAGCCGCCTTGCGCCGCCAGCACGTCGTAACCGCGGCGCGGATGCTTGCGCATCTCTTCCGTTTCCTCTTCGGTGAGCTTTCCGGGCTTGTCGAGAATGGCAACGGGGATGAACGCCTTGCCTACGTCGTGCAGCAGCGCTGCCCGCACCAGCCGGCGCTGGTCGTTCTCACGCATGCCGAGATGCTGCGCAAAGGCGACCGCGAAACCGGTGACAAATAGGCAGTGGCGATAGGTGTCGGTGTGATGGCAGCCGACGGCGGTCAGCCATTCGCGCAAAGAAGAGTGCCTGATCGCCTTGAGGATCTTGTTTTCGGCGCGAACCACGTCGCTAAAGCGCAGGGGCACGCCCTTTGGAAGTTTCTCGAACATCCTGACTACCACGGCGTGCGCAGCGGCGACGCCGCGGTTCAAGACCTTGCCGCGATCCGTTTCGTCGAACCCGCTGCTGTCCGGAAAGGCGGCGCGGATTCGTTGCAGGATGGCTCGCGCGTCCAACGGCCGGGAGATGGTGTCGGTTGCCCCCAACGCCCATGCCTGCATCGAGGCATGGTGCAAGGCGTGCGCGAGCACGAACAGCCGCGGCATCGACAGATAAGCTTCAGACTGCAGCTTCTTGCGGACCAGCTGAACGCTTTCAGGCGACCGCAAGTTGATGTCGACCACAACACCGGAGAGCTTGTCCGGTGGCGTTTCCGGGATATCGGCGGTCGGGATAATCTGGACGTCGCCTACCGACCGCAGGATTCCGGCCAGTTCACTGCTCAGGTCGCTGCGGTCTGATGCCAGGAGTAGACGGCGTTTGGTCCTGGATCTGGCTAAAGCTGTCATGGTTCCTCGGCAAACCTGCGGTAGTGACCGACAGCCGAGACTACCTGATGCCGGGTTCCAGGTAGATTAAGAGGCGTGATGAACGGAATTCGACGCCGCAAAGCGTAAAACTTTAAATTGGTTCGGCCAGTCATGCAGGGAGTGATCGACACAAAACAAATCCGCCGGAAGCGGGCGCTTCCGGCGGATCCATGATTTCTAGTGATGCAATCGGCGTTTACGCTTTCATCGCCGACTTTACCGCTTCCGCCGTGATCGGCAGCGAACGCACGCGGGCGCCGCACGCATTGAAGATGGCGTTGCCGAGCGCAGGCGCGATCACTGTGACGGCCGGCTCGCCGACGCCGGTCGCCTTTTCGCCGTTGGCGATGACGTTGACGGCAACTTCCGGCACCTGACTCATCCGCAAAGGCGTGTAGCTATCGAAGTTGGTCTGTTCGATACCACCATCTTTCAACGTCGCCTTCTCGTACATGGCGAGCGAAAGTCCCCACAACGCCGCGCCCTCGACCTGGGCGCGGATATTGTCTGGATGCACCTGGGTGCCGACATCGGTGGCGACCGTCAGCTTCTTCACCTTTACCTCGCCACTCGGCGCGACCGCGACATGGGCCACGCAGGCGGTCCAGCTTGCGGTCGCCCTTTCCTGCGACGAGACACAGGCCACGCCCATGCCCTCGCCTTTGGGCAATTCCCTGGTGCCGTAACCAGCCATGCCCATCGCGGCGAGCAGAGTGTTGCGCAAGCGTTGCGCCCCGCCGGCATTCGCGCCCTTGCCGTCGAGCATGTCGATGCGATATTGCGCGGGGTCCTTGCCCGCAGCATGCGCAAGCTCGTCGACCATGCTTTCGACTGCCCAGAACGTCCAGCCCGGCGCAACCGACCGCAACTGACCCGACGGGGTGGCGTTGTGCGCCATCTCGTTGAGGATAGCGCGGACGTTGTGATTGGGCACGGTATAGAAGAAGTCCGCGCCATTCACGGTGAACGCGTCGAGCGGTCCCTTCTTGTCGACCGAAGGCGACAGGAAGTCAGGAATTCCCCAGCGCTTGGTCGGCCAGGCGCTGACCACGTCATGGTTGAGCGCAATCAGCTTGCCGTCACCGTCAACACCCGCCTTGACCTTCTGGTAGGTCAAGCGGCCGCGAGAAATCCATCGTCATGTCGTTCTCGCGCGAGTAGATGACCTTTACCGGCTTGCCGACCGCTTTCGCGGCTTGCACCGCCGGCACCATCATGTCGGCATCGAGACGCCGGCCGAAGCCGCCGCCCAGCCACATCTGATGCATCACGACGAATTTGGGATCGACTCCGGCAGCGCCCGCCGCGATCGCGCCCGAGCGCGTCGCAAACTGGTTGCCGGAATAGACGTGCCAGATGTCGCCTTTAAGCTGCGCCGTGGCGTTCATCGGCTCCAGCGGCGCGTGAATGTTGATGCTGGTGGTGTATTCCGCCTCCATCACCTTTGCCGCCGTGCCGAACGCAGCCGCCGTGTCGCCGTCCTTGACGAAGAACTGCCCGGAATCGTCGAGCCCTTGCAGCCGCTTGGCTTCAGTGAGCAGCGATTCGCTCGACAGCTTGGCGTTCGGACCGCCGTCATAGCTGATCTTCAGCGCATCCGCCGCCTTGCGGGCATTGGCATAGGTGTTGGCAACCGCGACCACCCAGCCGCTCGTGGTCAGGGTCTTGTCGTCGAGCGTCACCGCCTTGACGAAGCCCGGCACCTTTTTGGCTTCGCTATCGTCGACCGACTTGACCGTCGCGCCGAAGCGCACCGGCGGCGTGACGATCTTGCCGTACAGCATGCCCGGCAACATCACGTCGATGCCGTACTTGGCCGTGCCGTTTGTTTTGGAGGGAATATCGAGCTGCGGAACGGAAACGCCGATCATCCTGTATTGATCCGGCGTCTTCAGCTTGATCGCCTTGAGTTCGTCGGGCGTGAAAGTCTTTGTCGCCTTGCCGCTCTTGACGATCTCGGCAAAGGTCATCGACTTCTTCGACTTCGGATGCGAGATCACGGAGTCATGCACGACGAGTTCGCTGGCCGGCACGCCCATGGACGCGGCAGCCGCCTCGGTCATCGCCATACGCCCCGCGGCACCCGCACGGCTCATCGCGTCGAAGTTCATCATCGTGCTCCAGCTGCCGCCGGTGATCTGCGCGCCAAGCACGGGGTCGTTGAACCTGGGATCATTGGATGCAAGCTGCACCCGCATGTCCTTCCAGTTCGAGCCAAGCTCTTCGGAAATGATCTGCGCCATGGTCGAGGCGATATGCTGGCCCATGTCGGCCTTGCCGCAGGTGACGGTGACGATTCCGTCCGGCGTGATCGAGTACCAGACGCTCGGATCGAAGTTGCTCGGCGCTGCGAAGGCGCTGTCGGCGCCGGGAACGGCGGAATAGCCGAGCGCGAGACCCGCGGCGGCGGTTCCTACGAGGAACGAGCGGCGGCTCAGATCGGCGGATTCAGATTTGGTGATTTTCACGTGCGTATTCATGTGGGCCTCCGCTCGGTGCTGGCGTTGGAGGCTGTGCGCATTTCTGAAGCTGCGCGCATGATCGCCTTTTGAATCCGTGAATAGGTCATGCAGCGGCATAGATTGCCGTCCATGTGCTCGATCACTTCCTCCTTGGTCGGATTGGCGTTCTTGGCAAGCAGTGATGCCGCCTGCATGATCTGGCCGGACTGGCAGTAGCCGCATTGCGGCACCTGCTCGGCGATCCACGCCTTCTGCAGGGGATGGTCGCCCTTGGCGCTCAGGCCTTCGATCGTCGTGATTTTTTTGCCGGCAACTTCGCTGACGGTGTCTGGCAGGAACGCACCGCTTCGCCGTTGACATGAACCGTGCAGGCGCCGCACAGGCCGGCGCCGCAGCCGAACTTTGTGCCGGTCATCTGCAATTGCTCGCGAATGGCCCACAGCAGCGGCGTATCGCCCGCCGCCTCGACGGACATATTCCGTCCATTGATATTAAGATTAGGCATGGTCTCTTCCCCTGCCGGTGCATGATGCCGCTTACGGCGGCAACTCACGTTGTCGAAATGATCTGGCACCCACCGGGCCGATGCCGACCTTGCGCGGCAGAATGATCGGCTTCCGGTGCCGGTGCAAGAAAATTGGAACTGATCGAAGAAATAAAATTTCCCGGCGCTGTTATCATTGCGACAGCATAGCTGTCGTAATTGTTTAAGTGGTTGAGATTGATTGCTGCGCCGGCAAGGTCAGCAATGAACGCCCGCAAAATCCGGTCATTCGCAAATGCGCAGGCATCGCGGTATCATAAGCCCGCACAACACGGTGACGAGAGAGGAAGCGGCGATGGCTAAAATCAGTCGGGACGGCGTCAAGATCTATTATGAAGTGCACGGCAACGGTCCGCCGCTGATCCTGACCCACGGCTATTCGTCGACGTCGGCGATGTGGCGAGGCCAGATCGAGGCGTTCTCGCAACACCACAAACTTGTGCTGTGGGACATGCGTGGGCATGGCCGTTCCGATTACCCCGAGGACCCCCGAGGCCTACAGTGAAGAGTTGACGGTCGGCGACATGGCCGCGCTGCTCGACGAGATCGGCGCCGAGCGCGCCATCGTCGGCGGGCTATCGCTCGGCGGTTATATGTCGCTCGCCTTTTATCGTGCGCATCCGGAGCGGGTTCGCGCGCTGCTGATCATCGATACCGGTCCAGGCTTCAAAAAAGACGACGCCCGCGATGCCTGGAACGCGCGCCCTTTGGACACCGCCGAGCGGTTGGAGCGCGAAGGGCTCGCCGCACTGAAGTCCGCGAGCGCCGAGCGTTCGATGGTGACCCATCGCGACGCATCCGGCCTCGCCCGTGCTGCGCGCGGCATGCTGACCCAGCGCAATGCGCGCGTGATCGAGAGTTTACCCGAGATCAAAGTGCCGTCGCTGGTGGTGGTCGGCGCCGATGATGCGCCGTTCCTGGCGGCTTCGGATTACATGGCGGCAAAAATATCTGGAGCGAGCAAGGCGGTGATTTCCGCGGCCGGCCACGCCGTCAACATCGACCAGCCGCAGGCCTTTATCGACGCGGTTTTGCCGTTCCTCGATGGCCTGCCGCAACCGGCGAACGAAAAACCGGCTCGCTCCTGACATCGCGGATTCGGGTTATATGGCGGGCGGCGGCGCGATCCCGCTGCCGCCACCCGCGGCTTTCGGCAACTCTCCAACACATCAGGTGCCCCATGGGAAAAGACATCAAGCTGACCGCCTCGGATCATTTTCAACTCGGCGGCTATCGCGCCGATCCTGCCGGAGCGCCCAAGGCGGCCGTAGTGGTGATCCAGGAGATCTTCGGCGTCAATCATCACATCCGCTCGATCTGCGACCGTCTGGCCGGCGCGGGATACGCCGCGATCGCGCCGTCCATCTTCGATCGTATCGAGCCCGATTTCCAATCCGGCTATTCGCCGGACGAAGTAACGGTGGCGCGCAAGTTCGTCGCCAATCCCGATTGGGCGGCGATGCTGCGCGATACGCAGGCCGCGATCGATGCGGTAAAGGACGTCGGTCCGGTGGGCATTATCGGTTTTTGCCTCGGCGGCAGTGTCGCCTTTGCCGCCGCGACCAAACTATCCGGCCTGTCGGCCGCGAGCTGCTACTACGGAGGCGCGATCGTTCGCTTTGCCGACGACAAGCCGAAAGTGCCGACCCAGCTTCATTTCGGCGAAGACGACGCAGGAATTCCTCTCAGCGACGTCGAGATCATCAAATCCAAACGGCCGGAGGTCGAAATTTTTATCTATCCGGGCGCGCAGCATGGCTTTAATTGCGACGAGCGGGCGAGCTACGACAAGGCGAGCGCAGATATCGCCTGGGCGCGCACCCTGGAGTTCTTTTCGAAGCATCTCAAGAAGTAGACGCCCGCAAGCCGCCGGACGGCTCGGTGCTTCAGAACCACCGCTCCCCGACCATCACGGTATCGCCGGGACTGAGCGAGGTGCCGAGCGGCACCACAATGCGCGCCGGGCCGGAACTGTCATTATGCGTGAGCGTGACGACGTCGCGCTTGGCGCGCGGAGAAAAACCGCCGGCGATGGCGACGGCGCTTTCGACGCTCATGTTGGGCACGTAGGGGTATTGGCCGGGAGCGGCCACTTCGCCGAGAATGAAAAACGGCCGATAGGATTCGATCTCCACCGCGACCGACGGCTCGCGAATATAGCCGTTGCGCAATTTGGCGGAGATTTCCGCGGCGAGCGCCGCAGGCGTGCGGCCGCGCGCCGGGACCGATCCGATCAGAGGCATGGTGATCGAACCGGCGGCATCGAGCGCGTAGCTGTTGGTCAGGCCTTCCTGGCCATAAACCACGACGCGCAGCTTGTCGCCCGCATCCAGATGATAGGCCGCATCATGTCTGACAGGCACCGGCGCGACAGCATAGGCCGCCTGGGCCGCGGCCTGACGGTAAGGACGTCGGGAAGTCGAAGCGAAACTGGCGCGAAGCGCGCCGACGGCGTCGCCGCTCGCCGTGGAATTTGTAAGGGCGCTCGCTGGAGCAGGCTGGCCATACGCCATGTAATCGAGATCGCTGTGCGGCTGGGCGGCCGCGACGGGAGCGCCCGGGTGCATGCAGCCCGACAGGGCAAGCGCGGTCATCGCGGCGATGATCGGCAATCGAAATGCGCGCACAACCCGCACCGGAGTAAATCCTCAAATCAGGCTGACGCCTGAAGAATATCGCTCCAGTCTTGCACCGGTTATGCTTAACAAATGGTTTTTGAGCGGACCCGCGGAGATCGCGAAGCCTCTCCGCGGGTATCTCAATTAGCACTCAGGCGCTGACGCCGGCCCCGATCGGGCACGACACCCCGGTGCCGCCGAGGCCGCAATAGCCGGCCGGATTCTTCGCCAGGTATTGCTGGTGGTAATCCTCCGCGAAATAGAATTCGCCTGCCGGCGCGATCTCCGTGGTGATGGCGCCGAGGCCCTTCGCCTTCAGCGCCTTTTGGTACGCTGCCCTCGAGACGTCGGCAGCTTTGCGCTGCGCGTCGTCGAGCGTATAGATCGCGGAACGATATTGGGTGCCGACATCGTTGCCCTGGCGCATGCCCTGCGTCGGATTGTGGTTCTCCCAAAACGTCTTCAGCAATTGCTCGTAAGAAATCTTTTTCGGATCGAAGACCACCAGCACCGCTTCGGTGTGGCCGGTGCGGCCCGAGCAAACCTCTTCATAGGTCGGGTTCGGGGTGTGGCCGCCGGCGTAACCGACTGCCGTGGTGTAAATGCCGTCGCCGAGCTCCCAGAACTTTCGTTCCGCGCCCCAAAAACATCCAAGCCCGAACACCGCCCGTTCAAGCCCGGCGGGATAAGGCGGCTGCAACTGATGGCCGTTGACGAAGTGGCTGGTCGCAGTGGGAAGCGGGTTGGGCCGACCCGGCAGCGCCTCGGCTGCGCTCGGCAAAGCGGTGGTTTTGCGCATGAACAACATGGATGATCTCCAGCGGAATGGCCGGTTGAGCGAACGGCGCTTCAACGCGTCACTTCTATATAGGAGCTTTACGCAGTTCCGGGCAGCCCCGGCATGCGGCAACTAGTCTCGCGCATAACCGATCAGCGGCTTGCGCGGCCGGAACAGCAGCATCAGCAAAATTCCGGCGAGTCCAAGCACGACAAATACCGGCTGGTCGAGGATCAGCTTGATGACGCTGTTCCAGAGCCAGGGCGCGTGGCTTTCCACCCAGGTCCGGAACGCCTGCTGGCTGGACTGATGAATATCGTTCCAGAATTGGCCGAACCGCGTGAAGCGCAGCGTCTGGTCGGCGACCCAGCGCGCGCCGTCATAAACCATGAAGACAAATCCGCCGGCCAGCAGCAACAACCCTACAAGTCTGAAAAAACCGCGGATCATGCCTCACCTTATATAGTGTGCGCCGGAAGACGGCTTCAGCCAATACCGGGGCGGCAGCGGAAATTCAACCTCATCAGTGACTTATCGGTGTATGACGGACCTGCTCCGGCGGCTTTCGCCGGCCGTGAAAGCGTTGACGCTGCATGACCCGCCCTCTATAAGGGCGCCAATGGCGGCGGGGGCAATCCCGCCGCCGCTGTTCTTTGAGTGACGCCGCCAATCGAGCTTGCCTCGTTCGAGCCTGTTTGTCTCGACTTGCTTGTTCCGGGATCGGCATTCTCAGGAACACCTCGCAAACCACCAGTGCCGACAACGCGATTGAACGGCCGGGCGCGCTTTCAAGTCCGACCAGCAGCGACCGGTCAACGCCGAAGGAATTGAGACTATGGCCAACACGACTTCCGCCAAAAAGGCGACGCGCAAGATTGCCCGCCGCACCCTGATCAACAAGTCGCGTCGCACCCAGATGCGCGGCGCGGTGCGCACCGTCGAAGAAGCGATCAAGCGCGGCGATCGCGACGCGGCGCTGAAGGCGATGACGCAAGCTGAGCCGGAGCTGATGCAAGCAGCGCAACGCGACATCATTCACAAGAACAATGCGAGTCGAAAAGTTTCGCGGCTCACTCATCAGATCGCGAAGCTCGCGAAGTGAATTGATCAACGACACGCTTGTGAAGCAGCCCGGCCTTTGCCGGGCTTTTTCTTTGCGCGTCAGATTGCGTGAAAATATTTAGAGCGCGAAAAAATTTTTGCACGATCAGTTCTTCCCGTAGTTTTACTTGCTCCGAGCTTTCTTGGTGCATTTTTACCGCAGTGAAACGGCGCGCGTGCCGAAAAGTCACTCATCTTGCCGCTGACTCGACCACATTTTGCGCAAGAGTGCATATGCGACGCGATTTGCCGCGTTACCGTGGCGCGGGGGTTACCCTGTTTCAACGCGCAAAAAAAAGTGCGCTTATTTAGTCACTTATCGGCATAGCGCAGAGCAGCAGTTTGAAAAGCGCCGGCTGGCGGGCGCGCTCATTGCAGGCGTGTGACTTTCTTTTCATATTCGACGAAAATGTCACAGTCCCGTTTCGCCCTCGATTCTCCAATCAGATTCAAAACGTTGCTGTCGCGAACAAACCTCGCTGCCTGGTCTCGTGAAGCTGAAGTTCGTTTTTGCGGCACGTGCGCTGAATCATTTCGTTGCGAGAAAAGAGGCATGCTGTACATCTAACGCGTTCGCGGCGCCCACGATCTTGAGACCAGCGCGGTTTTGGAAACGGGGTGGACGTGCAAATCGGCGGCGGTGTGCGCGTTGGCGACGCTCTCAAAGCGATTGTCGGGTCGTAACTCATAGCGATATGGGAACGGTGGTTTGTTGTCTAAATTTCTCAAGCGCGGCATTCGTGTCTCGCTCGCTCAAAAAGAGAAATAAGAAACAGCCGACCAGGCGAAAGCAGAGGCGAAGCAGGCGAACGAGTGACTACGGACGGGGCTGAGCAAATTGGCACTCGCGGCTAAACAACATCTGAGTTTGGACGCCCTGCTGAATTTGAAACATTTGGGATGACAACTTGCCGTGAGCAATTATGGCAAGGGGGGAGGCTGCATGCGATACGCGACATTCGATCGAACATTATTTTCTGATGACATTGTATCAGGCGCCGCCCACGCGCGGCGACCGACGCGAACCCCGGGCGTACGATCCAGTACACACTGACCTCGCGTAACCTTCTCTTCCAGCATCATTGATCTGTCTGGCGGCCGTTTGGCCGGATGGTCGGACTTTGTCTGGAACGGAAGCTTCAACTGAGGTCGCGCTTGGCGACAGGCCTGCACGGCGACCTCGCGATATCATCATTACTCCTTCGGAAGAGTTGCACCCAATGACGAACATGGAAAACGTAGAACAGGATCGCTGGTCGCGCGTAAAAGGGCGGTTGCGCTCAACCGTTGGGGAAGACGTTTACACAAGCTGGTTTGCACGAATGGACCTGGAAGGCGTGCAGGATGAGAGCGTCCGGCTTTCCGTACCGACGCGCTTTCTCAAAAGCTGGATTCAGGCGCACTATGCCGAGCGGGTTCTATCCTGCTGGCAAGCCGAGATGCCCGAAGTGCACCGCATCGACCTCACTGTGCGCACCGCGATGCGCTGCGTGCTGCCGGTCAAGGAGGCTCCCGCCGCGATTGATGCGCGACGCACCGAGCGTTCGGACGGTCGCCCCGCGCCGGAGTTGCGCGGCACCGCGATCGCGCCGGTGTCGGCCAACCATGATGCGCTCGGCGGTTCGCCGCTCGATCCCCGGCTGACATTTGCAAGCTTCGTGATCGGCCGCTCCAATACTTTGGCGCATGCGGCGGCCCGGCAGGTGGCCGAAGGGCGGCGCGGCGACGCCGTGATGTTCAATCCGCTTTATATCCATTCCGGCGTCGGCCTCGGCAAAACCCATCTGCTGCAAGCGGTGACCTGGGCCGGCAATTCCGGAAACGAACGCAAGGTACTTTACCTTACCGCCGAGAAATTCATGTACGGCTTTGTCGCGGCGCTGAAAACCCAGACGGCGCTTGCCTTCAAGGACGCGCTGCGCGGCATCGACGTGCTCGTGATCGACGATCTGCAATTCCTGCAGGGCAAATCCACCCAGGCCGAGTTTTGTCACACCCTGAACGCCCTGATTGATGCCGGCCGTCAGGTCGTGATCGCGGCGGACCGTCCCCCGTCAGACCTCGAAAGCCTCGACGATCGCGTGCGTTCGCGGCTCGCCGGCGGGCTTGTGGTCGAGATGGGATCGCTCGGCGAGGAATTGCGGCTCGGAATCCTGAAATCGCGCGTCGCTGCCGCCCGCACGCATCATTCGACTTTCGAGGTGCCGGAACCGGTGCTCGATTATCTGGCCCAAAGCATCACTCATAACGGCCGCGACCTCGAAGGCGCCATCAACCGTCTGCTGGCGCACAGCAAGCTGAACGCGCAGCCGGTGACACTCGAGATGGCAGAGCGCGAAGTCCGCGATCTGATCCGCCCGCAAGAGCCCAAGCGCATCAAGATCGAGGACATTCAGCGAGTTGTCGCGCGGCAGTATAATGTCAGCCGCTCCGACCTGCTGTCATCGCGCCGCACCGCCAACGTGGTCCGCCCGCGTCAGGTCGCGATGTACCTGGCGAAAACGCTGACCCTGCGCTCGCTGCCGGAGATCGGCCGGCGCTTTGGAGGCCGCGACCACACCACAGTCCTGCATGCCGTGCGCAAGATCGAGGCGCTGGTTGCCAGAGACGTGTCGCTCTCCGATGAGGTCGAATCGCTGAAGCGGCAGCTGCAGGAGTGAACCGCTGTTCCTTTCCGCCTCGCGGGGAGGAATGAGGTTTTTCGCTGCAAAACGAGGGAGAACGGGCACAAGCTCCCTTGAACTTGCGGCCCATCCGCGCCACCTTGCGGTCCCCGCGCAGGTTTGATCAAATCCAGCTTCGATCGGGCTTTTCGGGTCTTGAACGCCGCGGCGCCCCGTTTCGGGCCGCCCGGCTTTTCCATCTTGGGGATCAGGCGGATAATGCAATGAAGGTCACCGTCGAACGCGCGCAACTGCTGAAATCGCTAGGCCACGTCCATCGCGTGGTCGAGCGCCGCAACACAATTCCGATCCTCGGGAATGTCCTGGTCCGGGCCGAAAGCGCCCGGCTGTCATTGAAGGCGACCGACCTCGATCTGGAGGTAACGGAAACGCTTGCCGCGGAATCCGGAACTACAGGCTCGACGACGGTGCCGGCGCACATGTTCTACGACATCGTGCGCAAATTGCCCGACGGCACGCAGATCGTACTGGAGGGGGACAGCGATCGCTCGGTGCTGGCGATCCGCGCCGGCCGCTCGCGCTTCACGCTGCAGACGCTACCCGAAAACGATTTTCCCGATCTCGCCGCCGGTGAGATGACGCATTCGTTTACGCTGGCCGCGGCCGACATGAAACGACTGATCGATCGTACCCAGTTTGCGATCTCGACTGAAGAAACCCGCTACTATCTCAACGGCATTTATTTGCACGCCGCCGGCACCGCCAAGGCCGCGACCCTGCGCGCGGTCGCGACCGACGGCCATCGCCTGGCGCAGGTCGAACTTCCGTTGCCCAAGGGCGCAGCCGGAATGCCCGGCGTGATCGTGCCGCGCAAAGCCGTCGGCGAGGTGCAGCGGCTGATCGAGGACAATGAGGCCGAGGTCGCGATCGAACTGTCGCAAGGCAAGATCCGCTTCACCATCGGCAATGTCGTGCTGACCTCGAAGCTGATCGACGGGACCTTCCCGGACTACAATCGCGTGATCCCGCAGAACAACGACAAGGAACTCATCGTCGACAAAAAGGATTTCGAGAACGCGGTCGATCGCGTATCGACCATCTCAAGCGAGCGCGGCCGCGCCGTAAAACTCGCGCTCTCGCCCGGCAAGCTGGTGCTGTCGGTGACCAATCCTGACTCCGGCAGCGCCACCGAAGAACTCGAAGTCGAATACGCCTCCGACGCGCTCGATATCGGATTCAACTCGCGCTACCTGCTGGATATCGCAGCCCAGATCGAAGGCGAGGTCGCCGTACTCAAACTCGCCGATCCCGGCTCGCCAACGCTGGTGCAGGACCGCGATGCCAGGAACGCCCTCTACGTGCTGATGCCGATGCGGGTGTGAGAGCGAGGACCGGCGCTCGTATGTTGCCTCTCGCCTTGCGGGCTGCATTGAGCGAGGGAAGAGAGATGGATTATCCTCTCCACCCATGACCTCGTCCCGTATTCATCGGCTGACGCTCACGCACTTTCGCAATTATCGCGCGGCGGGGCTGGAAACGCGCGGCGACCTGGTTGTGCTGGTCGGGCCAAACGGCGCGGGCAAGACCAATTGCCTCGAGGCGATTTCGTTTTTGTCGCCAGGCCGCGGCTTGCGCCGCGCACGGCTGGAGGATGTCGCTGATAATCAGGGCGACGGCTCCTGGGCGGTATCGGCCGAGGTAGAGGGTGCGCTGGGGCTGGCGACGCTTGGCACCGGGATCGACGCCCCCGGCAGCGAGGGCTCTGCCGCAAGCAGGCGTTGCCGGATCGATCGCGAGACGGTGAATTCGGCGACCGCGTTCGGCGATCATCTGCGCATGGTCTGGCTGACGCCCGCGATGGACGGGCTGTTCCTGGGCGCGGCCTCCGAGCGGCGACGATTTTTCGACCGGCTGGTGCTGGCGATCGATAGCGAGCATTCAAGTCGCGTTTCGGCGCTCGATCGCTCGTTGCGCTCGCGCAACCGGCTGCTGGAAGCGCGCAATTACGACGACCATTGGTGCGACGCCATCGAACGCGAAACCGCGGAGCTCGCGGTCGCGGTGGCGGCGATGCGCGGCCAGACCGCAACAAGGCTTGCGGCGATGCTGCGCGCGCGCGGCGATGACTTCGGCATTTCCCGCCGCCCAGATCGCGCTCGATGGCTGGATGGAAAACGCCCTGCTCAATGAGCCCGCCACCGCCGTGGAAGATCGATACCGGCATATCCTGCGCGACGGCCGCGCCCGCGACGCGATAGCGGGCCGTACCCTCGACGGCCCGCACCTCACCGACCTGCAGGTGATCTACGCGCCAAAGAACATGCCCGCCCGCGACGCCTCCACCGGCGAGCAGAAAGCACTGTTGATCGGACTGGTGCTGGCGCATGCAGCCCTGGTCGCCGAGATGACCGGCCTCGTGCCGCTGCTGCTGCTGGACGAGGTGGTCGCTCATCTCGATCCCGACAGGCGCAGCGCGCTGTTCGTCGAACTTGCAAAGCTCGGCGCCCAGGTCTGGTTGACCGGCGCGGACCCCGCGGGGTTTGCGCAGATCGGCAAGTCCGGCGACATCTTCAATGTCGAGTTCGGCAAAATCGTCCGCCGCGCCTGAGCGGCGGGCTTGATGCCGATGAGCGCGATCGCCTGCGCGAACCCATTATCGATGACGCGGAAAACAGCCGCGATCGACGTGTCAGAACACATACGATAAACGGCGGGTTAAGGGCCGATATCGGCGGCCCGACCGGACGCAACATTGCGCTGATCCGGGCTCTGAATCGGTGTTCGAATCGGGCATTTGCAGGCCCTTTGAATCGGCCCTCCGCGACCTTGAAAAAGCGTCAAAAAATGCCTATTTCTTCAACAGGTTGCCGATGGCGACTTTGCGCTAGGCGCAATGCCCCTTTCATGGCAGAACTAGACCCGATCAGCGCCTCTATGCGCCGCTGATTCGGGACATGCTCGAAGGCCTCACATGACAGAACCTGCCCGGCGATCGGTCGCCGATACTGAGCATTCCATTCCTGTTGAATACGGCGCCGAATCCATTCGGGTGTTGAAGGGCCTCGATGCGGTCCGCAAGCGCCCGGGCATGTATATCGGCGACACCGATGATGGCTCCGGCCTGCATCACATGGTCTACGAGGTCGTCGATAACGCAATCGACGAGGCGCTGGCCGGCCACGCCACTGTGGTCCAGGTTGTCCTCAACGCGGACAATTCCGTCACCGTGCGCGACGACGGGCGCGGCATTCCCGTCGACATTCACAAGGGCGAAGGCATCTCCGCGGCAGAGGTCATCATGACCCAACTCCATGCCGGGGGAAAATTCGACCAAAATTCGTACAAGGTCTCCGGCGGATTGCACGGCGTCGGCGTGTCCGTGGTCAACGCGCTCTCGAGCACGCTGCAACTGCGGGTCTGGCGTGACGGCAAGGAGCACTTCATCGAATTCGCCCACGGCGATGCGGTGGCGCCGCTAAAGGTGATCGGTGAAGCCCACGGCAAACGCGGCACCGAGGTCACCTTCCACGCCTCCACCGAAACCTTCACCAATGTCGAATATGATTTCGCGACGCTCGAGCACCGGCTTCGCGAGCTCGCGTTTTTGAATTCCGGCGTCAGCATCGTGCTCTCGGATATGCGCCATGCGGTCGAGAAGCGCGAGGAAATGCGCTATGTCGGCGGCGTCGAGGAGTTCGTCAAATATCTCGATCGCAACAAAAAGGCGATCGTGCCTGCGCCGATCATCGTGCGCTCGGAGATCAACGGCATCGGCGTCGAAGCGGCGCTGTGGTGGAACGACAGCTACCACGAGAACGTGCTGTGCTTCACCAACAACATTCCGCAACGCGATGGCGGCACCCATCTCGCCGGTTTCCGTGGCGCGCTGACCCGTCAGGTCAACGGCTACGCCGAAGCCAACGCCAAAAAGGAAAAGATCGCGCTGACCGGCGATGATTGCCGCGAGGGGCTGACCGCGGTGCTTTCGGTGAAAGTGCCCGACCCGAAATTTTCCTCGCAGACAAAGGACAAGCTGGTTTCCTCGGAGGTGCGCCCGGTCGTCGAGAACGTTCTCAACGAGGCGCTGGCGGCATGGTTCGAGGAACATCCCAGCGAAGCCCAGATGATCGTCGGCAAGGTGATCCAGGCCGCAGCCGCACGCGAGGCCGCGCGCAAGGCGCGTGAACTGACGCGCAAGGGCCCGTTAAGCGACTCCTCGCTGCCCGGCAAACTTCCCGATTGCCAGGAAAAGGATCCGACGAAATCCGAACTGTTCATCGTCGAGGGCGACTCCGCCGGCGGCAGCGCCAAGATGGGCCGCAACCGCGAATTCCAGGCGGTGCTGCCGCTGCGCGGCAAAATCCTCAACGTCGAGCGGGTGCGCCCCGACAAGATGCTGTCCTCCGAGCAGATCGGCATACTGATCACGGCCCTCGGCACCGGCATCCGGGACGAGTTAGCGTCGACAAGCTGCGCTACCACAAGATCATCGTAATGACCGACGCCGACGTGGACGGTGCTCATATCCGCACGCTGCTGTTGACGTTCTTTACCGGCAGATGCGCGAGCTGATCGATCGCGGCTATCTCTATATTGCGCAGCCGCCGCTCTACAAGGTGACGCGCGGCAAGTCCGAGCAATACCTGAAAGACGAGCGGGCGCTGGAAGATTACCTGATCGACACCGGGCTCGACGATTGCGTGTTCAAGCCGGCCTCCGGCGAAGACCGCTCCGGCCGCGACCTGCGAACGCTGGTGGACGATGCGCGCATCATCCGCAGCGTGCTCCGCAACCTGCACAGCCGCTATAATCGCAATGTCATCGAACAGGCGGCGATCGCCGGAGTGTTGCGGCCGGAGATATTCGGCGACCCCAGCACCGCCGACGCTGCCGTCGAGTATATTGCCCGGCGGCTTGACGCGACGGCCGAAGAGGTCGAACGCGGCTGGACCGGACGTTTCGTTGAAGGCGAGGGATTCTTTTTCGAGCGCACCGTGCGCGGCGTTAAAGAGGCTGCCGTCATCGACACCGCGTTTTTCGGATCGGCCGATGCGCGCAAGCTCGACGAGTACGCGCGCCAGGCTGCAGGAAGCCTATCGCGCGGCCGGGCGTGATGCGCCGAAAGGATACCGGAAGTCGCCATTCACGGCCCGGTCAGCCTGTTTGAGGCCGTCACCGATGCCGGCCGCAAGGGCGTGACGCAACAGCGATACAAAGGTCTCGGCGAAATGAACCCGGAACAGCTCTGGGAGACCACGCTCGACACCGAACGAGCGCTCGCTGCTTCAGGTGAAGATCAAGGAGGTCGACGAGGCCGACGATATCTTCACCAAGCTGATGGGCGACGTGGTGGAGCCGCGCCGCGAATTCATCCAGGAGAATTCGCTGAGCGCCAACGTCGACGTGTAAGGCGTAAGGCTTGCGCGATTGAACTTGCTCTGACGGTTGCCGTCATGAACTCCAGATCGAAATAGCCGGCAGTGAATGGCCCAGGTTTGACAGGGCTCCCCGTTCTTGCCGAAGTGTTGTGAGAGGTTGCCACAATGGCTCGCGAGCTTCGGAGACCGGATCCTGTGCCGCCCATTCAGTACATCGTTGAGGGCGGCCACCGGCTCGCGGGCACCATCGAGCCGTCCGGCAACAAGAACTGCCGCGCTGCCGATCATCGCGGCCGCGCTGTTGACCGAACATCCGGTTGCGCTGGAAAACGTTCCGCGGATTCGCGATACCGAGACGCTGGTCGAGCTGATCCGCTCGGTCGGCGCGTCGGCCGAATGGCGCGGGCGCTAACACGCTGGCGATTCACGCCAAGACCATTCGCGCCGCCGATCTCGACGCGGAACTGTGCGCGCGCATCCGCGCCTCGATCCTGCTTGCAGGGCCCCTGTTCGCCCGCTGCGGCGAGGTGGTGCTGCCGCCGCCGGGCGGCGACGTCATCGGTCGGCGGCGGCTCGACACGCATTTTCTGGCGCTTCGAGCAACTCGGGGCCACCGTCGCCGCGACCGACCGGCTGGAGTTCCGCGCCGACGCCTTCAGGGCGCCGACGTTTTCCTCGACGAGCCCAGCGTGACCGCTACGGAAAACGCGCTGGTCGCCGCCGTGGCGGCGCACGGCACCACCTATCTGCGCAACGTCGCGTCCGAGCCGCATGTGCAGGACCTCGCGCATTTCCTGGTCGCGCTCGGCGCCAGCATCGAAGGCATCGGCACCAACACCATGGTGATCCACGGACCGGCGACGCTGGGCGGGGCCAGCTATGCCATCCAGCCCGACCATATCGAGGTCGGCTCACTGATCGGGCTTGCCGCGGTGACTCGCTCGCCGCTGCGCATCGCGCGCGCCGGCGTCGAGCATCTGCGCTCGATCCGGATGGGTTTTGAGCGGCTCGGCATCGTCTGCGGCGTCGATGGCGAGGACCTCGATCGTGCCCGTCCGACCAGACCATGAAGATCCAGGACGATTTCGGCGGCCATGTGCCGAAACTGGAGGACCAGCCGTGGCCGGCTTTCCCGGCCGACCTGATGTCGATTGCGATCGTCACCGCGACCCAATGCGACGGCGTCATCCTGATGTTCGAGAAGATGTTCGAATCGCGGATGTTCTTTGTCGACAAGCTGATCTCGATGGGCGCCCGCATCGTGCTGTGCGATCCGCATCGGGCGATCGTGGCCGGCCCCAGCCGGCTGCGCGGCGCGCCGATGACATCTCCCGACATCCGCGCCGGCATGGCCATGCTGCTGGCGGCGGTGTGCGCCGAGGGCACCTCGACCATCAACAATGCCGACCAGATCGAGCGCGGCTACGAGCGCATCGAGGAACGCCTCAACGCGCTCGGCGCCAAGATCACCCGGGTGCCGGAGCGACGGTGGCGGATGCCAATCGGTCGCAGCGACAACGGCCATTTTTGGCCTCTGCGCGATGCTAGCGACATCCGATGAGCTCGCTTGAAAAGATCGAAGAGAGGCCCCTCGTCGGCGCACGCTGCGAACGGCGGCCGGCCAGTCACCTCGCCCTCGAGCTCGGCGAGACGCTCAAGCTGGCCGTGCCGATGGCGCTGACGCAGCTCGGGCAGATCGCGATGATGACCACCGATCTCGCCTTGATCGGGCGCCTCGGCGAGCGAGGCGGTCGCCGCCGCGGCGCTGGCGGGCACCGTGTATTTCGTCAGCTTCACCTTCGGCATGGGCCTGGTGTCGGCGGTGGCGCCGCTGGCCGCGCAGGCGTTCGGCGCGCGCAATCCGCGCATGGTGCGGCGGGCGCTTCGCGTCGGCCTGTGGGCCGCGCTGTTGATTTCGCTGCCGATGATGGCGTTTCCGCTGCGCGGCGAGCAGATCCTGCTGGCGCTCGGCCAGGCGCCGATGCCTGCGCGGCTCGCGCAGCAATATCTGTTCGGCCTGGCCTGGGGCGTCATGCCGGCGCTATGGTTCATCGCGATCCGCGGCTTCATGGGCGCGGTCAACCGGCCCGAGCCGATACTGTGGATCACGCTCGCCGCGATCCCGGCCAATGCGCTGCTGGTCTATCTGTTGATCTACGGCGAGTGGGGACTGCCGCGGCTCGGCCTGTTCGGCGCGGGGCTTGCGACCTCGATCGTCAATGTCGGCATCGTTCCTGGCCGGGCTGTGGTTCGCCACCCGCCGCCGGCCGTTCCGGAAATATCACGTGCTCGGGCATCTCTGGCGCATCGACTGGGCAGCTGATGCGCCAGCTCGTCGTCATCGGCGCGCCGATCTCGATCGCGTTCCTGATGGAATATGGCCTGTTCTCCGCGGCGGCGCTGCTGATGGGCCTGATCAGCACCACGGCGCTCGCCGCGCACCAGATCGCGCTGCAGGTCGCGGCCATCCTGTTCATGGTGCCCGTTCGGCATCGCGCATGGCGGCGACGGTGCGGGTCGGCCACGCCGCCGGCCGCAACGATGCAGCGGCAGTCCGGCGCGCCGGGCTTGTCGCGCCATGCTGCTCGGCATCGTCCTGGCATGGCCGCGCTGACGCTCGGCGGTGATCCTCGGCCGCTTTGCCATCGCGCAAGGTTTTCCTTGGCGCGACCAGCCGACGCCGCGAGCGCCGTCGAACTCGCCGCCGCACCTGTTGCTGGTCGGCTCGACGTTCTTCATCGCCGACGGCCTGCAGACCGTCGTCGCCGGCGCGCTGCGCGGCATGAACGACACGCGGATGCCGCTGCTGTTCGCCGCGATCAGCTACTGGCTGGTCGGCTTCACCTGCGGCCTGCGGTGCTCGCCTTTCCGGACGCAGCTCGGCGCGGTCGGGGTCTGGATCGGGCTGTCGTTCGGCACGCGGTCTATGCCGTGCTTCTGGTCTTGCGCTTCCGGCGGCTGGCGAGCAGGATCTCGCCGCCATGAAAGTCAACGAAGTCGCACCCGAGGCTCGAGACCGGCGCGCTGCTGGCCGGCGCGCAGTTCGCCGACGCCTTCCGCGTCGCCCTCGACGGCCACGCGCTGGATGCGCGACACGCCGCCGAAGCGCATGATTGCGCGGCAGCCGCGATGGGTGCAAGCGCTGGTCGCACTTGCGCAATATGATCTGGTCGCGCCGTTCGGCCTCAAGACATCGGGCGCCAGGCGAGCCGGCCCCGCGGCATGATCGGAATATTTCCGGTCCTGAGCGAGACGCCGGACCGGCTGGTCGCCGGATTCAACGACAGCCACCTGGATTTTCGCGTCGTCGTGGATGTCGCGACCTGCCGCGCCGCCGGCCAGCATGTCACCGTGACCACGCTGGTGCGGACGCATAATTGGCTCGGCCGGACCTATCTCGCAATCATCCTGCCGTTTCACCGGCTGATCGCGCCCGCGCTTGCTGCGGCAGGTCGCGAGCTGAAACCAAAGAGCGCCGCGTGATCCAGCTGCTTCGCATCGTGCCGGCTTGACCGCCGGCGGCGTCTCGGACCATTCCGCGATGCAGCGCGCTCGAGATCGCTTCAGATTCTGCCGCATCTGCTCCAGCGAAAATCCCAGCGCGAAGAAGCGCTCGGCCACATCGCCGGGCAGGCCGCGGATCAGGCCTTCGCTGCGCAACGCGGCGACTTCGGCGCGCATAGGCCTGCAGCGCCTCATCGACCGGCTGCGATCTCCGACGGCACCGGCGCCGCTGCGCAACGAGCGCGGCGACGGAGCGCAGATAGCCGACGATGGCCTCGCTGACATCCGCCAGCGGCGCCGCCAGCCGCGCCTGCAAATTCGCCGGCAGCGGCACCACGCTGGCCCGCCCGATCATCACCACGTCATGGCGCAGCCGCAGGATGGTCCGCAGCAACGGCCCGGTGTCGGGAGCCGGACGACAGATGCGCCGCGCGCTCGCGCTCGGCCTCCGCGCCGGTCGCATTCAGATCGCCGATCGCGCTTGCCGATGCCGTCCTGGATCCGGTGCAGCGCGTCGTTGTCGAGGCCGCGCGTCAGGCCCGCCAGCAATTCCGACAGCGCGGCCGCGAGCAGTTCGAGCAGCCGCGCCGCGCTGGCGCGGATCTGGCTGATGCGCCCGCGACGGCAGCACCAGAAACGACACCAGAAGCCCGGTGAGCGCGCCGACCGTGACCTCGATGACGCGATCGATCGCCGAAGCGAGCGGGTTGGCGTGGCTGCATCGTCGGGACCAGCAGCACGATCACGGCGGTGACGGTGGCGGCATTCAGGCTCGGATTGATGGCGGCGATGAAGGCCAGCGGCGCGACCGCCAGCACCAGCAGCGCCAGCAGTCCACCTCGCCGGAATGCGGGATCAGCACCGCGATGGCGCCGCCATAGATCGCGCCGCCGATCGTCCCGAACATGTAATCGCGGGTCGCCTTCAGCGATCGGCCGACGCTCATCTGGGTCACGATCAGCGACGTCAGCACCGCCCACAGCGGCAACATCAGATGCAACGCGCTGCGCGATCGCGAGGCGAGCGACGGCCGCCACGGTGATCCTGACGGCCAGCGCCAATTGCGCCTTGCGGGCCCGCAAGCGAAGCCGAACAGTCCCTTGAGAAGATGCGATCATGCGTCCGCTCCCGGATATTACCGACGAGACATTACAGACGTTATTTCAAACGGCGCTGAGCATGGCTGCTGCCCGCCGCCCGCAGGCGGCTTGAAACGCGCAAATCAGCCCGCCTACCCTGCGCGTCAAAACGAGGAAACACGATGGCCCATGAAACCGCAACGCTTGCCGCCTATGTCGCCGACCTGAAATTCGACGATATTCCGCCGCGAGGTGCTGGAGCGCGCCAAGGTGCTGACGCTGGATTTTCTCGGCAGCGCGATCCGCGCCCGGCGCGACGCGGAATCCACGCCATCGCTGCTGAAGATGCTGGAATCGCTCGCGCTGGACGGCAAGGGCGACTCCACCGTGTTCGGCGACACCAGGACCTGGACACCCGGCGGTCGCGGCGCTGCTCAACGGCGCGCTCGGCCACTCGCTGGATTTCGACGACACCCATGCGGATTCCTCGCTGCATCCGAGCGCGCCCGTGGTGCCGGCCGCGTTTGCGGTCGGCGAGATGGTCGGCGCCTCCGGGCCGCGAGGTGCTGACCGCCATCGTCGCCGGCTATGAGGTGTGCTGCCGGCTCGGCAACGCGCTCGATCCCACCTCGCATTATGCGCGCGGCTTTCATCCGACCGCGACCGCGGGCACCTATGGCGCGGCGGCGGCGGCGGGAAAACTGTTCGGGCCTGTCGAAGGAGCAGATCATCGCGGCCTTCGGCGTCTCCGGCAGCCAGGCCGCGGGCTCGCTGCAATTCCTGGTCAACGGCGCCTGGAACAAGCGCTACCAGGTCGGCGCCGCCGCCATGAACGGCGTGATCGCCGCAACCCTGGCGCGCAACGATTTCGTCGGCTCGACCGAATCGGTCGAGGGCAAGCACGGGCTGTTGGTCGGCTACAGCGACAACGCGCATCCGGACAAGGCGATCGCCGGCCTCGGCAAGACCTACGAGACCATGAAGATCGGCGTCAAGCCCTATCCGAGCTGCCGCTACACCCATGCCGCGCTCGACGCGCTGATCGCGATGCGCCGCGAGCACAATCTGACGCCCGACCAGATCAAGCGGGTCGAGATCGGCCTGCACCGCAACGGCATCACGCTGACCGGCGATGCCGCCACCAAGCGGCATCCGACATCGATCGTCGGCGGGCAGTTCTCGATGTTCTTCACCGGCGCGGTGGCGCTCGACCAGGGCCGCTTCGGCTGGGACGACTACGGCGGCTCGGCGACGCCGCGATCGATGCGCTCGCCGACAGGTTCGACGTGGTGCAGGACGACCGGCTCGAGATCGGCCGCACCCATCCGTTCGGCGCCCGCGTCTCGATCACCACCGACGACGGCGTGCATGAGCGGCTTTATGCCGATCCCTCCGGCGAGCCGAATTCGTTTCCGGACGCGCAGGCGATGCAGCAGAAGTTTCTGACGCTGGCCCGCCCGGTGCTGCAACGGGCGCGCCGATCAGTTGGCGGATGCGATCCTGTCGCTCGAGCGCTTCGATCGCGTCGAGACAGGCGACGCAGCTCGGGCGGCAGTAGAGTCTGCGGCCTTCAATCAGCTGCCGGCGAGTTTCGCTTTGTCGCCGGTCGCCGCGACGACGTCGCTGACGAGATGGAACACGCCGTCGGCTTCCGGCGGCCAGTTCGGCGACCGGCCGAGCCGGACGATCACCAGCCGTTCCGAGGGCATGATGATGACGTATTGCCCGATCGTGCCCTTGGCGAAGAAGGCATCGCGCGGCCTGCCGTGCTCGGTCCGGTAGGTCGCGCCAAAACTGTCGCCGAGATTGGTCCAGAAGCCCGCGCCATGGCCGACCCAGGCATTCGGCGTCGGCGAGGCCGAATATTTCACCCAGCCCTCGGGCAGGATGCGCTTTCCCCCGACCACGCCGTCGTTGAGATAGAGCATGCCGAACCGCGCCCAGTCGCGCGCGGTCGCCAGCATCTGGCTCGATCCTTCCGGATTGCCGGAGGCATCGAACTCGATCGTCACGTTGTGCATGCCGAGCGGAGCGAACAATTCCTGCCGCGCGAAACGCAGCACATCGGCGGCGCTGCCGCCGGCCGCGTTGCGGATCAGGTGCGAGAGAATGATGGTGTTGCCGTCGTTGTAATTCCACGCGGTGCCCGGCGGCGTCGCCAGCGGGATGCTTTCGGCATAGGCGGCCATGTCGGATTCCATGAATTTCATGCGGTTGACCGGCTCCAGCGCGGAGCCGAGCGAGGCCTGCGAGCGAACTGCCGAGCGCAAGCCCCGCGGTGTGACGCAGCAGATGATCGACCGTGATCGCATGCCGCGGATCGTCGGCGCTTTGCCACGCCGCAACCGGCGCGGGCTGGTCGAGCGTGAGCGCGCCCTTGCGCACGAGAATGCCGGTCAGCGCCGAGATCACCGACTTGGTCGCGGAGAAACCGAGCATCGGCGTGTCGATGCCGTAGCCGTCGGCATAGCGCTCGGCGACGACACGGCCGTCCTTGACCACCACGACTGCCCTGGTGTGGCGGAACGGCGGCGCTCGGGCTCGGCGAAGGCGCGATCGAGCGCGGCGGCAATTGCGGCTTCGCCGGCGCGACCACGGCAGGCTCCCGCGATCTCCGGCAACAGCGCCGGCTGCGGCTTCTGTCGTCGGCCGGCAGCGTGATATCGGCGACGGGATCGCCGTGATCGAGATAGCAGCCGAGGTCCTCGCGATAGACGGCGTGGCTCCTGCCGAAGCCGAGCAGCGTCACCGTGACATCCTTGCGCGCGCGGTCGACCCTGTAATTGAGCGCCCAGGTGATCAGGCCGGCGCCCGGCATCGCCGCGGTCGTCTCGGCGAAGATCCGCTCCGGTCCTGGCCGGAGACGAAGGTCTCCGAACAGAGGATATTGGCGACGAAGCCGGTCGCGACCTTTGGCACGTCGCGGGCGCGCGCAGCCGACAGCGCCAGCGCGCTGAGCGCGGTCGTGGTGGCAAGAATGAGAATGCAGATTTCGTCGGGTCATCGGTGGCCTCCGGCATGACGCATCAGCGCGTGCCGGCCATGATCGCGAATGCGCCGGCTGCGGCTCGCCGGATTTGGAAATCGCCGTCGCCGAAACCTGGAACGGCCTCGCCGATTCCGAAATAGATGAGTATATTACAATGGACTACGGCTCAGGCGGCGCGTCGCCTTGAGGCGGCGATATTCGCTCGGCGTGACGCCCGTGGTCGCCTTGAAGGCGCGGTTGAACGGCCCGAGCGACTGGAAGCCGGCGTCCATCGCGATGGTGATGACGGGGACTTCGGCCTGGCGTCGGATCGGCGAGCGCGGCCTTGGCCTCCTCGATCCGGTGGTTGTTGAGGAAGACATTGAAATTGCGATAGCCGAGCCGCTGGTTGATCAGCCGCCGCAACCGGTATTCGGGGACCCCGAGCCTGGTCGCCAGCGTGCCGATGGTGATATTGTCGTGACGGTAGATCCGCTCATCGGCCATCAGCCGCATCAGCGCGTCGACCAGTTTTTGATCGGCGCGAATTCCTCGGCAACCGTCGAGACGCCGGCCATGCCGGCGGTGCAAGCTCCGGCGCGGCCGGAAACAGATCGGCGCCGTCGACGCGCATCATCGCGATAGCAGATCGCCGCCACGATGCCGGCCAGCACGGCGGAATTCGCCGTATTGGCGATCTCGGCGCTCCGCCGCCGACGACACGAGATCTGCAGCACGGCATTCATGCCGCCATACAGCGCCGCCGCGCCGACGATGAAGACGCGGACGCGGCGGCGGCCGCTCGACCAGATCGGCGGACCACGACGTGATGGTCTGCATGACCGCCAGCGCAATGAAGCCGAGCGCCAGCAGGTTGATCGCGATGATGGATATCCGCACGACTGCCGGCCGCGGCCGGCGCGATCCACATGCAATTGACGAAGCTGAACGCGGCGACCGCCGCCCAGGCCAGCGCATGCCACGCAGCGCAACTTGAAGGCGTCGTCGAACAGCGCCCGGGTGAACAGCCAGAACACCACGACGTTGCCGGTCGACAGCGCGATCAACGGCGCATGCGCGGTCGAGACCGGCATGTGAGCCGATGCGAGTAGCTCAGCGGCATGCGCCGCCGAACCCAACGCAAAGGCCGCCGCCAGCCGGCCGGCGAGCACGCTCCCGAAACCGCGAACCAGCGACGCCGCAAGCACCAGCAGCAGCGCCACCGTGGCGCCGCGCAAGGCGATATCGAGGGTGGAAAGCAGCATCAGTTCCGATCCAGCCCGCGCATTCAGATGCGCATCCGATGATTCTAGTGCAGATCGGCCGCGGTTCAATTTGCGGACGGGTCCGCCATGACTTGCGCTCCGTCACCCAGATATCCGCGAGATGGCCGAACAAATCGACCTCGCCTTGCTTCTCCGCCCCCAACCGCCGCGCGACTCCCTGGGAGGCGTAAATTCTCGCGATCGATGCAATGGATGACACGGTCGAGCTCGAAAGTTGCGAACACCCAGTCGATCGACGCCCGCGCCGCTTCGACCGCGTAGCCCTTGCCGCGAAATTCCTTGGCGATACCCCAGCCGACTTCAAACCCCGGCCAGCTCGGTGGAAACCACGGACCTACTCGCCCGCGAACTTGCCGGACGATTTCTCCTCGACCACGAACATGCCTGAGCCGTGGAGCACCCAGTGCCCGGCCATGATAGCTGCGTTGCGCCATCCGTTCAGCTCGCTGGTAACGGGCTTGCCGTCGGCCGTGATGAACCGGCCGTCCCGGCGTCCGCCAGCATCGCGGTGTTCGCGGCGACATCCGCGCCGCGCCATTGCCGCAATATCAGGCGCTCGGTCTCGATGACCGGACCATCGATGTACGCAAGCGTGGCGCCGGGCTTAGCAGGAGGGGTCATTGGTTTCACTCGCCTTGTTTTCCTGTCCATTGTTACCGCCGACATCGCGAGGAGCGCAAGCAAGCGGGCGATGCATGGACTGCTTGAGCGCAACCGGGCAGCTGCTATCATCGGCAAAACTCAGGAGGCGCTCCATGAGCTGGCTCCCCTCCAACGATCCCGTGCTCGGCGATGCCAAATCCTGCGACGCGCTGGAACTCGTCATCGTGCCGCGCACCCGCGACCTCGGCGATGGCTTTGAGGTCCGCCGCGCGCTGCCGCATGGCAGGCGGCAGATGGTCGGCCCGTTCATTTTCTTCGATCATTTCGGGCCGGTGCAATTCATCGTCCGGCAAGGGCATGGACGTGCGGCCGCATCCGCATATCGGGCTTGCCACCGTCACGCTATCTGTTCGACGGCAGCATCATGCATCGCGACAGCGAGGGCAACATCCAGGAGATCCAGCCCGGCGCGATGAACCTGATGACCGCCGGTCGCGGCATCGCCCATTCCGAGCGAACGCCCGATGTGCAGCGCAGGGACGGGCAGAAGATGCTGGGGCTGCAGAGCTGGATCGCGCTGCCGGCCGGTTCGGAGGAAATCGCGCCGTCCTTTCAGCATTACGCGGCCGGCGATCTGCCGATCGATCGTCGAACGTGGCTTTACCGCGCGCGTGATCGCAGGCAAGTCGTTCGGCATATCCTCGCCGGTAACGATGGTATCGCCGTGGTTCTATACCGAGGTGACGGCGGATGCCGGCACCAGCGTGCCGCTCGACCCCGATCACGAGGAGCGCGCGATCTATCTGGTCGATGGCGAGGTCGAGATCGCGAGCGAGCGCTACGAGGGACCGCGCCTGCTGATCTTCCGTCCGGGCGACCGCATCACGGTGAAGGCGGTCAAGCCGACGCGGATGATGTTTCTCGGCGGCGATGCGCTGGAAGGGCCGCGCCATATCTGGTGGAATTTCGTCTCCTCCAGCAAGGAGCGGATCGAACAGGCCAAACAGGACTGGAAAACCGGCCGCTTCAGCGCCGTTCCCGGCGAACATGAGTTCATTCCGCTGCCGGAGTAAGCTATCTGCATTCGGCTGCCGCCATTCGCGCGCGCCGCGCATTGAGCTCGCCGCGCCTTCGAAAGCCTGACCGATGACCGCCATGCTCGCCAGCGATTTGCCCTTGCCCCGGATCGGGCGCGGCAAGGTCCGCGATATCTACGCCGTCGGCGACGACCGCGTGCTGCTGATCGACCACCGACCGCATCAGCGCGTTCGACGTCGTGATGGCCGAGACCATCCCGATGAAGGGTGCGGTGCTGACCCAGATCAGCGCCTTCTGGTTCGATCAGCTCGAAGGCGTGGTGCCGCATCACATGATCAGCGCCGACGCGGATGTAGATCATCGAGCAGGTGCCGGCGCTGAAGCCGCATCGCGCCGACATCGTCGGGCGCGCGATGCTGTGCCGCCGCACCAGCGTGTTTCCGGTCGAGTGCGTGATCCGCGGCTACATCTCGGGCTCGGCCTGGAAGGAATACTCCCAACATGGCACGTTGGCCGGCGAGAAGCTGCCGCTCGGCCTGCTCGAAAGCGACAAGCTCGATCCTGCGATCTTCAGCCCCGCCACCAAGGCCGAAACCGGCCATGACGAGAACATCACGATTGCGCGGATGCGCGAGGTCGTCGGAGAGGAAGTCGCCTACACGCTGGAGAGCATGGCGCGCTCGATCTATACACTTGGCGAGAAAATCAGCCGCGACCAGGGCATCATCATCGCCGACACGAAGTTCGAGTTCGGCCGCGATCGCGACGGCCGAATCATCTTGATCGACGAGGTGATGACCCCCGACAGTTCGCGATTCTGGGCGAGCGACCTCTACAAGCCCGGCCAGCCGCAACCGAGCTTCGACAAGCAACCGCTGCGCGATTACCTCGATGCCGAGCGCCGCGCCGGCCGCTGGAACGGCGAAGCGCCACCGCCGCTATTGCCGGCAAACGTCGTGCAAGCGACCAGCCAACGCTATCTCGAAGCCTATCGCCGCATCACAGGCTTTGATCTCAAACTACCGGCGTGAGCGTGTTGCGGTTCCGCAGCCATCACCGCGCGCGCTGCGGGGATAGCCCGCCATAAACCGCGTTCGCGTCACAGTTTTATCATGAATGGTATGCTACTTCTCAATTGATCGTCGCAGCCGGATGTACGTTGCGGCATCACGGACGGCCCCGGCTTGATGTCGGGGTTTTTCGTTTTTAGGACGAAGGCTTAAATTCTTTTTAGGAGGCCGGTGCCAACCTGTTTCGATGATCAAAGGCATCGTCAACGCCACGGTCGGCCTCAGCATCGCTGCGTTGCTCGACCGCAAGTTCGACGGCGGGCAACACATCGAGGCTGCCTTGGCAATTCTGCAGCACATCCGTCACTCAATGGGCTTATGAGGATCACGGCTGGACTGTCCGGCCAAACGGCTGAAGCGGACGGAAGATTTCGGCCCCCAGGCTAATCGCTTGAACCTGGTACCATGGTGTTCTATGGGAACCGGATGAAGCCAGAGTTCCTCGACACCCACCCATTGTCACCCGTTCAATCGGCCAGGCTGAGCGAATGGGGCCGGTCCTCGCGACCAGGCGTTCGCTATGTCCAGACCGAAACAGTCTGTTTTCGGGTTCGTGAGGGCGGCACAAGCGGGCCGACCGTGGTGTTCTTTGCCGACGGACCGAATGCCCTCGAACATCACGACCCGATATTCGATCGACTGTCCAAGTGGACGCGCGTCGTCGCCATCGACCCGCCGGGCTTCGGGTTCTCTACCCCCAACCCGGGCTTCGACTTCACGATCAGCTCCTTCGTGAATGCGATTGCGGATCTGCTGGCAAAACTTGGGACGGGGCCTTACGTCCTGCTGTCCCACCTGCACAAACGTTTACCCGTGCGCACTGATTGCAGCGGCGCGTCCCGAACTGGTTAGCCATCTGGTGCTGATGCAGGTGCTGGACTGGGACCAGACCCGGATCTGGACAGGCAAGATCGTCGATCCCACCGGCGATCTCGCGAAACCTTATCTCGGCCAAGCACCTCATGTACCGAATCCGGCCGACGGCGGCGAAGGTTTGGTATCCAAATGCACTGGGGCAGCCGGAGCGAGCCGAAACTTTCCTGAAGCAATCCTGCGATTGCTTCTCACACGGCGGAAATTTTTGTCTGGCGTCGTTGATCCAGGGCTGGTTTGGACCTGAGGTCGAGCAGCCCTCATTTCCAGCTTTTTCGAAACCCACCCTCGCGGTCTGGGGAATGAACGATCGCTCGCATCGCAAGAGCGACAAGCGCTCTCTGCTGAACATCGCGCCGCACGCCCAATATATCGAGCGCGAAGGCGTCGGGCATTTTCCCGAAATCGAAGACCCGATCTGGTTTGAGGGGCTGTTGAAGGAATTCTTAGCCGGGAACGCCAACAGAGCATAACAGGCCGGCCCGAGCTCGCAGCCGGGGCTATCGCCTCGACTCAAGTGCGATACTGTATCGCTGGTTTGTGAACCGCGGGGAGCACCGACATGTCCGAAGCCGATACTGTGCTGATCGAACGCGATGGACCCATCACCATCGTCTCCATCAACCGCCCGCATTGTCGCAATGCCGTCGACGGGGCCACCGCGCGCAAACTGTACGACGCGTTCCGCGCATTCGATGCCGACAGCGAGGCTTCGGTCGCGGTGTTCACCGGCACCGGCGGTTACTTCTGCGCAGGCGCGGACCTCAAGGCGGTAGCGGCCGGTGATCCCAACAAGAAGCGCGAAATCGGCGGCCACGACTCGATCGCACCGATGGGACCGAGCCGCTTGCGGATTTCAAAACCGGTGATCGCGGCAGTCGAGGGTTTTGCGGTGGCCGGCGGCATGGAGCTCGCGTTATGGGCCGACATGCGCGTGGTTGCCGAGGACGCCACGTTCGGCATCTTCTGCCGCCGCTTCGGCGTGCCGCTGATTGATCTCGGCACCATTCGCTTGCCGCGATTGATCGGCCACTCGCAGGCGACCGACCTCATCCTGACCGGACGTCCGGTCGGCGGTCCGGAGGCGCTGCGCATGGGTCTTGCCAACCGCCTGGTGCCGAAGGGCGAGACTCGCGCGCAGGCGATCGCATTGGCCAAGGAGATCGCAAGCTTCCCGCAGAACTGTCTGCGCGCCGACGCCTCTCGGCGCTGCGGCAATGGGACCTTCCCGAGGAAGAGGCGATTGCCAACGAAATGCGCGGCGGGCTTGAGGTGATCGCCTCCGGCGAAACGCTATCCGGCGCCAGCCGTTTTGCGTCCGGCGCCGGTCGCCATGGCGCGTTCGGACATCGCAGCAAGAGCTGACATCCGGCACAGTTGGGCGACCTCGCCGATATAGTTGCTCGGCGCGCTGCCAACTATGATTTGGCGGCGGGGTCTGCCCCACCGTGCCACCCAATGCTCTCGATCTTTTGTCGACCGCACGTGTCTTTGCGTGATTGATCCAAGAAGCTTGACGTTTCGCGGCCCTGAAATTGCTGAACGGGTCATCAATCGCCGCTGTGGCTTCCCAGTCGCACCATTCAAGAATTTTTATCGGCAAACCGTGCCCGTCGGATTTTGCGTTGCCCCCCGCCTGATCCTGCTTACGATATTCTTCGTGGGGTAATGATGCCGCCAACAAAGCGATGAGCGCGTGATGACGAAAGTCGCGAAGCAAATCTCATCCGATCGAGGCAGATGCCGTCTTGCGGCAAGCGTCTTGTTGTCTGCGACGGTTCTCTTTGCCCAATGCGCGCTGGCCGATGAATCCGGCATAAGTTTCTGGGTCCCCGGTTTCTTTGGAAGCCTCGCAGCCACTCCTCAGCAACCGGGTTGGTCGCTGGCCAATGTCTATTATCATACGTCGGTGTCGGCAGGCGGCAACGTTGCCTTGGCCCGAGAAATTCAAATTGGTCAGGTCCCAGCAAATTTATCAGCGCGTCTGAACGCGAGCGTCAACGCTACCGGAGATCTTGGATTTGTCATTCCGACTTATGTCTTCGCAACGCCGGTGCTCGGGGGCCAAGCCTCCGCATCGCTCCTAGCTGCATACGGCGTCGTTAGCACCACTCTGGCAGGCCAATTGTCTGGCAACCTCACGGGACCGGGCGGCGGTAGCATCCCGTTCTTCCGATCTGACAGCTTCAGCGATACGACATGGGGTTTTGGCGATCTGATCCCGCAATTCGCATTACGGTGGAATGCCGGCGTCAACAACTACATGACATACATTACTGGCGACATACCAGTTGGAGCTTACCAATCCAACCGCTTGTCGAACGTAGGTCTCGGGCACGGTGTGATCGACGCTGGCGGTGGCTACACTTACTTTAATCCGGCAACCGGCCACGAGTTCTCAGGTGTGCTTGGGTTTACCTATAATTTCAAAAACACGGCAACTCAGTATCAGAGTGGCGTCGATTTGCATTTCGATTGGGGCGCTTCTCAATTTCTGACCAAGCAGGTTCAGGTGGGTCTGGTCGGCTATGCCTACAAAGAAATCGGTTGCGACAGCGGCTCAGGCGACCGTGTCGGTTGCTTCCGATCGCAGGTGTTCGGCATCGGGCCCCAGTTTGGCTACGTCTTCCCTCTTAGCCAGACCCTTCAAGGCTACATCAATCTCAAGGGCTACGCGGAATTTGGTGCCTCGGATCGGCCGTCCGGCTGGAACACATGGCTGACATTTGTCATCTCACCCGCATCAGCACCTCCGCCCGCAGTGAGCCGGGTGATTACAAAATAATAGAGCACAGGGGTCGGTTGCGCCCAAGCTGGTCGCGGGCTCCAGTTCAGGCGCTGGCCAAGATTCAATGTCTGCTACTGGTCCATATGCTCAAAACGGAAGCCGCCGACGGCTCAGGTGACTTCCGCTTTGGCATCGACAAGCGCTCGGCATGGGCGGACGTTTGACTGTGCGACCCTAAGTCACTGCGTTCCCGCCTCGAGTGTCCTGTGCAACTTGTCAACCATTTGGTCGATGCTGAAGCTCTGCGGCCGCTGGCTGGGAGGAAACTCCTTGAACGTTTGTAGGAACTCGCCCACCCCGGCCAGCATGCCGTACATGATTCCGTCGTTCGACAGAAACCAATCGTAGTAGGTATTAGACGTTATGTCCGCCCTCTCATAGGGATCGGACCGGAGGTCGAACATTTTGGGCAGACGCAGCTTGGTAAATGGCTCCGCCCAAATGCGCATGGTGCCCGTAGCACGTTGCTCCTCGAACACCATCTTCCAATTCTCATAGCGCGCAGCAACGATATCGGCATCATCGTTGAAATACACGAAACGGTCTCTCGCACCCTTCGGCTGTTGCCCCGTCAAATACGGCAGTTGGTTATAGCCATCGAGATGGACCTTGAATGTCTTGGTTCCGGCCTGATGACCCTTGAGTAGCTTTTCCTTGATATCTGGCTCTCCCGCAGCCGCCAATAGAGTCGGCATCCAGTCCAGTCCGCTGATTATTTCGTTCGATCTTGAACCCGCCTTGATGTGACCGGGCCAGCGGATCGTGCAGGGTACGCGGAACGCGCCTTCCCAATTGGTGTTCTTCTCGCTGCGGAAGGGTGTTGTTCCGGCGTCCGGCCAGGAGTTCTGGTGCGGGCCGTTGTCTGTGGTGTAGATCACGATGGTGTCGTTAGTAATGCCGAGATCGTCCAGCGCTTTTAGAATTGTACCAATCACCGCGTCATGTTCGATCATGCCATCGGCGTACTCGGTTCGAGCTGTCACACCTGGAGGACCACGATGGCTGTCACGCACATGGGTGCGGAAATGCATGCGGGTCGAGTTATACCAGCAGAAGAACGGCTTACTGGCCTTGGCTTGCCGCTGGATAAAGTCGACGGCGGCAGCGGAAGTTTCATCGTCGATGGTTTCCATCCGCTTCCTGGTCAATGGACCGCTATCTTCAATTCTACCATCAGCAAAGGACTTGATGACCCCGCGCGGACCGAATTTCTTCTTGTATTCGGGATCAGTCGGATAGGTGCGCGCCTCAGGTTCCTCTTCTGCGTTGAGATGATAGAGATTGCCGAAGAACTCATCGAAGCCGTGATTGGTCGGCAGAAACTCGTCGCGGTCGCCGAGGTGATTTTTGCCGAACTGGCCGGTGGAGTAGCCCAGCGGCTTAAGCAACTCGGCGATCGTTGCATCACGTGGCTGCAAACCAACTTTTGCGCCCGGTATGCCGACCTTGGATAGGCCAGTGCGCAGGGTACATTGCCCAGTGATGAAGGTTGAACGGCCCGCCGTACAGCTTTGCTCGGCGTAGTAGTCCGTGAACTTCATACCTTCGTCGGCGATGCGGTCTATGTTAGGGGTCGTATAGCCCATCAGGCCGAACGAGTAAGTGCTCAGGTTGGTCTGGCCGATGTCGTCGCCAAATATGACGAGAATGTTGGGCTTTTTTCCTGAGGGCGCTGCAGCAGGCGCCGTTGACCCTGGGGCCGTCTTCTGAGCCTGGGCAATCGCACTGGAGGTTAGCGAGGCGGCTGCGACCAGCGTAGACGTGCCGAGCAAAAGGTTGCGACGGTTGAGAGCATGATTATCGTTGTCGGTCGAGGAGGCTTCGTGGGGGTCTTTGATCTTAGCTTCGCTAGACATTCGACTCTCCATTCTTCACGAAAAATCAGGGTGTGTGCGGACCTCTGAAGACGCAACGGAATCCGACGTGGCTGGTGGATGTATCTATCGGCTCGGGATGGCGCGCAGCCGGGCGATAGCGGCGGCAGTAATTCGGCGCGCACAGATGCGAGCCGCCCTTCAGCACCTTGCGCGGAATTTTGATACGGGGCTGGCGAGGGTCGTAGCTCGCCTCCTCGCGGCCGCCGCGCGGGTTGGAGGGGATGCAGCACGCCTTCGGCGCATCTGCTTCGTGTTTGGCCGTGTACCAGTCGCCGGTCCACTCCCAGACATTGCCGATCATGTCATAGAGGCCGTAGCCATTCGGCGGAAAGGCCGTCGCGGGCGAAGTGCGGGAGTAGCCATCCTCTTTAAGGTTCTGCCGAGGGAATTCGCCTTGCCAGGTGTTCGCCAAATGCTTGCCGCCCGGCGTAAATTCATCACCCCAGGCGAACTCGGCATCCTCCAATCCGCCGCGTGCAGCGAACTCCCATTCCGCTTCGGTGGGCAGCTCCCTCCCAACCCAATTCGCATAGGCGAGCGCATCCGAAAACGAGACGTGTACCACGGGATGGTTGTCGAGCACATTGATGGCGCTGCCCGGCCCATAGGGGTGACGCCAGTCCGCTCCCTTCATGAACGACCACCACTGGCTCCAGTCGCACAAATCGACCCGATCTTGCGGGGGCGTGAATACAAGCGACCCGGCATAGAGCATTTCTGGCAACGCGCCGGGATAGTTCTTGGGATCGGGCGGAATTTCTGCGGTGGTTACGTGGCCTGTCGCCCTGACGAATGCCTTGAACTGTTGGTTCGTAACGGGCGCGCGATCGATGCAAAAACCATCGACGGTGACGCGGTGGCTGGGTGCTTCCTCCGCGTAATGCTTGTCCGATCCCATGCGAAACGTGCCGCCGGGAATCCATATCATGTCGCGAGCGCGATCGTCGGCCGAACATCGAAGGCTTTCAGCCTGCAGCTTCGTTGTCATGGCTTCCAACTACCGGGACAAGCAACGGACGGCCTGACTAACCTAGGTTAACGCAAGTTTGTGATGGTTCAGCGTCGGCGCCCTACTCCTACTACGCGACGCTCCGGCAATCAGCCGGATTGCGCGCGCAGTCGCAAACCTCGTGTTCGCAATGAGCGCTACACGCCCGCCATCATCACGTATTTAATCTCGACATATTCTTCCATGCCGTGATGCGAGCCTTCGCGTCCGAGTCCGCTTTCCTTGACCCCGCCGAATGGCGCAACCTCAGTGGTGATCAAGCCTGTGTTGACGCCGACCATGCCGGATTCCAGCGCCTCGGCAACGCGCCACACCCGGCCGAGATCGCGCGAATAAAAATAGGACGCCAGCCCGAACGGCGAGTCGTTGCACATCGCAACCACCTCGGCCTCATCCTTGAAGCGAAACACTGGCGCCAACGGCCCGAAAGTTTCCTCCTGCGACACCAATGCGTCGCGCCTGACATTGGCGAGCACCGTCGGCTCAAAGAAGGTGCCGCCGAGCGAATGGCGCTTTCCTCCGGTTAGGACCTTGGCGCCGCCCTTGATCGCGTCCGCGATGTGCTTTTCGACCTTCTCGATCGCCGCGAGATTGATCAGCGGGCCCTGCGTGACGCCTTGCTCGGTGCCGTCGCCGATTTTCATCGCAGCCGCCTTGCTCGAAAGCTTCTGCACGAACTCATCGTAGATCTTGTCCTGGGCGTAGATGCGGTTCGCGCAGACGCAAGTCTGTCCCATGTTGCGGTACTTCGAAACCATGGCGCCTTCGACGGCAGCGTCGATATCGGCGTCATCGAACACGATGAACGGCGCATTGCCGCCGAGCTCGAGCCCAAGCTTCTTCACCCCGACAGAGGCCTGCTGATACAGAATCTTGCCGACTTCGGTCGAACCAGTGAAGCCGACAAAGCGAACGGCCGGATGCTCGCACAGCACCTTGCCGATCGCCGAAGAGTTGCCGGTCAGGATATTGAACACGCCCTTGGGCACGCCAGCCTTCTCCGCCAACGCCACCAGCGCGAGCGCTGTCAGAGGCGTCTCGTTGGCGGGCTTCAGCACGACGGTGCAGCCGGCCGCGAGCGCCGGCGATACTTTTCGGGTAATCATGGAGCACGGAAAGTTCCACGGCGTGATCGCGCCGCACACGCCGATCGGCTGCTTGATCGCCAGCAGCCGCGCGTCCGGCCGCTGCGTTGGAATGGTTTCCCCATAGACCCGGCGGGCTTCCTCGGCGAAAAATTCGACGTAGGCGCCGCCGATGTCGACTTCACCGAGCGCTTCGGCCAGCGGCTTGCCCTGCTCCGAGGTCAGGATCAGCGCGAGATCCTCGCGGTTGGCGATGATCAGGTCGAACCATTTGCGCAGGATGTTGGAGCGCTGCTTCGCGGTGAGTTTGGCCCAGGCGGGGAACGCGCGTTCGGCGGCTTCCACCGCTTGTGTTGCTTCCGCAGCGCCCATCTTCGGCACCTTCGCGAGTTCGACGCCGTTGGCGGGATTGGTCACGGCAGTGACGGGGCTGCCGACCCATGCGCCGTCGATGTAACAGCGGTCGCGCAGCAGCGACGAATCCTTCATGCGGTCGCGCAGCGAAGGCGTGGAGGTTTGCGATGCGCGGGCGGCGGCGGTCGGGTTCATGGCGTTGCTCCAGGTTTTCTGATTGAGAAAACTATAGGCTCAAACGCATCACAATGCACCCGAGGACAACGCGGGGCTGCTTCAAGCAATCTTGAGAACTGCAGCCTTGAGAACTGAAACGGCCGGCCCGATGGCCCCCTGATATGGATCAGGCCGCGCCACTCATATAAGTGTCGCGACGGCCGATCATGCGCTCGGCGGCCAGCTTCGCATCCGCTTTCGTGGAGGTCGCGCAGGTGCGGTATTCCAGATCAGGCAGAACAGATGTTTCGCGGCGCGCGAACCAGGACTTCGAACCGGCCGCGACTTGCGACAGCGCATGCGCCACATTGTCGACCGCGCCGAATGAGTGGAGCGCGCCGGTCCTGGCAAAGCGGACTTCGTAGATACCGGGCGTAATCGGCGCTTCGATATTCTCGCCGCGGCCTGCGCGCGGGTAGTGCTTCCATTCGCTCCACGTCGAGATCATGCTTCATTTCCTCGCGGCGTCGCCGCAATCATTTGCGTTTAAAAACATCGGCTTGGCAGCCGATTTCCGTGGTAATGCGAGCGCTTTACTTCAAAAGCCGCGGGCCGCGCTAGTGCCAAGGCGACCATATACTTAAGGGCGGCACGGCTCGGGCAGATTAACCAAATAGCTGCGCGCTCTCGCGGCAGTTCAGCCCGTTACGAACGGGTTTCCGCAAGGCAACATCACGAAATCGCGAGCGGAAATTTAGAGTCTTAACGTGCGCTTGCGAGACCGGAGCGCCGGGCGGATGATCTGCGCGCTTCAAAAAACGTAACCGGGAGGAGACCCATGCAAAGCAAAGCTCAGATCGACCAGCTGCTGCGTCAAAAAAGCGAAGCCAGGGAAATCCCCGGCGTGGTCGCCATGGCCGCTTCGGGGAACGAAGTGATCTACCAGGGCGCGTTCGGGAAACGTGACCTTTCCAAAGACGACGCCATGACGACCGACACCGTGTTCTGGATCGCCTCGATGACCAAGGCGATCACGGCCGCGGGCGCGATGCAGTTGGTTGAAGAAGGCAAGCTCTCGCTTGACGCGCCGATCGGCCAGGTGTTGCCCGATCTCGCCTCGCCGCAGGTGCTTGAAGGCTTCGATGAAAAGGGTGAGCCGAAACTGCGGCCGGCAAACAAGCCGATCACGCTGCGCCATCTCATGACCCACACCGCCGGCTTCTGTTACAATCTGTGGAACGGCGACATGGTGAGATACCTTGAGAAGACCGGATTGCCGGGCATCACCACCTGCAAGAACGACGCGCTCAAGACCCCGCTGAGCTCCGATCCCGGCACGCGCTGGGAATACGGCGTCAACATCGATTTCATCGGCAAGGCCGTGGAAGCGGCGAGCGGCAAGCGACTGGACGCGTATTTGCGCGATCACCTGTTCACGCCGCTCGGGATGAACGATACCGGGTTCAGGATTACGGATTCGCAGCGCAAACGTCTGGTCGGCATGCATGCGCGCGGCCCCGATGGTTCGCTGGTGCCGATCCCGTTCGAACTTGAGCAGGATCCGGAATTCCACATGGGCGGCGGCGGGCTCTATAGCGTCGCCGGCGATTACATCAAGTTCACCCAGATGATCCTCAACAAGGGTCGCGGCGCCGGCAACCAGGTCTTGAAGCCGGAGACGGTCGCGCTCATGGGTCAGAACCACATGGGCGAGCTCAACATGACGAAGATGGTCTCGGCTCTCCCCGAGCTCACCAACGACGTCGACCTCTATCCCGACATCGTGAAGAAATGGGGACTCTCGTTCCTGATCAACACCGCGAAGACGCCAGAAGGCCGCAGCGCCGGCAGCCTCGCCTGGGCGGGCCTCGCCAACACTTATTACTGGATCGATCCTTCACGTGACATCACGGGCGTGATCCTGATGCAGCTCTTGCCGTTCGGAGACAGTAAGTGCCTGGAAACCTTTGCGGGCTTCGAACGCGGCGTTTATGAGGGGCTCGACGCAGCGGGCGGGCAAAAAGCCGCCTAAGCAATCCTTCTATCATTTGATCCGATGGCCGGGCTGCGACCCGGCCATCGCGTCGCTCTCAACGAAAAATATGCAGGCCTAAACCGGCAATCCGTTTTGCTGCGCCAATTGCTTCAACGAAGCCTGCGGCCGTGCGCCGATGTGCTGGATCACCTCCGCCGCAGCGAGCGCGCCGAGCTTTCCGGCGTTCTCGTAGCTGGCGCCACGCACCAGGCCGAACAGGAAACCGGCGGCAAAAAGATCGCCCGCGCCGGTGGTGTCCACCAGCTTCTTCACGGGAAATGCGCCCACCTCGACAATGCCGTCCTTTGACACCACCACACAGCCCTTCTCGCTGCGCGTGACCACGCCGAGCCCGGCATCCACACGCAGTTGTTTCAACGCGCTGTCGAAATCGGAGGTCTGGTAGAGCGAGTGCAGTTCAGCCTGGTTGGCAAAAACCAGATCGACCGTGCGCTTGCGGATCAGATCGAGGAACTCGTCACGATAGCGATCGACGCAGAATAAATCCGAGAGCGTGAGCGCGACCTGCCGCCCCGCGCCATGCGCGAGCGTTGCAGCCTTTACGAAAGCCTGCTTGGCGTTCGCCGGATCCCACAAATAGCCTTCGAGATAGACGATCTTTGACGCCGTGATCTGTGCGGCATCGATATCGCCGGGCACCAAATCCTGCGCCGCGCCGAGATAGGTGTTCATGGTGCGCTCGCCGTCCGGCGTCACCAGGATGTAGGAACAGCCCGTGGCCGGGCCATCCGTCGCAGCCCCGGTTTCGAAAGCAACCTGCGCGGCGCGGATGTCATGCATGTACAGCCGCCCGATCTGATCGTCCTTGACCTTGCCGACATAAGCGGCCCGCGCGCCAAGATTGGCGATGCCGACGATGGTGTTGGCCGCCGAGCCGCCGGACATTTCCGTCGCCGGACCCATATCCCGATAGATCGCGGTGGCGCGCGCTTCGTCGATCAGCGCCATGCCTCCCTTGCTCATTCCGTGCGCGGCCAGAAAGGCCTCATCGGTTTGTACCAGCACGTCGAAAATGGCGTTGCCTATTCCGAGAACGTCGTATCTTGCTTCAGCCATCTCACCGTCCTGTTCACGGATCACACGAAAGGCTGCGGCCTATCAGATCAGCCTAGCGCCAGCAAGCGACGCTGCTGTTATAGAGGTCCGATGATCCGATCTTTCCTCACGGTATCAACGGGAACGCTGGCCTCGCGCCTGCTCGGTTTCGCGCGCGATTCCATGATTGCGGCGCTGCTCGGCGCAGGCCCGATCGCGGATGCCTTCCTGGTGGCCTTTCAGCTCGTCAACGTCATCCGGCGGCTGTTGACGGAAGGCGCGTTGAACGCCGCGCTGGTGCCGGCCTGGCTCAGGGTGCGCGATACCAAAGGCGCGGCGGCTGCGGCCGCCTTCGCAGGAAATATTCTCGGCACCGTTAGCGCGGCGTTGATTGTTGCCGCGGCGCTGGTTGGCATCTTCATGCCGCTCCTGTTGCGCGCGCTCGCGCCGGGCTTCAGCGGACTCCAGACCCTGCAACTTGCGGTGAACGACGCGCGGCTGATGCTGCCCTATCTCGCCTTTGCCGGCCCGGCGACGGTGCTGCTGGCGCTGTCCAGCGCGCAGGGTCGCTTCGCGCTGACCGCGTTCTCGCCGCTTCTGTTCAACATCGCCATGCTCGCCGTGATGATCGGGCTACTCGTGTCGCCGACGGATACCGGCTTTGCCGCGCTTGTCATGGCCGCGACCATCGGCGTCGCCGGGCTCCTCCAGTTGCTGATCCTGGTCGTGCGCGGGGACGGCGCGCGTCTGGCAACGCCGCTGCGCGTCTCGCTTGGCGCTGAAATGCGCGGCTTTTTGGCAAAGGCCATTCCCGGCATGGTCGCAAGCTCGACGCCGCAACTGCTTGTTGTCGCCGGCGCGATCGTCGCGTCCGCAACGCCCTCCGCGGTGTCCTGGCTTTACTTCGCCAATCGGCTGATCGATCTACCGCTCGGCATGGTCGGCGTCGCCATGGGAACGGTGCTGGTCCCCGAGTTGACGCGCAGCCTGCGCAGCGGAGATCACGCGGCGGTCACACACGCGCAGTCGCGCGGTCTCGAACTGGCGGTCGGTCTGGCATTGCCCGCGACGTTCGGACTGATCGTGCTCAGCGAACCGATCGTGCGGCTTCTGTTCCAACATGGCGCATTCACCGCCGCCGATACCGCTTCGACCGCGCAGGCGCTATCGTGGCTCGCGCTCGCCCTGCCCGCGCATGTGTTGTTCAAGGCGCTTTCGCCGGCGTTTTTCGCGCGCGAGGATACGCTGGCGCCGTTGCTGGCGGCTCTGAAGGGGATGGTGGTTGCGATCGTTCTCGCAGTGTTGCTCAGCCATTATTTCGGCGCGGCCGGTGTCGCGGCGAGCCTCGCGTGTGGCGCATGGAGCAGCGCGCTTGCACTGATCCGAAAGGGTGCTGTGACATTCGGCTTTTCGATCGATGCTGCGGCGCGCCGGCGATTGCCGCGTATCGGCGTGGCCGCGCTTGCCATGGCCGGGTCGCTATGGCTGCCGATGAGCTTTGTGTCCGAGTCAAGCCTGGCAACGTCAAGCCTGACCACATCAGGTATGGCGCACGCCGCTCTGCTCGCCATCGCGATAGCCGTCGGCATCGCTGTCTACGGACTGCTTCTGGTCCTGCTTGGCGTGACCGGCTGGCGCGAGACAGTTAATGCGATAAGGCAACCCCGCGACTTGCGCGCTTAAAGCCAGCGTGGCAAACGACGGCGCGAAACACATCCGCGGAAAGTCTGGCCATGGCAAACGTTGAACGGGTTTTTTCGGGCGTCCAGCCGACGGGCAATCTGCATCTTGGCAATTACCTCGGGGCGATCGTAAATTTCGTCAAGCTGCAGGAGACGCATAATTGTCTTTATTGCGTCGTCGACATGCACGCGCTGACGCAGCCCGTCTCGGTGTGGGGCGGCCCGGCAGAACTTGCGCGCAATACCCGCGAAGTGACCGCGGCCTTTATTGCGAGCGGTATCGATCCGAAGAAACACATCGTGTTCAACCAGAGCCAGGTGTCCGGACATGCGGAGCTGGCGTGGATCTTAAATTGCGTCGCGCGGATCGGCTGGCTCAACCGCATGACGCAGTTCAAGGACAAGGCAGGCAAGGACCGCGAGGCCGCCTCGGTGGGCCTCTATGATTATCCGGTGCTGATGGCGGCCGACATCCTGCTGTATCGCGCCACGCATGTGCCGGTCGGCGAGGACCAGAAGCAGCATCTGGAGTTGTCGCGCGACATTGCGCAAAAATTCAACAATGATTTCGGCGAACTCGATCCGCAGCCACGGTTTTGCCGACGGCCTGTTCTTTCCGCAGCCGGAGCCCTTAATCACGGGCCCCGCTACGCGGGTGATGTCGCTGCGCGACGGCACCAAAAAAATGTCGAAATCGGACTCCTCCGACAATTCCCGGATCAATCTCACCGACGACGCCGACACGATCGCCCAGAAGATCCGCAAGGCCAAGACGGATCCGGAGCCGCTGCCGACGGAAGAGAAAGGGCTGCAGGCGCGCCCTGAAGCGGATAACCTCGTCGGGATCTATGCCGCGCTTTCCGGCCGCGCCAAGTCGGAGGTGCTGCGCGATTTCGGTGGCGGGCAGTTCTCCAGCTTCAAGAATGCGCTGGTCGAACTCTGCGTCACCAAGCTGGCGCCGATAGCGGCCGAGATGAAGCGGCTGGTCGCGGACACCGGCCACGTCGATGCAATCCTGATCGATGGCGCGGATCGCGCGCGCGCTCTCGCGGCCGAGACCATGCAGGCCACCAAGGATATCGTCGGGTTCGTTCGAAAGCGTTAGCCCTTTTTGCGATGCGAAAGCCTGGCGTCCGGACCAGCCCGGTTCCCTTTAGTGATGCGGCCGCGCTACCCTCTCCCAAACCAGGGGGGAGTGTGGCAGCATGGCATCTGCACTCGCAGCGCTCGCGGCGTGACGCGAGCTGGCAGCATCGGGACTTGCATGACCACCCAGCGAAGAAGCTACGAGACGGGTCACAAGCCGAAATGTCTGGTCATCGTTGACGAAACTGCGGAATGGGACCGCGCAGTCCGGTATGCCAGCCGATGGGCCGTGCGGGTCGGAGGCGGCGTGGTGATGCTGCGCATCATCGAAACCGAAGACCAAAACCAGCAATGGCTGGGCGTCGCCGACATCATGCGCGCCGAGGCGCAGGAAGAAGCCAACGCGGCGCTCGATCGTGCGGCCGGCCGCGCCAACGGCATCGCCGCGATCACGCCCGAGCGCGTTATCCGCGAAGGCGATCCAGCCGAGCAGATCCTCCGGGTTATCGACGAGGACGTCGATATCGCGATGCTGGTGCTGGCGGCAAATCCGGGCCCGGAAGGACCGGGCCCGATCACCACCATGATCGCGAAGGCGATGGGTTCGTTCCCGATTCCCGTCACCATCATCTCGGGTGATCTCAGCGACGCGGATATCGACGCCCTTTCGTGAGTATTGCAGCTGTTCTGCGCGATGGAAGCGCGGGCCGACACCCCTTGAGTCGTGCTTTTCCCGTAGCCATTTGGTAAGAGAGTTACACGCGCCGGCCTTGAACCGGCGACGCCGGAGAAAGCCATGTTCATCCAGACCGAAGCCACACCCAATCCCGCTACCCTGAAATTCATTCCAGGGCGTGCCGTGCTCGACACCGGCACCATGGAATTCGCCAGCCGCGAGGCCGCTTCACGATCGCCGCTTGCCGAAAGACTGTTCGGAGTGCCCGGCGTGACCGGCGTGTTCTACGGGTCCGACTTCGTCACCGTGACCAAGGACAGCGGCGAGTGGCAGCAGCTCAAGCCAGCCATCCTCGGCGCCATCATGGAACACTACATGTCCGGCGAACCGCTTTTGGCCGATGGCAGCGCCGCAAACGATGAGGCTTTGGATGAAGAAGACGAATTCTTCAGCGAAGCCGACGCCGAGACGGTCGACATGATCAAGGACCTGATCGAAACGCGGGTGAGGCCGGCGGTCGCCAATGACGGCGGCGACATTACCTTCCGCGGCTTCAAGGACGGGATCGTGTACCTTAACATGAAGGGCTCCTGTGCGGGTTGCCCGTCATCGACCGCGACCTTGCAGCACGGCATCCAGAATCTGCTACGGCATTTCGTGCCTGACGTCGTCGAGGTCCGGCCGGTTTAATGGGAGCAGCGGACCGTGAGCAGCGCAACGTGCAAGCGGTTCGGCCGTGACAATTCGTTGACGGTCTGCTGCAACTCTCTCCTCCCTCCATGTTGATCCTCGCTATCGACACGGCGCTTGATGCTTGCGCGGCGGCTGTGCTCGACACCGACGCCGGCGAGGTTCTCGCGCTGGAATCCCTGCCGATGAAGCGCGGCCACGCCGAAGCGCTGATGCCGCTGATTGCTCGCGTCATGAAACAGGCGTCGCTGTCATTTACGGCGCTCGATCGTCTCGCCGTCACCACCGGTCCTGGCAGCTTTACCGGCTTGCGCGTTGGCCTTTCCGCCGCGCGCGGCATTGCGCTTGCGGCCGACAAGCCGGTGGTCGGGCTGACGACGCTCTCCGCCTATGCCGCCCCCGTGGTCAGCGAAGACCTTGAGCAGCCGGTGATCTCGGCCATCGATGCACGGCATGATCATGTGTATTTCCAGGTGGTCAGCGGCGATGGCGGTTCGTTGGTCCCGCCGCAGGTCGCGCCGATCGCCCAGGCCCTCGCCGCATGGCGCTTCGGCCCGCCGCATATCGTCGGCAACGCGGCAGCCATTCTCGCGGAGCGCTGGCCGGAGCATGCGGTCCCACCGTTCAAGGTGGACGCCCAGCCCGCGCCGGACATCGTGTGGCTGGCCTGGCTTGGCGCGGCGGCAAATCCGGATAGCGCGCCGGCACGGCCCTATTATCTGCGCGCGCCCGACGCCAAACCTGCTGACACCAAGCGTGCTGATATCAAGCCTGCTGACGCTAAGCCTGCTGACGTCAGGCTTACCGGTGAGAGCCCGCATAACGCCCCGCCTCCCACAGCCTCATGATGTCTTGGCTCTCCGATCTCTGGAGCGGCGGCACGGCAGTCATCGAACCTGCGACCGTGCGCGATGCGGCGAGGCTCGCCGAGCTTCACGGCGCTTCCTTTCATCGCGGCTGGGGCGAAAGCGAATTTGAGAACATGCTGACCGAGCGCAATACGCTCGTTCACCGTTTGCGGATCGGGCGAAAAACCATCGGCTTCGCGGTGTCGCGGCTTGCCGCGGACAAATCCGAGATCTTGTCGATCGCGCTCGACGCCGGATATCGCGGCCGGGGACTATCGCATAACCTGCTGTTGACGCATCTCGGGCACCTGGTCGGCCACGGCGCGCGCTCCAGCTTTCTTGAAGTCGAAGAAAACAATCAGCCGGCGCGACGACTCTACGATCGGGCGGGATATGCGGTGGTCGGCCGCCGTGAGCGCTATTACCAGCAAGCCGGCGGGGAACAGCTGAATGCGCTTCTGATGCGACGCGACTTGTCGTAAACTGCGCATAGTGGCAAAACAGTTTCGTTGTGCAGGACCAGAGAACATGACTGCATTGAAACCCACGCCTGCGTTGAAGGCGACCGAAATCGAGGCGCGCTGTGCCGCCACCGGCATGCGCATGACCGAACAGCGTCGCGTCATCGCGCGCGTGCTGGCGGATGCCGCGGATCATCCCGACGTCGAGGAGTTGTATCGGCGCTGTGTAGCGGTTGACGACAAGATCTCGATTTCCACGGTGTATCGAACTGTTAAACTGTTCGAGGACGCCGGGATTATCGAGCGCCACGACTTTCGCGAGGGCCGCGCACGCTATGAACAGATGCGCGACAGCCACCACGACCACCTGATTAACTTGCGCGACGGCAAGGTGATCGAATTCACCTCGGAAGAGATCGAGAAGTTGCAGGCCGAAATCGCCCGCAAGCTCGGGTACAGGCTGGTGGACCATCGGCTGGAGCTGTACTGCGTGCCGATGGACGACGAGAAGTCCTGAACCAGCCCTGAATCCGGATCGAAATTGGCGATTCTCCGGTTAGCCGCGAAGCTCGCCGGCGCATGGAAAGTGCTGTTAAGCTGGATTTTCGGCGCCTTAGAGCCTAATTGAGCCTCGCGGGCCATTTGCGCCGCCCACGTAACCAGCAACCGGGTTCCATGAAGCCGCCACGCAAGCTGCATATCAAGTCGTACGGTTGCCAGATGAACGTCTACGATGCGCAGCGCATGGCGGATACGCTGGCGGGCGATTTCATCGAAACGGCCAGCGCGGACGATGCGGATCTGGTTATCCTCAACACCTGCCACATCCGCGAAAAGGCGTCCGAAAAGGTCTACTCGGAGCTCGGCCGGCTACGCGTCGCCAAGGATGAAGCCGCGCGCAACGGCCGTGACATGCGCATCGTCGTTGCCGGCTGTGTCGCGCAAGCGGAAGGCCACGAGATTATCCGCCGCGCCCCCGCGGTCGATATCGTGGTCGGCCCGCAAAGCTATCATCATCTACCGCAGTTACTCGCGCGCGCTCAAAGCCATGGCCGCGCGCTGGAAACCGAATTTCCCGCCGAGGACAAATTCGGATTTCTACCGCCGCCCCGACCCGAGGCAATTCGTGCGCGCGGCATTTCAGCTTTTGTCACGGTGCAGGAGGGCTGCGACAAGTTCTGCACATTTTGCGTGGTGCCCTATACGCGCGGCGCGGAAGTGTCTCGGCCGGTGGGCACGATCATCGACGATGTGGCGAGGCTCGCCGATCACGGTGTCCGCGAAATCACGTTGATCGGTCAGAACGTCAACGCCTATCACGGCGAGGGACCAGACGGACGGAGCTGGCCGCTCGGCAAGCTGCTGCATCGCCTGGCCGCAATCCCGGGCATCGCCCGCCTTCGCTACTCAACAAGCCATCCCCGCGACGTCGATGACTCGCTGATCGAAGCGCATCGCGACTTGCCGGCCCTCATGCCCTTTGTGCATCTGCCCGTGCAATCCGGATCCGACCGAATTCTCGCCGCCATGAACCGAAAGCATACCAGCGCGGATTACCGGAAAGTCATCGACCGTTTCCGCGCGGTCCGCCAAGACGTTGCTTTCTCATCGGATTTCATCGTCGGCTTCCCAAGCGAGACTGAGGAAGATTTTTCGGCCACACTCGCGCTTGTCACGCAAATCGGATACGCTGGCGGCTATTCGTTCAAATATTCGCCGCGACCCGGAACGCCCGCGGCGGAAATGCAGGAGACGGTGTCAGCGGCTGAAATGGACGAGCGATTGGTACGGCTCCAGGAATTGATCGACAGCCAGCAATCCGCCTTCAACATGGCGGCGATTGGCAGCACCGTCGATGTGCTGTTCGAGCGCGCCGCCCGCAATCCCGGCCAGATCGTCGGGCGTACGGCCTACTTGCAGCCGGCCCATGTGATGGCACCGCCCGACATTATCGGACAGGTCTTGCCGGTGAAGGTCGAAACACTCGAGCGCTACAGCCTGCTCGGCGAACTTGCGCCCTTCCGGCCTGCCGGGGGTGTGGAAACTAATATTTTGCAAACGACCATTGGAGCCTGAACTTTTGCCAAAAAGCGCATCGGATTCGCCTTCGCTCGCTTCCAGCCGCAAATTTGATCGCGACATGCAGGTTCCGCCAGAGACGCAGGTGGTCATCGACTTCGACGACAATCGCGCGGCTTCCGCACTGGTCGGACCCTATGGACAGAACCTCGCGCAAATCGAGCGACGGCTCGGCATCGTCGTTGATTCCCGTGGCAACCACATCACCATCGCCGGTTCGCGCGATGGCTGCGACGCCGGTCGGCGCGTGCTGGAAACCTTGTATGCGCAAGCCGTCCAGGGGCACGATCCCTCGCAGGGCGATGTCGAGGGCGCGATCCGGGCCGTGATCGCGCAAGGCTCGCTGTTCGAGTTCGATCCCAAGGCCGCGAAGTCGGCCTTTGAAACGATCAACCTGCGCAAGCGTCCGGTGCGGGCGCGCACCGCCGCCCAGGATTCCTACATCCGGGCATTAAAGCGGCACGAACTGGTGTTCGGCGTAGGCCCGGCCGGCACCGGCAAAACCTGGCTTGCCGTCGCGCATGCCGCGCAATTGTTCGAGCGCAAGGAAGTCGATCGCATCATCCTGACCCGGCCCGCGGTCGAAGCCGGCGAGCGGCTCGGCTTTCTACCCGGCGATCTCCGGGAGAAGGTCGACCCATACCTGCGGCCGATCTACGACGCACTATATGACCTGATGGATTCGCGGATCGTCGAGCGGGCCCTGCAGGGCGGCGAGATCGAGATTGCGCCGCTCGCTTTCATGCGCGGACGTACGCTGACGAACGCCGCCATCATTCTGGACGAGGCTCAGAACACCACTTCAATGCAGATGAAGATGTTCCTGACACGGCTTGGAGAGAACAGCCGCATGATCGTCACTGGCGATCCCTCTCAGGTCGATCTGCCGAACGGGCAGACCTCGGGCCTTGCGGAAGCCGCCCGACTGCTCGAGGGGGTCGAGGGCATTTCCCAGGTAAAGTTCACCGCCGAGGACGTTATCCGCCATGAACTCGTGGCGCGGATCGTCGCCGCCTACGAAGGATCGCCGCAACGGCCGGCGACCGGCAAGCGGTGAGGCGCACCCGCGCCGCAGGCAATTTCCGGCCGTACCAGAAACTCCAAACGATGTCGCACCTGACCATTCCCCTCACCGAAGTTCTCGTCGTTGCCGAGTGCTGGCACGACGCGCCGGAGGTCGAAAGCGTGATTCAGCGCGCGATTGCCGCTGCGGCCGAAAGCGTCGATGACGATGTCGGCGAGGCGGAACTTGCGATCATGCTGACCGACGACAGCGGTATCCGTACGCTGAACAGCAATTGGCGGGGCATCGACAAATCCACCAACGTCCTGTCGTTTCCGGCGCTGCAACCGACCGGGGCGGGCGGGCCTGACGATGCGCCCCGCATGCTCGGTGATATCGCGATCGCCTATGAGACGATGCGAAAGGAAGCCGATGAAGAGCAGAAGCCGTTCGATCATCATCTCAGCCATCTCGCAGTGCACGGTTTCCTGCACCTGATTGGCTACGATCACGAGAGCGACGACGAAGCCGAGGCGATGGAAGCTCTGGAAACAGAAATCCTGGCGCAACTCGGCATACCCAATCCCTATGCGGATCGGGAGCGAATGGACTGAAATGGCGGACTCCGAACCTATTCACGATAATCCGCGCAACACGCGCAATCTGCCCGTCGTGGTGCAGCACGGCGAGCTCCAGCGCGCCGCGACCGATAACTGGCTGGTCAAGGCAATCCGGACGCTGTTCGGATGGAAACCGGGATCGGTGCGCGACGATCTCCAGGTCGTGCTCGATGCGTCCACCCCGGACGAGGCCGGGTTTTCCGCTGTCGAGCGGACCATGCTGCGCAACATTCTCGGTCTGCACGAGCGCCGCATTGCCGACGTCATGGTGCATCGCGCGGACATCGTGGCGGTCAAGCGTGACATCCCGCTCGGCGAATTGATGGACCTTTTCGAGAGCGCGGCGCATTCGCGTTTGGTAGTCTATAACGAAACGCTCGACGACCCCGAAGGCATCGTGCACATCCGCGACCTGCTGGCGTTCATGACCGCGAAAGCGCGAGTGCCTGAAATCGCCAAGGTGAAACGGAAAAAGCCTTTTCCCGCCGGTCTTGATCTGCGCGCGGTCGATCTGGCCTTGCCGCTGGCGGACGCGAACATCATCCGAAAACTCCTGTTCGTGCCACCCTCGATGCGAGCCATCGATCTATTGGCGCAGATGCAGGCCTCACGCATCCATTTGGCGCTGGTGGTGGACGAATATGGCGGCACCGACGGGCTCGTTTCGATCGAAGACATTGTCGAGCAGATCGTCGGTGAAATCGATGACGAGCATGACAGCGACGACCCGCCCGCGATCGTGCGACAGGCGGATAATTCCTTTATCGCCGACGGCCGCGCCAGTCTCGACGACGTGCGTTCCGTGATCGGCGAGGATTTCATCACCGGCGAAGCCGGTGAGGAGGTCGAGACGCTTGGCGGTTATCTGGTGAGCTATGTCGGGCGGCTGCCCGTGCGAGGCGAAGTCATTTCAGGTCCGGGCAATTTCGAAGTCGAAGTGCTCGATGCCGATCCAAGGCGGGTCAAGCGCGTGCGCATCGGCACGCGCAAGGAACGCGCAGCAAGCCGCGCCCAACGCGAGGCCCGTCGGCGGGAGGCGACATCGGATGCCGGTCAGGCACAGACCGGCGATCACGCGAGCCAGCCACCCGGCGATGGAGCCGGCCCGAGGTGACACCGACCAACAAATTCCAGGCCGCCGGTCTTTCGATCATCCTGGCATGGGGGTGGAAGCGCGCGGCCATCGCGCTTGTGGCCGGCGCATTATCCGCGCTGGCGATGGCGCCGTTCAATGCGTGGCCGGTGCTATTCCTGACCTTTCCGGTCATGGTGTGGCTGATCGACGGCGCCGGCGCGGGACGTTTCGCCGGCGTGCCGGCCGCCGCGATAGCAGGGTGGTGGTTCGGGCTCGGCTATTTCGTGCCGGGCCTGTACTGGATCGGTTACGCTTTCCTTGTCGATGCCTCGACCTTTGCGTGGCTGATGCCATTCGCCGTGCTGGGACTGCCGGCGTATCTGGCCCTGTTCACCGCGTTCGGCTTTGCGTTGGCGCGCCTGATCTGGAGCCGCGGCGCCTCGCGACTGCTCGCGCTTGCCGCCGCACTCACGGTGGGCGAGTGGCTGCGCGGCCATATGCTTACCGGTTTTCCGTGGAACACGTTTGGCTACGCTCTCTCGGAGCCGTTGGCGCTGGCGCAGACGGCGTCGCTGATCGGGCTATGGGGGCTGACCTTTCTTGCGGTGGCGATTTTCGCAAGCCCCGCGGTGTTGATCGACGGCAGTTCGCGCGGGCGAAGGCCCTGGATCACCCCGGTCATGGCGCTGGCGCTGCTCGCCGCAATGAGCATTTTCGGCGCGGCGCGGCTGTCGCTGCAACCAACACAGCAGGTGACCGGCGTCAAATTGCGTATCATGCAGCCGAACCTGGAGCAGGACGCCAGGTTCAACTATTCCGCCAAGCCCGAGGTGATGCGGAAGTACCTGACGCTCTCCGATCGCGCGTCGGGACCCCAATCCACCGGTGTGCGCGACGTCAACATCCTGATCTGGCCGGAATCGGCGTTTCCGTTTTTCCTGACCCGCGAAGCCGACGCGATGGCGCAGATAGCAGAACTCCTGCCGAAGGGCACCGTGCTGATCACCGGCTCGGTGCGCGCACCGGACCTGCCGGCCGGCGCAAGAATTTTACGCGCCTACAATTCGATATACGTGATCGATCACGACGGCAGCGTGCTGTCAGTCTATGACAAGCTCCATCTAGTCCCCTTCGGCGAGTTCCTGCCGTTCCAGGACTGGATGGAAAAGGTCGGGCTGGTCCAACTCACCAAGGTTCAGGGCGGATTCATTCCCGGCGTGCTGCGGAAACCGATAATGATACCGAACGCGCCGCGCGCGTTACCCTTGATTTGCTACGAGGCGATTTTTCCCGGCGACGCTGCGGCACGGGAGGACCGTCCGGGATGGATCGTCAATTTGACCAATGACGGCTGGTTTGGAATTTCGACCGGGCCGTATCAGCATTTACAGCAGGCGCGGCTGCGCGCCATCGAGCAGGGATTGCCCGTCGTGCGCGCGGCAAATACCGGCATTTCTGCCGTGATTGATCCGCTGGGGCGGGTCGTTGCGCGGCTCGGTCTCGGAATGGAAGGCGTATTGGATTCCACGCTGCCAACCGCGATCGCGCCTACCATCTACGCCCGCTTGGGCGATATTCCGGCGGCCGTTATCATCGCCGCGGGGTTTTTCTTCGCTATTCGGAGCCGGACTGCCAAACGACGCCGCTGACGCCCCCAGTTTTCTTGCTCCAGCCGATGTTTCGGAAGGCGAAGAACTTGACAGACCGACGGTGCCGTTCGCATTCTTGGCGCATCTAAAAACCAATCCGTTCATTGCTCCTATTTAATTCGTATTCCTTTCAAGACGAGCTCCGAGCAAAACCTGTCGGATTGGCAACTCTGGCCTGCTTCATTCGTCTGCCTTGCCCGCAAGGCTGATCGCAAGGAGTGTTGGAGATGTCGATCAAAGCGCCCAACCCTGTCGACAAATATGTTGGCAGCCGCGTGCGCATGCGCCGTATCATGCTGGGCATGAGCCAGGAAAAGCTCGGCGAAGCACTGGGCCTCACATTTCAGCAGGTCCAGAAATACGAAAAGGGCACCAACCGCGTCGGCGCCAGCCGCATCCAGCAAATCTCCGAAATACTACAGGTCCCGGTATCATTCCTGTTCGAGGGAGGCCCGAGCGGCACCATCAATGCGGACGGCTTCGGTGAAGGGACTTCGCCGGCTTATGTTTCGGACTTTCTGGCAACCTCGGAGGGACTTGCCCTGACCCGCGCCTTTACGCGCATCGATGACGCAAAGCTCCGCCGCAGCATTGTCGATCTAGTTCAACAGATCGCCGCCCAGGAGAGCGCGAACAAGCTCTGACCCTTTCCGCCGCGCCGCTGCACCGAGCCAGTTCGGCATCCCCGAATGACACCGGGCGGATTCCGGTGTAGGCAACCGCCATGCAGATAGCTCCCCGCCCCAACGGCTTCGACTCCAAAGCTATCCTGGAAGGCATCCGCGGTCGAGATCGAGACGCCGACTGAAGCGCCACGGCAGATCAACAAGCTCGTCGAGATAGTCGCGGACGGCTATCGCGATCTCCCTGCCAGGGTTGAGCGCATAGCGGGACGCGACGGCTGCGCCGATCATCTGGTGGCGCGGTCCAATTGGGGCGGCTCGTCGATCGAGCCCCGCACCCAGCTGTTGCAACGGCTCTATCAGACGCTGCGATGAGCGCGGGCCGCGGCGAACCCGCCGATCGCAATTCCTCGTCGGAAAACCGCACTGTCCCCCGCGCGCCGGGTTCGTTCTTCGGCCGCCGCAAGGGACACAAGCTGCGCGCGCACCAGAGCGACCTGATCGAGCATCTGCTGCCGCGGCTCGCGCTCGATCTCAGCGGCCCTCCCCCGTCCGACCCGGTGCAGCTCTTTGATCCACCGGCGCGGGAGGTCAGGCTTGAAATCGGGTTCGGCGGCGGCGAGCACCTGATCGCGGAAGCGCGCGCGTTTCCGGAGAGCGGCTTCATCGGCTGCGAGCCCTACGTCAACGGCATGGCGAAGATCATGGCGCAGATCGAAGCCCACAATATCAGCAACATTCGTCTGTTCGCTGGTGACGCCGCCGAACTGCTGGCCTGGTTGCCGCAGCATTCGCTGCGCCGGATCGACCTGATCCATCCCGATCCATGGCCGAAGCGGCGGCACTGGAAACGACGCTTTGTGCAGGACGCAACGATCGCCACGATGGCACATGCGCTGAAGCGCGGCGGCGAATTCCGCTTCGTCAGCGATGTCAGCGATTACTGCGCGTGGACGCTGGCCCATCTGGCGCGCTCGCCAGATTTCATCTGGACAGCCGAGCGCGCCAATGATTGGCGTCAGCCATGGGAGGATTACACGATGACGCGCTATGGCCGCAAAGCCGAACGTGAAGGCCGGGTGGCGGCGTATTTGCGATTTCAGCGCAAGGGCGAGCCGAGCGACCAATAACGAGACATGCGTGACCAGGCCGGCCTGACGATTGGAGCTTAGCCAGCAGGCATCAGGCCGATTGGCGGGCCTGCCAGAAATGCACGACCCGCTCGGCGGTGGAAGGCATCAGGCGCGAGAAGTTTTGCCGCGCGGTCTCTATATCGGCTGGCGAGAGAACACGGTTTGGGCCCAGCCGCAGCAAGATCAGCGCGCGCACGGTCGCCCATTCAAGTCCGATTTTCTTGCCGACGACCAGAATCGGATCGTAACGATCGCCTGAAATCAAACGATCGAGCGTTGCGATCTGTACACCGGACATCGCCGAAAGCGCCGCGACCAACTCTTCATACTTGTAGGCTTTGGCAAAGCCGAGCAGCGCGCCCTCGTTGAGCCCGCCCGAGTGATGTAACGCGAGTATCGCGCGCTGCGCCGGGACGAAGGTGCGATGGCCTGCGGCCGCGGGCTCGGGAATGCCTGAGATCTCGGTCATCGCCTGCTTGATCGCAGCTTGCCGCCCGGGCTTGACCACCTCCAGCAGACGGCGTCGCAGCACATCCATCGATCCTTCCAGCAGTGCTTTCAGCTGTGGGCCAGAGAGATCGTCCCTCTGCCCGACCTTGAGCGTCAGGACACCGTCCTGCCCGGCGCGCTTGATCAGGGCCGAATATCCGGTTTCCGAAAAAGCCGCGCCCGCGTTGCCGGCGGCGCGCCTGACCACGTCGCGGTCACCGCGCCGCACGAGGACATCGGTGAGACCGGCGGAGAGCAATGCCCGTTCCGACATTGCCAGCAAATAGCCCTGCCCCTTGGCGCTGGCGATTTCGATCAAGGCGCTCTCATCCAGCAGAGGTGAACGGCGCAGCAGCGGCCCGGCAACCATGATCTCGTTTTCGCGCGAAAGCTGGTCAATCAGCGCGCGAGGCCCCTTGGCCAGCAGTGACAATCGCTCGGCGAGATCCACGCGCACCGGAAACTGCGCGTGTGGGACAAGATCGACCAAAATTCCGTCGAACAGCTCGATTTGATTCGGCTTTAAACCAGCGGCATCCTCGAAGAACAATTCCGCTATACGGCGCGCGGCTTCGGCGCGGCGTTGGGCATTGCCATGCCTGACGATCTCATCGAGCCCCGGGATCAGCGACGTGGCGGCGGTCATCAAGCACACTCGGGAACCGGGGCGTCGCCTGACAGCAAGCTGAAGGCCACAATTTTTCGTTAATGTAGCGCGGCCTTTGTGAAGGAAGGGTTAGGCAGAACGGTGCCCGGACGAGGCGCAAATACATCAGCGGTGGCCTGACAGGCCTTGCCGGACTGGGCGAAAACCGCTATATCAGCGGCAACTTATGGTTCTCATACGATCGCGTATTGAGAGTGGGCCCCCCGGGACCCGCTCTTTTTTATTACCTGAACCAGCCTGATGCCGGGGCTCGGCCGAGCTGGCCGCGCCGGACCGGGATCCGGCCGGGCCAACCCAACGCAAGATAGATCGAATTTGACGCTGGACATGACCGATCCAACTGCTGATCCCGTGGACCCGGATTTGCTGGCCGAGCCGCGCCTCGTCGTGGAACCCGGCGTGGCGGCGCGGGTTTCCGCGGTCGCAGCGCCGGTGCTGCAGGGCATGGGCTATCGGCTGGTGCGGATCAAGATTTCCGCAGAGGCCGGGTGCACCGTCCAGATCATGGCGGAGCGGCCGGACGGATCGATGCAGATCGAGGATTGCGAGGCAATTTCCCGGGCGCTCTCGCCCGTGCTCGACGTCGCCGATCCGATCGAACGGGCTTATCGGTTGGAAATATCTTCGCCTGGAATCGACCGGCCGCTGGTGCGCCGTTCCGATTTCGAACGCTATGCGGGCCACCTCGTGAAGATCGAAATGGCGGTTCCGCATCAGGGCCGCAAACGGTTTCGCGGCACGCTCGCCGGCGTCGAGGCAGACGCTCTGCGCCTGCATCGTGACGACATGAAGCCTGGCGACGATGCCGATGTGCTGCTCGTGATGGAAGATATTGCCGACGCGAGACTGGTTCTGACCGACGAGCTGGTCGCCGAATCGATGCGGCGCGGCAAGGCCGCCGAACGCGAACTGCGGCGCGAACTCGGACTGGAGCCGCCTCAACCGGCGCATGCCAAGAGCGCCAAATCGAAACCACAAAAGAAGCCGCTTCCGAAAAACACCAAGGCAAATCGCCTCGCCGCGGAGAACGCGCGCAGAGGTAAATCTGATCCTACCGAAGGAGACTAGGTCATGGCAGTCAGCGCCAACAAACTCGAACTGCTGCAGATCGCGGACGCCGTTGCACGCGAAAAATCGATCGACCGCGGCATCGTGATCGCGGCCATGGAAGACGCCATCGCCAAGGCGGCGCGGGCGCGCTACGGCAGCGAGACCGACGTGCATGCCGAGATCGACGCCAAAAAAGGCGAGCTGCGGCTGTCGCGTCACATGCTGGTCGTCGATCAGGTCGAGAATTCCTCGAACCAGATTTCACTGGAAGATGCGCGTCGCGCCAATCCGGGCGCGCAGATCGGCGACACCATCGCAGACACCCTGCCGCCGCTGGAATACGGCCGCATCGCCGCGCAATCCGCCAAGCAGGTGATCGTGCAGAAGGTTCGCGAGGCCGAGCGCGACCGGCAATACCAGGAATTCAAGGACCGCATCGGCGACATCGTGAACGGCATTGTCAAGCGGGTCGAATATGGCAGCGTGATTGTCGATCTCGGGCGCGGCGAAGCGATCATCCGCCGCGACGAGATGCTGCCGCGCGAAGTGTTTCGCAACGGCGATCGGGTCCGCGCCTACATCTTCGACGTACGCCGCGAGACCCGCGGACCGCAGATTTTCCTGTCGCGCACCCATCCGCAATTCATGGCGAAACTGTTCGCGCAGGAAGTTCCTGAAATCTACGACGGCATTGTCGAGATCAAGGCGGTCGCCCGCGATCCCGGCTCGCGCGCAAAAATCGGCGTTATTTCGCGGGATTCCTCGGTCGATCCGGTCGGCGCCTGCGTCGGTATGCGCGGCTCGCGCGTGCAGGCAGTGGTGAACGAATTGCAGGGTGAAAAGATCGACATCATTCCGTGGTCGCCCGACATCGCAACCTTTGTCGTCAACGCTCTCGCGCCTGCCGAAGTCGCCAAGGTCGTGATCGACGAGGACCGAGAGCGGATCGAGGTCGTCGTTCCCGACACCAACAATCAACTGTCGCTGGCGATCGGCCGGCGCGGTCAGAACGTGCGCCTCGCATCGCAACTGACCGGCTGGGATATCGACATCCTCACCGAACAGGAAGAATCCGAGCGGCGTCAGGCCGATTTCGAAAATTCGACGCGCGTTTTCATGGAAGCGCTTAACGTCGACGAAGTCGTCGGCCAGTTGCTGGCGTCGGAAGGGTTTACATCGGTTGAGGAACTGGCGCTGGTCGATGTCAAGGAACTGGCCGGCATCGAAGGTTTCGATGACGACACAGCGAACGAACTGCAGAACCGCGCGCGCGAATATCTTGAACAGCTCGAAAGCGAGCTTGAGGGCCGGCGCAAGGAACTCGGCGTGGATGATGCGCTAAAGAGCGTTCCCGGCGTGACCTCGAAGATGCTGGTGAAGTTCGGCGAGAACGACATCAAGACCGTCGAGGATCTCGCCGGTTGCGCCACCGACGATCTGGTCGGCTGGACGGAGCGCAAGGAAGGCAGCGAACCAACGAAGCATCCGGGCGTGCTGGACGGCATGGAAGTTTCGCGCGACGAAGCGGAACACATGATCATGCAGGCGCGCGTGATTGCGGGCTGGATCACCGAGGCCGACCTGGCAAAACCGGCTGAGGACGTCGCGGCGCCGGAGGATCAGCCTGCGTAAGCAGTTTCTAGGCGACGGATGTTCCTGGAATTGGTCCTGGGCAAACGGTGAAGAATCGACGCGGACAGGAGAAATCTGCGGCATATGCTCGCGATGGCTGAACCCGACCTCGATAACGGACCGCGGACCGACAGGTCTGCGAAGGCGCGGATGTGTGCCGTCACGCGGCAGGTGCGGCCGATCGATGAACTGATCCGTTTCGTCGTCGCGCCCTCGGGCGAGGTGGTGCCGGATCTGAAGCGCAAGCTTCCCGGCCGGGGGCTTTGGTTATCGGCATCGCATCTGACCGTTGCAGAAGCGGTGCGGCGTAACCAGTTTGGGAAGAGGATTCAAGCGCGACGTCCGCATCGCCCCAACCCTGGCTGCCGACACGGAACATCTGCTGGCGCGTAGCGCGGTCGAGGCGCTCGCGATGGCGGCCAAGGCGGGCCAGGTGGTATCCGGCTTCGGCAAGGTCGAGACCGCCCTGCAGCACCGGCAGCCCAGGCCAGCGATTGCGGCCCTGATCCATGCTTCGGACGGCGCGCCCGACGGAATTCGGAAATTAGATGCCCTGGCGCGGCAAAATTCAGGAATTATTGATGATTCCGGTGAATTTCGGATCATCACTGCGCTGACATCGGAAGAATTGGATTTGGCACTAGGCCGGTCAAATGTGATACATGCTGCGCTGCTCGCGGGCCCCGCGAGCAAGACGTTCCTGTCGCGCAGCCAGATTCTGGTCCGATACCGGATGCCGGCCGACAGCACGAAGACCGGGGCTGCTGCCGGAATTTCGACTGACGAAGATCAATAGACGGTGCGGCAACGCACGATGCTAACCCAGATTAGGACTACTGATGGTGGATAGGAAAACTTCTGGCGACAAGCCACTGAGTGTCCCGAGCAAAACCTTGACGCTCAAACCGCGCGTCGAGACGGGCACCGTGCGCCAGAGCTTCAGCCATGGCCGCACCAAGCAGGTGGTGGTCGAAAAGCGAGGCAAGCGCCGTATTCCTGGCGAAGCCCCCGCAGCCGAGACACTTGCGCCAGAACCGGCCGCGCCCAAGGCAGCGCCGGCAAAGGCGCCGCTCGCACGACCGGCAGCCGCTCCGGCAGCGCCGCGCAGCGGCTCCGGTGTCGTACTGCGGACGCTGACCGAGGACGAACGTTCGGCACGCGCGAGCGCCCTGGCCGACGCCAAGGTGCGCGACGTCGAAGAGCGGCGGCTGGCCGAGGAAGACGCCAGGCGGCGGTCTAGCCGCGAAGGCATCGAGCAAGCCGAACGCGAAGCCGCAGAGGCGCGTCGCAAGGCCGAGGAAGAGCGCCACCGCCATGATGAGGAAGCCAAGCGCAAGGCCGAACTCGAGGCCAAGAAGCGCTTTGGCGAAACCGAAGTTAAGCCGGCTACTCCGGCGGCCCGTACGGCTGTTCCTGCCGCCCGCGCGCCCGGTGTCGCCGTCGAGGTCGAGGACGATGAGGGTCCGCGCCAGATACGACGCGGTCCGGGCGGGGCGATACGCCCCGCTGCCCCACCAAAGACCACGCATAAGCCGGCGCCGCAAAAACAGCGCGGCCGTTTGACACTCGTGACGGCTCTCAACGCCGACGACGTGCGCGAACGTTCGATCGCCTCATTCCGCCGGCGTACCCAGCGCCTGAAGGGGCACGCTTCGAACGAGCCCAAGGAAAAGCTGGTTCGCGAGGTGACGATTCCGGAAGCGATCGCCATCCAGGAACTCGCCAACCGCATGGCCGAGCGCGCGGTCGACGTCATTCGCCTGCTGATGAAGCAGGGAGCGATGTACAAGATCACCGATGTGATTGACGCCGATACAGCGCAACTGATCGCCGAAGAAATGGGCCACACGGTCAAGCGCGTGGCGGCCTCCGACGTCGAGGAAGGCCTGTTCGACGTCGTCGACAACTCCAGCGACACCGAGCCACGCTCGCCCGTGGTGACCGTGATGGGTCACGTCGATCACGGCAAGACCTCGCTGCTCGACGCGCTGCGGCATGCCAACGTGGTATCGGGCGAAGCCGGCGGCATCACTCAGCATATCGGAGCCTATCAGGTAACCTCGCCCGAGAGCGGCAAGAAGATCACCTTTATCGACACACCCGGTCACGCCGCGTTCACCGCAATGCGCGCTCGCGGCGCCAAGGTCACGGACATCGTGGTGCTGGTGGTTGCGGCCGATGACGGCGTCATGCCGCAGACCGTCGAGGCTATCAATCACGCCAAGGCGGCGAAGGTTCCGATGATCGTCGCCATCAACAAGATCGACAAGCCCGATGCCAGGCCGGAGCGCGTGCGCACCGAGCTGCTGCAACACGAGGTTCAGGTCGAATCGCTCGGCGGTGAAGTCGTCGATGTCGAAGTCTCTGCCAAGAACAAGACCAATCTCGACCGCCTGCTGGAAATGATTGCGCTACAGGCCGACCTGCTCGACCTCAAGACCAATGCGGCGCGTCCTGCCGAAGGCACCGTGATCGAAGCCAAGCTCGATCGCGGCCGTGGTCCGGTGGCGACCGTGCTCGTCCAGCGCGGCACGCTGCGGGTCGGTGACATCGTCGTGGCCGGCGCCGAAATGGGCCGTGTCCGCGCGCTGATTTCCGACCAGGGCGAGACCATCGACGGGGCCGGTCCCTCCGTTCCGGTCGAAGTGCTCGGCTTCAACGGACCGCCGGAAGCCGGTGACCGTCTCGCAGTCGTGGAAAACGAGGCCCGCGCCCGCCAGGTGACAAGCTATCGCGCCCACCAGAAGCGCGAAAATGCCGCCGCCAGCATCTCCGGCATGCGCGGCTCGCTCGAGCAGATGATGTCGCAGCTCAAGATCTCGGGCCGCAAGGAATTCCCGCTGATCATCAAGGCTGACGTGCAGGGCTCGTTGGAAGCAATCCTGGGCTCGCTGGAAAAGCTTGGCACCGAGGAAGTCGCCGCGCGCATTCTGCATGCGGGCGTCGGCGGCATCTCCGAGTCCGACGTGACGCTGGCTGAAGGCTTCAATGCCGCGATTATCGGGTTTTCCGTGCGCGCCAACAAGGAAGCCGCAGCAGCAGCCAAGCGCAACGGCATCGAAATCCGATACTACAACATCATCTACGATCTTGTGGATGACGTGAAAAAAGCCATGTCTGGCCTGCTCGCGCCGACGCTGCGAGAAACCATGCTGGGCAACGCGCAAATCCTGGAGGTGTTCAACATCTCCAAGGTCGGCAAGGTGGCGGGTTGCCGCGTCACCGACGGCACGGTGGAACGCGGTGCCAACGTGCGTCTGATCCGCGACAACGTCGTCGTGCATGAAGGCAAGCTTTCGACCCTGAAGCGCTTCAAGGACGAAGTAAAGGAAGTGCAGGCCGGCCAGGAATGCGGCATGGCATTCGAAAACTACGGTGACATGCGTGCTGGCGACGTTATCGAATGTTATCGCGTGGAGACCATTCAGCGCTCGCTGTAAGTTCAATTCTTACAAATCGCTGATTTCTGATTAAAAATGCGGCGTCATGGCCGGACTCGTTCCGGCCATCCCGTCTTAACCAATTCAACGACAAAGACGTGGATGCCCGCGACAAGCGCGGGCATGACGATTTCGAGAGACGACAATGCCCCGCCACCATCAGAAAAAAAACTCCGCTGTCGGCGGCTCGCAACGTCAGTTGCGCGTCGGCGAGGCCGTTCGCCACGCGATTGCCGATGTTCTTGCACAGGGTAGCGCGCACGACCCCGACCTCGAAGGGCACATCGTGACCGTGCCGGAAGTGCGGATGTCGCCGGACCTGAAGCTTGCGACTATCTATGTGATGCCGCTCGGCGGCCGCGATACAGAGATTGTGGTCGCGGCGCTGGATCGCAACAAGAAGTTCCTTCGCGGCGAAGTTTCGAGGCGCGTTAACTTAAAATTCGCGCCTGATCTCCGCTTCCGCGTCGATGATCGATTCGATGAAGCGGAACGGATAGAGAAATTATTGCGAACGCCTGCGGTGCAAAGAGACCTCGCAGCGGATTCGGACAAAAACTGATGAGCGTTAGCCCTTCCAATGGCGCGGTCGGCTCGCAAAATGCCGAACCAGACGACGTGAAAGAAAATAATTTTTTGGATCAGAGCCGCGATGATTCGCCGGGCCGCAACGGCGCGGGCAAGGATAACCGGCAACGCCAGAACAACCAGCCGCGCCGCGACAAACGCGACGTCCATGGCTGGATCGTGCTCGACAAGCCGCTTGGCATGACATCTACGCACGCGGTTGCGGTGGTGAAGCGGCTATTTCAGGCCAAGCGCGCCGGGCACGCCGGTACCCTCGATCCGCTAGCCTCTGGCGGCCTGCCGATCGCGCTCGGTGAAGCCACAAAAACCGTCCCGTTCGTGATGGACGGCCGCAAGCGCTACCTTTTTACTGTTCGCTGGGGCGAGGAACGGGACACCGACGACACCGAAGGCCAGGTCGTCAAGACCAGCGACGCCAGACCCACCGCGGAGGCGATCCGGGAGCTGCTGCCGCGCTTTACCGGCCTGATCGAGCAGACCCCGCCGCGTTATTCCGCGATCAAGGTTCAGGGCGAGCGCGCGTATGACCTCGCGCGGGACGGCGAAATCGTCGAACTGGCGGCCCGGCCGGTCGAAATTCACCATCTAGCCCTCCTGGAGCAACCCGATCAAAATGACGCGGTGTTCGAAGCCGAGTGCGGCAAGGGAACCTACGTTCGGGCGCTGGCCCGCGATATCGGCCGGATTCTGGGCTGCTACGGCCATATTTGCGCGCTTCGGCGGACGCTGGTCGGCCCGTTCGGCGAAAATGACATGATTCCGCTGGCACAGCTGGAGGCTTTATGCGATAGAGCCGCGTCTGGCGAGGGCAGCCTCGCCGACGCGCTTTTGCCCGTTGAGACCGCGCTGGACGACATCCCGGCACTGGCCGTCACACGGGCTGATGCGGCAAGGCTCCATAGGGGTCAGGCCGTTTTGTTGCGCGGACGGGATGCGCCCAATTTTAGCGGCACAGTCTATGTCACGGTGGCAGGCCGGCTTTTGGCGCTTGCCGAAATTGGCAATGGCGAACTCATCCCCAAGCGCGTGTTCAACCTGACCGGACTGACTGCCAGTTCCGGTCGCAATGAAAGTAACTGACGATGTCGATTGCCGCCCAACGCAAAGCGGAAGTCATCAAGGCAAACGCCACCAAGGCAGGCGATACCGGCTCGCCCGAGGTTCAGGTCGCGATCCTCTCGGAACGCATCAACAATCTCACCGGCCACTTCAAAACGCACGTGAAGGATAATCATTCACGACGCGGTCTGTTGAAGCTCGTATCGACCCGCCGTTCCCTTCTCGACTATGTCAAGAAGACGGACGAGGGACGTTACAAAGCACTTCTCGAAAAGCACAACATTCGTCGTTGAGCTTACTGATTGCGCGCGTGTTGCGCGCGCTTTTGCATGTTTTTTGCGAAACCGTTTGTCAGTTTCGCAAGAAGATCATGCGCAAAGACCGTTCAGCAGCAATCCGGCAGCTGGACGCAACGGGCAAGCTGCCCGTACCACGCAAAGGATGGACGCCATCCGAACCACAAAAACCATGGCAGGATCGCCGGACGCTGATCTCTCATTGCGATCAGTGTCTCGCAATCTTGCGCATGGTTTTTGTGTTTGAGGCGCGCCTTTCTTTCGTGAACCCATGAAAGAAGACCACAATGTTCAATACTCATTCAGTCGAGATCGACTGGGGTGGACGTCCCCTCAAGCTTGAGACCGGCAAAATCGCACGCCAAGCCGACGGCGCCGTGTTGGCGACCTATGGCGAGACGGTGGTGCTCGCTACCGTCGTGGCTGCGAAATCGCCGCGCGAAGGCGTCGACTTCCTGCCGCTCACCGTCGACTATCAGGAGAAAACCTACGCCGCAGGCCGCATTCCGGGCGGCTATTTCAAGCGCGAAGGCCGGCCGACGGAAAAGGAAACACTGGTTTCCCGTCTGATCGATCGCCCGATCCGCCCGCTGTTCGTGGACGGATGGCGGAACGAGACGCAGGTCATCCTGACGACGCTGTCGCACGACATGGAAAACGATCCTGACATCGTCGCGATGGTGGCGGCGTCCGCGGCGCTGACCTTGTCGGGCGCTCCCTTTAAGGGACCGATCGGCGCGGCGCGAGTCGGCTTTGCCAATGACGAGTACGTGCTCAATCCAACGCTCGACGAGATGGTCGATACCCAGCTTGACCTGGTCGTCGCCGGCACCGACGATGCCGTGCTGATGGTCGAATCCGAAGCGAAAGAACTCAACGAAGATATCATGCTCGGCGCAGTGATGTTCGGCCACCGGCATTTCCAGCCGGTCATCAAGGCGATCATCGAGCTCGCTGAAAAGGCCGCAAAGGAGCCGCGCGAGGTTCAGGTCAAGGACGAGAGCGCGCTGGAAAAGGAAATGCTCGGGATTGTCGAGCAGGACCTTCGCAAGGCCTACGCTATTCCCGTAAAGCAGGATCGCCAGGCAGCCGTCAGCGTTGCCAAGGACAAGGTGATGGCGCACTTCTTCCCTGAGGGAAAAGAGCCGAAATACGACAAGCTGCGCGTCAGCGCCGTGTTCAAGGAGCTGGAAGCCAAGATCGTTCGCTGGAACGTGCTGGACACCGGCAAGCGGATCGATGGTCGGGACGTCAAGACGGTGCGCAAGATCATCGCCGAGGTCGGGGTGCTACCGCGCGCGCACGGCTCTGCGCTGTTCACCCGCGGCGAGACGCAAGCCATTGTGGTCACGACGCTCGGGACGGGCGAAGACGAGCAGTACATCGACGCGCTGTCGGGAACCTACAAGGAAACGTTCCTGCTGCATTACAACTTCCCCCCCTACTCGGTCGGTGAAACCGGACGTCTCGGCGGGACCAAGCGGCGCGAGATCGGCCACGGCAAGCTGGCCTGGCGCGCCATCCACCCCGTACTGCCGCCGCATCATGAGTTTCCCTACACGGTGCGCGTCGTTTCGGAGATCACCGAATCGAACGGATCATCATCGATGGCTTCCGTCTGCGGCGCCTCACTGGCGTTGATGGATGCGGGCGTGCCGTTGAAGCGCCCGACTGCCGGCATCGCGATGGGCCTCATCCTCGAAGGCTCGCGTTACGCCGTTCTCTCCGACATCCTCGGCGACGAAGATCATCTCGGCGACATGGACTTCAAGGTCGCCGGCACCGATCAGGGCATCACATCGCTGCAGATGGATATCAAGATCGAGGGCATCACCGAAGAAATCATGAAAGTTGCGCTCGGGCAGGCCAAGGACGGTCGCATCCATATTCTCGGCGAGATGTCCAAGGCGCTGACGGCGGCACGGGCCGAACTGGGCGAATACGCGCCCCGCATCGAGACCTTCAAAATCCCGACTGACAAAATCCGGGAAGTGATCGGTACCGGGGGCAAGGTGATCCGCGAAATCGTCGAGAAGACGGGCGCCAAGGTCAACATCGACGACGACGGTACCGTCAAGGTGGCGTCGAACGACGGCGAAGCCATGAAGGCCGCGATCAAGTGGATCAAGTCGATCGCTTCCGATCCGGAGCTCGGCCAGATCTATGACGGCACCGTAGTCAAGGTGATGGAGTTCGGCGCTTTCGTGAACTTCTTCGGCGCCAAGGATGGCCTGGTACACATCAGCCAGCTCGCTTCCAGCCGCGTGCAGAAAACCTCCGACGTCGTCAAGGAAGGCGACAAGGTGAAGGTCAAGCTGCTCGGCTTCGATGATCGCGGCAAGACGCGTTTGTCGATGAAGGCGGTAGACCAGACGACCGGCGAGGACCTCGAAGCCAAGCAGAAGACCGAGGCTCCGGCCCCGCGCGAAGCCGCCGGCGAGTAGTCGCCGCAACTCTCCACAACGGCAAAGGGCGGCCTTAGGGGCCGCCCTTTTTGTTTTGCGTTCGGGCTTCCAGTTACGGGTTGACCGGACCCTCCACATATTCGGCATGCAGCCATTTGCCGATCATGCCGCCAATCACGCCGCCGACAATCGGGGCGACCCAATACAGCCAAAGCGACTTCATTGCGTCGGCCCCTCCGAAGAGCGCCGTCGCGGTCGAACGGGCCGGGTTGAGCGACGCGTTCGAAACGGGGATCGCCACCAGGTGGAACAACGTCAAAGCCAGACCGATCGCGATCGGCGCAAATCCTGCGGGCGCGCGCGGTGACGTCACGCTCACGATCACCAGAACAAAAAGCGCCGTGATGACCACTTCGATCAGGCCCGCACTCAGAGCTGTAAATCCCGTCCCGCCGTAAGTGTTGGAGATCGCGAAAAAATTGTTCCACTTTCCCGAGGCCGGAGCGCCCTGCAAGATGACATAGAACACCGCCGCAGCGACGATGCCGCCAGCCACTTGCGCTACGATATAGGGCAGCGCCTTGCTTGAACTGAACCTGCCCGCTGCAACGAGACCGCAGGTGACGGCCGGATTGAAATGGCCCCCGGAAATCGAGCCCACCGCATAAGCCATGGCCAGCACCGACAGTCCGACAGCGAATGCGACGGCGACAAGTCCCGCGCTCGGGGCGGAGAACAGCGCGGCGCCGCATACCGCGGTTACCAGCGTAAACGTGCCGATGAACTCTGCGCTTAATTCACGTGACATGATTTGATCCCTCCCGGTCCGTCCGAAATCGCCCAAGTCAGGCCCGGATCATGCCACCAAGGGATCCGCCGTGACAACGCCGCGCGGACCATTTCTCCACATGACTGCTCGGGCGAGCGTCCCTCCGGCACACCAGGTTTGCCTCGAATTCATTCGAATGTATTGTCGCTGCCGAATTAGTGTCGCACGATCCAGAAATCGCGGCTATCGACACTCCCGGGCATGGCCGGCATGCCCGAGGCTTGGCTTCAATGACGAATTTCACGATCCGCCCCGCCCGCGACGACGAATACGACGCCGTCGCCCGCGTCTGGATGAGCAGTTGGGCTTCGACCGGACTGGAAGGTGCGAGCGAGGTACTGCTCGCCAAATTGCGCGCACGGATATCGCAGGAAATCGCCAGAGGCTGGAGCCTGTACGTCGCTGAGGATGAGAAGAGGCTTGCGGCGATGCTGGCCCTGCATTTGCCCGACCGTTATCTCGACCAGCTATTCGTCGCGCCGGAGTATCAGGCCCAGGGCCTTGGCCGCAAACTGCTCGCCTTCACGCGAGCGCAGCTACCGGATGAAATTTGGTTGCGGTGCGCGCAAGGCAACGAGAAGGCCTGGCGCTGGTACGAGCGTGACGGTTTCGTTCTGGAGAAAGAAGCGGTCGAGCCGATCACCGGGTTTTCCATGAGATACTATCGGTGGAAACGGCGTGAGGCGACCTGATCCGATTGAGAAAGACGGCAGGAACTCGCTTCGCGATTTGATGTTGGACCTCTGTTTGAATTTGGTAAGCGTCAGACCAAGAGGAAAACGCCCATGATGCAACTTTACTGGTCGCCGCGGTCGCGCTCGTTTACGGCGCTTTGGCTGATGGAGGAGACCGGGCAGCCCTATGAACGGGTACTGACCGATATCTCCAGCGGCGCGCAGAAGAAGCCCGAATTCCTGGCAATCAATCCGATGGGCAAGGTGCCGGCGCTTTGCGACGGCGACGCGACGCTCGCCGAGGCCGCCGCGATCTGCGCATATGTCGCCGAACGCTACCCCGAAGCGCGGCTTGCGCCGGCGCTCGGCGATCCCCTGCGTGCGAAATATCTCTACTGGCTGTTTTTCGCGCCGAGCTGCATCGAGCCGGCGATGGTGCAGCTTGCGACCAAGATCGAGATCAATTCGGTGTCCGCCGGCTGGGGCGATGCGCAGCGGGTCTTTGACGTGCTCGACGCCGCGCTGTCGAAAGGACCCTGGCTTCTCGGCGAGAATTTCTCCGCCGCCGACATCGCCATCGGATCAGCCCTGAATTTCGCGGTCCGGCTGTTCAAGATGGTCCCCGCCCGAGCGTCGTTCGACGCCTACATCGATCGCTGCAGGGCGCGGCCCGCTTTCGAACGCGCCGAGAAAATCGCCGCGGGGTGAGGCCCAACGCCGCCGCCCTACTCCGCCTTCAGCTCGTCCGGCCGCGGCATCGAGACGACATTATAGCCGGAATCGACGTAGTGAATCTCGCCCGTCACGCCGCCGGATAAGTCTGACAACAGATAGAGCGCCGATCCGCCGAGTTCGTCCAGCGTCACGCCACGGCGAAGCGGCGAGTGCTTTTGCTGAAAAGCGAACATTGTCCGCGCATCCCCGATACCAGACCCGGCGAGCGTCCGCACCGGACCCGCCGAAATCGCGTTGACGCGAATGCCGCGCGGGCCGAAATCGGCAGCAAGATAGCGCATCGAGGCTTCCAGCGCGGCCTTGGCGACGCCCATCACATTGTAGTTCGGCATCACCCGCATCGAACCGCCAAACGTCAGCGTAATTATCGCGCCGCCGATTCGGCATCAGATCGGCGGCTCGCCTGGCAAGCTCGGTGAAAGAGAAACAGGAGATCAGCATCGTGCGCGACAAAATTTTCGCGCGTGGTGTCGGCGTAGCGGCCTTTCAACTCGTTCTTGTCGGAAAAGGCGATGGCGTGGACCAGAAAATCGATCTGCCCCACTTCGCACGCAGCGTTTCGAATACTGTCGATCGACGCTGTCGAGATTCTCCACGTCGCAAGGCAGCACCAATTCGACGCCGAGCGATTGCGCCAGCGGCTTGACGCGCTTGCCGAGCGCGTCGCCCTGATAGGTGAAAGCGAGCTCGGCGCCCTGCGCCGCCACCGCCCTGGCGATGCCCCAGGCGATCGAGTGATCGTTGGCAACGCCCATGATCAAGCCGCGCTTGCCCTTCATCAGGTCCTGCATGTTCCTCGATGCTCTCTGGGATCGATTCAGGTCGTCGCGAAGGCTCTCACGCATCCATCCGTTTGAACACCAGCGTGGCGTTGGTGCCGCCGAAACCAAAGGAATTCGAGATGACGGTGCCGAGCCGGGCATTATCGATGCGCTTGCGCACGATCGGCATGTCGGCGAATGCCGGGTCGAGTTCGCTGATGTTGGCGCTCTCGCAGACAAAGCCGTTCTGCATCATCAAGCAGCGAGTAGATCGCTTCCTGCACGCCGGTCGCGCCGAGCGAATGTCCCGTGAGGGCTTTTGTCGCTGAGATCGGCGGGCACTTTTCGCCGGCGCCGAACACCTTGCGGATCGCCTCGATCTCCGGAGGGTCGCCCGCAGGCGTCGAGGTGGCGTGCGGATTGATGTAGTCGATCTTGGTGTTCACGGTCGAGAGCGCCAGCCGCATGCAGCGCTCCGCGCCTTCGCCTGATGGCGCGACCATGTCATAGCCGTCCGAGGTGGCGCCATAGCCCACGATCTCGGCATAAATGTTGCGCGCCTCGCGCCTTCGCGCTGTTCGAGTTCTTCCAGCACCAGCACGCCGGCGCCGCCGGCAATCACAAAGCCGTCGCGGCTGACATCGTAGGCCCGCGAAGCGGTCGCGGGCGTATCATTGTATTTGGATGACATCGCCCCCATCGCGTCGAACAGCACCGAGAGCGACCAGTCGAGCTCCTCGCAGCCGCCGGCGAACACACATCCTGCTTGCCGATCTGAATCGTTTCGTAGGCGTTGCCTATGCAGTGGTTGCGAGGTGGCGCAGGCCGAGGAGATCGAATAGTTGACGCCCTTGATCTTGAACCAGGTGGCGAGTGTTGCGGAGGCGGTGGAGGACATCGCCTTTGGCACCGCGAACGGCCCGACGCGCTTCGGTCCCTTGGCGCGGGTGATGTCGGCGGCTTCCACGATGGTACGGGCTGACGGCCCACCCGATCCCATGATGATGCCGGTGCGAACGTTGGAGATATCCGAAGGCTCAAGCCCGAAATCCTGCGATCGCCTGCTCCATGGCGATGTGGTTCCAGGCCGCGCCTTCGCCGAGGAAACGCATCGCACGGCGATCGATGACGCCCGCCGAATCGACGGTCGGCGCGCCCTGCACCTGCGAGCGAAAGCCGAGCTCGGCGTATTTCTCCGCGCGCGTGATCCCGGACTTTGCCTCGTGAAGACTAGAGAGCACTTCCTGGGTGTTGTTTCCGATGGATGAGACGATGCCCATCCCCGTGATGACAACCCGCCTCATGATCGCCTCGCCCTATGGTTGATTTCTTTGTGCAACGTATCCGTTCAAGGCAGGGCGGCTGCCCTGCTCTGAATAACCCGACCTGCAAGTCCTTGGCGCGATAGATAATGTCGCCATCCATGGAAAGCCACCCGTCGGCGATACCAAGCACCAGCTTTGCGCGCATCACGCGCTTGATGTCGATGTTGTACACAACCTTGCGGACGTTCGGCAGCACCTGACCGGCGAGTTTCAGTTCGCTGAGCCCCAGCGCCCGGCCGCGCCCCTCGCCGCCGATCCACCCGAGATAGAAGCCGACCATCTGCCAAAGGGCGTCCAGGCCGAGGCAGCCGGGCATCACAGGGTCGTTCTTGAAATGACAGCTGAAAAACCACAGGTCCGGTTTCACGTCGAGTTCGGCGCGGACCAGCCCCTTGCCGTATTCCCCGCCGGTTTCACTGATTTCACTGATCCGGTCGAACATCAGCATCGGCGGCAACGGCAACTGCGCGTTGCCCGGGCCGAACATCTCGCCGCGGCCGCAGGCCAGCAAATCCTCATATTCGTACCCGCCGCGCCGATTCAGCATGCCCAGTAACCTCTTTCAGAAATTCGAGGGAACATTAAAGACCCATTCTTGCGTCGAGAAGCGCGCCAAGCCATCCCGGAGAGGCGCGAACACCGCGGGTCAGGACGCTCCCACAGCAACCGGCCTTGCCTATGCCAATCGGTCAAGCGTTCCGCGCGCTCTCTATCATAGGCCCCGGGGGCCGGCAAAGTGCCTCGGCCGGGGTAAATCGCCGCAAGCCCCCCGTTTCTGCGTCCGTTCGTTAGATTGCCTCTAGTTGCGAAAAACTTGCATCTGAGCGGCTTTTCTCCTTATATCCTTGGCGTTAGTGCCCGGGTCGGCAGTAGTATGCCTGAGTGAAAATGAGCCACAAATCTTCGATCTCGAATGACGAGGCCATCGCTCCCACCGCTCGCGGTGCCGGACATCAACCGGCGCTGACCGGCTGCCCCTGGCACGACGTCAACGAAATGCTGCAATCCGCCGGCCTTCGTCCAACCCGGCAGCGCATGGCGCTGGGCTGGCTGCTGTTCGGCAAGGGCGCCCGCCACCTCACCGCGGAAATGCTTTACGAAGAGGCGACCCTTGCCAAGGTGCCGGTCTCGTTGGCGACGGTTTACAACACGCTGAACCAGTTGACCGATGCAGGGCTGCTGCGTCAGGTCAGCGTCGACGGCACCAAGACTTATTTCGACACCAACGTGTCGGCGCATCACCACTTTTATCTCGAGCACAACCACGAACTCGTGGACATCACCGATCCGAATTTGATGTTGCAGAAGATGCCGGAAGTGCCGGCGGGCTATGAAATCGCCCGCGTGGATATGATTGTGCGGCTGCGCAAAAAGCGCTGACCGGCGCGGCCGAGCCGCTCACTCCACCTTCGCTCATTCCACCTTCACTCATTCGACCTTCGCTCACTCAACCTTCTCGTCTGCATACACACCCCATAGCCGCTGCTGCTCTATCCAGCCGTCAAAGCCGTTGCCCGCAACATGGCACCAGCCGGACGTGCATCGTTTGACCTGGGTGACGACGCCGGCCTGCAGGCGTGCGGCGACCGCACTGGCCCGGTCGGCGCGATCGTACAGCGAGGCAAGATCGTCCTTGCTCTTCATGGTGACGACCGCAGTGCGGCGGCCGGACAGCAGCGAATGATACACCCAACCCTCGGCGCCTTCGGAATCGCGCACCCGTCGCCAGTTTTCAAATTCGGCGGTGATCTCCACCGGCAGGCCTGAGCGGGTATAGACCCAGGCAACGTCGTTATCCTTGGTCGGGCCGGCCCTGACGTTCACGTGATCGGATTTGAGGCTGACATAGCGCGGCACCGGAAGGCCGCTGGCCGTGACTGCAGCATCCTTTGCCGACAATGCTGAACTCACGGAGGCGACGAGCAAGCCGCTTGCCAGCATCAACGCCGAAAAATAACGCCCCAACGCCATCAACTCGTCTCCACCGAAATACCTGCGCTCACTTCCGAGCCTAACCATCCGCCAGCACCCAAAACCGAGTGCCGCCCCGAAGCTTTGACCCGAAGAGTTGGCCGTGGTTCTTGTCTTGCCCCGGCCTTCTGCTAGAGAGGACGGAGCGTCTTGGAACAGAACGGCCAGGAATCTCCGGTCACCAAACGTCGGGGGAACCCGCGCAAACGCCTGTAAAACGCGGCGACGGCAGTGTCGAACAACCGGGTTAACGGGGTCTGAATGGCGAAGCTTCTGACGAGCTAAAGGTTGGCGGACGCAAAGCCTCGATGAGTGCAGAACTCGTGAGTACAGGACATGTCGATTAAGAAAAAGCCTCTGGTTGTCGTCACGCGCAAACTGCCGGACTCGATCGAGACCCGCATGCGCGAGCTGTTCGATGCCAGGCTCAACCTCGACGACACGCCCATGAGCCCGGAGCAGATCGCGGACGCTGTTCGCTCGGCCGACATTCTGGTCCCCACCGTCACCGACGAACTGACCGAGGACCTGCTCAAGCACCCCGACTGCAAGCTGAAGATGATTGCCAATTTCGGCAATGGCGTCGACAACATCGATGTCGCGGCTGCGCATGCGCGCGGCATCACCGTCACCAACACGCCGAAAGTTCTCACCGAAGACACCGCCGACATGACCATGGCGCTGATCCTCGCGGTGCCGCGCCGCCTGATCGAAGGCACGTCCATCCTCACCGAGGGCAGGAACTGGCCGGGCTGGTCTCCGACCTGGATGCTCGGCCATCGCATCGGCGGAAAAAGACTTGGCATCGTCGGCATGGGCCGGATCGGCCAGGCTGTGGCACGGCGCGCGCGCGCCTTTGGCCTGCAGATCCATTACCACAACCGCCGTCCGGTGGCGCCGCGCATCGCCGACGAGCTCGGCGCGACCTATTGGGAAAGTCTCGACCAGATGCTGGCGCGGATGGACATCGTTTCGGTCAATTGTCCGCACACGCCGGCGACCTTCCATCTGTTGTCCGCCCGGCGGCTCAAGCTGATCCGCAAGGACGCCTACATCGTCAACACCGCACGCGGCGAAGTGATCGACGAAGACACGCTGGTCAAGCTGATCGAGGCCGGAGAAATCGGCGGCGCCGGTCTCGACGTGTTCGAAAACGAGCCTGCGGTAAACCCGAAGCTGGTGCGGCTGGCAAAGGCCGGCAAGGTGACGCTGCTGCCTCATATGGGTTCGGCAACCATCGAAGGCCGGGTCGAGATGGGCGAGAAGGTGATCATCAACATCCGAACATTCCTCGACAACCACAAGCCGCCGGATCGCGTGCTGCCGAGCATGCTGTAAGCGGTCAAGCTCGCTTGGGGTTGGGCAGGGTCTGCGTCGTTTCAAATACGACCCCGCGTTCTCGCGGCGCGGATACGCCCGGGTTGTGCTGCTGGTTTCGCCCAAACCTCCCTTGTCGTCGCCCGGCTTGACCGGGCGATCCAGTATTCATCACCGTCGCCGGAATAAGCACTGGTCCGAGTTTCGCAATAAGCACTGGTTCAATTTATCGGGTCTACATCCCGCGCTTCATAACGCGCTGCATCGGTTACTGGGTCGCCCGGTCAAGCCGGGCGATGACAGAGGTGGGTTCGGGCGATGACACAGGTATGTCGAGCGACGATACAGGTTGCGTTCGACGATACAGATGGGTTCAACAACCCTCCCCTTGTCGTCGCCCGGCTTGACCGGGCGATCCAGTATTCACCATCATCGCCGGAGTAAGCACTGGTCCCATTTATTGGGTCCACATCCCCACGCTTCATTCGCACCATCGGTTACTGGGTCGCCCGGTCAAGCCGGGCGATGACACCGGTGGTGTCGAGGGACGACACCAGTGGTGTCGAGACGATACAAGGTTGACAACGCTCCCTTTGTCTGGGTCAACAACGCCCCTTTGTCGTCGCCCGGCTTGACCGGGCGATCCAGTATCCAGCGTCGCCGGAATAAGCACTGGTCGCATCTAGTGGGTCCACATCCCTGCGCTTCACGCGCACCATCGGTTACTGGGTCGCCCGGTCAAGCCGGGCGATGACACCGGTGGGGACACCGGTGGTGTTTGGGTGATGACACCGTCGGTTTGTTGCACGCAGACCTCCGCGTCCTCACTGCGCGATCAGCGCCCGAGTTGATGTAAAATCCTTTGCCTCCGAAAAAAGAGGGCGCGGGAAACGCCGGGTGCGCGATGCACCCGCAGCCTCGCGTGCGAAAATAAATAAAGCACGGCGAGTTAGTCACCACAGGTTCACCGGGACACCCCGGCGTTTCCCGCGCAATGGTTTTAACGGTTTCCTTCGTGCTCTCCCCAGTGACCGGGCTTTGTTGCCACTGTCGTTCGTCGATCGCTTGACGAACTTGATGCCAGCGTCGGGGCATCAGGACCACACGACTTCGCCGTCCGCAGCCAGCATCGTTCGTCTCATCGATGCCGCCGCGTCCACCGCATCCCATCCCGCGTTCGTGACGATCGCGAAACGCCCCTCTTGCCGGGACGGGACGGAGCCATCGATACATCTGATTTGGGTTTCGGAAAAAGCGAAATATTTTTGGCAGCAGGGCTGGACAGGTTTTCGCTGCGAGCGCTGATTTTGCCCGACGGGCAAATCAAACCATCAACACGTCGTCCCTGCGAACGCAGGGACCCATAACCACAGTCGTCCGTTGTTAGAGCAAGTGTCCGCCACGGTTCTTGATCGAGAGATCACGCGGATGGGTCCCGGCTCAAGGCCGGGACGACGTGTTGATGGAGTTTGCTTCGTGCGAAGCGCACGTCGTCGCTTCGCGCGCCACGGATCGATCAAAGCCGCAACCCGCTGTGTCGAACGCGTCACACTTGCCGTCCGAATGCGCGTGAAACACCGAAACCGCCTGAATCTCCTTCGTTCGGAGGACGCGATTTCCTGCGGGACTCCGGTATTCCTGAGAGAGGCACGTTACCGGAATCATTTGGGGCACCATGAAAAAGATCGTTCTCGCAACCGTTCTCGCCGCGCTCGGCTCGGCTTCCGCACTCGCCGCCGATCTCGCCCCGCGCGCCTACAGCAAGGCGCCCATGATGGCCGCTCCGGTCAGCACTTGGCAGGGCTTCTATATCGGCGGCAACGTTGGATATGGGTGGGGTGCGGGGGCGACCGACGTTTCGTTTTTGCCCAGCCCAGCCGCTTTCAGGGTCGCAAACACATCTCTCAATTCCAATCCGCAAGGCGTGATTGGCGGGGCTCAAATCGGCTACAATTGGCAAACCGGCATCTTCGTCGCTGGCTTTGAGGCGGACATTCAGGGTTCGGGCATCAAGGGCAACGCGTCGAAAGGGACTCTTTTCTTTCCCACCTTAGCGCCAGTTCCCAATAGCCTGCTGACGACCAATGAAAAGCTCTCATGGTTTGGTACGGCGCGTGGTCGCCTTGGCATTACCGTCACGCCCGCCTTTCTACTCTACGGCACCGGCGGCTTCGCTTATGGTCAGGTCGAAAGATTCGACCAACACGCAGTTTAACAATGGCGCAGACAATTTCTTAGCTAGTGCGAGCAAGACAAGGGTGGGATGGACGGCGGGCGCTGGCGGCGAATGGATGTTCGCGCCCGGTTGGTCGGCCAAGTTCGAATACCTGTATATCGATCTTGGCAAGTCTTCAGCCGTTGCTAGCGATGCTCCGCTGCCGGACCCTCCTTTCCAGGTAGGTTACACTTGGCACACGCAGGACCACATCGTCCGCGCGGGCTGTGAACTATCACTTCTGATCGCCGCCATTTCGCGCGAACGTAAAAACCCGGCCTCGCGCCGGGTTTTTTGTTGAGAGCGGCAGCGAAGCGTTCTGGTCACGCTGCGGGATGCCGGGACGAAAAAGCTGTAGGGGCGCAATAGCGTATTGCGCCGCCGCTGCGGACCCGAGCGGTTCGGCGGATTACGCCTTCGGCTAATCCCGCCCTACGCTGTTTGTCGTCCCTCGCGAAAAGACGCAAACCCGCTGTGTCGAACGCGTCACACTCGCCGTCCGAATGCGCCTCAAACTCCGAAACCGCCTGAATCTCCTTCGTTCGGAGGACGCGATTTCCTGCGGGAGTCCGGTATTCCTGACAGAGGCACGTTGCCGGAATCATTTGGGGCACCATGAAAAAGATCGTTCTCGCCACCGTTCTCGCCGCGCTCGGCTCGGCTTCCGCACTCGCCGCCGATCTCGCCCCGCGCGCCTATAGCAAGGCGCCCATCATGGTTGAACCCGCCTGACAATTGGACCGGTTTCTATGTTGGCGCCCAAGTTGGCGTCGCTGGATCAAACAGGCAGTCACCTGTTTACAATAGCTTCGCGGCCGGAAAGATATTCGTTCAGAGCCCAGTTCCAGTCGTCGAGCGGCGGACATGCCGGTGCTCAGGGTCAATGGTGGAAGATGGGTTCTCGGTATCGAGGGAACTTACAATATTGCCGACCTGAAACAAACGGAACAGTCGAACAATTTTTGGCCCTACCGTTTGCGGTCCAATCAGACCCGTGATCTTGCAACGGGAGTCGGCAAGATCGGCGTACCGCCTCGGGTCAGTGGATGGTCTATGGAAAGAGGCGGTTTTGCCTGTTGCGAAGATCGAAACATCATGCAAACAACGATGCCGGCAACGACACTGACGCAATCAGTCGCAGAGGAGGCTACACCGTTGACGCTGGCGGTAGATTATATGTTTGTGAAGAACTGGATCGTAGGAGCCGATTTCAACTACTATGATTTCCGGTTTGATCGCTGCCTTGAGGGCAACCTTAGGCACTCCTGTTGCGTATAATGGACATGATCAGATCTACGCCGGGGACGGTGCGTTTGAGCTATCGTGTTCAACTGGGGTGGACCGAAGTAACGCAACTCTCGGGCATGACGGGGCTCAAGAAGAATACCGTCCGCGCCGGTATGAACTATCACTTCTGATCGCGGCTCGTTTCGCGCGAACGAAAAAACCCGGCCTCGCGCCGGGTTTTTTGTTGAGAGTGGCAGCGAAGCGTTCTGGTCACGCTGCGGGATGCCGGGACGAAAGAGCTGTAGGGCGGGATAGCCGAAGGCGTAACCCGCCTGTCAGGAGGTGATCGGCGGTTTACGCTTCCGCTAATCCGCCCTACTTGTTCTCACTACGAGGGTTTGGCAGGTCGCCTGGAAGCTCATCCACATTCCGGCTTTCTCATTTCGTCATGGCCGGGCTCTGACCCGGCCATCCACGTCTTTCTCGCCTGATGCACCGAAGACGTGGATGCCCGGGACAAGCCCGGGCATGACGACGTGTGCATTGCGGAAGCCTGAGGAGCGGCGTCTTCGCCGCGTCTCAGAAGGACACAGAAGTCTCACCGCGGAACGCAGTCTGGATTGCTTCGTCGCTTCGCTCATCGCAATGACGGGGTCGGTCAAACTCCGCGGCGTCTCGAAGCTCATCGCCAGATCCCAAGTCCAACATTCACCTATGCCCGCTCAGATCGGTGATGGTGAGCGCGTCGCCGTTGAGGATGTTCAGGGGATCGCGTGTATAGCGCAACGTTTCGAAACGCATGTTGCGTGCGTCCATCATCAGCAATCGCCCGACCAGGCCCTCGCCGAAACCGACGATTTCCCGGATCGCCTCCAGCGCCATCATCGAGCCCAACACGCCGGCGAGCGCGCCCATGACGCCGGCCTCGGCACACGCGGGCACCGTGCCCGGTGGCGGCGGTTCGGGAAACAGGCAGCGATAGGTCGGGTTGAACTCGCCGCTGGCGTTTTTTTCATGCGCCCGGATCGTGGTCAGCGATCCGTCGAACATGCCCAGCGCTGCGGTGATGAGCGGTTTGCCGGCGAGGAAACACGCGTCGGAGACGAGATAGCGGGTTTCGAAATTGTCGGAGCCATCGAGCACGAGATCGTAGCCGCCGATCAGCGTCATCGCGTTGTCGGCCTTCAGCCGCGTGGCATGCGCGGCGAAGCGGACGTGGGGATTGAGCGCGTAAATCTGCGTAGCCGCGCTATCGACCTTGCGCCGGCCAATATCGGGCGTGCTGTGAATGATCTGTCGCTGCAGATTGGACAACGTCACGATGTCGTCGTCGACCACGCCGATTTGGCCGACCCCGGCGGCGGCGAGGTACATCAGCGCCGGTGCGCCGAGGCCGCCCGCGCCAACCACCAGGACGGACGCTTCCTTTAACGCAACCTGCCCTGGACCGCCGACCTCGCGGAGCACGATATGACGAGCGTATCGTTCGAGTTCGTCGGCGCTCAGCATGGCCGGTTGTTTTCCTCAACGCTCAACTCGGTGAACCCGGCCTCGCTTCAAATTAAACCTTGCTTGCCGGATCTGCCTGATTGGCAATACGTCAATGAGCCCGGGATTGCCAGCCGCTGGGCGCTCTTCAATGAGGCAAGCGACGGGCGGTCGGAGGCGACGCCCGCCCGTTTTTTTGCCGGCTATTCCGCGAGCAACTCGCCGGAGCCGCCCATTTCGGAGGGAAAATCTTTCATCTTGGGGAGCCCGTCTTTGATAGGCAGAACCGTTTCGGCGTAGTTGACGTGCACAGCCGGCGCGAATTTCAGCGTGGGAATGGTCGCGGCGAACACGTCGATCAGTCCGGCGGGTTTATGGCCGGTCATCAAATGACCTCCGCAGACGTCGCAATACATCCGTTCGCTGAAATCGGTTTTCTGGAATTTCGCGATATGATCGGCTCCGGACTTGACCTGCACGGCTTCCGTTTTCCAGAGACTGAACGCGTTGACCGGACCGCCCGACCAGGAGCGGCATGAGCTGCAGTGACAGTAGCCCATCGCCTCCGGCGAGCCGGTGACCTCGATTTTAACAGCGCCGCAAAAGCAGCTTCCTTGGTGGCTCATGATTTCCTCCTTGGTTGATCGTCAAAAGCAGCTGTTATCTGCGTTTGCAATTGCGGTCCAGTTCATCAACTGAACTACCCAATCGATGACTGGTTTCAACTCGCAAGCCTCTGCTCCTTTGCAAAAGGACTGAGCCCAAGCCAGGTCTGCATGGACGCTGCGAGTTTCCGGTCTCCCGTCAAGACAATCCTTCCGCTTGCGACGGAGGCTCGCAAATTGTCGAGTCCCATCCAGATCGCGGTCATGCTGCGCAGGTCTGCGGATACATAAAGGTCGACATCGAATCCGGGGTCGATCTTGCACAAATCGACGCCGCTACCGGGATCGATGACCAGCCAGAAGCGCCGCTTTGTCAGGGGCAGCTTCGGATAGACGAACTCCACGACAGTGCGATGAGCGGGCATCGGAGTGATGTTCAGATTTCTGCGCATGTCCCACATCAGAAGATCGACATCCAGATGCGCAAGCGACAGCTTCGACTGGATCCGACGCTGGCCCCAAACTCCGAAAGCCTCCACCAGCGGGCCGAGCTCGCGGCCCGACTCGGTCAATTGATACTCATGAACGCCGCGATCGGAAGCCGGGTTGCCGCGGGCAACAATGCCTGCCGTCTCTAGCTCCTTTAGCCGCTGCGATAGCAGGGCCGGCGACATGCGCGGTACGCCACGACGCAATTCATTGAATCGCGTAGAGCCCGCGAACATCTCGCGAAGCACGATGATGGTCCAGCGCGTGCATAATATCTCTGCCGCCATCGCGACCGGACAAAACTGCTGATAGCTGCCTGTCGTCATGTGTCGCCTCCGCAGGAAGTGAAGTGGAGCAGCGAACCTGGGGCGTTTTCGAGCGAAGTGGAGCCCGGTTCGCGTGAAGAAAACGCGTCAGAAAAAAAGCTAGAGTCCGGTTCTGATTTAATCAGAACCGATAAGACTTCTAGGGCGGAGCCGCGCGGCTTTCCAGTTCAGTTTCTGTATCGGGCCAGATTCACTTCCTGAACTGGCCGCAGCCGATTTGCGCCCGTAATTCTGGTGGTAACGAACGAGTCCTGCTGCCCAACATGGCTCCAGACCTCGAGCAGACCATTCTCAAGCAAGACCTTTCAGGATACGGCAGATGAGTAATTCCGGAGCAGATGTAGCGGTATTGATCCGCATTGCCGCAATTGGCGCCTTCACGATCTTGAGCCTCTGGATCGCGCCCGGATTGGCGACCGCGGTATCGCGTGCCGGCGAGATCGACATCACGATGGCTATGGTGCGATCGATGATGCTCTGCGCTGTCATCAACTGGCTGCCGGCATTTCGGGCTCCCTCGGGGGCGGGGCTCACTTCTGGCACTTCGGACACCAGAACGTCGAGCGGCCGTTCTGGGTAAAGCGCCGCACGATGCCGCAACAGGCTCCGGTGTGGCACGTCTCGCCTTCGCGATCGTAAACCTGAAAGGAATGCTGGAAATAGCCGAGTTCGCCGGTGGTCTGGCGATGATCGCGCAACGATGAGCCCCCGGCCTTGATCGCCTGATTAAGCACCGCATGAATGGCTTCGACCAGCCGCCCGGCAGCCTCGGTCGGTTCGCCCCCGGCAACGCCTTTGCGTTGTCCGGCCTTTGTTGCCAAAGTGGCGGCCAGCCGGCGCGGCGAGAGACGGGCGCGAAACAGCGCCTCGCAGACATAGATGTTGCCGAGGCCCGCCACTACCCGCTGATCGAGCAGCGCCGCTTTCAGGCTGGTCTTCCGATTGGCGCAGGAGCGCGCCAGCATCTTGGCGTCGAATTCATTTCCCAACGGCTCGGGGCCAAGCCCCTTGAGTAGAGGCTCCTCATCGAGCGCACTGCGGGCCACGATTTTCATGTAGCCGAAACGCCTGGGATCGTTGAACACGATTTCCGCCCCGGAGGACATCCGGAACATCACATGGTCGTGCGCGCTGTCTTTGCTGCGCGGATGAAGGAACTCACCCGGTGCCTGTTCATGCGTTTGCCTGACGACGCGGAACGAGCCCGACATGCCCAGATGCATCAGCAGCACGTCGCCGGAGCCAAGGTCGGCCACCAGATATTTGGCGCGACGGCCGAGCCCGGTGACGATCTGCCCCTGCAGACGCGCGACGAAATCCTTCTGGAACGGAAACCGCAGATCCTTTCGCCGGGCGTCCGCCTTGAGGATCTCAAATCCCTCCATGACGGGCTGCAGGCCGCGGCGAACGGTCTCGACTTCAGGCAATTCAGGCATGCTGGCTTGTTCACCTTATGAGGGCGACGTGATAGCGCCATTGCGGCGGTCGCGCTATGGTCGAGGCCAGTGGAGTAAGGTTATGCAGCGCCCGGGCGAAACCACGCATTTTGGCTACCGAGACGTGCCCATCGGGGACAAGCAGACGCTGGTCAATGACGTGTTTCACAGCGTCGCGACGCGCTACGACCTGATGAACGACCTGATGTCGGTCGGCCTGCATCGGGTCTGGAAGAATATCTTGATCAACCAGCTTGATCCGCCGCGCGGCGACAGGCCGTTTGCCCTGCTCGATGTCGCCGGCGGCACCGGGGACATCGCGTTTCGTGCCGCAAAAGCGGCGGGCCCGGGCTTTCGCGCGACCGTGTGCGACATCAATCCGGAGATGCTTCGGGTTGGGCGCGAGCGCGCCGCGGCAGCGCATGTTGAGGAAAACGTTTCCTTTGTCGAAGGGAATGCCGAGCGGCTTGCCTTCGCCGATCGCGCGTTTGATGCCTACACCATCGCGTTCGGCATCCGTAATGTGCCGCGTATCGATCAGGCGCTCGGCGAAGCATTTCGCGTGCTCAAGCCCGGCAGCAGATTCCTTTGTCTGGAATTTTCGGTCGTGGACGTGCCCGGGCTGGATCGGCTCTACGACCTGTTTTCCTTCAAGGTGATTCCGTCGCTCGGCCGCGCGGTGACCGGCGATGCCGAGTCCTACCAGTATTTGGTCGAATCCATCCGCAAATTTCCCAAGCCAACCGCGTTCGCCGAGATGATCCGCAGCGCCGGCTTTTCCCGCGTCACCTGGCAAAGCCTCTCCGGCGGCATCGTGGCCCTGCATTCGGGTTGGCGTTTGTGATTTCTGCGGCTACCCACATCGCGCGGCTGGCCCGCGCCGCATTCGTGTTCGCGCGTGAAGGCGTCTTCGGCGTCGTCGATCCGTCCCTGGTGCCGCCGCCGGGGCAGCTCGCGTTACGTCTGGCGCGGCTGATCGAACGTCCGGGCGCCAAGTCCGGCCCACGGCTCTCGCGCGCGCTGACGCGGTTGGGGCCGGCCTATCTGAAACTGGGGCAATTCCTCGCCACGCGGCCGGACGTCGTCGGCGTCGTCATGGCGCGCGATCTGGAGAGCTTGCAGGACAGGCTGCCGCCGTTCCCTCAGGAGGAAGCCGAGGCCGTTATCGCGTCATCGCTGGAACGCCCTGTGGCAGAGGCCTTTTCAGGCTTGGGCCCCGCCGTCGCCGCCGCCTCGATCGCGCAAGTGCATCGCGGCGAGGTGGAGCGCAGCGGTGTTTTCACGCAAGTCGCCGTGAAGGTGCTCCGGCCCAACGTCGGCTCGCGCTTCCGTCGCGACCTCTCCGATTTCTTTTTTGTCGCCCGTCAGGCCGAAATGTATTCGGCGGAAGCGCGGCGGCTGCGGCTGGTCGAGATCATCAATACGATGTCGCGCTCGGTGGCGATGGAAATGGACCTGCGGCTGGAAGCTGCCGCCATGTCCGAGATGGCGGAGAACATAAGCGACGATCCGGACTTCCGCGTGCCGACCGTGGACTGGGACCGCACCACGCACAATGTGCTGACCATGCAGTGGATTGATGGCATCGCGCTCAGCGATCACGCCGGTCTGGCGCGCGCGCAAGTCGATCTGCCCGACCTCGGCCGCAAGGTGATCCAGAGTTTTCTGCGGCATGCGCTACGCGACGGTTTCTTCCACGCCGACATGCATCCGGGCAATCTGTTTCTCGATCGGGCCGGCCGGCTGGTGGCGGTCGATTTCGGCATCATGGGCCGGCTCGGATTAAAGGAGCGGCGATTCCTGGCCGAGATTCTCCTCGGCTTCATTACGCGCGATTATCGACGCGTGGCCGAAGTGCATTTCGAGGCCGGCTATGTACCGGGGCATCACTCGGTGGAGAATTTCGCGCAGGCCATCCGCGCCATCGGCGAGCCCATCCACAACCGCACCGCCGAAGAAATCTCGATGGCGAAACTGCTGACGTTGCTGCTCGAGGTCACCGGCCTGTTCGATATGCGAACCCGTCCCGAACTCATCCTGCTGCAAAAGACCATGGTGGTGGTCGAAGGCGTGGCGCGCGGCTTCGATCCGAAGCTCGACATCTGGCGGATCGCCGATCCCGTCGTCCGCGAATGGATCGAGCGCAATCTCGGGCCGGTCGGGCGCATCCAGGGCGCGGTGTCGGGGGCCGGCGACCTCGCCCGCGTGCTCTCCGGTCTGCCGATGATCGCCGCCCGCTCGGTCGCTGTGCTTGAACAACTGGAAACCATGACCCGCGAAGGGCTGACCTTGTCGTCAGAGACCATCGCGGCAATGGGCCGGACGGAGGGCCGCCGGAGCCGCTGGCGCGCCATCGCTCTCTGGATCATCGCGGCTACGTTCATCGGGTTGTTGATCGCGATCCGTCACTTGTGATTGCAGTGTAGTCACGGGATGTGCTAGCATTGCCATCATTCCGGGAGGCTCGATGGCCAGCCTGACGATCCGAAAGCTCGATGACGCTATCCGGGACGAGCTGCGGCTGCGCGCCGCCCGAAACGGGCGCTCGGTCGAAGACGAGGTGCGGGTCATCCTGAGGGAGGCCGCCCAGCATTATGGCCCTGCTCTGCCGGCCCTGAACCCCGAGCCGTCCTCGGCCGAAGCTCGCCCGCAAGTTCATCCGGGTTCCAGCATCCCGCGCGTCACCCTGATCATCGGTGGCGGCATCGCGGCCTACAAGGCGCTGGACCTGATCCGGCGGCTGAAAGAGCGGCAGATCCACGTTCGCTGCGTCCTGACCAAGGCGGCGCAACAATTCGTCACGCCCTTGGCGGCGGGCGCGCTTGCCAGCGAGCGCGCCTACACCGACCTATTCGATGCCGCGAGCGAATTCGACGCCGGCCACATCCGCCTCGCCCGCGACTGCGACCTGGTCGTGGTTGCGCCGGCAACGGCCGATCTGATGGCGAAGATGGCGCATGGCCATGCCGACGATCTCGCCAGCGCGATCCTGCTCGCAACCAGCCGCCCGGTCCTGCTGGCGCCGGCCATGAACCCGCTGATGTGGCGCAACGCCGCGACCCGCCGCAACGTGCTGCAGCTCCGGCGCGATGGCGTCGTTACCGTCGGCCCCAATGCGGGCGAAATGGCCGAGGCCGGTGAAGCCGGCGTCGGGCGCATGGCCGAGCCGATGGAAATCGCGGCCGCAGCCGACCACATGCTCCGTCCACCGCGACCGCGCCCGCTTGCCGGAAAACGCGTGCTGATTACCGCAGGACCAACTCACGAGCCGATCGATCCGGTGCGCTACATCGCCAATCGTTCGTCCGGCAAACAGGGCTTTGCGATCGCGGCTGCGGCCGCCGCGGCCGGAGCGGAGGTCACCTTGGTTTCCGGTCCCGTCGATCTCGCCGATTTGCCGGGCGTGACCGTGATGCATGTGGAATCCGCCCGTGAAATGCTGCACCGGGTGGAAGCAGCGCTGCCGGCCGATATCGCGATCTTCGCTGCCGCCGTCGCTGACTGGCGTGTCGCCAATGAAGGCGGGCGAAAGCTCAAGAAGACATCGACCGCCATGCCGCCGCTTGAGCTCGTTGAAAATCCCGACATCCTCGCAACCATCTCACAACTGCCGGACAAGCGGCCGACGCTCGTGATCGGGTTTGCCGCGGAAACCGAAGACCTGATCGAGAACGCCAAGGCAAAGCTGAAGCGCAAGGGCTGCGACTGGATTGTCGCCAACGACGTGTCGCCCGCGACCGGCGTGATGGGCGGCGATCGCAACACCGTCCACCTGCTTGCGCGCGAGGGGAGCGGCATCAGCATGGAATCCTGGCCCGCGATGAGCAAGGAACAGGTGGCGAGGGAACTCGTCGCGCATATCGCCAAATCTCTGGAGAAAGCCCCTTGAGCGCCGCCGTGAAAGTCGCCATCCGCCAACTGCCGCATGCCGAGGGTCTGCCGCTGCCGGCGTATCAGAGCGCGGATGCCGCCGGGATCGACCTGCTCGCCGCGGTCCCCGAGAATTCCCCGCTGACGCTTCCGCCCGCCAAGCACGCGATGATCCCGACCGGGCTGACCATCGCATTGCCGCCTGGTTACGAGGCGCAGGTACGGCCGCGCTCGGGGCTCGCAGCCAAGCAGGGCGTCACCGTGCTGAATTCGCCCGGCACCATCGACGCCGATTATCGCGGTGAGATCAGCGTGCTCCTGATCAACCACGGTACGGAACCGTTCGCCGTCCGCCGCGGCGAGCGCATCGCCCAAATGGTGATCGCGCCGGTATCGCGCGCGGAACTCGTGCTGTCGTCCTCGCTATCCACAACCGATCGCGGCAGCGGCGGATTTGGGTCGACAGGCCGCTAAGCCTCGCGGCCAACTCATGAAATCGCGCGGCTGATCCGGCTTTTTTCCCACCACCACCCCCGTTCACGATCTGGACTCTTACCGCTCAACTCCCTTGGGGGATATTGTCAATCAATTCGCGCGGGGGAGCGCGACAGCAAAGTGATTCCCGGCTTCACGTTGGATCAGCCCAAGCCATTGAAGGCATGACCTTATCGTGGAATCGCCAACACTTTGGGGGACCATGCCCGGGGAATACGGCTGGGCGTACAGTCGTGCGTTTGGGGCAAACCATGTCGGGCGTAGTCGCGGCGATGCGTCGAACCCTGCTGTCGCGCACATCATTGGCGCGTTACGGCACGATCGGCGTTGCCGTGACGGCTCTCAGCTCCGCCCAAGCGGCCGGGCCCGCCGAGGTTCCGTTGATCACGGCGATCTCGACGCTGTTCGATTTCAACCGGCAAGAAATCGCGGTGCTCGCGACCGCGCTGGCGTTGCTCGGCTTTTCGGTGGTCTCTGCCATTCTCCTGATGCACACGCGCCTTCGCGCGGCCAAGAGCGACACGCGACTGCGCTCCAAGATCGCCGACCTGCAGGTTCGGGCCGACCGTTACCGCGCGCTGTTGTTCGCGGAGCCGCAAATCCTGATCGCATGGGCCGCGGGGGATGACCGCCCGCAGATCAGCGGAGATATCTCGCTTTTCGCCCCGCCGGATATGCCGCAACGCATCCTTGGGTTCGGAACCTGGCTGCCGCCCGAAGCCGCGCTGCAGATGGAACACGCGATCGAGGCCTTGCGCGAGGCTGGCGAAAGCTTTCTGCTTCATTTCGCGACGTCAAATGGACAGCCCATCGAGGCGATGGGCCGGGCGGTCGGTGGTGAGGCCGTGGTGCGGATTCGCGAACTCAGCGGATTGCGCCGCGAACTCGCCGAGACCGATCTTCGGCACAGGGCGCTACTGGAGGAGACGGAAATGCTTCGCGGCTTTGCTGCCGCCTCGCAGTGGCCGATCTGGGCCAAAGTGGCCGACGGCGCGCTCAGCTACGTCAACGCGGCCTATGCCCGTGCCACCGACGCCGACGGCGTCGCCGATGCGCTCGAGCGTAACCTCGAACTGCTCGACAGCAGCGATCGCATCGCGATGGAACGCGCCCTGCACGATGGCGGAACCTTCACCGCGCGGCTGCCGATCGTGGCTGGCGGGGAGCGGCGGATTTTCGATGTGCAGGCGATCAATGTCGGCGGCGGCAGCGTCGGTGTCGCCGTTGACGCCAGCGAGGCCGATGCATTGAGCGCAGCGCTGGTGCGGATGGCGGACGCTCATCGGCGCACGCTGGATCAACTCTCCTCAGGCGTCGCCGTGTTCGACGGCCGCCGGCGGCTCGCGTTCTATAATGATTCCTACCGGCGGCTGTGGGACCTCGACCCCGCTTTTCTCGACGGCAATCCCGACGACTCGAATGTGCTGGACCGGTTGCGTGCGGCGCGCAAACTGCCGGAGCAGCCGGACTTCCGGGCCTGGAAGGCGAAGCTGCACGAAGCCTATCGCGCGGTCGAAACCGCCAAGGATACATGGTACCTGCCGGACGGCCGCGCGCTCAGCGTCGTCACCACGCCCAATCCGGAAGGCGGCGTTACCTATCTGTTCGACGACGTCACCGAGAGCCTCGATCTGGCGCGGCGGTTCGACGGCCTGATCCGCGTGCAGCGCGAAACGCTCGACAGTCTCGCCGAAGCGGTTGCCGTGTTCGGCAGCAACGGCCGGGCGCAACTGTTCAATCCGGCGTTCGCCAAAATGTGGAAATTGTCGCCGCAGGCGCTTCGGGAGCAGCCGCATATCGAAACCGTGGAAGCCTGGTGCAAGCCGCTGTTTGATGACGCCCGAACGTGGCGCACGATCCGCGAAGGCGTCACGGCGATCGAAAACCGGGTCGAGGCGCCGCTGAAGCTGGATCGCAAGGACGGCAGCGTGCTGGACTGCATGGTGATGCCACTGCCCGACGGCGCCACCATGCTCACGTTCCAGGACATCACCGACACCGTGAACGTCGAACGCGCGCTTCGCGAAAGTAACGAGGCCCTCGAAGCCGCCGACCAGATGAAGGTCGATTTCGTCCATCACGTTTCCTATGAGCTGCGCGCCCCGCTCACCACGATCATCGGTTTCGCGCATTTCCTGAGCGACCCCTCCACCGGGCCGTTGACACCGAAGCAGGCCGAATATCTCGAGTACGTCACCAAATCGACCAATGCGCTGTTGGCGCTGACCAACAACATCCTCGATCTGGCCACGATCGATGCGGGCGCGATGAAGCTTGAGCTTGGCCCCGTCAACATCGGCAAGGTGATCGAGGACGCGGCCGAAGGCATCCAGGATCGGCTTGCGACCGATCGCATTCGCCTTGTGGTCGATGTCGATTCCAATATCGGCAGCTTCATCGGCGACGAGCGCCGGGTCGTGCAGGTGCTGTATAATCTGCTCGCCAACGCCATCGGATTTTCGCCCCACGACGCGACCGTCGTGGTGAACGCCAAACGAACCGATCACAGTGTCGTCTTCGCCGTGACCAATTCCGGTCCGGGCATCGCGCCCGATCTGAAGGACAAGGTATTTGATTGGTTCGAAAGCCACTCGCACGGCTCGCGGCATCGCGGCGCCGGTCTCGGGCTGTCGCTGGTGCGCTCCTTTGTCGAACTGCATGGAGGCAAGGTGCGCGTCAATTCGACCCTCGGCAAAGGCACTACCGTCACCTGCGAATTTCCGGCAGATCAGACGGCGCATCGCACCGCTGCGGAATGAGAGATCCCGCGACATTCTGCGTTGCGCTGGCGAACGAAACCGCCACCGGGCGTTTGATGGCGGACCTCGCGCTGTTGATCGGCCCCGGCGACGTCATCACGCTGTCGGGCGACCTCGGCGCCGGCAAGACCGCCGCTGCCCGCGCCTTGATCCGCTTCCTTGCCGACGACGAGACGCTCGAGATTCCCAGTCCGACATTCACGCTGGCGCAGGCCTACGACCTGCCGCCCTTCCCGCTGGTTCACGCCGATCTCTATCGCGTCGACGACGCCTCCGAACTGGAGGAGATCGGGCTGTCGCCGATGCCGGATGGCGCGGTCGCGGTGATCGAATGGCCGGAACGTGCAAGCTCGGCAATGCCCGAGGACCGGATCGATATCGCGCTGAGTTACAGCCCGGCGCTGGGACCGAACGCGCGAGCCGCCGAAATCGCCGGACACGGCAAAGCCGCGGCGCAAGTGGCACGATTGAGGGCGCTGCGCCAGTTTCTCGATGGCGCGGGCTACGGCGAAGCCAAACGCGTGCGGATGGCCGGAGACGCCTCGATACGCTCCTACGCGCGGCTGGTGCGCGACGACGGCGTGGTGATCCTGATGAATTTTCCGCGCCGGCCTGATGGCCCCGCGATCTATGACGGCAAATCCTACAGCGCGGCAGTGCATCTCGCAGAGGACGTCAGACCGTTTGTCGCCATCGCCAACGGTCTGCGCGAGCGCGATTTATCATCGCCCGCCATCCGCCACGCCGATATCGATGCGGGCTTTCTGATCACCGAAGATTTCGGCCGCGACGGTTTTGTCGTAGGCGACCCGCCGCAACCGATCGCCGCGCGTTACGAGGCCGCAACCGATATGCTGGCGGCGCTGCATCGGCAGCACTTGCCCAAAGTGCTGCCGCTGACGCCGCATATCAGCTATCCCATTCCCGAATTCGATACAGAGGCGTTGCTGGTCGAGATCGGATTAATGCTTGAATGGTATCTGCCGGACCGCGGCACCGAGCCGACCGGCACCATGCGCGCGGAGTTCGTTGCGATGTGGCGCAAGCTTCTGGACCGGCTCGCTGTTGCCGGCAAGACCTGGGTGCTGCGGGATTTCCACTCGCCCAATCTGATCTGGCTGGACGAGCGCTCGGGGATCTCGCGGGTCGGCATCATCGACTTTCAGGACGCTGTGCTGGGGCCGGGCGCGTACGATCTGGTTTCACTGCTCCAGGATGCTCGAGTCGACGTGCCCGATGCGCTCCAGCTTGCGCTAATGACGCGCTACATCAAGGCGCGGCGCGCTGCCGATAGCAGGTTCGACCAGGGGGCGTTCTCGGAGCATTACGCGATCATCTCGGCGCAGCGAAACACAAGGCTGCTCGGCACTTTCGCCCGTCTTAACCGGCGCGACGGCAAGCCCCAATATCTCCGCCATCAGCCCCGGATCTGGGCCTATCTCAGCCATTCGCTGGCTCATCCGGCGCTATCGTCCCTTCGCGCCTGGTACGCCGCGCATGTGCCGCCGCCAGTTCCCTGATTTACGGCTTGTTAGCCGGCGGGCGGCTAATCTGTGGCGACTCCGAACGGATTTCGGGGCCTCGAAGGCGGGAATAGGCCAAGCGGGAATAGACCATGGCGAGCACGGAACGGCGCAAGGGCGAGCGCATCACATTCGAGCGCGGGATATCGGCGCATATGATGGGCATCGACGGCACTTGGCGGCGCGACTGCACCATGGAAGACGTCTCGGAGACCGGCGCGAAGCTGACCGTCGACGGCCCCGTCGAGGGCTTGCACTTGAAGGAATTCTTCCTGCTGTTGTCCTCCACCGGATTAGCCTATCGCCGGTGCGAACTGGCGTGGGTCAATGGCGACCAGATCGGCGTCAACTTCCTGAAGCAGGGCGACAAGAAAAAGAAGGGCGCGCGTCGCGCTGTCGCAGAGGCCTGATCGTCACTCGTATAATCATCATGGCAGCGGGCCTATCCTTGGATCAATGCGGCCCGCGAATCGCCATGATAGGGTGCGCCCGGCTAATCGTGTTTTGAAATAACGGCTCGAGAAATTCCTGATATGTCAGTCAAGCCCGTCAAAGCCATGGTTCTCGCCGCCGGCCTCGGCGTGCGCATGCGCCCGCTGACAGACCGGATGCCGAAGCCGCTGGTGAACGTGGCGGGTCGCGCCCTGCTCGACCATATGCTCGACAAGCTCGGCGACGCCGGCGTGAGCGAAGCCGTGGTCAATGTGCATTACCTGCCCGATCAGATCATCGATCATGTCGCGACACGCTCGCGCCCGCGCGTCATCATCTCTGATGAGCGCGAACATGTACTCGGCACCGGCGGCGGTGTTGTGAAGGCGCTTCCGCTGTTGGGCAAGCAACCCTTCTTCCATGTCAATTCCGATACCATGTGGATCGACGGCGTCCGGTCGAACCTCACGCGATTGGCCGAGGCCTTCCAGCCGTCGCAAATGGACATCCTGCTCTTGATGGCGCCGACCACGACCAGCATCGGCTATAGCGGGCGTGGCGACTACGCGATGCTGCCCGATGGCGCGTTGCGCAAGCGGCGAGAGCATCAAGTCGTCCCGTTCGTCTATGCGGGCGCGGCGATCATGTCGCCGTCGCTATTCGCCGACGCCCCCGCGGCGGATTTTTCATTGACTAAGATTTTCGACCGCGCCAACGAGCAGGAGCGCCTGTTCGGCCTTCGGCTTGACGGCGTGTGGATGCACGTCGGAACTCCCGATGCGATCCACTCGGCCGAAGAGGCGCTGCTGGAAAGCATCGCCTGAGTAATTCCGGCGAACCGCCGGACATCGCATCCCGAACTCGCGGAACTTGCGATGGAAACCGCTCTGTGCCGCGCCCCGAATGAGGTTTCGGGCCCTGCCGTCCTGATAATCAGCCAGATATAAATCGCCCCGCCAATTCGCCCATGCCATGATGCAGCCTGATCCGCGAATCAGGAAGCCCATGCGCGTTTTCAGCGTTCCCGTCTCCGTGCCGTTCATGCGCACCGTCATTGCGGCCTTGATCGACGGCAGACTGGTGGAGGGTTTTGAGGCCCGCGCGCATCCGGCAAGATTGGCCGACGCCACGCTCTATCTGCCGACGCGCCGAGCGGTACGCGTTGCGCGGGAAGTTTTTCTCGAAGAGATGAAGACCGATGCTGTCGTACTGCCTCGCATTGTCGCGCTCGGCGACATCGACGAGGACGAGTTCACCTTTGCGGACGAGGCCGAGCAACTCGGCGGCGCGTCGCCGCTCGATATACCGCCCAAGCTTGGCGAACTCGATCGCAAGCTGACATTGGCAACCCTGGTGGCGGCTTGGGCCAAAAGCCCCGTGTCGGCCCCGCTGGTGGTCGGCGGGCCGGCCTCTACTTTGGCGCTGGCCGGCGACCTGGCCCGGCTGATCGACGACATGGTCACCCGCGGCGTCGACTGGGCCGCGCTCGATGGCCTGGTGCCCGATCAACTGGACAAATACTGGCAGCACTCGCTTGAATTCCTGCACATCGCGCGCAAGGCGTGGCCCGCGCATCTCGCGGAGATCGGCAAGATCGAGCCGGCCGCGCGGCGCGACTTGCTGATCTCAGCCGAAGCCGCGCGGCTGAGCCGCGATCGAAACGGTCCCGTGATCGCGGCCGGCTCCACCGGCTCGATGCCGGCGACGGCCAAATTCCTGCACGCGATCGCTGCTCTCGCGGATGGCGCGGTGGTGCTGCCGGGGCTCGACACTGAATTGGACGACGCAGCATGGCGCACCATCGCAGGTGACCGGCCGGACGCGGACAAGGTCGCCACCCCGGCCGCGCCGAACCATCCGCAATTCGCAATGCAGGCATTGCTGCAGCGATTTGGCATTGAACGGCGTCATGTGGAAAGGCTGGGCGAACCGTCGCCCGGTGGGCGCGACGTTTTGGTATCGGAGGCGATGCGGCCCTCGATCGTGACCGCGCAATGGCATGACCGGCTGCAAGAACCCGAGGTGGCGGAAAAGATTACAAGTGGCTTGCAGCATCTCGCGGTGATCGCGGCGCCCAATTCCGAAATGGAGGCGCTCGCGATTGCAGCCGCGATGCGCGAGGCGCGACACCTGAATAAGTCCGCAGCTTTGGTGACGCCCGACCGCGCGCTGGCGCGGCGTGTGATGGCCGCGCTGACGCGCTGGAATCTCGACTTCGCTGATTCCGGCGGCGACGCGCTGCTGGACACCGGCTGCGGAATTTTCGCTCGCCTTGCGGCCGAGACCGTTGCGAAAGGGCTCGAACCGCCGACGTTGCTGGCGCTGCTGAAGCACCCGCTTTGTCGGCTAAGCGCAGCGCCGGGCGATCACAAAGGCGCGCTGCAGACGCTCGAGCTGGCGCTGCTCCGTGGCACGCGCCCTGCGGCCGGCACCGATGGGCTTGCTCGCGATTTCGACCGCTTCCGCCTTGAGCTTGGCAAGCTTGCACGTGGCGAGACCTCGTCGATCCACCGCTCCGAACCGAGGGCGCGCCTGAATGCGCGGGAACTCGATCGGGCACATGATCTGATCGTAAGATTACAGGGCGCGCTCGCGCCGCTTGAACGGCTCAATTCTTCCAGGCCTCATGATTTCAGCGAATTGGCGCAGCGCCACCGCGAGATCCTGATCGAGCTGTCGCGCGACCAGAACGGCATTGCCGTTGCCTTCGAGGGACGAGAGGGACTGGCGCTTGCATCGGCGTTTGACGAGTTGCTTTCAGAGCAAAAGCAAAGCGGGCTGTCGGTCCAGCTCGGCGACTATCCCGAAGTGTTCCAGACCGCTTTCGCCGACCGCGCGGTGCGGCGGGGGGACAGGCCCGGCGCGAAGCTGCAGATCTACGGCCCGCTGGAATCGCGGCTGATGGAGGCCGACCGGATCATCGTCGGCGGTTTGATCGAAGGCGTGTGGCCGCCCTCGCCGCGGATCGATCCGTGGCTGAGCCGGCCAATGCGGCACGAACTCGGCCTCGATTTGCCGGAGCGGCGCATCGGTCTGTCCGCGCACGATTTCACGCAGCTGCTCGGGGTTGACGACGCCATTCTCACCTACCCTGCGAAAGCAGGCGGCTCACCGGCAGTAGCGTCGCGTTTCCTGCATCGGCTGGAAGCCGTCGCCGGCGAAGAACTCTGGAATGCTGCGAAGCTGCGGGGCGAAAAATATCTTCATTTCGCGCAGAGCCTGGATCGGCCGGACAAGGTCGAACCGATCAAGCAGCCCGCTCCGAAACCACCGAGTCTCGGCAAGACCGCTCAAACTGTCGGTGACCGCGATCGAAGACTGGCTGCGTGATCCCTATACGATTTATGCGAAATTTATCCTGAGGCTCGATCCGCTGGATCCCGTCGACATGCCGCTGTCGGCCGCCGACCGTGGCTCGGCCATTCACGAAGCGCTGGGGGAATTCACTAAAGCCTTCGCTGGCGCGCTGCCCGACGATCCGGCAAGCACCTTGATCGCCATCGGCCAAAAACATTTCGCACCCCTGATGGAGCGCCCGGAGGCGCGCGCTTTGTGGTGGCCGCGTTTTCGACGCATCGCCAGCTGGTTTGCGGATTGGGAAATCGCCCGGCGCGGCGCTATCAGCTCCATCGACGCGGAAATCCGAGGCGAAATTCCAATTCACCTCGACCGTCAACGCACGTTTGTATTGTCGGCTCGCGCCGATCGCATCGAGCGCCGCCGGGACGGCTCATTCGCTATTCTCGACTACAAGACCGGCCAGCCGCCCACCGCCAAGCAGGTGCGGATGGGACTGTCGCCGCAGCTCACGCTGGAAGCAGCGATCCTCAGGCAAGGCGGGTTCGAAGGCATTGCCGCGGGCGCCTCGGTGAGCGAACTCATCTACGTCAGGATCAGCGGCAACAATCCTCCGGGCGAACAGAGGTCGCTGGAGCTGAAATTCAAGCAAAGCGATCCGCCACAACCGCCCGACGAAGCCGCCGACCATGCACGGCGCGAACTGGAAAAGCTGATCCGCAAATTCGAGGACGAAGGCCAGGGCTACACCTCGCTCAATCTGTCGATGTGGGCTAATCGCTACGGCGCCTACGACGATCTCGCCCGCATCAAGGAGTGGTCGGCGGCCGGCGGATTGGGGATCGAGGAATGGTGAAGGCGCCCCGCCCGATTCCCGATGCCGTTCGCGCTACCCAGGCGCGCGCCTCCAATCCCGCCGCTTCGGCGTTCGTTTCGGCGAACGCCGGCTCGGGCAAGACGCACGTATTGGTGCAGCGGGTGATCCGGCTTTTGCTGGACGGCGTGCCCCCGGAGAAGATACTCTGCATCACCTTCACCAAGGCGGCGGCCGCCAACATGGCCGAGCGGGTATTTTCGACGCTTGGTCATTGGGTCAGGCTGGACGACGACGCTCTCGATGCAGCAATCCGCGCTGCCGGCATCGCAAATCCCGGCGCGAGATTACGGACAGCGGCACGAAAGCTGTTCGCCTGCGCGCTGGAAACGCCGGGCGGCCTGAAGGTGCAAACCATTCATGCGCTGTGCACCCGGTTGCTGCAGCAGTTTCCGTTTGAAGCGAACGTGCCGGCGCGCTTTGCCGTGCTCGATGAGCGCGACCAGAATGAAATGATGGAGCGCGCCAATCTCAAGGTATTGCTGGACGCCTCCCGCGATTCCAACAGCGCAACGGGCCGCGCGCTCAACGCCGCGATGGCCAGCGCAGCCGACGTTACCTTCAAGGACGTGGTGCGCGAAGCCTGCCTCAGCCGCGATCACTTCATGGCTTGGACCGATGCCGCGGGCGGGGTTGATGCGGCAGCGGCACAGTTGTCCGCAGCGCTTGGCGTTGGCGCTAGCGATCGCATCGAGGACGTCGAGCACGAAATACTCGACGGGCCTTATCTTCCGCGATCGCGCTGGGAGGAGGTCGCGCTTGTTCTGGAGACCGGCAACAAGTCCGATGAAAAGCAGGCTGAGCGGCTGCGCGAGGCGGCGGTGTTTACCGGCAGTACGCAGGTGGATGAATATCTCGGCGTCTTCCTCACCGACGAGCGCGCACCGCGGGAATCGATCGTCACCAAATCCTTTGCCAAGAACAGCCCGGCCATCGCCGACTTGCTGCAGGCGGAAAACCGCCGCCTGGACCCGCTGATCGAGCGGCGGCGCGCCGTCATGATGCGCGACCGCACCGAGGCGCTGCTTCATATCGCGACCGCGGCAGCGGCAAACTATCGCCGCGAGAAACAGGATCGCGGCCTGCTCGATTACGACGATTTGATCGACAAGACGCTTCAGATGCTCGACCGCGTTTCGTCCGGCTGGGTGCATTACAAGCTGGACCGAGGGGTCGATCACGTGCTGATCGACGAGGCGCAGGATACCAGCCCGCGGCAGTGGGACATCGTCGCTCATATCATTTCGGAATTCACCTCCGGCCAAGGCGCGCGCGATGGCATCACCCGGACGGTGTTCGCGGTCGGCGACGAGAAGCAATCGATCTTTTCCTTTCAGGGCGCCGCGCCACGCGAATTCGACCTGCGCCGCCGCGAGTTGCAAAAGAAATTCATTGACGCCGGGCTGCAGTTCGATCCGGTCTCATTCAACTATTCGTTCCGCTCGGGACCGGCGATCCTGCAATTCGTCGACTATGTGTTTCGCGACGAGGCGATCTATCGCAGCATCCACGCGGAGAATACCTATCCGCTTCATCATGCGCTGACCGATGCCGCGCCCGGCCTGATCGATCTCTGGGAGCTGCAGCTGCCGGAGAAAAAGGAGGACATCGAAGGCTGGCTTGCGCCGTTCGATGCGGTGTCTTCGACAAGTCCTGAGGTGAAGCTTGCCCGGCGCATTCAGGCCGAGGTCAAGCGGCTGGTGGAAAGCGGCACCATGACCGGGAGCGCGGGCGATCGACGCGCGTTGCGTTATGGCGATGTGCTGGTCCTGGTGCGACGGCGCGGCAACATTTTCGACGCGGTGATCCAGGCGTTGAAGCACGCCAATATTCCGGTGGCAGGCGCCGATCGGCTGAAACTCATCGAGCATATCGCGATCATCGATTTGATGAGTTTGGCCGACGCGCTGCTCTTGCCGCAGGATGATCTGGCGCTCGCGGTCGCGCTCAAGAGCCCGCTGTTCTCGCTAACCGAGGAAGATTTGTTCAAGCTTGCTTGGCAACGCAAGGGATCGTTGCGAGAGGCATTGCACGATCAAGCGGCCGGGAACGAGCGGATCAAGGCCGCACTTGAGCGCCTTGGGGAATGCGAACGGCGCTCTGCGACCGAAACGCCCTTTGCCCTCTATGGCTGGCTGCTTGGCGGCGACGGCGGCACGCAGCGAATCCTGCGGCGGCTCGGGCATGAGGCCAACGACGCGCTCGACGAATTCCTCGAACTGGCGCTCGCCTATGAGCGCAAAGCGCCCGCCTCGCTGCAGGGCTTCATGGCATGGCTGCGCGCCGCCGATACCGAGGTGAAGCGCGACATGGAAATCTCGCGCGACGAGGTTCGCGTCATGACCGTGCATGGCGCAAAGGGGCTGGAAGCCTCCGTGGTGTTTCTGATCGACACCACGTCCTCGCCTTCAGACACCCAGCGACTGAAGCTCATTCACCTGCCTGATGGCAACGGCTCAGAGGTCGTGGTCTGGGCGGGCAGGAAGGCCGAAGACCCGGCGGCGGTGGCTGACGCCCGCGTTGCGATGCTCGCGGAGACCGAGGATGAATATCGTCGGCTGCTCTATGTGGCGATGACGCGCGCGGCCGATCGCCTGATCGTCGGCGGCTGCATGCCGGGCAACATGAACACGGTGCGTAGAATTCTCCTGGTACGATCTGCTTGCGACAGGCCTCGCCAGTTCCGGATTGCACGAGCAGCCGATCGACACGCCGGAGGGACCGCTGAAGCGCTACGCGCGAATCGACGACCAACCTGTTTCGACGAGCGCGATGGCGGTGGCAGCACCATCAGCGGTGGCGACTGAATTGCCCACATGGCTTCGCGTGCCTATGGCAGCCGAGGTCCGCCCCGACCGCGTGTTTCGGCCGTCCGATCCGGCAGTAGGCGAAGGGCGCGGCATCAGGAGCGGCAAGTCGATGCAGATGCGAGCGCGCGCAATGCAGCGCGGGACACTGGCGCATCGCCTGCTGCAGTCGCTACCCGACCTCGCGGCGGAGCGACGCCGCGAGGCGGCGTTGCAGTACCTCGCCCGCAATGCTGCCGGCTGGCCGGATGGGGAACGCGAAGGGTTCGCTGACAAACTGCTTGCCGTGATCGCGGATGCGCGGTTTGCGCCGGTTTTTGCGGTTGGCAGCCGCGCCGAGGTCGGGATTGTCGGGCGGCTGGAGCGGCCCGGACGTCAGCCGATGCTGGTTTCCGGGCAGATCGATCGGCTGGTGGCGATGCCGGATCAGGTGCTGATCGTCGATTTCAAGACCAATCACAACCCGCCGCTTCTGCCACAGGAAGCCCCGGCGGCCTACGTTCGCCAACTCGCGCTGTACGGCGCGGTGCTGAAGAAGCTTTATCCTCAATTGCCGGTTCGGGCAGCGCTGCTTTGGACCGAAACGCCTGATCTAATGGAGATTTCGACCCCTGCGCTGGACGCGGCGCTGGCGGCCTCCATTCAGGGGGACGACCAAGCTTGACCCGGCAAGGTCGCATTCATAGGTTGGTACCATGATCGCGGGCACGATTCTTCAGCTTGTGCCGTTCACTTAACCTGACGAGGTATTCCCATGGCCGTTGGCAAGGTTTCCGACGCCGATTTCGAAGCCGAAGTGCTCAAGGCGACGGGGCCGGTGGTTGTCGATTTCTGGGCCGAATGGTGCGGCCCCTGCCGCATGATCGCGCCGGCGCTGGATGAGATTTCCGGCGCGATGGGCGACAAGGTCAAGATCGTGAAGCTGAACGTCGACGAGAGCCCCAAGACGGCGTCGAAGTATGGCGTGATGTCGATCCCGACGCTGATGATCTTCAAGGGCGGCGAAATGGCCTCGCGCCAGGTCGGCGCGGCCCCGAAGCAGAAATTGCAGCAGTGGATCACCGCGGCGGTCTGATCCGCCTCAGGCGACAATTATTTCAAAAACGGCCGGCGAATAGCCGGCCGTTTGCGTTGAGAGAGCATGTCTCGCCTCGAAGAGCCCGTCACCCCGCCTGCACGCAGTAAGACTGCCCGTAAAGCTGCCGGGCTCGCGGCCATGGAAGCGCGCTCGGTCGATGCGATTCCGCAAGGGCCGCAGTGGCAATACGAACCCAAATGGGATGGTTTTCGTTGCCTGCTCTCGCGACGAGGACGCGAGGTCGAGCTGCGGTCGAAGTCAGGAGAGGACCTCACTCGGTACTTTCCCGATCTCGTCGATGCCACGCTTAAACTGAAACCTGCCGCCTTCCTGCTCGACGGCGAGATCGTGGTGCGAAGAGGCAAGACGTTTTCGTTCGACGATCTGCTGCAGCGTATTCACCCGGCTGCGAGCCGGGTTCGCAAACTGTCACAGGAAACGCCGGCGCTGTTCCTGGCATTCGATCTGCTGGCGACAGCCAAGGACGAGAATCTTGCCGCGCGGCCACTGAGCGAACGGCGTCCGGCGCTGGAAGCCTTCGCAAAGGCAAGCTTCAAATCGAACCCGACGTTCCGGCTTTCGCCGGCGACGATGAGCTATGCCGTTGCCAAAAAATGGCTCGCGCAGTCGGGCGGCGGATCGGACGGCGTGATCGCCAAGCGCCTCGATCTGCCCTACCAATCCGGCAATCGCGACGGCATGCAAAAGATCAAGAAGTTCCGCAGCGCCGATTGCGTGGTGGGCGGCTTTCGCTACGCGAGCCGCGAGTTGAACGGCAAGAAGGTGGTCGGCTCGTTGCTGCTCGGGCTCTACGACGACAAGGGGCTGCTGCATCATGTCGGGTTCACTTCGGCCATCAAGCAGCAGGACAAGCCGGCGCTGACCGCGAAGCTGGAGCCGCTGATCGCAGCGCCGGGATTCACCGGCAATGCGCCGGGCGGGCCAAGCCGCTGGTCCACCGAGCGCTCCACGCAATGGTGCCCGCTGAAGCCGAAACTGGTGGTCGAGGTTTGCTACGATCACTTCAGCGGCGAGCGTTTTCGCCACGGCACCTCGATCCTGCGCTGGCGGCCGGACAAGGCCGCGCGGCAATGCAGCTTCGATCAGCTGAAGCAGAAGGCCGCCGATCCGATGAAACTGTTGGCGTGAAGCGCGTCTGGTGCCGCTATCCCGGCGGCGTGCCGTTGATGGCGAGCACGTGGCCGGCGAGATAAAGCGAGCCCGTGATCAGGATGCGTGGCGGCACCTCATAGGCTAGCCGCGCCAGCGAGCGCAGCGCCGCTTCGACGCTGGCGGAAAGTTCCACGCGCATGCCGAGTTGGCGCGCGGCGTCCGCCAACCGCTCAGGCCGCATCGCGTTCTCGCGACCGGGTATCTCGACGGCGATGATGTGGCGTGTCAGACCGGCGAAATTAGCGAGAAAGCCGTCGGCATCCTTGTTCGCCATCATGCCTGCGATCACCACCAGCGGACGCGAGACCCGCTCCTCGAGATCGCCGAGCGCATCGGCCGCGACACGCCCGCCTTCAGCGTTGTGTCCACCGTCAAGCCAGATTTCGCCGCCACGCGGCCCCTGATCGACGAGTGCGCCGGACGTCAGGCGCTGCATCCGCGCCGGCCATTCGGCATTCACAATGCCGGCCTCGTAGGCCGCGTTGCCGATCTTGAACACATCGAGCGCGCGCAAGGTCGCAATCGCGAGGCCGGCATTGTCGAACTGATGCCGCCCGAACAGCTTTGGCGCGGCCAGATCCATCAGCCCGCGATCGTCCTGATAAACCAGCCGCCCGCGCTCGACATTGACGTGCCATTGCTCGCCGGCCGCATGCAGCGGCGCGCGGGCACGCCGCGCCTGCGTTTCGATCACCGACATCGCCTCGGTATTCTGTTCCGCTGAAATCACCGGCACGCCGGGCTTGATGATCGCAGCCTTTTCGCCGGCAATGGTGGCCAGGGACTCGCCGAGAAATTCCGTGTGGTCCATGCTGATTGGCGCGATTACGGCCGCGATTGGCGCGTCGATCACGTTCGTGGCGTCCAGCCGCCCGCCAAGGCCGACTTCCAGAAGCGCGACATCGGCAGGATGCTGCGCGAACAAACAAAATGCCGCCGCGGTTTCGATTTCGAAAATCGTGATGCGCGAGCCGGCATTGGCGCGCTCGCAATGTTCGAGCGCCGCGCGCAATTCGTCATCGCCGGCGAGAACGCCGCCACCGGCGCGGCCGATGCGATAGCATTCGTTGATCCGCACGAGATACGGCGAGGTGTAGGCATGCACACGCAACCCCGCAGCCTCCAGGATTGCGCGCAGATAGGCCACCGTCGAGCCCTTGCCGTTAGTACCCGCAACATGGATCACCGGCGGCAGCTTGCGCTCGGGGTGATCGAGCCGCTCCAACAGCCGCTGCATCCGTTCCAGATTGAGATCGATCCGCTTGGGATGCAGGCTGGACAGCCGCGCGATCAGATCGCCCAGCCCCGCGGACGGTGTGGCCGCGGCCGCGTTCACGCTTGCGGCGCTGCCGGCACGGTCTCCGGAGCCGAGACGATCTGGACGGGCTCGGAAACCTGCGGCACAGGCTTTGAGGCAGCTTCAATGGCGGGAGACTTGGTCAGCAACCGGCACAGCCGCCCCAGCGTCGGCCGCAACTCGTGGCGATGCACCACCATATCGATCATGCCGTGATCGCGCAGATATTCCGCGCGCTGAAATCCTTCCGGCAATTTTTCGCGGATAGTCTGCTCGATCACGCGCGCGCCGGCAAAGCCGATCAGCGCGCCGGGTTCGGCGATCTGAACATCGCCGAGCATGGCATAGGATGCAGTGACGCCGCCGGTGGTCGGATTGGTCAGAACGACGATGTAAGGCTGCTTCGCCTCGCGCAGCATCTGAATCCCGACGGTGGTGCGCGGCATCTGCATCAGCGAAAGGATGCCCTCCTGCATGCGCGCGCCGCCCGAGGCCGCAAACACGATGAACGGCGACCGTTTCTCGACCGCGAGCTCGAGCCCGCGCACGATCGCCTCTCCGGCCGCCATGCCGAGCGAGCCGCCCATGAAATCGAAATCCTGCACCGCGATCACCACGGCCGCGCCTTCCAGCTTGCCGTAGCCGACCTTCACCGCGTCATTAAGCCCGGTGCGCGCCCGCGCATCCTTGATGCGGTCGGCATATTTGCGTTCGTCGCGAAACTTCAGGGGATCGGCCGTCACGGCCGGAAGCGCGATGTCGTACCAGGTCTCGTTGTCGAACACGGATTTCAGCCGCGCCAGCGCGCCCATCCGCATGTGATAGTTGGAGCCGGGAATAACGAACTGATTAGCCTCCACGTCCTTGTAGAAAACGAGCTGACCGGAATCGGGGCATTTGATCCACAGATTCTCCGGCGTCTCGCGGCGCAGGATGTTTCGGATCTTGGGCCGGACCACGTTGGTGAGCCAATTCATGCTTCGCTCCGAGTGGCGATCGAGTAATCGATCGCTGGCGCATTATCCGCCAAGGCAATTCCTCGGGGCGGACCCGGGGCGAGCGGTTGGCGAAGATCATGCCCTCTTGTTAGTTTAGAGCGCGACCGGACGCAAAAGCGGTTTCCGTTTTTGCTGATCGCGCTGTGCATATGTGGCGATTGCCGGAATCTCCGGCAAGGCGCCCTCTGGCCCGCAATTGTGGCTTATTCCGCAGCCTGTTTCGCGCCCCGCACTCCCTGCGCAAGCGAGCTGACCAGATCCGCCACGGCGCCGACCGTTTTAGCCGTGGCCCGGCCCTGCCCATCCAGGCTGCTGTGCAAGGCGTCGACCAGCGCCGTGCCGACCACCGCCCCGTCGGCTTTCTCCGCGATGGCCTGTGCGGCATGCGGATCGCGGATGCCAAATCCCACGCAGACCGGCAAACTGGTGTGCCGCTTGATGCGGGCTACAGCCTCGCCAACCGCTTTGGTATCGGCCGCAGCGCTGCCGGTAATCCCGGTGATGGAGACGTAATAGACGAACCCGGAGGTATTGGCGAGCACGGCGGGCAGCCGCTTGTCGTCGGTCGTCGGCGTGGCGAGACGAATGAAGTTAAGCCCGGCCTTCATCGCGGGCAGGCACAACTCGCTGTCTTCCTCCGGCGGCAGGTCAACGATGATCAGCCCGTCGACCCCGGCGGTTTTGGCGTCGGCGAGAAATTTGTCGACGCCGTAAATGTAGATCGGATTGTAGTAGCCCATCAGCACCAGCGGCGTGGTGTTGTCGGTCTTGCGGAACCCGCTCACCATCTCAAGCGTCTTCGTCAGCGTCATGCCGCTTTTCAGCGCGCGCAAGCCCGCCGCCTGAATCGATGGGCCGTCCGCCATCGGGTCGGTGAACGGCATTCCGATCTCGATCACGTCAGCGCCAGCCTGGGGCAGCGCCTTGATGATCTCAAGCGAGGTCGCGGGATCGGGGTCCCCGGCCATCAGGAAGGTGACAAACGCCGAACGGCCCTGTCGCTTCAGTTCGGCAAAACGTGCATCGATTCGAGTGGTCATAGCGCGGCACACGGTATGCTGGACCTCTGCCCTGTGGGGGCGGGGCGGAGGAAATGCTGCAACGTTCTCACTTTTTTCTGGCCTTCAGGATATCACCGACCTGCGGCACGTCCTTGTCGCCACGGCCGGAAAGATTCACCACCATCAGATGATCGCGCGGCCGCTTCGGCGCGAGCTCGGTGACCTTGGCGATGGCATGAGCGGGCTCCAGCGCGGGAATAATGCCTTCAAGGCGCGACAGCAATTGAAATGCCTCGAGCGCCTCTTCGTCCGTCGCCGATAAATACTTGACGCGGCCGCTCTCATGCAGCCAGGAATGCTCCGGCCCTATGCCGGGATAATCGAGCCCCGCCGAAATCGAATGCGCGTCCTGAATCTGGCCATCGGCATCCATCAGCAGATAGGTGCGGTTGCCGTGCAGTACGCCCGGACGGCCCCCCGCGATCGAGGCCGCGTGCAACTGCGTCAATCCATGGCCTGCCGCCTCGACACCAAAAATCTCCACGCCGGGATCGTCGAGGAAAGGATGGAACAACCCCATCGCGTTGGAGCCGCCGCCGATGCACGCCACCAGCGAATCCGGCAAGCGGCCCTCAACCTCATGCATCTGCTTGCGCGTCTCCTCACCGATGATGGACTGAAAGTCTCGAACCATCATCGGATAGGGATGGGGGCCGGCGACGGTGCCGATGCAGTAAAAGGTGTTGTGGACATTGGTGACCCAGTCACGCAGCGCCTCATTCATCGCGTCCTTTAGGGTACGCGAGCCCGATTGCACCGGGTGCACCTTGGCCCCGAGCATTTCCATCCGGATCACGTTGGGCTGCTGCCGTTCGACATCGACCGCGCCCATATAGACGATGCATTCCAGTCCGAACCGCGCGCACAGCGTAGCGGTCGCGACGCCATGCTGACCGGCACCGGTTTCGGCGATGATGCGCTTCTTGCCCATGCGCCGCGCCACCATGATCTGGCCGAGCACGTTGTTCACCTTGTGCGAGCCGGTGTGATTCAGCTCCTCGCGCTTGAAATAGATTTTCGCGCCGCCCAGATGTTCGGTGAGGCGTTCGGCGAAATAAAGTGGCGACGGCCGTCCAACATAATCCTTGAGATAGCCGTTCATTTCCGCATGGAATGCCGGGTCCGCCTTGGCCTCGGCATACGCTTTTTCAAGATTTAAAATCAGCGGCATCAGCGTTTCCGCGACGAACCGTCCGCCGAAACTGCCGAAATGCCCGCGCTCGTCGGGGCCACTGCGAAACGAATTCAGCAATGTTGCGCTCATCGTACGCACCTTTCGACGCTGCGGACGGCGCGGATGAAGCCGCGGATCATATCGTTGTCCTTGACGCCGGCTGCGCGCTCCACGCCTGAGGAAACGTCCACCCCTCCGGCGCCGGTGACGCGTAGCGCGTCCGCGACGTTTGCGGCGTTCAGGCCGCCCGAGACCATGAACGGAATCCTGATATCAAGAGCATCAAGCACATGCCAGTCGAACACCGCGCCGAGGCCGCCGGGTCGCGTGGCGCCTTTGGGCGGTCGGGCATCGAACAGCAAACGATCGGCGACCGCGGCGTAGCCCGGCACTGACTGGAGATCGGCGGTGCTCTCGATTGGAATCACCTTCATCACGTGCAATCCGAGCCTTTGCTTGATGTCTCGTACCCTCGCGACGGTTTCCGTGCCGTGCAATTGCAGGATTTCCGGCTGCAGCGTCTCGACGATGTTGTCGAGCGTCGCGTCATCCGCATCGACGGTGAGAGCAACCCTGAGCGCGCGCCGTTTCACCCGTTCGCCAAGTGCGCGCGCGGTCTCAAGGCTGAGGTGCCGCGGTGAGGCGGCAAAGAACACGAACCCGACCATGTCAGCACCGGAATCGAGCGCGACATCGAGCGCCTCCGGCGTGGTCAGGCCGCAAATCTTGATGAACAGGGACATAACTCGAAATAGTTGCGACGGCGCCGGACCGTCAAAAATCGATGGCGATGCGGCGGGTTCTACAACGTCACGCCCTGCTTGTCTCGCCCAGCGGCGCCATAAAGCCCGCCTGGCGGCAGTGCCGGAACACGCTGCGGCCCGCCTCTTGAGGCCGCCGCCGTGCCGGCGCGAAGATCGGCCAATTGCCCCTTTGCTATCCGAGCCTCGGCCTCGTGCTGCCGCGCCGCGCGTCGCCAGCGGCGCTGCCGGAACCAGGTCGCCGCGCCGCCCGCAACAACGCCCGCGATCGCAACCGCAATGATGACAACGAACAGCGGCAGCGTCACCGCGATTGAGGGATTAACGGAATTGAAGGGATCGAACGAAACCGTGACGAGATGCCGGTTAGCCACCGCGAAAACGATGAAGATCAGGCCCAACGGAATGACGATCAAAGCCGTAAAAAATTTTCGCATGACCCTGGCTCGCATTGGTCGAGTTCGGCCGCATCATTCGCAGGCAGCGGGTTCGGTTCGCAACCAGAATTGAGCGGCTTTAAGCGCTGGCTTCCGGAGCATCGCAATTTAACCGCTCGCGCATTTCCTTGCCGGTCTTGAAAAAGGGAACGCTCTTCTGGTCGACCGGTACATGAGCGCCGGTTCTCGGGTTGCGCCCTGCGCGCGCCGGACGATGCTTCACCGAGAAGGCTCCAAAACCGCGCAGTTCAACCCGGTCGCCGCGCGCCAACGCCGCGACGATTTCATCGAGAATCGCATTCACAATATTTTCGACATCCCGCTGATAGAGGTGCGGGTTATGCTCTGCGATACGCTGAACGAGTTCGGATTTGATCATTGAGGACGATATCCGGGAGGGTGAGGCAAGCCATTTCCGTGAAAATGCCTTGCACTGTCAAGACGCTAAATCAAAATTGGGTTCCGCGAAAAGGCGTGACAAACGGGGCAATTGCGGGGTTGTCGCAATTCCCGCAATGCGGGAGCACTGCTCCGAATGCAGCTTTTTTCGGGCTCAATTGCTTCCCGGCGGGCGCCACAACGCCAACATTCCGTCCAGGGCGAAGCGATCCACCGCCTGGGCGACGCCCACCTGTTCGATGTGCCGCGAGAGCGTACCCAGTCCCAAGACGTCCAGCGTGATCGAAGCGGCCGTCCGAAGGAACGTCATGTCGCCGAACCGGGGGCTTAGCTTGTAGTCGCGCACCGGCAGACCGCTCTTGACGTTCTTGTTCGCGACCAGCCAGGCCATCGCGGTTCTCTCATCTCCGAGCTGATCGATCAGTTTCAGGTCCACCGCCTGATGGCCGGTGAAAACCCGGCCGTCCGAAACTTTGTCGAGCAAGGCTTCGTCCATGCCACGCCGCGTCTTCACCAGGCCGCGAAACCAGGCATAGGAATCCTTCACCAGATCATCGAGCGCCGCGCGCGCTTCGGGACTGGTCGGCTCAAATCCGTTGGGTGCTGCTTTCAAGGGAGAGGACTTCACCTCCTCGACCTTGACGCCGACTGTCTTCAGAAGATCGGTGAAATTGGGAAACTGGAACAGTACCCCGATCGAGCCGACCAGCGAGCTTTGCTGGGCCACGATGTGGTCGGCAGCTATCGCCGTGATATAGCCGCCCGAGGCCGCCAAACCCTCGACGACCACGACCAAGGGCTTCTTTGCCTTGAGCCGCACGAGCGCGTCATAGAGTTGCTCGGAACCGGCGGTGGTTCCGCCCGGCGAATTGATATGCACGATCACGGCCGCGGCGCGTGAATTTTCCAGGCGCTCCAGCGCTTCGACACGATCCTGGTCGCTGCGGATCAGGCCTTCAATATTGACGCGGGCAACCGAACCTGAGGTCCCGAACGCGCTGCGTCCGCCCGGTGTCGCCAGCACGCCCACCGTCGCGATCCCCGCGATCGCGAGCAGCACCGCCACCACGCGCCAGAACGTCAGCTTGCGGCGAATCCTGCGGCGATCGACGATCACGTCCGAATCAAGGGACATCCAAATTCTCCTCAAGCAACTCGCCGCGTTTCATGCATTCACAGCATGAGTATCAGCTTACTGATTTACATCAATTGGGATGCAATTTGAAGAAAACAAACCTCGACAGCCGCCTTCCCCACGATCGGCCAGATAGCCGCCCGGCTCACTGGAGGCGGATCGGGCCAAAAAAAGGCCCCGGTCGTGACCGGGGCCTGATGAAGAGACGTGAGCAAGCGAGCTTACTTGTCGCCGCGATTCTTGAGCGCTGTGCCGAGAATATCGCCCAGCGTCGCTCCCGAATCGGAAGAGCCGTACTGCGCGATGGCTTCCTTCTCCTCGGCAACTTCCAGCGCCTTGATCGAGACCTGCACCTTGCGGGCCTTTTTGTCGAACTGGATCACCCGCGCGTCGACCTTTTCGCCGACGGCAAAACGGTCCGCGCGCTGATCGTTACGGTCACGCGCCAGTTCGGAGCGCTTGATGAAGGTGGTGAAGTCCGTACCGGAGATCTTCACCTCGATCCCGCCTTCCTTGACCTCGATCACTTCGCAGGTCACGACCGCGCCCTTCTTGACGTCGCCGGGCTCCGCAAAGGGATCGCCTTCGAGCTGCTTCACGCCGAGAGAGATGCGCTCCTTTTCGACGTCGACATCGAGCACCACGGCTTTGACCATGTCGCCCTTTTTGTAGTTGTCGATGACCTGCTCGCCCGGAAGCTTCCAGTCGAGATCGGAGAGATGCACCATGCCGTCGACGTCGCCCTCGAGCCCAAGGAACAGGCCGAACTCGGTCTTGTTCTTGACTTCGCCTTCGACGACCGAGCCGACCGGGAATTTCTCGATGAAAACTTCCCAAGGGTTGCGCATCGTCTGCTTGAGACCAAGCGAAATCCGCCGCTTGACCGAATCGACCTCAAGCACCTGCACCTCAACCTCCTGCGAGGTCGATACGATCTTGCCGGGATGCATGTTCTTTTTGGTCCACGACATTTCCGAGACGTGGATCAGGCCTTCGATGCCCGGCTCCAGTTCGACAAAGGCGCCGTAGTCGGTGATGTTGGTGACGCGGCCGGTGAAGCGCGCGTTCAGCGGGTACTTCGCCTCGATGCCCTGCCACGGATCGTCGAGCAATTGCTTCATGCCGAGCGAAATGCGGTGGGTCTCGTGGTTGATCTTGATGATCTTGACCTTCACGGTCTGACCGATCGTCAACACCTCGGTCGGATGATTGACCCGGCGCCAGGCGATATCCGTGACATGGAGCAGACCGTCGATGCCGCCGAGATCAACGAATGCACCGTAATCGGTGATGTTCTTGACGACGCCGTCGATGACCTGACCCTCTTCGAGGTTCTGCACCAGCTCCTGGCGCTGCTCTGCGCGCGTCTCTTCCAGAACCGTGCGGCGCGACACCACGATGTTGCCGCGGCGGCGATCCATCTTGAGAATCTGGAACGGCTGCGAATTGTTCATCAGCGGCGCGACATCGCGGATCGGGCGAATATCGACCTGCGAACGCGGCAGGAAGGCCACCGCGCCGTCGAGATCGACGGTGAAGCCACCCTTGACCTGGTTGAAGATGACGCCGTTGACCTTTTCGTTGTTCTGGAAAGCCTTTTCGAGCTTGCCCCAGCTTTCCTCGCGGCGCGCCTTGTCGCGCGAGAGCACGGCTTCTCCGAGCGCATTCTCGATGCGGTCGAGGAATACCTCGACTTCGTCGCCAACCTTCAATTCGCTGTCGCGGCCGGGCCCTGCGAATTCGCGCAGCGCCACGCGGCCTTCTGTCTTCAGGCCGACGTCGATGACGGCCATGTCCTTTTCAATCGCAACCACCTTACCCTTGATGACGGAGCTTTCCTGCAGATTGCCGCCGGCAAAGGACTCGTCCAGCATCGCGGCGAAATCGTCGCGGGTTGGGTTGTAAGAAGCAGCACTAGTCGAAGCCATTTGTTCTCCAGATGCGGGTCTCGCCGGCCGTTCGGGCTAAGGGCGTATCGGGCGTGAAGTGTCGGAGGTCCGCAAACCCTCGAGCGACCGCTTACTCGCGAAATTCGCAAATAGCGGGCCGGCAAAAGCCTGCACGTTCGATACGTTGATTTCTGTCCGGAGCCTTGGCGCTGTCGATCCCGGAAAAACCGGTTCGAGAGTTCAACCTTCAAGGACGGGAGCGGGCTTTCCTCCAATGACGGCAGCGGTTTAGTTTGAAAGCAATCAAACCCGCTGCCGGCCCGCTCGGACGGCCTCGACAATGTCGATGGCGGCCCGGACGCCGCCATCTATATCCAGATTGGAATTATCAAGCAAGTAAGCATCCGAGGCCGGTTTTAAAGGCGCAACTGCCCGATTCCGGTCGCGTTCGTCACGCTGGAGGATATCGGCCAGAACCGTGGCCTCGTCCGCGTCCTCGCCCCGGGCCTTGGCCTCCAAGGTGCGGCGGCGGGCGCGCACCTGGGGGTCGGCCAACACGAATATCTTCACGTCGGCATTCGGGCAGATCACGGTGCCGATGTCGCGGCCATCGAGCACCGCGCCAGGCGGACCGGCCGCGAACTGGCGCTGGAAATTAATCAGCGCCTCCCGGACTTCGGGGATCGCGGAGACCACGGACGCGGCCTCGCCTACCTTTTGCGTCTTCAGGACGGGATTTCCGAATTTCTCCGGATCAAGCTCCATCGCGGCTGCAACCGCGAGGGCCTCATCGTTGAGGTCGGCGCCGATATTCAGGAGCGCGTAGGCCACCGCCCGATAGATGACGCCGGTATCAAGATGACGATATCCGTAGTGATGGGCGAGCCGCTTGCCGAGCGTGCCCTTGCCTGACGCGGCTGGTCCGTCGATGGCGATGATCATGACAACTCCGCCCCAAGCGAGCGCATCATCGGAACGAAATTCGGGAAGCTCGTAGCGATGAAGGCGGTGTCGTCGACCTTGACCGGCTTGTCCGATGCCAGTCCCATCACCAGCGCCGACATCGCGATGCGGTGATCCATATGGGTGGCGACAAGGCCGCCGCCGGGAACATGGCCTTTGCCTTCGACGATCAGATCGTCTCCCGAAATCTCGACCTTGACGCCATTGACGCGAAGCATGGCGGCGGTAGCCGCCAGCCGGTCGGATTCCTTGACCCGCAATTCCTTCAAGCCCCGCATGATAGTGGTGCCCTCGGCAAAAGAGGCGGCGACGGCCAGCACCAGATATTCGTCGATCATCGAGGGCGCGCGCTCCGGCGGCACCTCGATCCCGCGCAGCCCGGAGGCTCGCACGCGCAGCCGGGCCATCGGCTCGCCGGCGTCACCACGCGACTCGCTTTCCTCGATCGAGGCCCCCATCTCACGCAGCGTCGTGAACAGGCCTGTCCGCAGCGGATTGGTCATGACGTCGGACAGAACGATATCGGACCCTTCGACAATCAGGGCCGCGACGATCGGGAAAGCCGCGGAAGACGGATCAGCCGGAACCACGACTGCCGCGCCATGCAGCTCGGGCTGTCCCGCGAGCGTGACGGTGCGGCCGTGCTTCCCTTGCGGCGCGGATGAAATCTCTGCGCCGAAATGCTTCAGCATCAGCTCGGTGTGATCGCGGCTCGCTTCCTGCTCGATTACCGTGGTCACTCCCGGCGCGGCGAGCCCTGCAAGCAGCACCGCGGACTTGATCTGTGCGGAAGCGACCGGCGTGCGATAGACGATCGGCAGCGGATCGCGTGCGCCCTCAAGCGTCAGCGGCAGGCGTCCGCCCTGCTCGCTCGCGCTGACTTTCGCGCCCATTAACTCCAGCGGATCGAGCACCCGCCGCATCGGCCTGGAGCGCAGCGAGGCGTCGCCATCGAAAACCGCATTGATTGGACAGCCGGCCACCGCCCCCATCACCAGCCGGCAACCCGTACCGGAATTGCCGAAATCGAGCGGAATTCGCGGTTGCGCAAAACCTCCAACGCCGACACCTCGGACGGTCCAGGAGAAGTCTCCGGTTCGTTCCACCTGGGCGCCGAGCGCTCGCATGGATTTGGCCGTGTTAACGACGTCTTCACCTTCAAGAAGGCCCGAAATCCTGGTTTCGCCGACCGCCAGGGCTCCCAAGATCAGGGCACGGTGCGAAATCGACTTGTCGCCGGGGACGCGGACCGTGCCGGCCAGGGGGCCGCCAGAGCGGGCTTCCAGCGGGATCGGTTGATCGGAATGGGCCAAGAATGTGTCCTCTTGCGCGCGGCAGGTATCACATCGCCGCCACGGCGTCACGCCGCCCTCAAAGGGGGCGCAAACCGGCTATTGACAGCAGCGCGACAACTAGCCAAGTGAGACACCGTTTTCCAGAAAATCCCAGGATTCCGCACGTGGCCAAATCCGATCTCGGAACCAAACGCATTTGCCCGACTACGGGTAAGAAGTTTTATGACCTCAACAAGAGCCCGGTGATCTCACCTTATACGGGCGAAGTCGTGCCGATCGCGCCGGTGGCGCCGCCCAGAGCGGCCCGCGGTGACGCGGCTCGCGCAGCCGCTGCCGCCGCGACCGCCGCGGAGGTGCCGGAGCCCGTCGAAGCAGAAGAGTTGGTGCCGCTCGAGGAAGCCGATGCCGAGGAAAACACCGGCAAGGTCAAAGCCGTCGTTCCCGAAACGGAGGACGACATCGAGATCGACGAGACGATCGAAGGCGACGACGACGACGATTCCACCTTCATCGCCGACGAAGAAGAAGGCGATGAGGACGTCACCGACATCATCGGCGATGTCGGCGGCGACGAGGAGACTTGAGATCGGCCCAGAACTGTGTTCTGGGTTTTTCCCGGCGCGCCGCCCAAATCGCGCCGAAAAGCGTTGTGCTAAAGCGTAGGTTCAAGGGGCCATAGCTCAGCTGGGAGAGCGCTTGCATGGCATGCAAGAGGTCGGCGGTTCGATCCCGCCTGGCTCCACCACGCTTCCTCCCGGCTTCCATGGCGTGATTGTCAACTTTCCCTTCCGGCCGGCTATTTGCGAACGAGCGTCCGGTGATGCTTAATGGCTATGAAGCTCAGCCCGCCACCGTCGCAAGAAAACGATCATGACCACTGAAACTGTTCCCGGGACTATGGCCGGTTTGCGCGTGATCGATCTCACGCGCGTGCTCGGCGGCCCCTATTGCACGCAAATTCTGGCCGATCACGGCGCTGATGTGATCAAGGTCGAACCGCCCGCCGGCGACGAAGTGCGCGATTGGGGACCTCCGTTTCATGAGGACGACGCGGCCTACTTTCTTGGCATCAATCGCAACAAGCGCTCGATCGGCATCGACCTCGCCAGCGAAGGCGGCCGTGCAGTGCTGATGAAGTTGCTGCAGAACGCCGACGTGCTGATCGAGAATTTCAAGCCCGGGACGCTCGACAAATGGGGCATCGGCAACGATGTGCTGCGGGAGAAATTCCCGAAGCTCGTGCATTGCCGGATCTCCGGGTTCGGCGCCGACGGTCCGCGCGGCGGAAATCCCGGTTACGACGCCATCATCCAGGCTATGACCGGCATGATTGCAGCAACGGGTTCGCCGCAGAGCGGGCCGATGCGGATCGGCGTTCCACTCGTCGACATCACCACCGGGCTTTACGCCGCGATCGGCATTCTGATGGCGCTATCTGAGCGGCAAAAATCCGGTCTCGGACAATTCCTCGAAACCACGCTGTACGAAACCGGCCTTGCGATCATGCATCCCCACGCGGCGAATTATTTCCTGCACGGCAAGCCGCCGAGCCTCACCGGCAACGAACATCCGAACCTCGTGCCTTACGCGATCTTCCCGACGCGCACCGACGACATCTTCATCGGGGTCGGCAATGACGGCACGTTCCGCAAGCTGGCAAAGGAGATCGGCAAGCCCGAGCTCGGAACCGATCCGCGGTTTGCGCGCAACAAGGATCGCATTGCCAACCGCGACGCGCTGCGTGAGGAGCTTGCCGCGGTTTTCCGCCAGCACGACGCGGAGCCGTTGTGCGATCGTCTGCTCGCCGCGGGCCTGCCGGCCGGGCCGGTGCAGAGGATCGACCAGGCGCTCAGCAATCCGCACACCGTCCACCGCGGCGACGTGATCCAGAAGGACTGGTACAAGGGGGTGGCGTCTCCCATCCGCCTGCAACGGAGCAAGCCGAGCTTGCGCCGCACACCGCCGAAGTTCAGCCAGCACTCCCGCGAGGTCCTGGCCGAGTTCGGGTTTTCAAAGGGCGAGATCGACGCTTTGGTCAAGAGCGGCGTGGTCTGCGGACCTGACCGCAAGCGGTGAGCGTTGGCGCCTGAAGCACGGCCGGTGCGCCGGGTCCGTGTGGCCCCTCCTAATTTACGGCTTGCTTTGGCACCCGCTTTCCCCATCACCTTCTTTCCCCTATACGCTTGCGCTTGCCGGTCATTTGCACGTCATCCGCCGCTGTTATCGCGCAAACGAAGATGACGGCCCAACCTGGAGGAAATCTATGAGCTTTCGACAATTCGCTGCCGCGGCGGCAACCACGGTCACGCTGGCAATCGCGGCTTCGCCCGCGCAGGCGGTGACCGAAATCCAGTGGTGGCACGCGATGACGGGCGGCAACAACGACGTGGTCGTCAAGCTCGCCAACGACTTCAACGCCTCGCAGGGCGACTACAAGGTGGTCCCCACCTACAAGGGCAACTACGCCGACACCATGAACGCGGGCATCGCGGCGTTCCGGGCCGGCAATTCTCCCGCTATCATGCAGGTGTTCGAAGTCGGCACCGCCACCATGATGGCGGCGACCGGCGCGGTGAAGCCGGTTTACAAGCTGATGCAGGAAACCGGACAGAAATTCGACCCCAAGGCCTACCTTCCGGCCATCACCGGCTACTACTCGACCTCCAAGGGCGAGATGCTGTCATTCCCCTTCAACTCGTCTTCGACCGTGATGTGGGTCAATCTCGATGCGTTGAAGAAAGCCAATATCGCGGAGATCCCGAAAACCTGGCCGGAAGTTTTCGAAGATGCGAAGAAACTGAAGGCTGCTGGCTACGCGACCTGCGGCTTCTCCAATGCGTGGGCGAGCTGGGTTAATATCGAGCAGCTGTCGGCGTGGCATAACATGCCGCTGTCGACCAAGGCCAACGGGCTCGATGGCTTCGACACTGTGCTCGAGTTCAACAAAGACCTGCAGGTCAAGCACCTCGAGACGCTTGTTGAGTTGCAAAAGGACAAAACCTACGATTATTCCGGGCGCACCAACGCCGGAGAAGGCCGGTTTACCTCCGGCGAATGTCCGCTGTTCCTGACCTCGTCCGCCTTCTTCGGCAACGTGAAAAGCCAGGCGAAGTTCAACTGGACGAATGCGCCAATGCCCTATTATCCGGACGTAAAGGGCGCCCCGCAGAATTCGATCATCGGCGGCGCGTCGCTCTGGGTGATGGGCGGCAAGTCGGCCGATGAATACAAGGGCGTCGCCAAATTCCTGGCCTTCCTCTCCGACACCGACCGGCAGGTCGAGGTCCACAAGGCTTCGGGCTATCTGCCGATCACCAAGGCCGCTTACGAAAAAGCCAAGGCGGAAGGTTTCTACAAGGAGCAGCCCTATCTGGAAACGCCGCTGAAAGAGTTGACCAACAAGGAGCCGACCGAGAATTCTCGCGGCTTGCGGCTTGGCAACATGGTCCAGTTGCGTGACGTGTGGTCGGAAGAGATCGAGCAGGCGCTTGCCGGCAAGAAGACCGCCAAGCAGGCGTTGGACGCGGCGGTAGAGCGCGGCAACCAGATGCTTCGCCAGTTCGAAAAAACCGCTGTACATTGAGGCGCGGTACATCGAAAAAATAGCGACACGGCAGGCCGCATCCCGCGGCCTGCCACCCTCCCGGCCTTCATGCAAAAGCAATCCGTCTTTCAGTCCCGCCTGCTGCCCTACGCGCTGGTCGCGCCGCAGCTCGCGGTCGTTTTGGTTTTCTTTTACTGGCCTGCGGCCCAGGCGGTGCTGCAATCGTTCCTGCAGCAGGATGCGTTCGGGCTATCGACGACGTTCGTCTGGTTTGAGAATTACCTCGATCTGCTCAGCCAGCCGGAATATTTCAGCACGATCGTCAGAACATTCGTGTTCTCGTTTGCAATCGCAGGCGCCTCGCTCAGCCTCGCGCTTCTGCTGGCGGTCATGGCCGACAAGCCGCTGCGCGGCGGCACGTTTTACCGCACGCTCCTGATCTGGCCCTATGCAGTGGCGCCTCCCGTAGTCGGCGTGCTCTGGGTGTTCATGCTGAACCCCTCCCTGGGCATTGTGGCGCACTGGCTTCGCGCCATGGGTATCGACTGGAATCCGCTGCTCGACGGCGACCAGGCAGCCCTGCTGATCATCCTCGCCGCAGCCTGGAAGCAGATCTCCTACAATTTCCTGTTCTTCCTCGCCGGCCTGCAGGCAATCCCAAAGAGCGTGTTCGAGGCCGCTGCCATCGACGGCGCTCGCCCGATGCGGCGATTCTGGACCATCACCTTCCCGCTGCTGTCACCGACGATCTTCTTCCTGCTGGTCGTCAATATCGTTTACGCCTTCTTCGACACCTTCGGCATCATCGACACGATGACCCGCGGCGGCCCTGCAAAAGCTACTGAAACGCTCGTGTACAAGGTCTATGGCGACGGCCTGCTCGGGGGAAATCTCGGCAGCTCCGCCGCGCAGTCCGTGATCCTGATGGCAATCGTGATCCTGTTGACCGCGGTTCAGTTCCGCTTCGTCGAACGCAAGGTGACCTACTGATGGTCGAGCGCGAGGGACTCCGCCGTTATGTTGCTCACGGCATTCTGTGGGTCGGGATCGCGATCGTCGCGTTTCCGGTCTATCTCGCCTTTATCGCGTCCACCCAGGACAACGCGGTGATTGCCAACGGACAGATGTCGCTGTTGCCCGGCGGTCATTTTCTGGAGACCTATTACAAAACCATTTTCATCGGCACCAGCGGCTCGACGCGCGAGCCGGTCAGCACGATGCTGCTCAACTCGCTTGTGATGTCGATGATGATCGCGGTCGGCAAGATCGCGATCTCAATTATCTCGGCCTATGCGGTCGTATATTTCCGGTTTCCGTTCCGGATGTCGATTTTCTGGATCATTTTCATCACGCTGATGCTGCCCGTCGAGGTGCGCATCTATCCGACCTACAAGATTGTCGCCGACCTGCACTTGCTCGACAGCTACGCGGGGCTGGCGCTGCCGCTCATTGCCTCCGCAACGGCAACGCTGCTCTTTCGCCAATTCTTCATGACGGTGCCTGACGAATTGCTCGAAGCCTCGCGCATCGACGGCGCCGGACCGTTCCGCTTCTTCTGGGATACGCTGTTGCCGCTGTCGCGCACCAACATGGCCGCGCTGTTCGTCATCCTGTTCATCCTCGGCTGGAACCAGTATCTCTGGCCGCTTCTGATCACCACGCGCGACGACATGCAGACGATCCAGATCGGCATTCGCAAGATGATCACCACCACCGATGCGCTGACCGAATGGCCTGTCGTGATGGCGACCGCCGTCCTAGCCATGCTGCCGCCGGTGTTCATCGTTCTCGTCATGCAAAAATTGTTCGTGCGCGGTTTGGTCGAGACCGAAAAATGAAGCTCGCTGGTTTGCTTGTCGACTGCTCCGCGTCTGTGACTGGCGTCCTCTTGAAAGTGATTTCATGGCCAACGTAACGCTCCGCAACGTCCGCAAGGCCTATCCGAACGGCTTTGAGGCTATCAAGGGAATCGACCTAGAGGTCGGTGACGGCCAGTTCTGCGTCCTCGTGGGGCCATCCGGCTGCGGCAAGTCGACACTTTTGCGAATGGTAGCCGGGCTCGAAACCATCACTGCCGGCGACATCGATATCGGCGGTCGCGTGGTCAACGGAATAGAGCCGGCCGATCGCGACATCGCGATGGTTTTCCAGAACTACGCCCTTTACCCGCATATGAGCGTTTACAACAACATGGCCTATGGGCTGCGAAACCGGGGCATGCCGAAATCCGACATCGACACCCGCGTTCAGGAAGCCGCCCGCATTCTCGAACTTGGCTCGATGCTGGATCGAAAGCCGCGGCAATTATCAGGCGGCCAGCGCCAGCGGGTCGCGATGGGCCGCGCCATTGTCCGTCAGCCAAAGGTGTTCCTGTTCGACGAGCCGCTGTCCAACCTCGACGCCAAGCTCAGGATCGCGATGCGTGTCGAAATCCGCAAATTGCAGCGCCGGCTCAATACGACATCGGTTTACGTCACTCACGATCAGCTCGAAGCGATGACGCTCGCCGATATCCTTGTCGTCATGAACGGCGGCGAGGTGGAGCAGATCGGCAACCCGCTGGAAATTTACCGGAAGCCGGCGACCACTTTCGTCGCTGCCTTTATCGGCGCGCCGCCGATGAACCTGATCTCGCTGCGCAACTCCGGGTTGCAACCCGCCGCCAGCACGAATGCCGGCATTCTCGGAATTCGTCCCGAGGATTTCTCGATCACGAACAACACCACGCCCGCCGGCGGCGTCGCACTCGATCTCACGGTCGAGGCGATAGAGCGCGTCGGTGCGGAAACCTACATTTACGGCGTGCGAGCGCGCAGCGGCGATACGCCCGCCATCAGCGCCAAACCGGGGGAATTGCCGCCAGGCGAAATCCTGGTCCGTATTCCCGGACAGGATGCCCCTGACATCGGCGAACGGATCAAGGTCATCGCTCCCCGCGAAAAGCTGCATTTGTTCAGCGCCGATGGCCGCAAGCGGATCGATCACTGAACCGCCCGGAAGCTGGCGGCACCAGCGCATGCGAGACAATACCGCTTCGGACCGAACCAAATTCCCGCGATACGGCCGGCTCCCAAGGTGCTTGAACACCCTTCGATCATGCCCATATGATCGTACAAGGGGTGCCGCTTTGGGCCCTGAAACATCAAAGTCGCTTCGAGAGGGCTTTGTAAACTATGTCTCGTGTTCCTTCGTTATCCAGCCCCTTCCTGTTGGGATTTGACGAAATCGAGCGAGTGCTCGATCGCGTCGTCAAGGGCGCCGACGGCTATCCTCCCTATAACATCGAGAGGTGTGACCGTATAAATGGCCAGCCCGAGAGGCTGCGCATCACGCTGGCGGTTGCGGGATTTACCCGCGATCAACTCGATATTACCACTGAGGAAAACCAGCTTGTGATCCGCGGTCGTCAGCAGGACGACAAGACCAGGCAATACATCCATCGCGGCATAGCCGCGCGCCACTTCCAGCGCAGTTTCGTGCTGGCAGAAGGCATGCAGGTACTGGGCGCGGATCTGAAAAACGGGCTGTTGTCGATCGACCTTACCCGGCCTGAGCCGGAAAAGATCGTTAAGACAATTGCTATCAATGAACACGAATAATGGAACGAGTAGCGGACTCGACCGCTTAGTCTGATAGAGGAGTCGAGACCATGAGTGACGCGAGTGTGACGTTCGAAGCCGAAAACGTCTCTCCAGAGGCCCTGGCCCATCTGGGCGAGGGGCATATTGCCTATGTGAAACAGGTCCGTTCCGAAGACGTGCCGGATCTTTTTCCCCAAGCGCCGAAGATCGCGCCGGGACTAAAGCTATTCGCGCTGCATGCCGCGGACGGCACCCCGATCATGCTGACCGATAGCCGGGAAGCTGCGATCGCGAACGCCTGGAGCAACGAACTGCAAGCCGTTAGCGTCCACTGAAGGATAGCTTTCTATCTTATCGGTGAATGCGATGACGATGTTATACGCGGGTATCAACCCCGCGTATCCGTCCTCCCCTTCCACATCATCAACAAACACACTTTCCAACACCTGAAGCGCTGCGGGTCAGGCCGCCGGCTCTCCACGGCTTGAACCGGCGGGACTGACAGAGAGGCGATGGCGATGCTGGACGACGAATTGAAGTCGATAATGCCAGCCGACCTCTCAACCGACGGATCGCTCGCCGCAGCGCTGCTTTCTCTGAACAACGCGCATGCGCAGGCATTGTCGTGGTTGGAGCCGGAGCGGCTGGATTATCTTGTAAAGCAGGGTTTTCTTTCGCGAAGAATAGGAAGCGTCGATGCCTTCCTGTTGGCGTTCGATCAGGACGCACGGTACCAAAGTCCTAATTTTCTGTGGTTCTGCGCGCGCTATCCGCGCTTTGTCTATGTGGACCGGATCGTGGTCGCGCCAGCCGCGCGCGGGCGCGGCTGTGCGCGCCGACTATATGAAGACCTGTTTGATCATGCGATCCGTGCCGGGCACGATCGTGTGGTCTGTGAAGTCAATCTGAGCCCACCTAACCCGGTATCGCATGCATTCCATGAAGCGTTGGGATTTGTTGAGGTGGGTCGCGCGAGCATTTACGACGGCAGTCGAAGCGTGCGTTATCTGTCCAACAAGCTGACGAACTAATCGGGCGCTCCGACCGGGCGCAATGGCCCCAAGCGCCTGCATCAAGTCCAGCCACGCTTGGCGTTGAAAAAAATTTTACGCCGCGCTCGCGGGGGGCAGCGCCAGCACCGAATAGATCGCCGGCGCGTCGCGGGAAGCGCGCAGCTTTTTGGCGACATCCTGATCCCGCAACAGTCGCGCGATCCGAGCCAGCGCCTTGAGGTGATCGGCTCCAGCGCCTTCGGGAGCCAACAGCAGGAACACAAGATCGACCGGCTGGCCGTCCATGGCCTCGAAGTCGATCGGGCGATCGAGCCGCGCGAATAATCCGAACAATTTTTCTAGCTTGGGCAGCTTCCCGTGTGGAATGGCGACGCCATATCCCACCGCTGTTGTTCCCAGTTTCTCGCGCTGCAGGAGAACTTCGAAGACCGCCCGCTCGTTCTGACCGCTGAGTGCGGCGGCGCGCGCCGCCAATTCCTGCAGCGCCTGTTTCTTGCTGTTGACCTTCAAAGCGGGGAGAATCGCCTCGGGTGCGACCAGATCGGTAATCGTCATGGGGCGTTCCGAGGTGAATTAAGCCGACAGGTTGCGAGATAGGCCTTGGCGGGCCGTCGTCAAGAAGATGAGGCGCGAGGAGGGCTTACGCCCCGGGTCCAGGTTGTGGCGCTTCTACTCCAACGCAACCGCGGTGCCAACACCTGCGACACTGTTCCCTTCACCTATCCTAATAACCGGTGGATGACGAGCGGGAGCCCAAACGCGTCCAAAATGCGCCAAAACGGCTTGCCTTACCCCCCGGTTGCGGGCGGATCGACCCAGCCCAGATTGCCGTCCGCACGGCGATAGATGATGTTCACCCGGCCGCTTGAGCCATGCTGAAACACGAGGCAGGCCGCGCCGGTCAGGTCCAGTTCCATGACAGCCTCGCTAACCGAGAGCCTTTTCAACGACGTGGTCGCCTCCGCGATAATCACGGGATTGTATTCCGTGACATCGTCGTCGCCTTGCGCCGGCGCCTCAATGACATAGCTCGGGGCGTCCAGCATCGGGGCATCGATTTCCGCCAGCGCGGCGGAGGCGGCATGCGCCTTGCGCGCCGAGCGATCCTTTAGCCGGCTCTTGTAGCGACGCAATCGCTTTTCAATCATCAGCAGCGCCTGGTCGGCACTGGCATAGGCATCGGCGGCGTTTGCCTCAGCCTCCAGGCTGATTCCTGAATCCAGATGCAGCGCGCAATCGGTACGGAAGCCGAAACCGTCCTTGCTCAGCGTGATGTGACCGGAATAGTTGCCGTCGAAATACTTGCGCAGGACTTCCTCGGTGCGTTCGCTGACACGCCCGCGCAATGCCTCGCCGACACTGATGCTTTTGCCAGATACCCGCAGCGTCATCTGATGCCTCGCAACATTTGGAAGCGGGCCAGACTAATCCGATTTGGCTGTGGCGCAAATCAGGCGACCTCGAGTTCAGGCTGGCGCAGTGTCGCGGGGGCGCTCCGAGAATACCTGGCCTAACGTCGTTTGCTTTTCGCGGCGCCGCTGCACCGAGGACGGAATGCGCATGGCTTCGCGGTATTTCGCGACCGTGCGGCGGGCTATATCGATGCCGGTTGCGCGCAACCGTTCCACGATGGTGTCGTCCGACAAGATCGCGGAAGCATCTTCCGCATCGATCAATTGCTTGATGTGGTGACGAACGGCTTCGGCCGAATGGGCATCGCCGCCATCCGCGGATGCAATCGAGGCGGTGAAGAAATACTTCAGTTCAAACGTGCCGCGATTGGTCGCCATGTATTTGTTGGCCGTTACCCGCGACACTGTCGAATTCATGCATCTGGATCGCGTCCGCCACGGCCTTGAGGTTAAGCGGACGCAGATGCGCTACGCCGTGGGTAAAGAACCCGTCTTGCTGGCGAACGATTTCTGTTGCCACCTTCAGGATCGTCCGCGCGCGCTGATCGAGTGCGCGCACCAGCCACGTTGCGTTTTGCAGGCAATCAGTGAAATAGGACTTGTCTCCATCCTTGCGGATGGTTTTCGACAGCTCGGAATAATACACCTGATTGACGAGGACGCGCGGCAACGTGTCGCTGTTGAGTTCGACATGCCAGCCGCCATCGGGACCCGGGCGCACGTACACGTCCGGCACCATAGTCTGGGCGCGCGACGTGCCGAATTTCAGGCCCGGCTTCGGATCGAGACGGCGAATTTCGCCAATCATATCGGCGATATCCTGGTCATCGAGGCCGCAAAGTTTTCGAAGCGACCCGATGTCCCGCTTGGCCAGCAGATCCAGATGCTCGACCAAAGCCTGCATGGCGGGGTCGTAGCGGTTGAGTTCGCGCAATTGGATCGCCAAGCACTCGCTCAGACTACGCGCGCAGATGCCGGGCGGATCGAATTTTTGCAGCACGGCAAGCACTTCCTCGACGGCTTCGGCCGAAGCGCCAAGCCGTTCCGCGGCCTGCCCCAGATCTGGGGGCAAGTACCCGGCTTCGTCGACGAGATCGATCAGATACTGCCCGATCATGCGCTGGGCGGGCGCGGAGAAAGCGACAGCCAGCTGCTCGGCGAGATGATCGCCCATGGTCACCTCTGCAGCGACAAAGGCTTCGAGGTTGTAGTCGTCGTCATTGGAGGCGCCGCCACCCCATTCCGTGTAGGTTGTTGGCGCGGCGTCCTGTGCCTTGCGCGCTGCGGCTTCTGCCGGCTCCTCGGAAAACACATTGTCCAGGCCGGTATCCAGCGTCTGCTCGATCTCGGCGCGGCTGCCGAGATCGCGGTTAAGCCAGTCTTCCTGAGCCAATTCGACACTATCCGCCGACCCGCTGCCGGCTTCGGAATGCTCGGCAATGGAATCCTCGCCATAGGACCCCGCCGAGCCGTCCGGATCGGAGTAATCGGCCCGCTCGGATGCGGGCTCGCCCGCTATCGGAGCTTCCGGGCTGTCGTTTGTTCGCTCGAGCAGCGGGTTCCGCTCCAGCTCCTCTTCGACAAAGGCAGATAAATCGAGATTGGAGAGCTGCAGCAGCTTGATCGCCTGCATCAACTGCGGCGTCATCACCAGCGATTGGGACTGGCGGAACTCTAATCTCTGCGTCAGCGCCATGGAGGCAAGAACCGTTCCTGGAATTGGTCCGATTTTTGCTTAAACTACTCCAAAGCCGAAGTATACGGCTTGACGGATCGGAAAAAGGGGGAAAGGGCGCTCAACCCCATTCCAATCCACGATTTGCGCCTTAACGCAGGAATTGTCGTTTAATGGCATGGTGTTATGGTGTCGGCCGGTCTGCGGGACCGCGCTAAAGGCGGAATTCCTCGCCAAGGTAAAGACGCCGCACGTCCGGATCGTTGACGATCTGGTCGGGACTGCCCTCGGTCAGGATCTCGCCGGCATAAACGATATAGGCTCGGTCAGTCAGCCCCAGCGTTTCCCGCACGTTGTGATCCGTAATCAGGACGCCAATGCCGCGATTGGTCAGATGGCGGACCAGATCCTGGATGTCGCCTACCGCGATCGGATCAATGCCGGCAAAGGGTTCGTCGAGCAGCATGTAATTCGGACGGGTCGCAAGCGCGCGTGCAATCTCGACACGGCGACGCTCGCCGCCCGACAGAGCTATTGACGGTGTCCTGCGCAGTTTTGTGATGTTGAATTCATCGAGCAGCGAATCGAGTTCCGCCTCGCGCTTTTTCCTTGAGGGCTCGACGACCTCCAGCACCGCGCGGATATTCTGCTCGACGGTCAGCCCGCGGAAAATCGAGGCTTCCTGCGGCAAATAGCCAATTCCGAGCCGGGCGCGCTGATACATCGGCAGCTTGGTGACGTCGTGACCATCTAGTTCGATCGCGCCGCGATCTGCCTTGATCAGCCCGGTGATCATGTAGAAGACGGTCGTCTTGCCGGCGCCGTTCGGGCCAAGAAGGCCCACGGCCTCGCCGCGCCGGACATAGATGCTGACGCCGCGCACCACCTGGCGCGTACCGAAGCTCTTTTCCACGTTGTGCACCGCGAGATAACCAGAACGCTGCAACAGCCGGGGCGGCGCGACGGAGCCGTTGTTCTTGCCGGGCCTGACGGGTGGCGCCGCTTGGCCGGGAACGGTTTGCCCGACCGAGGGCTGGCAGACGCCGGCTCGGCAACAGCGGGTCTTGGAGATTTCGCGAACAACGAGGGCGCGGGCTGGACGGCGCACTAGCCGTTCGGCGCCGGGGAATTCCGGGCGAGCTCGCAGCGGCGTTTCGCGCGCGATCGGCGGGGCATCGCGCACCGCACTAGTCAGCATGTCGCCGAGAGACGGTCCAAGCGCCGTGATGTCGGCGTGAGAGCGGGCGAAGCCCGCCTTGCCGCGTTTGGCGGAGCGCCGGCGAAACATGCTGAGTAAATCCACCATCCCCGCCCAGGCCAGCCTTTCACGGTGATTTCGCAACCATCAGCGGCAATTGATTCGCCGGCGCAGCATGAAGGAATGGATGTTCCTTGCCCAGCATTTGCCCTCAGTTCGAAGGCGCGGGGCCGAGCTGGGTAAATACAAGCTCACGCTCCGGGCTTCAACCGCACCGATCAACATGAACTGAAAGTAATTATCTCGGCTTGTTTGAACCGCCCGGCGCGGGCCCGCCCGGGATCGCCGGGCCGCCCTGCCCGGAGGATTGGAACAGGCCCTGCACCCGCCCGCTGTCGGATTCCACCCGCGATACGCCCGTGCCCATATCCACCATCAGGCGATCACCGCGCAGAACGTTTTTGCCCTGGGTGAGCACCACGCCGCCAAGCATTGTGATCAGGTTGGTCTTGGTGTCGAACACGGCAGTCTCGCCGGTCACGACCTGATCCTTCTGGGTCACGACCACGCTGCCCCGAGCCTCCAAACGCTTGATCGAGGAGCTGCCGCCCGGGCCGGGGTTGGCGGACTGCATTGTCGCCGGTTTGGCTACCACCTTCGGGTTGCCCGCAGGCGCGGCGGACGAGTTAAATCGTAGAACACCACCAGCGTTTTCGAGGTCATGGTGGTGTCGCCCTGCACGACCTTCACATTGCCCGCGAAGGTCGCCTCTTTTTTCTTGTCGCGCATCTCGAGCGACGCGGCTTCGATCTGAATCGGCTGGTCGCGATTTTGCGAAAACCCTTGCATGGCGTTCGGCACGCCCTGCACCGCGCTCTGCGCGCCAGCATCCCCTGCAGCTACGCAAGCCAGCGCCAAGCCAAACGAAAAGGCGCTGCGCAAGATACGTCGAAGCAAGGTGCCTCTCGAAAAAAAAGAGATCGCCATCGGAATCACTTCGCGTTCGCTGAATTGCCGGACAAAGATCTGGTGTCGGGCCCTTGCGTGGTCTGCGCAGGCGCCGGACTTCCGGTCGAACTCGCCGCTGTCCAGATTGTCCAGGTTCATGACGACGTTGCCTTCGAACCGCACGACCTCGCCGCCGCCTGTAATTCGAAGCCGGTCAGAGGAGACCGTTCCGTTGGTCAGTTTGACGTCCACGTGCTGTTCAGACGTGACGCTGCCTTTGCCCATGTCGACGAAAGCCTGACTCAGCCGCGCCTCATAGCCGCTTGAGGTCTGCAGGAAGATGTCCTTCTGCAAATCCAGCGTCTGCTGCTTGTTGTCGAACACGCCGCTGCGGGCATCCAGCGTCACGGTCGATCGATCTTCCGTCAAAACCTTGGCTCGAAGCGTATTCAGCTCGACATGGTCGGGATCTGTAAGGTCCTGGATCGCGGTCTTGGCCCAGAGTTCGTAGGGCCGTTGGTCCGGCGTATATCCGGACAGGTGCGGCGTTTCCATCGTGATCTTGGTACCGGAGACGACGAGGTTACTCATGTCCAGCGGCAATTTCGGCAGCAGCATCCGGAACGGATTGAAAATCGAGACCGCAACAATCGAAGCCATGGCCAGGACCACCGCCGCGGGGACCGCGATGCGCAACATCCGCACCATCCGGCTATGGCGCGCCGCGATTGCGAAGCGCGCCTCCAGTCCGGCTTGGTAGGCTGGATTTTGAACCGAATTCACCGCTGCTCCGAAATGCGAGACGGGCGCATTATTCGCCAAGGCACTCCCTCGGCGGCTGGTCCCGAGAGTGTAGTCGGTTTGGCGACGAGATCATTACCAATTTAGGTCCGGCCGCGCCCCGGCATTGCCGAGCTGTGCAGCCCGACAGGCCTTACGAGTATGACCGAAACGGGGCGGTCCGAAGCTCGGCGGTACCCAAACAGACCAGAGTGCCGCTTGCCTTCAAGAATGTGAAAAGATGTCCTCGGCCTCCCAGCCCTGCAGATCAAGCCTGACCCGCGTCGGCAAAAATTCGAAACACGCTTGCGCCAGTTCCATGCGGCCCTCCCTCGCAAGCATGGCATCAAGGCGTTCGCGCAATCCATGCAGATGCAGCACGTCGGAAGCGGCATATGCAAGTTGCGCTTCGCTCAGACTTTGCGAGCCCCAGTCGCTCGACTGCTGCTGCTTGGAGAGATCGATATTGAGCAGCTCGCGCACCAGGTCCTTTAGCCCGTGACGATCGGTGTAGGTGCGCGACAGCCGCGACGCGATCTTGGTGCAGTATGCCGGCTGCGGCATCACGCCGAATGTGTGATACAGGCTGGCGAGGTCGAAGCGCGCAAAATGAAATATCTTTGTGATTTTCGGATCGGCAAGAAGCGCCCTCAGGTTCGGCGCATCGGTCTGACCGTTTGGTATCTGCACCACATCGGCGCTGCCGTCGCCGTTTGAAAGCTGTACTACGCAGAGCCGGTCACGATGCGGATTGAGCCCCATCGTCTCGGTGTCGATCGCTACCGAACTGGTGTAGCGGGAAAGGTCGGGCAGGTCGCCGCGATGCAGGCGTACGGTCATGGCGTTCGAACCTCGTCGAATCGATGCATTCAAGCTACCGCGCAAATCCGGAACAGGCGAGCGTCGTAGCGTTTCGAGGGGGTGGAAGCAAGCTCAGGACATGAAGTGAAGATAGTTGGAATTGAACAGGCCGGCTTGCTTCAAGGCGTCAAGATCGTTGATCGTCAGCGTTCGATCGCGCAAGACGATCAGGCCCGCGGCACGCAGATCCTGAAGCGTGCGATTGAGATGCACGACCGAAAGCCCGGTCGCGTCGGCCAGATCCATCTGGGTGACGGGAAACGCGCAGCTTTTTCCATCTGTCAAACCGATCGGCCGCAGCCGCTCGAATATCTCGCAAAGCAAGTGCGCCACACGTTCCAACGCCACGCGCCGGCCGAGATTGACCGCCCATTCGCGCTGGACGGCGTTGCCGGCAAGCGTTTCACACCACAGCGCCTCGGCTACAAGACGATCGCTCGCAACCAGATCATCGAAATGAACGCGATCGAGCTCGGCATAGACTACCGGCGTCAGCGTTCCGACGGAGTGATCCATCGCGGATAACAGAAACACGTGGGCGTCGCAGGTATCGCCTGGCAGCACGAAATTCACGATTTGCCGCCGCCCGTCCTCGAGTGTCTTGTACCGGCACAGCCAGCCTGAAAGAAGCATTCTGACGCCGTCCGGCTTGTCGCCCTCGCTGATCAGGTCCTCGTGCGCTCCCGCGCGCAATATCCGGCCCTGCAGGGCCTTCTCGACAGCCGCGACGCCAGCCTCGGTAAGCTGTCGGAACGCGCTCAGACGGCGCACCACCGGTTGCACCTGGCTGTTGTCGAGGCGAGCGGGTCTCATCAATTCTCCATGACCGGAGTGTGGATGATACGGCGGCTCAGCGGAATAGTGATCGTGCAGTGAATTCCGGAAGGGTTGAAGGAGAGGGAGGTCTTGCCCTTGAATTCGAATGCCAGCGTTCGCTCCAGCATTTCGGTGCCGAAGCCGTTGCGTTGCGGTGGCGTTACGGGCCGGCCACCTTTTTCGCGCCACTCGAAGATCAATCGCGACGGGTTGCAGCTGTCGTCGATGCGCCAGCTGATATCAATTCGTCCCGAAGGCTGGCTGAGAGCGCCGTATTTGAGCGCATTGGTCGCGAGTTCATGAATAGCCAGCCCGAAGGTCTCCGCCGCCTTTGGCTGAAAGCGGATGGCCGGACCGGAGATGCGGGCCTGTTCACCTTCGCGGGCATTGTAGCCGAGCAGTTCCTCGACCAGCAGGTATTCGAGATCAACTCCGCCCTCGGGATCACGGGTGACCATGCCCTGCGTCCGCGCAAAGGCATTTAGTCTTCCATCCAGATGCGCGGCATATTCCTCCACGGTGGTCGTGGTCTCGGCCGAGCGCCGCGCGATCGAGCGGACAACGCCCAGCGTGTTGCGGACGCGGTGCTGAAGTTCGGCAAGCAGCAGCCGCTGACGTTCTTCCGCTCGGGTGATAGCCGTGACATCAATGAAGGTGATCACGACGCCGGCGATGAAATTTTCGATGCTGCGATAAGGCAGCAGGCGCACGATGTAGCGCGTCCCGGTGTCCGGAGCGGCGAACTCGCGCTCGGCGCTGGAAAGCGTGCGCAACACGCGACGGGCCTCTTCGTAAAGCTCTTCGGTCGGAATGCGCGCCTTGATGTGCGCGACCGGCCGGCCGATGTCCGTCTCCACGAGAGGCAGCACCTGGGTGATCGCCGGCGTGAAATTCATCACGCGCATATCGTTGTCGAGGAACACTGTGGCGATCTGGGTGCTCTCCAGGAAATTCTTCAAATCGCTGGTGGCACGCGTGAGTTCCTGCACACGATGCGCCAGTTCGCCGTTAACCGTCGTGAGTTCCTCGTTGACCGACTGTAACTCCTCGCGCGAGGTTTCCAGCTCCTCATTCGCCGACTGCAGTTCCTCGTTCAGCGACTGATATTCCTCGTTGGACGATTTCAGCTCTTCATTGGTGCTTTCGAGTTCCTCGATGGTGGACTGCAGACGCTCGCGCGTCGCGCGCAACTCGCTTTCCAGGCGATCGACATGCTCGCTCCGCACCAACGCGCCTGCATCGTCCTGGCGATCTTCGGTCACGCGAACAGGGCCGTCCTTGAACAAGACGACAAAGTTTCGAAATCCCCCGGAGCCCTCTCGAATTGGCTCGACCGTGATGTCGACGAGCATGCGATGGCCGTTCACGCCAAGCGTAAGTTGCTCGGCGTGCGCCGCCTCATTGGTCTCCGCGGCGCGGCTTAGTGCGGTGCGCAGTTCGATGCGCAGATCCCGATGCACCAACCCGAGCAGGTCGAGCGTCGCCGCGCCGGCGTTGGGTTCGATGTATCGGCCGGTGCGGCCAGAGAAATGCAAAATCTGGAAGTTCTCGTCAGTAATGACGTAGGCGGGCGCGTATCGCTCTGCGATGCGCTGGGCGCGGCGTTCCAGCCCCACGTCCGGGCTGAAAGTGCGTACCGGCGGCACCTCGGCTGTCACCCGTCCGGTGCTTGTTGAAAGCGGGAAGTCCGGCGGCAGCCGGGTGCCGGTTTCAAGTTTCTTGAAAATGCGGGCGCGGCGGTCAACCGGCGTAAACAGCCGGGCATGCCGGGTGACGTTTTCGGAATTGCCGAGGAACAGGAATCGATCGGGCAGCAACGCGAAATGAAAAAGCGGAATGACCCGGTTTTGCAGGTCCGAGTTGAGGTAGATCAGGAGGTTGCGGCAAGACACCAGATCGAGTTTCGAGAACGGCGCATCCTTGATGACGTTGTGCTGGGAGAAGATGCACATCTCGCGCAACTCCTTTACCACGCAATAGGTGTCGCCCTCGCGCACGAACCAGCGCGCCAGCCGTTCCGGCGACATGTCGTTTTCGATGGTGGTGCGGAAGCGGCCGACGCGCGCCGCGGCCAACGCGCGACCGTCGATGTCGGTCGCGAATATCTGCACCTGCGGCGCGACGTCCAACTTCGCCATGTGCTCGCGCAGCAGGATGCCGATGGAGTACGCTTCTTCGCCGGTGGCGCAGCCCAGCACCCAGACGCGCACCTGCTGCCCGGACTGCTTGCCCTCGAACATCTGAGGGACCACCTGGGTCTCGAGCACCTCGAATTCCCGCTTGTCGCGGAAGAATTCCGTCACGCCGATCAACAGATCGTTGAAGAGGTGCTGGACTTCGTCCTTGTCGTCGCGAAGAAAATCGACGTAGGCGGCGATATCGTCGATCTGCACGACCTGCATGCGCCGCTGCACGCGGCGCAAGAACGTGTTCTGCTTGTAGCCGTGAAAATCGTTGCCGGTCCTTTTGCGCAGAACCTCCGCTATTCGGGTCAGTGAATTGGCCGCGGCCGCGAGCACCTCATCAAAGCCCTGCTTCTCCTCAAGCCGCCGCAGGTGGCGAGCGTAAACCTGGATGTGCTCAGGGATGTCACCGGCAGGTAGCGCGAAATCCGCAATGGATGCGGGGCTATTGTCGGCAAGATGCTCCGAATTGTCGGAGACCAGTTCTGCGATGGCAAGGCCGCCATGATCCTTCAATGTCGCAACGCCCAGTATTCCATCGCCGCCGGTGCCGGCCAGGATGACACCGATCGAATGCTCTGCGCGGTCCTCTGCGAGAGAGACCAGAAAGCTATCGATGGTGGCGCGCTCCCCCGGCGCTTGCTCCGCCTCGCGAACGGCGAACCTGTCGCCATGAATAGTCGTGATGACATTCGCCGGGCAAAGATAGACCGTGCCGCCTTCGATGGCCTCGCCGTCAGCCAGACTGGAGAATTTGCTGCCATTGACCCGCTCCAGCCGTTTGCTGAACGCGGCTTCGTCCAACGCCTCGCGGTGCTGCAGGACGAGGACAACGGCCTGATCGGGGCCGAGCGCAAGCTTCGAGAAGAATCGCTCGATATTGTCCATCGCGCTGACCGATGCGCCAACGCCGATGATCAGGGGAGAGCGCGCGGCCTGTCGAACTTCGCCCGCCGCTTGCGATTCGCGATCGTTATCCATTATTGCTCTGAGTTCCGTCCCGCCGCTGAAGATAGGGTGCGAAGTCCACCGGTTGAAGGCAGTGAACCTAGCCGAACGCTGCAACCAGCGGAATAGTCGTTGCAGTCGAGGACAAGCGAGGATGGAGATGGAACCGGCGCGTCACGCGGCCGAAAGATCAGGCGCGGAGTAAGTGGCAGGCGCACTGACGCTTGCCGTGCCGCCCTGCCCTAAGCCATCCCTGCGGCGGTTTGTTCGAGATAATCAATTCGTTGCTCGATCAACGTCCGGTGCCGTTCCCACTCAAGCAGGGTCCGTTTGAAAAGCTGCACCAGCCGTTCGGCTTCGCCGGTGTTCCGACCCGAGATCTGCAGTGATGAAAGCAGGTCTTGTTGATTTCGGAGCCGGTTCCGCCCCTGCTCGATGTCGACATGGGCCCTCGCGAGCTGGCGTTTCTCGGCGGCAATCTCTTGTGCTCTTCCCATAGTCATGGGCGCCTCCATCACGCGGTAGCGGCGGGCGATCGGAACTGCGGATCGAGGGATTGCAGTACCGCGCGCCGGATCATCTCCGCGTGGTTACGATACTCTTTCGCGCGGGCCTCGTACATTTCGCTGACCGCCCGACGGCCGCTCAAGCGGGCATCTTCCGCCATCCGCTGAACCAGCTCTGCACGCTCTTCGAGGATCCGCAATGCCACCCGCAGGGCCTCATCGACCCTGCCCTCCTGCTCCTTCGCGAGAGCGTCTGCCGTGTAGGCGTGACCGACCTGACATCGAAATCGCAGCGGACGGCCCGGCCTGAGCTTCGACAGCACCCCCCCGCAGCTAGGGCAGGTCAGCGCCGCCGGATCGGCAATCCCCATCAGGGTGTCGCTGCCGATGCGCTCGCCCGCAGCAATTTCGACCTCGAGCTGGATTTCGGGCGGTATCGGCAACGCTACGCCCGCTTGCTCGCGAACCAGGTCCGACAACACATCGCCGAGCCGGCCGCTCGGAACACAGAGATCGACGGTAGTGGCTTCCAGCGCCCGCACCGGCATTTCGTCCGCCACCGCCTCGGAAGGGTCCTGCACCAGGGCCATGCCGCCGCAGCGCTTGATCGCGGTAAGGCCGGCCGCGCCATCGGATAAGAAGCCGCTTAGCACTACGCCGATCACCCGCGGCCCGTAATGGAGCGCTGCGGAGCGGAACAGCGGGTCGATCGCCGGGCGGACCATATTTTCGCGCGGGCCGCGGCCGAGCATGATACGGTTATCTACAACCAGAAGATGATGATCCGGCGCCGGGAGGTAAACGTGGCCGTTTTCGATCAACATCCCGTTCTCGGCCTGCCGTACCGGCAGCTTTCCGGCTGCGGCCGCGACGGTGGACAAGATCCCGATTCCGCGAGCCGGGATGTGCAGCACGATCAGGACGGCGGCCGGCAGATCGGCCGGCAAGCGGCCGAGAATCTCCTGCAACGGGGCCGTCGCGCCCGCCGAGCCGCCAATGACAATGATGTCGCGATTGCTCATGGAACCAACGGTCCCCAACCCCGTTCTACACCAAGGCCGAGTGGCGGGATATGTTCCTAAGCTGGCTTTGGGGCGGGGAGAAAAGTCAGAAGCGCAACATGTCAGCAGCCGAGACACTCGCGTCGTCATCATCGCCCACATTGGCCGGGCGCCGCGTGCTGGTGATCGAGGATGAATACTTTCTTGCCGATGACATCACCCGAGCGCTGAGATCCTTTGGCGCCGAGATCATCGGTCCCATCGGCGAGATGGAGGAAGCTTCAGGGATCGTTGAGCGCAATCAAGACATCGATGCCGCGGTGCTCGACATCAATCTCAGAAGCGAAATGATTTTTCCGATTGCTCGCGCGCTGCGCTCGCGCGACGTTCCCTTTGTTTTCACCACCGGCTACGACAAGAGCGCGATAAAACCGGAATTTCAGGACGTGCCGCTCTGGGAAAAGCCCCTGGACATTCCTGATATGGCTCGCGCCTTGAGCGCTCTGATCCTCAAGCGCGCGCACTGAGCAACGCGCCCTCTTCCGAATCACACGATTGAAAGCAGGGTTCGACGCGCTCGTTCGCAGCGAGACGGCCTAACTAAGGCGTCACTTCGACCTTCGGGCCAAAATGAATCTTCGTAAAAATCCAACCCTTCCTTGGAAGCAACCGCCAAAGCGCGTAATGAGGGACACCATCGACATGGCACCAAGCTTGGGCGTCGGTGGCTGAGAGACGCCGCTGCGCTCCCGCCTGTTAGCGTGGAGAGCGCCATGATCGAACACTTCAGCAAAGAGACAACGGAATTATTCGAGGCGGCGGATCGGGCCATAGCCCAGTCGCGTGAACTCGTAGCCCAGCGCCGTCAAATCATTTCCGACGCAGCCTTCTTCCTGAGCGACCAGGAGATGCTCCGCTACTCGCAGCGGGCGACTTTCCTGCACGGCCTGTACGGCAAAAGGGCCGAGCCTTAGGGGGATCGACCGTGAGCCCGGTTTGGGAGGGAGCTGGCGGCAGACCCGGCCCCTACAAAGAGTGACCGCCGGCGGCAGCCGGTCGCGACCTAACGTCCTCGGACCACTTGTATTCTCGCGAAAAAGTGTATAAGTTGTTTGGGTTCGATTAGCCGCTGTGCCTTGTTGAATGCGCCTGCGGGCTCTTCCCCAAAGACATCGACCAGATTGAATTAAATCGCGTGGTTGTCACGCGAAGTGCGCGTGTGCGCTTTGGAGAAAAATATGCCGATAGGTACTGTTAAGTGGTTTAATGGCCAAAAAGGCTTCGGTTTCATTCAGCCCAACGATGGCGGCAACGATGTGTTCGTTCACATCAGTGCAGTCGAGCGGGCTGGTCTGACCGGTCTGGCTGAAGGCCAAAAGGTTTCTTTCGAGATCAAGGCTGACAAGATGCGCGGCAAGAGCAGCGCGGAAAATCTGTCGCTGGCTTAAAGCGTGGTCTGGAAAAGCGGGTTACCGTTTTTCCGAACACGGTTAACAAAGACAATAGAGCGGGTGACCGTCAAAGGTCATCAAGCTCTAGTCGCTTCACCCATTCCACGGATGTACTGGAATGGTGTCGTTGCCCGCTCGATCGTAAGGGTTGAGCGGGCTTTACGTCGTTTCAGCTTGGGATGGGAAGATGGCCGGGAAGAAATCCGCTGAACCCTCGCCCGAAAGCGTCGCGAGGGCGAACCGCCAACGTGTCGCCCTCGAAGAGGGTGCGCGCGCAATGGCCGACGTCGAAAAACAGAGCGTGGCCATCCGCAAGAACATGGAACGCCTCCGCGCCCTGCGCGAAGCCAAAGAAGCCGAGCAAGCCACAACCGAAGTGCCCGCCGGCAAAGACGCTCCCAAGAAGCGCAAGAAGAAGGCGGCGAAGTAAGAGCGCGCTCGAAAGCGGACCTTCGATTCCGCGGTCGACATTCCCATCCTCCGCTCAGCCGCAAACGGCACACAGCCGTGTTCAGGGCCGCCTCCTGCGACGCCGCATCTCGATCACTTTTAAAGTGGAGTGGTGCCCAGGAAAGGACGGATAGCCACCTCCAGGAGAGCCCGGATTTTCTGTGAGATCTCGAACTTGCTGGGATTTTCAGTCGCCCGGCAGGATTTTGTGTACCGCCGCTACCATTTTCAAGGCGATTAGAGGTCTTCTTGTCCACCGGGGCTGGACCCAGAGAAGTCAACGAACTCTAAACATCTCCTTACAAAGTCGTCCTCTCGCCCAACTGATTGATGAGCTTACCCTGCTACACGGCAACACGCCTTTCGGCGTGCGAGGGATAGAGTTGGTATTGCCCCGAAAGCTTGTCGGCCTGGCTCTCGTCACCGCGCTTGTCCTCGCCGCGGGCGCCGCGACATCACTCCTTGTCGCCCATCGCGCCGAAGAGGCCGCTGGATCCCAGCCGTATTGTATCCAAATCGCCGACCGCACGTCCGACTACCGCCCCGCCTGCTCCTGGCTCGACTTGTCGGCGTTGGCAATGTGGGCCAAGCGCGATGATCCGCTGTACATTCAGCACCATGCCATCCTCGTTGTCGGCGAGGCTGCCAATCCACGCCTGTATCACTGGTCGTATCGCCGCCGCGCGTTCGAGCCGGGCGTGCTCAACGGGCAAATCGAGGGCCATGGGCCGGCGGTGACCTGTCTGCCAGTGCGTGACTTCGCAGGTAAGCAGCTGGCGTTCTTTCCCAAATCCTCCGACAGCAATTACGTCAGGTACTCTGCGCATGATACCTATCGCATTCCAAATTCCTGGCAGGCAAAATGGAGCGGCGGGATGAGCCCTACCTTGAGGCTTGCGACGACTGCTCCTGAATTCGAGCCGCTGAATCGGCGCTGGAGCGATCTGGCGCCCGGGGAACGTGACAGCAACTGGATTTTCATCACGTGGGATCCAGAATGGGTGTTAAGCCTGATGAAGGCGGCACCCGGCGGTAACGTTGTCGAACAAAGCAGGGAATTTGGCCTCTCGAAGAACAAGACCATCACGCACGGCGGGGATGGCAAGGACTATGTCGGATATCGTTATCTTGCTTATGCCGACGGTCACGGCATCAACACCACGGTGATCGGCTGCGGCACGCCATCCGAGGCCGTCCCGAAATCTTGTCAGCACAGCTTCATCAACAAGGGACGACATTTCTATTTCCGCCATCGACCGGAGGACGTGGCCGATTGGCGGAGCATGCAGCAGCGTATCCTTGAGTTGATGGATTCGTTCGAGGTTCACCTGTCCTAGTTTGATGCCAACTAGAAATCATGGTTTTCCGGGCCGTTGACGCTGGCGAGTGGGGCGTGACGCTGGCCTATATAGTTCAAGGAGTTGTCCGCCGCCATCTGAGGCACCGCCTGGGTTTGGTGTTCAAACCAACGTGAAAGCGGCCTACTGTTAGCCCCAACTGCGTTGGCCTCGCCGCACATCCTCGACTACGACTTGGCTGCTCGCACCTTCGATTGCTTTCCTCGTCGCGGACAGGTCCGTTGCCCACTTCAGGAGTCACGAAATCAGTCTGCTCGCTGTGGTGTGATTCGCACCACTGCTCGCGCGGACGATTGCCGGCCCGACCGCTGCACGGATCGGCTTCCTTGCAAGCCTGATCTTGTTTATCCTGATCGTGCGGGGCAACGCGTGGAATCGCGACAAGTCCGTGATTATCGTTGCGGACGGCTCGGCAAGGTGAAGCCCACGCTGCATAAGCCGCCTGAAATCAGCGACTTCAACCGCATTAATCGGGGATGGTGCCCAGGAAAGGACTCGAACCTTCACGGCCGTTAAGCCACTGGCACCTGAAGCCAGCGCGTCTACCAATTCCGCCACCTGGGCCCGGGCGGGTTAGTACGGACCAGCCGCGCGCTTGTCAAATTGCGAGGCGCGGTCCGAATGGTCTGTACAGCGCTGAGATGATGGCGTATCGCGAATCTCTTAGCACGCGAATGATCGATCGCATTTTGCCGCAGGAATGACCCCCATGGCCTCCAATCTCGACACCCTGGTTACGATTTTCGGAGGGTCGGGTTTTCTGGGGCGGAATGTGGTCCGCGCGCTTTGCAAACGGGATTACCGCATCCGGATCGCGGTGCGTCGGCCCGAGTTGGCCGGGTTTCTGCAGCCGAGCGGCAAGGTCGGGCAGATCCACGCAGTACAGGCGAATCTACGCCATCCCGCCTCCGTCGAAGCCGCAATGCGCGGTTCTCACATCGCAATCAACCTGGTCGGCATTCTCTCCGAGGGCGGGGCGCAGACATTTGAGGCGGTACAGGCCAAGGGCGCTGAGACGGTCGCCAAGATCGCCAACGCCGCAGGCGCGAGCATGGTCCACGTCTCCGCGATCGGCGCCGACGAAAACTCAGCCTCGCGTTACGCCCGCGCCAAAGCGGCTGGCGAAAAGGCGGTGCTGGCGGCGGCACCCGGCGCCACCATCCTGCGGCCGTCGGTCATCTTTGGACCCGAGGATCAGTTCACCAACCGTTTTGCTGCACTGGCCAGAATGTCGCCCGTGCTGCCGCTGATCGGCGGAGGTCTCACCAGGCTGCAGCCGGTCTATGTCGGCGATGTCGCAAACGCCGTCGCCGATGCCGTTGACGGCAAGACCAGGCCAGGTGCGACGTACGAACTCGGCGGGCCGGAAGTGCTGACCATGCGCGAGATCATGGAGATCATTCTTTCGATCACGGAGCGTAAGCGCATGCTGCTGTCGCTGCCGTTTGGGTTGGCGAAGATGCAGGCGCTGTTTCTGCAATTCGCGCCGGGCGCTTTGAAACTGACGCCCGACCAGGTGATACTGCTGCAAAGCGACAACGTCGTCTCCGATGCGGCCAGGGCCGCCGGGCTTACGCTGGAAGGTCTCGGGATCGCGCCGGACTCGCTGCAGGCGATCGCGCCGCAATATCTCTGGCGCTTCCGCGCCGCCGGACAATTTCAAAAAACCAGCGCCTGATCAAACGGCTTACCGCCCGAGCGCGAGCGCGATCAGCCCAAGCGTGCCGACGATGACGCGCCACCACGCGAACAGCGTGAACCCGTGGCGGGTGACGTAATTCAGGAACGTTTTCACCACGACGATCGCGGTGACAAATGACACCACGAAACCGATCGCGACGAGGCCGATGTGACCGCTCGTCATGTCTGCGTGACTTTTGTACAAGTCGTAGGCAAAGGCGCCGATCATGGTCGGGATTGCGAGGAAAAAAGAAAACTCCGCTGCGGCGCGCTTGTCAGCGCCAAGCAGCATCGCCGCTACGATGCTGGCGCCGGAGCGCGAGACGCCGGGAATCATCGCAAGACATTGCGCGACCCCGATCCAGAGATACATCATCAGCGGAAATTTCGTCGCGTCGTGTTCGTAAGGTTTGTGGTCGATCTGATCCACCCAGAGCAGGATAGCGCCGCCGACGATCAGCGAGAAGCAAACCAACCAGGGATTGAACAAAACTTCCTTGATGTACTTTCCGGCAATCAGGCCCACGATCACCGCAGGCAGGAACGCCACCAACACGCCGATGACAAATCGCCGGTCTGCGGCATTGGAGAACATGCCGAGCGCAATTCGCCACAATTTGACGAAATAGATCGCAACGATCGCGAGAATCGCGCCGAGCTGAATCAAGACGGTAAAACTGTTCCAGAAACTGCCCTCACCAAGATCAAAGAACCGTTCCGCCAACAGCAGATGGCCCGTCGAGGAAACAGGCAGGAACTCCGTGACACCTTCGATAATGCCGAGGATCACCGCCCGCATGGCGTCAGAGATCATGATAAGTCCGTTCCGATTCATACCGGTCGCAAGGGCGCGTTCTTCTCGCTCATTCGCGCCGCCGCCGCAATTTAAAAAACGAGAAAATTACACATTGCCTCGCGGCTGCTCTCAACTAGGTTGACCTTCAAAGGCGGTTGAGAGTTTCTTAAGCACCTGACCAATATCAAAGGCTCCATGTCCTCCACTCTGTTCCATCACCCGTTCTGTCCACACTCGCGCTTTGTCCGATTGTTGCTTGGCGAGTACGGACTCGAGGCTCGGCTGATCGAGGAACGGGTATGGGAACGTCGTGAAGATTTCCTTGCATTGAACCCCGCGGCCGCAACGCCGGTGCTGGTCTCGGAAGATGACACCGCGATTCCGGGCGCTGCTGTTATCGCCGAGTATCTGGACGAGACCCGCGGCGCCGAACTGGGCGGCCGCAGGCTGTTGCCGACAACGATGGCCGAACGCATCGAAGTGCGGCGGCTGACGGCATGGTTCAACGAAAAGTTTTTCGAGGAAGCCTCCGGGCCGCTCGTCACGGAACGCATTTACAAGCGTTTCATGCGTGAGGATCATGGCGGTGGCGCGCCGGCTGCAGCTATTCTCCGCGCGGCCAAGACCAATGTGCGGTATCATTTGGCCTACATTGGCTGGCTGGCGCAGACGCGGAATTTTCTCGCCGGCGACCGGCCCACCTACGCGGATTTCGCCGCCGCGGCACATCTTTCGGCGATCGATTATCTGGGCGACGTGCCATGGATCGAGGACGAGGCAGCAAAGGCGTGGTACGCGCGGGTGAAATCCCGCCCGTCGTTTCGCCCGCTGCTGAGCGAATCGCTGGCCGGCGTGCCCGCCTCGCGGACCTACGTGGACCTCGACTTCTGAATCCAGCCGTTGAATTGCCCGCCGCCGATCTGAAGGCCGCGCTTGCCGGCGAGGCGCGTGCGCTTGGGTTCGATTGCATCGGTATCACGGAGCCCGGCGCGATTGCGCAGGCCGGGCAGCATTTTCGCGAATTCCTCGCATCCGGCGCGCATGGCGATATGGATTGGCTTGCGGACCGGCCCGAGCGCCGCGCCGACCCGCGCGGACTTTGGCCTGACGTGCGCTCGGTCATCCTGCTCGGCGTCAATTACGGCCCCGAAAAGGATCCGATGGCGATCCTAGAGCAACGCGCGCGAGGCGCGATATCGGTCTACGCGCAAGGCGATGATTATCACGAGCTCATCAAGAAGCGCCTGAAGGCGCTGGCGCGGTGGCTGATGGAAACGCAGCCTTGCGAGGTCAAGGTGTTTGTCGACACCGCGGCGGTGATGGAAAAGCCATTGGCGCAGGCCGCGGGGCTGGGCTGGCAGGGCAAGCACACCAATCTGGTCTCGCGCGAGTTCGGCTCCTGGCTGTTTCTCGGCGCGATCTTCACGACGTTGGATTTGCCGAGCGACCTCGGCGATACCGACCATTGCGGGTCTTGCCGCGCCTGTCTCGATATCTGCCCCACCGCGGCGTTCCCGGCGCCGTACAAACTGGATGCGCGCCGCTGCATTTCTTATCTCACCATCGAGAACAAGGGTCCGATTCCCCAGGAATTCCGCAAGGCCATCGGCAACCGCATCTATGGCTGCGACGATTGTCTCGCAGCGTGCCCGTGGAACAAGTTCGCGCAAGAGGGACGCGAAACAAAACTTGCCGCACGCGCGGAATTGAGAGCGCCCGAACTGGCGGAGCTCGCACGGCTGGACGATGACGCATTTCGCGCGCTGTTTTCGAAATCGCCGGTCAAGCGCATCGGCCGCGATCGCTTTATCCGGAACGTGCTGATAGCTGTCGGCAATTCGCACGATGTCGAATTAGCACAGGCGGCCGAGCGCCTGCTTTGCGATGCAAGCCCGCTGGTGCGCGGCGCGGCCGTGTGGGCGTTATCGCAATTGCTGGAGCGGCATGAATTTGAATCGCGCGCCGCTCAGGCGTTAAAGGCCGAGCCGGACGAAACCGTCTGCGCCGAATGGCGAAGTCCGTACGCTATATCCTGAGTTGGTTTTAACGAGCATTCACGCCATCTCCGCGACGGCGGCAATGATACGCGCGATGTCCTGCGGTCGGGACAGGCGGTGATCGCCGTCCTGGATCACGGTCAGCACCACATCGTCCACAGGCAGCCGGTGCGCCAGTGCAAAGGCGTGTTTCCAGGGCACGTCCGGGTCCTGTGCGCCCTGCAGAATGCGGATCGGGCAACCGACGTCGATGGAGCCTCCGAGGAGGAGATGGTTACGGCCCTCCTCGATCAGGTTTCGCGTGATGGGATAAGGGTCGTTGTATTGCGACGGCCGCAGCCACACGCCCTTGCGCTCGATTTCATCGCGCACCTCCGGCGAATATTTTTTCCACATCAGCTCTTCCGTGAAGTCCGGCGCCGGCGCAATCAGCACCAACCCCGACAGCGTCGCGCTGGCTGCGGGGCGCTTTGCGAGGTCGCGGGCCAGCAACAACGCCATCCAGCCGCCCATGGACGAGCCGATCACCACCTGTGGCCCGACGCAGAATTGCTCGAATACCGCGAGGCTTTCCTCCAGCCAGCGCCCGATCGTACCGTCGGTGAAATTTCCGCCGGATTCACCATGGCCGGAATAATCCAGCCGCACGCAGGCGCGGCCATGCTCCGCCGCCCAGGCATCGAGCGCGAGCGCTTTCGTACCCTTCATGTCCGATTTGAAGCCGCCCAGCCAAAACAGTCCGGGAGCCCCGCCCGTTCGGGCTCGGACAGCGATCCGGCGCGCCAAACCACCCTCGCCTACCTCGATAAAGACCGGCTCGATTTCCGGGTCTGCAATGCTGGTCATGGAACGTTTACTCTCTTGTTCGCGCTGGTCGAAATCATCCGTGCCCGTCAATGAAGCGCCTTAAGACATTCCATGCGGTTGCGGAATACTCACCCACCCTCTATGTGAACCGGCGTGACCAAAATGCCTCGCATTTGGCGCTTTTCGCATATGCAGGCGCGACTATGCTTGCCCCTTTAGGCTTCTTCCTTCAAAGTAAAGGCCTTCGTTCACAATTTTGGAGAACTACCCATTCGCCGTCCCAATCGAGCCCCGCCCGCTGCCACCAAAGACGGGCCGCGCACAAACGATGAAATTCGAAACGCTCAGATCCAGCTCATAGATCAGAACGGTACCAACCACGGCACCGTCGAGACGGCGCTTGCTGTGAAGATGGCTGTCGAAGCCGGCATGGATCTTGTCGAGATTTCGCCGAACAACAATCCTCCCGTTTGCAAAATCATGGACTACGGGAAGTTCAAATATTCGGCGCAGAAAAAGGCCGCGGAAGCCCGCAAGAAACAGAAGGTCGTCGAGATCAAGGAGATCAAGCTCCGGCCGATGATCGACGATCACGATTACGACGTCAAAATGCGCGCGATGCAGCGCTTCTTTGAGGAAGGCGATAAGGTCAAGGTCACCTTGCGCTACCGTGGCCGCGAAATGGCGCACCAGGAAATCGGCACCAAGCTTTTGGACAAGGTTAAAAGCGACGTCGCGGAGATCGCGAAAGTAGAGCAGGATGCCAGGTTCGAGGGACGTCAGGTCGTCATGGTACTGGCGCCCCGCTAAAGCGGCACGATCCCAGCAGCCGTTAATCCAAGCGAGCGCGGGCCCGTCAGGCAATCTGGCGGGCCTTTTTGCGGAGGATCATAGCTCCGGCTCTCTTGGAACGGCCGCTGCAACCGTCGGTAGTTTCGTGCCCCGCTGCCGGGCATCCCGGTCAGGTTCGGTCACGGGCGCGGATGAGGCGGTTCATCGTTGCCAATTCGGCCCGGCTCTGCCATAAGCCCAGCCTTCATCGCCCGGCCGATCCAGGGCTGCCGTGGCGATGACCGTGCGGGTATGATCCTTTTGGATAAACCTGAGCACTTTCAACGCTCTAACGAGCATTTTAGCCGGACCGACGCCTTCACGGGCGTTTTTGCGTCACGGCCATAGGAGAGCCAAATGCCCAAGCTGAAGACCAAGTCAGGCGCTAAAAAGCGCTTCAAGGTGACCGCCACCGGCAAGGTGATGCACGCCCAGCGCGGCAAGCGCCACGGCATGATCAAGCGGACGAAAAAGCAAATTCGTCAGCTTCGCGGCACCCGCGTGTTGTTCAAGACCGACGGCGACAACGTCAAGAAATACTTCTTGCCGAACGCCTGATCGCGTTCCAGCGCACGATCTTTCGCCAAGCCGCCAACGCTTTGGCGGATCATGCGCCCAACATCAGCCAGGCCGCGTTCGCGCGGCGATCCGTCACCTCTTCTTTTCCAAGGATTACAGTCATGTCTCGCGTCAAACGCGGTGTGACCTCTCACGCCAAGCACAAGAAAGTCTATAAGGCTGCCAAGGGTTTTTACGGCCGCCGCAAGAACACCATCCGCGCCGCCAAGGCAGCGGTCGAGAAGGCGGCGCAATACGCCTTCCGCGACCGCAAGCGCAAGAAGCGCACCTTCCGCGCGCTCTGGATTCAGCGCCTGAACGCCGCAGTGCGCCCGTTCGGCATGACCTACAGCCGCTTCATCGATGGCCTTTCAAAGTCGGGCATCACGGTGGACCGAAAGGTGCTGTCGGATCTGGCCATTCATGAGCCGGCGGCGTTCCAGGCCATCGCCGAGAAGGCCAAGGCCGCGCTGGCCGCCTGATCGATTGCGGGACTAGCGGGCCACAGAGCCCGCGTGTTTGCGCATCTGTTGCGAGTAGCGTTGGGCGAGTTGCGCCCGGCAAAAGGCTGTAAAGGATCGGTACATGGTGCCGGATTCCTTCCGGTACTTTCGATCGCAGAGCCGCATTTCGCGCTGATAAGTGAGTTGCCTCGGCGCCTTGAGGCGGCCCGCAAAATCGCCTTCGCACTTCTTCTCGACCACGGCGCCAAACTGCACGTCGCCGCTGGCGCCGTACTCGCAAGCCTCGAACACTTTCATCGCGCGATCACATCCGGACGCCTCGTTGAGCGCGGCGATCACGTCCTCCATCTGGGTCGTTTTGGCCGGGCACCGTTCGTTCGCAGCCCAAGCCGAACCGAAGGACAAAACCAGGACCAGACCGGCTACGCAGTATCTGAACGTCATTGGGCGCTCCCTCGAACTCATTTTGGTCCCACCTTGGCCGAAACGGTTCAATGGGCCCCACTGCCAGTCAATTCCAGGTTTGACAATTTGACCTTGACGATTTGGCTTCGGCGCGACCACAACCAGCGGCCTTTTTGAGAGATTTGAACCGTGCCCGACCTCGAAACGCTTGAACAGTCAATCCTCCAGCAGACCGCCGCCGCCGCCGACGAAGCCGCCCTGGAGGCCGTGCGCATCGCGGCGCTCGGCAAGAAAGGCTCGATCTCGGCGCTTCTCGCCACGCTCGGCAAGATGTCGCCTGAGGAGCGCAAGACGCAGGGCGCCGCGATCAACCTCGCCAAGGACCGGGTGACGCAGGCACTCGCTTCGCGCCGCGAGGTGTTGAAGGCCGCGGCACTGGATACCCGTCTTGCTTCCGAGACCCTCGACGTCACGCTCCCGGTGCGCGAAACAGCGGTGGAAACCGGCAGGATTCATCCCCTCAGCCAGGTGATGGATGAGCTCACGGCTATTTTCGCCGACATGGGATTTGCCATCGCCGAGGGTCCGGATATCGAGACCGACGATTACAACTTCACAAAGCTGAACTTTCCCGAAGGGCATCCGGCGCGGGAAATGCACGACACGTTCTTCTTCAACCCGAAGGAAGATGGCTCGCGCATGCTGTTGCGCACGCACACCTCGCCGGTGCAGGTGCGAACGATGCTGACTCAAAAGCCGCCGATCCGCGTCATCTGTCCGGGCCGGACATATCGCATCAATTCGGATGCCACGCACACGCCCCAGTTTCATCAGGTCGAAGGTCTCGTCATCGACAAGAGTTCGCATCTTGGCCACCTCAAATGGATCCTGCACGAGTTCTGCAAGGCTTTCTTCGAGGTCGATCACATCAATATGCGATTTCGGCCCTCCTTCTTTCCCTTCACAGAGCCCTCGCTCGAAGTCGACATCCAGTGCCGGCGCGACAAGGGCGAAATTCGTTTCGGCGAAGGCGAGGACTGGCTGGAGATATTGGGCTGCGGCATGGTGCATCCGAACGTGCTGCGCGCCTGCGGCATCGATCCCGACGTTTATCAGGGATTCGCCTGGGGCATGGGCATCGACCGCATCGCGATGCTGAAATACGGCATGAACGATCTGCGTCAGCTTTTCGACAGCGACGTGCGCTGGCTCCGCCATTACGGCTTCAAATCGCTCGATGTCCCGACGCTGTCCGGAGGGCTGAGTTCGTGAACTCCGTCCCCGAACAATATCGGAGCTTGCGTTCCTTTGCTTTCGGCGACAGTCCAGAACTCGCCGACGAACTGCTCGCGCTTGTACTTCAGGGCACAAAGACCGCCACCTGCAGCACCGAGGATGAACCAAACCTGTCCAGCCCGGGCGAGCGTTGGATCGTACTCGACGGTCGCGGAAGCCCGCGTTGCGTGATCGAATCGATCGAGGTTGCCTTCCGCCGCTATGACGAAGTGGATGCTGTCTTTGCGCACGAGGAAGGCGAGGGCGACCGCAGCCTGGCATACTGGCGCGAGGCCCATCGCAGATATTTTGGACGGCTGGGCAAATTCAGCGAAGACATGATGCTGATGTGCGAGCGCTTTCGTCTGGTCGAAATTCTCGACGACCCAAAGATATCTCTTTCCGTTCCCTCCCCCCTTGTGGGGGAGGGTCGGGGAGGGGGGTAGCCGCGGATGCCGCACGCAGTTGTCAGCGAGGGCCAGCGCGACCGGGCGAAGCAACTTCGCCGGGCGATGACGCGTGCTGAGACCCTGCTGTGGCGTTACGTAAAAGCTGGTCGAACGGATAGCCTAGCCTTTCGTCGGCAGGTTCCGATCCGAAACTACATCGCCGACTTCGTCTGCTTTTCAGCCCGGCTGATCATTGAACTTGACGGCGAGTCTCACGACTTCGAAGAACGGCAGAGGGCTGATCAACGTCGCGACGCGTTCTTTACGGCGGAAGGGTTTCACGTGTTGCGTTTCACCAACGAACAGGTGATGTCGAATCTCGAGGGCGTTATTGAATCCATCCGGCAAGCAGCCGGCTCCCGCGCAAGTAGCTCACCCCTCTCCCCGACCCTCCCCCACAAGGGGGGAGGGAGCGGTCAGATCGGCGATAACATCACAGAAAACACCGGCATTATTCGAGGCGCGCAGCCATGAAGTTCACGCTGTCCTGGCTGAAGGAGCATCTGGAAACCGACGAGCCGGTGGAGAAGCTCGCCGACAAGCTCACCATGATCGGGCTCGAGGTCGAACGCCTCGAGGACAAGGCAAAGGCGCTGGCGCCGTTCACCATCGCGCGGGTTATTTCGGCCGAGCAGCATCCCAATGCCGACCGTCTGCGCGTCTGCATGGTCGATACCGGCGATGGAGGAGCGCCCGTGCAGGTCGTCTGCGGCGCGCCAAACGCGCGCTCCGGGCTCGTGAGCGTTTTTTCGCCTCCCGGTACGTTCATCCCGGGCAAAAACATCACGCTCGGCGTCGGCACGATTCGCGGCGTCGAGAGCCGAGGCATGCTCTGTTCGGAAGCGGAACTGCAGCTTTCGGAAAGCCACGACGGCATCATGGAGTTGCCGGCGGACGCGCCGCTAGGGTCGAGCTATGCCGATTGGGCCGGGCTAGGCGATCCCCTGTTCGAGATCAACCTGACGCCCAACCGGCAGGATTGCACTGGCGTGCACGGCATCGCCCGCGATCTTTCCGCCGCCGACATGGGCAAGTTCAGGGATTCCGGCATCAAGCCGGTGAAAGGTGAATTCCCTTGTCCCGTAAAGGTGAACGTTGAAGACCCGACGCTATGTCCGGGCTTCGCGTTGCGGCTGGTCCGCGGGTTAAAGAACGGCCCGTCTCCAAAATGGCTGCAGCAGCGCCTGAGTTCGATCGGCTTGCGGCCGATCAATACGCTGGTCGATATCACCAACTTCATGACCTACGACCGGGCGCGGCCGCTGCATGTATTCGACGCCAACAAGGTCAAGGGCAATCTCAGTGTGCGCCGGGCCCGCGAAGGCGAAAGTTTGGTCGCACTCGACGGCCGCACCTACACGCTGGACGGCGACGTTTGCGTCATCGCGGACGATCATGGCGTCGAATCGCTCGCCGGCATCATGGGCGGCGAAGCCTCCGGCTGCGACGAGAACACCACCGACGTGCTGATCGAGTCGGCGTTGTGGAACGAGATCAATATCGCCCAGACCGGCCGCAAGCTCGGGATCAATTCCGATGCGCGTTATCGCTTCGAGCGCGGCGTCGATCCCGCTTTCATGTTGCCCGGGCTTGAGATGGCGACCCGCCTCGTCATGGAAATGTGCGGCGGCTCGCCGTCGGAAAACCTGGTGGTGGGCAAGGCGTTTGCCGACGATCGCGTGATCGAGTTTCCGCTGACCGAGGTCAAGCGGCTCGCCGGGATCGACGTGCCGATGATCGAGATGCGGCGCATTCTCGGCCATCTCGGCTTCATGATGGCGGGCAGCGGTCCAGTCGTGAAGGTCGCTATCCCCTCCTGGCGCTCCGACGTGCACGGCAAGGCCGACATTGTGGAAGAGATCGTGCGAATGGTCGGCGTCGACAAGGTCCCGATGACGCCGTTCGAACGCGGCGATGAGCCGCGCAAGCCAGTACTGACCCAAATCCAGTTGCGCACCCGTCGCGCCAAGCGCGCCCTTGCGGCGCGCGGCCTGGTCGAAACCGTGAACTGGTCCTTTATCTCAAGACCCGCGGCGGAACTGTTCGGCGGCGGAAGCCGCGAACTCGCGGTGGCCAATCCGATCGCGTCAGATCTTTCTGATATGCGGCCGAGCCTGATCCCCGGCCTAGTCGCAGCGGTTCAGGCCAATGGCGACCGCGGCTTTGCCGATGTCGCCCTGTTCGAAGTCGGCCAGATTTTCAAGGGCGACAGACCAGAGGATCAACTGACGGCCGCGTCAGGCGTGCGCCGCGGCTTTGCATCATCGCAAGGTTTCGGACGGCACTGGTCCGGCTCGAAGCTCGCTGACGCCCTTGACGCGAAGGCTGACGCGCTCGCCACGCTTGCGGCCGCCGGCGCGCCGATGCAGGCGCTGCAGATCATCCCCGGACGAGCCGATTGGCTGCATCCGGGGCGATCAGGCACCATCCAGATCGGACCGCAAAATATACTGGCGTATTTCGGCGAACTGCATCCGCGCACGCTGGAGGCGCTGCGCGCCGATGGGCCGCTGGTGGCCTTTGAAGTGATTCTCGATCGGATTCCCCAAGCCAAACAGAAGCCGACCCGGGCGAAACCCGCGCTTGAGCTCTCGCCATTCCAGCCCGTCTCGCGCGACTTCGCGTTCCTTGTCGATCGCAACGTCAAGGCTGGCGACATCGTGCGCGCGGCGCAGGGCGCGGACAAAAAGCTGATCACGGATGTCACGCTGTTCGACGTCTATGAGGGCAAGGGAATTGATGAGGGAAAGAAATCGGTCGCAATTGCGGTGACGATCCAGCCGCGCGAAAAAACCATGACCGACCAGGAGATCGATGCCGTTGCCGCTGACATCGTCGGCGAAGTCGCAAAAAAGACCGGCGGGATATTGCGGGGATGATTCAAACTGCTGCGCGATCGCTTCGCCGTGCATAGAGCATGACCTTCCTCGGTCTTATCCCGATGGACCTGAGCATCGGCGCAGCACTGGGCCATCTGCGGAATCGCCCTCGTATCGGGTACGGCTCGCGGATTTTCCGGTTTCGGCTCGGCATTGATTTTCATGCCTCTCGCAAGCAGCATGGCCGCTCCGCGGCTGGTCGCCGCGCTGTTGCTCATCATCGATTTCATCGCGGCAGCGCCGCTCATTCCAGGCGCATGGAGGCATGCCGACCGCAGTGCGACTGCGACCATGGTGCTGGGTGCGCTGATTGGCGTGCCCGTCGGAACGTGGGTTCTCAGCCGGCTTGATCCCGTCACGACGCGCTGGATCATCTCCGCGTTCGTGCTCACGCTATTGCTTCTGCTGCTGTCCGGTTGGCGCTATCGCGGCAGGGATTACGCTGCGGTCTCCATTGGCATCGGCAGCCTGTCGGGCTTCTGCAGCGGGCTCGCGCAGACCGGCGGCCCGCCAATTGTCGGCTATTGGCTTGGCCGGCCAATCGCCTCCAGCACCGCACGCGCCAACATTCTGCTGTTCTTCGGCGCTTCGGATTTCTTCTCCGTCGTAAGCTATGCCTTGACCGGACTGATCACACCTGATGCGATCCGGTTCTCGCTTCTTGTTGGCCCGGTTTATGCGATCGGGGTCGGTTTCGGCGCATCGTTGTTCGGCCGCGCCAGCGAGACGCTGTTCCGTACGGTCTGTTACGCCTTGATCGCCGCCGCCGTCGTCATCGGCCTACCTGCGCTCGACGGCGTGCTACGCTGACGCTAGTGTAAGCGTCAGCGTGAGGGGCAATGCAGGGGAGATATCAATGATGGATCGTCGCGATGCCCTGAAGCTGGCGTTGGGCGGCGCCGCCGTCGTTGCCGCGCCAGCGGCGTTTGCACAGACCGCGAAAGCCCGTACGCGAATCGTTTTCCTCGGCACCAAAGGCGGCCCTCGCGTCGGAATCGGCGCGTCGAACCCGGCCAATGTTGTCGTCGTGAACGATACCCCGTTCGTGATCGATTGCGGCATGGGCGTCGTCGTCAACTGATAGCGGCCGGTGTGCCCATTCCGTCGATCAAATACATCTTCATCAGCCACCACCATTCGGACCATAATCTGGAATACGGCAATCTGTTCTACAACGCCTGGGCTGCGGGCCTTTCGACGCCGATTCATTCGTTTGGCCCCAAGGGCATCGAAGCGATGACGCAAACCTATTGGGAACTGAACAAGTTCGATGTCGAGACCCGGATCGAAGACGAAGGCCGGCCCGATCCGCGGAAACTGCTGATCGCAAAGGACATTACCAGCGACGGCGTGGTGCTGAAGACGAGCGATGTGACGGTCACCGCGTTTCGCACGCCGCACCCGCCGATCACAGAGAATTTCGCTTACAAATTCGAAACGCCGGACGGCACCATCGTGTTTTCGAGCGACACCAATTACAATCCGAAGCTCGCCGAATTCGCCAAGGGGGCCGACGTGCTGGTGCACGAGTGCCTTTATGTGCCCGCAGTCGACCGCCTCGTGCTGAAGACGAAAAACGGCGCTTCACTGAAGAAACATTTGCTTGAGAGCCACACCAGCACCGAAGACGTCGGCCGCATCGCGGCCGCAGCCGGGGTGAAAGTGCTCGTGCTGAGCCATTTCGTACCGGGCGACGATCCGCTCGTTACCGACGACAACTGGACCGAGGACGTGAAAAGAAATTTTTCCGGCCGGATTATCGTCGAAGGATTTGATGGAGCTAAAGCTGCCGGTATAACCGGCGATGCTGTTCCGCTGTTCGGCGAGTCTATCAGGCATCGCTCCGACTAGGCGTCGGCTTTCTCCAGCACCAGATCGCAATAGCCGTAGCCGTCGCGCTGAAGACGCTCACCGGGGACTACCGCGAGGCGGTGCGCGAACATCGGCCCGGCGACGACGCAGGTGTGAAATTCGCCGTTCTCGCCGCAGGGATCAGTGCTCGCGGGCAAATCGGTCAGCAGTCGTTCATCGAATTTGCGTCCGGCGAATTCTGCCGGCAGCTTCTTCAGGTCAACCGTTGCAAGATATGCCTCCAGGCCACTCGCCATCATCGCGCGCGCCAACGGCAAGGTCGGCCAATCCCATAGCGGGAATACCGGCGAGATCCCTGATCCCGCTAGCTTTTGCTCGCGATAGGCGCGGATGTCCTGAAGAAAGAGGTCGCCGAAAATGATGTGGGTGATGCCTTGGGCGACAGCATCGGCGACGGCGCTGCCCATTCGGGCCTCGTAGATTTCGTTTGGACAGGGATAGGGGATGGGCACGATGGTTTGCGGCAATCGTGCCGACTCGCACTGGGCGCGGAGAATCTCCTGGCGCACGGCGTGGATCGACACGCGCTCGAACGTTTCGGTCACGGTAGTCAGCGCGCCGACGACGTCGAAATCGCCGGTGCGCCTCACCTCACACAGCGAAAAGGCGCTGTCCTTGCCGCTGGACCACGAGATGAGCGCCTTCGGTCTTGCCATCAATGAACCGGTGAGGCTGGTGTTGTGCCGCGTCGCCGCTTCGGCGTCCGGGCTGGCGATTGCGCGGGCTCATTCTCCTTCAGCGCGCCAATTCTTCTCAGCGCCGCGTCGGCCGCGCGCTCGCCGCTTTCCCATGCGCCATCGACAGTGCCCCACATCGTTTCGTGGGTTGCCTCGCCTGCAAGGAACATGGACCCGATCGGCTCGGTCAGAACCTTTCGCGAGAGCTCGCCGCCCGGCGCCGCGGCCGACATCGCCCCGAGCACGTAAGGTGAAGTGTTCCAGCGCGTGGCGCTGGATTTCTTTACTGCGGAGGCAACCTCACTGCCGAACAGCTTGCTCAGCCATTCCAGCGCGAACGCAACCATGGCCTTTTCGCCCTGCGCGGAAAGTTCGCTGCCGAATGATCCCGCAACATCGATCGAGCAGAGCGAGGTTCCCGCTATATTCGCATACAGCAGCGCCGTCCGGGTTGAATTGCTCTGCTCGAGAACAACATCGTCGCGCGACAATCCGAGCGGATTGCCCGGCAGTTGCAGCGCGATGTGATCGTAGCTACCAAGGCTCAGTTTCGAGGCGGCATCGAGCGTGCGCTTTGGCAGCTCGGGGCTGAATTTGATATTGCCGGCCGCGAGCACATTGCTTGACACGGTGACGATTGCGGCGCGCGCGGCGATCCTGCCGGCCGGCGTTTCTACCGAAACGTCTCGATTGCTCCATGCGATGCGGCTCGCGGGCGTGGACAATGCGAGCGGAACCTGCTCACCAAACTTCGCGAGCAATGTCCCCAGGCCCTGACGGCACGCGACGGCGGCACTGCGGTCTGCGGCACGAACCTTGTCGACGGTCGAGAGGTCCTTCAGATCCTTTCCCGTGCTACTAGCTCCCAAGTATGAAGTCCACCGTCCCCGCCCAGTCGCCGAGGTCCTTGGGAATCACCGCGGCACAGGAAATGTCCGCCCGGCGGGCTGCATCGTCGATGGCGCGATTGGCGCGCACCAAGGTCGCGAGAAATTCCTCGGTCTCTCCGGCGCGCGCAGAGCGGCGGCCGATACGAATTTTCTGGCCGGGCGGCGCCGGCGAAACCTCAAGGCCCGCGGTGCGGGCGAGCCTGACCATCGGGTTGACTTCGGGATTGTGCAGCCATCGCGCGCCGCGATCGAACGGGACGTCGAACGTCGAGACGTCGGTGAGGCATCGGCCGCCTATCTGGCCGGCGGCTTCGATCACGATCACCTTGCGGTTGGCCGCCATGATGCGACGCGCCGCCGCGATGCCCGCCGCGCCGGCCCCGATCACGACAATTTCAGCCTCGCGGGGCAGCGGTGCCGCCCAGGCGCCCGCAGCCAAGAGCGGCGCCCCCGCAGCCGCCGAAAGTAAACTGCGGCGCGTCATTGTCATGTCATGGTTTCCGAGGGCTTGACGATTTTAGAACAGCTAGCGAACCTTGCCTGATCCGCGATTGCGCGGCAACGCTCTTGGTGAATCAATCATGATTGATCTCTGCCATGCATGAACCAAATTGCAACGGCTATCGACCATGATATGGAAACGAAAAGAACGGCCGGAAAAGGCGCTTGGGGACATGCGTTCATGGGCTTGATGCTCGACACCATCGGCAAGCTTATTGCCGGCTACCTTCAAAAGGAGGTGCCGGGCTATGAGCCGTTCACGCCGAGCGACCCGGAGCATCTGCGCGGCGTTATCGATCAGGGCGACGTGCTCTTGGTCGAAGGCAACAACCGCGTTTCCGGCATCATCAAATATCTTACGCAGTCCACCTGGTCGCACGCCGCTCTGTATGTCGGCCCGATAGACGGGGCGCAGGAGCCCAACGGCGAACCCCACGTTCTGATTGAAGCCAATATCGGCGAGGGCGTCACCTCGGCTCCGCTGTCGAAGTATTTCCCTTACCACACGCGGCTGTGCCGCCCGGTGGGCCTGTCGTTCGAGGACCGCAACACGGTTTGCCGTTACGCCATTAACCGGATCGGGTTCGGTTACGACACCAAGAACATCCTCGATCTGATGCGCTTCCTGATTCCGCTGCCGATACCGCAGCGCTGGCGGCGACGCATGATCGCATTTGGATCCGGCGACCCCACCAAGATCATCTGCTCGGCATTGATTGCGCAAGCGTTCGACACCGTGCGTTATCCGATCCTGCCCAGGATCACGCGTGCCGGCTCCAGGCAGGCGCGGCGTGAGATTCTGCACATCCGCGACTCCTCGCTCTATATGCCGCGCGACTTCGACATCTCGCCCTATTTCGAAGTCGTCAAACCCACCATCGTGCACGGCTTCGACTACACGGCCTTGCACTGGGCCGACAAGCAAAAGCCGCTCCGGGAGGTAGCCGGCGAATTCGCTGTCTTTCCAGAAACGATCCGTTCGCCGCCGCTTATTCCTGAAGAGATTGACGAAGAAGCGCCGGTTCCGGCTGCAGAAGTAGTCGCCGTTGCACCCGCGAGACTGGTGGAGCGGGTGACGGTCTCCGAGCACTACATGGTCATTGAATACGTGCCGGCGTGCATGCCGGAAAACCCGGGCCGAGCCCGCGTACTGGCAGCCTAGAGCGCAGGCCTCACATCATCGGTCCGACCGGCCGATCACTGCCATCAACTCCGCGATCTTTTTGCGCTGATCGGTCTTGTTGCCGCTGGCGATCGCGTGTTCTACGCAATGCGCGACGTGATCCCGCAATATCTCCTCCTCGACACGCCGAAGCGCAGCCCGCACGGCCGAGATTTGCGTAACCGTATCGATACAGTAGCGGTCCTCCTCGACCATTTTGGCAAGGCCGCGGACCTGGCCCTCAATACGGCTGAGGCGCTTCTGGCATGATGACTTGATGTCTTTTCGCATGCCTCTTATATACCCCCCTAGGGGTATCGGCATCAAGCAGCGGTGGAGATTTCGATGGATGAAACCCGATCTGTGCATCCAGCGCACGCCACGGGCCGCGGCAACGGCGATCACGCTAACGGTCCGCCGGGCGGGCGCGACCCCGTCTGCGGTATGAGTGTCGATCCCGCAACATCGAAACATCGCTTCGATTATCGCGGCGAAATCTTCCATTTCTGCTCCGCCGGTTGCCGCACCAAATTCTCCGCTGATCCCGCAAAATATCTCGACAAGGCCAAGACGACGGCCGAAGTACCGACAGGCACGGTTTATACCTGCCCGATGCATCCGCATATCCGGCACGTCGGTCCGGGGAGCTGCCCGATCTGCGGTATGGCGCTCGAAGCAGAGCTTGTCAGTCTGGATACGCCGCCGAACCCTGAACTTTCCGATATGACGCGCCGGTTCTGGGGCGGGCTCGCGCTTGCTGCGCCTGTGGTCTTCCTCGAAATGGGCGGACACCTCGCCGGCAATCACGGCTGGTTCGATCCGGTTTGGTCGAACTGGATTCAGCTTGTGTTTGCAACACCGGTGGTGCTGTGGGCGGGCTGGCCGTTCTTTGTTCGTGGTTGGCAGTCGGTGGTCTCACGTCATCTCAATATGTTTACGCTGATCGCAATGGGTACTGCGGTCGCTTACCTCTACAGCGTGGCTGCAACACTTGCGCCGCAGAATTTTCCGGCAAGCTTCCGCGGCCATGGTGGCGCGGTTGCGGTCTACTTCGAAGCCGCCGCCGTCATCACGGTTCTGGTGCTGTTGGGACAAGTGTTGGAATTGCGCGCGCGCGAGGCAACATCAGGCGCGATCAGGGGATTGCTGCAACTGGCGCCGAAAACGGCGCGCTGCGTCAGCGAGGACGGTGCGGACCATGAAGTCTCGATCGACGACCTGCAGGTCGGCGACAAATTGCGGGTGCGGCCAGGTGAAAAGGTGCCTGTGGACGGCCTCGTTCTGGAAGGCCGGTCGTCGCTCGATGAATTGCTCGTGACCGGCGAATCCATGCCCGTCACCAGGGAGGCGGGCGGCAAGGTGGTTGCCGGTACGCTGAACCAGTCAGGCAGCTTCGTGATGCGCGCCGACAAGGTTGGGAGTGATACTTTGCTGTCGCAGATCGTGCAGATGGTCGCGAATGCACAGCGCTCGCGCGCGCCGATCCAGCGGCTCGCCGATCGGGTCGCCGGCTGGTTCGTGCCCGCGGTGATTGCCGCGGCGCTCGCTGCGTTCGGCGCCTGGGCTTTGTTCGGGCCGGAGCCGCGGATGACGTTCGGCCTGGTCGCGGCAGTCAGCGTGCTGATCATCGCCTGCCCATGCGCGCTTGGTCTGGCGACACCGATTTCGATCATGGTCGGCGTTGGACGCGGCGCCCAGGCTGGCGTGTTGATCAAGAACGCCGAAGCGCTGGAGCGCATGGAGAAGATCGACACGCTTGTCGTCGACAAGACCGGGACATTGACCGAGGGCAAACCGAAGGTCATCGCTATCGTACCCGCGCCGGGGTTTGCCGAAGATGAGATCCTGCGTCTCGCGGCCAGCGTCGAGCGGGCAAGCGAGCATCCGATCGCAGACGCGATCGTGCGGGCAGCAAAGGAGCGCGGGCTCGATCTGGGCGGGGTCGATCATTTCGATTCGCCGACCGGTAAGGGGGCAACCGGCAACGTCGAAGGTAAATCGATCGCGCTCGGTCATTCACGGTACCTCAAATCAATTGGCGTCGATGCGGGGCCCCTCGACTCAGAAAGCGAGCACCTGCGATCGGACGGCACCACGGTCGTCAACATTGCCATTGACGGGAAACTGGCCGGGCTTTTCGGCATTGCCGATCCCATCAAGCCTTCCGCGCCGGACGCGCTGAGGGCGCTGGCGGCTGAAAACATCAAGGTCATCATGCTGACGGGCGACAACCGCACGACGGCGAGCGCGGTCGCGCGAAAGCTCGGCATCAACGATGTCGAAGCGGAAGTGCTTCCGGATCAAAAGAGTGCTGTTGTGGCGAGGCTGCAAAAGTCCGGCCGGATCGTGGCAATGGCAGGCGATGGCGTCAACGACGCGCCCGCTCTCGCGGCTGCGGAGGTCGGCATCGCCATGGGCACCGGCACCGATGTCGCCATGGAAAGCGCGGGCATCACCCTGCTGAAAGGCGATCTCGGCGGCATTGCGCGCGCACGCAAGCTGTCAAAGGCGACGATGAGCAATATCCGCCAAAACCTGTTTTTCGCTTTCATCTATAACGCCGCCGGAATCCCCATCGCCGCCGGAATTCTCTATCCCGCTTTCGGTATCCTGCTGTCGCCGATCATAGCCGCAGCCGCGATGGCGCTCTCGTCGGTAAGCGTCATCGGCAACGCCTTAAGGCTGCGCGCAATCCGCCTCTGATCGCCTCTAGGCGCAGAACACGGATCAGCATGCCCGATTGAGCTTCCGCACAAGCTCTTGCCGAAGGCCGTCAGCGTGTCTAACTCTCGCGATAGCCACGTGAGAGGGTAGCGCCGCCATGTTTGATGCCGCCGTAAAGGCGCTTTCGCAGATACTTTCGCCGCCGATGCGTTCAATTCTGTGGCGATCGATCACGCTTGCGCTGGTGCTGATTACCGTGCTGGCGATCGGCCTGCAGCGGCTGCTGAGCTGGTTTACGAGCTATGGCGAAAACTGGGCTGAAGCCATGCTGGGCTCCGGTTTCCATACTCCGCTCAATGCTCTGGCCTGGGTCCTATCGATCGCCGCCGGGCTCGGCGTCGTGCTCGGCGGCATTTTCCTGATGCCGGCGATAACGTCCCTGGTCGCGGGTGTGTTCGTCGACGAAGTTGCCGAGCATGTGGAGCGCGAACATTATCCGGCAGAACGGCCCGGCATGGCGCTGCCGTTGGGACTTGCTATGCGCGAGGGGATCAAGACGGCGCTGCTGACAATCCTGGTCTATCTTGTCGCCCTGCCCTTCGTGTTCGTGGCCGGAGCCGGCTTTCTCATTTTTTTCCTCGCGACCGCCTGGCTGTTGGGACGCGAGTATTTCGAGCTCGCCGCGATGCGCTTTCGCCCGCCGGCGCAGGCCAAGGCGATGCGCAAGCAAAACGCGGCCGTGATCTTCACGGCAGGTTTGATGATTGCAGCGTTCGTGTCGATCCCGATCGTCAATCTGGCGACACCGCTATTTGGCATGGCCCTGATGGTTCACATGCACAAACGGCTGTCCGGCTCGCGTCCGGAGATGATTGAGCCCGCGCGCCGAACCAGCGTGCCCTCTGCTTGAATTTCGCGTCAGCCGCGAGCCAGAACGTTGCTCGAAAGCGCCTTGTCGCGCGCGAACGGCACTAGCAGCAGCCCAGCAATCGCCACTAAGGCGAGCATCGCCCATGCTTCGTTCACGCATAGCGCCAGTGAGGCCTTCTCGACCATCGGGCGCACGAAAGCCACGGCGGCTTCGTTCGGCGGCCCGGGCAACCGCTCGGCCAGCAGCGCTGGATTGAGCCCGATCGCCTTTGCCGCCGTGAGATCCCCCGCCAGCAGGCGGACCCGGAAATCCTCGGCATAAATTCCGACCCGGCCGTACAGGACGGTATCGATCATGGCGATGCCGATGGCGCCGCCTAAATTTCTCATCAGATTGAACAACCCGCTGGCGTCCGCAACCTCCGCTTCCGGCAATGCGCCTAGCGCAATGCGCGTCGGTGGCAACAGGCAGAACATGATCGCGACACCACGCACGATCTGCGGCCACAACATTTCGTCGAAATCGGCCGTGCGCGGCTGCAATGCACTCAACCCAAGCCCGAACGCAAACAGCGCAAACCCGGCCCCGGTCAACCAGCGGGCTCCGAGGCGGTCTTCCAACATCGCGGCTATCGGCGCGGCGACGAGTTGCGCAATGCCTGTCACAAGCATGATCGTGCCGATCTCAAGCGCGTCATGCTTTCGCACAAAGCCGAGAAACACCGGCATCAGATAAACCGAGCCGAACAAGCTGACCCCAAGGCAAAAGCTCAAGGCGCAGCCGACCGCGAACGACCGTCGTCTAAGCGTTACCAGGCGCATTACCGGATGCGCGGCGCGGAGCGTCCGGTGGATTAGCGCGAACAGGCCAATCAGGCTTGCGGCCAGCAGCCCGATGCAGACAATTGACAGCCACCCGCGCTGCGGCGCTTCCTTTAGCCCGATCTCAAGACACGCGAGCGCCGCAGCGAGCAAGGCGAGCGAGCGCCCGTCCAGCTTGGACAATTCGGTGAAATCGGTGGCCTGCCGCGGCAGCAGGAATGGGGTCATCGACGCAGCGACCAGCCCGGGAATCACGTTGATCAGAAACAGCCACGGCCACGACCAGGTTTGCGTGATCCAGCCGCCGACCACCGGCCCGATCGTCGGCGCCATCACCGCGACCACGCCGCCGATCGTCGTGGCGAGCGCATGCAGTCGCGGCGGAAACAACAGGAACACGGCGGAGAACACCGAGGGTATCAGCACGCCACCAGCAAACCCCTGCACTACGCGAAACCCGAGCAGCACGGCAAATTCGCTGCTGGCCGCGCAGCCAATTGATGCGAGCGTGAAGAGCGTGACCGCCGCGACGAACAGCCATCGCAGCGACAGCACGCGCGTGAACAGGCCGGTGAGCGGGATCGCAATGACCTCGGCTATCAGATAAGCAGTCTGGATCCAGCTCATCGCATCGGGAGAGATTTCAAGTGCGCTCTGGATCGTCGGCAACGACGTCGCAACCACCTGGATGTCCAGAATGGCCATGAACATGCCAAGGCACATCAGCAGAAAGCCTGCCCATGTTTGGACGGTCGGCACGTCGTCTAAAGCTTTGGGCGGGTTTGTCATGGAACCGCGCGGGCTGGCTGTCGGCCGACGTCCGAAAGCGCCCGCGCCTCGGCTCGAATGCGAATGTAGAGCACCGCAGCGTTCAGGGCGGTGAAGATAAACGCCACCAAGGGCAGATGCAGCGCCAATGGCAGCAGCGCCATTTCCGCCGCGACCACAGCATAATTCGGGTGCGAAAAATAACGATAAGGCCCGGATGCGACCAACGGCTCGCCGGGCAACACGATTATGCGCGTGGTCCATCGCGAGCCCAGTGTCGCAAGAATCCAGACGCGAGCACCCTGCAACAGCACAAACGTCGCAAGTGCGACAAGGTTGACGTCCTGATCGCGGCCCCACACCCACAACGCAATCAGCCAGGCCGCGTGAAGCGACACCACCAGCGGATAATGATTGGCGCCGACCTCAATTCCTCCGCGCGACAACAGCCCATTTGCGTTGTGACGCGACAACAGGAGCTCGCCCAATCGCTGCAGCGTTACCAGGGCGAGAATGACCGACGCCAGGCTCATGCGACGTGCCGCAGCGTGACACAGCTTGCGGTGAAGCCTGGCCCGAGCGAGGTCAACATCGATAGCGGCGGAAGGCCTTGCGCGCGGGCGCGTTCGAGCACGAACAGCACGGTCGGCGCGGACATGTTGCCGAAATCCGCTATGACATCGCGCTCATGATCGAGTGTCCCCTGATCGAGCGAGAGTGCCCGTTCGAGTGCAGCTATCACCTTTGTGCCGCCGGGATGACAAATGAAGCGATCGATATCCCCGATCGAAAGCTGCATCCGCGACAGGATTTCCGACACCGCTTGTCCCATGTTGGCGGCGACAAAATCGGGAATCGTTCGCTGAAAGATCACGCCGAAGCCTTCGGGATCTACGCTCCATCCCATCACATCGAGCGTATCGGGCCACAGCTTCTCTCCGGTCGCCTCAACCCTGGTCTCGCCGCCGTCGCCCGCGCGCAGGATGACCGCAGCGGCGCCGTCTCCAAACAGGCTTGCGGCGACGACATTTGCTTTGGTCAATTCGTCATGACGGACCGCGAGCGTGCAGAGCTCGAGAGCCACCAGCAGGACATTGGTTCCGGGCCGCGCCTGCGCCAGCCGCGATGCGATCGAAAGCCCCGAAACTCCTCCCGCGCATCCCAGGCCGAAAACAGGCACGCGCGACACATCCGACCGGAAGCCGAGCTTGCCGGCAACGCGCGCCTCGAGCGTCGGCGTTGCAATGCCCGTCGAACAGACCGTAACAACGGTATCGATATCGGCCGGCGCTAAGTCGGCATTCGCAATGGCTTTGCTCGCGACATCGATAAACAGGGTTTCCGCGCCTTCGAGAAATGCCTTGGTTCGTTCGGGCCAGCCCCGTCGCTCAAGATACCATTCCATCGGCTTGACGCCGTAACGATGACGAATGCCGGTGTTGGCAAACAGGCTCGAAAGCGACTTCGAACTGTGCGTAGCGATCGGCCATCACTCCCCGCGCAGCCTGGAGAATTTGCGCCTGATGAAACTGATGCGGCGGAACGGAGGTCGCCAGCGAAACAAGCGCGGCCGTCTGATTCATAGTCGCTGATCCCCTGACACTTCTCGATGTGTGAAATCGCCCGGCATCGCGAGCGTCTCGAAAGCCACCGCGATCGAGCAGATCGCGGCTTACTATTAGTTGAATACAGCGACGGAACGGCGGCGATGTGACCTCCGCGTGATGTGAGATTCACACCGTCTTCTCCGGCCAGCGGCAGAGATCGTTGATCAGGCAGACTTCGCAGCGCGGCTTGCGAGCCAGACACGTGTAGCGACCGTGCAGGATCAGCCAATGATGCGCATGCAGCTTGAAATCGGCAGGTACGATTTTTTCCAGCCCGAGCTCGACTTCCAGCGGAGTGTTGCCCGGCGCAAGCCCGGTCCTGTTAGAGACCCGAAAAACGTGAGTATCCACCGCGATGGTGTATTCGCCGAACGCCATATTGAGTACGACATTGGCGGTCTTGCGGCCCGCGCCCGGCAAGCTTTCGATCGCCGCCCGGGTGCGCGGCACCACCCCGCCGAACTCAGCGATCAGCTTTTCCGATAAAGCGATCACGTTTTTCGCTTTCGTGCGGTAGAGCCCGATGGTCTTGATGTAGTCGCGAAGCTTTTCTTCACCGAGCGCAAGCATTTTTTGCGGCGTATCGGCGACCTCGAACAGCGCTCGGGTCGCCTTGTTGACGCCGGCATCGGTGGCTTGCGCCGATAGCACCACGGCGACCAGCAAAGTGTACGGATTGAGATGCTCCAACTCTCCCTTTGGCTCCGGATTGGCCTTCCGAAATCGGCTGAACGCTTCATATACCTCGGCGGCAGTCCAGGGTTTTGCCGTCCGGCTTGGCCCCTTTAATTTCTTAATACCGGCGTTCGACTTTCCCGGCTTTTGCTTGGACGGGCCCTCCCGCTGGCGCGCGGGCGCCGGTCGGGGCTTGGGCTTTTTGACGGATTTTTTCGCCGTGATTTGAACGCGGGGTTTCCCGGCGCGTTGAGATCGGATGCTTTTCGCCATCTTCCGGGTATACTGATACGCCATGACCGCAGGCAATGATTTTGATTTGTGCCCGGAGCCCGCGTTGTTCTCGGCGCTGCTGACGCCGCACCGGTCGCTGAATCGCACCGGCTTTCTGGTGTTGATGGCGCTTTTGAGCCTGGTCAGCTTCGGTGCCGGACTGGCCTTCCTATTGATGGGAGCATGGCCGGTATTCGGTTTTTTCGGCATCGACGCCCTGATGATCTACTGGGCCTTCAGGATCAATTTCCGGCGCGCACGGGCATCCGAGGAAATCTCGGTGACATTATCCGAGCTGCGCGTGCGACGGGTGAGCCATCGAGGGCACGTCGTCGAATGGGTGCTCAATCCCCTGTGGGTGCGCCTTGACCAGCAGGCGGACGAAGAATTTGGCATCCAGCGGCTGTATCTGGTCTCCCGAGGGCGTCACGTCTCGGTTGGCAGCTTCCTCGGACCACAGGAAAAAGCTAGCTTTGCCAAAGCCCTAACCGCGGCATTGCAGGCGGCGCGGCGCGGCCCGACCTATAATCCGCTCTGAGAGCACTTCTGAATCGATATCAGCCCGCGTCGATTCGCCCGTTTTCCTTGGGCCGCGGAGGGACTCTGGAAATCGGGTGGTTTCGAGCGGCCGGGCGTTCTACATCCAAGGCATGATGACAACAGCCATAGATCACCAGCGGTTGACCAAGCCGGGTGCCCAGAACGCCGCGTTGCGCGATTACGACTCCGTGCGCCGCGCCATCGCCTTCATCTCGGACCATTGGCGCGCCCAGCCGACCATCGAATTGATTGCCGATGCGGCCGCCGTCACACCGGATGAGTTGCACCATCTGTTCCGACGCTGGGCCGGATTGACGCCGAAAGCCTTTATGCAAGCGCTGACGCTCGATCATGCGAAGGGCCTGCTGCGCGACTCAGCCAGTGTGCTCGACGCCGCCCTGGATTCCGGACTTTCCGGTCCGGGCCGGCTGCACGATTTGTTCGTGACCCATGAAGCGATGTCTCCGGGCGAATGGAAGAACGGCGGCGCGGGTATGACTCTGCGCTATGGTTTTCATCCCTCGCCGTTCGGCACGGCGATCGTGATCGCAACAAACCGGGGCCTGGGCGGTCTCGCGTTCGCCGATCCCGGCGAAGAGGCGATGGCGTTCGCCGACATGAAGCGGCGCTGGCCGAATGCGACCTACGTCGAGGATTTCGCAGGTACTGCCGCCTTGGCCCAGCGCATCTTCGACACGCGGCTTTGGCGCGCAGATCAGCCGCTCCGAGTGGTCTTGATCGGCACCGACTTTGAGGTCCGGGTCTGGGAGACGCTGTTGAAAATCCCGATGGGCCGCGCGGTTTGCTATTCCGACATCGCCAACAAGATCAACAGTCCGAAGGGGTCGCGCGCGGTCGGCGCGGCGGTCGGCAAAAACCCGGTCTCGTTCGTTGTGCCCTGCCATCGCGCGCTCGGCAAAGGCGGCGCGCTGACCGGCTACCACTGGGGCATCACCCGCAAACAGGCGATGCTGGGCTGGGAAGCGGGACAGATCGCGACGCCCGCTTCGAACGCCGCGTGAATCAGCGCAACGTTTTTTAAATTTTCGCGGAAAACAGAACCCTAACTCGCGCTCACGCAGCAAGATCGAGTTTGGATGCGACGGTGGAATCCGCATTCAGCCGGTAGATAACGGGCGCCCCGGTCGCAAGCTCGCGCTTCAAAATGCTTTCCGGCGTGAGCTTCTCGAGCACCATGATCAACGCGCGCAGCGAATTGCCGTGGGCCGCGACCAGCGTGCGTTCGCCGCGCAACACACAGGGGAGTATCTCCTGGACGTAGTAGGGCAGGGCGCGCGCCAGCGTGTCTTTCAGGCTTTCTCCGCCGGGCGGCGGTACGTCATAAGAGCGCCGCCAAACATGCACCTGCTGCTCACCCCATTTCTTCCGGGCGTCGTCCTTGTTCAATCCGGAAAGATCACCGTAGTCCCGCTCATTGAGTGCGAGATTTTTTTTGGTGGGAAGGCCGCTCTGGCCGAGTTCGGCCAGCGTCAGATCCAGTGTGTGCTGCGCGCGTTTCAGCACCGAGGTGAATGCAACATCGAATTTCAGACCCTGCGCCTTCAGCTTCCGCCCGGCGTCTTGCGCCTCTGCAATGCCCTGCTCCGTCAGGTCTGGATCCTTCCAGCCGGTAAAGAGATTTTTCAGGTTCCATTCGCTCTGGCCGTGGCGCAGCAGCACAAGAAGGCGATCGCTCATTGCAAGTTCCCGTTCCGGGTTGAGATACTCAAGTGTTTTCGAGCGAAGTGGAGCCCGGTTCGCGTGACGAAAACACGTCAAAACAAGAGACTAGACCTCGCTCAGGCCCAACACGTCCGCCATCGAGTACAGGCCGGGTTTCCTGCCATGCGCCCAAAGCGCTGCCTTTAGCGCACCATGCGCGAACAGGATGCGATCCTCCGCGTGATGCGAGAGCACGATGCGTTCGTGAGGGCCCGCGAAGATCACGCTGTGATCGCCGGCAGCGGTGCCGCCACGCAATGAGGCAAAGCCGATATCACCAGACCGCCGTGAGCCGGTGATGCCGTCGCGTCCGCGTGCGGAACGCTCGGCAAGCGAAATTTTTCGTCCCGCAGCTGCGGCCTCGCCGAGCATCAACGCCGTGCCCGAGGGCGCGTCGATCTTCGACTTGTGATGCACCTCCAGGATTTCGATGTCGAAATTTTCGTCGAGCGATTGCGCCACACGCTTCACAAGCGCCGCCAAAAGGTTGACGCCAAGGCTCATGTTGCCCGACTTGACGACCACGGCGCGCGAGGTGACGCTCTTGATCACGGCGTCGTCGGAGACGGAAAGCCCCGTCGTACCGATGACATGCACCAGGCCGCGCTCGGCGGCAATCGCGACGTTAGCGATGGTTGCGCCCGGCACCGTGAAATCGAGGATACCGTCAGCCTCTGCCGAGAGCGACCAAAGATCACCGGACAGCTTGACGCCATTGGCAGGCAACCCGGCCAGCACCCCGGCATCTTTACCCAGCAGCTCCGAACCCGGCGCTTCCAGCGCACCGGTGAGAACCGCGCCTGGCGTCTCCGAGATCACGCGAGTCAATGCGCGGCCCATCCGGCCACCCGCCCCCGCAACGATCAACCGCATCTCGGCCATTCTCTGAACCTCTTTAGGCCCTTGTAGCGGGGGCGGGCTGTTCCAGCAACCAATCACCCCACCGAGCGGTCAGGTCTAATCGGATTCGATTTTACCTGTCCGATTGTTGGTTGTGGCTGGGACGAGCCCGACCTCGACTAAACAGAGGGATCTTGAGTGCTGTACAGCTACGGACCGTCGTAGCCTTCAACGATCACGAGGTCGCCGTCGGCATGCGGAGCGCGAATTGCCACCAGATCGGCATATTCCGGCGAGTTGTAACAAGCGAGCGCAGTGTCGTAGTCCTTGAATTCCAGCACCACATTGCGCGACCGCGAGGAGCCCTCCTTGCATTCGAAGCGGCCGGCACGCACCAAAAATTTTGCACCGTATTTTTCGAACACCGCGCCGTTCCGCGCGACGTATTCCTTGTAGCCATCCACATTGTGGACGTCCAAGCGTGCGATCCAGTAACCTTTTGCCATCGTCAATTATCCTCCTTCAATGAAGCGCCCGAGCGATCTCCGCCTGGATGGCGTCCGCTGCATCCTTGGGATCGGCGGCTTCGATCACGGGACGTCCAACCACGAGATAATCCGCACCCGCTGCAATCGCCCGGCCCGGCGTCATGATGCGCTTCTGATCGCCCGACGCTGTGCCCGCCGGACGAATCCCGGGCGTTACCAGTTTCATTTGGTGGCCCACGATCTTGCGCAACGCGGCTGCTTCCTCCGGCGAACTTACAAGCCCGTCCACGCCAAGCACCTGCGCCTGCTTGGCACGGGCCTCGACCAGATCCGGGACGCCAAACCGGTACCCGGCGGAGTGTAGGTCGGCATCGTCATAGGAGGTCAGCACGGTGACGGCGAGTATCTTCAAGTCGGATCCGGCGCGGGCCTCGACCGCGGCTTTCATGGTTTGCGGGTAGGCATGCACGGTGAGGAAGGTCGCCCCCAGTGCCGCCACGCTCTCGACGCCGCGCGCTACGGTGTTGCCGATGTCGTGAAGCTTCAAATCCAGGAAAACTTTCTTCCCCCCGTCCGCGAGTTTCCGAACCAGCGAAAGGCCGCCGGCATAGGCGAGCTGATAACCGATTTTGTAGAACGTCACGCTATCGCCGAGCCTTGCAATCATCGCTTCCGCGGCCTCCACGGCGGCCACGTCGAGCGCCACGATCAATCGGTCGCGGGGGGCAATATCGGGCTGCATGTGACCTCACATCATGGCTTCGAGGGTTCGGGTAGCGTCGCATTCATTAAAAAAGTCAAAGGGTTGGTTCAATCCATTCTCGGCTCCGTCCGGTATTAGGCACACTGCAGGGTCGGCGGAAAGGCCAATCCCGGCAGATGGTCCCAACCGCAATGGCCGAGACTTGTCCAAAGCTAGTATGCAGCTTGTTTACGATTTCATTTTGCGCCAACCGCAAATCACCTAGTGTGAACTTTGCTAGGACGAAATGTCCTAAAGCACGAAGCCCTCGCCGGGGTGTACCGGGAGGGCTTCGCTTGGTGCCCTCGCTTTCGAACGCGAGGGGTAGAAAGCCCTTGTGGAAGGGGCTGGATGCGAAGACGAGTCGCCCTGATGGAGGGGGCGCCCGACACGGAGCGGAAACCAGTCAAGCTTGGCCGCAAGCTGGTTTCTGCCCCTGGTACCGAGGCTGTGCGAATCAGCACCAGCGCATGCCGCTATTAGACACTTGGCCGACTTTGCCGCGCAACTCGCATCGCACCCGTATCAACATGCCTTCCACCGACTTGATGTGGCAGTGCGGGCCGATCGGCCCGATTTCCACATTTTGCTGAAACCACTACTGCGCCGGATCCACGAGAACGATGACCGACGAAGAAATCAGTGAGGAGGGAAAGCGAGCCCGGTTCGCCCGCTGGGAACAAATCGCAGTTGACCGGATCAAGGCCGATCTTCTTGCGGGAGGTCATAAGCTTGTGGGCGGTCCGCCAGCAGCACGCGAGCTTGCAGCGAGATGGGTGCGCGAGAAAGAAGCCGGACGACGCGAGATCGTTACGCTCAAGCCATCGTTTTATGGCTTCGGCCTTGACTTGAAAGAGATCGGGCGAAGGATCGTTCGTCGTTTAAGGAAATGAATGGGGGCCCGCGATCAATCGGTCGCGGGGGGCGATATCGGGCTGCATGTGACCTCACATCACGTGTTGAGAGAATTCGATGAGCTGCCTCACGAGCGCCTTCAGCGCCTCGGCGTCGGGTAACTGTTTCAGCCGGTCTCGATCATCGTAGGCTTGGCCGGCGAACGACAGTGCCAGCTGGTTTGGAATAACCGTGGCATGACAGGCCGACAGAATAAGTCGGAGCGCCGCCAGCGCGCGTGTCCCGCCCAGCCGGCTCTCGGAAGCGGCTGCGAGCGCAAAGACACGTTGGCCAAACACCTCTCCGCGCTTCTCATTCGCATCCTGCACCCGACTTACCCAATCAATCGCGTTTTTCACCAGGGGCGGCACCGAAGAATTATATTCGGGAGTTACAATCAATACGCCGTGATGGGCGCCGATCATGCGCTTCAGGTTGACCGCATTCTTTGGCACGCCTGATCTGGTTTGCAGATCGCCATCGTACATCGGAAGCGGAAAATCAGCGAGCGAGAGCCGGGTGACCTCCACGCCGGAGAGCGCGAATTCGTACGCCGCTGTCGCCGCAAGCTTCGCGTTATGCGAGCCGGTGCGCAGCGAGCCGGGTATGATAAGGATTTTCAGCGCGGACATAATTCAGATCGCAAAAGACGAAGCCGATGTGCGCGCCGCAGCCGACGGTCAGCCCTTGCGATACACCCAGACTCGGGCGGGCGGCAGGTTCATCCAGATCCGGTCGGAAGCCTCTGTGGATACGCCCGGCAGCGATTTAGGGATCGGCGGCGCAACCGAATAAGTGAACTGCACGAAAGGCGCGCCCGGCGCGAGCGCGACGAACGCGTCGCGGATCAACTTGAGGCGCGTCAGCATCGGCTTCGTAACAAGCGGCAGGCCCGACACGACGGCGTGGGCGGGAGCATTCAGGGCATTCCAAAGTGTATCGCGCAGTTTATAAGCATCGCCCTGCACGACTTTGGCTTGCGGGTAGCGATCGCGCAGAAGCGCACAGAAGCCGGGGTTATATTCAACCAGGACGAGGCGCTTCTGATCTACGCCGCGCTCGATCAAGGCGTTGGTGATAGCTCCGGTGCCGGGGCCAAGTTCAACCACCGGACCCGTGGAGCCGATGTCGACATATTGCGCCATGGTGCGGGCGAGCAAACGGCCCGATGGCATCACCGCGCCCATGTGCAACGGCTTCTCGATCCACGAACGGAGAAAACGCACTTCGTCATCCAGACGAAGCGGCTTCTTCAACGCACGCGCGGACGATTGCAATGGCATGTCGCTACCAAACGAACCGCGCTCGTGCGGGGTTGTCGAAAAACGGTCATATTTAGGTATAGACAGCAGACGATACGGTCAAGCCGATCCGTCAATTGGCGCGGTTGCCGAAGAAGTCCTTGACCTTAGTGAAGAAACCCGCAGCCTCCGGTTGCGTCGCTCCTGACGATAGCTTTTCAAACTCGGCGAGCAGTTCCTGCTGCTTCTTTGTTAAATTCTGAGGCGTCTCCACGACGACCTGGACATACATATCGCCGGTCTGACGCGAGCGGAGCACCGGCATGCCTTTTGATGCGATGCGAAAGCGTTGGCCGGATTGGGTTCCGTGCGGCACTTTCACCTTCGTCTTGCCCTTGTCGATGGTGGGCACGTCGAACTCGCCTCCCAGCGCTGCGGTCACCATCGAGATGGGCACGCGGCAATGCAGGTCGGCGCCATCGCGCTGAAAGAACTGATGCGTTGTCAGCGAGAGAAAGATGTAGAGGTCGCCCGGCGGTCCGCCGCGGACGCCGGCTTCGCCTTCACTCGCGAGGCGAATGCGCGTGCCATCTTCCACACCTTGCGGAATGTTGACTGACAACGTGCGCTCGCGCGTAACCCGGCCCGAGCCCGCGCACGAGGGACAGGCGTCTTCAATCATTTGGCCGCGACCCTGACATCCGGGACAGGTTCGCTCCAACGTAAAAAATCCCTGCGCCTGACGCACCCGGCCGGCTCCAGCGCACATGGAGCAGGTCTTCGGTTTGGTGCCAGCTTTCGCGCCGGTACCCGAACAGGATTCACATGTAACGGAGACCGGTATCTCGATTTGCGCGGTCTTGCCCAGGAAGGCTTCTTCGAGCGTGATCTCCATGTTGTAGCGCAAATCGGCGCCACGCTCGCGGCCGCCCCGGCCACGCTGCCCGGCCATGCCGAACAGATCTTCGAAAATGTCGGAAAAGGACGAGGCAAAGCCCGCGCCGAACCCGGGACCGCCACCGCCCATGCCCTGCTCGAACGCAGCGTGGCCGAACCGGTCGTAGGCGGCGCGCTTGTCGCCGTCCTTCAAAACCTCGTAGGCCTCGTTGATTTCCTTAAAACGCACTTCGCTGGTTTGGTCCCCAGGATTGCGATCCGGGTGAAATTTCATCGCGAGTTTGCGAAACGCCGCCTTGAGCTTGGGCTCGTCCGCGTCGCGCTCGACGCCGAGGGTTTCGTAATAGCAGCGCTTGGTTGACATGTTGAACCGGGCTTATCCAATCGCGATGGTCATCGAGCGGCCACGACTTCGCTGCGCACCTGCGAACGCCCGTGCTGTCGGGCGCTTCGCAGAGAGGTTCAAGATAAGCCGTCGAAGTTGACCGATGGTAACGGACGGGGATTCCCCGCCCAGTATGCCGCTCAAGACACTCCTCCCCCACTGAGGGGAGGAGGAGAGCGGAGAATGGGACTTGCCCGCCGCCATGGCGACCCCCACAGTCTTTAAGCAGACTTCTTGTTTTTGTCGTCGTCGACTTCGGTAAATTCCGCGTCGACCACGTCGTCCTTCCCGGCGTCCTTTGCAGCATCTCTGGCCGCATCGCTCTCGGCCTGCTGCTTGTACATCGCCTCGCCGAGCTTCATGGAAACCTGGGCCACCGTGTTGGTCTTGGCCTTGATCGCCTCGGCGTCGTCGCCCTTCAGCGCTTCCTTTAAGTCGCTGACCGCGTCTTCGATAGCGCGGCGGTCGGTCTCTGCTATCTTCGAGCCATGTTCGGCCAGCGCCTTTTCGGTCGAATGCACCAGCGCGTCGGCATGATTTTTGGCGTCGACGGCTTCGCGGCGTTTCTTGTCGGCGACCGCATTGGCTTCCGCGTCCTTGACCATCTTGTCGATGTCCGCTTCCGACAGCCCACCGGATGCCTGGATACGGATCTGCTGCTCCTTGCCGGTCGCCTTGTCCCGTGCCGAGACGTTGACGATGCCGTTGGCGTCGATGTCAAACGTCACCTCGATCTGCGGCATGCCGCGCGGCGACGGTGGAATGCCCATCAAATCGAACTGGCCGAGCATCTTGTTGTCTGCGGCCATTTCGCGCTCGCCCTGGAAGACGCGGATCGTAACGGCGTTCTGGTTGTCCTCAGCGGTCGAGAACACCTGGCCTTTTTTGGTCGGGATCGTGGTGTTGCGGTCGATGATGCGCGTGAATACACCGCCCAGCGTTTCGATGCCGAGGGAGAGCGGGGTCACGTCGAGCAGCAGCACGTCCTTGACGTCGCCTTGCAGCACGCCCGCCTGGATGGCAGCGCCGATCGCAACGACTTCGTCCGGGTTGACGCCCTTGTGCGGCTCTTTGCCGAAGAACTGCTTCACCATCTCCTGGATCTTCGGCATGCGGATCATGCCGCCGACCAGAACGACCTCGCCGACTTCACCGGCGGTGAGGCCTGCATCCTTTAGCGCCTTGCGGCAGGGCTCAATGGTCTTCTCGATGAGATCAGAAACCAGCGCCTCGAACTTGGCGCGCGTCAGTTTCATCGTCAGATGCTTCGGCCCGGACTGATCGGCCGTGATGAACGGCAGATTGATTTCGGTCTGGGTCGTCGAGGACAGTTCGATCTTGGCCTTTTCGGCAGCCTCTTTCAGGCGCTGCAAAGCGAGCTTGTCATTGCGCAGGTTAATCCCCTGCTCCTTCTGGAACTCGTCGGCGAGGTAATTGACCAGCCGCATGTCGAAGTCTTCGCCACCGAGGAAGGTGTCGCCGTTCGTTGACTTCACCTCGAACACGCCGTCGCCAATCTCGAGGATCGAGATATCAAACGTGCCGCCGCCGAGGTCGTACACCGCGATGGTGCCGCTCTTCGACTTGTCCAAACCATAGGCGAGCGCAGCCGCCGTCGGTTCGTTGATAATGCGCAATACCTCGAGGCCGGCAATCTTGCCGGCGTCCTTGGTGGCCTGACGTTGTGCGTCGTTGAAATAGGCGGGAACAGTGATGACGGCCTGATCGACTTTCTGGCCGAGATGGGCTTCCGCGGTTTCTTTCATCTTTTGCAGAATGAAAGCGGAGACCTGGGAGGGCGAATAGGTTTTGCCGTCGGCTTCGACCCAGGCATCGCCGTTCGACGCCTTGACGATCTTGTAGGGGACGAGCTTCTTGTCCTTCTCAACCATCGGGTCGTCGTAGCGTCGGCCGATGAGGCGCTTGACTGCAAAGATAGTCCGCTCGGGATTGGTCACGCCCTGGCGCTTGGCCGGCTGACCGACAAGACGCTCTCCGTCATCGCTAAAGGCGACAATCGAAGGCGTCGTTCGCATGCCCTCGGCGTTTTCAATGACTTTCGGTGTCTTGCCATCCATTACGGCGACGCACGAATTCGTGGTGCCGAGATCGATCCCAATGACCTTTCCCATGGTCCTCACATCCTTCTTTTTGCGGCAGGTTGGTTGGGCCCTGACGGCGCTCCGACCAAAACCCCCATAAACTCAATATTCGCGATATTGCGATTGGTGAGCCTCATATAGGAGGGGGGTACCGGGCCGCAAGGACCGAACCGAGCGTCGGGCCATGAAACATTGGTCCATTGGAAGATCATGTCTTTGGGGCAACAGACGGGCTGGGTTTCGGCGGCAAGGACAGGCTTCTTGGCCTGTTGTCGAGCAGCCAAAACCGCTAAAAGCGGCCGGTCTGACGTCGACGCCCTCGGGACCGTGCCGGCCGAGCAGCGAATGGCCTCAAGAGCAAACCAAGCAGGTTCTTCATGAAGCTCCTTCGAATGACGAGCGCTATCGCCCTCTTCTTTTTCGCAACCCTTCCTGCTGCCTTTGCAGGAGATCCGGTTTTCCCGCCGGGGGTTCGGGTAGGCTTGACCCCGCTGGTCGGGCTCGTCCAGGCAAAGTCGTTTGTCGGTTTCGAGACCGAAGACCAGACCGTAAAGGTGCTGGTAACTGAGTTACCGAAAGACGCGTACGCCGAGGTTGCGAATGCATTCAAGGCTAATCCGGCGGGCACCTCGGGCGTAAAGCCCGACAGCATCGAAACATCGGCGGGTCTTGCCTACTACACCGCCGAAAGCACCAAGGACGGCGGAGCCGCGGTGCGGCGCTATTCGATGATCGTGCCGGGCGACGCTTTCTCCGGTTATGTCGCCGTGCAGGTTCCAGAGAACGCGACCCGGATCTATACCGATGACGCGGTCCGCAAGATGTTTGCGTCCGCCGTGGTCCGGCAGGAAGTTCCGGTTGAAGAACAATTGGGGCTGATGCCATTCAAGATGACCGAGCTCAGCGCATTCAAGAATATCCGCACATTGACGCCCGGCGGCGCCCTCATACTCGCCGACGGCAATGAGACGACCGGCTTTGAGCCCGCCGCCTTTATGATCATCGGTGTAATCGGCTCAACGGCCGCACAGCCGGAGGACCGCGGCCGGTTCGCGCAGCAGATTGCAACGACTGTGCCCGGCATACGCGACGCGCGGATAACGATGTCGGAGCCGATCCGTATTGACGGCATGCCGGGATATGAAACCAGAATCGATGCGACCAGCGGAAAAGACAATACCTCCGTCACGGTCGTGCAGTGGCTGCGCTTCGGCGCAAAAAACTCGCTGCGCATCATTGCTAGCGCGCCGCGCGACCAATGGTCCTCGGCTTTCCCGCGCTTCCGCGCCGTCCGCGATGGAATTCAGCCCCGCAGCTAGGGGCTATTAGGCGGCGCTGTTCGGTTGATTGCCGTTAGCCGGCGCGCCCACCTTGGCGCCCCCCTTTGATACCCCGACCAAGGCAGGTCGGAGCACGCGGTCACCGATGGTGTAGCCGGCCTGCACGACCTGGACCACGGTGCCCGAGGGTACCGACGGGTCGGGCACCTCGTACATAGCCTGCTGAAAATTCGGATCGAATTTCTCGCCGGTGGGATCGAACTTCTTCACGCCGTTCTTTTCCAGCGAGTTGTGGAGCGAGCGCTCGGTGAGTTCGACGCCCTCGATGAGGGCGCTCAGGCCGGGGTCGGGAGCAGCGCGGGTCTCGGCCGGAATCGCATCGAGGGCGCGCTGCAGATTGTCGGCGATCTCGATCACGTCCCGGGCGAAACCGCTGATGGCGTAGGTCCGCGCATCGGCAACCTCACGGCTGGTGCGCTTGCGCAGGTTCTCCATCTCCGCGAGCGTGCGCAGCATCCTGTCACGCGCTTCCGCAGCCTCTTTTGCCAGCGCTTCGGCCGATCCCTCTTCAGGATCGTCGGGCATCACGTAGGGTTTGGAGACCACAGGTTCGTCGGTCTGTGCCGTGTTCGCCCGATCATCGTTGGGCCGGTTCGGGTCGGTCATGGATTGCCTTTTCGAAATCGCCTGGGGATCACGCCGATATGGGCTGTTGGCGGGATATCGTGCTTTAGCGGCCAGAAATCAAGCGCGGCCGCCCTTCAGGGCGGAATCAGCCGCCCAGCAGACGGCTGACGATGCGAGCGGCATAATCCACGGTCGGTATGACCCGGGCATAGTTAAGCCGGGTCGGGCCGATCACGCCGAGAACGCCGACGATGTGGCCGGCGGCATCGCTGTAGGGCGCGATGATGGTGGAGGAACCGGACAGCGAGAACAGCTTGTTTTCCGACCCGATGAAAATCCGCACACCTTCCGCGCGCTCTGCGCGGCCCAACAGATCGACCACCCCGCGCTTCGTTTCAAGATCGTCAAACAGCAGCCGCACCCGTTCGAGATCCTCGAGCGCGTGCAAATCTTCCAGCAGATTGGCGTGGCCGCGCACGATCAGCTGGCGCTCATCGCTTTCGCCGCCGGACCAACTCGCGATTCCTGCGGCGATGACCTTTTGCGTGAGTTGATCGAGTTCGGCGCGGCTCTGGGTCAGCGCGGTCTCGAGTTCGAGCCGCGCTTCCGCCAGCGTCCGGCCCCTGATCCGCGCGTTGAGGAAATTGGTGGCCTCCGTGAGCGCCGATGAAGGCACGCCGGGCAGCAGCGTCAGCACACGGTTCTCGACCTGACCGTCTTCGGCGACCAGCACCACTAGCGCGCGCTCGGGTTCCAGCCGAACGAATTCGATATGTTTTAGCCGCGAATTGGATTTCGCGGTCAGCACCACCGCCGCGGCGCGGGTCAGCCCGGACAGCCGCGTCAGCGCCTCCCCCAGCACCGCTTCAACCGACTGCGCCCGGCCGACCGATGTGAGCTGGCTCTGGATCGACTGCCGCTCGGCTTCCGTCAGATCGCCAACCTGCATCAGCGCATCGACGAAAAACCGCAACCCCAACTCGGTCGGCAGACGGCCGGCGGAGGTATGGGGCGCATAGATCAGCCCAAGCTGCTCCAGGTCGGCCATGACGTTGCGCACCGAGGCCGGCGACAACGGCACCGTGATCAGACGCGAAATGTGGCGCGAGCCGACGGGCTCGCCGGTCGCGAGATAGCTCTCGACGATTTGTCTAAAAATCTCGCGCGAGCGCTCGTTAAGCTGGGCAAGCCCGGCATGCGGCGCGATCAGGCCTATCGGATCGTGGTGGGCCACCTGGCTACTCCAGCGAAGTCCTTCATTCTATCCATAATTTGTCCGTCCGGCACGCCTCTTACAAGCGCGCATGCGGCCCAAAAGGCCTTGCCGCACTGCTTTCCCCCTCCTACAAGCACCGCGAGCCAATTTGCTGGACTTTCGGAGGGATTCCCATGCGGCCAAGCCGCCGTGCGCCGGACGAATTACGGGCCGTTTCGCTGGAACGCGGCGTGGTCAAATATGCCGAGGGCTCCTGCCTCGTGAAGTTCGGCGACACCCATGTCCTGGTCACCGCCACGCTGGAAGAACGGCTGCCGCCCTGGCTGAAGGGGCAAGGCCGCGGGTGGGTCACGGCCGAATACGGCATGCTGCCGCGCGCCACGCTCGAGCGCACCCGCCGCGAGGCTTCCGCCGGCAAACAGAACGGCCGTACCGTCGAAATTCAGCGCCTGATCGGCCGCTCGCTGCGCGCCACGGTCGACCTGGAGGCGCTGGGCGAGCGCCAGATTACCGTCGACTGTGACGTGCTGCAGGCCGACGGCGGCACGCGCACCGCTGCGATCACCGGCGCCTGGGTGGCGCTTGCCGACTGCATCGGCTGGATGAAATCGCGCAACATGCTGAAAACCAAAGTGCTGCGTGACAACGTGGCGGCGATCTCCTGCGGCATTTACGGCGGCACGCCGGTGCTCGACCTCGATTATGCCGAGGACTTAGAGGCCGACACCGACGCCAATTTTGTCATGACCGGCGACGGCCGGATCATCGAGGTGCAAGGCACCGCGGAAAAGACCCCGTTCTCGCAGGAAGAGTTCCTGGCTCTGATGGCGTTGGCGCGCAAAGGCGTGTCGCGGCTGGTGGATTTGCAGAAGATGGCCATCGCTTAAAACCATGCATCGCCGAATTGCAGGCAAGCTCGTGATCGCGACCCACAACCCCGGCAAGTTGGCCGAGATGCGCGAATTGCTGGCCCCCTATGGCGTCGAAGCGATCTCCGCCGGCGAACTCGGGCTGGGCGAGCCGGAGGAAAACGGCGACACATTTCGAGCCAACGCGAAGATCAAGGCTGCCGCCGCCGCCAAGGCCACGCAGCTTCCCGCGTTTGCCGACGATTTAGGCCTGGTCGTCGATGCGCTGGACGGCGCGCCCGGCATCTTCTCGGCGCGCTGGGCGGGAGAAGGCAAGGATTTCACCGCCGCGATGACGCGGATCGAACGCCTGCTCAGAGAACGCGGCGCGACGGCGCAACAGCAGCGCAAGGCGCATTTCGTTTCCGCGCTGTGCGTCGCCTGGCCCGACCATCATTTTGAGGAGGTGGAGGCTCGCGCCGATGGCGTTTTGGTATGGCCGCCTCGCGGCACCGCAGGTTTCGGCTACGATCCGATGTTCATGCCGGACGGTTTCACGCGCACCTTCGGCGAGATGACCAGCATCGAGAAGCACGGACTGCCGCCGCTCGGTCTCGGCCTGTCGCACCGCGCCCGCGCTTTCGTGAAGCTCGCGGAGATCTGCCTTGACCCGCGATGACAAACAGGCGTTCGGCGTTTACGTGCATTGGCCGTTTTGCCTGTCGAAATGCCCGTATTGCGATTTCAACAGCCATGTCCGCCACGCCGCCATCGATCAGGAAAGATTTGCGCGGGCGTTTGCCCGCGAGATCGAGACCACGGCGGCCCGCACGCGCGGACGACAGGTCACATCGATCTTTCTCGGCGGCGGCACGCCGTCGCTGATGCAGCCGGCAACGGTCGGCGCGATCCTCGACGCAATCGGCAAGCACTGGTGCGTCGCACCCGATGCCGAAGTGACGTTGGAAGCCAATCCAACCAGCGTCGAGGCGACGCGTTTTGCCGGCTACCGCGCCGCCGGGGTCAACCGGGTATCGCTCGGCGTGCAGGCGCTCGATGACGCGTCGCTGCAGGCGCTTGGCCGTCTGCACACCGCGCGCGAGGCGCTGGACGCCGTCGAGATCGCGCGCCGCGTGTTCCAGCGCTACTCCTTCGACCTGATCTACGCGCGTCCTGACCAAACGCCGGCGATGTGGGCCGATGAACTGAAATGGGCGATCTCGGAAGCCGCCGAGCATTTGTCGCTTTATCAACTGACGATCGAGGAAGGCACGCCGTTCTTCGGTCTTCACGCCGCCGGCAAACTAAAGACCCCGGACGAGGCCACCGCGCGCGCACTCTACGATGTCACGCAAGACGTGTGCGCCGGGCATGGCCTGCCCGCCTATGAGATTTCAAACCACGCCCGCGCCGGCGCAGAGTGCAAACATAACCTCGTCTATTGGCGCGGCGAGGAATATGCCGGCATCGGTCCGGGCGCGCACGGCCGCCTCGATATCGAGGGCATCCGGCATGCGATCGCCACCGAGAAGCGCCCGGAGTCATGGCTGATGCGTGTCGAGGCTAATGGCCATGGCGTTGTCACCGACGATGCTCTCAACAGCGAAGAACGCGCCGACGAGTTTCTGCTGATGGGATTGCGGCTCGCGGAAGGCATTGATCCCCGCCGCTACACCGCGCTCGCCGGCCGCAGCCTCGATCCGGATCGTGTCTCAGTGCTGCGCGAAGAAGGCGCGATCACGATCGATTCCGACGGACGCCTGCGCGTCACGCAAGCCGGGTTTCCCGTGCTTGATGCGGTGGTGGCTGATCTGGCGGCGTAGTCTTTTGCGCGATGGAAGTATTCTGCCCGCCCTCTATCGTAGAGAGGGCGGTCCTAAGGCTCAGTGGAGCTAAAGGGAGAATGCTCAGCCAGTCGCTCGGTGAGCTCTCGCAGGCGCGGCATCCGCGCCTCTGTGTCGATGCCAAAATGCCCGGTACGCGCCAGCCGCTCGGTCACGAAGGCGGCGATGTCTGCCTGGGTAAGACGACCCAATAATAGATAGGGCCTGTCCGGATCAATCATAGCGTCGACCACAGTCAACGCGTTAGCCGCTTGCATGACGCAATCATCAATCCAGGGCTGATGCACCTTCTCCGGCGGACTGTGATTTCGGTGATAAGCTGCCTGCAAAAGTTTGTCACAGGCACCCATGGTAACGGCAACCACCTTCAGCACGCGCCGCCGGTCCTCGCCGGCTGCCGGCGTTAAGGAGTGCTCGCGGCCATAGACCTCATCCAGGTGGTCGATTATGGGACCGCTATCAACCAAGGTCTCACCGTTATCGAGCACGAGCGCTGGAATCCGACCCACTGGATTCCAGGCCCGCACCTGCGCTCGGTCACCGAAGCCGGAAAGCGGGCGCTGCTCAAAGGAGACGTTGTAAACTCGAAGCGTGATCGCGACGCGACGGGTATATGGCGAACGATTTACACCGACCAGCAGCATTTGATTCTCAAAGTGATCGTGGATGTTTACTAAGCGCTCGGCAAAGAAGCCGCGTCAGCGTCTCCGATTTACGCCGCTCTCGGCTTGTTGACGGTCTCGATGCGATCGAGGATTTTGCCGAGATCGCGCTTGGCGATCTGAACGTCATAGTCGTTCTGCAGATTGAGCCAAAGCTGCGCCCTCGTGCCGAGTGCCTTGGCAAGCCGAAGCGCGGTGTCGGCGGTAATGCCAGTCTGTTCGCTGGCGATCCGCTTGATGCGTGTGCGAGGCAAGCCGCAGGTCCTGGCAAGAGCACCCGCGGACATCTTCAGAGGGAGCAGAAACTCCTCCCGCAAAACCTCGCCGGGATGCATAGGCCTGAGCTTCTTCTTCATTCGCGCATCCTCTTGTCTCGATTTCCCCATTGTAGCCGTGATACAGCGCCGTTCACAGGTCGTCATGCCCGGCCTTGTGCCTGATATCCATGTCTTCGGCCGTATCAGGCAAAAACACGTGGATGGCCGGGTCAAGCCCGGCCACGACCATCTTCTACGTGATTTTGCTGCGCTCCAATTGCTTGGGCTTTCAGACGCTTACGGTCTCGTCGGGAATGTCAGGCGCCTGCGCGTCACGCAAGCCGGGTTTCCCGTGCTTGATGCGGTGGTGGCTGATCTGGCGGCGTAGTCGGTCGATACCGCAATTGCATGGTCAGCAAGGCAGCTATCGCCAACGCGACACCCACTCCGGTTACGCAGGCTTTCCATCCGAGGCGGTCAAAGAGTTGGCCGAGCACGGCGCTGCCAACAAGGCCGCCGAGAAAGTAGCAAGCCAGATAGGTACCGCTCGCCACGCCCCGATTTTCTGTTGCGGCTTGACCGACGAAGCCCGTGGCTGACGCCTGCGCAAAGAACGTGCCTACGCCGACCAGCACCATTCCAAGCAGAACTTGCGAGAGGTGGGATGAGAGCATCAGCGGCAACCCACTTGCCGCCAGCGCAAGTGCGCCCCAGATCGCAACGCGCGTTCCGAACCGTGCGACGGCAGTACCGGCCAGGAGTGTCGTCACGATCGAAGGCGCGAATACGAGATAGACAAGCCCGAGGTCCATCCGGCTCAACGAAAGTGGCGGGCGGACGAGAACAAAATTGACGAAGGTGAAGGTCCCGATAAAGGCGAACAGAATGCAGAACCCGACGGCAAAGGCCGCGCAAAGCGCCGGATCTCGCCAGTGCGCGAGGACTGCGGCCAAAGCGGATTGCGACATTCGCATGGATGGGGTTGGTGGCACCCGCTCGATGGTGAAGTAGACCAGTACTGCGCCCGCCAGATTGAGCAGTGCGAAGAAATAGAAATTGGACGCCAAGCCAAGCGTGTCCACCAACGCTGCGGAAACCAATCTTCCAACGAGATTGCTCGCGACGTTGCCGGTAATGTATGCGGCAAACGCTCCGGCGGCATCCATCGAGGTGCATTGCTCGCCGAGATAGGCCAGCGTCAGCGCGAACGCCGAAGCCATGCACAAGCCCTGCGCGATGCGAAGCATGGTGAAGACAGCGAGATTGGGCGCAACCGCGAGCAACATGGTCGGGACGGCCAGCAAGGCAAGACTAACGAGTATGCCGAGCCGGCGATCGATGTGCGGACTGAGAAAGCCGACAACCAGCGCCGCGACGGCCATCCCCATTGTGCTTGCGTTGACTGCAAATCCCATTGCGGCGGGGGTCACGTTGTAGTGTTTGGTCAGCGACGGGAGGATAGCCTGCGTGGCAAACAGGTCGACCACCGTTAGAAAAGCCGTGACACCGATGATGACCGAGCGAAGCGCCGCCCCGGTCGGATGTTGGTGTGTTGGCATCGCTTTCTGCGCAGAGATGTCGGTCATGGCGCGTCCTCGCGGTTTGGTGCCGGTCGGTTCTGGCTGAACCAGAGACCGAGGCTCATCATCTGTTTGAAGCGTCGGTTAGCGGAACGGGTGGCCACTGGTGTGAGCGGTCGAGATGCCCAAAAACTCACACCGGCCACGAGACCCGGGCGCGCACTCGTTACATATTGTGGTCGTGCGGATCCTTGCGAACATCCCCGACGTAGAGAATGACGGTCTGGGTGCCGAGATTCTTCCACCAATGTGACGTCCCGAACACCTCGGGCCTGATCTCGCCCGCTTTGTGAACAATTGGATCGACACAGTTGCTGGCGTATTCGACGATTTCGCCCTGTTGCACAAAGATGAGGGCCGGCCGATCGTCATGGCTGTGCCAAGGGACGATACCGCCGGGCTCGATGGTCAGCTTTCGGAAGCGCAGCTCGCGGTCTTTCAGATGAGCCGGCTGTTTCTCCAGATCGATCGAACCAAGCGTAACGTCGGTGACGCCGACCGGTTTGAAATCGACCTTTTCACGCGCGTTCGGCTTTACCTTGTCGGCAGGACACTCGCCGGCAGAGGCGCTCAGTGCGGTAGCGAATGATCCTGCGATAACGCAAGCGAGCGCTAACCCTCGCGTAAGTGTGCGTGAATGTGAGGTTTGATCTGACATGTCGTAGTCTCCTGTGTTCCGCGGCCTCCACTGATCTGGGCCGGTGAGATGTGAAGCATCATCGAATTTGCCGCTTGCAGGAAATGCCGGTTTGCTCTCGGATCGATAGCGCAGGGCTATGCGCGCCAGCGTGGCGACGAACGTCAAAGCATGTGTTTGATGTCGGCTGAAAAAGTCGGATACGCGTAGATGAAATTCTTGATCTCGCTCGCCGTAATTCCAAATCGCATCGCCAGCCCGAAAACGTTCACCAGTTCCTGGCCGTCGTGCCCGACAAAATGCGCGCCGAGAATTCGGTCGGTGACCTGATCGACGATGATCTTCGACCACGCCACGGTCTCCGCATAAGTTTTGGCGGAGAACCAATCCTGCATCTCGTTGGTGTGAACCTTGATGGCCAATCCGCTTTGCCTTGCGGCGGCCTCGGTCAGTCCGACCGCGGCGAGTGCCGGGACGGTGTAAACCGACGTCGGCAAGCTGCCGTAGTCCGGCGCGTGTTTCGGCCCTTCGGCGATGTTGCGGCCGACGATCTCGCCCTCGTAGCTAGCGACCGGCGAGAGCTGGGGAGATGTCGGTATGGCGTCTCCGCATACATAAACTCCGGGATTTGAAGTCGAGCGCAGATACCGGTCCAGGACGATCCGGCCGTCCCGGTGCTCGACATTGCCGGCGGCCAGATCGAGCATGTCGACATTGGCGACACGTCCCGCCCCGTTGACGACGCGATCGGCCTCGGCCGCATGCTCGATGCCGTCGTGGTTGAAAACGACGCGAAGCCTGCCGTTAGCTCGCTCGATGCGCCTGACCTTCACTCCGGTTTTGATGCGAATTCCGATGCGCTCGCTTTCTGCCTGAAGATGCGCCACTGAATCGGCGTCCATGGCCGGCAAGAGTTGCGGCAGGGCCTCAAGAATTGTGACCGCGGCTCCCGCTCGCGCGTAAACGTGCCCGAATTCCAGTGAGATGACTCCACCGCCGATAAAAATAACCGATCCCGGGAGGCTTCTTTCCGTCAGCATGTGGTCCGAGGTGATCAAATGCTCCGCGCCGGGAATCGAGAAGGGACGAGGCTTCGAACCCGTTGCGATAACGACGTGCTTCGCCTCAAGATGACGCTCGCCGACGCGGATCGTATTGGCCGCTGCGAATGAAGCTCGACCCCTGATGATCTCGACGTCACGACGCGCCATCGACTGAGCAAGGTGTCGAAGGAATGTCCTTGATCAGTTCCTTCTCGCGATCGATAAGCGCCGCCCAGTCGAGCCTGGGTTGTCCGACAGAAATATGATGAACGCGGGCGCGCTCGATTTCGTGCAGCGCGTGTCCGGCGGCGACCAGCACTTTCTTGGGCGTGCAGCCCCGGTTCGGGCAGGTGCCGCCGAGATCGTGTGACTCAATCATGGCGACCGACATTCCGGCGCGTCTGACGGGGCCGGTAACACCGATTCCGGCATTGCCGCCGCCGATGATCAGTACGTCGATATTCATCACGCTTCATCGCTCCAGCCCCTTCTGCGACCTCGTTTGCTGTCGACGGCCCGCCGGCAATTCTTGCCTGCGGAATTGATGGGTCCGGCTACTTCGTTTTGATGGTCGATGTGATGGACTCGACCACCATGGTTGCCATTTTGAATTGAGCTACCCGATCGGTGATGTTGTGCCGACGAGCAATCCATTCGAAATCGGTCCAGACCGCCCACACGTCTCCGTTATCGTCTTGCGTCAGCAGCAAGCGAACCGGCCAATCCAATCCGGCATTCGGGTTCGATGTGATGAACTGGGTGCCGAGCGGCGGGTTTCCGAACACCAGCAGGGTAGAGGGTCGAAGCCGGATGCCGGCATCGCCGGCAAGCTTTGCCTGATCGACTTCGCTGAAAAATTTGATTCCCTTGCCGGCGATATCCGCCTTGATCCGGGCAATCGCCTCGGACATCGGGACCGCGCTCTTCACGCGAATGATGCCATCGTCTTCATCGGCTCTGGCCGGGCAAGCGGTGAACAAAACGAAAATGAACAGCAAAGACAGGCTCGTATTTACAAATCGCGTTTTCATGTGAGGTCTTCCTTGGCTGGACGCCTGCCGGCGGCATGGCTTCAAGCAGCAAAGGATGGACGCGTGTACCGCTGACGGGAAATGCAAGTCCGCTGTCATTTCGATAGCGGGCAGCTATCGGCTGCGCTTCATGCGCCGCAGCTATCGCACCGATTGCAGAACGGCATTTCTCATCAACCGAACATCCAGTTTCAATGAAGCAGCTGCCCGATCCGCGGGCATAGGCCAGTGAACCTTTCACTGGGGAAGGCCGCCCCTTGCGGGCGGCCTGCCATGGAAGCAACATCAGGCCTGTTTACTGCATTACGCGATGCAATCGGACTCGTCGGAGCCAGAAATGACATCCTTGTCGCCTGCCAATGCCGAACGCTTGAGGGCAGCGTTTCAGAAATGCCGCGAAATGGAAGGCACGCTGCGCGAGCAACTCGAGGCTTATGCCGCGGCGGGGCGGGACATCTTTCCCGCTTATGGCGAGGCGGTTGATCGCCTGGTGGCGCGAATCCACGAGAACGGAGGCGGCGAGAACGCCCCGCGCCCGGGTGAGCGGATGCCCCCATTCATTTTGCCGGACGAAACCGGGCGGCTCGTCAGCCTGGAGTCATTGCTGCGAAACGGGCCGATCGCCGTCATGTTCTACCGCGGGCATTGGTGTCCCTATTGCAGGCTGAATGTCCGGGCCGTTATTCAGGCACATGATCGCATCCGGGCATCCGGTGGCGAGGTCGTCGCGATCATGCCGGAAATTCAGGAATTTGCGGAAAAGTTCAAATCGGATGCAGGGGCGCCGTTTCCGGTCCTCACCGATCTCGATAACGGCTACGCGATGTCGCTCAATCTCGCCATTTGGCTCGGAACGGAGATACGGCAGCTATTGTCGTATCAAGACCTGTCGAATTATCACGGCAACGATGGCTGGATGCTTCCTATACCTGCAACATTCGTTGTTGACCGAGGTGGACTGGTGAAGGCGAGATTCGTCGACCCGGACTTCCGAAGGCGAATGGAAATCGACGATCTGATCGATGCTATAACGAATGCACGCCGGGAGCATTGACTTGTACTCCCGGAGCGAGTTCTCAATTCGAAGCTAATGAAGAGGTTCGTTCTGCGCATACTGCGACCAATCCGTGCCGCGCAATATTCGCATGATCGCCGAGGCAACCGCCGTTCGCTCACGTCCGGCGACACCATAAAGGCGAACGGTGCGGCGCATGTCGAGCCCTTCGACAGTTTTCCGCTTCAATGTTTCCGGCGTTGAGACGCTGCGTGGAATAACCGCAATTCCAACATCGGCTTCGAGTAGCTCGATGAGATCGCGTTCCGACGAAATGGAATGAGCACCGTCGACATCAATTCCGTGGCTGCGAAACGTTTTGCTCAGCCGTTCGCCATTCTCGCAGAAACTTCGCGAGAGTAATTGGTGAGTTCTGAGGTCTTCGAACGAAATCTCCTCACGGTCAGCCAGTGGGTGTCCGCTGTGCAGAACGAGTTGAAATTCTTCGGTGAATAATGGCCAGGTATCGAGCCGGTCCCACTCTTCGGAGATCTCGGCCGCTATACCGAGCTCAGCTTCCCCCGTTTGAGAAACTCGCCTACTTCCTGGCTGTTGCCGCGCAAGAAGCGAAACTCCAATCGATTGAACAGACGCCTGATCTGCTCAAGGTGCGGGATCAGAAGTCGTAAATCGACGGAATGGGTAAGCGCGATCCTCAGTGCGCCGACTTCGCCGCTCTTGAACGAGGAAGCAAGCTCCCGCGCGCCGACGGCAGCTTCGTAGCATTGTTTTAGCAACGGATGCATCCGCAGCCCTAGTTCGGTCAGTTGTGCGGCGGGCCGCTCACGACGAAACAGATCGCCGCCGAGTTCTGCCTCGAGTTGTTTGATGGCCCGCGTCAATGACGGCTGAGTGACGTTACATTCGTCGGCGGCTCGCGTGAAATTGAGCACCCGCGCGACCGCCAGGAAGTAGCGAACCTGATGCATCTCCATGACCGTACCCCGATCGCCGTCGCAGCACACGGTGAGGTTAGCCGAAATCGGGCGGCAAAGACACCGCAAGCGCGATAGCGCCCGCCTATGGTTTCAAAAGCGAAAGGGCATTTCCGTTCGTCGCGCCCGCGGCGCAGATTCGACGGAAATCGAAGGCTTCGCAGCGCGCTGCGATTGCCGAACCGGCGAAAAGGACCCTGTCATGAATTTTCAGCTGAAATCGCAAGCGGCACGGATTACCCCGCAGCCTCTGGCCGGCAAGGTCTCGCTGGTCACGGGCTCCACGAGCGGCATCGGATTGGGCATCGCCCGCGCGCTCGCCGGGGCCGGCTCCGCTGTGGTGTTGAACGGTTTCGGCGCTGCCGATGAGGTCGCACGAACCAAAGAGCACATATCGGCGGAATATGGCGTGAAGGTAACTTACTCGGCGGCTGACATGACCAGGCCGGAGGCTATCGAAGAAATGATAGCGACAACCCTGGCAGAGCATGGCCGGCTCGATGTGCTGGTCAATAACGCGGGCATCCAACACGTGGCGCCATTGGAGCAGTTTCCGGTTGAGAAGTGGAACGCGATCCTGGCGATCAATCTTTCGTCCGCGTTTCACACGACACGGCTGGCGCTCCCGGCGATGCGCAAAAACAAGTTCGGCCGCATCATCAATATCTCCTCCGCGCACGGATTGGTCGCGTCTCCCTTCAAAGCGGCCTACGTCGCCGCGAAGCACGGCATCATCGGCTTGACCAAGGTCGCCGCACTGGAGACCGCGGAAGAAGGCATCACGTGCAACGCGATCTGCCCAGGGTACGTCTATACGCCACTTGTGGAAGCGCAGATCGACGGACAGGCCAGCGCGCATGGAATTTCGCGCGAGCAGGTGGTTCGCGATGTGCTGCTGGCCCAACAGCCCAACAAGAGGTTCGCAACCCTCGAAGAGTTGGGTGCCCTCGCCGCATTCCTCGCCAGTGATGCAGCCGCCTCGATCACTGGCGCAGCTCTGCCGGTGGATGGTGGTTGGACGGCGCATTGAACGCGGAACGAATGCCAGCCGACCACAATCCAGGACCGATCCTAGGGGACCGATCAAACATCAAAAGGAAACGACCATGAAATCCGTTCAGGTCAATGAAGGCGCTCACACCCTGCGCGCGCTGGGCAGGACAACCCCGGGTCAAATCGTTCTGGTGTTGCAGGGCGGAGGAGCGCTTGGATCGTACCAGGCCGGCGTATATCAGGCGCTGCACGAGGCCGGCATAGAGCCCGACTGGATTATCGGAACATCGATTGGCGCCATCAACGCCAGCCTCATCGCCGGCAACGCGCCGCAACACCGGCTGTTGCGTCTTCAGGAATTCTGGAAGCGGATGGAGCAGAGCCCGGTCTGGAGTTTTCGGGATGTCTTTCCGGGCTTCAACGAAAAGCTGTCTTACTGGTCCACGGTGACCAACGGAATACCCGGCTTCTTCCGTCCTAATCCGCTTGCCCATGCCGGCAACGAATATGCGCTGGGCGCCGAGCGTGCCGGATATTACTCAACCGAGCCGCTCGAAGCGACGCTTGCCGGTCTCGTCGACTTCAATCTGGTGAACCAGTGCAAGCCAAGGCTGACCGTCGGTGCTGCGCATGTCCGCACCAGCCAGATGAAATATTTCGACAGCCGGGAATGCGAACTCACCGTAAAGCACATCATGGCGTCCGGCGCACTTCCGCCCGCATTCCCTGCCGTTCGTATCGATGATGAATTGTATTGGGATGGCGGCATTCTTTCGAATACGCCGACGGAAGCCGTGTTCGACGACAATCCTCGCAAGAGCTCGCTTATATTTGCGGTACACATGTGGAATCCGTCGGGGGCCGAGCCGACCACCATGGCGGAAGTTCTCAACCGGCAAAAGGATGTTCAGTACTCCAGCCGGATCGCCAGCCATATCGCCCGCCAGCAACAGGCGCATCGGTTGCGTCATGTCATCAGCCAGCTCGCCGCCCGACTTCCCGAAGCCGAGCGAAACAGCGATCTGATGCGCGAATTGGCAGGATATGGCTGCACGACACAAATGCATGTCGTTCGTTTGCTGGCTCCGCAGCTGGATCGTGAGACGCACATGAAGGACATTGATTTCAGCGCGTCGGGCATCATGAAACGCTGGGAGGCCGGCTACCGCCATACCAAGGCGGTGCTCGACCGCGCGCCCTGGGTCGGCGAATTCGATCCGCTCTCAGGCGTCATTCTTCACGAACAGATGGAAGTGATGCCCCAGGCGGCGGAGTGATGCGGCCTCGACCCCGGCTATGACGAGCTCCAGGAATCTCGCGCTCAGCAGCTACGCGCCGAAGCTCTTTGGCGAACCGGCTATTGCGACGCCGCCACCGGAGGCGACGCGCATCACGGCAAGGCCGCGCTCGTTGCTGCCATCGGCGCGGAATCGGAACAGGCCGTCGATCCCGGCGAAGCCCGAGGTGTTGGTCAGGACGTCGGACGAAAATTTTTGGCCGCCCTGGGTTCGCGCCAGCGCGGCGACGAGCGCGACGGCGTCATAGGCAAGCGTGGCGGTGCGCACCGGATCGGTTGTGAATTTCGCGCGGTAGCGGGCCGAGAAGCTGCGGAAGCCGGCCGGGTCCGGCGCGGCATAGAGCCCGCCTTGCAGCACGGGGGCGGCGTGAACGCGCGGATTGTCCCACAACCCGGTGCCGAGCAGCTGGATATTTTTCAGATTGGCGCCCGCCGCAGTCAGCGCGTCGGCCGTCGCCACAACGAAATCGCCATCGTCGGCGAGCAGCAGCGCATCGGCCTGGCCGAGCGCCTGGGCCACGGTGCGGGCAGGCGTCGCGCGATCGGCGCCATACTTCTCGAACGCCACGATCCTTCCGCCCTTGCGGCCGACCGCCTGCTTGAAGGCCGCTTCCACCACATTGCCATAGGCATTGTCGGGCAACAGCGCGGCAAAGGATCGTTTGCCGATTCCGGCGGAGTAATCGACGATCCGGTTCACATCGGATTCCGGCAAGAAGCTCAGAAGATAGACGCCGCGGCCCGCGACGCTTAAATCGGTCGAAAACGCGATGACGGAAATGCCGCGGGCGCGCGTCAGTTGCGCGGTCGCCGGAACGGAGAGCGCAAACAGCGGGCCAAGCACGATCTCGGCGCCTTCATCGAGCGCCTGCTGCGCCCCCTGCTGCGCGCCTTGCGCGCTGCCGCTGTCGTCCTTGATCAAGAGCTGAATATTGGGATTTTGGAATTCCGCCAACGCCATTTCGGCGGCGTTCTTCATCGATTGCGCGGCAAGGCCGGCGTTGCCGGAAGCCGACAGCGGCAGGACCAACGCCACCTTGACCTGCCCGCTGCCGACGGCAAGCGGCTGTTGCGCCGGTCCGGGGCCGGCCTGCGAACTGAACGGGTTGGAAATCTGGTCAAGGCTTTGCTGCGCGCCCGAGCATGCCCCGAGCAGGGGAGCGCCGAGAATCAGGCCAACCGCCGTGCGCCGGGTTGCGCCCGAAAAGGGGGATTTAGGTTTGAGCGGGGCCACCATCACATCTCTTCTCTCGACCGACGAAAAGCGGCCGCGACACCAACCTCTGAAAGGCCGGACGGCGAATTCAGGCACATCGTCGGTGAAAAGTTAAGCAAAACAATAGCATTATACGCGCCTCAAGCCAGCGCAGGCTAGACAAGCCGATCGCTCTGCACCGTTTTCCTGCAGACGCCCGCCCGCGGCGCGACGAGCCGCGCTTTGTGGCAGGGCTTTGTAGAGCAAGGGCCGTGTGGCGTAACCGTTGTGTCCCCTTTAAGCTGGTCTGATGCGCGCAAAACCAACCGCCACACATGGAACTCAGGACGTGGGCCCCTCCCCGTCGCGAAGCTATTCCGTCAGTGGCGAAATCCTGACCGCGCCGAAACCTCTTCCCGGTCTTTATCTGGTAGCCACGCCGATCGGCAATCTCGGCGATATCACCTTGCGCGCGCTGGAGACGCTGGCCGGCGTCGACATCATCGCCTGCGAGGACAGCCAAATCACCCGCCGCCTGACCGAACGCTACGCGATCTCGGCGCAGCTCAAACCCTATCACGAACACAATGCGGCGGCGGCGCGCCCGAAACTTCTGGAGCAACTGGCGCAGGGTGCGGCCGTCGCGCTGGTTTCCGATGCCGGGACGCCGCTGATTTCAGATCCCGGCTTCAAGCTGGTGCGCGAAGCCTGCGCGGCCGGACATCGGGTGAGCGCGCTTCCCGGGCCATCCTCGGTGCTGACGGCGCTCTCCGTGGCAGCACTACCAACCGACCGGTTTTTCTTCGAAGGTTTTTTGCCATCCAGGCAAGCCGCGCGGCGGGCACGGCTGTCGGAATTGGCGCGCATCGATGCGACGCTCGTAATGTTCGAGTCCGGCAACCGGATCGGCGATACGCTGGTGGATCTTGCAGACATCATGGGCACGCGGGATGCCGCGATCTGCCGCGAATTGACGAAGCTGCATGAAGAAGTTCGTCGCGCGCCGGTTTCCGAATTGGCTGAGATCAAGGATGATCTGGAGACGCGCGGCGAATTCGTGCTGGTGATCGGCCCGCCCGCGGCCGACGCGCAGATCATGCCGGACGATGTACTGGACGAACTGTTGCGAAGCGAGCTTGAACGCCGCAGCGTCAAGGATGCCGTGGCCCACGCGGTGGAGCTCTCGGGACGGCCGCGCCGCGAAATCTATGCGCGCGCGCTTGAACTCGCCAAGGAGAACAAGCTTAGGGACGGCCATGGCCAAGACTGAACAGACCAAGACTGACCAGATCAAGACTGACGACGCCTCATTTAACCGTCCGGCTAGCAAAGCGCCCTCGCCGGTGCGGGTCGCGGCGTTTCGGACCGGGCTGTCCGCAGAAGCCCGCGCCGCCGCGTATCTCATGGCCAAGGGCTATCGCATTCTGGCGAAGCGCTTCCGCACGCCGCATGGCGAAATCGATATCGTCGCGAAGCGACGCAGCCTGCTCGCCTTTGTCGAGGTCAAGGCCCGCGCCACGCTTGATGACGCCGCTTTCGCCGTAACGCCACGGCAACAGGGCCGCATCATCAATGCCGCACAGGTCTGGCTGATGGCGCACCCCGAACATGCCGAATTCGAGCTGCGATTCGACGCCATGCTGATTGCGCCGCGGCGTTTGCCGCGCCATGTACTAGCGGCGTTCGACGCGAGTACCTGAAAATCCACCGAACGTTTAGCCGGAAGCCGGGGCACCCACATGAAACTGAACGTCGCCGTCCAGATGGACCCGATCGCACGCATCAACATTCGCGGCAATTCGACCTTCGCGCTGCTGCTGGAAGCGCAGAAGCGCGGTCACGGGCTTTCCTATTACACCCCGGACAAGCTCTCGCTGCGAGGCGAGGAAGTCGTTGCGCCCGTCCAGGCCCTCAGCGTGCGCGATGAGCCCGGCGACCATTTCACGCTGGGCGAGCCCAGCCGTCAGCCGCTTTCCTCATTCGACGTCATCCTCTTGCGCCAGGACCCGCCGTTCGACCTCGCCTACATCACCTCGACGCATCTGCTCGAACGGCTGCATCCGAGAACGCTTGTCGTGAACGACCCGGCGAGCGTTCGCAATGCGCCGGAAAAGCTGTTCGTGATGGACTTCCCGCATCTGATGCCGCCGACCCTGATCTCGCGCGATCTCGACGAGATCAATTCCTTCCGCGACCAGCACGGCGCGGTTGTGATGAAGCCGTTGCACGGCCACGGCGGCGCCGCGGTGTTTCGCGTCATGCCGCAGGACATGAATTTCGGCTCGCTCTACGACATGTTTTCGGTGACGTTCCGGGAGCCCTGGGTGATCCAGCGCTTCCTTCCCGAGATCAAGCACGGCGACAAACGCATCATTCTGGTCGAGGGCGAGTTCGCCGGAGCGGTTAATCGCGTTCCGGCCGTGGACGATCTGCGCTCCAACATGGTGCGCGGCGGTGCGGCGCAGGCCACCGAACTTTCGCCGCGCGAGCGCGAGATCTGCGCAGGCCTCGGACCGGCCCTGCGGGCGAGAGGACTTTTGTTTGTCGGCATCGACGTGATCGACGGCCATCTCACCGAGATCAACGTGACCTCGCCCACCGGCATCCGCGCCATCGCACGGCTCGGCGGACCCGACATCGCCGCGAAAATCTGGGACGCGATCGAGAAGAAGCGCGCTGGAAAATAGCTGGTGCTGGATACGTTCTGGCGATTTGCTCGACGAGCAATTCCCAGCCGGCCCGTTAAGCAGTTCTTAAGGAAATCAGGTCCGGCGATTTTATTGTTTCTTTAGGTACGATGATACAACTATTCACCTCCAGGCGCATTGCGACAGGAGGTCGAGATGGCGATCGCGGCATCGAGTTCTTATAGACCAGCGTTCTACCCACCGAGTGCAACAGCCAGGGTTGCTTCTCAGGCTCGCGATGCGTCGTCGAGCAATTCTGCAACCCAGGATGATCCTGCTGATCCACAGCAATCAGATATCCAGGCCCTGAAAACCTTGGACAAGACGAGGCAGGACGTTTTGGCTTACCGCAAGCAAGACGCGCTCGATCAGCTCGATCGCGCTCGCAAGGAACTCGAGCTTTTGCGATCGCTCGGCGGAAGCGAACAATCGATCGCGTGGAAGGCAAAGGACATCGCCGAACGAATCGGAAAGGCCGCGGTTGAATATGGCGACGCCGCAAGAGGCGTTCGGGGCAGCGCTTCCACAGCACCTGATCAGCCGACCGATGCGTCGGCATCCGATGCAAGCGGGACAGCAAGTAGCGGATCAGCCGCTGCACCCGACGCTGCGACCGCAGCTGCCGGGGGATCTGCTGGGGGGACTGGTACGGCTAGCGACACGACTGCAGCGCCATCCGTGAAAACTGACGCGGATGCGGCCAAGGAGTTTTCGGACGCCGCAAAGGCGGTCAAGCAGGTGTTCGAGGAGTTGGTCCTCAAAAGAAAGATCAAGCACACCGACAGCCGCGATTGGGTGGACGCTGAGCGCGCCAGAGCCAAAACGGAGCAAGAAATCCAGGACCTCAGCACTGAGATCCAGTCAGGACAAAGCGTGGCGGTCAGTGCCGATGGTGCTGGATCGCAAACAAGCGGGTCAGTCTCGATCGATATCCTCGCCTGACTTGCTCCAGCGTCGACGATGGCCAACGCGGAGGCGATCCGCTTAAGCGTAGTGGCGCGTTAGCTCGTATTTCGGGGTTAGCGTCTCAATCGGGATTTTTTTATTCCTGACTGATGGTGCGGATCATATCGAGCGTAAGCGGCCTGACCCGGTTCAAGATTTCAGACGCTCAATTCCGCCCAATCAGATCAGCGAGATCAGCCTGCGATCTGTTCATCGATTCGATCGCAAAATTCAGGACATCGACCGGGTCCGCAGGCGGCATTTCGAAATGCTTGTCTTCGTAGTCCCTGATGAGAGTTGACAGGACTTCGAAACGGTCACCGTCATCCGTTCCACGCGCTGGCTGGTTTTCAAAATAGCGAGCAACTTCGCCGATGGCCCAGTCATAATCCTGCTCATTGCGAAGAGGTTTTACGTCCATCATCAAACTCGCCCCGCGTCCACGCTGTTGTACTCGCCGTGCGTGCCTACGAATTTTGATGGAAAGGCTATTGGCAGCGTCGCGCATGAGGGTCATGGGGCTGCCAAGCAGGCGGTAACGATTTCCTGCTGGCTGGTAGAGACATCAAGGCTTATCAACGCACAATCTTGAATTAGCCGAAGAATTGAATTCTCGATGGTGCAAACGGGTTTGATTATCCCGTCGAAACGTTTCTTGAGCATAGCTTTGGGCTCTAAGCTCGTAGAACTCGTCCAAACATATCCAAGTAGATTTTTTCAGGTAGCAAGAGCCGGGCGGAAGAAAGAAATTGTGGAACCTATCATGGGGCTGGCATCCAAAAATGGTGCCTCTTCCATTTTGTTGAGAAGTCGTCTTGGCGACAACGGAGACCGCCCCCACGGTACCCATTACTAAAAAAAGCTTTTCACCCGATTCGCCATCATGAAAGGCAAATTTTTCATCGAAAAAAACGGACCCAGGATTCACCTCAGCTTCTCCAAGAGGTCCTTTCTTTCCTAAACTATTTTCATCATCTGTTCGCGCTCATCATTTCGCAACGCGAGACCATATGGAATTTCCTGCTGTTTCTTTCCGTCCTTGTTGTAAACTTGATCCCAAGGAAGGTTTTCGAGGTGCGTCGCCTCGATGATGCTATCGGCATCTGTATCGCGGTATTCTTCAGCTAGATTTTTTAAAATCATCATTTCTCGTTTTGAGAAATGGTGTTCTGAAAATGGTATCTTTCTACCGGTCAGTTTGAAATGCTCAAAATCAAGAAAATAAAGCAACTTGTAGAGCTTTATCTTCCCAAACTTTCTTGTGTGTCTGGCAAAATAGTTGACCGCTTGAATCAACTTTTCGCGCTCATGCGTGACAAGCATTCTGCGGTCTCCTCGCCCCCGCGCGAGATAGTCGAGTTGAAGACATAATGATTCGCAGTTAAGAAGTCTACACTTCATGATGCTTAACGCATTGAAATGACTGATGTTCCTGCCTCTAAATAGGGAATTCCGCCATATCTGTAAGGGGATAGGAGTTCCGGCAACTGCAAGAGAAAATTTGTGATTATCCCCGAAACGCACCGGTTGTGGCTATCTTTGAATCTCCCAGAACATGTATTGCTCCGGCCTGATCGCACCGGACGACTTAGCTGGCTGAGCTTTCGCCTTCCAGGCGAATGAACGCACTCCGTTCCCCTAATGTTCCTGCTTCCTTTACCGCACTAAGATACCGTCGCTCCGGGCAGAGGGGCAGCATGGTCCAGCGCGTATCCACCGTGGCGTTTGAGGGGATCGAGGCCCGCGCGGTCGACGTCCAGGTGCAGGTCGCGCCGGGACTTGCCGGCGTTCGCCATCGTCGGTCTGCCGGACAAGGCGGTTTCCGAGGCCCGCGAGCGGGTGCGATCGGCGCTGATCGCGTCGGGCCTGGCTCTGCCGGCGCGGCGCATCACCGTCAATCTCGCGCCCGCCGACCTGCCGAAGGAAGGCAGCCATTACGATCTCCCGATCGCGCTCGGGCTGATGGCGGCGATCGGCGCCATCCCGCCGCGATGCGCTTACCGGCTTCACCGTGCTCGGCGAACTCGGGCTCGACGGTTCGATCGCCGCGGTGGCGGGCGTGCTGCCGGCCGCGATCGGCGCCAATTCGCGCGAGGAGGGCCTGATCTGCCCGGCGCTCGTGCGGCGCCGAGGCGGCATGGGCGAGCCCGGACATCCAGATCGTCGCGGCGAATTCGCTGATCCAGATCGCCAATCATTTCAAAGGCACGCAAGTGCTGTCGCGGCCGCAGCCCAAAGTGCACGAGCGCCAGCTAACGCAGCTCGACCTGCGCGACATCAAGGGCCAGGAAAGCGCCAAGCGCGCGCTCGAGATCGCCGCTGCCGGCGGGCATCATTTGTTGATGATCGGCTCGCCCGGCGCCGGCAAATCGATGCTGGCGGCACGGCTGCCTTCGATCCTGCCGCCGCTGTCGCCGTCCGAACTGCTGGAGGTCTCGATGATCGCCTCGGTCGCCGGCGAGATCGAAGGCGGCGCGCTGACCGCGCGGCGGCCGTTCCGCAGCCCGCACCATTCCGCCAGCATGGCCGCGCTGACCGGCGGCGGCATGCGCGCAAGGCCCGGCGAAATCTCGCTGGCGCATCAGGGCGTGCTGTTCCTCGACGAATTGCCGGAGTTCGATCCGCGCGTGCTGGATTCGCTGCGCCAGCCGCTGGAAAACGGCGAGGTCTCGGTGTCGCGCGCCAATCACCGCGTCACCTATCCGGCGCGCTTCATGCTGGTCGCGGCGATGAACCCGTGCCGCTGCGGCCACGCCTATCGAGCCCGGCTATTCCTGCAAGCGCGGCGCGGATCGACCGCTGCACATCCGATTATCAGATGCGCATCTCCGGCCCGCTGATGGATCGCATCGATCTGCGCATCGAGGTGCCGGCGGTGACCGCCGCCGACCTGATCCTGCCGCCGGCGGCGGAAGGATCGGCGGAGGTCGCGGCGCGTGTCGCCGCCGCGCGCGACATCCAGGTGGCGCGTTATGCAGCTGCCGGGCTGCCCCACATCCGCACCAACGCCGAAGCGCCCGCCTCGATACTCGAACAGATCGCGCAGCCGGACGCGCAAGGCACCAAGCTGCTGCGCGATGCCGCGGAAACCATGCGGCTGTCGGCGCGGGGTTATCATCGCGTGCTGCGCGTCGCCCGCACGCTCGCCGACCTCGACGGCGCAGACAAGATCGGCCGGCTGCATCTTGCCGAAGCCCTGTCGTACCGCGCGCTTGCGGAGGACCTCCGCCGCGCGGCCTGATCGGTCACCTAGAGTCCGGTTCTGATTGAATCAAACCGAACTCCAGCTTTTGTTTGACGTGTTTTCTTCGCGAACCGGGCTCCACTTCGCTCGAAAACACTCTAGGTCACGGCGACGTGAACCCCGCGGTAACCACTTAACTTCACACTCCGCGAACCTGCCCGCGCATCGTGGCTTTCGGGTTTGAGTGAGTGGCGTGCCATGTCGCGTTTCAAAATTCTGGTATCCGTCTTTCCGTTGATCGGGTTTGCAATCCTGACACGCATTGACGTCCTGCCCGGCCAAGGCCCCTGCCTCGCGGCCGGCGAGGATACAATCCAGATCGGGTCCGACCCGTGGCGCGCGGACCTTCATGTCAGCTTCACCGATGATCCCGCGCTTGCAACCGTGCGGGTTGCGCTTGCCCAGAGCGCGGAGGCTGCCGATTTCGCCATCGTCGATGACGGCGACGATCTCGATGACGGCGCTTGCGCGGCGACGCCGGCGATGCGGTTCGTGGCCATCTCCAACTCGGGCGCCGGCCGTGCGGCTGTGATTTACCTGACGCAGGACGGACCCGCCGATTACCGCGTCTTCGTCAACTCAAAGACATTCACGGCCCGCGATGCGGCAGCGCTGATCGTCGGCGCTTATGGCGCGCCACAGCGCCTCGCCAAAGCCTCGCTGTAGGCGGGCTGTCCCCGGCCTTAACCGTTCATCAACCCTGTTTTTATCGCGTTGGTTTGAAGCGGCGCGGCCTCAAACACTTTGCAAGGTCGCCGCCGCATCGTATCGCGCGAGGCGAGCGTAGGCCTTTTACGACAGTTCTCAGGGTTATCGGCGATGGGTCGGGCTTTCCGGATCAAGGTGCACATACGCCGGTTCAGCCGGCGCCATCCATGGCTTCACTTCGCGATCCGCTCGTTTACGATTTTTTCCGCAACATTCGGCGGCGTCTATGGCTTCATCAACGGAAGCCGGGCTGAAAACTCAGGGTATGATCCCAACCTGTTTGCGATCGGCGTCAGCTTCCTGTTCGCCATCGCTTGCGTCGCGCTGGCCACGCTCAGCTTCCGGCTGCGCTGGATGCGCAAGAAGATGCGCAAGATCGCGCTTCACAACGAGGCGCTGGCGGATCGCAACTGGGAGCTCAAGGAAGCCGAGGAGCGGTCCCGCAGCCTGTTCGAATCGCAAGGCGACCTGATCGTTCTGCGCGATGGCGACGGCTGCATCACTTTCGTCAACGACGCCTATTGCGAGCTCACCAGACAGCCGCGCGCCGCGCTGATCGGCAGCCGTTTTGCGCCCGATGTGCTCGAGCAGGGCGATGCCGCGCTGCAGCCCGACGGCACACGGATGCACGACCAGAAAATAGCCACCGCGCTCGGGCCGCGATGGATCGCATGGCGCGAAGGCCTGGTGCGATCGGACGCGGGCCAGGGCGCTGAACTGCAATGCGTCGGCCGCGACGTCACTGACCGCACCGAGACCGAACGCGCACTGGGGGAGGCGCGCGACCACGCCGACGCCGCCAACCGCGCCAAGTCGCGCTTCCTCGCGATGGCCAGCCACGAAATACGCACGCCGCTTAACGGCATCATCGGCATGAGCGGATTGCTGCTGGATACGCCATTAACTCCGGAGCAGACGACCTACGTCAAGGCAGTGAAATCCTCCGGCGACGCGCTGCTGGCGCTGATCGAGGAACTGCTGGACTATTCAAAGATCGAAGCCGGCAAGATCGGTCTCGAACAACGCCCGTTCATGCTTTCCGCGCTGATCGAGGGCATCACCGAGCTGCTGGCGCCGCGCGCGCAGGCGCGCCAGCTCGAGATCGCCGCCTATATCGACGAGCGGCTGCCGGCGGAAGTGGTCGGCGACGCGGCGCGGCTGCGCCAGGTACTGCTTAATCTCGCCGGCAATGCGATCAAGTTCACCTCGACCGGCGGCGTCGCCCTGATCGTCGAGCCGGGAATCTGGCCCAACGAAATCAGCTTCCTGGTGCGCGACACCGGCATCGGTATCGAACCCGAGGCCCAGGCGCGGATCTTTCGCGAATTCGAGCAGGCCGATCAACGCATCGCCCGCAACTACGGCGGCACCGGGCTCGGCCTGAGCATCAGCGAGCGCATCGTCAAGCGGATGGGCGGGCGGATCACTTTGGAGAGCCAGCCCGGCGTCGGATCGACGTTCGAAGTTGCGGTTCCGTTGGCGGCGTCCGAGGCCAACGGCGAACAAAAAGCATTCGATGCGCCCGACCTGACCGGGCACTCCATCATGCTGGTCACCCAACAGGGCATCGAGGCGTCGCTGGTATCGCGGCGGCTGCAGCGCTGGGGCGCCCAAACCTGTTTGGTGAACGATGTCGCGGTAGCGATCGCCTTATTGCCCGAACGCTCCTGGCATGCCGTTCTGATTGATTGCGGGCTCGGAGCGACTGAGGTCGATCAGGTCGGCAAAACCGCGCGGTCGCATGCAGCGCAGCGGATCCTGATGTTTACGCCGGCCACGCGCCATGAGCTTCAACCCTCCTCCGCTTTCACCGGCTATCTGGTCAAGCCGCTCCGCGCCGCTTCGCTCGCGGCCCGCCTGTCGTTGACACCCGAAGTGGTCGCGCCCGGTCTCGCCGGGGACCCCCTGATCGAGGCCGATCCCGCCGTGTCGCCGGCGTCCGCTCAGGCCCCGGGCCTTTCAGTTCTGGTCGCCGAGGACAACGAGATCAATGCGCTGTTGATGCGTTCGCTGCTGACCCGGCTCGGGCACCACGCGGTGATCGCGACCAATGGCGAGGCCGCTCTGGAATCCTGGCTGGCGGCGAAATCCGCCGGCGCTCCCTATGACCTCATGCTGATGGACATCCAGATGCCGCAACTCGACGGCATCGAAACCGCCAAACGCATTCGCGCCCTCGAAGCCGGCCAGCCGGCACGGCGCACGCCGATCCTGGCGCTCACGGCGAACGCGATGGTGGAAGATCGCTATGCCTGTTTCGAAGCCGGCATGGACGGTTTCCTGATCAAGCCCGTCGATCGGGAAAAGCTTGCCGAGGCGTTGGCGGATCTAACCGCCGCGCGGGATGTCGCGGCCTAGGCAGCCGGCATTGTTGAGGCCTGGCGAAAGCGGCCGTGCGCTTTACAACCGCCTTAGGGCCACCGTCTCCACGACGTGATCCGCGCCTTTTTTGAGGATCAGCGTCGCGCGCGGGCGCGTCGGCAGGATGTTGTCCTCAAGATTGGCGCGGTTGGTCCGTTCCCAGATCGCGAGCGCGGTCGCCTCGGCCTCTTCGTCCGAGAGCAGCGCATAGCGATGGAAATACGACCGCGGATCGTGGAAAGCGGTATCGCGCAGCGCCAGAAACCGCCGCACATACCAGGCACGAAGCACCGGTTCCTCGGCGTCGATGTAAACGGAGAAATCGAAGAAGTCCGACACCACAGGGACCGCCTGACCGTCGCGCGGGAGCCGGCCGGTCTGCAGGACGTTGACCCCCTCGACGATCAGAATATCCGGCCGGTCGATCTCGATCCATTCGTTCGGGATAATGTCGTAGGTCAGATGTGAATAGACGGGCGCTCGCACCGGCCGCCGCCCCGCCTTGATGTCGCTCAGGAACGACAGCAGCAGCTGCAAATCGTAGCTTTCAGGAAAGCCTTTTTTCTGCATCAGGCCCTGCCGTTCGAGCGCGGCATTGGGAAACAGGAAGCCGTCCGTGGTCACCAGATCGACCTTGGGCCGCGGCGACCAGCGCGCCAACAAGGCCTGCAGCACGCGCGCGGTGGTGGATTTTCCGACCGCGACCGAGCCGGCGACGCCGATGATGTAGGGCATCTTGCGATCCTGGATGCCGAGAAACTGGCGCTGCGCCTGATAGAGGCGACTGGTCGCATCGAAATAGATCGACAGCAGCCGCGATAGCGGCAGGTAGATGTCCTCGACTTCTTTCAGGTCGAGGCGGTCATGCAGGGATCGAAGCCGCTCGAACTCGCCCGGCTCGAGCGTCATCGGCGTGTCGTCGCGCAGCCGCGCCCACTGGTCCCGCGAAAAAATCCGGTACGGGTTATATTTCTGGTCGGGTGCGCGGATATCCATAACCGCCTCTAGGTTGAATGCGCTCGTTGTCCGCCTTGCGGGATCAGTGCGCTAAGTCGCTTCTGATTAAAAACCGGGCTCCACTTCGTTCGAAAACGCTCTAATCTCGCTTTCGCGAGGCCTTTTCCTCAAGTCCGGACATTGTCGTGCGCTTCCCCAGCTCGGTCTCGACTTCTTCAAGCTTCACGCCGCGCGACTTCAACACAACCAGCCAATGAAACAGCAGGTCCGCGCTTTCGGCAATCAGATGACCGCGATCGTTTTCAACCGCGGCGATCACCGTCTCAACTGCCTCCTCGCCGAATTTCTTTGCGCAATGTTCGGGGCCCTTGTCCAGCAGCTTGCGGGTATAGGACGCCTCTCCACCGGAGGCCGCGCGGGCGTCGATTGTGGCAGCCAGATCGTAAATCGTGAAACGCGGCATCAACTCAAACCCAATACTCGCCCTCGGTCACCGTTCCTGCCGATGTAGCACTTTTAACAACCGAAGTCGTCAGGGATCGAGCCGCATCGGCAGCCCGGCGCACACCATGTGCTCCTTGGCCTGTCGAATGGTAAATTCCCCGAAGTGGAAGATCGAAGCGGCCAGCACCGCGGTCGCGTGGCCTTCGCGGATGCCGTCGACCAGATGATCGAGGTTGCCGACGCCTCCGGAGGCCACCACCGGTACGACAACACTATCGGCGATCGCCCGCGTCAGAGGCAGATCAAATCCCTGCCTGGTGCCGTCGCGGTCCATCGAGGTCAGCAGGATTTCTCCAGCGCCCAGCGAAACCACCTCCTGGGCGTATTCGATGGCATCGATCCCGGTGGACTTGCGCCCGCCATGGGTGAAAATTTCCCAACGCTCCGACCCGCCGCCGCGCTTGACGCGCTTGGCGTCGATGGCGACCACGATGCACTGCCCGCCGAATTTCTCGGCCCCTTCCTTAACGAACTCGCGACGGCTGACCGCGGCACTGTTGATCGAGACCTTGTCGGCGCCGGACCGCAACAACGTGCGGATATCGTCGATGCTGCGGACCCCGCCGCCGACCGTGAGCGGCATGAAGCAGGCTTCCGCCGTGCGTCGGACGATATCCAGCATGATCCCGCGATTCTCGTGCGTTGCGGTGATGTCCAGGAAGCAGAGCTCGTCGGCGCCGGCGGCGTCATAGGCGATGGCCGCTTCGACGGGATCGCCGGCGTCGCGCAGATCGACGAAGTTGACGCCCTTGACCACCCGTCCGTCCTTGACGTCGAGGCAGGGGATCACGCGCACCTTGAACATGAGAGCCTCCTATCGAGCAGCGTCATGCTCTAAGCCGCCGCGCGCGCATGGCGGATCAACGCCAGCGCAGCCGCCGGATCAAGCCGACCGTCATAGAGCGCACGGCCGGCGATCGCTCCGGCGAGCTTGCTCGCGGTCGGCGCCAGTATCGCCTTGACGTCTTCAATGGACGCCAAGCCGCCCGATGCGATTACAGGAATGTTTATCCGCTCGGCGAGCGCAATGGTCGCCTCGAGATTGAGGCCCTTTAGAAGTCCGTCACGGGCAATATCGGTGAAGATGATGGCGGCAACGCCGGCGTCTTCGAAGCGCTGCGCTATTTCGGGCACGGTCACTTCGGAGCTTGCGGCCCAGCCTTCGACCGCGACCTTGCCCTCGCGCGCATCGAGCCCGACCGCGACGCGGCCGGGAAATTTACGCGCGGCGCTCTTTACCAGTTCGGGGGCGCGCACCGCCGCGGTGCCGATGATGACGCGCGCGACGCCCTTGTCCAGCCAAGCCTCAATCGTCGCGAGGTCGCGAATGCCACCGCCGAGTTGCACCGGTATGGCGACCGCTTTCAGCATCGCCTCAACCGCGTTCGCGTTCATTGGCCTGCCGGCAAACGCGCCATCGAGATCCACCACATGCAGGTATTCGAAACCCTGGGCAGCGAAAGCGCGCGCCTGTGCGGCAGGGTCCAGGTTGAACACCGTCGCCCGCGCCATGTCGCCCTGCTCGAGACGCACGCACTGGCCGTTCTTCAGGTCGATTGCGGGAAAGAGGATCACGGTTTCCACTTCAGGAAATTCGAAATGAGGGTCAGGCCGAAGCGCTGGCTTTTTTCCGGGTGAAATTGTGTGCCGATCGCGGTGTCCTTGCCGACGATCGCGGTCACCGGACCACCGTAATCCGCACACGCCAGCACGTCCGCCTCGTTGGCGGCATTGAGGTGGTAAGAGTGCACGAAATAGGCGTGGCGACCCTTTGGCCCCAGCTCCAAACGTTCCAGCACCGGATGCTCCCGGAGCAGGTCGAGCGTGTTCCAGCCCATGTGAGGTATTTTCAAATTCTCCTGGCGCGGCGTGATCTTTTCGACATCGCCTTTGATCCAGTTGAAGCCATCCGTCGTGACGTGCTCCTTGCCGCGGGTCGCCATCAATTGCATGCCGACGCAGATTCCAAAGAACGGCCGCGCCTTGGCGCGCACCGCTTCAGTCATCGCCTCCATCATGCCATCAAGCGCGTCCAGCCCGCGGCGGCAATCCGCAAAGGCACCGACCCCGGGCAGCACGATGGCGTCGGCGCGAAACACCGTCTCGGGATCGCGGGTGACGACGATCTTCGGCGGAGTTTCCATGCCCCGCGCGGCGCGCTCAAACGCTTTCGCGGCGGAGTGCAGGTTACCCGAGCCGTAGTCGATGATGGCAACGCTCACCGCGAGCCTCCCGGTTCCGGAAACAACCCGATGATCCCATCGTCCTGCGCCGCCGGCGAATGGGAAGACGGCTTCGAGAACGGCTGGCCCGGAACATCCCGCGTCGGCGGCGGCGAACCGCGATCGACGGCCGATTCATCGAAGCCCGGCGTACGGTGGCGGGCGCTCCAGCGATCGAAAAAGCGCCGCTCCGCCGCCTCCGCATCCTCGCCCACGACAACGTCGAGCTGACGCCAGTTACGGCGCGAGAGCGTCCAGCGCTGCAGGCTTGCCGCTTCAAATCCGGTCAGCAGCGCGAGCAAGAAATTGGCGAAAAAAATCTCGGTCGAGCCGACACCGAGGCTCGACAGCACAAGGTCAAGCGCAATAACGAAAATCACCCATCCGATCAGCGCCAGCCAGAGCCGATGCCAGACAAGCCAGATCGGGCCGAAGATCATGGCCCAGAAATGAAAGCCGTCGCGAACGAAAACGAATCTGTCGGTCGCGCGGAGGTCCGCGCCGCTCGTCGCGGGAGCATGAACAGTATAGACCGGCATCGTAGTTCTCCGCCGCGAGTAAAGCGCCTAGCCGCCGATCCGACCCTTGGTGGACGGCACCTCACCGGCCGCCCGTGGATCGATCGCGACCGCCGCGCGCAACGCCCTTGCCAGACCCTTGAAACAGGACTCGGCGATGTGATGGCTGTTCTCGCCATATAGGGTCTCCACGTGCAAAGTCACGCCGGCATTCATGGCAAAGGCGTTGAACCACTCGCGCACCAGTTCCGTGTCGAAGGCGCCGACCTTGTCGCGCGGAAACTCCACCTTGAACACCAGCACCGGCCGCCCCGAAATGTCGATCACGACGCGCGACAGCGTCTCGTCCATGGGCATATGGATCGAGGCGTAGCGGCCGATACCGGCCATCGGGCCAAGCGCCTGCTTCACGGCCTGGCCAAGTGCTATTCCGACATCTTCAGTGGTGTGATGATGGTCGATGTGAAGGTCGCCGACCGCCTTCACCTTTATGTCGATTCGCGAATGCCGGGCCAGCAGATCGAGCATATGATCGAAGAAGCCGATGCCGGTCGAGATATCAGCCACGCCCGAGCCGTCGAGGTTCACGCTGACCTCGATATCGGTTTCCTTGGTTTTGCGCTTGATGGTCGCAGTGCGCATCAGAATTGCTTTCCCAAAGCGTTTTCGAGCGAAGTCGGACCCCGGTTCGCATGAAGAAAACGCGTCAAAACAGAAGGCTAGAGTCCGGTTCAATTCAATCAGAACCGACAAGACTTCAGTGCCGAAAACGCGGCCCTTTTAACAGGCTGATCTAGCCTTCGCTACGGCGGGATGACGCTCCGAAGGCTCTACTTCGGCCTATGGTGACCGGATTCCGCCACCCGTCGTTAGCGGACGCCGGTGGGACCAGGCTCCGGGCAGGCTCAAACGCTCAAACCGCCGATTGTATCCGGGTCCGCCAACCCCTAAATCTGAGCCGACGCGAGGGCATCTTATGAAGGCATCACAGGATCAAATGCCGGTTTGGCATGGCACCACCATTTTAACCGTCCGCAAGGGCGGCAAGGTCGTGATCGGAGGCGACGGCCAGGTCTCGATCGGCCAGACGGTGATCAAGTCCAACGCCAAGAAGGTGCGCAAGCTCGGCAAGGGCGACGTTATCGGCGGATTTGCCGGGGCCACCGCCGACGCTTTCACGCTGTTCGAGCGGCTGGAAAGCAAGCTCGAGCAGTATCCGGGGCAATTGACCCGGGCGGCGGTCGAGCTCGCCAAGGACTGGCGGACGGATCGCTATTTGCGCCGGCTCGAGGCGATGATGATCGTCGCCGACAAGGAGGTCTCGCTGGTCCTGACCGGCACCGGCGATGTGCTGGAGCCGGAAGCCGGCGTAATGGCGATCGGCTCGGGCGGCAATTATGCGCTGGCCGCAGCCCGCGCACTTACGGAGACGGACAAGGACGCCGAGACGATCGTGCGCCGCGCGCTCGATATCGCCGCCGATATCTGTGTCTATACCAATCGTAATGTGACGATAGAAACGCTGGGCGGCTGATCGTCGATGGCGTCTCGCAAGCTACGGCCTGGCTCCGATAGCTTCGAAATACGGCTTGTCCTCGCCGCATTGAAATCCTAGCTAAAGTGATATGACCGACTTTTCCCCCCGCGAAATCGTATCCGAACTTGACCGCTTCATCGTCGGCCAGGGAGACGCCAAGCGCGCGGTCTCCATCGCGCTGCGCAATCGCTGGCGGCGGCTGCAGCTTTCCGGCTCCTTGCGCGAAGAGGTGCTCCCGAAAAACATCCTGATGATCGGGCCGACCGGGGTGGGCAAGACCGAAATCGCGCGACGGTTGGCGAAACTCGCCGGCGCTCCCTTCATCAAGGTTGAAGCCACGAAATTCACCGAGGTCGGCTATGTCGGGCGCGATGTCGAGCAGATCATCCGCGATCTCGTCGAAGTCGCAATCGCGCAGACCCGCGAGCGCAAACGCAAGGACGTTCACGCCCGCGCCCAGATTGCCGCCGAGGAGCGCGTGCTGGATGCGCTGGTCGGCGCCAATTCCAGCGCCGCGACGCGCAATTCCTTTCGCAAGAAGCTGCGGGCCGGCGAGCTCAACGACAAGGAAATCGAGGTCGAGACGCAATCCTCCGGCGGCATGCCGATGTTCGAAATTCCGGGCATGCCGGGCGCGCAGATGGGCGCGGTCTCGATCGGAGACATCTTCGGCAAGCTGGGCGGCGGGCGCACCAAGACGCGCCGGTTGACTGTCGAAGGCTCGCACGAAATTCTCGTCAACGAGGAATCGGACAAGCTGCTCGACAACGATCAACTGGTGCAGGAAGCAATCGGCGCGGTCGAGAACAACGGGATCGTGTTCCTGGACGAGATCGACAAGATCTGCGTGCGCGACGGCCGCGTTGGCGGCGATGTCTCCCGCGAGGGCGTGCAGCGCGACCTGTTGCCGCTGATCGAAGGCACCACCGTTTCGACCAAGCACGGCGCGGTCAAGACCGACCACGTCCTGTTTATCGCCTCGGGAGCGTTTCACATTGCAAAACCTTCGGACCTGCTGCCGGAGTTGCAAGGACGGCTGCCGATCCGCGTGGAGCTGCAGGCGCTGACCCGCGACGACATGCGGCGCATCCTGACCGAGCCCGAGGCCTCATTGATCAAGCAGTATGTCGCGCTGATGCAGACCGAGGGCGTGACCCTCGACATCACCGACGGCGCCATCGACGCGCTCGCCGATATCGCGGTCGCGGTGAATTCCAGCGTCGAGAACATCGGCGCGCGGCGGTTGCAGACCGTGATGGAGCGCGTGCTGGACGAGATTTCGTTCTCCGCGCCCGACCGCAACGGCGAAACCATCCAGGTCGATGCGGGCTATGTTCAGCAGCATGTCGGCGATCTCGCCAAGAATGCCGATCTGAGCCGGTTCATCCTTTAGGGTGTTACGGCATCTTTCACGCAGAGCTGCGTGAGACTTTTTGCTCGGCTGGACGCCGCCGGACAATCAAGCGCGTTGCGCGTCGCTTACGACGTGTGATAGTGCGCGGTTGATGGACGCTGTTTGGGGCGCCGAATGTATTTCCATGTGCGGGAAAACCCCTGGCGCTTGATGCTTGCCGTCAACGCCGCCGTGCTGATCGGGGTGTTTCTGTACAAGATCAGGCTTCAGCCCTACGTCCCCTATATTCATCTGCTGGTCGACTATCATTTCGGCTTCACCAAGCGCGCGTTGATCGGCGCGCTCGTTTCTCTGTTCTCTTCCACGGTTCCGGTGTGGCTGGTGTTCGCGCTGAGCGGAGCCGTTTGGCTGATTACGCTCGGCCTGTTCGTGCGGCTGTTCCGGCGCACGTTCGGCTTTGACAAGAAGCATCTTCCGCTATTCACGTTCATGGCGGGTTCGCCGTTCTTCCTGAAAAATTTCATGTTTTCGCTCGGCCATTTCGACATCTACGGCTGCGCAGCGGCGCTATGTCTGCTGATCGTGCCCGCGCGCTCGATCGGCTTTGTCATTCTCGCCGCGCTGTTGTCGATGATCCTCGTTCTGATCCACCACATCCATCTGCTGATGTACGTGCCGACTATCGCCGTAATCGTCGTGCTCAGATATTATGTCCCGCAAAGCTTGGGCCGGAAGAACGTGACGGTTGGCCTGGTAGCGATTGCCTGCATCGGTGCACTGTTTCTGGCGGCGCAATTCTGGGGATCGATGTCGATACCGGAGACGGAATTTGTCACTTATCTGCATAGCAAGATGGCCGATCCGTCGCGGACTAACCTGCTGAGCTTCAGCTATATCTGGTATCAGCCGCTTGCGAGGGAGATTCACGATACCTGGGCGCGACTGCCGTCGAACATCCTGGGCACTCCGGTATTTGCATTGTTGATCTGGCTGCACGCTCCGCTATGGCGATATTTTGCAGACCTGATCGGGGTACTCCGGGAGGATTGGCATCGCCGCCTGGTGATCGCGGCCCTGGTCGGCGTGAGCTTCGGCTACCTCGTGATGTTCGCGATAGTGTTCGACTACTCGCGATGGATATCGAACTGGGCCGTCTGCATGTTCCTGATCCTGCATGCGGTAAAGACATTGCCGGCTACGAAGATCGCCGCCCCGATATCGACCGCTGACCGCAACACCAGGGCTCTCGGCTGGATCGTCACAATAATCCCCCGCGTTGGAATCATACGACCGTTCTGACCCGGCTTCCGCCGAACGCCGTCATTAGGGGCGGCGTGCTCACAGCCTCGATTTCCTGACACGCACGTAAAGCGCGCCCTCGCCGCCATGGCCGATATGCGCCTGCTCAAAGCCGATCACCAGCGAACGGAATTCCGGCAGGCTCAGCCATTGCGGCACCTGGCGGCGCAGCACGCCGCGCTCGGACTCAGCGCCACCCGCCTTGCCTTTGCCTGTGATGACGAGCACGAAGGTCAGGCCGTCATGATGGGCGCGTTGCAAAAAGCCAAGCAACGCGCGATGGGCGCGCGTCTGCGTCATGCCGTGCAGGTCCAGTCTTGCATCGATCTCGTGGCCGCCGCGCGAAAGCCGCGAGCGGTCCCGCCGTCCGAGCGGCGCCAGCGGCGGAATAGCAGCAGGTTTCGTTGCACGTTGGGTTTGCGCTGTTGCCGATGATCTCACCGTGGCTGCGGGCCGTTTTTCCGCGAGCGGGGCAGGTTGCGCCTTTGCGACGCGCGCTTTTTTCCGGAGCGGATTGATTTGCTTGACGATGCTCTCCCACAGCACGCGCTCTTCATCGCTCAGCGCGCGCTTGCGGCGCGGCTGATCCGATAATTCGAGGTCCGAACGTGACGGAGGTCGTTTCATCTGCTGCCGCGAAGATGATGGCGGCGACGGGCTTCGCGAGAAACCGGCTCGAGCGCCGGCCGAGGTTCCGGCAGCGGTACCGGCACGATCGAAGCTGAGTTTGACGCAGGCCGGGCGGCAGCCGAAGGCTGAGCCGGCTCCGCCGTCGCGCCCTTGGCTGGTTCTTGAGCCTTAGCGGTTTCCGCCGAGCCGCGCGGCACGGAAGATTGCGGACTCGGTTTTTCTTTTGCCGGATCCGCTGGCGGAAACAGCCGTGCGATTTTTTCCGACGGCCGCGCTTCGGGCAGCGGCATCTTGCGACCGCGCGCGGCCGGATCAAGGCTCTTCGGTACGAGAATCATAAAGCGCATGTTATGCCGAAGCCGGCCCGACACTTTACCCGCATCCGCTCCCGCGCCGAAATAAAGATCGGCCCGCGCCGGGCCCGTTATCGCCGATCCGGTGTCCTGGGCGATCATCAACCGCCGAAACGGGGTTTTCGACTTCTCGGATTCGATCGGTAGCTCGCCAGCGATAAAAAACGGGGTGCCGTAAGCATGCAGTGACTTGTCGACGGCGATCGACCGGCCCGGCGTCAGCGGGACGCCCTGTGCGCCGACCGCTTCGTCCTTGTCGGAGAGCTGCACCTGCCTGAAGAACACGTAAGAGCGGTTTTGGCGGCGCAACTCGCTGGCCCCATCGGGATTCTGATCCATCCACTCCCTGATCCTCTGCATCGACATCTCCTCTTTCGGGATGATGCCACGATCAATCAGAACGCGACCGACGGCCGTATATGGATAGCCATTATGCGCATCGTAGTTGATGCGGATTGTCGAGCCGTCCTGAAGCAGTATCCTTGCCGAGCCCTGTATCTGGGCAAACAGCAGATCCGTCTGGTTCTTGAGCCAGCAAATCTCAAGACCACGGCCGGCGATCGCGCCGTCCTCGATTTGAGCGCGATCGTAATAAGGCACGAGCTTGCGGCGACCTATCTTGCGAAAGACCTGGCCCTTGTTCGGCAGATCGGGCGAGCTTTGCTTGAAGCCGCGGACGAACAGATTCGAAGGACGGCGATACACAGGAACGTTGTAGGTATCGCTCTGCGTCCGCGAGCCCTCAAGAATCGGCTCATAATAACCGGTGACAAAGCCGTCCCCTTCCCCAAGCCTCGAGATTTGCAGCGGGGTGAAATGCTCTTCGAAGAAAGCGCGCGCACGGGCTCCGTCGGACATTTCCGTGGCCCTCGCCGCTCGGCACGGTTCGCGCAGCGAAACGCCCAACGGCTTGAAACCTGAAGGGTTGATATTTGAAGAACTGGAACTTGCGGGCAGCGCGTGTTGCGCGGCTATCGGCTTGCAGCTTGAGCGAAACGCCTGATAGGCGGCCAGATGATCGTCGTCGATCCAGCCAGGGATATCGGTCCAGTGTAGTGGGATGTATTGGCTCCCGCTGATTTCGACCGGAAAAGCGAGACGCGGATACGGCAGATGCGGATGGGCGTTTGGAGCGCGCGCACTATGCCCGGCAAATGGAACCAGCGACCATGCAATCGCCGTCGCGACGGCGGTTACGACAAGGGCCGCTGCGCATCGCGTCAACCAACGCGGGTCAGTGGCCGCTTCCCGTCCCAACGAGCTTCCAGTTCGGATCGCGTGAGGTGGTGTCCCGGGCGAAAGTCCAGACATCAGTGATATCCGCGACCTTATCAGGATTGCCGTCGACGATGGTGCCGGTCTTGTCCCGAGTGACCGAGATCATCTGCGAGACGAAACGAACCGTGAGCTGCGCCGAACGATCGCGCATTTCCGCGCCTGCCAGTTCAGCCTTATCGATCGAAACGAAACGGGTTTCCGTCTTTTGCTCGTGCTTCTCGCGGTCCCTGATAACCGCCTCGAAGCTTTCGTAAACTTCGGAGGAAAGCAGGTCCCGCAGCGCGCGGCGATCGCCATTGGCGAACGCGAGCACAATCATTTCATAGGCGCCCCGAGCGCCGCTGATGAAATGTCGCGGGTCGAACGAGGAATCCTGCGCGGCGATCGCATCGAGCCCTTGTGCGAGCGCAGTGCCCGGCTCGGCCAAGCCCTTCCATCGATCGGTCGGCGGTATCACGTCGGCGGTCGGCGCCAGCGGCGCCTGGTCGATCGTCTTGCCCGGCATGGAGACGACGTTGTTGTCCTGCGCGCCCTGCACGGCATTGCGGGCCGTGCGATCGAACGGCGGCCGCTCATTGCCGGTACGCTGTCCGAGAACGCTGCGCAGCCGCAGGAAAATAAAGACGGCCAGAGCCAGGAAGATAATAGTGTAAATATCCACGTCGTTTCGCTTTCTGGTCTCTGCCGGCAACGGAGGTCCGCGGTAGAGCCGTTCCTCTCGCAAGGAAAGCCCGGCGCTAAGTGCCCGTCGAGACTACATCACCGATTGCGCTCGCGAGGATGTAGGCACGAAATACTGCCCGGCCAAGGCGCGTTTGGGCGCAAGGTAAAGTGTAGCTGGAAGTGTAGCGCGTTTTGGTCGCGAGGGGAAATCCGATCCTGCCCGGAAATCGCGCGTATTCAATCGTTTAAGAAGCCCGGTGACCTGCGATTTGCGCCTGATGTGCTGCCGGGGCGATCGAGGCGGGCCCGTTCCCGGCTTTCTGTCGCCGCAATACCACCGTCCTGCTTGTGGGGTAAGGCGTCGCCATGATAGCCACTCGCCCTACATGGCACTTGAGCCAGGAGAAATCTCATGACAAACGGCAACGGCAGCCCTCCGGATTCAGCTCCTCCCCAACTGAATGTGCTGGCTCAGTACACCAAGGACCTGTCGTTCGAAAACCCGAACGCGCCAGGGTCGCTGGGGCCGCAGCCGCAGCCCCCGCAGATCAACATCCAGATCAATGTCGGCGCCAACAATATCGCTGAAACCGAATACGAAGTGACGCTTTCGGTCGAAGGCAAGGCAGAAAATGCCGGTAAGGTGATGTTCAGCTTCGATCTGGCCTATGCGGGCGTGTTCCGGATCCTGAACGTGCCAAAGGAAAACCTGCACCCGCTGATCATGATTGAATGCCCCCGGCTGTTGTTCCCGTTCGCCCGAGAGATCATCGCCACTGCCGTTCGTGACGGCGGGTTCCCTCCGCTGATGCTGGACCCGGTCGATTTTGTCGGTCTGTACCGCCAGAACATCGAACGGCAGGCCGCTGCCCAGCAGGCCTCCGGGGTGAAGCCGAGCTAGGTCTCGCACTCGATCGCCAAACAGGCCGCGCTTGATTGGTGGGCTGATCGTTCAGAGGTTGAGGAAATCGTTCCAGATCGGTTTTTCGCCAAACGTCGCGATGAACGCGCGATGGGCCTCGCGATCAGCATCGGTGACGCGCGCCGCAAGCGGTGCCTCGCGTTGACGCCGAGGCATTTCACCCGGTGTGCCAAGCCGTATTTCGCGGGCTTCGGAAGCCAGCACAAGCTGCGATTGCCGGGCGCCGATCAGATCGATATAGACTTCCGCCAGAAGCTCGGCATCGAGCAACGCGCCATGCTTGGTGCGGCGGGAATTGTCGATCGCATAGCGCGAACAGAGATCATCCAGACGATTTGAGACGCCCGGATGCTTGCGCCGGGCCAGCAAGAGCGTATCGACCAACCGGTCGCGCGCGATCGGCGCACGCTTGATGCGATCAAGCTCCACGTTGATGAAGCTGATGTCGAACGAAGCGTTGTGGATCACCAGCGGCAAGTCCGCGATGAACTCCAGAAATTCCTCGACCACTTCGGCAAACAGCGGCTTGCCCGAAAGGAACGCGCCGGAGAGACCGTGCACGGCAAAAGCCTCGGCCGGCATATCGCGCTCGGGGTTGATGTGCCGATGAAACGTCTGGCCGGTCGGCATGCGATTGAAAATCTCGACACAGCCGATCTCGACCAGTCGATCGCCGCGCAGCGGATCGAGGCCGGTGGTTTCGGTATCGAGAACAATTTCGCGCATGATGTTTCAGCCGCGGAGAAATAACAAATCAGGCTCGTCGCCGCGGCATCTTAACAGCACGCTCCAGAATGTCCCGGATCTGCGCACGCACGGGATCGAGACCGTGCGAAGTATCCACCACGAAATCGGCGCGCTTGCGTTTCTCGGCGTCGGGCAATTGCCGCGCCAGAATGGTATCGAGGGCTTCGCGTGTCATGGTGCCCCGCGCGAGAATCCGCTCAAGCTGCTGTTCCGGCGAAGTCGTGACCACCACCACTGCGTCGACGCGCTTTCCCCCGCCGGTCTCGAACAGCAAGGGAATATCGACCACGGCGACAGGCGCGCCCGAACGTTCGGCGTCTTCAAGAAACTTCTGGTGATAGCTGCGCAACAAAGGATGCACGATCTGCTCGAGTCGCTTCATCGCCTCTGGATCGTGCACGACTTTGGCCGAGAGCTTTGCCCTGTCGACCTTGCCGGCCGCAGTGGTGCCCGGGAACGCAGCCTCGACGGCCCGGACCGCTTCACCTTGATAGATTTTGTGGACGGTCGCATCCGCGTCGTACACCGGCACGCCCGCCTCGGCGAACAGTTTTGCGGTGGTGGATTTCCCCATCCCGATCGAACCGGTCAGACCCAGGATCAGCATGGAATGATGGCCTCGACATTATTCATACCGCAAGCAGTCCCTCAGTTCTCAAGAACGCCAGCAGCTGCAGCAGCGGCATGCCAAGGATGGTGAAGTGATCGCCCGCGATGCTTTCGAACAGGTGAACGCCAAGTCCCTCAAGCTGATAGGCACCCACGCTGGAGGTAACGGCCTCCCCTGCTTCATCCAGATAAGCGGCTATTTCCGCCTCACTCAGGCGCCGCATGGACATCTCGGCGATCGCGGTGTGCTCGAACAATATCTTGCCGTCGCGAGCAACCGCAACGGCGGAAACAAGTTTGTGGGTGTGACCTGCAAGCGCGCGCAGTTGTTCGCCGGCCTGGGCCCGGCCTGCGGGTTTGCTGAACAGGCGTTTGCCGAGCGCCAGCGTTTGGTCGGCGCCGACGACATATCTGCCGCTCTGTTGCGCGGACACGGCAAGGGCTTTCTCACGCGCCAGCAGTGCTGCGATCTCATCAGGCGCGGAAAGTTTCGATGCTTGCTGAACGGCGCGCTCATCAATATCGGCGGGTATCGCCTCGAACAGAATGCCGGCGTTGCCCAACAGCATCTGTCGTGCTCGGCTTTGCGAGGCCAGAATGAGCGGATCGTTTCCGCGCCAGAGAGTCATGGTCCAGCCATCATTCCGTAAGCCGGTTACGCTGGCGGTCCGTATAGAGTTTCAGAACAGCCGCAGCGGTTTCCTCGATCGAGCGCCGCGTCACATCGAGTTGGGCCCAATTGAACCTGGCGCAAAGGCGTCTCGCGAACGCAACCTCATCGGTGACGGCCTGGCGATCGATATATTCGTCGTTGCCGGACGCCGCGCCCATGCTCAACAGCCGGTTCTGCCGGACCTGAATCAAGCGTTCCGGCGTCGCGTGCAGGCTCACCACCAACGGTTTCTTCAGCGCCTCCAGTTGATGTGGAACCGGAATGCCCGGCACCAATGGAACGTTGGCGGTGCGGACGCCGCGATTGGCGAGATAGATTGAGGTCGGCGTCTTCGATGTGCGGGATACTCCGACCAGAACCACATCGGCGTCCTCCAGGCCTTCGACGTGCTGACCATCGTCATGGATCATGGTGTAGTTCAGAGCATCGATACGCTTGAAGTATTCCGCATTCAGCACGTGCTGCGCGCCAACACGTCCCGTTGTCGCTGCGCCCAGATAAGCTTCGAACAATTGCATGACCGGGCCAATGATCGACAGGCTCGGAATATTCATTTCCTTGGATTTGGCTTCGAGCCGACTGACGAGATCCTTCTCGAGCAAGGTAAACAGCACGATGCCAGGCGCTTCCTCGATTTCATCGAGCACGCGATCGAGCTGCTTCTGGCTGCGCACCAGCGGGTAAACATGTTCGACCGGCGTCACATTGGCGTACTGCGCCGCGACCGCGCGCGCCACGGTGATGAGTGTCTCGCCGGTCGAATCAGAGACCAGATGAAGGTGAAAATAATTGCCTGATGTGGGCACCTTGAACCCTGTGTGTCCTGTGAATGCCTGTGGAACTCGGTGACGATAATCGGTCGTGTTCTCGCAGGTCAGGGATAACCCGGCTTCTTGTTCACACCCCCACCGTCAAGGAAAACTCTGCCCGGCTGTGACGATGATAGTGGGCTGATGTGGACTTGTCTCTCCATAACCTGATCATGGAACAACGCAAGCACCTGAAAGCAGTCGCGTTCTCACCATGAGCCCTGCCCTCGCCCCGATTGTTGATGGATGTGAAGAACCATCCGACATCGTCGGGACAGTTTTCCATGAGTTCAATCCACCGCTACCTAGACTTAAACCTTAAGATTTTAAAATTAGTTTAGAGGAAGGCTTGCTTGCGGATAAGTCGCGGCGCAAAGCGGACATCGAAGCTGTGGTGACGTTGATGCAAGCGTCGCCCCGACAAGGTCGGCTCGATGTACGAATGGATCAAGGCGCTGCACATCATCGCCGTCATCTCGTGGATGGCGGGCATGCTCTATCTGCCGCGTCTGTTCGTCTATCATTGCGAGGCGGAAGCGGGCTCAAAGCAGTCCGAGACGTTCAAGACGATGGAACGCCGGTTGCTCAAGGCAATTATCAATCCGGCCATGATCGTGACCTGGCTGGCAGGCTTGTATCTGGCCTGGAGCGGCCACTGGTTTTCCTCCGGCTGGTTGCAGGCAAAGCTCGCTCTGGTGATCGTGTTGTCGGGCGTCCACGGGTTTTTTTCCCGCTGCGTTAAGGACTTCGCCGCCGACCGCAATAAGCGAAGCCAGAAATTCTATCGATATATCAACGAGGTACCTACAATCTTAATGATCGGCATCGTAGTCCTGGTGGTGGTGAAGCCATTTTGATCGCCTGAGTCCTCGCCCCTGAGTTCAACGGCCCGCTTGCGGAACATCGGCCAATTTTCTATATTGACTAAATCCCACCCCACGCAGGCGGATGTGGTCGTGCTCCGGTTTCCTCACAAGTGAACCGGCCACCGCATCAGGTTTGAAGCCTCTCCGGCGAATTCCTCGCCCAGACCTGCGGACTCCCTTTTTCCTGTCCGCATTCTCTTTAAGCCACCTCGCACCCCTCCTCTCGTTACTCCACAGGACCACCCCAATGCGGGAAATAAAACTTCAAGACCTCAAGACTCAGACTGCGGGCGAGCTCGTCTCGTTTGCGGAAGAGAAAGGGGTCGAAAACGCCAGCACCATGCGTAAGCAGGAGCTGATGTTCGCCATTCTCAAGCAGCTCGCGATCCAGGAAACCGACATTATCGGCGAAGGCGTCGTCGAGGTTCTCTCCGACGGTTTCGGATTTCTCCGCTCGCCGGATGCGAACTATTTGCCGGGACCGGATGACATCTATGTCTCACCCTCGCAGATCCGCCGATTTGGCCTTCGTACCGGCGACACCATCGAAGGCCATATCCGCAGCCCGAAAGAAGGCGAACGTTATTTCGCGTTGTTGAAAGTCAACACGCTCAATTTCGAAGACCCGGAAAAATCCAAGCACAAGGTCAACTTCGACAATCTCACACCGCTGTTTCCGAATCAGCGCTTCCGTATGGAGATCGACGACCCGACCAGAAAAGACCTTTCTGCACGGGTTATCGACATCGTCGCGCCGATCGGCAAAGGCCAGCGCGCCCTGATCGTGGCGCCGCCGCGTACCGGCAAGACCGTGCTGATGCAGAATATCGCGCATTCGATCACGGCCAATCATCCCGAATGCTACCTGATCGTGCTGCTGATCGATGAGCGGCCCGAGGAAGTCACAGACATGCAGCGCTCGGTAAAGGGCGAGGTCGTGTCATCCACATTCGATGAACCGGCAGTACGTCACGTGCAGGTCGCCGAGATGGTGATCGAAAAGGCCAAGCGTCTGGTCGAGCATGGCCGTGACGTCGTGATCCTCCTGGACTCGATCACCCGTCTCGGCCGTGCCTACAACACTGTGGTGCCGTCATCCGGCAAGGTGTTGACCGGCGGTGTCGATGCCAATGCGCTGCAGCGGCCGAAGCGATTTTTCGGCGCGGCGCGCAATATCGAGGAGGGCGGTTCGCTCACCATCATCGCGACCGCGCTGGTCGATACCGGCAGTCGAATGGACGAAGTGATCTTCGAAGAATTCAAAGGCACCGGCAATTCGGAACTGATCCTCGATCGCAAGGTCTCGGACAAGCGCACATTCCCGGCGATCGACATTTCGCGCTCGGGTACGCGCAAGGAAGAGCTCATCACCGATCCGCAACTCCTGAAAAAGATGTACGTGCTGCGCCGAATTCTTGAATCCGATGGGCACCATGGATGCGATCGACTTCTTGCTCGACAAGCTGCGCAACACCAAGAACAACGGCGAGTTCTTCGAATCGATGAACACCTGAGGGTAGGGCGAGGAAGCGCGGCTCAGGCACCGACGGGGCAGGGGCGTCTTTTCCCGAAAGGGCTTTGACATTGCCCATGCTGCACGATTGATGCAGCATGTACCGCAGCAATTTGCGACGGGCTGGCGGAAGTTCTTAGTCTGTAAGCGACTGAATCTTCTAAGTTTTTGACGTGAACTCAACGGGTGAGGGGGCGCTCGCCCGGTTTGCGCAGCAATAGTTGCGAGAAGCGCCGCGTCCCTCGCGCACGTCCTCGTCCATTGGCCTAGTCGCGTGATTTGATGGCGGCCTGCAATGTTCGCGGGACAGGGAACACGAAGCGATGCATTCGCGGGATCAAACCATTTTTGCGCTGTCGACCGGACGGCCTCCCAGCGCGATTGCGATCGTGCGGGTGTCCGGGCCGCAGGCTGGCGCGTCGCTGGGCTTGCTAGCTGGTGAAATGCCTAGGCCGCGAATGGCCAGCCGAGCTGTGCTGCGTGACGCCGCCGGCCAACCAATCGACGACGCACTGGTGCTATGGTTTCCGGGACCGGCGAGCGCGACCGGCGAGGACCTCGCCGAATTTCATCTCCATGGCGGACGCGCGGTACTCGCGGCTTTGTTTGCTTCGCTCACGGCGATCGAGAACCTACGTGTGGCTGAGCCTGGTGAATTCACGCGCCGCGCATTCGAAAACGGAAAGCTCGATCTCACCGAAGCCGAGGGTCTCGACGATCTCATTCACGCCGATACCGACCGCCAACGCCGCCAGGCGCTGCGGCAACTGAAAGGCTTGCTCGGGGATAGGGCGCGTGATTGGCGCGCGCGGATTATCGAAGCCTCTGGGCTGATCGAGGCGGGTATCGATTTTTCCGACGAGGGCGATGTGCCGTCGGAGCTGGTCGAGCCGGCGGTTGCAAAGATCACGACGCTGCTGAACGAGATCCGGGAGGTGCTTGCAGCGCAGGGCAGGAGCGAAAGGCTGCGCGAAGGTCTCGTCGTCGCGATCGCCGGTCCGCCGAATGTCGGCAAATCGACCCTGATAAATCAACTGGCGCGGCGCGAAGTTGCGATCGTCTCGCCCCATGCCGGCACCACGCGTGATGTGATCGAGGTGCAGCTCGACCTCGACGGCTATGCGGTGACGGTTATCGACACCGCGGGCATCGGCATACCGACGATCCCGTCGAGCAGGAGGGCGTACGTCGGGCGCGCGAGCGAGCGGCAGACGCCGATCTGGTATTGTGGTTAACGGACTCTGTCGCATCAAGCCATTCAGCACGAAGGCGCTGCGGCGGTGTGGCTGGTGCGAAACAAGGTCGATCTTGAACAGGCTGGCGCCGATATGGCCGGAGTAGGGCCAGGCAGTGCGTTGGGAAAAGGCGCGCTTGCCGTCTTCAAAATTTCCGCGCGTCGTGGGGATGGAATCCCCGAGCTGATCTCGGCACTGATCGGATTTGCGCAGGAGCAATTTGGGTCAGAGGCCGACGGACTGATTGGCCGAGCGAGGCAACGCGAATTGCTGGAGCAGGCAGCGGTTTCGCTGCAGCGCAGCATCGCCATTATCGGGGAGGGTGAGGAACTGGCGGCGGAAGAGTTGCGGGCTCGGCGGCCCATTCCCTCGGCCGTCTGCTGGGCAGGGTAGATATCGAGGATATTCTCGACCTCATTTTTCGGGAATTTCATCTGTAAGTAACGGCAAGGTGAGCGAGCTTCGCGCCGTTTCACGTGAAACATCTTTCGGGTCTCGCGCCGTCGGGATAGAAGTCCCGCATGATTTCTCGGGAAGAATTGTTCGACGTCGTTGTCGTCGGGGGCGGGCATGCCGGCTGCGAGGCAGCAGCCGCGGCCGCCCGCCTGGGCGCGAAGACCGTGTTGGTAACGCACCGGTTTGCGACCATAGGTGCGATGTCCTGCAATCCCGCGATCGGCGGTCTGGGCAAGGGCCACCTAGTCCGCGAGATCGACGCGCTTGACGGCTTGATGGGACGCGTTGCCGACGCCGCCGGCATTCAGTTTCGTGTACTCAACCGGCGCAAGGGTCCGGCGGTCCGGGGTCCGCGAGCCCAAGCCGATCGAAAGCTTTATGCGGCTGCGATGCAGGCCGCCGATTCCCGGACGCCGAACCTCAGTGTGGTCGAGGGCGAGGCGGATGAGCTGCTGATCTCTGAGGGCCGGGCCACGGCATTCGCTTGATCAGTGGCCGGCAATTGCAGGCAGGGGCCGTCGTCATCACGACGGGGACATTTCTGCGCGGGCTGATCCACCTCGGCGAAAAAAGTTGGCCGGCCGGTCGCGTAGGCGAGGCGCCGGCCATGGGTCTATCGGCCTCGTTTGAGCGCGTCGGTTTTGCTTTAGGCCGGCTGAAGACCGGAACGCCGCCCCGGCTGGACGGCGGCTCGATCGACTGGTCCGCAGTTGAGATGCAGCCGGGCGATGATCCGCCCGAGCCGTTTTCTGTTCTGACCGAGCGCATCACGACGCCGCAGATTCATTGCGGCATCACCCGCACCACGCCGGCGACCCATGATGTCATCCGGGCGAACGTGCATCGCTCGCCAATGTATTCCGGGCAGATCAAAAGCACCGGTCCGCGCTATTGTCCCTCGATCGAGGACAAGATCGTCCGCTTTGGCGATCGCTCCGGCCATCAGATATTCCTGGAGCCGGAAGGCCTCGACGATCCCACGGTCTATCCGAACGGCATCTCGACCTCGCTGCCGGAAGAGGTGCAGCGCGCGATCCTGGCGACGATCCCAGGACTGGAACGGGCCCGGATGGTGCGCCCGGGCTATGCGATCGAGTACGATCATGTCGATCCGCGCGAGCTTGATCCGAGGCTTCAGGCAAGCGCGTACCGAGGCTTTTTCTGGCAGGCCAGATCAATGGCACAACGGGATACGAGGAGGCGGCGGCTCAGGGACTTGTTGCAGGGCTGAATGCAGCCCTCGCCGCGAGCGACGCCAAACCCGTCATCTTCGATCGCGCCGACGGCTATGTCGGCGTGATGATCGATGACCTCGTGACGCGCGGCATCACTGAGCCCTATCGGATGTTCACGTCGCGAGCGGAATATCGCCTGACCCTGCGCGCCGACAATGCCGACCAGCGCCTGACTGAAAAGGGCATTGCGTTGGGCTGCGTGGGGAGCGCGCGTTCCCTGCACCACCGGACCAAGACGACCGCCCTCACCGCCGCGAAGTCGCTGGCGAAGTCGCTGACCCTAACTCCGAACGAAGCCGCCAAGCACGGGCTTTCGCTCAACCAGGACGGCCAGCGCCGGTCGGCCTTCGAGCTGCTCGCCTATCCCGATGTCGGCTGGAGCGAAGTCAAAGCTATCTGGCCGGAACTGTCGGCCGTTGACCCAGTCATTGCCGGTCATCTTGAGATCGATGCGAAATATGACGTCTATCTCAAGCGCCAATCGGCTGACGTGGAGGCTTTCAGACGCGACGAAGGGTTGGTTCTTGGCGCGATCGACTACGGGCTGGTGCCCGGACTTTCCAACGAAGCACGCGCCAAGCTCGCGGCCGGGCGGCCATGGACCGTAGGGCAGGCGGCTCGACTAGACGGCTTGACGCCGGCGGCACTGGGCATTCTGGCGGCTTATCTTCGGCGCGAAGCCAGACGCAGCAATTCGAAGGCGAGCGCCTGACTCCCGTTTCACGTGAAACAGTTTGTACCACGTCGCCCCGGGTTTGCGCGCTCAGCCTCGGTGTCTAAAGACGCTGAAGCCAGCTCGCATCCCGGAACAAGCATTCGATGTGAAAGCCGATCATGACAAGAGCTGTAGCCGCTTCGCCTCTCGCTGCCGACAAGGCGGCAGCGTTGGCGCTGACCCCTGTTTCACGTGAAACGGAGGGGCGGCTCGAGCGATTTGTCGATCTGCTGTTGCAGTGGCAGGCCAAGACCAATCTTGTCGCGCCGTCGACGCTCCCCACGGTCTGGACCCGGCATATCGCGGACTTGCTACAGCTTCTCAGTATCGTCCCGTCGGCAAAGGTCTGGGCGGATCTTGGTAGCGGCGGCGGCTTTCCCGGTGTGGTCATTGCCTGCGCCTTGGCCGACCTGCCCGGTGCGACCGTCCACCTCGTCGAGCGAAATGCCAAAAAGGCCGCCTTCCTCCGTGAGGCGCTTCGCGTTACCGCCTCCCCGGGGATTGTCCATTTGGGGGATATCCGGGATATTGTGGATAGATTTGCAAGCCCGGTCGATTGCGTCAGCGCGCGCGCCCTGGCTCCGCTAAATCAGCTCATAGGCTTCACTGAACCTCTTTTGAGAAACGGCGCAAAGGCGCTGTTCTTGAAGGGACAAGATGTAGAGGCTGAATTGACGGAAGCCGCTAGATATTGGAATATCTCTCCGAAACTTCATTCCAGCCGCACGGGCGGACAAGGCTGGGTCGTCGAACTCGACCACATCGAACGGCGCAACCGATCCGCTACAGGCAACGGCGACAGCCCATGATGACCGTAATAGATGAGGTTTATCAAGAGAGTAGAGCTCCCGCCCCGCTTCGCCATCCGCGCATTCTGGCATTAGCCAACCAAAAGGGCGGCGTTGGCAAAACCACCACCGCGATCAATTTGGGGACGGCGCTGGCGGCAATCGGCGAGCGCGTGCTGATCGTCGATCTCGATCCGCAAGGCAACGCTTCGACCGGCCTCGGCATCGATCGCCGCAACCGCAACTGCTCGACTTACGATGTCCTGGTGGGTGATGCGCCCCTGCGTGACTCCGTCGTGGCGACAGCTGTGCCCAGGCTGCACATTGCAACATCAACGATGGATCTCTCGGGCCTTGAGCTCGAACTGGGCAAGACGCCCGGCCGCGCGTTCCGGCTGCGCGACGCCATCGCCGCGCTCAACACGAACACGACAGCAGACTCCGACTACACTTATGTGCTGATCGACTGTCCGCCGTCGCTCAATCTGATCACGGTGAATGCGATGGCCGCATCGGATGCAATCCTGGTGCCGCTGCAGTGCGAGTTCTTTGCACTCGAAGGTTTGTCGCAACTTTTGCAGACGGTGGAACAGGTCCGCACCACGCTCAATCCCAATCTGTCGATCCACGGCATCGTGCTGACCATGTTCGACTCGCGGAACAATTTGTCGAACCAGGTAGTCGCAGATGTCCGGCAGTTCATGGGAGCCAAGGTTTACAAGACCATGATTCCGCGCAACGTGCGTATCTCGGAAGCTCCCTCCTATGGCAAGCCCGTGCTGGTGTACGATTTGAAATGCGTCGGCAGCGACGCGTATCTGAAGCTCGCGACGGAAGTGATCCAGCGGGAGCGCGAGCTGCGCGCACATTGAGACGAGCTCGCGCGCTACCAGGGAAAGCATCGTAGTTTAGGGACGAGGCTTCTCCGCCATCTACCGCGCGGGATTTTGAAGGTCGTCAAACGGGAGCGCGCAAGTTGAATCCAAGGGAGCTGGCGATGGCCGACGAAGCGCGTTCGCGATTAGGCCGCGGTCTTGCAAGTTTGATCGGCGATGTCGGCGGCGAGGCCGCGCATGTCGATCGGCCGCGGACGCAGCGCAAGGTGCCGATTGAATTTCTCAAGCCCAACCCGCGCAATCCGCGCCGGGCATTTTCCGACGCCGAACTCGGTGAACTCGCCGAATCGATTAAGCAGCATGGCGTGATCCAGCCGATCGTGGTCCGCCCGGTAAAGGGCGCGCATGAGCGTTACGAGATTATCGCCGGCGAGCGCCGTTGGCGGGCTTCGCAGGCGGCCGGCTTGCACGAGGTGCCAATCGTTCCGGTTGACGTCAGCGACTCCGACGCGCTGGAGATCGCGATTGTCGAAAACGTGCAGCGCGAAGATCTCAATGCTCTGGAAGAGGCGCAGGGCTATCACGCGCTGGCTGACAATTTTAAACGCAGCCAGGAAGACATCGCGAAGATCGTCGGCAAGAGCCGTAGCCATGTCGCCAATATGATGCGGTTGACGAAATTGCCGGCCGAGGTCCAGGCCTATATTGCCTCGGGACAATTGTCGGCCGGCCATGCCCGCGCGTTGATCGGGGTATCCGATCCGGCGGCTGCCGCAAAGCGCATAGTCGAGCAAGGCCTGAATGTCCGCGAGACTGAGGCGCTCGCGCATGTCGAGGGCGTGCCGGTTCGAAAGCCGCAGAAAATCCGAAGCGGCGCCGTGAAAGATGCCGACACGGTCGCGCTGGAAAAGCGCGTCAGCGACGCGTTGGGACTGGCGGTCAGTGTCACTCACCGCGATCCCGGCGGCACCGTGCAGATCCAGTACCGCAACCTCGAACAACTCGACGACGTCGTGCGGAGACTGGCAAAAAACAGCTAATCTTTTTTGCCGTCGCGCTAAGTTAGGACCGTCGGATGCCGGTTTTGTCAGCACGCGGAGTTCGGTTCGAACTCAATCACGGGTTCCAACCGCCGTTAACCCTGAGTGCGGGAGGATCACGGCGTCTTGGCACTTTATAAACATGGCAGTGTTTAAGTCCGGGCAGGTGCGATCAAACGGGCGGAGCAAGCGATGTTGATCAGAATTGCGTTGGCGTTGGCTGCACTTTGCGGCGCTGGATGGGTGACCGCCGACAAGGCCGAAGCGCAACCGCAATTGGTCGCCCTGCACGGCCAGTATTCGCCCGGGACGATTGTGGTGCGGACAAATGAGCGGCGCCTGTTTCTGATTCTCGACGAAGGCCACGCCATGCGCTACCCGGTCGGCGTCGGCAAGTCCGGCAAACAATGGGCCGGCACTACCCGGATAGACGGCAAATATCTCCATCCGGCCTGGTCTCCTCCTGCGGAGGTCAAGCGTGACAAACCCTCGATTCCGGATGTGATTCCCGGCGGCTCGCCGCGCAATCCGATGGGCGTCGCGGCGATGACACTGGCCGGCGGCGACTACGCGATCCACGGCACCAATGTGCCAGGTTCGGTCGGCGGCTTCGTTTCCTATGGCTGCATTCGCATGCTGAACGAAGATATTTCTGATCTCTACGAGCGCGTGCCTGTTGGCGCGACGGTGGTGGTAACGCACTGATCGGGCGCTTGGCCCGGCGCTTAGAAATCGGAAGCGATGCCCTTTTTCTCCCAATCCCCGTATCGGGTCGGTTCCGGACCCTTCGGGCCCTGGATCTCCTTTGGCTTCGGCGTGGCGTTGGCAGAAGCCGCTTTGCGCCGCGCTTCAGCTTCGGCTAGCGCGCGCTGAGCCGCCGGCGTCAGCGTCTTTCGCGGCTCGGCCGCTGTCACGGCCACTGGCTCTGAACTGTCGTTAGTCATCGCAATCCTCAATGCGGAGTGTAGCTTGTCATAGAGATCATGGCGCGATGGCGGAATTGAAAGAGGTGATTCTTACATTTGGCATATTCCCGTGGCAAAGGTGTCTTTCTTAATGATGGCATGCGCCTGACCTGCGAACTGCCTTTTTTCGAGTAACTCTCCAGCATGCCCGCCCAAAGATTCGCACGGCCATTAGAAGTGCCCGGTCTCGCAGCGCGACGTATCGCCGCTGATATTCTCGATGGCGTGTTGCACAAGCACCGCACGCTCGACGACCAGCTCGACGGCGCAGCCGCCCATCCCGCATTGAAGACGCTGCCCGATCGCGATCGCGCGCTGATGCGGCGTTTGGTGGCGACTATTCTGCGGCGGCTCGGCACTCTCGGCCACGTTCTTTCACGACTGCTCGATCGAGGCATTCCGAACGACGCGCCCCGCGCGCAAAGCGCTCTTCTGATCGGCGCTGCGCAAATCCTCTGGATGGACGTGCCCGATCATGCGGCGGTCGACCTCTCGGTGCGGCTGGTGCAATCGGATCGGCGCGCCGCAAAATACGCCGGGCTCGTCAACGCGGTGCTGCGCCGCTGCGCGCGCGAAGGCGAGGGGCTGATCGCGGAAGTAAAATCGGAAATGCTCGATCTTCCGCCATGGCTGCTGGCGCGCTGGATCGCCCATTACGGCGAGGCAACCGCACGCGACATCGCGCTTGCGATCGGACACGAGCCGTCGCTCGATCTCACCGTCAAATCGGACGCAACTCATTGGGCAACGCGCCTGCATGGCGAGACGCTGCCCACCGGCACCGTGCGTACTTTGCTGCAGGGCTCGGTGACCATGCTTCCGGGATTCGAGGAGGGGCAATGGTGGGTGCAGGACGCTGCGGCCGCGTTGCCGGCGCGTTTGTTTGGCGATATTGCCGGCAAGTCCATCGTCGATCTCTGCGCCGCTCCCGGCGGCAAGACCGCACAGCTTGCTCTCGCCGGTGCGCGCGTCATCGCGGTGGATCGGTCGGCCGGGCGGGTGACGCGGCTGCGCGATAATATGACGCGGCTCGCACTTGAGGCGGAAACAGTGGTCGCCGACGCGATCGAGTGGCAAGGTGAAAACACCGGCGCGGGTTTCGACGGCGTTCTGGTCGACGCGCCCTGCACCTCGACGGGTACGATCCGCCGCCATCCCGACGTGGCGTGGCTGCGGCAAGAGAGCGATCTCGACGCGCTGACCTCGTTGCAGCAGCGGCTTCTGCAAAAGGCGGTCGCGCTGCTGAAGCCTGGGGGGACGCTGGTGTTTTGCACCTGTTCGCTGGAACCCGAAGAGGGAGAACAGGCGGTGACGGCGCTACTCGCTGCAGAGCCCGCGATGCGCCGAGCGCCTGTCGAGCTAAACGAAGTGGCAGGGTTAGCCGAGATCGTCACCGAGCAAGGCGAACTACGGACCCTGCCAAGCCATCTGCCGCACCAGGACCCCCGGCTCGGTGGGCTCGACGGCTTTTACGCCGTAAGGCTGGTTAAATCCTGATTTTGCACCGGATTTGCCGCGGTCGCGCCAATTGGTAGGCGCCGAAGATGGTGTCATCGGCGCGTTTCCGGATTAAAAGGATTTGGGAATCCTCCCCTATCAAGGCTAGTCGTGTCGGTCGCTCAACCCAGACGCATCTCGACGCTGGTGATGAGCCGCTTCGTGCGGTCGACGATGGCGCGCGCCAGCAGAGGCGCGGTTGCGCTGTCGCGATTGTGGCCGGGCCGAGCCGACCGGCTGATCATCGCCCCGCACGACCTTCGCACCGCGGATGCCACCCGCGCCGCCGAAATCTATGCCGGCCGTTTCGTGTTCGCCGGCAAGATCGTGACCTGCCACGGCCGCTCGGTGTTCGATCTCGAGCCGCCGTCGGAAGATTGGGAGGTGGCGCTGCTGGGCTTTGGATGGCTGCGGCATCTGCGCGCCGCAGATACCGCCATCACCCGGGCCAACGCGCGCGCGCTGGTCGATGACTGGATTTCCATTCCGCCCCGCAAACGTCCCGTCGGCTTGCGCGCCGATGTACTAGCGCGCCGCGTGATATCGCTGCTCTCCCAGGCGCCGCTGGTTCTCGGTGATACCGACGGAAAATTCTATCGGCGCTATCTGCGCGGCCTGACGCGCGAGATCCGCTACCTGCGCTTCGCCATGCAGGACGTGTCCGATGGCGTGCCGCGGCTGCAAGTGCTGATCGCGTTGTGCTATACCTCGCTCTGCCTTTCCAATCAGGCGCGGCACACCCGCATCGCGAGCCAAAGGCTTTCGGAAGAACTGCAGCGGCAGATCCTGCCCGATGGCGGGCACATCTCGCGGAATCCCGGCGCGCTGATTGAACTATTGATCGACTTGTTACCGCTGCGACAAACCTTTGCCGCCCGCAATATCGCGCCGCCCCCCGCGCTGTTGAACGCGATCGATCGAATGATGCCGATGCTGCGTTTTTTCCGGCACGGCGACGGCAACTTCGCATTATTCAACGGGATGGGCAGCACGCCATCCGATCTGCTGGCCACGCTGCTCGCCTACGATGACGCGCATGGCGTGCCGATGGCCAACATGCCGCATACCGGCTTCCAGCGCCTCGACGCCGGCGGCATGACGGTTATCATGGATAGCGGTCCGCTACCGCCGCCCAATGTCAGCCAGGATGCTCATGCCAGCTGCCTCTCGTTTGAGTTGTCGTCGGGCCCGAGCCGGATCGTCACAAGTTGCGGCATGCCCGGCACCGGGCGCGAGAGCTGGCGCCCTTTTGCGCGCAGCACAGCGGCGCATTCCACCCTCACCTGTCACGAAACCTCGTCGTGCAGGTTCGTCGAGCTTTCGGCGGTGAGGCGGCTACTTCGGGGAGCGCCCGCTCTCGGCGGCCCGGACCTGGTGGAGAAGTCATCGCGAGGCGGTTGCCAATGGCGAGCTCTTGACCGCGTCGCATGACGCTTACGTCGGCGCGTTCGGTGTCGTGCATCGCCGGGTCTTGATGGTGTCGCGCGATGGCTCGCGGCTCGATGGCGAGGATACCGTTTCATCGCCTCCCGGCGCGCGCGTCAGAAACAACAGCACCGATTACGCGCTGCGGTTCCATCTGCATCCCTCGGTGAAGGCGAGCCGGCTAAGCGATGCACGCGGCGTCATGCTGGTGCTGCCCAACCGCGACGTCTGGGTTTTCGGAGCGCTCGACGACAAAGTGCATCTGGAAGATAGCGTCTTCCTTGCCGGCAATGACGGGCCGCGGCGCACCGCCCAAATCGTGATCCGGCAGGATTGGCGCCACGTCTCCTCGATCCGCTGGAGTTTCGTGCGCTCGGCCCCATCGACCGCCGGGACGGCAACCCGGCGCGATACAAGCCTCGAGCCGGAATTGCCCTTATAGAGCGCGGATCAGACTGCCTACCCCGGTTTCACGATCCATAAAACCATGCTACCGGGCTGATCTATCAGCCAGGACCCTTCATGACCGACCATCTCCGTCGCGTAACTCGCGCTCTGTTATCTGTTTCCGACAAATCCGGACTGATTGAATTCGCCCGCGCTTTGGCCGGCCACGGCGTCGAGCTCGTCTCTACCGGCGGCACCGCCAAAGCGATCGCCGCCGCGGGGTTGAAGGTCAGGGATGTTTCCGAACTGACAGGATTCCCCGAAATGATGGATGGACGGGTCAAGACCCTGCACCCGAAAGTGCATGGCGGTCTGCTCGCGATACGCGACAATCCCGAACACGCACAGGCGATGAAGGCGCACGGCGTCGCGCCGATCGATCTGCTCGTCGTTAACCTCTATCCATTCGAAGCGACAATCGAGAAGGGCGCCGAGTTCGCGGAATGCATCGAGAACATCGATATCGGCGGGCCGGCGATGATCCGCGCGGCGGCGAAAAACCATGACGATGTTGCCGTAGTCGTCGAAGCCGACGATTATCAGGCCGTGCTCGACGAGTTCGCCGCCCATCGCGGCGCAACCACGCTTGCGCTGCGCCGCCGCCTTGCCGCCAAGGCCTATGCGCGAACCGCCGCCTACGACGCGGCGATCTCGAACTGGTTTGCAAACGAGCTCCATATCGACGCGCCGGATTTCCGCGCCGTCGGGGGCCGGTTGATCCAGGCATTGCGTTACGGTGAGAACCCGCATCAAAACGCCGCCTTCTATCGCACGCCCGACAAGCGCCCGGGCGTCGCCAGCGCGCGGCAATTGCAGGGCAAGGAATTGTCCTACAACAATATCAACGATACCGATGCCGCCTACGAATGCATTGCCGAGTTCGATCCGGCGCGCACGGCGGCCTGCGTCATCGTCAAGCACGCCAATCCCTGCGGCGTCGCCGAAGCATCCGATCTTGTCGACCGCTTACCGGAAGGCGTTTGCGTGCGATACGCAGTCGCCTTACGGCGGCATCATCGCCGTCAATCGCACGCTCGATGCCGATGCCGCACGCGCCATCACGGAAATCCTGACCGAAGTCATCATTGCGCCCGACGCGACTGAAGAAGCTATTGCGATCATCGCGAAGCGAAAGAACTTGCGGCTCCTGCTCGCAGGCAGCACGCCGGATCCGCGTGCGGCGGGGCTCACAGCGAAAACTGTTGCCGGTGGCTTACTGGTGCAGAGCCGTGACAACTCGGTGATTGACGATCTAACGCTGAAGACCGTGACCAAGCGCGCGCCCAGCGATGCCGAATTGCGCGACCTCAAATTTGCATTCCGCGTCGCCAAGCACGTTAAATCAAACACCATTGTCTATGCGAAAGATCTCGCAACCGTGGGTATCGGGGCCGGCCAGATGAGCCGGGTCGATTCCGCACGCATCGCCGCGCGCAAGGCGCAGGACGCGGCTGCCGAAGCAAAGCTTGCCGAGCCGCTGACCAGGGGCTCGGTGGTCGCATCCGACGCGTTCTTCCCCTTTGCCGACGGGATGCTGGCTTGCATCGAAGCCGGCGCCACCGCCGTGATCCAGCCAGGCGGATCGATCCGCGATGACGAAGTGATCAAGGCCGCCGACGAACACGGCATCGCGATGGTGTTCACCGGCGTCAGGCATTTCAGGCATTAGTCTCTCAGTCGACGGTTTTATCCCGCACTCGCGCCAACAGCGCCAACCCGGCGACAAAGAACAACACCAATACGGCCATGCCCGCCTTCTGGCTCTGGGTCGCAGCGGTCACGATGCCGATCAGCAAGGGGCCGGTAAACGACGTGACTTTTCCGGTCAGCGCAAACAATCCGAAATATTGGGCGATCCGGTCCTTTGGGGCCATGTGGATCAGAAGCGTTCGCGACGCCGCCTGGAGCGGACCGCCGGCCGCGCCGATCAGAGATCCGAGCACGAGATAGGCGCGTTCGCCTGCCGACGAAAACAGCGCGCTGCCGGGTAGTGGAGGGGCGACTTTGAAGAACAGCACCGAGTCCTTGTCCACCAGCAGGATCGCGACGATCGAGGCGAGCAGAATGCACATGCTGCCAAAGATCACTCGCTTGGGCCCAATTGCGTCGTCAAGCTTGCCACCGAGCCAGGCGCCAAAGGTGCCCGCGATCGCGAGAATGATGCCGAACGTGCCGATTCGAATGGTGTCCCATCCGAAGGTGCCGGCGGCATAAATGCCGCCGAACGCGAACAGCGAAACCAGACCATCCGTATAAATCATGTTCGCAAGCAGGAACGCCGCGATCGATTTCTGTTTCGGCAATTCGGCAAGCGTCTGCTTCAACTCCGTCAACCCTTGCCGCAGCGCGTCGCGCACCGGCCGCTTCGCCGGATAATCCGGCGTCAACAGAAACATCGGCAGCACAAAGATGATGAACCAGGCCCCGGTGAGCGGGCCGGAGATGCGATCGCCCTGGTGAGTCACGGGATCGAGCCCAAAAAGCGGCTTCAATCCGAACAGTGTCCGGCCGCTTTCCGGATTGGCCGCGAGAAAGCCGAGAACAAGCACGAGACTAAGGATGCCGCCGACGTAACCCGTCGCCCATCCGGTGCCCGATAGTCGGCCGATACGCTCGGGCGGCACCAGTGTCGGCATCATCGCGTTGTTAAAAACGGTTGCGAATTCGACACCAACGCTCGCTATCGCGTAGGCGAGCAGCAGAGGCAGGATCACATCGGTGTCGCCGGGCTTTCCGAACCACATCAGGCTCGACCCGATCACGAGCATGGCGCCGAATGCCGCGATCCACGGCTTGCGACGGCCGCTTGCGTCCGCGATAGCGCCCAGCACCGGCGACATCGCCGCGATCACGATGCCCGCAGCAGCGGTGGCGAAGCCCCACAATGACTGGCCGGTGGCGGGATCGGGCGCGACATGGGAGGCGAAATAGGGCCCGAATATGAAGGTCGTGATCAGCGTGAAATAAGGCTGCGCGGCCCAATCAAAGAAGATCCAGCTGACGACAGCAGAGCGCGAAGGATAGCTCTTCGGAAAATCAAGACTGCCTGCATCGGAGGTCATCACGGCCATCAAGAAATGTCCTTTAGAATTTGCGCCGAAGATCACGACGACGCGTTTTGCCTATCACGTCGCAAACCGTATAGCATTGCGACGAAGCTGAATTGACCCGAACCCGCGGCGAATTTTGATGATCTCCTTCACAGGCGCGCGCCATCGGATCTTTGCGGGTTTCGCGCTGGTGATTGCCACTTGCCTGCCTGCGAGCGCTCAGGAGCCGCGCCGCAACGATTACACGCCTTCCATTGAAGCCGCCCATGCAGTGACCGCCGAACACGGCATGGTCGTGGCGCAGGAAAAAATTGCAGCCGGTATCGGGGCAGACGTGTTGAAACGCGGTGGCAACGCGGTCGATGCGGCGGTCGCTACCGGCTTTGCCCTGGCAGTGACCTATCCGCGTGCTGGAAATCTCGGCGGCGGCGGCTTCATGGTGATCCATCTATCCCAGCGAAGCGAGGACATCGCAATCGATTACCGCGAGACCGCGCCGGCCGCAGCGACGCCGACGATGTTTTTAGGCTCGGACGCCAAGCCCGATCCGGCGAAATCGCGCGATTCAGCGCTCGGCATCGGCGTTCCCGGCACCGTCGCGGGGCTCGCCTTGGCGCTGGAGAAATTCGGCTCGGGCAAGTTCACGCTCGCTGAGTTGCTGCAACCCGCGATCGGGCTTGCGAGCGACGGATTCGCGATTGCCGACGATACGGCCGACAGCTTGCCGGACTGGCATCGCCGGCTGGCGAAATGGCCCGCCTCGGCGAAAATCTTCTCCCGTCCCGACGGCACCTCGCTGCGCGAAGGCGACAGGCTCGTTCAGCGCGATTTGGCGGCGACGCTTTCGGCCATCGCATCGCAGGGGCCGCGCGGCTTTTACGAGGGTGCGACCGCTGAAAAACTGGCAAAGGCGATCAGCGATGCCGGCGGGATCATGACGACCGAGGACCTTGGATCGTACCAACCGGCCATTCGCGCGCCGATGCGCGGCACTTATCGCGGGTATGACATTGTTTCGATGCCGCAACCGTCGTCCGGCGGAATCGTGTTGCTCGAATGCCTGAACATGCTCGAAGGTTTCCCGATGGCCGACATGAAGCAGGGTTCGTCGCCATCGCTTCATCTGGTGATCGAGGCGATGAAGCGCGCGTATGCGGACCGCGCGCGGTATCTTGGTGATCCCGCTTTCACCAGCGCGCCGATCGCAACGCTGACGTCAAAGGAATACGCGGCGAAGCAGCGCGCGAGCATTGAACCCGACCGCGCGACGCCTTGGGCCGATACGGTTTCGGCAACGCCGCCGCGCGAAGGCAGCAACACCACACACTTTTCGGTGGTGGATCGTTCGGGCAACGCTGTGAGCAACACTTACACGCTCAACTTCAGCTACGGGCTGGGCCTGGTCGCGGACGGCACCGGCGTGTTGCTCAACAACGAACTCGATGATTTCACCGCCGCGCCCGGCGCGTCCAACGCCTTTGGCCTCGTCGGCTTCGAGGCCAATCTACCCGGCCCCGGAAAACGGCCGTTATCGTCGATGTCGCCGACCATCGTCCTCAAGGACGGCGCGCCGGTGTTGGTCACGGGCTCGCCCGGCGGCAGCCGCATTATCTCGACCGTGCTGCAGGTCATCGTCAACGTTCTCGACTATCACATGGATGTCGCAGCCGCGGTCGCGGCGCCGCGGCTGCATCACCAGTGGCTCCCGGACGAAGTCAAAATCGAGCACGGCTTTAGCGCCGACACGCTCACCGAGTTGAAGGCCAAGGGCCATCGTCTGGTGGAAGGGATGGGTTACTCCTCGGCCAACTCGATCGCGGTGACGCCAGGCGGATTGCTCGGTGCTCCCGATCCACGAACCCGCGGTGCGGAAGCGGCCGGTGAATAACTGATTGCGACGGCGGGGGAGGGGGATTTGGCTGATGACAGCGTCCCCGATCCGCGTCAATTTGCCGTTGCCCGCGCGAGCCGGCGGCCGGGATGTCTGGACAGCCTAACCATCGCCGGGCGAAAAAATTCCGGGAGACGAACGTCATGGCCAGCGTCGAGCCGTCGAGAACTATCGAAGTCGCTTCCATCGAGGACACCAGCCTACTCGCGTTTTATCGCGACATGAACGCCCCGGAGCGGCACACGTTCTGGGCCTGCGCATCAGGCTGGGCGCTCGACGGAATGGATTTCCAGATTTATCCGCTGGTGGTCGGTACAATCATGGCGCTGTGGAAGGTCGAACCCGGCACGGCCGGCCTCGCTGGCACGGTCACGCTGTTGTCTTCCGCGGTCGGCGGGTGGCTCGGCGGCTATCTGGCCGATCGCATCGGCCGGGTTCGAACCCTTCAATTCACGATCCTGTGGTTCTCGTTCTTCTCGCTGCTCTGCGCCGTGGCGCAGAATTTCGATCAGCTCCTGATCGCCCGGGCGCTGCTCGGGCTTGGGTTCGGCGGCGAATGGGCGGCGGGCGCGGTGCTGATGGGCGAAGCGATCCGGCCGCAATATCGCGGACGCGCGGTCGGCTCGGTGCAAGCGGGCTGGGCGGTCGGCTGGGGACTAGCGGTGTTGTCGCAGGCGGTGCTGTTTTCGTTGCTGCCGGCGGAAAGCGCGTGGCGCTGGATGTTCGCCGTCGGTGCTCTGCCGGCGCTTCTGGTGTTTTATCTTCGGCGCTATGTCACCGAGCCGGAAATCGCGGCCGCGACCCGCGCCAGGCAGGCGGCATCGGGCGAGCGGCCGTCATTGGGCGCGATCTTTTCTGGCCCGATTCTGAAGACGACTATTCTGGCATCACTGATGGTGACGGGTTGCCAGGGCGGCTACTACGCAATCACCTTCTGGGTGCCGCGGTTTCTGACCGTCGAGCGCAAGCTTTCGGTTGTCGGCTCTACCGGCTATCTCGCGGCGCTGATTATCGGTTCCTTCGCAGGCTATCTGATGGGCGCCTGGCTTGCCGACAGGATCGGACGGCGCAATCTGTTCCTGATCTTTTCGCTCGGAGCGATCGCCGTGGTGCTGCTCTACACCCAATTGCCGCTGACCAACGAGATCCTGTGGCTGCTCGGATTTCCGCTCGGGTTCTTCGCTTCCGGTTATTTTTCCGGCGTCGGCGCGTTTCTCACCGAGCTTTATCCGACCAGGCTTCGCGGCTCCGGCCAGGGCTTTTGCTATAATTTCGGCCGCGGCATCGGTGCGCTGTTCCCGTTTCTGGTCGGCGCGCTATCGGCATCGACCTCGCTTGCCAATGCGATCGCGATCTTCGCGGTCGCGGCTTACGCCGTGTTCTTTCTCACGGCTTTCGCACTGCCGGAAACCCGCGGCCGGATTCTTCACGCCGACGCCTGAGGCGAGGCTCTACCGGCCCACGGTATATGGACCGCCCTTCTCCAGCGCCCGCGCGTAGGCGGGGCGGGCGTGGATGCGTTCGAGGAATGCCATCGCCCGGGGATGACCCTGCTCAAGGCCGCCCCGAGCGGCTGCTGCTTCCAGCGGAAAGCTCATCTGGATATCGGCACCGGAAAATTCATTGCCGGCAAACCATTCGCTTTTTGCCAGTTCGGCTTCCCAGAATGCCATGTGCTGCCTGAGCTGCGGATTGACCAAGGTGGCCAGCGCCTGATTGGAAACCTTCCGCACCAGCGGTCGCAGCAGCGCAGGTGCCCGCTTCGGCATCAGCGTGAATAGCAGCTTCAGTAGCAGCGGCGGCATCGCCGAGCCCTCCGCGTAGTGCAGCCAGTAAGTGTAGCGCAGCCGCTCCGGCGTATTCGCCGGTGGAATCAGGTGGCCGTTGCCATAGGTGGCGATGAGGTATTCGGCGATCGCGCCCAACTCCGCGATGGTGTTGCCGTCGTCGGTGATGACAGGAGATTTCCCCAGCGGATGAATGGCGCGCAACTCGGCCGGGGCCCGCATATCGGCTTGCCGCTGATAGCGGACGATCCGATAGGGCGCGCCAAGCTCTTCCAAGAGCCAGAGCACCCGCTGCGAACGCGAGTTGTTGAGATGATGAACTGTCAGCATGGGTCGTCCCCCGTTAAGCGCGGCGCGCCGTTTCGTGCCAGCCGGACGCTGGAAAGTCGAGACGCCGCTGTGGCCGAGCATCATCAGGGTGCTATTTGACGAACTTATTTTACCCGGGTAATATTTTGTAAGCGAGGTTTGGGCAGGGAGTTTTGATCGTGAATCCAAGGACGGGCAGCGCCTACATCGCCTTCGACGGCGACCGACGCATCGCTTCAGGCGATCTTGCTGGGGTCGCGCGTGCGGCCAAGGAACGGCTTGACCGGCGCAAGGATGCGTCGATCCTCGTGTTCAATGCCGATACCAGCGCGCCCGTCGATATCGATTATCGAGGCAATGTTGCGGATGTGCTGGCCCGGTTGCCGCAAGTGGCAACAATGCAAGCGGCGACAGACGAAAATGATACACAGCCCGCGCCTCGCGGTCCCGGACGTCCGAAACTCGGCGTGGTGGCGCGCGAGATCACGTTGCTGCCCCGGCATTGGGAGTGGCTCGCCGGCCAGAGTGGCGGGGCCTCGGTCACGCTGCGGCGTCTGGTCGACGAGGCGCGGCGAGGCAGCGAGCACAAGGATCGGGTCCGTCATGCCCAGGAGGCGGCCTATCGTTTCGTCTCCGTCATGGCCGGCGACAGACCGAATTATGAGGACGCGATGCGCGCGCTGTTCGGCGGCGACGCGCTCCGTTTCGAAAAATTGATCGCGGATTGGCCCGCAGATGTTCGTAGCCACGCTTTGCAACTCGTCGAGCCGGCATTTCGGCGCGAAACGCGATCGTCCGCCGGTTGATCCCGCAGCGATGAACGGTTAGGTTCGTTGAATGATAAGGATCATATAAGATCCATTTCTGGGGAGGCCGCCGTGAGCTTACGCCCTCAATTCCTGTTCGATTTCGGCAGTCCGAACGCTTTCCTCAGCCATGAGGCGATCCCGGCGATTGAAAAACGTACCGGAGTGAAATTCGAGTACGTGCCGATCCTGCTTGGCGGGATTTTCAAGGCCACCAACAACAGATCGCCCGCCGAGACGCTGGCCGGAATCAAGAACAAGCCCGAGTTTCAAGGCATCGAAACCGAACGGTTTGTCAGGCGTTTCAAGATCGAGCCCTATGTCTGGAACCCGTTCTTCCCGGTGAACACGCTTAATCTGATGCGCACGGCGATCGCTGCGCAATTCGAGGGCGTGTTCGAGCAATATGTCGAAGCGGCCTTTCATCACATGTGGCGCGAGCCCAAGAAGATGGACGATCCGGAAGTCGCGTCAAAGGCGCTTTCAGCCTCCGGCCTTGACGCCGAAAAGCTGTTTGCCCGCGCGCAGGACGCCGAGGTCAAGGCGAAGCTGATAGAGAATACCCAATCCGCCGTCGAGCGCGGCGCATTCGGCTCACCGACGTTTTTCGTCGGCAATGAGATTTTTTTCGGTAAGGAACAGCTGCGCGAAGTCGAGGAAATGGTTTCGGGCAAGTAACGCGGTAGTTGCGAGCAGCGCAGGTACTGTCCCGGCAGATCCGGTGGAGAGCCCTCATGGAAAAGCGTAACGCTACTGTCGCGGTGATCGGCGCCGGTGATTATATCGGCGCGGAAATCGCCAAGAAATTCGCGAGTGAGGGATTCACGGTGTTTGCCGGGCGGCGCAATGGCGAAAAGCTCGAGCCGTTGGTGAAAGAGATCGAGGCCGCCGGCGGCGCTATCTTTGCCCGATCGCTCGATGCGCGCAAGGAAGAGGAAGTCGCGGCTTTCCTCGACGAAGCGGACAAGTTCGCTCCGCTGGAGGTCAGCATTTTCAACGTCGGCGCTAACGTCAACTTCCCGATCCTCGAGACCACCGACCGCGTGTTTCGCAAGGTGTGGGAAATGGCGTGCTGGGCAGGCTTCGTCGCCGGGCGCGAAGCGGCGCGGCTGATGCTGGCGCGCGGCAAAGGCAACATCTTTTTCACCGGCGCGACGGCTTCCTTGCGCGGCGGCAGTGGTTATGCGGCGTTCGCCAGCGCGAAGTTCGGCCTTCGCGCGGTGGCCCAGGCGATGGCCCGCGAGTTGGGCCCCAAGAACATCCATGTGGCGCATCTGATCATCGATTCCGGCGTCGACACCGAATGGGTGCGGCAGCGCCGCGAACAAATGTGGGGCAAGGAAGCGCTGGACAACCCTGATCTGTTGATGCCGCCCGCCTCGGTCGCGGCCTCCTATTGGCAGCTCTACCAGCAGCCGCGCAGTGCCTGGACCTTTGAGCTTGAAATTCGGCCCTTTGGTGAAAAATGGTGATGCGAGAGCGAGTTGCTGGCCTTTCGCTGGCCAATTCGGTAGTCGCTACGCTCCTCGTAAACAAGGGAAGTTAAGCGATGCGTGTTTTAGTAGTCGGCGCCGGAGCCATCGGCGGATATTTTGGCGGCAGGCTGCTGCAGGCCGGCCGTGATGTCACCTTTCTGGTCCGTCCAAGACGCGCCTCGGAGCTCGCCTCCGCCGGGCTCGTCATCAAAAGCCCGAACGGGGATGTGACGCTGAGCCAGCCGCCGGCGGTCCAGGCGGACAGACTGAACGAAAAATTCGAGGTCGTGCTGCTGAGCTGCAAGGCTTATGACCTTGAGGACGCGATGAAGTCATTCGCGCCGGCGGTCGGATCGCAGACCTCAATCATCCCGGTACTCAACGGCATGCGGCATCTGGATGTGCTCGACGCCAGGTTCGGGCGCGAGCGCGTGCTCGGCGGTCTCTGCGCGATTGCGGCCACGCTCAATGAGAAGCGCGAGGTCGTGCAGCTTCAGCCGATGCAGTCGCTCACTTTCGGCGAACGCGAAGGCAAGATATCGGATCGCGTACGTGCCATCGCCGATTTTTTCGCCACCGGCAATTTCGGCTCGGTCGCCAGTGAGCACATCATGCAGGAAATGTGGGAAAAGTGGGTATTCCTCGCCTCGCTCGCGGCATCGACCAGCTTGATGCGAACGTCCGTGGGCAATATTTCGGCGGCGCCCGGAGGCAGGGATTTTCTGCTCGGCGTTCTCGATGAATGCAGTGATGTGGCGAAGGCAGCCGGTCATGCGCCCCGCGCGCCTTTCCTTGAGCGAACCAAGGGAATGCTCATCGCGGAAGGCTCGCAAATGACGGCGTCGATGTATCGCGATATCAAGGCCGGCGCGCCAGTGGAGGCCGACCACGTCATCGGCGATCTTATCGTGCGGGCTGATGCGGCAAGAGTGCCGGTGCCGAAGTTGCGCGTCGCCTATACCCATCTCAAGGCGTACGAGAAGCAGCGAGCTTAGAGATGAGCGAGATAGTGAGCGAGCGCTACGATCTCTTCCTCGCTGAGGGGATAGGCGACGTCAGCCATCGCGGCCTGGCCGCCGCCGGATCGAACGCCTGACTTATAGTCGTGCAGAGCTTTAACCAGGTATTCTTCGCGCTGACCGGCGATGCGGGCTACCGCCTTGGTACCTGCAAAGGTATCGGTATGGCACGAAGCGCAGCGTCGTCCGGCCGCCGCCTGGGCGCCCTTTTTCGAAAGGTCCGGATCGTTGTCGGGCTGCGCTGGTTTCGGGGGCGAGACCGAGGCAAAATAGGCGCCGAGGTTGCGGATGTCTTCGTTATTGATCTGTTCGACGATCGGCTGCATCTGCTCGTTCTTGCGTGAGCCGGCCCGGAAGTAGACCAGTTGCCACTGGATGAACTGATCGGGCTGCGCGGCGAGCGAGGGGATGTTCTCGGTTTGTGAGATGCCGTTCTCGCCGTGACAGCCGGCACATAGCTCGGCCTTCTCCTTGCCGGCAGCGATGTCGGCGGCGCGGGTAACCGATCCGCTGAGAAGCATTGCAACGGACGCCATCGCGACCAAAACAATCCGCATCCTTCTTTCTCCCATGGTCATGATCGGGCTAGTCGCATGTCGCGTCTTCGCGACCGATGGTAGATAACAGAAAGCTGCGGCCACTCGTTCCCGAGCGACCGCAGCCTCCGGTCATTCCACCCCTACTTCTTGTCGTAGCTGATGCGATAGATCGCGCCGGCCCAGTCATCCGCAACTAGGATCGACCCGTCCTTGGCCAGGATGATGTCATCCGGCCGGCCGAGATAACCCTGGTCGCCCTCGAGCCAGCCGGATGCGAACACTTCCTGCTTGGCGTTCTTGCCGTCGGGATCGGCGGTAACCCGCATGATCCGTGCGCCCTGATATTTATGCCTGTTCCAGGAGCCGTGTTCGGCAATCAGAATCGAGTTCTTGTATTCGGCGGGGAATTGATCGCCGGTATAGAACTTCATACCGAGCGGAGCCACATGCGCGCCCAGATTCAGCACCGGCGGCGTGAATTCCGAGCACTTGTGACCCATTGCGAATTTCGGATCCGGCAAGTCGCCCTGATGGCAATACGGATAGCCGAAATGCTCGCCTATTTTGCTGATCATGTTCAGCTTGTCGCTGGGCAGATCGTCGCTGATCCAGTCACGGGCATTCTCGGTGAACCAGTATTTGCCGGTGCGCGGATCGACATCGCCGCCGACGCTGTTGCGAACTCCGAGCGCCCAGATTTCGGCGTTGCCGGTCTTGGGATCGACACGGCGAATTTGGGACACGCTGGTCGGAGGAATACCGACGTTGAAGGGAGGTCCGAACGGAATGAAGAACCAGCCCTCCTTGTCGACCGCGATATATTTCCAGCCATGCGCGGCATAGGACGGCATATCGTCATAGACCACCTTGCCTTCCCCGAGCTTGTCGAGATTGGCTTCGGCGTTGTCGTACCGGATCAGCTTGTCGACGGCGATGACGTAGAGCGCGCCGTTTTCGAAAGCGAGGCCGGTCGGCATGTTCAAGCCCTTGAGGATCGTCTTGACCTCACGCTTGCCGCCATTATCGGTGATCGCATAGACATTGCCGAGGCCGAACGAACCCACGAACAGGGTGCCCTTATCGCCCCATGCCATCTGCCGCGCAGCCAGCACGCCGGGCGCCCAGACTTCGATTTTGAAACCTTGCGGCAGCTTGATTTTCTTGACGAGCGCTGCGAGTTCGGCCTCCGAAGCGCCGGTCGGCGGCCCTGACGGCGGCGCGAGGCCCTTTTGTGCTTCGGTTTCGTCGCCGAGGAACCAGTCGTCCGGCGGATGAGTCCAGAAATCCTTGGTGCCGGACTCGTACTTCTTTAGCGCCCTTTGGTCCTGTTGCTGGGCGTTGGCCTGGCTTGCGGCCGCAACCACGCCGATTGCTGCAAGCGCAAGTATGGATCGATGGAAAGCCTTCATCGCGTCACTCCCCTGATGCAGCCGAGTGGCTGCGCGTGTTGTTTGTTTTGAACGCTTCGAGAGACGTTAGTTGGTCTGCAAGATCATCAGACAACAAAATGGTAGCACAACGGCGGGCGCTGAAAAGCGTCGTCTCGTGGCTACTTGGGCTTCAACGGGGAGGGATTGTCCGCTCGAAAGGACGGAAGCAGCGAAAACAATCGAATTCCGAGAAGAATTTTCCGTCGCGGTTTGAGGCGATATTGTGTTCGAACGTGCCGCGATCAGAGATCGACGTTGGCTCGGGTTTCCAAATCGGCGAGGCGTCCTGGCGGACTGGAAGGATCAGCACCGCTGTCGCAGTCGCGTTGGCCCGCAGCGCGTTTGGAGACCCAGCACTACTTCAAAACGTCGTTCAACCCGTGCTCAAGGCTGTCGAAAACTACGCCACGCGCTCACAAATTGGGCGAAACCAGTTTGGCGCCGGGGCTGTCGTGCAGCGTCAGCGAAGCTTCTGACGCAGGAGTAGGGGAGCGGTCAGGATCGAAACCAAACAGGAAGACAAGATACGTATAATAGTCGGGCTGTTTCTCTTTGATGGTCGATCGAGACATTGAGCCGTCATTTCCGTACAGGAACACGCTCGCCGTGACCGCGAAGAACTCCCTTTCGTTGGTCATCAGATAGGCGTCCGCAGGATAGAGCTGTCCTTTTTTGGCGAGGTTGTAGTGCATGACAATGCCGGGGTTTTTGAAGCCCTGCGGCATGACGCGGTTGTGGTAGGCGTGCAGCAATTCATGAAGCATGACCGGCCGCTCCTTGTAGTTGGAGCCACCCCCGAGCATCACCGGACGAACCATGACAATGCCCAGGTTTGTGTCCTGGGCCAGGGCTACCGGGTCCGAGTTCACCCACTTCGACGTTTTGCTGTCCCAGACCGATCCGTGGGAATGAACTCGCGAGCTTTCCGGTGGGGCCTGACCATAGCAAGCGGCGTGGAGAAGCGCTTTGGGATCTTCGACGTCCTTGGCGTCCTTGTCCTTGGTGGCGTTGAGGCACGCCGCTTCGTCCATCAAGACCGGTATCGTCCGGAAAAATTCAACGACGTGGGGGCTCAATCCGACGACGCCCTCGACGATATCGATCTGATGGCGAAGCGCCTCCGACATCACGGCAAAATCCTGCCGACCTGCAAGTGCTGAAAGATCCAGGAAGTGCCCACGGTAGGTTTCAACGGTCGGATCAGTCGACGGGTGCGTCTCGGTAGTGGAAACCATGATCGGGGGCGGGCGATCATCTGCGTTAGCAACGCAAGGGAAAAGCAGAACACCTGAAGACAGCAACGCCACACAGAATGCACGCATGATGTTCTCCCGAGCGACGGACAGGTTTGCAAATCCGGCGGATCGATCGCCCGGGCGGGAGAATCAATCGGGGCCATCGTGCAATTTCTCACTCAGGGAATATTTAGGACGACGCGCATTGCGACGCAGTTAATCTTTTGCGCCAACGTGGCTCGGCCGCTTATCAGTTCATTTACGCTCGATGAGGCGGAAGGGGCGGGCAGGTCAGCTCAGGATCGTCCGATGTCGCCTCCGCGGGCCCTTTGTGCAGCTCCCGAGCCATAGGCAGTGCGGGCGTGACCATGTTTAGCCGACCCGCAAGCCGTTGTCCGTTAGGGTTTTGTTAAGCCTACTTCTAAAGACCTATCCGCGGCGAAGCTCTTCGCGCGCGAGACGTGTCCCATGCTCAAGGCCATTCTCCTGTCGGGATCGTGCTCACGCAATTTGCGGCGTACCCCGCATCAGCATGGAAGAATTATCAAAGGCGTCTGGTCCGGCATCTGATCGTGCTTCTCCTGATGGTGCCGTTTCCTGCTATCGTGACGATCCCGGAAATGGTTTGGCGGCTGAAAGACCAGGCCGCCTGTATTCGCGAAGGGAATGACAGTGCGTATCATGATTCTCAACGGTCCGAATTTGAATTTACTCGGCGTGCGCGAGCCGCACATTTACGGCTCGACGACGCTCGCGGCGATCAAGACGAGCTGCGAAGAATTCGCGGCGCTTGCCGGCACCCAGCTGTCGTTTCACCAGTCGAACCACGAGGGCGAACTGGTTGATCTCATCCAATCGGCCCGCGGCAGTGCTGATGCGTTGGTCATCAATCCTGCCGCCTATTCATTCACCTCGGTCGCCATCTACGATGCACTGAAGATTTTCGAAGGCCCTATATACGAGGTCCATATCTCCAACATTCACGCGCGCGACGAGCTCCATCGGCACTCAAAGCTCTCCGCCGCTGTGAAGGGCGTTATCGCAGGTCTGGGGCCGTATGGGTACATCGTCGCGATGCAAGCCGCGCTACAGGCAGCTGGCAAGCTGCCGGCTACTTTGCCCGCCGCATTGCGCCTTGGCCCGAAGTAGCGCAACCGAACTAATGTCTGGAGATCATGATGCAGGGTTCCGGCTTTCTCGCGATATGGAGCGATCTTGCCCCCGACGATGAGACAGATTGGTCGCATTGGATAACGCGGGAGCACGCCGCCGAACGGGTCGGCATCGCTGGGTTTTTGGCATGCCGAATTTTTCGGTCGATGGGGACGGTGGCGAACAGGTTTTTGATCCTTTACGAGCTCGAAAGCTCTGACGTCGTCGGCCGGCCGGAGTATCTCGAACGGTTGAACTCGCCAACGCCTTGGTCCCAAACAATCATGCCGCGCTTGCAGAATTTTGCTCGCGGCGGCGGCCGCGTCGTGGCCACGGCCGGAACAGGACAGGGTGGATTATTGGCCGCCTTGCCCCTGAACGCGAAACCGGAATGGGATGCTTCGGCGCTCACCGCAGAACTTGTGCGGGTGGACAAGATCGTAGCAGCACGGGTTCTGCTTACCGATGCTGCACAGACCTCGATCCAGACCCGCGAGAAGGGCATGCGAAAGCGGGACGACTCCTTTGCCGGGTTACTGCTCATCGAGGGACTGGATCAGGCCTCACTCCGGCGCGCGCTCTGGCAATTGCGCTCTCTTCATCCCTCGTTCGCTGACGGTTTAATCGAGGATATGCCGATTTATGAGCTCTTTTTCAGCTTGCCAAAGCGACTGCTGCCGTCTTAGGACCAGATTTTTGGGGTGTCCGAGGTAGGCTTGTGATGCCGGACCACAACGCCGATGCCCTACGGCGCTATGATCTCAGCACTTGAAATCTTGGAGCGGGCGAAGGGGCTCGAACCCTCGACCCCGACCTTGGCAAGGTCGTGCTCTACCACTGAGCTACACCCGCATCCGAGTGGCGGCGAACGCTCGCCGACAACGGACAGACCTATGCCAAATGCGCACCCTGAATGCAACACCCGTAGCCAAGTCCGGGCGCGGCGGTCCGCCGCCTGCCCAGCCCAAAAGCGGGAAAATCGCCCCAGAACGGGGCGCAAGCTGATCCAGGTTCGACCAGCCGCGACGCCAGGGTGAAAAACCGACATCCGGGGTGTTCCGGGAACCAATTGAATTTTTCCGGACAAAACGCCACTTAGATGAACAGAATTGGCGGCCGTGCTAAAGGGCGGCCTATCCCCAGCCATCAGACGAGGATCCCGTGACGATAATAGACCAGGGTAGCGGAGCCGCGCCGCAACCGGCGCCCGATCTGATCAAGGACACCACCACCCAAACGTTCGTAAAGGACGTCATCGAGGAATCGAAACGGCAGCCGGTACTGATCGACTTCTGGGCGCCCTGGTGCGGCCCGTGCCGTCAGCTCACGCCGGCTCTGGAAAAGGCGGTTCGTGCCGCCAAGGGCAAGGTCAAGCTGGTCAAGATGAACATCGATGAACATCCGGCGATTCCCGGCCAGATGGGAATTCAGTCGATCCCGGCCGTGATCGCGTTCGTTAATGGCCAGCCGGCCGATGGTTTTATGGGCGCGGTACCGGAAAGCCAGGTAAGCGCTTTCATCGACAAGCTGACCAAGGGCATGCCGGCGGCGGGCGAGCCCAGCATTGCCGACATCCTGAAGGAAGCGGAGGCCGTGCTGGCGGAGGGCGATCTCGCGACCGCTGCGCAGATCTATGCCGAGGCGCTGGCTGTCGATCCGACCAACATCGCGGCGCTTGCGGGACTTGCGAAATGTTACGTCACCACAGGCGCTCTCGATCAAGCGAAGCAGACAATTGCGATGGTGCCGGAATCCAAGCGCAATGATGCAGCCGTGAAGGCGGTACAGGCCGCAATCGACCTCGCCGAGCAGGCCAGCTCGCTTGGTCCGGTGAGCGAACTCGAACAAAAAGTTGCCGCCAACCCGCTCGATCATCAGGCGCGTTTCGATCTGGCGACCGCGCTGAACGCCGCGGGCAAGCGCGCGGAGGCTACGGGTCAGTTGCTCGAGATCGTCAAGCGCGATCGCAAGTGGAATGAGGACGGCGCGCGCAAGCAACTGGTGCAGTTCTTCGACGCGTGGGGTCCTGATGACGAGGCCACGGTCGACGGACGAAAACGGCTGTCGATAATCCTGTTCTCATAAACAACACGCCTGCGCCGAGGTCCCGCTGATGCCGATCAATGCCGAATATCGCGGGCCCGGCGAGCTTCCCGAGATTATTCCGGTGTTTCCGCTGCCCGGGGCGCTGCTGTTGCCGCGCGGGCAGATGCCGCTCAACATTTTTGAGCCGCGGTACCTGGCGATGGTGGACGACGCGCTGCGGGACAGCCACCGTCTTATCGGAATGATTCAGCCGGACCTTGCGCATTCAAACAATGAAGCCAAGCCGGCGCTGTTTCGGGTCGGCTGCGTCGGACGGATCACACAGCTCGCCGAATCCGGCGATGGCCGCTACATCCTCGAGCTCACCGGCATTGCGCGTTTCAAAGTGATCGAGGAGCTCACGGTGCTGACATCTTATCGCCAGTGCAAGGTGGACTTTTTCGCTTACGCCGACGACTTCATCGCGCGCAAGGGCGAGGAGGAAGTCGATCGCGAGGCGCTGCTGAAGGTGCTGACGGATTTCCTCAAGGCCAACGATCTCAAGGTGGACTGGGAAGGGATCGAAAGTGCGCCCAACGAGGCGCTTGTCAACGCGCTGGCGATGATGTCGCCTTATGGACCGCCGGAAAAGCAGGCGATGCTGCAAGCGCCCGACCTCAAGACCCGGGCCGAAATTCTTATCGCGGTTACCGAGATGGACCTCGCCAGAAAGCGCACCAGCGGCGATCCGCCGCTGCAATAGAGATTTTTGCTGGACCGAACTGCGAACCCGGTGAGACGAAGAGAAAGCCACACACAGATGACGGACCACGAGTTGTCGAGCCTAAATGCTAGAGCCAGGAATGAACGCCGGAGAGCCCAAGGATGACCGCCTCACCCGAACGCCTTGAAAACACCGTCGACCCCAAGTTGCTGGAAATCCTGGTTTGCCCGCTTACCAAGGGTCCGCTCGAGTTCGATGCGGCGAACCAGGAATTGATCTCCCGCTCGGCGAAGCTCGCCTACCCGATCCGCGACGGCATTCCGATCATGCTGCCGGAAGAAGCGCGGAAGATCGAGTGAGCGCCTGATTCACTCGATCCTTGCAGCCGCGTTTTCCTGCATGTGCCAAGCACGGCGACAACCGAACTTCCAGCGCCCTACAACGCCTCGCCCTTCAAGAGCCGCGGCACTTCGCCGACAAGGCCGGCCGCCTGGCGGATAAACATGCTCTTCAGAGGTGGCGCGCGGTCGACCAATCCCAACCCGATATCGCGGAATGCGCGCAGCAGGGTCGATCGGTTGGAGAACAGGAAATTCAGCGAGTTGGTGGCCAGCCCCATCGCCATCGTGTCGAAGCGCCGCCAGCGCTGATAGCGTTCGAGCACGTCGGCCTGTCCGATATCCATGCCGAGCCGCGCCGCGTCGACCATGACCTCCGCGAGCGCCGCGACATCCCGCAGGCCCATATTGAGTCCCTGCCCCGCAATCGGATGAATCACATGGGCGGCGTCGCCCACCAGCGCCAGACGCTCGCCGATGAATGAACGCGCCACGAAATAAGAAAGCGGGAACGCGCGCGGCTTGTCGAGAACTGTAAGCTCGCCCAGATGAAGGCCGAAGCGCGATTCGAGTTCGCCATGAAATTCCTTGTCGGCAAGAGCGATGATACGCGCGGCCTCCGCGCGTGCTTCGGTCCATACCAGCGAGGAGCGTTTCCCGGTCAGCGGCAGGATTGCGAACGGCCCGGCGGGCAGGAAATGTTCTTCGGCGCGGCCGTGGTGATCGCGCTCGTGCCCGACGGTCACGACAATGCCGGATTGATTGTAGTCCCAGCCGTAGGTCGCGATGCCTGCGCGTTCGCGCAGCTTCGAGCGGGCTCCGTCGGCCGCGATCAACAGGCTCGCCTCGATGGCGCTGCCGTCGCCCAGGGTAACGTCGATGCCCTCGATCCGCGCGTCGTACGATGTTACGGCCGTGGCGCGAAGTTCGATGCCCTCGGCCTCGGCCCGCGCGACAAGCGCGTCGATCAGGTTGCGGTTTTCCACCATGTGCGCGAACGGTTCGCCCGGCTCGACATCGCCGGCGAAGCTCAGGAATACCGGACGGGTCGCGTCCTCGAGCTTGGAATCGGTTACGACCATGTCGAGGATCGGCTGAGCCGTTTGAGCGATCTGGCTCCAGACGCCAAGCGCTTCGAACAGCCGGCGGCAGCCTGCGACAATCGCAGTAGCGCGCGGATCGCGGCTCGGCCGCATCGCCAGCGCCGGATCGGCCACAACGACCGGAATTTCCGCGCCAAGACCCTGACGCAGCGCCAGGGCCAGCCCCAGCCCGGCGAGCGCGCCGCCGGCAATGACAATGCTTCGCTGAGCCGCCATGCTTACCTACTGACTTATCAAGCGTACTTGCTACCTGATTATAGTTGGGCGAAACAAGGTCGCCACACAAGGGTCCGGAACCGCTCGGGCCGTTCCAACCGGCGCGTTGCTTGTCCTGAGAATGGATCGCCGATACTGCAATCGAACGCATGAATCAGCGCCAAAGCTGCTTGGCGGCGGCGCGTCGCTTCAACCGAAAGCGCGGCAATGTCCAAAGGACTGATCGACCTGATTTCCATCCTCGACCTCGAGCCGCTCGAGGTGAATTTGTTTCGCGGCAACAGCCCGAAGACGAGCTGGCAGCGGGTGTTCGGCGGACAAGTGATCGGCCAGGCGATGGTGGCGGCGTGCCGCACCGTCGAAGGCAGGCTGCCGCATTCGCTGCATTGCTATTTCATCCTGCCCGGCGATCCTCAAATTCCGATCATCTACGAAGTCGAGCGGCTGCGCGACGGCAAGAGTTATTCGACGCGTCGCGTCACGGCGATCCAGCACGGCAATGCGATCTTCTCCATTATGGTGTCGTTTCACGCCGAAGAAGCCGGCTCGTTCGATCATCAGGACAAGATGCCCGACGTGCCGCCGCCTGAAAAACTCACGGCGGAGGAGATCGCCAAGCAGCCGATGTTTCGCGAGATGCCGGACTTCATCCGCCGTTACTACGAGTCGGATCGTCCGATCGAATTGCGCCCGGTCGAGCTTGGCCGATATTTCGGTGAGAGGATCGATGAAGGACGGATTCATGTATGGATTCGCACGGCCGCGAAATTGCCTGACGACCCGGCACTACACATGTGCGCGCTGGCCTATGCATCAGACTTTTCGCTGCTCGATGCGGTGATGGCGCGCTACGGCCGCACACTGTTCGACAAGCGCATGATGCCCGCCAGTCTGGATCATGCGATGTGGTTTCATCGCCCGTTCCGCGCCGACGAATGGCTGCTCTACGCGCAGGACTTCACCCAGCGCGCAAGGCGGCCGCGGTCTGACGCGCGGTCTGATTTTCAAGCCCGACGGCACCTTGGTAGCCTCGGTCGCGCAGGAAGGCTCCGTGCGCGAGCGCAAATAATCGCGTTTCGGTTGCAGACAATCCGAGCGCCCGCGACGCTTGTAGCGACGTTTTCCGCTTAACGCTGCAATGTTTTTGTGCCATGTGCCTAGAAATCTGTCAGATATGGCGACGTCACCCGGTTCAAATCTGCTGAACCGGACGTCCTGAACCTTGGGGCAATGAAGGGCTGACCATGAAACTCGTCGTCGCGATTATTAAACCGTTCAAGCTGGACGAGGTGCGGCAGGGCCTGACCGCCATCGGGGTACACGGCATGACCGTGACCGAGGTGAAGGGCTATGGCCGACAGAAGGGCCATACCGAAATCTATCGCGGCGCCGAATATGTGGTGAATTTCCTGCCGAAGTTGCGAATCGAGGTCGCGGTCGCCTCCGACCTTGCCGACAAGGCCGTCCAAGTGATCACTGCGCAGGCGCGCACGGGCCAGATTGGCGATGGCAAAATCTTTGTCACTCCGATCGATCACGCATTGCGCATCCGGACCGGCGAAACCGATAGCGACGCGCTATAGGAGACGACGGCCCCACCGGGGCATTTCTGCCCGTCCGATGGGCAGCAATTATGTCCAGAGTCTGTCGTGCCCGCCTTTTAGGCAGGCCTGACTAGCGTTTGAGCGCGACTGAATACCGCAGGGACTGTGGATTCCCGCACAGGGTGAAAACCTGCGGATTCATAATCCGTTAGGGAACGCCGCCGATCTGGCACGGCATTTGATTTTACAGGTCTCGGCTGTGCCCGCGTAGTGACCTTCTCCGCGTGGTGAACCTCAGTCGAGACCGCCCGTCGCTCAACGCCGGGCCCAAGCGGGGATAGAACCCATGAAAATTGTTATGGCGATCATCAAGCCATTCAAGCTGGAAGAAGTCCGTGACGCGTTGACCGCCATTGGCGTTCACGGCCTCACGGTGACCGAAGTCAAAGGATATGGCCGGCAAAAGGGCCATACGGAAATCTATCGTGGTGCCGAATACGCCGTGAGCTTTCTGCCCAAGATCAAGATCGAGGTCGCTATCGCGTCCGATCAGGTCGAGAAGGTCATCGACGCCATCACCTCAGCGGCCAAAACCGGACAGATCGGCGACGGCAAAATCTTCGTCATCAGCCTCGACCATGCGGTTCGCATCCGCACGGGAGAAGCCGATGCCGCGGCACTCTGATTTCGCGCTCACCCTTACATTCAGGAGTAAATCAAATGACGTTTAAGCGTCCCTATGGCGCGGGATTAGCGGCCCTTGCGGTCGGCCTGTTCGCCGCGACCGCAGCCTACGCCGAGCCAACAGTGAATAAGGGCGATAACGCCTGGATGCTGACATCGACGGTTCTGGTGCTGTTGATGACGATCCCCGGCCTTGCGCTGTTCTATGGCGGTCTGGTCCGCTCGAAGAACATGCTCTCTGTGCTGATGCAGGTATTCTATACCGTGTGCATCGTCACCGTGATCTGGGCGCTGTACGGCTACAGCATGGCCTTTACCGGCGGCAACGACTTCATCGGTGGCTTCTCAAAGGCTTTCCTGATGGGCGTCACGCCGGATTCCAAGGCGGCGACCTTTAGCGTCGATGCGAATATCTCGGAGCTCGTCTACGTCTGCTTCCAGATGACGTTCGCGGCGATCACGCCGTGCCTCATCGTCGGTTCGTTCGCGGAGCGGATGAAGTTCTCGGCCGTGGCGCTGTTCATCCCGCTCTGGGTAACCCTGATCTATTTCCCGATCGCTCACATGGTCTGGTACTGGGCTGGACCGGACGCGATCTCGGATGCCGTCAAGGCGCTCGCAGCAGCAGGTGACGCGGCAGCAAAGACGGCCGCGCAAGCCAAGCTCGACGAAGTGAACGCCGATGCAGGCTGGATCTTCAAAAAGGGCGCAATCGATTTCGCAGGTGGCACCGTCGTGCACATCAACGCCGGCATCGCAGGGCTGGTGGGCGCTCTCCTGATCGGCAAGCGTACCGGTTACGGCAAGGAGCTGATGGCTCCGCACTCGCTGACCATGACCATGATCGGCGCCTCGCTGCTCTGGGTCGGCTGGTTCGGCTTCAACGCCGGATCGAACCTCGAAGCCTCCGGCGGCGCGGCGCTTGCCATGACCAACTCCTTTGTTGCGACTGCGGCGGCGGCGCTGGCCTGGATGTTCGCGGAGTGGATCATCAAAGGTCATCCCTCGGTGCTCGGCGCGTTGTCGGGCGCGGTGGCCGGACTGGTGGCGGTCACGCCGGCGGCCGGTTACTCCGGTCCAATGGGCGCGATCGTGCTTGGTCTCGTCGTTGGTGTGGTGTGCCTGTTCTCCTGCACCGTCGTGAAGAACGCGCTCGGCTATGACGACGCGCTCGACGTGTTCGGTGTGCACTGCATCGGCGGTATCGTCGGTGCGCTCGGCACCGGCATCCTGGTCAACCCCGCCCTCGGCGGCACCGGGATCATGGACTACACCGTCGGCAAGATCGCCGACTACGACTTCGCGGCTCAAATGACGTCGCAAGCCTGGGGCGTATGCACCACGCTGGTGTGGTCGGGCGTCGGCTCGGCGATCCTCTACAAGGTCGTCGACGTCATCGTCGGCCTGCGTGCAAATGTGGAGACCGAACGCGAAGGGCTCGACATCACCGAGCACACCGAGCGTGCCTACAACATGTAGATCCTCCCGGGGCGCGGCGCCTTAGGGGCCGCCCCCAGAACTGCGGTTGGGGTACATACCCGGCAATGCCCCGACTGTTGAGGGGCTCCAGCGCAAGTTGGAGCCCCTTTCTTTTGCACGAAAGGGGTTGCCAAGGCGTACCCGAGACCTCGAAATGAGCGGGCAAACCGGGAGGACGTCATGAAGCTGGAAGGTGGATGCTATTGCGGCCAGGTGCGCTATCTGGCCGAGGGCGAGCCGATGATGAAGGCGCAGTGCCATTGCCGCGAATGCCAGTACATCAGTGGCGGCGCCCCCAACATGTTCGTGCTGATGCCGCCGGACGGCTTCAAATACACCAAAGGGACACCCAAGCGATATTCCCGCAGCGATTTGGAAAAACCGGTGACGCGCGAATTCTGCGCCGAATGCGGAACGCATTTGGTAACCCGGCCGCGGGTGACCCCGGCCATCGTCCTCAAGGTCGGCACGCTGGATAACCCCGTGCTGTTCGGCGGCCCGCAGCTCGCGATCTACACCGTGGATAAACAGCCGTTCCACCAGATTCCCGAGGGGTTGCCTGCGTTCGAACGCCTGCCGCAACGCTCTTGAGTTTGCGAAATCAAAGGACGGGGATCGGTTCTCTTGCCGACTACCTGCGAGAACCGGCCCGGCTGCGCCGGAAGTCGCCGCTGCCGCCGATGGTTAAACGCGTCTTAACCTCGCCGTATCTATGGTGGTTTGATCCGCTTCCAGCCGGTCCCAACGGGCGATCGGCTATCAAGAATGTGCCGGCGCAACCGTATGCCAATCACCGCTTCATCCCGCGCTGGCCAGGCCGCCGGCCAAGAGCCCGGCCAATCGCAAAGCGAGCGCTCGCCGTTCGCGCGGACGGCGGAGCTGCTGGCTCCGTATCAGCCGGGCAAGCCGTTGATCGCGCTATCGTTGGGAGAACCGCAGCACCCGGTCCCGGGCTTTGTCGGCCCGGTTTTGGCGCAGCACATCGCGGATTTCGGCCGTTATCCTCTCGCCAAGGGCATCGAGCCGTTCCGCCGGGCGGCCGCGAGTTGGCTTTCGGCCCGATTCGACCTGCCACGGGGACTCGATCCCGACAGCGAGATCCTGGTCTTGAACGGCAGTCGCGAGGGGCTGTTTTTTGCAGCGCTCACCGCCGCCCGGTATGCCGGCGAGCGCAGGGGCAAAGCTGGCAATCTCAAGCCGGCGATCCTGATGCCGAATCCGTTTTACCCGGCCTATGGCGCAGGCGCCCGCGCCGCAGGTTGCGAGCAGGTTTATCTCCCGACCACGCTCGCCAACGGATTTTTGCCCGATCTCGATGCGCTCGACGACGCGACCTTGGCGCGAACGGTCGCGCTTTACATTGCTTCGCCCGCAAATCCGCAAGGCGCGGTGGCCTCGCGCGACTATTTCGGCCGATTGAAAAAGCTCGCCGATCGTTTCGGCTTCATGGTGCTGAGCGACGAGTGCTATTCGGAAATTTACACACGCGAAGCGCCGGGCAGCGCCCTGGAATGCGCCGGACCCGATTTCACCAACGTCGTCGCGTTCCAGTCGCTGTCGAAGCGCTCCAATCTGCCCGGCATGCGCGTCGGCTTCGCCGCCGGCGACAAGAATTTTCTCGCGATGTTCCACGAACTGCGCAATGTCGCTGCGCCGCAAGTGCCGATGCCGCTGCAGCAGGTCGCCGCCGCTGCCTACGCCGATGAAGCCCATGTCGAGGAGAACCGCAGGCTTTACCGCATCAAATTCGATCTCGCCGACCAGATCCTGGGCAACCGCTACGGCTATCGCCGGCCGGCTGGAGGCTTCTGCGTCTGGCTCGATGTCTCGGCGTTCGGCGGCGATGAAGCCGCGACCGTTAAACTTTACAGGGACGCCGGCGTACGCGTGATCCCCGGAAGCTATCTGGCGCGGCAACAGCCGGACGGCTCCAATCCCGGCGCGGGTTACATCCGCCTCGCGCTGGTCTCCGACAGTGAATCGACGGCCGAGGCGCTGCACCGGCTTGTCGAAGTTCTGAACTAGTCCTGCAAGGCTCATGAGCATGCCAGCGATCGAACGTGTCATTCCCCTGGTCAGCCACTTGCCGGCATCGATCCGCGAGGCGCTGGCACGGCGCGTGCGCGAACTTGTCGGACTTGGGTTGATCGCTTTTTCCGGCGTCGCGGCTGCGGCGCTGATGACATGGTCGGTGCAGGACCCGAGCCTCAGCCATGCGACGTCGCGCGCAATTCGCAACATCGTCGGCTATCCCGGCGCAATCAGCGCCGATCTGTTGATGCAGATCCTTGGTCTTGGTTCAATCATGCTGATCCTCCCCCTCGCAACGTGGGGCTGGCGCATGCTGACCCACCGCACCTTCGATCGCGAAGCGCTGCGGATCGGCTGCTGGATTCTTTGCACTGTCATAGCCGCGGGCTTTGCCAGCTGCTGGCCGCATGGCGGAGCATGGCCACTGCCTACCGGCCTCGGCGGTGTCGTCGGCGATGCGCTGGTCCGCGCGCCCGCGGTGGTATTCGGACCACCCGCACTGGTCTATCGGCTGGTTCTCGGTTTTGTTTTTTTCACGGCGATGGTCCTGACCTTCTTGTTTGCGAGCGGGATGGGTTCGCGACCGCAGGAAGAGGAATTGACAGAGATCGAGGACGACGACGCTCGTTTCGAACCGGAAGAGGATGCTGCCTCGATCCAGATCGGATGGGCGTTTCACGCCCTCATGAGCGCAAAGGCGCGGCTGGGCTGGCTCTTCACCACGGCCTATCGCTCGCTGGTTTCGAGCGGCGCGCAAGCTCCCGCAACTCTCTTCGAGCGCAAGGAGCCCAACGTCGGCGGCCGCGCGTCGCTGGCAGCGGACACGGAAGACGATTTCGAGGACGAAGAGGAAGAGGAAGAAGAAGCACCCCGCGCCTCCCGAAAAAAGCAGGCGCCGCCGGTGGCCTCGCGCAAATCGTCCGCGAAGTTCGACCTGCCTTCCGTTGCGATGCTGGCGGCACCCAAAGCCGCCGATCGCCAGCCGCTCAGCAAGAGCGAACTCGAAACGAATTCGCGGGCGCTGGAAGGCGTGTTGCAGGATTTCGGCGTGCGCGGCGACATCGTCAAAGCCCATCCGGGCCCGGTTGTCACCCTGTACGAGCTCGAGCCGGCGCCTGGTATCAAATCGTCGCGCGTCATCGGCCTCGCCGACGATATCGCGCGTTCGATGAGCGCGCTCTCGGCACGCGTCGCCGTGGTCCCCGGGCGCAACGCCATCGGCATCGAACTGCCGAACTCTCATCGCGAGAAGGTTTATTTGCGCGAATTGCTGACCGCCAAGGACAGCAACGAATCGTCGCCAAATTGCCGCTCTGCCTTGGCAAGAACATCGGCGGTGAAGCCATCATCGTCGATCTCGCGCGCATGCCGCATCTGTTGATCGCGGGCACCACCGGCTCGGGTAAATCGGTCGCCATCAACACCATGATCCTGAGTCTGGTCTATCGGCTTCGCCCGGATCAATGCCGCCTGATCATGGTCGATCCCAAGATGCTCGAACTGTCAGTCTATGACGGCATTCCGCACTTGCTGACGCCCGTCGTGACCGATCCTAAAAAAGCCGTCGTCGCCCTGAAATGGGCGGTGCGGGAGATGGAAGAGCGTTACAAGCGCATGTCCAAGCTCGGTGTGCGCAACATCGACGGCTACAACGCACGGCTGCTGGAAGCGAAATCAAGAGGCGAGGAGCTGACGCGCACGGTGCACACCGGCTTCGACAAGGAAACCGGCAAGGCGATCTATGAGGAAGAGAAGCTCGATCTCGAGCCGTTGCCCTTTATCGTCATCATCGTGGACGAAATGGCCGACCTGATGATGGTGGCGGGCAAGGATATCGAAGGCGCGGTGCAACGTCTGGCGCAAATGGCGCGCGCCGCCGGCCTGCATGTCATCCTTGCTACGCAGCGGCCCTCGGTCGACGTCATTACCGGCACGATCAAGGCCAACTTCCCGACCCGCATTTCCTTCCAGGTCACTTCCAAGATCGACAGCCGCACCATCCTTGGCGAAATGGGCGCCGAGCAACTGCTCGGACAAGGCGACATGCTCTACATGGCCGGCGGCGGACGCATCAGTCGCGTGCACGGTCCCTTCGTGTCCGACGAGGAAGTCGAAAAGGTCGTGCGCCATTTGAAGACGCAGGGTCAACCGGAATATCTCGAAGCGGTCACGGCGGAAGAGCCGGGAGAGGAGGACGGCGCGGTTTTCGATTCGACGGGCATGGGCACCGACGGCGCCGGCGACCTGTTCACGCAGGCGGTCGCCATTGTCAAACGCGATCGCAAGGCTTCCACCAGTTACATTCAGCGTCGCCTGCAGATCGGATACAATCGCGCCGCTTCGCTGATGGAACGAATGGAACTCGAAGGCATCGTCGGGCAAGCTAATCACGCCGGCAAGCGCGAGATTCTGGTCGAGGAAGAAGAAGGCCGTTTTTGAAATTAATTCACGTAAAAACGATACCCGCTTCCGGCAAAAGCAAGATAAAATAGTTGAAACAGGCCGATGAACAGGACGGTGCTTTGATTAGTCATTGCAAGTATCGAACGATCGGATCGTTGGCGAGCCGCGGCGTGCAGCTTGCAGCCGCGCTGCTGATTGCCGGATCGACGACCGTGATTGCGAATCCGTCTTCCGCTCAAGTCATTCCGATTCCGAAGCCCGCGCCAAAAAGCCGCGACGTCCGGATATCGGAGGCGCAGAGAAGTCCGATGACCACCGGTGCGACGGCCGTGGCGCCAAATCCAGTAATTCCAGATCCGCGCCGTAATGTCCCGGCGAATATTTTTGCTTCCTTTGATGCCAACCAGAAGGCACAGGCGGCGAAGGTGAGTTCGTATTTGTCTTCGTTACAGACGCTGGTTGGTAATTTCGTCCAGGTAGCTCCCGACGGCAGCAAGACCAAAGGCGATTTTTACATTCAGAAACCCGGCAAGGTGCGTTTCGAATATGATCCGCCGAGTCCGATCGACATCATCGCCGATGGATCATCACTTGCAGTGCGCGATCGCAACCTCGCGACCCAGGACATTTACCCGCTGTCGCAAACGCCGCTGCGATTTCTGCTATCGGATCGCATCGATCTCCTGACCGACACCAATGTCGTCAATGTCACGGCAGATGACGCCTACATCAGCGTCACAATCGAGGAGAAACAGGCGCTGATCGGCACCAGCCGCCTCATGCTGATGATCGGAGCCAAGGACGGGCAGCTCAAGCAGTGGACAGTGACGGACCCGCAGGGCTATGACACCACCGTCGCAGTGTATAATCTGGATTCGTCGAAGAAAATCGATCCCGGACTATTCAAGATCGATTTCACCAAATATCCCACCGGCAACTCCAATTAGCCCGCGTTAGCCTGCACGCAATGACGCCGAGAAGCGCGTTGATCGCAATTCACGGCAAAACGCGAGCAGCGAACGAAAGTCCCCTTGCCTGTTCGCCCGCCTCACCGGCAAACATGAAGTTCACCCTGACGACCTGGAACATCAATTCGGTGCGGCTGCGTATCGATATCGTGGCCAAATTGCTTAAATCGGTACGGCCGGATGTGCTGTGTTTGCAGGAGACCAAATGCATCGATGACGCATTTCCGCTGAAGCGCTTCAAGCGGCTCGGTTATGAGCATGTGGGTTTGAATGGGCAGAAGGGCTATCACGGGGTAGCTATCGTCTCGAAACTGCCGTTCGAAACTACCGACATCCGTACCTTCTGCGACAAGATCGACTCGCGTCACATTTCGGTGGCATTCGGTGAAAAGGCGCAGCTCTCAAAACAGCTGGTGCTGCACAATTTTTATGTCCCGGCTGGCGGCGATATTCCAGATCCCGCGCTTAATCCGAAATTCGAGCACAAGCTGCAATTTCTCGATGAGATGAAGTCCTGTGAGCCGCTGCATCCGCGCGGCGAGGACCGGCACATTCTGGTAGGCGATCTCAATGTGGCGCCGCATGAAAACGACGTGTGGTCGCACAAGCAGCTTCTAAAGGTCGTGTCTCATACGCCGATCGAATGTGAGAAGTTGTTGGCGGCCCAAGCTTACGGAGAGTGGGTCGATGTTGCCCGCGAAAGGATTCCGTTTTCGGAGAAAGCCTACACATGGTGGAGCTATCGCGCTGCCGACTGGACAGCGGGAGATCGCGGTCGCCGGCTCGATCACATCTGGGTATCGCGCGCGCTCAAACAGGCCGTAAACGATTTTAACATTTTGCGCGACGCTCGCGGCTGGGCGCGGCCGTCCGACCACGTGCCGGTGACCATGACGCTGGAGCTCTGATCTCGGGACGGAGCACTTTCTGCGGGCTCATCCCGTACAACGCCTGCGCCTCGATGGCCGGAATAGCGATTACGAGTTTAGCTTCGCGCCGGCATTCAGGATGTCGCTTGCGATCTGACTTGACCGGTTGGCGAATTCATCCCGCAAGCGCCGTGCGGCGGCGGGGTCGCTCTCCAGCACGCGCTGAAACAGTATGCGCGGAATTCGGATCACCGAGGACTGTTCCATCGCAGTCGCGGTCGACGGCCGCTGCATCGCGACGATGAGCGCCAGCTCGCCAATCAGCGCGCCCGTCCTGGCGATGATCTCGGCGCCGCTGCCGTCCACGACCCGAAACGAGCCGCGCTGAACGATGAAACCGGCGTCGGCGTCCTCGCCTGCGCTAAAGAGCCGGTCGCCGCGGCCGAGTTGGCTATGCTCGGAGCCGATCGCCAGCATGCGTAGCGCCGCCGTTCCCAACAGGCGCAGTGTCGGGACGCGCTCGAGCAGGGCCACATCATCTTCGATCGACATCTAGAACCGGTGATCGGGAAAGCTGAACTAACGAATTTCTATTTCCTGATCGTATCACGGCACCAGCTTGTATCCACCGGCTTCCGTCACCAGGATCTCGGGGCTGGCGGCGTCCTTCTCGATCTTTTGACGCAGCCTGTAGATGTGAGTTTCCAGCGTGTGCGTGGTGACGCCCGAATTGTAGCCCCACACTTCCTGCAACAGCGTCTCGCGCGAAACCGGCATCTGGCCTGCTCGATAAAGGAAACGCAGGATTGCCGTTTCCTTCTCGGTCAGCCGAACCTTCTTGGCGTTGGCTGCCGTCAGCATTTTGGAACCAGGTCGAAAACTGTAGGGCCCGACCGAGAACACCGCGTCTTCGCTGGCTTCGTGCTGGCGCAACTGCGCCCGGATACGCGCCAGCAGCACCGCAAACCGAAACGGCTTTGCGACATAGTCATTCGCGCCGGACTCGAGTCCGAGGATTGTGTCCGAATCGGTGTCATGGCCCGTCAGCATGATGATCGGGGCCTTGAAGCCGCCCTTGCGCAGGCTACGCACGACCTCGCGGCCGTCGGTGTCAGGCAGCCCGACATCCATCAATACAAGATCCGGAGAGTTCGCCTTGGCGGCGCTGGCGCCTTTGGCCCCGGTATCGACGGCAGAGGCTTCGAACTCGTCGTGGAGCGACAATTGCTCCACCAGCGTGTCGCGCAGATCGGTATCGTCATCTACGATCAGGATCTTGCGGGCATTGGCCATAAGTATGAATCCTCTGGGGAAAACCGGACAGCGGCTTCAGTGCCCGAGCGCGGCTCGGCATTGGTCGGGACGTCTGATGTTGTTTCGTATTGAGGTAGTAGACTGTTACGGATTCACAAGCTTCGGGGCACTGTACTCCAGAATTTCCGGGAGTTTGGATGAACGTGCTGTAATGAATAGTGTCGGCTAACAGGCAATCAGCAGACTCGGGATTCATATGGAAAGGCCTGACTTTTCAAGCTCTTGTTTCCAGGCTCGGCCTGATCAGCCGCTTTCGGCGATCCGGATTCGCCCGACGGCCGGCAATCCCCGCCGGGGCTGGCTGTTCGCGGAAGGTCAGACCATCCCGGTCGCGCTCGGCCGCGGCTGCATCCGCGCCAACAAGCGCGAAGGCGATGGAGGCACCCCGAAAGGCATCTTCCGGCCACGGCAAGTATGGTGGCGCGCCGACCGCTATCCGAGGCCGCGCACATTTCTGCCTGTTCGCGCTATTGGACGTGAGGATGCCTGGTGCGAAGATCCCGCAAGCCGTCATTATAACCGGGCGATACGGCTGGACCTCGATCGCAATGGCGATCGGCTCAGGCGCGACGATCACTTGTACGATTTCATCATCGAAATCGATCACAACACGAGCCCGCGCGTCGCCGGCCGCGGCAGCGCGGTGTTCCTGCATCTGGCGCGCGAAAATTTCGGGCCGACCGCCGGCTGCGTTTCCATGACACGCTCAGCGATGCTGCATCTCCTGAGGCGGCTCGGCCCGGACACAAAAATCGTGATTGGATGAGGTGGATGCTGGAAAAGAGATTAAGCGGGGCGGGCGAAGTGCGCCTCGTGGAGTTCGGTAGGTCTAGCGGTGGCCGAAAATAGCCGATCCGATCCGCACATGGGTAGCGCCGAGCTGGATCGCGATCGCGAAATCGGCACTCATACCCATCGATAGTTTTTTCAAACCGTTGCGCGCCGCGATCTTGGCGGTCAGGGCGAAATGCGGAGCCGGCGCCTCGTCGAGAGGCGGAATGCACATCAGCCCGGAAATCAACAAGCCGTATTTCTCGCGGCAGTTCGCGATGAATGCGTCGGCCTCGGCAGGCGCGACACCGGCCTTCTGCGGTTCCTCGCCCGTATTGAGCTGCACGAATAGTTCCGGCCGCTTTTGTTGAGAAACGATTTCCTTGGCTAACGCTTCGCAAACGCTCGGGCGATCCACCGAATGAATGACGTCGAACAGCGCGACAGCCTCTTTTGCCTTGTTGGATTGCAGTGGGCCAATCAGGTGCAAGACAAGGCCGGGACGCTCGGATATGAGCGCGGGCCACTTCGCTTTGGCTTCCTGCACGCGATTTTCACCGAATACGCGCTGTCCGGCCACGATAATCGGCAAAATCATCTCCGGGCCAAAGGTTTTGGAGACGGCGATCAGCGTCACCTCAGCGCGATCTCGGCGCGCCTGGCTGCAGGCGCGCACGATTTCCTGCTCCACGGCGGCGAGCGCGTGAGCTGAGTCCGAACCTGTCGCCAAAGGAATTTGCTGGGCCATCGCGCCTGCGGGGTCTCGAACACGGAGGTAGCTCTAATTTTACCAAGTTCGGGAAAGGGTTGGTGAACCCTTCCGGGTAGGTTGCGCGCCGGGGGTGGGCTAGCAACGATGTCTCGCGTCAGTTTCAACCGCAAAAGAGTTAAACTCAAGCAGCTTCTCGGGCTCCGAGCGCGGCTTGCGTTGCTCACGCTGATACTGGTTGCGCCCTTGATGCTGGAACGCGCCCGCTCGCTCGAAGACGCCCGTTCAAAGCAGATCGCGCTCGCCTCGGCCGAATTGGCGAACACCGCGAAGCACAGCGTCGACACCCAACGCGAAGTCATATTTTCGGTCGAGACCCTGCTGAAATCCGCGGCCTATATCCGCGCCTCCGCCGGCGGCATGAGCCGCACTTGCGACCTGCTGCGCGCCAGCCTGCCAGCCAACCTGCCCTGGATTCGAAACCTGCTGATCCTTGACAAGGACGGCCGCGTTCAATGCGCGACCAGCAACGCGTTGGTGGGCCTCGATATGAGCGACCGTGACTATTTCAAGAAAACCCAGGCGAGCCGTGGGTTTGTGTTCAGCAATTTCCTGATCTCCAAGGCCGACCAGAAGCCGCTCATCATCGCCGCCTATCCTGTTTCGGCCATCGATGAGGGTTCGGACGCCATGATGGTCGCCGCAGTCGATCTGGACTGGATGTCGAAGCTTATGGCAAATCTCGGTGGCCGGCCCGGTATCACCGCCGTGCTGGTCGATAGCGGAGGAACCGTGCTGGCGGCCCCGCCCGATCAGGCCAGCATGATCGGGCGTTCGCTCGACAACATGCCGCAGCTGTCCGCCGTGGCGGATATGGCCACGAAGTCGGACAAAGCCGAAGGTTCGCTCTCCTTTGCGGCGGCCGATGGTTCGAAACGCATCATGAGCTTTTCGCGCATCGCCGGGACCGGTTCGCGTCTCGTGGTCGGCATCGATGAAGCCAAGGTTTCCGTCGCGATCGATCGCGATATCCGTACCGCGTATGTGCAGCTCGCCTTTGTTTGCATCTTGGTGCTCCTCGGCGCATTGATCGCAGCCGAAAAGCTCATCATTCAACCCATCGACATGATGGCGGAAACCGCGAAGCGGTTCGGCCAGGGCGATTGGTCGGCTCGCGCTGCGCGCCGGCTGCCGGCTGAATTCGTTCCGCTGTCTCGTGCCCTCAATGGAATGGCGGCCCAGCTTGGCCAACGCGAGCGCGAGCTGGTCGCCCACAACGACCGCCTCATCGTGATGGCGTCGATCGATATGCTCTCCGGTCTCGCTAACCGGCGTGGCTTCCAGAGCCGGCTCGATTTCGAGTGGTTGAAGGGCGAGCAATACGCCGCCGAGCTCTCGCTGCTCATGATCGATGTCGACCATTTCAAGCTCTACAACGACACCTATGGCCACCCCGAAGGCGACGCCTGTCTCTCCCGATTGGGCGAAATCCTGGCCCGGATCGCCGTTGAAACGGCCGGCTTCGCCGGGCGCTACGGCGGCGAGGAATTCTGCTTGTTGCTGCCGAACACCTCGTCAAGGCGGGCCATCGAGATCGGTGAAATGGTGCGCGAGGCGGTCCAGAGGCTTGGGATGGCTCACCTCACCAGCAGCCATCAGAAGGTCACGGTGAGCATCGGCGTTGCCTGCACTACGCCGAACGAGGTGCAGCGGCCCGTCGATCTGATCGAGGCGGCCGACGCCGCGCTCTATGCCGCCAAGCATCGGGGCCGCAACACGGTGGTCGGGCACGGTTTCGTGCGAAGCACCGATGATGGCAGCATCGCGATCGCGAGCTGACGTGCCGGCATTTTGAAGCGCGCCGGGCGTTGACCCCCCGCCGCCTTTTGTGGCCTAGTCCGCGCCGTCTCAAGACGGCCGAATCCCCAAAAAGCCCGGCAAATCCATGACCTCCGAACGCTACAACGCCCGCAAATCCGAGCCGCGCTGGCAACGCCAGTGGGACGAAGAGGCGATCTTCGCCTCCAGCAACGACGATCCGCGGCCGAAATACTACGTGCTTGAGATGTTCCCCTATCCATCCGGGCGCATCCACATCGGGCATGTCCGGAACTATACGCTCGGCGACGTGCTGGCGCAATTCATGCGCGCCAAAGGCTTCAACGTGCTGCATCCGATGGGTTGGGACGCCTTCGGCCTACCGGCCGAGAACGCTGCGATCGAACGCAAGGTCGCGCCGAAAGCCTGGACCTACGAGAACATCGCCGCGATGAAGAAGCAGCTGCGCTCGATCGGGCTGTCGCTCGATTGGAGCAGGGAATTCGCAACCTGCGATCCCTCTTACTACAAGCATCAGCAGAAGCTGTTTCTGGATTTTCTGCGCGCCGGCCTTGCCGAGCGCGAAAAGCGCAAGGTGAACTGGGATCCGGTCGACATGACCGTGCTCGCGAACGAGCAGGTGATCGAAGGTCGCGGCTGGCGCTCCGGAGCCGTCGTCGAGCAACGCGAAATGAGCCAGTGGGTCTTCAAGATCACGAAGTACTCTCAGGAACTGCTGGACGCGCTCGATACGCTCGATCGCTGGCCCGACAAGGTGCGGCTGATGCAGCGCAACTGGATCGGACGTTCGGAAGGCCTGCTGGTGCGTTTCGCGCTCGATCCGGCCACCACGCCGGACGGCGAAAACGAGTTGAGAATATTTACAACCCGGCATGACACGCTGTTCGGCGCGAAGTTCATGGCGATCGCGCCCGACCATCCACTGGCGCAGGCGGCGGCTGCAAAGGACCCGAAGCTCGCCGAGTTTATCGCCGAAGCAAAACGGCATGGCACCGCGCAGGAGATTATCGACACCCAGGAAAAGCAGGGCTTTGATACCGGCATCAAGGCGATCCATCCGTTCGACCCGAATTGGAAGCTGCCGGTCTATGTCGCGAACTTCGTGCTGATGGAGTATGGCACCGGCGCGATCTTCGGCTGTCCCGCTCACGATCAGCGCGACCTCGACTTCGTCAACAAGTACGGACTCGGCAATACACCTGTGGTTTGCCCGGAGGGACAGGACCCCAAGAGCTTCGTCATCACCGATACTGCCTATGACGGCGACGGCCGCATGATCAATTCGCGATTTCTGGACGGGATGAGCATCAAGGAGGCAAAGCAGGAGGTTGCCAACCGGCTGGAAAGCGAAATGCGGGGCAACATGCCGGTCGCCCAGCGGCAGGTGAATTTTCGGCTGCGCGACTGGGCATCTCGCGCCAGCGTTATTGGGGCTGCCCAATCCCTATCATTCACTGCGCAAAATGCGATGTCGTACCGGTGCCCGACAAGGATCTCCCGGTGACGCTGCCGGAAGACGTAAGCTTCGACAAACCCGGCAACGCGCTCGACCATCATCCAACATGGAAACACGTCATTTGTCCGCAATGCGGCGGCAAGGCGCAACGCGAAACCGACACCATGGACACCTTCGTGGATTCGTCCTGGTACTTCGCGCGCTTCACCGATCCGTGGAACGACAAGGCGCCGACCCACCGAGCGTCGTCAACCGGATGATGCCGGTCGACCAATATATCGGTGGGGTCGAGCACGCGATTTTGCATCTGCTGTACAGCCGGTTCTTCACCCGCGCGATGAAGGCGACCGGGCATATCGGCATGGACGAGCCGTTTGCCGGCATGTTCACTCAGGGCATGGTCGTCCACGAAACTTACCAGAAGGCCGACGGCAGCTACGTGACCCCGGCCGAAGTCCGCGTCGACACGGTCGGCAGCGGTCGCCGCGCGAGCCTGATCGGCACCGGCGAGGAAGTGACGATCGGCCCGATTGAGAAGATGTCGAAATCGAAGCGCAATACCGTGGACCCCGATGACATCATCGCAACCTACGGGGCCGACGTGGCGCGCTGGTTCATGCTGTCGGATTTACCCCCTGATCGGGACGTCATCTGGAGCGACGAGCGGGTGCAGGGCGCTTCGCGATTGTGCAGCGACTGTGGCGTCTGGTAAACGAATCCGCTGAAATCGCCAAAACAGCCCCGAGTTCGAGGCCGGCGTCATTCGGTGCCGAGGCGCTGGCCTTGCGCAAGGCGGCCCATGGTGCGCTGGAAAAGGTTTCCGGCGGCATCGAACGGCTGCACTTCAATGTTTGCCTTGCCCATATCCGTGAATTCGCCAACTGCTGCCGAGACGTGAGCCGCGAGGGATCAGCGCCGGATCCCGCCGCAAAGACACCGGCCGATGTGCGTTGGGCCGTGCGCGAGGCCGCGCTGATCCTGGTGCAATTGTTTTCTCCGATGATGCCGCATCTCGCGGAAGAGTGCTGGCAGTTGCTGGGCCAGCAAGGGCTGGTTTCGGAAGCCGATGGCCGCAAATCGAACCCGATTTGCTGGTGGAAGATACAGTGACCCTGGTCGTACAGGTCAACGGCAAGAAACGGGGCGATGTCACAGTCGGGCGCAATACGCAGAATCCGGAAATAGAGGCTGCCGTTTTGGCACTCGATGCGGTAAAACTGGCGCTGGGCGGAAGGGCCGTTCGCAAGGTGATCATTGTCCCCATGAGGATCGTGAATGTCGTTGGCTAGGACCCGCATCGCCGCCCGCCTGTTGGCCGTGGCCGCCCTGGCGGCGCTGACGGGCGGCTGCTTTCAACCGATGTACGCCGAACACAGCGACGGCACGCCCGCGCTGCGCGAGAAGTTGATGGGGGTGGAACTTCCGCCCGTGGACAAACCCAACGCGTCGCGGGACGCGCGGCTCGGAGTGGAAATCCGCAATGCGCTGGCCTTCAAGCTGTACGGTAACGCCACCGGCATGCCCCCAACCCATCGGCTGGTCCTGCGCTTCAACACCAGCCGCTCCTCGCTGATGGTCAACCCGGCGACGGCGCTGCCGAGCAGTGAGAATTACGGCATCGACGCCCAGTTCAACCTCATCGAGATCGCCTCGAACAAATCGGTCATGACCGGCACCACCTTCTCGCGCGTCTCGTATGACTTGCCGGGCTCCTACCAGCGCTTTGCGCGCGCCCGTGCGTTCCGCGATGCCGAGGATCGCGCCGCCCAGGAAATCGCGGACAATATCCAGACCCGTCTGGCTTCGTTCTTCTCCACCGGCACCTGAGTCCACCGTCAGCCCGGCCCCGCAAATCCAGCCACGCCTCGGAGCGACATGACGGTTCGACGAAGTCATTGCGCTCGGTAAAGTTTCGATCATGGTCGCGCTTCGCGGAAAAGAGATCGACAGTTTTCTTGCCCGTCCCGATGCGGGGCGGCCCATCATCCTGCTCTACGGCCCCGATACGGGTCTCGTGCGCGAACGGGCCGATGCGCTGCTCAAGTCGGCGGTCGATGATCCCAACGATCCTTTTTCACTGGTGAGACTGGACGGCGACGAACTGTCCGCTGAACCTTCGCGGCTGGTTGACGAGGCGATGACGGTGCCGCTGTTCGGCGGACGCCGCGCCATACGCGTCCGCGCCGGGTCGCGCAGCTTTGCCAGCGGCATCGATACGCTGGCGGAAATGCCGTTGAGGGATTGCCGTGTCGTGATCGAAGCCGGCGAATTGCGGCCGGAGTTGCCGCTGCGCAAAGCCTGCGAGCGCGCCAAGACGGCGGTTGCGATCGGCTGCTATCCGGATGGCGAACGCGATCTTGCGAAGCTGATCGACGACGAGTTGCGCAGTTCGAATCTCCGGATCGCGGCGGACGCCCGCGCTTCCCTGACGGCATTGCTCGGCGGCGATCGCAAGGCCTCGCGCAACGAGCTGAGCAAGCTTGCTCTTTACGCTCATGGCAAAGGCGAGGTGACGCTCGACGACGTGATGGCCGTGGTCTCCGACGCTTCCGAGCTGAAACTCGATCCGATCGTCGATGGGGCATTCGCCGGCAAGCCGGAACTGGTCGAAACGGAATTCGGCAAGGCGATGGTCGCCGGGACCTATCCCGGTGTGATTATCTCCGCCGCGCAGCGCCAGGCGGCATGGCTGCACAAATCCATGCTTGCCATCGCGGAGGGAACGCCGGCCTCCACCGTTCTCGACAGCGGATTTCCGCGCCTGCACTTTTCGCGCAAGCCGATTGTTGAAGCCGCGCTGCGCAATTTCAACCCGGCACGGCTGGTCGCCACCATCGACCAGCTCGCGACCGCCGCGCTGGACATGCGCAAGCAGCCGGCGCTAGCCGCGGTAATCGCGCAGCGAACCCTGCTTTCGATCGCGACCAGTGCGAAGCGAAGAGGATGACGAGCCGGCCTGGTTCTCGATCGTGGCTTCAGCCTTCATCTGCTGGATTCGGGAGCGTAGCCAGCCGCTCATTTCGAGCTCTTTGAACTCTTTTTCTTCTTTTTGACGGGCGCGGGCGGTGCCGCACTGTCGGCCGATTTTTTGCAGGCGGTGGCATAGTCGACCTGCACTTTGGCGTGCCGGGCCTCGCATTCATTCGGATAGGTCTTGCCGTTGCAGCCGCAGACCGGCCGCGATACGCGCATGCAGAAACCTGGCGCCTTCTCACAGATTCCCGCCGCATCGGCGACGCCGCATTTGCCGGCTTCCTTGTGACACCAGAGCGCCGAATTACAGCTTTCCTGCGCCGCTCCGCCACATGCTTCATCAAGATTGGCCGCCTGCGCCCGGGGTGACCCGAGCCACACGGTGCACATGACAATGAATGTCACGACGATTAGACGACCAGAACGTAGCCCCATGATCCCCCCTACCTGCGATGAGATTACACCGCAGCGCCCTTCTTGTTTTGCCTGTTTTTAACGAGATCGTCGACAACGGCCGGATCGGCCAGCGTCGAGGTGTCGCCGAGACTGCCCGGCTCGTCCTCGGCGATCTTGCGCAGGATACGGCGCATGATCTTGCCGGAACGGGTCTTCGGCAGGCCGGGCGCGAATTGAATCTGGTCGGGTGAGGCGATCGGCCCGATTTCCTTGCGCACCCACGCCACGAGTTCCTTGCGCAATTCCTCGCTCGGCTCCGCGCCGGCCATCAACGTCACATAGGCGTAGATGCCCTGGCCCTTGATGTCGTGTGGATAGCCGACCACAGCGGCCTCCGACACCTTCACATGCGCTACCAGCGAGCTCTCGACCTCCGCGGTCCCCATGCGATGACCGGAGACATTGATCACGTCGTCGACGCGGCCGGTGATCCAGTAGTAGCCGTCAGCGTCACGCCGGCAGCCGTCGCCTGTGAAATACTTGCCCTTGTACGTCGAGAAGTAGGTCTGCTCGAACCGGGCATGGTCGCCATAGACCGTGCGCATTTGTCCCGGCCATGATCGGGCGATGCAAAGATTGCCCGTGACTTCGCCTTCGAGCACCTTGCCGTCGGCATCGACAATCTCCGGCACCACGCCGAAGAACGGCTGTGTCGCCGAACCGGGCTTGAGCCTGGTCGCGCCCGGCAGCGGCGTAATCAGAATGCCGCCGGTCTCGGTCTGCCACCAGGTATCCACGATCGGACAGCGCTCGTCGCCGACCACGCGGTGATACCATTCCCACGCTTCCGGATTGATCGGCTCGCCGACAGAGCCCAGCAGCCGCAGGCTTTTGCGGGACGTCTTCTTTACCGGCTCGTCGCCGGCCTGCATCAGCGCGCGGATCGCCGTCGGCGCGGTGTAAAAGATATTGACCTTATGCTTGTCGACCACGTTCCAGAATTGCGAATTATCGGGATAGTTGGGCACGCCCTCGAACATCAGCGTCGTCGCGCCGTTCGCCAGCGGCCCGTAGAGAATGTAACTGTGACCGGTGACCCAACCGACGTCAGCCGTGCACCAGTACACGTCGCCGTCGTGATAATCGAAGACGTATTGGTGGGTCATCGACGCGAATACCAGATAGCCCGCCGATGTGTGCAGCACGCCCTTGGGTTGGCCGGTCGAGCCCGACGTGTAGAGAATGAACAGCGGATCTTCCGCGTGCATATGCTCGCAAGGACATTCCGTCGTCACCATCTCGGCGGCGTCTTGGTACCAGAGATCGCGCGATGGCTTCATGTCGACCGCCGCGCCGGTGCGCTTGACGACGATCACCCAGTCGACACCGCCGGACTTGGCGATCGCGGCATCGACATTGGCTTTCAGCGGCACTTTCCTGCCGCCGCGCAGGCCTTCATCGGCGGTGATGACGACCTTGGAGTTGCAATCGGTGATGCGCTGGGCGAGGCTGTCTGGTGAAAAGCCGGCGAACACCACGGAATGGATCGCGCCGATCCGTGCGCATGCCAGCATGGCGTAAGCGGCTTCCGGAATCATCGGAAGGTAGATCGTGACGCGATCACCCTTCTTGACGTTGCGGGTGCGCAGGATGTTGGCCATCCTGCAGACCTCGTCGTGCAATTGCCGATAGGTGATGTGTTTCGATTCGGAGGGATCGTCGCCCTCCCAGATGATCGCCGTCTGGTCGCCACGTTTGTCGAGATGCCGATCGATGCAGTTCCACGCGACATTGAGGACGCCGTCCTCAAACCATTTGATCGAAATCTTGCCGGGCGCAAAGGACGAGTTCTCGACCTTGGAGAACGGCTTCATCCAGCCGATACGTTTGGCCTGCTCGGCCCAGAATGCATTGGGGTCGCTGACGGAGCGTGCATACATCTCGCGATATTTGGCCTGATCGATAAAGGCGCGTTTCGCCCAATCGGAAGGAACGTCGTAGATCTTCTCGGACATTTTCCTCTCCACTGATCGCGGGCCGCCCCGGGAGCGGCTGCAACTCATCTTGATTGTTGCCATGATTATGCGTCGCGGGGCGACGCGCGGACAAGGCGGAAACGGCCCCGACCTTTGGTCGGTGCACCGCCCCAGCCGCCGTAATCCTGAAGACGGGGCGATCACTTTCCCGTTTTGAGTTCGTGCCAAATCAACGCTATTCAGTGAATGACGCCTGTTTGTGGTATTATAATACCCAGATTAACAGAATCGAGACTCGCCATTGCCAAGTTTCCCCCCTAAATGGCCTGCCCTGGTCCCGACCGAGCCGGGGAACGAGCCGCGGCAATTCGGCATTATCGGTGACACGAACGGAGCAAGGCGCTTACGACTATGATGGATCAGCAGAATTTCGCGGCTGAGCGGCCCGTTTCCGCCGATCCCGTCGTTGTCGCGCCGCCGAAGGCCAAAGCGGCCCCGCCGGCCTCGGTGGAATCCCTGGCTGAGGAACTCGGGCTGACGCTCGGCGACCAGAACGAATTGACCATTCGCCGCGTCCGGCGGGGCAAGACCTATTCCTTTGTCCGGGCCAACGGCACGCAAATCCGCCACGCCGGGACGATCAGGCGGCTGAATTCGATGGCGGTTCCCCCGGCCTACCAGCAGGTCCGCTATTCCCCCGACCCGAAATCGCATCTGCAGGCCGTTGGCCGCGACGCGGCTGGCCGGCTGCAATATCGTTATCATTCCGATTGGGAAAAAGTTCGCGAACAGCGCAAGGCGCACCGTCTGGCGAGGCTGGTCGCGGCGTTGCCGAAAATCCGCCGCAACGTCTCGATGCATCTTGCCGGCAACGAGCCGACCCGCGAATTCGCGTTGGCTGCCGTGATCGAATTGATCGCGCGCACCGCGATCCGGCCCGGCAACGAATCCTATGCCCGCCTCAACGGCACGCGCGGCGCCACCACGCTTTTGAAATCGAACGTCGTCCTGGAAGACGATTGCCTGGTACTCACCTTCAAGGCCAAGGGCGGAAAAGCCGTGCGCAAGGAGTGTGACGCCGCCAAGCTGGTGCGCGCCATCGGCATCCTGCGCGAGGTGCCGGGCAAGCGGATGTTCCAGTACCGCGATAATTCCGGCGTCGTCCGCGCGGTTTCTACCACGCAAGTCAACGCGTTCCTGCGCGAGATCGCCGGCATCAAGATTTCGCTGAAGGATTTTCGCACGCTGATGGCCTCCGCCGTGGTGCTGGAATCGCTGTCGCGAATTTCGCCGGCGGCGAGCGCCCGTGGCCGGCGTCGCCAGGTGCTGGAAGCGGTGCGCGCCGCCGCCGATGAGCTTTCCAACACGCCGGCGATTTGCCGCAAGAGCTATGTCCACGACACCATCGTCACCGCTTTCGAGGACGGCATTCTCGAGCGCTTCGCGGCGACGATGACGGGCTATCGCTCGCAGTCCAAGCGCGAGCAGCTTCTGGCGCAAGTGGTCGCGACCGCCGCCGCGTGACGACACGCTCCGCGACGTGGGCCTGCGGAAATTGCTGTCTTCGCGGCGTAGAAGCGTTACTCCCTTGTCATCGCCGCAACCCAACCGTCGTCGCCCGGCTTGACCGGGCGATCCAGTATTCACCATCATTGCCGGATTAAGCACTGGTCGCATTTATTGGGTCTACATCCCTCGCTTGATATCGCACCGCATCGCTTACTGGGTCGCCCGGTCAAGCCGGGCGATGACACCGGTGGGGTGCGAGGGATGACACCGGTGGGCGTTCGAGGGACGATACCGATGGTGCCACAACGTCTCCCTTGTCGTCGCCCGGCTTGACCGGGCGATCCAGTATTCACCATCGTTGCCGGAATGCGCACTGGTCGCACCTGTTTTGAATCTACCCTTTGTGCTCAATCTCATTGCATCGCTTACTGGGTCGCCCGGTCAAGCCGGGCGATGACACCGGTGGGGCCGAGGGATGACACCGGTGGGCGTTCGAGTGACGACGCCGGTGATGTTCGAGGGACGATACAGATCGTTCAACAACGCCTCCCTTGTCGTCGCCCGGCTTGACCGGGCGATCCAGTATTCACCATCATCGCCGGAATAAGTACTGGTCGCACCTGTTTTGAATCTACCTTTGCGCTCAATCTCTCATTGCATCGCTTACTGGGTCGCCCGGTCAAGCCGGGCGATGACACCGGTGCGGTGCGAGGGATGACACCGGTTGGCGTTCGAGTGACGGCACCGGTGATGTTCGGACGGACGACCCCGGTGGGGTTCGGGCGACGACACCGGTGATGTTGGTGCACGCACACCTCCGCTTCTCACTGCGCGGTTAGCGCCCGAGTTGATGCAATCCTTGCCTCCGGAATTAGAGGGCGCAGAGAATGCCGGGTGCGCAGTTCGCACCCATAGCCTCGCGTGTGAAATAAAAAACACACGAGTTAGTCACCACAGGTACACCGCAATCAACCGGCATTCCCCGCGCGATGGTGTTAACGGCTTCCTTCGTGCTCTCCTCGGCGACCGGGCTTTCTTGCCACCGTCGCTCGCGGATCATTATCCGCAAGCTTGACATCAGCGTCGGGATGTCAGGACCACACGACTTCTCCGTCCGCGAGCAAGGTCATTCGTCTCGTGACCTGCCGCGTCCACCGCATCCCCTGCCCAACGTTCATGACGATCGCGAAACGCCCCTCTTGCGGGCACGGGACACCGTCAGATGTGCCGCTGATTTGGGGTCGAGATCAATAAGGGCGGGTTGCGGCAGATTGGCACGATGGGCAAATCAGTCTTAGCCCGCCAGAGTAACGCGACATGATGCAGCGTAATCTCCGCAGCGTTGAACGCACGGAACACTCAATGTCCTCGAAAATGGCTGGTGAGGAGCCCGCGAGAGCGGGCGTCACCTGACAATGCGAGCCCCACATTGGCTCCGTAGCCCGGATGAAGCGCGTATTACGACGCTTTGTCGCTGAGCGGATACATCCCGGCTTTCGCCGCGCTCCATCCGGGCTACAAGAGCAAGCGAGCGCGCGGCGGGCCGTCAATTGCCTGTCTGCAGTTCGCCAAAGCGCTCCCAGGTCTTGCCGTTGAAGCGCATGAACTGCATCTGGTCGACCGGGACATGGTCGGTCGGCGAGGTGTTGACCTTGATGCCGGGCAGCAGCATCGGCAATTCCAGGTCCTTGATCGCGTAGGCCTGCTTGAGGATGTTCCCGGTCGACAGATCGTCGCCGCAGGCCTTCAGCACCGCCTCCAGTGCCATCGCTGAGTTGTAGGCGTTGACGTAATTGGTGTCATGCAGATCGCCGTCGGGCACGTATTTGACCATGAACTCGCGCCATCCCTTGACGCCGGGATCGTCCTTCCAGGCGGGATCGTCGGGGTCCTTGACGTAGGCGGTGGAGAGGGTGCCGGTGCCGGCTTCAACCCCGGCCGGCTCCATCACGGTCGAAACCCACACCGCGACATTGGAGAGGAACGTCATCGGCCGCCAGCCGATCTCGAACGCCTTGCGGATCGATTGTGCAGCGAATTTCGGCGTCGCCGCGATCACGAACACGTCTGCGCCGGACGCCTTCAGCTTCACGATTTGGGAATCGATGGTTGGATCGGAGATTTCGTAGGTCGCACCCGTGACCAGCGAATCGTATTTCTCGCCAAGCACGTCCTTCAGGCCTGCGAGATAATCGCGGCCGTAATCGTCGTTCTGCGAAATCACGGCGAATTTGGCGTTCGGGTTCTTCGCCAGCGCATAGCGCGCATAGAGCCGCGCCTCGTAGCGGAACGGCCCCTGCACGCCCATCGTGGCCTGCGGATATTGGGCGATGTCGGCGAATTTCGACGCACCCGAGCCGATGAACAGTTGCGGCACGTTCTTGCCCTGCAGATATTTAGCGATCGCGGTGTTATGCGCCGTGCCGATCGAGGAGAAGATCAGCGCCACCTCGTCGCTTTCGACGAGCCGCCTTGTCTGCTCCACCGTCTTCGGAGGCGCGTAGCTGTCGTCGAGCGAGATCAGATTGACCTTGCGGCCGTTGATGCCGCCGCGATCATTGACCATCTTGAAATAGCCGACCTCGCCCTTGCCGAGCGCACCGAAGGCGGAGACCGGGCCGCTATAGGGCATGGTCTGGCCGATCTTGATTTCGGTCGATGTGACGCCGCGCATCTCGGCGGCGAGCGAAGCAGCGGGCTGTAACAGGATTGAAACGGCGCCAAGCGCGCCCAATGCAAAACGCATCGACTTCCCCTCCCCTTTGTCCGGCGCGGTCAAGCCGCGCCTTGTTGAGGAGACGATGCCATACATCCCGGCGGACTCAAATCATTTCATAGCGATAGGGCGCGCGTCTCCTCGATCGGCAATCACCTCGGGCGCGATAGGATCAAGCTGCCATCGCCTATGGCTGACGCTCCCAAGGCAGGCTGGGTACCTTCACCGCGAACGGTCCGTCACATACGAGCGCTTGAACCGCAAGCATCATTGTCCACACAAATGACATCTCCCAGCCTCGCGATACCGAGTGTCGAGCCCTCTTCGAACAGGGTTGCGGCAGATTGGCACGACGGGCAAATCAGATCATAGCCCGCCCATCTTGCAGACGATCTTCCATTCCTCCGCGGTGACAGGCTGAACGGAGAGCCGGGAGTATTTGACCAGCGCCATGCCGGCGAGCTTCTTGTCGGCCTTGATCGCGGCCATTGTCACCGGAGTCTTCAACGGCTTTTCGGCCCTGATGTCGACGCACACGAATTTTTCGGTTTTGTCGGTGGGATCCGGATAGGCCTCGCGGATGATCTCCGCGATGCCGACGATCTCCTTGCCCTCGTTGGAATGATAGAAGAAGGCGCGATCGCCTTTCTTCATCTTCACCAGGTTTTGCCGCGCGGTGAAATTGCGCACGCCGGTCCATGCTTCACCCTTTGCGCCTTTGGCGACCTGCTGGTCCCACGACCAGGCGGAAGGTTCGGATTTCACCAGCCAGTACGCCATCATCATCATCCCTCTGCCTTGAACGGACGCGTCAGCAAGCTCTCAATCGCCGCGTCGATCGTCGTTGCGCCGCCTAGAACGGCGGCCACCGCTTTTGATACCGGCATATCGACGGATTGCGAAGCCGCCAGTTCGATCAGAACGGGCGCGGTGAATTCGCCTTCCGCGAGCTTGCCGGATGGCGGCGGCTCGCCGCGTCCAAGGGCGAGCCCCAACGCGAAGTTGCGCGACTGCGGGCTGCCGCAGGTCAGGATCAGGTCGCCCAGACCGGACAGCCCGGCCAGTGTTTCGTTGCGCGCGCTGCAGGCTCGCCCGAGCCGCGCAAGTTCGCTGAAGCCGCGCGTGATCAGCGCCGCCTGCGCCGAGGCGCCGAGGTTTCTGCCGACCACGATGCCTGCAGCGATGGCCAGCACGTTTTTGGCAGCGCCCCCGATCTCGACGCCGCGGATATCGGTCGTGTGATAGGGGCGGAAGCTCGGGGACCCCAATGCCTGCACCAGCGCCCCCGCGAGCGCGTCATCCTTTGCCGCCAGCGTCACCGCGGTCGGAAGTCCGCGCGCCACGTCGCTGGCAAAGCTTGGCCCGGACAGGATCGCAGCGGCGGCATCGGGAGCGGCTTCCGCGATCACGTCGGTCATGAATTTATGCGTGCCGCGCTCGATGCCCTTGGCGCAGGCGATCACCGGAGTGGCCTTACGAAGATGTGGCGCAAGCCTGGTTGCCGCGTCGCGCAGATTTTGGGCGGGCGTGGCAATCAGGATGATGTCAGCCGCGGCGGCAACCACAAGCTCGTTTGTCACGCCGATGCTCGTGGCCAACCTGACGCCGGGCAATTTCGGATTCTCGCGCGTCGCGGAGATCCGCGCGGCCGTGTCCGGGTTGCGCGCATAAAGCATTACGTCGCGTCCGGCGCGCGCGGCGATACCGGCCAGCGCCGTTCCCCACGTCCCGGCTCCGATCACCGCCACGGAATTGAAACCCGCCATCAGAGTGTGCCTCCGGCTCTGAATTTATTGAGCATGCACTCCGGGCAAACGCTTGGCGTTTGTCCCGAGGGAAAACCGGTCTCCACTTTTCCGGATCATGCCTTAGAAGCCTGCGCGCGTATTGGTGAAGCCCGCAGGCGCGGTGGCATTGGCATCGAGCAGCCATCGCGCGCGGGGCGGCGCGTCCATCGTATCCGTCAACCCGAGCGCCAGCCGCTCGGCGCCTGCCCAGGCGATCATCGCGCCGTTGTCGGTGCAGAGCGCAGGAGGCGGAATGATCAGCGTGGTCTGCGCCTTTGCCGCGACATCCTGCAAGGCGCCGCGAATCGCCTGATTGGCGGCGACGCCGCCGGCGGCGACCAGCGCGCGCGGCGTGCCGAATTGTTGCTGAAACAATTTCAGGCCGACGCTGAGGCGGTCGGCGGTCGACTCGAGTACCGCCGCCTGAAAGCTGGCGCAGAGATCGCTGATATCTTTTGGCTCCAGCGAAGTCAGCCGGTTGATCTCATTGCGCACCGCGGTCTTCAAACCCGAGAGCGAGAAATTGGCGTCGGCGCGGCCGAGCATCGGCCGTGGAAACGCGAAGCGTCGAGGGTCGCCGCCGGATGCCGCGCGCTCGACCTGCGGGCCGCCCGGATAGGGCAGGCCAAGCATTTTGGCCACCTTGTCGAAGGCCTCGCCCATCGCATCGTCAACCGTGGTGCCGAGCCGTACATACTTGCCGACGCCGGCCACTGCGACGATCTGGGTGTGGCCGCCGGAAGCGAGAAACAGGCAATACGGAAACGCGAGCGCGCAGGTCAGCCGCGGCGTCAGTGCATGGGCCTCAAGATGGTTCACCGCGATCAGCGGCGTGTCATGCACCATCGCGATCGCCTTGGCGGTGGTCAGTCCGACGATGACGCCGCCGATCAGTCCGGGGCCGGCGGCGGCGGCGACCGCCGAGAGCTGCGCATAGCCCACGCCCGCTTGCTTCATCGCACGATCGATGATGCCGTCGAGCAGATCTACATGGGCTCGCGCCGCGATTTCCGGCACCACGCCGCCGAACGCGGCATGTTCCTCGGTCTGCGATCGCACGATATCGGATAAGATCCGACCCGATCCATCGCTCTGGCGCTCCACCACGGCGGCTGCGGTCTCATCGCAGGTGGTCTCGATGCCCAGTACCAGAATTGGTCGGTCGTTACCCAATGTGAACCCTTGCGGTATAGTCAAAGCAGCGTTCGCGTATCCGGGTATCATCGCAAGGCCGCGAAGTGCAATCGTGAGTTGGGCAGATACTGTTAAGGCAGAGCTTGCCCGGGCAGGGATGCGAGGCAAAGTATAAGGCAATGGCTGTTCTCGTCACCCGCCCGCATCCTGACAATGAGGCGACCGCCGCCCGATTGCGGGCCCGGGGCTTCGAAGTGCAGCTGGCGCCCATGCTGCGGTTTGAGCCGGTTGCGTTCCGCCTGGATACGGATTCCGATTACGGCGGGATCGTTCTCACCTCGGCCAATTCGCTCAGGGCGGTTAATCCCCAGCTTGCCGATAGCCGGCTGCTTGGGCTTCCGCTGTTTGCCGTCGGCGAGCACACCGCAGCCGCCGCTCGTGACGCCGGTTTCACTAAAGTAATTGTCGCTGGCGGGGACGCGGCCAATCTTCGCCTTGTTGTGCGAGACAGCGTCCGCGACAAGACGCTGAAAAAGGCGAGCAGCCTGCTCTATCTGGCGGGCGCCGACTTGTCGCGCGATATCGCCGTCGAACTGGGCGAGGAGGGCTTCGCTGTCGTTACGCAGACGACATACCGGATGGTCCCGATCACCAGTCTGGCCCGTGAAGCATGCGACGGCTTTGCTGCTCACGAAATCGAGGCCGTGTTGCACTATTCGCGGCGCAGCGCCCGCGCATTCGTTAGCGCCGTCCGCGCCGAAGGCGTCGAGATATCGGCGCTGGCGATCCCGCAATGCTGCATTTCCTCCGCCGTCGCCTCAATTCTGCACGACGCGGGAGCAGCCCAGGTCACGGTGGCGGCCTCGCCCGACGAAAATGCATTGTTCGGGGTCCTGGATCGTGCTTTGCGGCCATGACTGGCGTAAAAGGATCGGCCGATCTTGCATCTGGGCTAGTATCGCGGAACTTTCGACCCAAGGAACCTGCCAAGGAACTGTCACGATGGCCGACGACAGGCTTGACGATACCGGATCTCCGCCGGATTTGGGCCGCGCCAAGCGGGCGCCGCCCACCATCGATCTCGAGGCAAACGAAGTGCAAACGAGCCAAACGAGCAATGTGTCGGGCGAGAGCCGGGAACCCCAAGCGGACCAGCCTGACGAGGCGGCCGAGACAGCGGCGCAGCGGCCGACCGCGCCGATTTCGGCCTCGCCGATTTCGCCTTGGGTGATTGCGCCGGTGTCCGGCGCGGTGGCCGCCGCGCTTGTCATCGGCGTTGGCTGGTTGCTCGGCTGGCCCGCGATCCAGACCCCGTCCGCGATTCCCCAAGTCAACGCCGCCGCGTTCGACGAGGCCAAAACGCGCCTTGCCGGTCTGGAATCCAAAGTAGCCAAGCTTCCCGCGCCCGATCCGGCGGCCGCGTCGCGGATTGAGGCGACGGAAAAGTCGCTGGCCTCGTTACGGGGTGAGGTGGCAAATCTGCGCGCCCAATCGGACAAGCTGGCCTCGGCGGCGAGCGAGGCGGCGAAGTCTTCGCCTGGAGAATCCTCAACTTCGCCGGATATGTCCGCACTCAACGAGCGCATCGCGCAGATCGAACGCGTCAGCCGTGCCCAAAGCGAGGAACTGGCGCGGGAGAGCGAGAAGATCGCCGAGGTCAAGCCGGCCGATGATGTTCCGCTCCGCCGCACCGTGACGGCGGCTTTGCTCGACGTTCTGGTTCGGGCCGGCGATTCCTATCAAGCCGCGCTGACCGCGGCGAAGTCCCTCGACAACAATCCGGATATCTTGAAGCCGCTCGACGTATTCGCGGCAAAGGGCGTGCCGAGCGCGCCGTCGCTTACCCGAGAGCTGCTGACGCTGATACCGAAGCTGTCGCCGCCCACACCGGAATCCTCGCCAAGCGGTGGCGGGATCGTCGATCGTTTGCAGGCGGGTGCGGCGCGGCTGGTCCGCATCGAGCGCAGCGATGCGGTTGGTACTGACCGAGGCGCCATTGTCGCCCGTGTCACTGCGGCGGCGCTGCGCAATGATCTCACGGAAGCAAGGCGCGAATTGAGCACGCTGGCGCCGGCCGACCGCGCGCCCGCGCAGGCCTGGCTCGACAAGGCCGCTGCGCGCGACGCTGCGCTCGCCGCCTCGCGCCAATTCGCCGCCGACGCCATGGCTGATCTCACCAAGCCGGCGCGATAGGAATTCCATGATCCGGATCGTTCTGTTTCTAGTGTTGATCGCGCTGGCCGCGGCTGGTGCGGCGTGGGTGGCCGATCAGACCGGCGACGTCACGATGTCGTGGGACGGCTGGCGTATTGGAATGACGCTGCCGGTATTCGTGCTGTTCCTCGGCATGGTTGTGGTCGCGGCAACGCTGGCGTGGAACATGCTCCGCGCGCTCTGGCGCACGCCGCAGCGCTTGCGGCGTAGCCGCCGTGAACGGCGTCACGCCCGCGGCCGCCACGCCATTACGCAGGGATTGCTGGCGATCGGTCATGGCGATTCCGCCGCCGCGCGGGCGCATGCCGATGTCGCGCGCCGACACGCTTTCAACGATCCGCTGGCGCTGCTGTTGCATGCGCAATCGGCGCAGCTCGACGGTGACCGCACCGGCGCGCAAGCCGCCTTCCGGGCCATGGCCGAGCGGGAGGACACGCGCCTGTTGGGTTTGCGCGGGCTGTTCATCGAGGCGCAGCGCGCCGACGATCCGCTGGCTGCGGTGATGATCGCGCAAGAGGCGCTGAAGCTTTCGCCGGCATCGACCTGGGCCTCCCAAGCCGTGCTGGGTTTTCGCTGCGCCAAGGGCGACTGGAGCGGTGCACTGACCATCCTCGATGCCAATTTGTCGGCGGGCTTGATTGGCAAGGCGACGTACCGTCGGCAACGCGCAGTGCTGCTCACTGCTCGCGCGCTGGAGCTGGAAAATCGCGACCGCGGCCTGTCGCGCGACAGCGTCATGGAAGCGGTCAAGCTGGCGCCGACGCTGATACCGGCCGCGGTGCTCGCAAGCCGATACGAAAGCGAAGCGCACCAGGTGCGCCGCGCGATGCGGATCGTGGAGACGGCATGGCTGTCGCATCCGCACCCCGATCTCGCGGACGCTTACGCGCATGTGAGGCTCGGGGATTCTGCGCGGGAACGGCTGGCGCGAGTCGAGACGCTCGCGGCCAAGACGCCCGGTCATATCGAGGGCGCGCTCGCCGTGGCCCGCGCCGCGATCGACGCCTCCGAATTCGCCCGCGCGCGCGATGCACTGGCGCCGTTCACGGCGGCGCCGACCCAGCGCGTGGCGATGCTGATGGCGGAGATCGAGCGCACCGAGCATGGCGACAGCGGAAGGGCGCGGGCCTGGACCTTACGCGCGGTGCGCGCATTGCACGACCCGGTGTGGACCGCGGATGGTTATGTCAGCGACCGCTGGCGGCCGGTCTCGCCGGTTACCGGCCGGCTCGACGCGTTCAAGTGGCAGACGCCGGTCGCGAGCCTGCCTTCCGACAGAGGTCCGGCGATTGATGTCTCGCCGTTCGAGGAAGCGATGCTCGCGGCTCCAGCGCCGCGACTTGGCCGAGAGAGCCTGGTCGAGCCGCCGCGCGAGACATCGCAGCCAGCGTCATCGACGGCCGCGCAGGACAACTCACCGCCTGCCGCGACAGGCGAACTGGCCGCCGCTCCCGAACCAAAACTGTCCGAGGCATCGGCCGAACCGCCACTGGAATCACCTGCCGTTGTGCCCGCTCCCTTGTTCCGCGCCCGCACAGATCTCGGCAAACCCGGCGCGGCGCAGATCCCCACGGTGATCCCGATCTTGCGGCCGCCCGATGATCCCGGCATCGACGAGGATGCTCCGAACGACGAATTTTCCGACCAGATCGCCTCACCCAGAGCGCAAGCGGGCGGCTGGCGGGGGTTTTTGTCCCGCTTCGGCGGGTAAGCGAAAATGGCGAGAGGCGGTCCGCGCGGCGAACAAGGTTTCGAAGCCGTTACCCGGAGAGGGGTGCGTTTTCCTTGCCAATCCGCGCCATGCCCGATATCAGGGGCAGCGCTTCGAGCCGTTGCCGAACGCATGTTCCATGGCTTGCCGCAATAGCTCAGTTGGTAGAGCACGTCATTCGTAATGACGGGGTCGGGGGTTCGAGTCCCTCTTGCGGCACCATTTAAATTTTTGTCCAGCCCGGACACATCGGTGACAGAACGTACCTAAGACATGGGTGACAATTTCGGGCCGAATGGTTTCCGGTCGCCCAGCTTCGGCATCGAACAGCAAAATCGCCTCGCGCCTGCGGCCCTATTGCAGGAGAACCGGCAGATTGAGCGGGCCGCGGAAACCGAATCCGTGCCAGCGCACGCTAGCGGGATCAGGCAAGGTCATGTTTGGGAAGCGCTCGAACAGCATGGGCAGCAGGATGACGCCAACGGTACGCCGCGACAGGTGCGCGCCCGCGCAATGATGCGGGCCGTTGCCAAAGGCCTGGTGAGGATTGGGCTCGCGCAGCGCGTTGAAGTTCTCGCCATCTTCGAAGACTTCCTCGTCTCGGTTGGCCGACGCCTGGATCGTCATCACGGTGTCACCCTTCGGGATGAAGCAGCCGCGAATTTCCGTGTCCTCCATAACCAGCCGTGAACTCGCCTGGATCGGCGCCACCCACCGCACCCCTTCCTCGAAGGCGGAGCGCCATTTGTCGCCTGCTCGCACAGCTTCAAGCTGATCCGGATTGGTGAGCAGGCCGTAGAGGATCGTCAGCAGGGCGTCGCGCGGCTCGTTGATGCCGCCGCCAATCGCGATCTTTACATTGGCGATCATCTGGCTTTCTGGAATCGGATTCTTCGCGTTCACCATGAAGGAGAGCGCTGAGGAATCCGGTTCGGCCCGCACCCGTTCGGCGTTGGCGCGGATACATTTGTCCATCTCCGCATTGGCGATGTCGGTCGCATCGAAAGGCCCCGGCGTCCAGCCAAAATTGCCGGCGCCATCGATCAGCGTCTGCGACCATCGCTGCATGTCCCCATCGCTCGCGTCCGGAATGCCCATCGCATGCGCCAGAATCCGCGCGGCAAGCGGTCCGGCGAGAGCGGGAAAGAGATCGACAACCTCGCCGCGCGGCAGCCGGTCAAGATACGCCGCGGCCAGTTTCGCATATAGCGGCGCCCAGACGGATTCGATCGTCTTCGGCATCAGGGCCGGCATCATCGCCATGCGTTCGGTCCGGTGCTCGTCGTGGTCCTTGCGCATCAGCGTATGCGCGAGAAAGGCGCGCTTCATGGGCGTGTTCGGGTCGTCGGAGCTGAACAACGCCGCGTTGTCCTTCACGTATTTGGTGTCGGCGGCTTTGGTGAGGAAGGTACGGCCCACGGATTTGACCCGCAATACGGGCGCTTCGCGTCTCAGGCGCCTGTAGATCGGATAGGGATCGCGCGTGAGCTCCTCGATCGTGATGGTCTCGTCGAGGGGGGCCAAGCCCGCGGTGGGCATAAGGTGATCCTCTGGCTGCCGGCCAGCTATGTCAGACCGAAGAATAGTGGCAGCCTCGAAACAGCGCAACGACCTGATGCCGCTTTTCGTCCGAGACCGGAAGTTGATCGGAGCGTATGGCGCAGCGCTAACTGGCGGCCGCGGAGCTTGAGAACGCGAACTCCTGATTGAGCTAGTCGCCTGACGCGACTAGCTCACAAACACCACGCGCGTTTCCAGCGAAACGCGGCGGGTCCGCCAATTCGCCCGTTTGCCGTGCGCGCCCGCTGAAGCGGATTTTAGAGCGCTCACGCGAGATCAGCTCTAATGCACTCCAAGCTCCTTGATGGCCTGTGCGGAGATCACCGCGGGGTCCCGGACGCCGCCTTGCCCGATTTCGATGATCTTGTCGGCGATCATCTTTGTCAGCGGATCGTTCCGATCGACGAGCGACAAAGATCGTAATGCAGCCTTATACGCGACGTTGAGACAATGGATCTCATCCGGCGTGAGCGAGGTATTCCTGAGATGGCTCCTGATGGGCATTGTCGCCATCCCGAAGCAGGTTGGTTGCACGGTTCGTTCAATGCAATCTGGCGGCCATTCTAGGTCAGTCATGTGACAGATTGCCAACAGATATTTCGGCGCGGCAGTGGCATTTCAGCGCGGCCATCAGGGCGATACCGAACAAGCGAAACTCCTGATTGCGTTTCTCCCGCCCGTGAGGCCGCTTGGCAGCGCGTTGATCTATCTCAATGGCCGGAAGAATATCTGATGCAGCATTATCGCCGCGCCTGGCTGGCTGCCTGCCGTCTCACATTCGCGACCACGCGTAGCGCCTGCATGCGAATGTCGCAAACAAACGCGTGAGAAGTTGCACATGGCTGAAACCACCAAACTCTCGCCTGAAAAAGCCCTCGAGAAAATACGCGGCACCGAGCCACGTAAAACAAAGATGGAGCGGCTGGACGAGAAGAACGACGCTCTCGATGAGGAAATAAAGCGCATGAGAGCGCAGAGATTGCGCCTCGAGCGTCATCAACGTAAGCGCGACTAAGCCCGCCCGCAGCGATGGGGACCGGCTCGTCCAGCACTGACCGCTTCGCGGCTGTGCACTGAACCGGCTAATTTCGCCCAATCATTCGGCAAATCGTTGCTGACCCCGTAATATCAACGTCGATTTGCGTTCCATTTGTCAGGGCAGGGCATTGTCTTGGCGGAAGCCGGCGTTGATTTCAGGCGGGGCCTCTTGCGGCCGCCCGTGATCGTATTGATCGCGGGTCTGGCCACGTCGTTCTATGTCTGGTTGGTTCTGGTGACGACCATTCCGTATCCGGGCAAGATCGGGCTCAACTACAACACCCTCGGCACCGACTGGATGGTCTTGTACGGCGCGATCCGCTCCGTTCTCGACGGTCAAGCGGCGCTGATCTTCGATGGAGATCGTTTCACCGATTTTCTCAACACGACATTCGCGGACCGGCTTTCCGAGCCGCTGGCATTTCGGCCATGGGCCTATCCGCCAAGCCTGCTGCTGGTTCTTCTGCCGTTCGCCCCATTGGGCCTCTTTGGCTCCTACGTTACCTTTCAACTCGCAACCGCCGGCCTGATGGTGTTGGCGCTACGATCCAATGGAGGTGGCTCGGTCTCGTCAGGAGCTCTCGTCGCGATGGCTCTGCTTTGTCCAGCGTCCGCCATCAATGTGATTGACGGTCAGCTCGTGTTTCTGGTGGCGGCGCTGATCGTTGGCGGATTGGGGCTTCTCGATGGGCGCCCTCTTGTCGGCGGCTTGATCCTGGGCCTGCTGACGATCAAACCTCAGTTTTGCGTTCTGGTCCCGCTGGCCTTGATTGCGGCCGGGCAGTGGCGGGCATTATCGGCCGCAGCCCTTTCCGCGCTGGCTATGGCGGTGGCGAGCGGAATGATTTTCGGATGGGAGTTATGGCTGCGGTGGTTTCCTTTCATCATCGAAAACCTGATCAGTCCCGGTGAGAAGTGGATCGAGTACGGCCGGATGTGGGGCAACAGCGTCTACACCTGCGCCGTTCTGCTCGGCGCTCCACAGCGGTTGGCCTCTGGGGTCCAGCTCTTCGCCGCGCTCGTTGCGGCGGCCTCGGTTATCCTCGCGTTTCGCTTGCGGCTGGGCGTAACGGAAAAGACGGCTGTGTTTCTCACCGCGACGATTCTCGCCGCGCCACATTCCGGACCGTACGACGCGTTGCTGCTGGTGATCGCGGCGGCTTATTGGCTGATATCGCTCGCCCCCGTGCAGCCGCTGTGGTGCTGGACGCTGGCGTTCATGATCTGGCTCGTGCCGATGATCAGCCCGCCCCTGCTTTTCGCCGCGAGCAGGTTCGCCCCGCTGTTGACGGTGCTGCTCATCGCTCTCGTCCTGCGTCGTGAGCCTTCGGCCGCAACGACGGCGGCAGGATAATGAATTGGGGAGGGCGGCTGCGCGCGTCGACTGAAACAGGTTGTTAACGCGAGCCTTCTAGCTTGCTTGGCATTTGCCGCAGGACCTCAGCGACAAACCCAGGATAAATCCGCCACGGCGGCATTGCCTGATGTACTCGGCGCGGGCGGGCTTTCCAGCAGGATAGTTCATGACGACGGACAGCGAGGCCGGTTTCAGCCATCCGGTGGCCGGTCCCCGGGGTAGCGAACGGCTGGCGGCAATGCCATGGCTTCTGATCGGGGTTGTATTCATCGGCGCGATCCTGATGCGGCAGTTCGTTCCCTTGAATACGGATGTGAGTTGGCTGCTCGTCGTCAGCGAACGCATGCTGGATGGTCAGCACCTGTATCGCGACATCATCGAGATCAATCCGCCGATGGCGGCCTTTGCCTATCTCCCCGGCGTGGCGCTGGCGCGTTTTCTCGGCGTCGATCCCAGACATGTGATCGATGCTCAGCTCCTGTTGCTCGCAGCAGTCTCCCTGCTTTCGACGTGGCGTATCCTGCTTCTCTCGTCGGCGCTCGCCAAAATAAACTGGAGGGCGCTTGCGGGCTGGGCCGCGGCGGTCCTGACGATCCTGCCGATGCACGTATTCGGTCAGCGCGAGCACATTGCGACACTTACTTTTCTGCCGGGGCTCGGCGTTTATGCGTTGCGCGGCAATCGCGACCGGGTGCCGATGTGGGCGGTCCTGATCGCCGGCGGCGGTGTTGGCATCACGCTCATTTTCAAGCCGTTCTTTGTGATACCGGCGGCGCTATGCATCGTGTCTAGCGCGGTTCGTTCGCGCTCGTGGCAGGTGCTATTTTCACCGGAAAACATCATTGCCGGCGTCTTGGTATTGCTCGCCAGCCTCGGTACTTACATCTTCTTCCCCGAATATTTTTCGGTCACTTATCCTCTGGTCCGCGACACGTATCTGTCGTGGTCGATGCCAGCCTCAGCCGTATTCTTGAATGACGCATCGTTGATCTTCGGCATCGCCATCGCAGCCGCGCTACTGACCCGGCAGGAAGGACCGCCCGACGCGCTGTTGCTGTCAGCTGCTCTCGCGTCGGCGGGCTTTGCATTTTCGTTCTACCTGCAGCGGCGCGGCTGGGCTTATCATTCTTTTCCGATGGTCGCCCTCGCGATGCTCGCGATGGGATATGGATTTATGGTGCAGGCCAATACAGGATCGCGCTCTCGTCCGTTTTGCGTTGCGGCCGCGCTCGTCTCGATCGCGACTTTCATCCTCGGTTGCCAATGGTTCAATGCGACCGTGTATGTCGGTCCCATCAGGGAAGCGATCGTCTCGCTCAAGCCGCATCCCCGGATATTGGTGCTGAGCGGCGAGGCAGCCATAGGGCACCCGCTGGTCCGCGACATTGGTGGCGTCTGGGTTTCGCGCCAGGAGAATCTCTGGATTCGCGAGTTTGTGCGGCTTACCCGCGAGAGGACGTCGCTCGATGCCGCGGGCGATGCGAAACTGAATGAGTATCTGGCGCTCGAACGCAACTGGCTGGTAGCCGATTTCAAAAAGCTGCCGCCCGATGTCGTTCTGATCGACAATCTGCGCGACGGATGGGGTGATTGGGCTCGTGCCGATGCCGAGCTGTCGCAGCTTCTCAGGCCCTATTCGCTGGTGCGTTCAGTTGAGGGAATAGACATTCTGCGCAAGACGAACTGACCCGCGGCGATCCGGCCCGCCGGTTTTACTTTTGCGAGATGCCAATGATGAAGGTGTAGGGCACGCGCGAGTAGTCATCGCGAATGGCGAGGTCCACCCTTCCGAAGGCGCCGCGCAGGACATTGTCGTAGCCGTTTCGGTCGCGAACGAACTGGCCGCGGTCATTGTCGAGCAGCCATTTCGCAATGAGCGACTGTCCTTCGCGATAGCAGCCGTCAAGAGTGAACAGCACGCCGTCGCTACCAAGGACATTCCGGATATCCATGAGAGTTGTTTTCAAGTCTTCATCGCAGATGTGATGCAGGACACCGTTCATCATGACCACGTCGGCGCCGGCGAGTTCCTCCGCGGCCGCGGCATCGAACTGGCGGCAGTGAAATGTTCCCAGATGTCCGAAAGACTTCTTTGCATAGGAGATATAAGCCTCGTCGATATCGAAGCCGATATATTCGATGTCTTCAGGCAGGTGGCGAAGGATATAGCCGGGCCCGCACCCGATATCGATGACCCGAGTTCCAGGCCGCAGCGTCAAGTAATCTGCGATCGCCTTGATCCGGGCACCGAAGAAGCCGCCGGCGTTCTGGTAAGCCTGATAAAGCGCCGGATGGCGCAGGACTGATTTCATCAAGAAGTCTCGTCGTAGATCGGGCTGCGTGCCTCCGGACCAGACTGGGCCAGCAACGTCTTGAATGGCGTCATCTCGACGTCGTCGCGAACATCCGGCGAATTGCTCGGCTGCCGTCCTCGCCGGTGAATATGCGAGATTAAAAAGAGTGGGCGGTTCTTGGATTGGATATAGATGCGCCCGACATACTCTCCGATCAGCCCGAGCACGAGAAGCTGGACGGAGGAGATCATCACGACCAGCAGCGTCAGGCTGGTCCAGCCAGGCACGGTGCCGGACAGGATCCAGCTGATCACAGCCGCAACGCCGACGAAACTGAGAATGGTCGTCAGCAACGCGCCTACATAAGTTGCGATCCGCAATGGCACCATCGAGAAGCTGATCAGGGCATCCGCGGCAAAGCCGATCATTTTCAGCAGCGGATATTTCGTGGCGCCCGCGAATCGTGGCTTGCGGTCGTATTCATACGCGACCTGCTTATAGCCGAGCCAGGCTACCATGCCGCGGATGAAGCGATCATGCTCCGGCATTTGCACGAGCTGGTCGGAGATGCGGCGGCTCATCAGCCGGAAGTCTCCAGTGTCCACGGGAATCTGGACACGAGTGAGATTGGCGAGCAGGCGGTAGAAGGCCTCTGCGGATTTTTTCTTGAAGCGGGTTTCACCGGCGCGGCTTCGTCGCAATCCATAGACGACATCGGCCCGTTCGCGCACCATCATCTCATACATCGGGGTGAGCAAGTCCGGCGGGTCCTGCAGGTCGGCGTCGATCACCAGCACGAGATCGCCGCGCACGGTGGAAAGCCCGGCAGTCAACGCCAGTTGGTGGCCGTGATTACGTGCAAGCCGAACCGCAACAACATTGCGGTCTTCCGCCAACAGCTCACTGATAATTCTCCAGGTGCCGTCGGTCGAGCCGTCATCGACAAGGATCAGCTCGAACTTCGGCCCGCACAGCACACGCGCTGCCGCGGTCATTTGACGGTGGAATTCGCGCAAGCCTTCTTCTTCGTTGCAGCACGGCACAACGATCGACAGAAGCATTCTCCCAGGGCGCGGCATCTCGTCCTGAAATTCCATGAACGGCCAGCCTATCAAACAGTGAGTTGTCGTCAATTCGCTGCCACGATCTTCAGTGCAGCCCGGTTAATTGTTCATCAATTTTTAGACCGGCTGAAGCATGATTCGGCCGACGGCCTCCTCGAGTTCGTCAGAGAAGGATAACTCCAGGGAAACGAAGACTGATTGAGTGTTGCGCGCTATTCTTTGTGAGAGAACTGGATTCCAACCATGGACAAGGCCGAATTCGATCGCTTCGCCGATGCCTATGACGATCAGCACCGCGAAAATGTTGCGGTGACCGGCGAGGGCCCGGAATACTTTGCCGAATACAAGATCAAAGAACTCAGGCGCATCGTCGATTTCGACCGCATCGAGGTGTCGCGAATATGCGACTTCGGCTCCGGGATCGGCAATTCGATCCCGTTCTTTCGGCGGTATTTCCCGGATGCGGCGCTGACGTCTTGCGATGTCTCGGAACGTAGCCTCGCGCTCAGCAGGCAGCGTTATCCGGAGGCTGGCGATCGCGCTCTCATCGCAAATGATCGGATTCCGGCTGAATCCGGCAGCTTCGACCTGGCGTTTTCAGCTTGCGTGTTCCACCACATCCCGCACGATCAGCACGTGGTGTGGCTTAAGGAGCTGCATCGGATCACCCGGCCGGGCGGCTTGATCGCGGTCTTTGAGCATAACCCGCTTAATCCACTCACCGTCCGGGCCGTGAATACCTGTCCCTTCGACGAGAACGCGAAACTGATTTTCGCTCGCGATCTGGTCAGGCGGTTGAATGCCGCCGGCTGGGCATCGTCCCGAATTCAATACAACCTGTTCTTCCCTCGCGGGCTCGCCTATTTGCGTCCTCTGGAGGTAAGGCTCGGCTGGTTGCCGCTGGGCGCGCAGTACGTTGCTGTCGCGCGCAGGCTCTAGCCTGAGGATCGCCCCCGCGCCGACACCGATTATTGCGAAACCGTCTGCACCACGCTGCCGACCGGCCGCGAGCCGACGGCTGGCAGCTTCAATTCACTGGCCAGCATCACGTCATACTGGGGCAGGGTTTCCATGGATGTCTTGGCCTTGACCTGCACAACCTTGTAGCCGCCGGCCTTCAGGCGGCGAAGCAGGGTCGGCAGGGCATCGGCGGTGTGCTTCTGGAAGTCGTGCATCAAAATGATGCCTTTGCCGAGCTTGTCGAGTTTGGTCATGACGGTCTCAACGACCTTGTCGGGAGTGCTTTTCTTCCGGAAGTCGAAGGAATCCAGGTCGCACGAGAACATCGCGATGTTGCGGGTGCCGAGATAGGTCATCACTGGCTGGTTATGCTCCAGTTGCGGAAAGCGAAAGAAGGGCGCCGGTGTCGCGCCGAGCGCCAGCTTCACGGCGCTGAAACCTTTTTCGACCTCGTCCTTGGCCTGCTGCTCCGTTAACTTTTTGGAGTTCAGGTTCGCATGTGACCAGGTGTGCGCGCCCACGGTATGGCCGGCTGCAAGGACCTGCCGCAAGATCTGCGGATGATAGGTTGCGTGTTTGCCGATCGCAAAGAAGAGGGCTTTGGTGCATTCGTCATCGAGCGCCTTGAGTACCGCAGGCGTGTTGACCGGCCAGGGGCCGTCATCGAAAGTCAGCACGACTTCCTTGTCGGAGAGAAAATCAAGCTGCTTGAAATGCTCGAAGCCGAAGCCCGGTCCGCCCGTGGTGTCGATCTCGACCACGCGGCTGACGCCCAGCGCGTCCGGATTGGCGCAAGTTGATTTGGGCAGGACGGAGGCCGCCGGAGCGGCGGGGACGCCGGAGATCGCGGCCGTGACCTCGACATCGTCCCTTGCGGCGAGGCCTTTGGGCAGTGGATCGGCCTGGCGTGCGGCGACAGTTTGGGGCGCGGCGAGATCGGCTCGCGGAGAAGAGGTCCAGAACCACACTGCGGCGATCGCGACCGCCGCGACAAAACTGGCCAGCATCAGGCCCAACGCATCACGCATCGTCATTCATCCCAAAAACGCAACCATTCGCCGAAAGCAGTTGGCCGCAATACGCCAGTTTGTTGCGCGCGATTATCGCGAACGAACTGTTAACGTCCCACCAACGCCCACCTGTTCGGAAAAGGAAATTGTTGGAACGATTCTGGGTCTGGGATATCGGATCTATTCAGCGACAGGCTCAGCAAGTCGCAGAAACGGTTGCGTGCGAGGGTTGTTCGGCTGTCGAAAATGCATTGCGAGGCGGGTTTGGGCGCTTTAGAAACGCTGCTCCGGTAGATTGCCAGCCTTGAAGGGCCTGACAGATGACCAGATTTCTATTCATCATCGCGTTGGTTGTGACCGCCTCGAGTGCTTCGGCCCAGCAGGGACATGATGCCTGCGCTCGGGATGTCACGCGCTTTTGCCGGCCGCATATGAGCGAGGGCGACCAGGTCGTTCTGAGTTGCCTGAAGCAACATCGGGCACGGCTAAGCAGGGCCTGTGACAAAGTCCTGACAGAGCACGGTCAGTGAATCGACAAATCCTGAGCGTTTTCGAGCGAAGTGGAGCCCGGTTCGCGTGAAGAAAACGCGTCAAACAAACACTAGAGTCCGGTGCTGATTTAATCAGAACCGATAAGACTTCTAGGTACTGCTGCCAGCCGCCGTTGCGACCACCGGAAGCACTTCAGTCGCGGCGCTGTCCGGGGTCTCTTCTTTCCAGCGCACCGAACCGAACGGTCGTTCCAGCATCCGGCGGATTCGCACCGGATCCGGCCCGAGATGAAAACCCATCGCGCGCTGGTGCAAGGCGCGCTCCGATTGGGTCGATCAATTCCGCTGGCGCAGATAATCGAGCCAGGTCGGACAATGGTACCGCTCCGTCCACAATTCGGGATCGGCGATGTCACGCGCGATCGACCAGCCATAGGCGCCGTTGCGCTGCCGGCTGAGCTGTACGTCCTGCATCACATTGTGGAAGGCACGGGCATTGTCCTGCGCGACACGATATTCGATCTCAACCACCAGCGGCCCGCTGCGGCCGGTGAGGGACAGCCGCACCTCGGGATCGGCGAGGACTTCGGCGTCTTCGTTGCGCGCCCCGATCCGCGGCATCGGCAGCCATATCCCGAGCAACGGCGAGATCAGCATCAGGCCTGCCGACACCAGCAGCGCCGTCTGGACGCCGGCGACGTCGGTCAGATGCCCCCAGGCCCAGCTTCCAATCGCGATGCCACCGGCGATCGAGGCCTGAAATGCCGCCAGCGATCGGCCTGCCACCCAGCGCGGGGCGGAAAGCTGCACGCCGATGTTGAAAAGAGCGACGGCCAGCATCCACACGGCGCCAGCGAGCACCAATGCCGCCGCCGTCAATACCGGCTCTCAACTCAACGCCACCGCTGCGATGGCCCCGCCCATCGACAGCGCGCAGGCGCGAATGGCGGCTTCGCCGGTAAGCCGTTTCCGCACCTCGGTGATGTTCAGCGCGCCGATCACCGCGCCCATGCCGAAAGCTCCCAGCATGATGCCGTAGGTCTGCGCTCCACCATGCAAGAGGTCGCGCGCGACCAGCGGCATCAGCGCCGACACAGAGCCGCCGAGCACGCCGGTGACCATCGTTCGGGTCAACACGATGCGGATCGACGGCGAATTGGAAATGTAGCGGACGCCGGAGACGATGGCGCGGCTGAGTTGTTCGCGCGGCAGCCGCGAGGGCTCGGTAACCCGGTTCCAGAGAAAGAGAACAGCCAGAAGCGGAAGATAGAGCAGCGCATTGGCCGCAAAAGCCGCAACCGCGCCGGCGCTGGCGACCACGATGCCGCCGATCGCCGGACCGAAGCTGCGCGCGATATTGTAGCTGATGCCGTTGAGCGCGACTGCCGAGGGCAATTTCTCCGGCGGCACCTGCTCGCTGACCGAAGATTGCCAGGCCGGACCGAACAGCGCCATTCCGCTGCCGACGACGAAACACAGGCCCAAAAGCGAGTAGGGGGTGACGTGCCCGAGCCACGCCAGCACGGTGAGGGCGGTTGCGCCTGTCAAGGCAATGCAAAGCGAAACCAGCGCCACGATCCGCCGGTCGTGCATGTCGGCGATCGCACCGGCCGGCATCGAGATCAGCATGATCGGCAGCATCAGCGCGGTCTGCACCAGCGCGACCTTGTCCGCCGAGGATGTCATCTGCGTCATTGCCCACGCCGCGCCCACGCCCTGGATCAATATTCCTAGATTGGAGAGCAGGCTCGCGAGCCAGATGCGCCGGAACACCGAATGCCGCAGCGGCGCCGTGATCCCATCGGCGGCGGTAGATTTCGGGCGCGGCGGCTGATCGTTCATTTTCCGTCCCGTCTCGTCTGCTATCTCTGGCGATGATTCCCCGGGGACCAAGTGATGCCCGCGAAAGTCCTGTCCTGTCCAGTGCTTACGCGCCTATCGGAGACGCCTCGGGGTTGCTAAATTGCTGGAACATTTGAAAGAAGAAGGGAAGTTACGAAATGAGGACGACGCGGCGGACGATTTTGAAAGGGGCCGGAGCCCTGCCTTTGGCATTAGGGAACTTCGGTTTTTCCGCGCTGGCGCAGACTGCGCCCGCGGCTGCGTCGCCTACCGAAGCTCCGCCCATCCTGTTCGTCCATGGCAATGGCGATCATGCCGCGCTCTGGATGACAACGCTATGGCGGATGGAATCCAACGGAATTCCTCGGGAGCGACTGTTCGCAATCAATTTCACTGATCCACTCGCACGCACCGACGACGCGGTGGCGCAGCCCAATCGCTCCTCAGTCGAAGACCAGCGCCGGGAGCTCGGCGAAGCCGTCAAGCAATTGAAAAGCAGCACCGGCGCGGCTCGTGTCGCGCTGGTCGGCAATTCGCGCGGGGGCTATGCAATCCGGGGCTACATCAAGAACGGCGGCGGCGCCGACGTCAGCCACGCCGTGCTGTGCGGCGTACCCAATCATGGCGTCTATGATTGGGATGACGGTCTCGGCGGCGAGTTCAACGGTCGCGGTCCATTTTTGCGCGGGCTGAACGAGGGCGAGAGCGAAGTGACTGAGGGCACGGCGTTCCTGACGTTGCGCAGCGACGGGCTGGACAAATTTGCACAACCAGATGGCCGCTTCGTCGGCAAGCCGGGCGCGCCGACCGGGATCACCGCGGAAGGTCCGGCACTGAAGGGCGCTACCAACATCGCGCTCGGCGCGCTGGATCATCGCGAAACCGCCTACCATCCGCGTGCATTCCGCGAGATCTACAAATTCATCGCCGGCCGGGAGCCGGATCGCATTGCGATCATGCGCGAATCTGATGTCAGATTGAGCGGGCAGGTGACGGGGACGCCCGGCGGCGTGCAAACCAATCGTCCGGTGGCGGGGGCCTCCGTTGAGGTTTATCGCGTGTCCGCTGACAACGGCGAACGCCTCGGGCATGCCGTTCACACCTCGCAAACCGGCGCGGATGGACGCTGGGGTCCGGCGCAAGTCGATCCAACCTGGTTTCTGGAGATCGTGTTGACGTCGCCCGGATCTGTCACCAGCCATTTCTATCGCTCGCCGTTTCCACGCTCCTCCGATGTCGTGCATCTGCGTGCCGCGCGCCCGCTAGGTCCCGCAGATGCCGATGCGGGAGCTGTCATCATCATGTCGCGGCCCCGCGGTTATTTCGGCATTCCGCGCGATGTGGTTCTGCTCGACGGCAAACAACCGGCCGACGTGAAGACGGGCGTGCCGACCAACTCCGTGACCACACTGCGGCTTGCGGCCGCGGAGGTTGGGCGTAAGGTAACCGGGATTTTCAACGAAGAGCGGATTGTCGTTCGCGCCTGGCCCGCGGCTGAAAACAGGATTGCGGTCGCTGAGTTGACTTACTAACTGTCTCCAACTCCTCCCATCGCAAGGTCGACAGGTGAGCATAGTCGAAGCCTATCAGACGCCGCTCGCGCGTCAGCCGCTGGTGCCTCCGCGCCCGCCGCGTGCATCCGAAGACATGACCGCGTTGGGTCGGATCGCGGCGATGCGGCACAGCGCGATCTCGAGCTGGGGCCAGCGCGCCTATGAAGAGGATGTGATCAAAGGCCGCTTCTTCGGACATAGCAGTTTCATCCTCAACCAACCTGACGCGATCCGTCACGTCCTGATCGACAATTACGAGAATTACACCCGTACGCCGGCCGGCATGCGGGTGCTGCGTCCGATGCTTGGTGAGGGTCTCCTGATCGCGGAGGGTCGAGCATGGAAGCACCAGCGCCGGACGCTCGCGCCCGCGTTCACGCCGCGAGCGGTCTCCACGCTCGTTCCGCACATGATCGCGGCCACCGACGAAACCATTGCCAAGCTTCAAGCGGAAAGCCGCGGCCCGGTCGATCTGCGCGAGATCATGCAACGGATGACGCTCGAGATTGCCGGGCGCACGATGTTCTCGTTCGAGATGAGCAAACATGGCGCTGCCTTGCGCGAGTTCGTGGTGGAATATGGCACCCGGCTGGCACGGCCGCATTTCCTCGATATGCTGTTGCCGCTGGGTTGGCCCACGCCGCAGGATTTCGCCCGCGCGCAATTCCGCAAACGCTGGACGGCGTTCGTGGCGATGTTGATGACGGAACGCCGCGGGGCTGGCAAAAACGAGGGCGCGCCACCCCGTGACTTGTTCGACCTGATGGGCGCGGCCCGGGATCCCGAGACCGGCGCGGCTTTCAGCGACGCGCAGCTCGGCGACGAGGTGGCGACGATGATCCTCGCCGGCCATGAAACGACCGCGACCGCGTTGTTCTGGTCGCTTTATCTGTTGGCGCTCGATCCGGCGACCCAGGAACAGCTGGCCGCCGAGGTGAGAGGAGTAGCTTTGAACGGTGTCGCCGACGTCGAGCGGCTGAAATTCACCCGCGCCGTTGTTGACGAAGTGATGCGGCTATATCCGCCGGCCTTTTTGATCGCACGCGCCGCGCGCGCTGCAGATACGATCGCCGGCCTTGCCGTGCGCAAGCACGATGTCATTCTGATTGCGCCGTGGCTTCTGCACCGGCACGAAAAGCTATGGAGCGATCCGGACGCATTCGTTCCAGCGCGCTTCATGCCGCCATCGCCGCCGCCCGACCGCTTTGCCTATCTGCCGTTCGGAGCCGGTCCGCGGGTCTGCATCGGCGCACATTTTGCGTTGGTAGAGGCGACACTGGCGCTGGCCAGGTTGATCGGCGCGTTTCGCATAGAGTTGGTCGACAAAGAGCCGGTCATGCCGGTCGGTGTGGTCACCACCCAGCCCGACCGTTCACCGATGTTTGTGATCACACCTCGTTGAGCCCGGATTGTGTTTACGTCGTGCGGTTTTAAGTTGAGTAAACGCCATGAGCGACATTCAGGCACAGATTTCGGTTTTAAAGCAGACCGCCGATCCGGCGGTGGCCGATGCCGTGCTTCGTCTGATCGAGCATGGCGAAGACCATGAGCTCAATCGCATCAACGCTCTCGACTTCTCAAAACGGCACGGACTTGACGAAGAGCAGGTGATTTCCGCTTTTCTCCATTCAGCGCGACTGGGGCTGTTCGATCTCACCTGGAACGTGCTGTGTCCCGGTTGCAGCGGGGTGCTCGGCGCCCACGACACCTTGAAGTCGCTTAGCAGCGACGACTATCATTGTGCGCTGTGCGCCTGCGGCTACAAGGCCTCCGTCGACGAACAGGTCGAGGTCGCCTTTACGGTCAGCCCACGGGTCAGGCGCATCGCGGCGCATCACCCGGAACTCGCTCTCGGTCTGGGAATATTTCAGGCAGGTTTTCTGGAGCTCCGGGGTCGATCTGAACAGCGGGTCCTTTGCCTCGCTTACCGACGAAGTGACGCTGGATACGCTCGAATTGCCAGCCGGCGAGAAGGCGACCATGTCGCTGCTTCTGCCAAGTGAGTTCATCATCGTATTCGAGCCGGTTACGCACGCGGCTCAATTCATCGATGTCCAGGGCGAACCGACCAAAGAACGTCAGCAGCTGTCGATCATCTACAACAAGGTGCAGGCGCCGACCGGCACCGTGACCTTGCGTCCGGGCCCGCTAAGGCTGGCGCTCGACAACAAGGCCGGCGTGCGCGTGCTGCCCTCGGTGTTCATCGCGGGTGATGCGCTTCATCACCTGATCGGAAAGCGCAAGCCGTTTCTCACCGCCAAACGGATGCTGTCCAACCAGACTTTCCGGGATGTCTTCAAGGCGGACAATCTCAATATCGACCAGCGGCTCCAGATCACCTCGCTGACCTTCCTGTTCACCGATCTGAAGGGTTCGACCGCGCTATACGAGCGGGTCGGCGACCTCGCCGCGTTCGATCTGGTGCGTGCCCACTTCCGGGCGCTGCTTCACATCATCGCTTCGGAGAAGGGCGCGGTCGTCAAGACGATCGGCGACGCCGTGATGGCGACCTTCGTTCGCCCGGAGCATGCGATTGTCGCCGGCTTGCGCATGCGCGCCGCCATGGACGCGCTCAACGCAGAGCGCGGTACCGCCGATCTCATTGTCAAAATCGGTATCCATGAGGGGCCCTGCCTCGCTGTCATGCTCAACGAGCGGCAAGATTATTTCGGCCAGACCGTCAACATCGCGGCGAGGGTGCAGAGCCTGTCGACTTCGCAGGAAATCCACGTCACCGGGCCTGTGATCGATGCGCCGGAAGTGGCGGCGCTATTGAAGCGCGAATCAATCAATCCAATCCAGAAAAAGGCCGCGCTGCGGGGCATTGCCGACAAGATGGTGGTCTACGAAATACCCTAGCGCAGGTTGGCCTGGGACCTGCTGAAATGTCAGGCGCGCTTGAATGCAGCAGCACAGGGTTGCCTATCCGTAATGTTTGGCTCATTGCCGTCCTGATTGCGGAGCGAAATTCCCAACTCATATATTGGTTATGCTCGCGTGATCGCGACAACTGACCTTGAACATTCGGTAGGGATCAATGCTGGACGGATTGCGCCAATTCATCGCCGAGGTGATTTCTCCCCATGCACAGGCGGATCCCGCGCTGGATGACACAGGGTATCGGCTGGCGGCAACGGCATTGCTGATTCATGTGATCTCGATCGACGGCGAACCTTCCGAGGTTGAAAAACGCAAGCTTCACGGGCTGATCGAGAGCAGCTTCGGTCTCGATCGCGGCACCGCCGATCATTTGATCGCGTCTGCGACGCTGGTCGAAGGCGAGGCCGTCGATCTGTTTCACTTCACCAGCGTCATCATGCGCTCGGTGAACGAGCAGGGCAGGCTGCGGATCGTCGAGATGATGTGGGAGCTGGTCTATGCGGACGGCGAGGTGAGTGAATTCGAGGATAACGTCGTGTGGCGTGCGGCCGACCTGTTGGGCGTATCCTCCCGTGACCGGATTGATCTCAAGCACCGCGTGGCCGAGAGGCGATCGGGCTCGTCGCAGAATGTTAAAGGCCCGTGGGGCTGAAGGGCGCGGAAAGGCCGTGGCACGCGGCGAATTATCCACAACAGCATTGGATTACGAAATCTTAATCGGCCGAATTTTTGCGGTCGAACGGGGTTAAATCCTGCAGCCGCGTGGTTCGGAATCAGCACTCCGGCTGTGCGCACACCGCCATGCCGTCAGAGGGGTTGCTAATTACCTTGAGCATGTGCTGTCGTCTTTGGAGCATTTTCCGCCATTGCAAACAGGCCAGCCAAGCAGGTGCAAGCAATTCAGAAAGTGCAGACTTCCTTGTCGCCTGTCTTGCAATTCTATCAGAGATTGAGCCGTGACCGACCGAGTGACGCTGATTACCGGGGCTTCCGCCGGAATAGGGGCCGAGCTGGCCCGCATGTTCGCGGCGCACGGGCATCGGGTTGCGCTGACGGCACGCCGGGCGGATCGCCTGACGGCGCTGGCCGCTGAAATAACCGCTCGCGGCGGAGCCGCCCCGATCGTCATTCCCTGCGATCTCGAGCAGCCCAACGCTGCCGAGGAGATCGCCACGGCGTTATCAGCGGCTCAAGTGGAAGTCGAATATCTTGTCAACAACGCCGGGTTCGGGTTGTTCGGGGAGGCGATCAAGCGCGATCGAGCCGGCCAGCTAGCGATGATCGCGGTCAACATTCGCGCCGTGACGGACCTGTCGCTCCGGTTCGCCGACAGCGTGATCAAGAACAAGGGCGGCATTCTCAACGTCGGTTCGATTGCCAGCTTCCTGCCCGGACCTGGGATGGCAGTGTATTATGCATCCAAGGCCTACGTGCTGTCGTTCAGCGAAGCTCTGCGCGCGGAGCTTGCGCCCTATGGCGTGCGCGTGACTGTGTTGTGCCCCGGTCCGGTGCCCTCGGAATTTCAGGCGCGTGCCGGGTTTTCTCCCGGATTCGACTCCGCGGTTCTCAACGTCTCCCCGGCCAATGTGGCGCAGCAGGCTTACCGCGGGCTGATGGCTAACAAGCGTGCCGTGCTGCCCGGTCTGGGCGTCAAGCTTGTACCGCTAATGCTTCGGCTGTTCCCGCGCGGCTTCATCCTCGCGGCCGTCGGACGTTTTCAGTTACGCAACCGCTGAAAGCCGCGTCGACGCCGCCGATCCGGCCGGTCATAAAATCTGCAAAAATAAAACCGATAAAGCTTGGTTCTGATTACACTCAGAGCCCAAGAAGGCTTTTGGGAGGTGGCATGACCGGCGAAGAATTCGCAGGGCTGTTGAACCAATTCACGCTATCGGCCGAGTCCGGTGACGGCGCGCGTTTTGCGCGTCATTTCACGGAGGATGCCGTCTATCACGACTACATCTACGGCCCGCACAAGGGCCGGGCCGATATCGCGCACATGATGCAGAACCTGTTTCATCGTGACGCGGCGGAATATCGCTGGGAGATGTTCGATCCCGTATTCGACGGCGAACAGGGATATGCCTGGTCGCTGTCGAGCTTCACTTCGAAGGTGCCGCAATTCGCGGGCCAGCGTGTCGTCATCGACGGCATGAGCCGCTTCGTCGTGCGTGACGGCCTGATTGCCGAATACCGCGAAGCCGTGAACGGCGGCGTCGCGATGGCGCAACTCGGCGTCGAACCCGATCGCATGGCCAAGGTGTTCAAGCGCTGGAGTGGATTGCTGCGGGACAGGCCGGAGACCCAGGCCTATCTGGCCCGGCCAAAAGGCTTACGCACAAACCTCGACGATGGCAAAACAGGAATATCGCCATGACCTATCAGCACATCCTCTACGAGGTGGACGAGAAGATCGCGACCATCACGCTCAACCGTCCCGAGCGCATGAACGCCTGGACGCCGATTATGGAGCGCGACGTTCGCCACGCGATGGAAACCGCGGCTGCGGACGATCATGTTCGCGTTATCGTGCTGACGGGCGCTGGCCGGGCGTTCTGCGCGGGCGCCGACATGGACGCGCTGAAAGAACTTGATCCCGGCGACATCAGGCGCGCCGCCAACCTGCCGCCGTTCGATATGAACCGCCGGCCGGACTGGCAGACGCGCTACGGCTATTATCCATCAATCGGTAAGCCCATCATCGCCATGCTGAATGGCGCCGCGGCCGGCATTGGGCTGGTTCATGCGCTTTATTGCGACCTGCGCTTTGCCGCAGACAATACGGTGTTCACGACGGCGTTCGCGCGGCGCGGGTTGATCGCCGAACACGGCATCAGCTGGATGCTGCCGCGCATCGTCGGTCATGCCAATGCGCTGGATCTATTGTTGTCCGCGCGGCGCGTCCAAAGCGAGGAAGCGTTGCGCATCGGGCTCGTCAACCGGCTGTACCCGTCGGACCAATTGCGCGAACAGACCTATGCCTATGCGCGCGATCTCGCCGATTTCGTCTCGCCGAGCGCGATGGCGGTGATCAAGCGGCAGGTTTACGACGTGCCGTTTCAGAGCATGGCGGAGGCGACGATCGACGCCAATCGGGAGATGATGGTGGCGCTCGGAGGCAGCGACTTCCGCGAAGGCGTCGCCAGCTTCGTCCAGAAGCGTCCGCCGAAATTTACCGGCAGGTGAAAGCCGCGTGCGAGGTATCAAGGCTGGTTTTGGTGGAGCCAGGCGGGATCGAACCGCCGACCTCGTCATTGCGAACGACGCGCTCTCCCAGCTGAGCTATGGCCCCTCCGCGGGCCACCTCACTTCATGAAGGCGGCCGACAGCGGGGCCATTTACAATCCGCCCCAAGGCCGAGTCAAGAACGGCAAAAACCCGGTTTCAGCTGCGTTCTGCCGCTCGTTCCCTTGTTTGCCGAGGGGGGAACCGGTATCTAGCGGGAGGTCGAATTCGCGACCGCAGCCAGAGTTCAACCAGCCATGCGTGCCGTTCTCGACATCATCCTCATCGTTCTCGAGCTTTACATCTGGCTCCTGATCGCTTCGGCCATCCTGTCCTGGCTGATCGCGTTCAATGTGGTGAATACCCGAAACCAGTTCGTGTCGGCCGTGGCGGAATTCCTGTACCGGATCACCGAACCGGTGCTGGCGCCGATCCGCTCATTCATGCCCAATCTCGGCGAACTCGACATCTCTCCGATCATCCTGATCCTGATCATCATGTTCATCGAACGCGTGATCACCTATTACATTTATCCCAGCGTGTTCTGAAAAGCTTTCACGGATCTCCAACGGACCCTTGCTATGGACCCTTCCCATGGACCCTTGGCGCTATTCTACAGGGGGCATCAGTGTCGCGTTGCGGGTAACGCCGCGCGGCGGACGCGACGACATCGACGGGATTGAGACGCTTGCGAACGGCCGCAGCGTGGTCAAGGTGCGGGTTCGCGCCTTGGCCGAGGGCGGTGAAGCCAACCGCGCGGTGACGGAACTGCTTTCCAGGGCGCTTGGCGTTTCAAAAACCAGCGTGCGGCTTTTGTCCGGCGCGACATCGCGGACCAAGCAGATGGCGGTCGAAGGCGATCCCGCAAAACTCGGCGAGGCGTTGCGCAAGCTCCTCGCCGATCAGGTCAAAGGTTTGAAATGACGGCCCGGATAATCGATGGAAAGGCCATTGCCGCTGAGCTTCGCAGCCGCGTCGCCGGAGAAGTCGCGCGCGTCAAGCGTGAGCACAGCCTCACGCCGGGGCTCGCGGTGGTGCTGGTCGGCAACGATCCCGCGAGCGAGGTCTATGTCCGCAGCAAGCATACGCAGACGCAAGGCGCCGGGATGGCTTCATTCGAGCACGTGCTGCCGGCAGATGTTTCCCAAAGCGATCTGCTGGCGTTGATTGCAAAGCTCAATCGCGATCCCGCTGTGCATGGCATTCTGGTGCAAATGCCGCTGCCGAAATCGCTGCACACCGAGACGATCATCGGGGCTATCGATCCGGCCAAGGATGTCGACGGGCTGCACCCGATCAATGCCGGAAAGCTGGCCGGCGGCTTTGCCGCGCTCTCGCCTTGCACGCCTCTCGGCTGCATCATCCTGAGCAAGACCGTGCATGCCTCGCTGGAAGGCCTGAACGCCATGGTCATCGGACGCTCAAATCTGGTCGGGCGTCCACTGGTGCAACTGCTGCTCAATGAAAACGCGACGGTGACGATCGCGCATTCGCGCTCGCGCGATCTTGCGCAACTGACCGCCCGCGCCGATCTGGTCTTTGTGGCCGTGGGCAAGCCGGAAATGGTGCGCGGCGACTGGATCCAGCCCGGCGCAACCGTGATCGATGTCGGCATCAACCGGCTAGCTTCCGATGGCGGCAAGACGCGTCTGGTCGGGGATGTCGCGTTTGGGGAGGCGCTGAGCGTCGCCGGCGCGATTACGCCGGTGCCGGGCGGCGTTGGGCCGATGACGGTGGCCTGCTTACTGGTAAACACGCTGCGCGCCGCCTGCGCCATCGCGGGGCTGCCGAACCCGGCGGTATGATCAATTCCCTGCGATGCGTCTCGCAGGAAATGACGGCACTCTTACTCGGCTACTTGCCCTTTGCCCGCGCGATGCCCTGAGCGATCAGATCATGCGCATCTTCAGCCGCGCCCCACCGTAACACCTTTACCCATTTGCCGGGTTCGAGATCCTTGTAGTGTTCGAAAAAGTGCTGGATCTGCTGCAGGGTGATGTCAGGCAGATCGCTGTAGCTTCGCACCTTGTCGTAGCGCTGGGTCAATTTTGACGAGGGCACCGCAATGATCTTCTCATCGCCGCCCGCCTCGTCCTCCATCAGGAGCACCCCGACCGGCCGCACACTCATGACCGCGCCCGGGACAATGGCCCTGGTGTTGGCGACCAGCACGTCGCAGGGATCGCCGTCGTTCGAGAGCGTGTGGGGGATGAAGCCGTAATTTCCGGGATAGCGCATGGCCGTATAGAGAAATCGGTCGACAACTAGCGTGCCGGCTTCCTTGTCCATCTCGTATTTGATGGGCTCGCCCCCAACGGGCACTTCGATGATTACGTTGACCTCGCGCGGAGGGTCGATCCCGATCGGGATGGCGTCAAGGCGCATGAGGGGCTCCGCCAGTATGAAAGCAGCAACAATGCATTAGCAGCGATACGCGGATCGACCCGCGTATCCCTCGCACTCTAAAAATCCGGTTTAGGAAAGAATGGATCGCCCGGTCAAGCTGTCCGACCCGGCATCATGACCGAAACGAGTGTGGAGCGCCGAACCGGACTTCAGTTGGTCCAGGCAAAGGCGACCTTGTCGAGCGATTTGGGCCCGAACTTTTCGGACGATCGCGCGACCATGCGGCCGCCGAGCGCGCGGTAAAACTCGGTGGCGGGATCATTGTCCGAGAGCGCCCAGACCACCATGCTCTTGAGCCCGCTCTGCAGCAGGTCGCGTCGCGCTGCGGTAAACAGCCGCCGACCAAAGCCGAGGCCCTGAAATTCGGGCCGCAGGTAAAGCTCATAGACTTCGCCTTCGAAATGCAGGCTGCGCGCGCGGTTGCGGCCGTAGTTGGCATAGCCCGCGACCTTGTCGCCGAACACCAGTACGCTGACGCGGCTGCCCTTGCGGATCGCGCTGTCCCACCATTGCGGGCCGCGGCGGTTGATCAGCTTGGAAAGTTCGGCGCCGGGTATGATGCCCTGATAGGCCGAGCGCCAGGCTTCATCATGGGTTGATGCGACCGCGGCTGCGTCTGCAGCTTTAGCCGGCCGTACCTCGATCAGGGTTGTGCTCATGACCCAATCAAAGCAAGTCGGCGCGCAAGCTTCAAGATGCATCCTTAATTATCGGTTAACCTGTGGATTTTCTGCATCAGTTTTCGGCTAGCTTGTGCCGAAAGAGGACAGGAACGCCGCGTTACCCACATTTTCTCGATCGGGATTGGAAAAAGCGATCTCGTTTTAGCGCCAAGCATCCCGCTTCAAGGAAAAATGCGAGTGCATTTGATTCGCGCCAATACCGTTTGGCGAACTTGCCCTTCCCGGTGAAAACATTTGATGCGCTCATCCGGCAGATGGTTGGTTCTGCCTCTTGCTCGGGGCAGTTGCCGGCGAGAGCGATGCCGCAATCCCGATTTGGCGCGCAAGTCGGCGAAGATACGCCGAACGTAGCATTAACGGCTGGTTCCCGTTGTCATCTGCGGGGAAGCTGCTGGGATCGCCACCACCACGCGCTTGCGCCGGCGGTGACGGCGCCGCGCCGCAGATGCTGATTGCCTCGGCGGGTGAATTCGGCAAAACGGCCCGCGTCCCAACGGCTTGGCCGGCCGGGAAAAGCGCGGCGACGAAGCGTTCTACGAGTGCAGCTTCTGCAATTCTTTCAGGATCGCCTCGCCCATTTGCGTGGTGCTTGCCGGCGTCGTTCCGCCGGACGTGATATCCGCCGTGCGCAGCCCGCTCGCAAGTACCGCCGCGATCGCGGTATCGACCTTGTCGGCCAGCGCGCCCATGTCGAAGGAATAGCGCAGCGCCATGCCGAACGACGCGATCATGGCGATCGGGTTCGCAAGCCCCTTGCCTGCGATGTCGGGCGCTGAGCCATGCACCGGCTCGTAAAGCGCTTTTCTCTTTTTGCTCTTGACGTCGACTTCGCCGAGCGATGCCGAGGGCAACATGCCGAGCGAACCCGTCAGCATGGCCGCAATGTCCGACAGCATGTCGCCAAACAGGTTGTCCGTCACGATCACGTCAAACTGCTTCGGCGCCTTCACCAAATTCATGCCGCCGGAATCGGCGAGTTGATGCTCGAGCGTCACGTCCTTGTATTCGCGCGCGTGCACCTGGGTTACTACCTCGTTCCACAGCACGCCTGATTTCATCACGTTGCGCTTTTCCATCGAGGTCAGCTTGTTCCGGCGCTTGCGGGCCAGATCAAACGCTACCCGCGCGATCCGCTCGATTTCATAGGTATCGTAAACCTGGGTGTCGATGGCGCGCTTCTGGCCGTTACCGAGATCGGTGATGGTTTTCGGCTCGCCGAAATAGACCCCGCCGGTGAGCTCGCGCACGATCATGATATCGAGCCCCTCGACCGCCTCGCGCTTCAGGCTCGAGGCATCCGCCAACGCCGGATAGCACACCGCGGGACGCAGATTGGCAAACAGGCCAAGGTCCTTGCGCAAGCGAAGCAGGCCGGCTTCCGGCCGCGCCTCATAAGGCACGCTATCCCATTTCGGACCGCCGACCGCGCCGAAGATCACGGCGTCCGCGGCCTTTGCCTTCGCCATAGTGTCTTCGGTGATCGAGACCTTGTGCGCGTCATAGGCCGAACCGCCGACCAGCCCCAGCTCGGTCTCAAATCGCGCAATACCGTTCGCGCCGAGCCAGTCGATCAGGCGCTTCACCTCCGACATTACTTCGGGGCCAATGCCGTCGCCGGGGAGAAGCAGCAGTTTATGGGTCGTCATGAGAAAGTCCTCGTTGATAACAAATCATTCCGGGACGGCTCAGCGAGCCGGGCGGCGGTCCGGAATGACGAGCGCGCGGAGTGCTAGAGCGCCGTTGCACGATTGGCAAGACACCATTGCGGCCGATGGCCTGTGCAAGCGCCGATTGGCCTGCCAAAATGCGGCCTTAGCCGGAGAATCCCTTGCACGCCCCGGAACGTCCCCAGCACTACGCTCATCCCGCGCGGCTTATCCTTATGCTTTCGCTCGCGCCGACGGTCGGCCTTGGAATAGGTCGCTTTGCCTACGCGCTGGTGCTGCCGGATATGCGCGACGCGCTGCACTGGTCGTATTCGGCAGCCGGCTTCATGAACACGATCAACGCGGCCGGTTATCTCGTAGGCGCATTATTGGCCTCACGCCTGATCAAGCGGTTCGGGTTGGCTGCAACCGTGCGGTGGGGGACGCTGGCCTGCGTATTGTCGTTGGCGTTGTGTGCCCTGTCCGGTAACTTCATTGTTCTGAGTTTCGCGCGGCTGATCGCCGGGGTTGGCGCGGCCGTTGGATTTGTCGGCGGCGGCGCGCTGGCGGCGACCATCGCGCAATCGCGTCCGGAACGCGCCAACTTTTTGTTGAGTCTGTTCTATGCCGGTCCTGGGAGCGGGATCCTGCTGTCCGGCCTGATCGCGCCTTTCGTGCTGCAGCGTTTTGGACCCGGCTCGTGGTGGATCGTCTGGTGGGCGTTAACAGCTCTTTCGATGGTCATGACGCTGCCGCTGCTGCTGACGCCGCTTGGAAGAGGCGCCGAGATCAATTCGGCGGCGCCGGCGAAGTTCGCGGTGGCGCCGGTCGCCATCTATCTTGCCGGTTATTTCCTGTTTGGCGCCGGTTACATCGCCTACATGACCTTCATGATTGCCTACGTACGCGACGCCGGAGGTGGCGCGGCGGCGCAAAGCGCGTTCTGGAGCCTGATCGGTGTCAGCGCCTTTGCGACGCCGTGGGTGTGGCGCCGGGTGTTGGCGCTTGATCGCGGCGGCATCGCTACGACCATGATTCTCGGCGTCAACGCGATCGGCGCGGCGCTGCCGATTTTCGGGCATTCGCCCGTGCTGCTTGCGGTGTCGGCACTGGTGTTCGGCATTGCGTTCTTTGCGGTGGTAGGATCGACCACGGCTTTCGTTCGCTACAATTATCAGCCGGCGACCTGGCCAGCCGCGATCGCCGCAATGACGATCTCGTTCGGAATAGGCCAGACGGTCGGGCCGATCGTGGTTGGCGCGATCACCGATGCGCTCGGAAGCCTGTCATTTGCCTTGAACGTCTCTGCCGCCATGCTGGCGTTGGGAGCATTGCTGTCGGCGTTTCAGAAGAAGCTGCGGAGCGCTGGCTGAGCCGCGCACTCATTCTTCGTCTTGCGAGCATCAAGGCGACGAAGCCGAAAGTACGCAGGCAAGGCGCGGCTCAACTGCCGCTGAACGAATTGTAGCCCTGGTCCTCCCAGTAGCCGCCTTTGTAATCGTTGGTGACCTCCATCGAGATCACGTATTTCGGATTTTTGAAACCGAGCTTGGTCGGCACCCTGATCTTCATCGGATAGCCGTAGGCGCGGGGCAGGATCTCGTCTCCGAATTTGAAGGTCATTTGCGTCTGAGGATGCAATGCCGTTCGCATGTCGAGCGGCGAGTTATAGCCTTCCTTGTCGGCGCACTGGAACCAGACATACTTCGCGTTGGTATCGGCGCCGACCAGTTTGAGAAAATCGCGCAGCGGGGTGCCGGTCCAGCTTCCGATCGCGCTCCAGCCTTCAACGCAGATATGTCGGGTGACCTGTTTGACCTGCGGCAATCGATAGAGCTCTTCCAGACGTCCATGATTTCTTGTTGTCGACGAGACCGCCGACCTGGAGCTTCCATGCCTTGCCGTCGACTTCGGGCGCATCCTCGAGATCGTAATAGGCGTTGAACGGAAATGGCTTGGTGATCGCGCTTTCCGGGAAGGTCGGCGCCAGCGCGTCCGGATTGAAAATCAGGGCTTGCACCCCGTCATTGAATTTCGAGACCTGCTTCAGCATCGCCTCGGCGGAGAAACTGTCCGAGACGTCGCAGCCGGTCAGCAACGTCAACGCGCCAAGGCTGGCGCCGCTCGAGATGAAACGACGGCGCGTCAGTTCGGGCATCACCTTCGCGGCGTCCTTGACCAGAAGTTTCTTGTCGACGCCGGGGATCAGAAGCGAGCGCATACGTCCCATGATTACCTCCTCAACTTCTTATCTCTGTTCGGTCTTCACCGGCCCAAGATCATGGCGCGCAGGCTTTTCGGCACCAGCACCGCAAGCGCGACATGGACGACGACGAAAGCGACGATCGCCGCCATGCAGATGAAATGCACGTAACGCGCGACATCATAGCCGCCGAACAGCGCCGTCAGCCATTGCAACTGCACCGGCTTCCAGATCGAAAGGCCCGAAAGCACGATGACGACGCCAACCACGAGGATGCCGGCGTAAAGCAGTTTCTGGACATAATTGTATTTGGTCAGGTCGTCATGCGCGAGGCTGAAGGTCAACGCGGCCTTGACGTCCGTCAACACGCCCTTTGGCGAGATCGGCAGCAGCTTGTTGCGGAAGCGGCCGCTAACCAGCCCAGTCACCACATAGACGAGGCCGTTGATCATCAACAGCCACATCGCCGCGAAATGCCACAGCAGCGCGCCGCCAAGCCAGCCGCCCAGCGTGATCGCATGGGAGAAACGGAAATCAAACAGCGGCGAGGCGTTATAGATCTGCCATCCCGACATGATCATCACAATCATCGCAACGGCGTTGATCCAGTGCATGATCCGGACCCAGCCCGGCTGGATGACTTTCGCGCGCTGGACCGCGGTATGCCCGTCGCTTGCGGCTAGGCTGGACATGGCTGCTCCGTCCGGTAATGGGGCCTGCACGTAATCAGGCCTGGGTCTCAAATCAGGTTAACCGAGTATACGCCGGGAACCCGAATTTCGTTACTGCCAATCCTTCTATGGACTGATAGTCCAAAGCGATCCGGGCACCACTTCGCTCGAAAACGCTTTAGTAAAACAAAAGCGAGCCGGGTCTCCCCGGCTCGCAATCGCAGACTCCACGGGGTTAGCGACAGGGCCTTATCACGAGGCCGGCATCAGGACGGTGTCGATCACATGGATGACGCCGTTAGACTGGTTGACGTTGGAGATCGTGACCATCGAGGAATCTCCCTTGGCGTCGATGATCCAGACCTTGCCCGCGGCCTTTTTCACGGTCAGCGTTTCGCCTTCCGCGGTCTTGAGCTTCTTGCCGTCCGAAAGATCGGAAGCCTCAAGCTTGCCGGGCACGACGTGGTAGGTCAGGATTTTGGTCAAGGTCGCCTTGTTCTCCGGCTTCACCAGATTGTCCACGGTGCCGGCCGGCAGCTTGCCGAACGCGGCATTGGTCGGCGCGAAAACGGTGAACGGGCCCTTGCCTTCCAGGGTGTCAACGAGGCCGGCGGCCTTCACCGCCGCGACCAGCGTGGTGTGATCATTCGAATTTACCGCGTTCTGGATGATGTTCTTGGACGGGAACATTGCGGCGCCCCCGACCATCACGGTCTTTTCTCTGCGCGCTCAGGGGCGAGAACGATGGATGGCGGTAAGCGCGAATGCGCCGATCGCGGCGGCGGACAGAAGTGTAATACGCTTCGACATGGATGGTCTCCCGAATTCAATTGAGAGGACCGGCAAAATAGAGCCGGCGATGAAGGCAACGACTGCGCCAGTGAGTTGTGAAACTGCTCTGTCGTCGGGCCGAGCTACGGAGGCCCGCGACGCGGGGTTTCGAACAATAAATTTTCGGGTATTTTGAAACTTTTCGCCGAACTGATCGTGCAGTGTCGTTCGCGCGAACGCGAACGACGACACGTCGCAGGAAAGTGGGACTAATCGCGGCTGTTTGGCGTCTGGATGAAACCGCGATTCCACGTCGGGCTGATCAGGATCTCGTTGACGCAGACCCGCGGCGGCATGCTGGCGACAAAGGCGATGGTGCGGCCGAGATCTTCGGACTGCAGCATCCGCGCCTGCTCTTCTTCGGAAGGGCACCACCGGGCGCAGCTTCAGGATCGGTGTTGCGACCTCGCCGGGTGAGAGGCAGCAGGCGCGCAAGCCGTTGACGCACTCATCCATGTTGAAGGAATGGGTCAGCGCCAGCACCGCATGCTTTGTCGTCGTGTAGGCCGGCCCCGGCATTTTCGATACATGACGGCCGGCCCAGGAAGCGACGTTGATGATGCAGCCGTCCTTTGCTGACGCCGCATCGCCGGCAACACCGCGCGCATGCAATAGAGCACGCCATTGAGGTTGATATCGACCAGCTTGTTCCAGCCTTCCAATTCCATGTCGGCCCAGCTTCGCTTCGGCACGTTGATCCCGGCGCTGTTGACCAGCAGATCGATGCGGCCGTGGCGGCGAAGGATATCATCGGCCGCCTTGTCGACGTCGCGCGCGTTGCTGACGTCGAGCGGCATCGACCTCGGCCTTGCCGCCGGACTTTGCGATCTTGGCCGCCACAGCGTCCAGCGCATCCTTGCGACGGCCCGAAACCACCACCGTCCAGCCGTCGGCCGCGAGCGCTTCCGCGCCGGCCTCGCCGATGCCGCTGCCGCCGCCCGTCACCCAGGCCACGCGTTTCCCGCTATTTGTCATGCAAACTGTCTCCGTTGCTTTGTGAAGGGCGTTTTTGCTAATCCAGCGCTCGGCTATCGATCGCCTGCCGCCCTCTTACGGAATGTTGCATGAACACCAGCGCCAACGCCAACCTGTTTTCCCGCGTGTTCGATGGCCTCGACGACCCGGATCGGCTTGCGATCGAAACGCTGGACGGGCAACGCATCAGCTATGGCGAGTTGGTCGCGCGCGCCGGGCAAATGGCGAATGTGCTGGTCAGCCGCGGGGTCAAGCCGGGCGACCGCGTCGCGGCGCAAACAGAGAAATCGGTCTCCGGGCTGGTGCTTTATCTCGCCGCCGTGCGCGCCGGCGCCGTCTATCTGCCGCTCAACACCGCCTACACGCTCAACGAGCTCGATTACTTCATCACCGACGCCGAGCCGTCGCTGGTGGTGTGCGATCCCTCAAAGGCCGAGGGCATCAGGCGCGATCGCGGCCAAGGTCGGCGCGCAAGGTCGAAACGCTGGGCGCGGACGGCAAGGGATCGCTGACGGACGCCGCCGACAAGGCGAGTGCAGAATTCAAAACGGTGATGCGCGGCAACGACGACCTCGCCGCCATCCTCTACACTTCCGGCACCACCGGGCGCTCCAAGGGCGCGATGCTGAGCCACGACAATCTGGCGTCGAATTCGACTGACGCTGGTCGACTATTGGCGCTTCACCGACAAGGACGTGCTGATCCACGCGCTGCCGATCTATCATACCCACGGCCTGTTCGTGGCGAGCAACGTCACGCTGTTCGCGCGCGCCTCGATGATCTTCCTGCCGAAGTTCGATCCCGACCTGATCATCAAGCTGATGGCACGCGCCACCGTGCTGATGGGCGTGCCGACATTCTATACACGACTGCTGCAGAACCCGGCGCTGAGCCGGCAATCCACCAGCTCACATGCGGCTGTTCATATCGGGCTCGGCGCCGCTGCTCGCCGAGACCCATCGCGAATGGTCCGCGCGCACGGGTCACGCCGTGCTCGAACGATACGGCATGACCGAAACCAACATGAACACCTCCAACCCTTATGACGGCGAGCGCGTGCCCGGCGCGGTCGGCCACCCGCTGCCCGGCATTTCCGTGCGCGTCACCGATCCGGAGACCGGCAAGGAGCTGGCGCCGCGAAGAAATCGGCATGATCGAGGTCAAGGGCCCCAACGTTTTCAAGGGCTATTGGCGGATGCCGGAGAAGACCAAGGCCGAATTCCGCGACGACGGCTTCTTCATCACCGGCGATCTCGGCAAGATCGACAGCAAGGGCTACGTGCACATTCTCGGCCGCGGCAAGGACCTCGTGATCTCCGGCGGCTTCAACGTCTATCCGAAGGAGATCGAGAGCGAGATCGACGCCATGCCGGGCGTGGTGGAATCCGCCGTGATCGGCGTGCCGCATGCCGATTTCGGCGAGGGCGTCACCGCGGTGCTGGTTTGCAACACGAGCGCCAAGGTCGATGAAGCTCGGTGCTGAAGGCGCTGGACGGACGGCTGGCGAAATTCAAGATGCCGAAGCGCGTGCTCGATCGTCGACGAATTGCCGCGCAACGCCATGGGCAAGGTGCAAAAGAACATTCTGCGCGACACCTACAAGGATCTTTATACAAGGTCGTAGGAATCGCGACGACGGGGACGGATGAGACCACTATGGATCAAAATCAGGCTGCAGAGATTCACGAGTATCTGCTTGATGCCGCATACTCGATCGAGGAGGCGAGAGCAGCTATCGCCGCTCTCGGCGAAGCTGATCAGGAGGGGCTCGCCGCACCTCTCGAGATAGCGGAAAGGGCTCTTCATTCCGAGCTGTTGAGGACGATGTATGATCGTTTTCCCGATCTGGACGCGCCAGAGGAATTTCCTACCATCTTCAGCACGCTTCGCTGGGATCAGATCCGGCTTCCGCCATCCGTATCCGAGGCGGATCTCGACTCGCTCATTCTTTCAGTCCTGACTCACCGCTTTCAAAAAATAGCCATGATCCTTGGCAGGACGCATAAGCAATGCAAGGAACTCGCTGATCAGCGCCGAGGTGGTCGCTGCCCGCGTTCAGGTGTTGGCAGAAGACGGCCCGCTTGAAAGTCAGGGCGATCTTCGCAAATGGCGTCACAGCGAAGTGCGGTTGAAGCCGCAATAGAACGGCGGCCTACAAGCAGGCTGATCACAAACCGGCTGCCGACGATGAACAGGTAGCAGCCGAACGCGAGTTCCAGCGTGCGCTTCGACATCGCATGCGCGGCGCTGACGCCGAGCGGCGCGGTCAACAGGCTGGTCGGCATCACCAGCAGCCGCGCCGATCAGCGAGACATAGCCGAGCGCGAACGGCAATTGCAGCGCCGCGACATCGGGATAGCGCGCCGCCGCCGGCCAGCCGGCATAGACATAGCCGAGCGCGCCGGGGATCGAGATCAGCACCGCGAGCGCCGAGGAGGTCGCGACCGCCTGATGGATCGGCCGGCCGTAGAACGTCATCAGCAGGTTCGAGAACAGGCCGCCGCCGATGCCCATCAGCGTCGAGAGCAGGCCGACGAAAAAGCCGTAAAGCTTCATCAGCGGGCCGCGCGGGAGATCGTCGCCGAACTTCCAGCTCTCGCGCGCCAGCAGCAGCCGCGCCGCGGCCGACCAGGCCACCATCACGAACACGATCTTGAACAGCCGCTCCGGCGCGTAGCGCGCGGTGACGCTGCCGGCGATGACGCCGATCACGATCGGCAGCCACCAGGCCTTGAGGATCATCCATGTCGACCGCGCCGCGGGCGTAATGGGCGCGAAAGGAGCGGATCGAGGTCGGGATGATGATGGCGAGCGAGGTGCCGATGCAGAGCGGCATCCGCACCTCCAGCGGCACGCCGGCGAGCCGGAAGCATTCGTAGAACACCGGCACCAGGATCGCGCCGCCGCCGATCCCGAACACGCCGGCGAGAAAGCCCGACAGCGCGCCGACCGCGACCAGCAGCAGCGCCAGTTCGAGAAGCTCGGCGAAGATCAAGCTCGCGCGATCGTCATTTCGTCCTACCAGCCGGTCGGCGTCGGCGCGCGCGTTCATGAATCGTGCTTCAGGTATACCAGCCATCAGCAGGCGCCGGTGCTTGTCAACTATCCGCCATTGCAGGGCTCATCTCGTAGCTGTGAACTGCCGTTCGCAAACGGCGATTTTGGCCGTTGCGCTGGCTGTTTCGAGTTCGTAAATAGAATTCGTCTATCGCGATCCCCGAACGGCCCCGTGCGGGCGCCCGCAAACCGTCAAAGCCGCCAATGACCGCCAGGATCGAACGACCGCTTTCGCCACATCTGCAGACCTATCGCTGGACCCTGACGATGGCGCTGTCCATCGTTCATCGCGCCACCGGCATGGCGCTGTATTTCGGCACGCTGCTGCTGGCCTGGTGGCTGATCGCGGCCGCCTCCGGACCCGGCGCCTACGCCAACGTGCAGGCCTTTACCACCAGCTTCATCGGCCGGCTGATCGTGTTCGGCTACACCTGGGCGCTGATGCACCATCTGCTCAGCGGCATCCGGCATTTCGTCTGGGACCTCGGCTATGGCTTCAAGCCGAACGAGCGCGAGGCGCTGACCTGGGGCGCGCTGATCGGCGGCATCTCGCTGACCGTGCTGGTGTGGATCGCGGCCTACGCGATCGGAGGCGGACGATGAGCACGCCTGATTCCCCGGCCAAATCGATGCGCACGCCGCTCGGGCGCGTCCGCAATCTCGGCGCCTCGCATTCCGGCACCACCGATTTCTGGCGCCAGCGCCTTACCGCGGTGGCGCTATGACGCTGCTGATCGTGCCGGTCGATCGTCGTGGTGATGATGCTGCTCGGCCGCAATCAGGCCGGCGCGGCGCAAATCCTGGGTTCGCTGCCGGTCGCGATCATCATGCTGCTGTTCATCATCGCCAGCGCCTGGCACATGAAGATCGGCATGCAGGTGGTGATCGAGGACTACGTGCATAACGAGAAGCTCAAGCTCGCCTCCATCATGGCCAACAATTTCTTCTCGTTCGCGGTGGCGCTGGCCTCGATCTACGCCATCCTCAAACTGTCATCGGGAGTTTAACCCATGGCCGCAGTGGCAACGGCAAGGGAACCGGCAAACGGCAGCGGCCCGGCCACCAACGGAAAAGCCTATCCGATCGAGGACCACACCTACGACGTCGTGGTGGTCGGCGCCGGCGGCGCGGGCTTGCGCGCCGTGGTCGGCTGCAGCGAGGCGGGCCTGCGCACCGCCTGCATCACCAAGGTGTTTCCGACCCGCTCGCATACGGTCGCGGCGCAAGGCGGCATCTCGGCCGCGCTCGGCAACATGCATCCGGACGACTGGCGCTGGCACATGTACGACACCGTCAAGGGGTCGGACTGGCTCGGCGACCAGGATGCGATCGAATACATGGTGCGCAACGCGCCGGAGGCGGTCTACGAGCTCGAGCATTGGGGCGTGCCGTTCTCGCGCACCGAGGACGGCAAGATCTATCAGCGGCCGTTCGGCGGCATGACGCTCGACTACGGCAAGGGTCAGGCGCAGCGCACCTGCGCCGCCGCCGACCGCACCGGCCACGCCATGCTGCACACGATGTACGGCCAGGCGCTGCGCCACTCGGCCGAATTCTACATCGAGTTCTTCGCCATCGACCTGATCATGGACGACCAGGGCGCCTGCCGCGGCGTGATCGCGCTGAAGCTCGACGACGGCACGCTGCATCGCTTCCGCGCCCAGACCACGATCCTCGCCACCGGCGGCTACGGCCGCGCCTATGCCTCCTGCACCTCGGCGCACACCTGCACCGGCGACGGCGGCGCCATGGCGCTGCGCGCCGGCCTGCCGCTGCAGGACATGGAATTCGTCCAGTTCCACCCGACCGGCATCTACGGTTCGGGCTGTCTCGTCACCGAAGGCGCGCGCGGCGAAGGCGGCTATCTCGTCAATTCCGAAGGCGAGCGCTTCATGGAGCGTTATGCGCCCTCGGCCAAGGACCTCGCCTCGCGCGACGTGGTCTCGCGCGCGATGACCATCGAAATCCGCGAGGGCCGCGGCGTCGGCAAGAAGAAGGACCACATCTTCCTGCACCTCGATCATCTCGATCCCAAGGTGCTGCACGAGCGGCTGCCGGGCATTTCCGAATCGGCGAAGATTTTCGCCAATGTCGATGTCACGCGCGAGCCGATCCCGATCCTGCCGACCGTGCATTACAACATGGGCGGCATCCCCACCAACTTTCACGCCGAAGTGCTGACCAAGAAGAACGGCGACGACAACGCGATCGTGCCCGGGCCTTGATGGCGGTCGGCGAAGCGGCCTGCGTCTCGGTGCATGGCGCCAACCGGCTCGGCTCCAATTCGCTGATCGATCTCGTCGTGTTCGGCCGCGCCGCGGCGTTGCGCTGCGCGGAAAAGCTGACGCCGAACGGCAAGCAGCCGGAATTGCCGGCGGACTCGGCCGACAAGGCGCTTCGGCCGGCTCGATCATTACCGCTATGCCTCCGGCGGCACGCCGACCGCGAAGCTGCGCGACAGCATGCAGCACGTGATGCAGAACAATTGCGCGGTGTTCCGCACCGGCGAGGTGCTGCACGAAGGCCAGAACCTGATTCACAAGGTGCACGAGCGGCGTCGGCGACATCTCGGTGACCGACCGCTCGCTGATCTGGAATTCCGATCTGGTCGAGACGCTGGAATTCGACAATCTGATCGTGCAGGCCGTGGTGACGATGGACTTCGGCGGCCAACCGCACCGAGAGCCGCGGCGCGCATGCGCGCGAGGATTTCCCGGACCGCGACGACAAGAACTGGATGAAGCACACGCTGGCGTGGATCGACGAGTCGCGGCAAGACCACGATCGATTACCGCCCGGTGCACGACTACACCATGACCAACGACGTGCAGTACATCCCGCCGAAGGCGCGGGTGTATTGATGACGACCGTGAAGGTCTGCAAGGATGGTTGAATTCGCACTTCCGAAAAACTCGACGAGATCACCGGCGGCAAGAACTGGCCGAAGCCGGCGGGCGCGACCGAGACGCGCGAGTTCAAGGTCTATCGCTGGAATCCGGACGACGGCAAGAATCCCAGCATCGACACCTATCACGTCGACACCGATGATTGCGGCCCGATGGTTCTGGATGGGCTGATCTGGATCAAGAACAACATCGATCCGACGCTGACCTTCCGCCGCTCCTGCCGCGAAGGCGTCTGCGGCTCCTGCGCCATGAATATCGACGGCCAGAACACGCTGGCCTGCACCAAGTCGATGCACGACGTGAAGGACGGCGCGGTGAAGGTCAATCCGCTGCCGCACCAGCCCGTGGTGAAGGACCTGGTGCCCGACCTCACCAATTTCTACGCGCAATATGCCTCGATCGAGCCATGGCTGAAGACGACTTCGCCGACGCCGCAAAAGGAATGGAAGCAGAGCCACGAGGACCGCGAAAAACTCGACGGCCTCTACGAGTGCATTCTCTGCGCCTGCTGCTCGACCTCATGCCCGAGCTATTGGTGGAACAGCGAACGCTTCCTCGGTCCGGCCGCGCTGCTGCAGGCGACGCGCTGGGTCATGGATAGCCGCGACGAGGCCACCGGCGAGCGGCTCGACAATCTCGAGGATCCGTTCCGGCTCTATCGCTGCCACACCATCATGAATTGCGCCAAGGCCTGCCCGAAGGGCCTCAATCCGTCGGAAGCGATCGCCGAACTCAAGATGAAGCTGGTCGAGCGGCAGATCTAGTTGGAGCCGTCTGGCAAAACCGGCTAAGCAGGCGGCTTTCACGCGCCGCACGAGGCTGACTGCTTGAGCACCGACAATGATTCGCCCGCGCCCTTTGGCGCATTCGCACCGAGCCGCGCGCAAGCCGCGATGATCTCTCTGGCGCACCGCTCAGGGCTGAAGCGCGGCGTATTCCGTCCCTCGCTGTCACGGCTGCTCAATCTGCGTGCGGCCAGGCCCGGTCGATGTGCAGTACCAGGGCGCATCCTTTCGATTCTACCATCAGATCAGCGCGACGGAGTGCGGCGCGTTGTTCAATCCGGATTACAATCTCGCGGAGCTGGATTTTTTGCGCGCCCGCACGCCTGCCGGCGGCGTCTTCGTCGACATCGGCGCTAATGTCGGCACCTATGCCATGCCGCTGGCGCGTCACGTCGGCGCAAATGGCAGAGTGATCGCAATCGAGCCGCATCCCGTTACGCATGGCCGGCTGGCGTTCAACAGGCTCGCATCGAAGTTTTCGCAAGTCACTCTCGTCGCGGCAGCCGCCGGGCCTGCCGACGGCGAGTTGATGATCGAGACCGACGGCGGAAATCTGGGCGCCAGCTCATGTCGTCAGTGGTGCGGCCACGGTCGCCGCCATCAAGGTGCCGTCGCGGCGGCTGCAGCGCATTCTCGACGACGCCGGGATATCGCACGTCGACGCGTTGAAGATCGACGTGGAAGGCTACGAGGATCGCGTCTTGACCGGCTTCTTCCGGGAAGCTCCGGCCTCGTTGTGGCCCCGTGCGGTCGTGATCGAGCATCTGTCCAAAGACGAATGGCTGGAAGACTGCATCGCGGACATGCTCGCGCGGGGCTACGCGCAAGCCGGCAAGACCCGCAGCAATACGATGCTGGTGCAAGGCTCGAAGTAGGTGTGCTCATCTAAATGTATTCTGTGAGATCCGAAAAGGTAAAGCGTACCTGCTGCCAGGGGACTTGCATTGTTCGCTTCAAGCTGATTTCGCTGGCGGGGATGTGCCTGCAATAGCGGCCGTCGGGTTGTTGTTATAAATAGCAGTTGCGAGCCAGACGGACAGAACGATGCAAATCGATTGCAGGCCATTATCCGACCGACTCGCCGTCTTTCCTCGCTTGGGTTTGGCCAATCTGCCGACCCCACTCGAGCCGATGAAGCGACTGACGGCTCATCTCGGCGGACCGCGACTCTGGGTCAAGCACGAAGATGCTACTGGACTCGGATTTGGCGGCAACAAGCTGCGCAAGCTTGACTACGTGCTGCACGAGGCAATCTCGAGTGGCGCCGATACGATCGTCTCAGGTGGCGTGGTGCAATCGAACAGCCAGCGGCAGGTCGCGGCAGTTGCAGCAAAGCTCGGTTTCGCATGCCACCTTGCGGTCTATCACGGCCGAGTCGAACCGCCGACACCAGAATACAAGACCTCCGGCAATGCGTTTCTCAATCGGCTGTTCGGCGCACAGCTCCATGACGTGCCGTGGACCGGTGATCGCAATGCAGCCATCCGCACGCTCGGGCGCGACCTCGAAGCACAGGGTCACAAGCCATACTTTGTGCCATACGGCGTCTCGAACGGCTTGGGCGCAGTGGCTTATGCTACGACGATTTCCGAAATCGAATTGCAGGCAGCGCGATTGGGCTTCATACCAACCGCCATCGTACACTGCACCGGAAGCGGCGGCACGCAGGCGGGTCTCGTCGTCGGTGCCGCCGTGGCGATGCCCAAAACGCGGATCATCGGGATCGATATCGACGCCGAACCGGCGCGGGTGCGAGCCGATGTGGTAGCATTTGCGAAAGAAGCGTCCAATCTGCTCGATGCTCCATTCGACGAAGCAACGGTGGAAGTCATCGCGGGGCATGCGGGACCTGCCTACGGAGTCCCGCACGAAGCCACAATCGAAGCCATCCGACTTGCAGGCCGGCTTGAGGCTCTCCCGCTCGATCCGGTTTATTCGGGCAAGGGGCTCGCGGGCTTGATCGCCCTGATCCGCGAGGGGCGTTGGCGCAAGAACGAGGATGTCGTGTTTTTGCACACAGGTGGCGCGCCGGCGCTTTTCGCCTATCAGAGCGCCCTTGAGATTTGAACACGCGAGCCAAGCTCGTAGCCAATTCTAGCGAAGCATCGATACGGCTGTTGGCTGCGCGTTGGTGATTAGCAGTCAACGCGAGGCCCGAGGCCGCCAAATACCGATGTTGTCGGACGCGCCCCCGAGCGGTTCCAGAACTGCTTTGAGGAACATCGCGACATCCGCACCGTTATCGCTCCACGAGCATCGGGAGCAACTCATGAGCGACGACTTCAGAGGCAACGATGGCGATGTGGCTCGCGCCTGGGAACTGATGAAGAAGATCGGTTTCGCTATGCTGGTCACGCAGGACGGCAATCGGCTTCGCGCCCGACCGATGAGCGCGTATATCGAGCGTGACGATAACGCGATCTACTTTCTGACCGATGCCCGACATCACAAGGATGAGGAAATCGCGCACAATCCGAACGTGAATGTGTCCTTTGCCGATGCCGGCGACCAAAAATACGTTTCTGTAAGCGGCACCGCGGTTGTTTCCAACGATCGTGCCAAGATCAAACAACTGTTTTCGACGCCCGCGAAGGCGTGGTGGAACAGCGCTGAGGATCCCAACATCCGCGTATTGAAGATCGCGCCTGACAGCGCCGAGTACTGGGATTCGCCGGGATCTGTCATCAGCTACGTGAAGATGGCGGCAGCGGCCGTCAGCGGCACGCGCCCTGACATCGGCGAAAACCGAAAGGTCACGATGTAGATGCCGATCGAACCTCCGGAAGTGCCTCCACCGACGCCGGGGCAGCCGACCGAGCCGCCGCGGGAAGATCCGCCTTCGAACCCACAGCCAGAAATCCCGGCGCCGGTGCGCGAACCCGGCGAGCCGCCGCAACCGGATGAGTTGCCCGGGAACACGCCGACCGAGTTGCCGGTGCGAGGGCCTGATGTGCCCACCACGCCATCGCCCGCGACAGATCTGGCCTGACAGTTTCATCCATCCCAATTGCAATTCAAGCGTCACGCTCCATTCGAACGGGCTGAATGCACTGTGAACAACGGCAGTGCGAACGCCTGTTTGCGGGAAAATAAACTTTGCCCGGGCTCTGGGCGCCGCCACAATGCGGCCCAATGGCTGGCCGTTTGATCGTCGCATCGCCGGAATCGGCGAACAAACGTATCTATCGGCAGGTTTTCCACTGAGGATCCAGCGCACATGACAAGCCTTCGCCTCCTGTTGCTCGCCACCACGGCTCTGACGGCGATGCAGTTCGCAAGCTCAGCATCGCACGCACAGAGCGCACCTTTGGTGTTGGCGCAGGCGGAGCACGATGTTGGCCCGGACGGAAAACCCAAGCAGCCACCCAAGGGAGCTCAACCACCTCCGCCGGCCGCGGCACCTCAGCGTCCCGCGCCGCCGGCCCCACCGGCGGCGGCCCCACCGCCACGTCCAACACCGCCGCCTGCTGCGGCCCCACCGCCTCGTCCGGCTCCGCCGCCACCACCACCTCCTGCTGCTGCTCCGAAGGCACCGCCACCTCCGGTCGCAGCCCCTCCGCGTGCGGCGCCTCCTCCACCGCCACCTCCGCCGCCGCCGCCACCTCCTGCTGCGCCGAAACAGCCGGCTCCGCCGCCGCCCAGTGCCGCGCCTGCGCATCCGACCCCACCGGCTCCGCCACCGCCGCCGGCTCCGCCTCCGCCGACTGCTCAACCGAAGCAGCCGGCCCCGTCCGGCGCGGCGCCTGCACCGCATATTCCGGGGCGGAACGCTCCGGCAGCATCGCCGCCGCCGGCCTCCACTCCTCAACCATCGGCTACCCCGCCCGCAGGCGGCGCGCCGCCGCCGCCGCAAGCACCGGGACGGCAAGGCGGCCAGCCGCCGAACGCGCCGCCTCCGTCAACGTCGCCTCCGTCGCCGCCGCCTGCATCAGCGCCGCCTGCGCCAGGTGCAGCGCCTGGACAGCAGGGTGCGGCGCCTCCGCCGGGCGCGCCGATGGCGCGGCGAGCGCCACCGACTATCACGGCACCGCTTCCGCCGGCGCCACCACCCGCGCAAGCGCTGACGCCGATCGCGCCGGGTGCCGCGGCACAAGGTCCGCGCCGGCTGGAAGATTTCCGAGGCGCACGCCGCGAAACGCAGGAAGGCGGTCGCACGATCATTACAGAGCCCGGCCGGATCATTGTTCGCGATCCAGGCGGGCAAGAGTTCGTGCGTCACAATGAACTGGATCGATTCCGGTACGGCGCCCGCGATATTCAGACCCAACAGGTCGGGGCGGATACCCGCACTGTCGTGATCCGCCCCGACGGCAGCCAAATCATCAACGTCGTCGGCCGCGATGGCCAGTTGATGCGCCGGATCAGGAGGGATCGCGACGGGCGCGAGATCATCATCATCGACAACACCTATCGCGATCCTCGCGGCTTCGGCGGCTTCTATGTCGACCTGCCGCCGCCCGTGATCCGCATTCCCTACGGTCGCTACATCGTCGATGCCGCGGAGGCCCCGCCGGACTTGATTTATGAAACGATGGAGGCGCCGCCGGTGGACCGGATCGAGCGTCGCTATTCGCTCGACGAAATCCGGTACAGTCCTTCGGTGCGGATGCTGATGCCGAGTATCGACGTCAACAGCATCAACTTCGAAACCGGATCGTGGGAAATTCCTGCCGATCAGGCGGCCAAGCTGCAGGTGATCGCTGACGGCCTGAACCGGGCCATTCAGCGCAATCCGCGGGAAGTCTTCCTGATCGAGGGTCATACCGATGCCGTCGGCAACGATACCGACAATCTCTCGCTATCAGACCGGCGGGCGGAATCCGCGGCCGAATTGCTGACCCAGCAATTCGGAGTGCCCGCGGAAAACCTCACGTCGCAAGGCTACGGCGCGCAATATCTGAAAGAACAGACCAGCGGACCAAGCCGCGTCAACCGCCGCGTCACCGTCCGCCGCATCACCCCGCTGCTCAACGGCGGAGTGGCGGGGCTGCCGCCCCCACCGCCCGGCACCGCGCCGCCGAGGTGAGCAATGAGGCACTCACAAACCAGAACGGCCGGGAGCAATCCCGGCCGTTTTAGTTATTTCGCGTGTTCTGCTGATCCGTTGTTCTGACCATGCGCCATCCCTGCAAACAACGCAGGGATCTACCGTGTTGGTGGATTTCGTTCGCAGCGGCGGGTGCGCGGAATTGTGTTTGTAGGGGTGTATGTTTGACGCGATCAGAATTTGCCGCGCTACAATCGCAGCTTCTTCTTGCGCTGGCCGAGCGTGCGCAGCCGCAATGCATTGAGCTTGATGAAGCCTGCGGCATCGCGGTGATCGTAGGCGACCGCTCCTTCCTCGAACGTAACGAGGTCCTGGTCGTAGAGCGAGTATTTGCTCTCGCGGCCGATCACGGCAACATTGCCCTTGTACAGCTTCAGCCGCACGCTGCCGGTGACATATTGCTGGCTGTGATCGATCGCTGCCTGCAGCATCTCGCGCTCCGGCGCAAACCAGAAGCCGTTGTAGATAAGCTCGGCGTATTTCGGCATCAGCTCATCCTTGAGATGCGCCGCGCCGCGGTCGAGTGTGATCTGCTCGATGCCACGATGGGCGCTGAGCAGGATGGTGCCGCCGGGCGTTTCATACATGCCGCGCGACTTCATCCCGACAAAACGGTTCTCGACGAGATCAAGGCGTCCGATGCCGTTCGCGCGGCCCAGCGAATTAAGTTCGGTCAGCAAAGTCGCGGGCGACATCTTCTTTCCGTCTATCGCGACCGGGTCACCCTTTTCAAAATCGATGCTGATAACGGTTGGCTCGTCCGGCGCGTTTTCGGGATCGATGGTGCGTGAGTAGACGTAACCAGGCACTTCCTGCGCCGGGTCTTCCAGCACCTTGCCCTCGCTGGACGCGTGCAGAAGGTTGGCGTCAACGGAGAACGGAGCTTCGCCGCGCCTGTCCTTGGCGATTGGAATCTGATGCGCTTCCGCGAACGCGATCAGTTGCTCGCGCGAGCGCAGATCCCATTCGCGCCACGGCGCGATGATGGTGATGTCGGGCTTCAGGGCATAATAGCCGAGCTCGAAGCGAACCTGATCGTTACCCTTGCCGGTCGCGCCATGCGATACTGCGTCAGCGCCGAGCTTCTCGGCGATCTCGATCTGCTTCTTGGCGATGAGCGGGCGCGCGATCGAGGTGCCGAGCAGATACTGCCCTTCATACACCGCGTTGGCCCGGAACATCGGAAACACGTAGTCGCGAACGAATTCCTCGCGCAAATCCTCCACAAAGATGTTTTCCGGCTTGATGCCGAGCAGCAGCGCCTTCTGACGCGCCGGCTCGAGTTCTTCGCCCTGCCCGAGATCGGCGGTGAACGTCACGACCTCCGCGCCGTAGGTGGTCTGCAGCCATTTCAATATGATGGAGGTGTCCAGTCCGCCCGAATAGGCGAGCACCACCTTTTTCACGTCCTTGCGCATGAAATTCCCGCTCAATCCACAGTGGTTAAATTTTGGCCGGGACTATAGGCAGAACCGCCTTTGGCGCAAGCGCTTACACGGCAGGCCGATGTCCTGCTTCGCGCCCGCGCCGTTGCGACCAGCGATGCAACGGGCGGCCCAGCCGCGTCAGCGCGGCGTCGATCACATCGTCCGATAACCGGGTCCGCCGCCAACGATAAAGCGCGCCATAGCAAATCCAGATCACCAGAAACGTGACAAATCCCGCGGTCGCCACGTCGGTGAAAAAATGACCGCCGAACGCCATCCGGAGCACGCTCGTCACGACACCGAGCAGCGTCGCGGCGGCATAGGCGAAAGGCCGCCACGCCGGCGGCGCAAGCGCGGCTGGTGCAAGGGTCCAGAACGCCGTGGCCCCTTCGCCCGAAAAGAACGAGCAGTTACGGTCGCAGCCGCCGCGCGGATCCCACCAGGGCATGAACGGCAGATCGCCGCCGAACTGGGTCACCACGACGGGGCGAGGCCTGCCCCAGTAACTCTTGAAGGTAAGGTTGGTGAGAACACCCGCTGATAGCGTCAGCGTCACCAGCAGGAAGATGATCGCCCGGCCCGATATCAGCAGCCGCCGATCCGGCCGTGCGAGCTTCGCGACCAGCGCGACGATGGCCGGCAACGCCAGTCCCCAGGAAATCCACATTGCGGCGTCGCGTGCAATTGCCGCGAGCGGATCGAGCTTCAAAGGGAAGGAGCGGGTAGACGGGTCGTAAAACAGCGCCGCGAGCTTGAGATCGAGTTCGGGATAAATCCCGAACAGCAGTCCCACGACAACCGCAAACCCTAGCGCGATGAAAAGTCCGGTCCAATTCATGCGAGCGGTGTAGCCGAGCAGGTCACCCCTGAAAAGGCTTCCAAGCGAGCTTCTTTATGGCGCGGGTGGCCGCGAATGCGAGGGCAGGGGCGGAGGCGACATGAGAGGAGCGGGCCGCGTACGCCAGGCTCCGGCATTGCGCCCCGCGATCATCCAGTAGATGAGGCCGCCGACGATTCCCGCGCCGGTCATGATTTCAAGATGACGGCGAATGATGCCATCGAAGCGAAGCGTGGCCGGATCGAACGGAACAAGCCCGAGATAGCAGGCAAGCCCGACGACGCCGCCACCGATGGCGTAGGTCAACGCGCTCCTGATGTAAAAAGCTTCGGTGATCGCCGCCACGAGCATTGCCGGCACCAGCGCGAAGCCAGAGACAAAAATGAAACCGAAGCCTAGCACGATGTCCAGGGAGCCCTGATCCACAGGACCGGCGCCGAGATCGCTGAATTCGGGAAACAATACCGCGCCGATCACAATCATTCCCGCCGCCAGACAGGCCGCGAGAAATGCAAAAAAGATAACGAACAAGCGGGCGATAAGTGACATGCAGTCAAACCGAACAGGCGGTCATTGCGAGTAGCGCAAGCGACAAAGCAGTTCCAAATACCGGCTGCTACTCTGGATTGCTTCGATTTCGCTCGCAATGACGAAATGAGCGAGACGTTTCATCATGCCGCTAATCCGTCATTGCCATGGCTCGTAAGGTCTGCCGCTCGCGGGCGGACATCTTTTCGGTTTCGGATTTCAATTGCCCGCAGGCGGCGAGGATATCGCGGCCGCGCGGCGTGCGCACCGGCGAGGAATAGCCGGCATTGAATATATATTCGGAGAACTTTTCGATCTGGTCCCAGTCCGAGCATTCGTAAGCCGTGCCCGGCCAGGGATTGAAAGGAATGAGGTTGATCTTTGCCGGAATTCCTTTCAGCAGCTTGACCAGCAGCTTCGCATCGTCGAGCGAAGTCATTGACGCCCTTGAGCATGACATACTCAAAGGTGATGCGCCGCGCATTGGATGAGCCGGGATAATCGCGGCAAGCCTGCAGCAGTTCGGCTATCGGGTATTTGCGGTTCAGCGGCACCAGTTCGTTGCGCAGTTCGTCACGCACGGCGTGCAGCGAGATCGCCAGCATCACGCCGATTTCCTCACCGGCCCTGACGATGTTGGGCACCACGCCCGAAGTGGACAAGGTGATGCGGCGGCGGGAAATGCCGATCCCCTCATTGTCCGAAACGATCAACAGCGCATCGCGCACCGCATCGAAATTGTACAAGGGCTCGCCCATGCCCATCATCACGACATTGGTGACGAGCCGGCCTCCATCAGGCGTGTCGCGATCCGCCCAGTCGTTGAGGCGGTCGCGCGCCACCATCACTTGGCCGACAATTTCACCGGCTGTGAGGTTGCGCACCAGCCGCTGCGTGCCGGTGTGGCAAAAGGAGCAATTGAGGGTGCAGCCGACCTGCGAGGAGACGCACAGCGTTCCGCGATCGGTTTCCGGGATATAGACGCACTCGACTTCATGCGCCCTCTCGATCGCATCGCCGCTCGGCAAACGCAGCAGCCATTTGCGGGTGCCGTCGTTCGATATCTGCTCCGCGACCACCTCGGGGCGCGCCACGGTGAAGTGTTCTGCAAGCTGAGCGCGAGTCTCCCTCGAGATGCTGGTCATCTCGTCGAAACCTTTGGCGCCCCGGAAATACATCCAGTGCCATAGTTGCTGAACGCGCATCTTGCGCTGCGAGGACGGCACGCCGATCTCGCCGAGCTTGCCGGCGATTTCGGCGCGCGACAGGCCGATCAGCGACGGCTTGGCCGGGGGCACATAGGATTCAAGCGGAAGCTTTTCCAAGGGCGCATGCGCCCAGGAACCGGCCGTCATCGAACCAATGGGAATAAGGTCGTTCATGGAACATCAGATAGGCCTTCCAACAGCCGCTGGAAAGCCACCAAATGAATGGAAATCAAGCCGGAAGCGTCAGCGCTTGCAATCCTGCGCAATTTTGTCGAGGGCCTGAGCCAGCCCCTTCAACGAAAAGACATCGGTTGTCTCGGTGCCCTTGGCCGAGACGCCCTTGATCACGACATCGGCGGACCGGCGCATGGCATCAACCATCCGTTCTTCCTCTGCGGCGTTCTTGATCCAGAGGCCATCGCCCTGGGTGTACATCGCATAGGAAGCCCCGCCGACCTCGAGCGTCAATTCCGAGCCCGGTTTCAGCGCATATCCAATCATCACCGAGACTTCGTTCGAAACCTTTTCCGCCGGACGGGTGGAGACAAAGGCATAGGCCGGATCACGGGGACGATTCGGCGGGTTGGTCTTGGACGATGCGGGTTTGGCCAGCGCGAAACACACCCGCTTGCCGTTTGGCATAGCCGCATAGGCGCCCCAGGTGCCGAACTGACCAATCAAGCTCGGCTCGGCGCCACCACTTGCGGTTGCCACAGCATTCGAAGGGGGTTTGGCCTCGGGTCTTGCCGCTTCAGATTTGGGAACGGCGGATTTGGGGGCAGCTTTCGGCGATGGGCCTGGCGTCTGTGCAAGGCTCGCACCGCCGCACATCAGCACCGTCATCGTTAAAGCTGTCGCGATTCGCCGAAAAACCATAATCAGGGTTGGTTCCGCATCATTGTGACTGGAAGATGGCCCGCATCGTCTGGTTCATGAGCCGCGATGGATAACCGGGAAAGCCTGCGTTGGGAAGGCAGATCGGGGAAAGGCTCGAAGCTCAGGACTTCGAACGCGACGCGCGCTGCTTTTCCCACTGTGCCTCGCTCCATTGCAGCAGGTCCTCGGCGCCCGAACTGCGCAAATGAGCGCCGCCGTCCTGCACCACCATTTCGCCGTTGATGTAGCCGGCGCGATCGCAAATCAGAAAGCTCGCGAGGTCGGCAAGCTCACCATGTTCCCCGGTGCGCTCGAGTGGATTCCTGGATGCCCATGCTTCGTCGCGACCTTCCGGGCGAAGCTGACCCGATGCTCCCGCAGTCGGAAACGCACCGGGCGCGATCGCAACGGTTCGAACGCCTTTCGGTCCCCACTCGACGGCGAGGCTTTTGGTCATCGCGAGAATGGCGGACTTTGCCATCGCCGATGGAACGGTGAAAGCGCGGCCCGTGATCGTGGAGGTGGACAGGATACTGAGCACGACGCCCTTGTGTCTGGCTTCGATCCAGCGTTTGCCCGGCGGCGAGTGTGCAGTACATCGCGCCGTGCAGTGTCGGCGCCAGGATTGCGTCGGCGGCGCGAAACGACAGATGCTCGGTTTGCGCGATAAAGGTCGCGGCGGCATTGTTGACGAGGACGTCGATCGCGGCTTCGCGCCAGATCGTGTCCATCATTGCATCGACCGCTGCACCTTCGCGAACATCGCACCGGATCGGCGTCACCTTGCCGCCGGTCTCGCTGCGCATGTTGGCGGATGTTTCCTCCAATAGTTCGAGCCGGCGGCCGCAGATGATCAGTTCGGCGCCAAGCTCAAGAAAGCGGCGACCCATCGCCGCCCCGAGACCGGAGCCGCCGCCCGTCACCAGGATCCGCTTGCCAACCAGCAGGCCTTTGTCGAACATGTTTCAATTCTCCCGTTTCCGGCAGACCTCGGCCAGTTTTACCGGATCATGCTCTAGTATTGTGGGGGGCTGTCAAATGCGGCATGAAGCGATCAGGTTGTTTTCCGAGTTGGAAAGTCAGGTGTGCCCATGAAAGCCATTCTCTGCTCGAAATATTGCCAAGCGGACGAACTCGTGCTGGCCGATGTGCCCGATCCCGTCGCGGAGCCCGGCCAGGCCGTCATCGCGATCAAGGCCGCGGCGCTGAATTTTTTCGACCTGCTGATGATCCAGGGCAAGTACCAGATCAAGCCGCCGTTCCCGTTCTCGCCGGCGGCGGAAGTCGCTGGAGTGATCGAGAGCGTGGGCGCGGGCGTCACCGACCTGAAAGTCGGCGACCGCGTGGTAGCCTCGTGCGGTCATAACGGCGCGCGCGAAAAGATCGCGTTGGCCGCGAGTTCGATCGTCAAAATTCCGGACAATCTGGATTTCGATCGCGCTGCAGGCATCATCATCATCTACGGCACGGCCCTGCATGCGCTGGAAGATCGCGCCAGCCCGAAGCCAGGAGAAACCCTGGCGGTTCTCGGCGCCGCGGGCGGCACCGGTCTTGCGGCATGCGAGCTCGGAAAGCTGATGGGCCTAAAAGTGATCGCCTGCGCGTCGTCAGACGAGAAGCTTGGATTCGCCAAAGCGCATGGAGCGGAGTTGACGCTGAATTACGCCACGGAAGATTTGAAAGAGGGCCTGCGTCGGCTCACCGGCGGCAAGGGTGCGGACATCATCTTTGATCCCGTCGGCGGCGCTTACGCAGAAGCCGCTCTGCGTTCGATCGCATGGGAGGGTCGGTTCCTGGTGATCGGATTTGCCGCAGGCGACATTCCGAAAATGCCGCTCAATCTAGCGCTGCTAAAGGGTTGCGATATCCGCGGCGTGTTCTGGGGGCACTGGGCGCGGCTCAATCCGGAGAAGAACCGCGCCAACCTGGAAAAGCTCGTGAAGTGGACAGCGGAAGGCAAGATTTCCTCGCATGTCGATCGTACTTTTCCGTTGGCTCAGACAGCCGACGCGCTGAAGGTGCTCGCGGGTCGCAAGGCGATGGGCAAAGTGATCCTGCATCCATGAGACAACGCGTCGGCGCGGTGTTGCGAAACGAGCGCCCGCCGGGATGAATGTTGCGAAATTGTGTGTGAATAGAGTCCGAACGCAGCAATCAACATCAAAATATATCCCGCGCCCCTCCCGCCGCGGTCGTCTTTTAGGCTGATTTAACCGGCGAGTTGAGAACCTCAGCGGCGGGGCGCTTCTGGACCAAGCAAAGAAACTGAGGCCTGAAATGCCCCGACGACGTTTGCGTTACAGTACGGGGGAGTATCATGGTGCAGCGAACGAGGTGGGGTCGATCACAGGACCCGGACTACGAGAGGTTTGACGAGGACGTAACCCACGATAGCGCGAAGCCTTACAGGTTCGGACGGTCGGCAAGAGACGACTATCCTGCGGACGAAGCCGCGCCGCTATTTCTGTCCGACTATGACGAGGAAGAACCGGACCCCGGTGAATTCATCAATCCGCTTCGAAAAAAGAAAGCCTCGATTTCGTTTCGGATACTGCTTGGTGTGTCGGCCGCTGCCGCCATCGCAATGCTGTTCGCGTTGTTTTCTTCCGACGACATGCGCGCGATCATGACGGACGCCAAGGTTTCGATCGCAGCCATTCTTCCAGGCCCGTCCGCCGCAGCGCAGCCGAACACAGCTCAACTGACGCCGCGCGACCTCCAGCTAAAGGATCCCGCGCCCTCAAAAGACTCCGCGCGCCTTGCTGGTCCGGTGGTTCAGCCGGCCGGCAGCGTGCGTAGCCCGGTGACCGTTGCAATGGCGCCGAGCCGTGACGACATCACCACTGCTTATCAATCAGCCGTGCAGAACCAGGCGCCTGCCGCAGCGCCGCCCGTTATCGCCGCCGCTGTTGCCGCGCCCGTTGCGGCCAAGCCAGTTGCGCCGCCGCCTCCCGCGACGGTCATGGCCGCCGCGACATCCACTGCATCGTTCAGCGCAGCACCTCCGGCCCGGACGCTGGACGCCCAAGAACTCGCCACCCTGATGAAGCGAGCCAAGGGTCTGCTTGCGGCGGGTGACATCTCGCCCGCACGATTATTGCTGGAACGGGCAGCGGAAGCGCAGGACGCGGCCGCGGCTTTGATGCTGGGGCAGACTTACGACCCCGCGGTGCTCGGGAAACTGGACACCCGCAATATCAATACCGATCCCGCGGCGGCGCGCACTTGGTACCAGAGGGCCGTCCAACTCGGCTCGACGGATGCGCAACGGCGCCTCGCTCAAATGCAAAACTGATTTCACGCAGAGGTAAACATGCGACGTTTCATTGGATTGGCACTCGTTGCCAGCATGCTGGCTTGCGGCTTCGCGGCCCGGGCCGACGATAGCGAGCTTGACCCCGCCAAGGTCAGCGAAAGTTTGAAAGCGATCTTCCAGTTCGGATCGCGCGAAACCAAGCAGGCGCTGAACTCCAACACCGTGACGCTGATATCGGGCACGATCGGCGGCACCTATGTTCAGTTCGGCGCCGATCTCGCTTCGGTGCTGGATGACGGCAACAAGCTGCGGGTGCTTCCCATCGTGGGTCGCGGTTCGGTGCAAAGCGTCGCCGATATTCTGTTTCTGCAAGGCGTCGACCTCGGGATCGTGCGGTCCGACACGCTCGACTATCTCGAGAAAAAGGGCTTCGCGCAGGACATCAAGAAACAATTTACCTACGTGACCAAGCTCTACAACGAAGAGATGCACGTGATCGCCTCAAAGTCGATCCGCAGCATGAGAGAGCTCGACGGCAAGACGGTCAGCGTCGATCTTCCGAACGGCGGAACGTTCGTAACAGCGTCGATCGTGTTCGAGCGGCTGGGTATCAGACCGAATCTTGTTTACGTCGAGCAACGCATCGCCATGGAGAAAATGAAGACCGGCGGCATCGATGCCGTCGTGGTGGTTGGAGGCAAGCCGTACAAGTCAGTCAGCACGTTCAAGGACGATCGGTTTCACCTGGTCCCTGTCGAATACGCCAAGCCGTTGCAGAACGATTACCTGCCGGCCAGCCTCAGCGCCAAGGACTATCCGAACCTGATTTCGGATCAGGAGCAGGTCGATACGATCGCCGTACCGGCAGTGCTTGCCGCCTACAATTGGGCGCCCAACTCGGATCGCTACCGCAAGCTCGCGGTGTTCGTGGACGCTTTCTTTACGAAGTTTCCGACCTTCCAGAATCCGCCGTTCCATCCGAAGTGGAAAGAAGTGTCGCTCTCCGCGCCGCTCGCCGGCTGGAACCGCTTGCCGTCAGCCCAGCAGTGGCTGGACCGGCATGGCATTGAGCCGGTCGCTCGCTCCAGGTTTGACGATTTCATGCAACAGGCGCCAACGGCGGCAAAACCGCAATCGGATGCGGAAAAGGAAGCGCTGTTCAAGCAATTCCAGGCCTGGGAGGCCGAGAAAAGCGGCAGGGCGCAGGCCCAGATTCGTCCCAAGGTTCGCTAACGAGGTCCGCGCCGCGCGCGAATGACAATCCCGTTATTCGCGTGCGTCCGCTGTCTCCAGGCCGCGCTTCAATGCGGCCCGGGCGGCCTCACGATGCTCGACCGTGATGTGGTTGGCGACAAGCCGGATCGCGGTTGCAAGCACCGCGGCATCGTCGGTAAAGCCAAGCACCGGCATCATGTCCGGAATGAAGTCGAACGGCAGCACGAAGTACGCTATCGCCCCCAACAGGGAAACCTGCACGTGACGCGGCGTCTGCTTGTCGAATGCGCAATAGTAGGCCGCGAGCAAATCCTCGACGAACGGCAATTGCGCCGCGACCCGCTTCAGCTTGAGCCAGAAGCGCCGGCGAAGGCTTTCGCGATCTGCCGCCAAGCGCTTCGCCGGCTCAAATCCTGCGGTGTGTTCGGATGCCATCGGCTTTCCCTTGAACATTGCGCTCCGCAATATTGGCGGCGGGTACGCCCTCTCTGCAGTTGGGGACGTGAACTAATCGCTGCAAGCTCCGCAGGAAGGCCGATCAAGCAGCCCCAAGCTGTCCTGCAATCACGTTCATGGCTCTTGCAAGCTCCACGTCGAGCTTGGTAACGCCGCCCGCGTCATGGGTGGCCAGGACCACCTCCACCGTTTTGTAGACGTTGCGCCATTCCGGATGATGATCGTTCTTTTCAGCGACCAAGGCTACGCGGGCCATGAAACCGAAAGCCTCGTTGAAATCCCTGAATCGGAAGGTTCGGCCGATCGCCTCGCGGCCCGGCGTCTCCACCCATCCCGCCAGATCCCGGAGAGCCGATTTTCGTGCTTCCGTCGACAGCCGCTCCGCCATGACCACCTCCTGTTCCCTCCACCTTACCCTATCACTGACCGGACTGCTTCGAAGGCATTCGAGCTCCCGAGCCCCGGTTCGGTAACCATGACGCAGATGTCACCCCGTTCGGCCCGGGAATTTGCTAATATCGGCTCAGCCGAGTGGCAAAATGAAGTTCAATATCAAACGATGGTTTGCCAGATCGAATGACCGAAAGGCCCTCTGAACCGGCTGGATCGCAAACGCCGCCGTCGTCTCGACCGGCGGTGGGCAAGGCCATGCTCATCACGCTCGCGGGCACGCTCGCCATCGTCGGCGTGATCGCCGGCGCTTATTATTTCGTGATGCGGCCGGAAATCCTGCGCATCGCGGTCGGGCCGGCCAACAGCGACGACGTGAAGGTCGTTCAGGCGCTCACGCAGGCCTTTGCCCAGACCCACGGCCACATCCGCCTCCGCCCGGTGCAGACTGACGGCTCCGTAGCCAGCGCCCAGGAACTTGCCAGCAACAAGGTCGATCTCGCCATCGTTCGCGGCGATGTCGACGTGCCGAAAAATGCGCAAGCCGTCGCGATCCTGCGGAAAAACGTAGCGGTTCTATGGGTGCCGCCGCGCGCCAAGGGCAAGAAGGGCGGCCCGAAGATCACGAAAATCGCGCAACTATCCGGCCACCGGATCGGCGTCGTCGGACGCACCGAAGCCAACGTCAATCTGCTCAAGGTGATCTTGCATCAATACGCTGTCGATCCAGCCAAGGTCGAGATCATCCAGTTTCCGGCCAGCGAAGCCGTGGAAGCCATTCGCAACCAGAAGGCGGATGCGTACTTGGCCGCCGGGCCCGTCAACAGCAAGATCACTGCCGAAGCGATCGCCGCATCGACAAAGGACGGCGGCGTGCCGACTTTCCTCGCGATCGACACCGCCGAAGCGATTGCGCAGAACCATCCCGCGTACGAGTCGTCCGAAATACCCGCCGGCACCTTCGGGGGCTCGCCCGACCGGCCGGAGGAGGAAGTCAAGACGATCAGCTTCTCGCATCATATCGTCGCGCGCAAAAATCTTTCGGAAGCGACCGTCGCCGCCTTCACTCGCCAGCTATTCGCAGTGCGTCAGCAGTTGCTGACGGAATTTCCGCTAGCCGCCAAGATCGAAACGCCGGACACCGACAAGGACGCTGCGATCCCGGTGCATCCGGGCGCCGCCGCGTTCGTCGACGGCGAGGAGAAAAGTTTCCTCGACCGTTACAGCGATTTCATCTGGTGGGGGCTGATGGGCCTGTCGGCGATGGGCTCCATTGGCGCATGGTTTGCCGGTTACCTGAAAAAGGACGAGCGCACCAATAACTCGTCGCTGCGAGAACGGCTGCTGGAGATGATCGCGACCGCCCGGCGGACCGACTCAATCGAGGAACTCGAGCAAATGCAGTCCGAGGCGGACAACATCATGCGCGACACGCTGCAATGTTTCGATCACGGCGCGATCGAGGAAGGCGCGTTGACCGCTTTCAATATCGCGCTCGATCAATTCCACTTCGCCGTCGCCGATCGCAGGACGACGCTCATGAGCATGCCGCAGAACCTGCAACGCGCGAGCGCGCAATTCCGGGCCGCCGGGACGCTGTGAACACCGCCTCCTCGCGCTTCGCGGCTGTGCAGGCTCAGGCTTGGTCGAATATGTCTCAGGGCTTGCCGCCCTCGTTGGACAGCCGACGCAAGGCGTTCTGCAGCGCCTCCCTCGAATAGGGTTTGCCCAACCTTGGCCTGCCGGCGAATGCTGCCGGAAGCGCGACATCCGGGCCGTACCCGGTCACGAACATGAACGGAATGCCCAGCGCTTCCAGTCGCTCGGCGACCGCAAAGCTCTTTTCGCGGACCAATCCTACGTCAAGCAGGGCAAATTCCGGCGCGCGGTCGGCGATCAGGTCGAGCGCTTTGGCCACAGTACCCGCCGTACGCACCATCTTGGCGCCGAAACCCAGCAGGGTGTCCTCAAAATCAAGCGCGATAATCGCGTCATCTTCGACGATCAGCACGTCGCTGGGCACGCTGGAGAAACCGTCGGCAGTGGCGGGTTCCATTTCTCTCGCTCGTGGTGTTCGCCATTGAGGCGTCGTTTGAACGGCGGGCGGGTTCCAGGAACGAAACCCACCACATCGGCATTCCCTAGTCTGTCCACTTGTGGACACAAGAACCAGCTCTGTCCGGCTATGGTCACTGCGGGAGGGCTTTCAGAATGGATGCGCGCGTCACCGACAGATCCGAGACCACGGTCCGGCCCTATAACAATCTTTTGCGTCGGCTCAGCGTCGGCGACTTCGCGCTTTTGGCGCCGCACCTCATTCATGAAACCGCTGCCAGCAATGACCTGCTTTACAATCCCGGCGATCCCGTTGAGGTCGTGCATTTTCCGTGCGGGCCTTCGCTTGCGTCTTATCTCGTCACAAATGAGGACGGCCGTGACGTCGAAACCATCCTCGTCGGGCGCGAGGGCGCCGTCGGCGGGATCGTCAGCCAGGGACGCCTGCCGGCTTATACCCGCATCATCGTGAAGTTCGGCGGACCGTTCGTACGTCTCAACGTTCGCAAGCTGGATGCCGCCAAGGCAAGCTCGGCGACGCTGCACAACGTGTTCTCGCGCTACGCCGATTGCATGCTGGCGCAGATGTTCCAATCTACGGCCTGCAACGCGATCCACTCCATCGAGCAGCGTACCGCGAAATGGATCATATCGGCGATGGAGCGGACGGACGGTGATGGCACAGTGCCGCTGACGCATGAGCAACTCGCGACGTTGCTCGGGGTCGGCCGCAGTTACACCAGCCGGGTAATCCAGACATTCAAGGCGGAGGGCATCTTGCAAACCAGGCGCGGCTCTATCCTGGTGCGCGACCGCGATGCTCTGCAGGAACGGGCCTGCCTCTGCAACGAATCGGTCAAGAGCCACTTTGAAGAAGTCCTGCAGGGGGTGTACCCGTCGGAGGGAGACGAATGCGGCTGAACGGGCAGCTTTACTGGCAAATTCAGCTAACCAAATCCGAAACAAGCCATTGTTTGTTAGCGAATTGCCACTATATTGCGGTGCAACGCGTAAGGTGTGCCCGGTCCTTTTGGCCGGGCTTCCTTTTTGGGGCTATGGACCCCTCAGATTTCAGGCTTTGGGCGCGATCCTGAACACCCGGTAGCGGTCTTCCGCGCCATAGCCATCGTCCCGATTTGGAAGAAGCAGCCATGAGCCTTCGTAACGTCGCCATCATCGCCCACGTCGACCACGGCAAGACCACCCTGGTCGACCGCCTGCTGCAGCAATCAGGCACCTACCGCGAGAACCAGCGCGTCGTCGAGCGCGCCATGGATTCCAACGATCTGGAGCGCGAACGCGGCATCACCATCCTTGCCAAGGCGGCGTCGGTGCAGTGGAAGGACACCCGGATCAATATCGTCGATACTCCCGGCCACGCCGATTTTGGCGGCGAGGTCGAGCGCATTCTGAATATGGTCGACGGCGCGCTGGTGCTGGTCGATGCCGCCGAAGGTCCCCTGCCGCAAACCAAATTCGTGGTCTCGAAGGCGCTCAAGGTCGGGCTGAAGCCGATCGTCGTGATCAACAAGGTCGATCGTCCCGACGCACGCCCGACCGAGGTGATCAACGAGGTGTTCGACCTGTTCGCGGCGCTGGACGCCAGCGAGGAGCAGCTCGATTTTCCAATCCTGTACGGCTCGGCCAAACAGGGCTGGATGGCGGAAACTCCGGAAGGACCAAAGGACGCCGGCATGCAGCCGCTGTTCGATCTGATCCTGCGTCATGTCGCGCCGCCTCACGTCGAGGACGGCCCGTTTCGCATGATCGGCACCATCCTGGAGGCCAACCCCTATCTCGGGCGCATCATCACCGGCCGCATCACCTCCGGCTCGATCAAGCCGAACCAACAGGTGAAGGTGCTGGGCGGCGACGGCAAGTTGATCGAACAGGGCCGTATCACCAAGATTCTCGCCTTCCGCGGCATTGAACGCACGCCGCTGGAGGAAGCCGAAGCCGGCGACATCGTCGCTATTGCCGGCCTCACCAAGGGCACAGTCGCCGACACGTTTTGCGACCCCAGCGTCGATACTCCGCTCACGGCGCAGCCGATCGATCCGCCGACGGTTTCAATGTCATTCATCGTCAACAATTCCCCGCTCGCCGGCACCGAAGGCGACAAGGTGACGAGCCGCATGATCCGGGACCGCCTGCTTCGCGAGGCCGAAGGCAATGTCGCGCTGCGCGTCACCGAGGCCTCGGACAAGGACTCGATGGAAGTGTCGGGCCGCGGCGAATTGCAGCTTGCGATTTTGATCGAGACCATGCGTCGCGAGGGCTTCGAATTGTCGGTATCGCGTCCGCGCGTCGTACTGAAAAAAGACGAAGCCACCGGCCAGTGGCACGAGCCGATCGAAGAAGTCGTGATCGACGTCGACGAGGAACACTCGGGCGTGGTCGTGCAGAAGATGAGCGAGCGCAAGGCTGAAATGATCGAGATGCGTCCCTCCGGCGGCCATCGCTTGCGGCTGGTGTTCAACGCTCCGACCCGCGGATTAATCGGTTATCAGGGCGAACTGCTCACCGATACCCGCGGCACCGCAATCATGAACCGCCTGTTTCACGGCTATGCACCGTACAAGGGCGACATCCAGGGCCGCCGCAATGGCGTGTTGATCTCCAACGATCAGGGCGAGGCGGTGGCTTACGCGATGTTCAAGCTGGAAGACCGCGGACCCATGATGATCGAGCCGGGCTGGAAGGTGTACAAGGGCATGATCGTCGGCGAGCACACGCGGGACAACGATCTCGAGATCAACGTGCTCAAGGGCAAACAGCTCACCAATATCCGCACCACTTCAAAGGACGAAGCGGTTCGCCTGACGCCGCCGATCAAGATGACGCTGGAAAAGGCGCTTGCCTACATCGAGGAAGACGAACTGGTCGAGGTGACCCCGAAGTCGATCCGGTTGCGCAAGAAGTTTCTTGACGCCAACGACCGCAAGCGCGCGGAACGGGCCAGAGAAGCGGTCGCCTGAACCCGCGCGCGGGAAAACCGGAAATCATCAGTCGCGGGCTTGTCTGGCTCTTCCCGGCCATCCATCTCCTGAGACGTACGAGCAGACGTAGATGCCTGGGAAAGGGCCGGGCATGACCAAGAAACAGATCTTGCCATGTCCTTCCCCTCCGAAGTCGATGTCGCCATCATCGGGGCGGGCGCCGCAGGCCTCGGCGCCGCGCAGGCACTGAAACATTCCGGACTCTCGGTCATCGTGCTGGAAGCACGCGAGCGCGTCGGCGGCCGCGGCCACACCGTCATGCCCGCACCCGATATCGTCTTCGACCTCGGTTGCGGTTGGTTGCACTCGGCGGACCAGAATTCGTTTGTCGACATCGCCCGGCAATTGAATTTCGAAATCGACAGGACCCGCCCGCCCTGGCGCGAGCAGAGCTTCGATTCCGGATTTCAGCCCGCCGAACGCGCGGATTTCATCAAGGCGCTCGACGAATTCTTTGATCGGGCCTCAGAGGCTGCGCAATCCGGCGGCGACAGCGCCGCCAGCGACTATCTCGAGCCGGGCAACCGCTGGAATCCGATGATCGATGCGATCTCGACCTACGCCAACGGCAGCGAGCTTGATCGTGTCTCGATCATCGACCTGGAAGCTTACGAAGACACCGGCGTCAACTGGCGGGTGCGGCGCGGCTATGGCGCGCTGATCGCAGCCTATGGCGCGACCTGTCCGGTGGCGTTGAGTTGTGAAGTGACCGTGATCGACTGGTCCGGGAGGCGCGTGCACATCGAGACCTCACGCGGCGCGCTGAGCGCGGGCAAGGTGATCGTCACGGTGCCGACCAGCCTGATTGCCGATGAGGCGATCCGGTTTCGGCCTGCACTGCCGGCAAAGGTCGACGCGGCCGCCGGCCTGCCGCTTGGACTTGCCGACAAGGTGATGCTCGCGCTGGACGAACCGGATGCGCTGCCGAAAGACGGCAACCTGCGCGGCGCCACCATGCGCACCGCGATGGGAAGCTTTCACCTGCGCCCGTTCGGCCAGCCCTGTATCGAAGGCTTTTTCGGCGGTCGTTTCGCGCAAAAGCTGGAGGACGCCGGCCCGGGCGCGATTGCGCAACAAAGCATCGACGAGATCGCAGCATTGCTCGGCAATAATTATCGCCGCAAGCTCAAGCCGCTGTCGGAGTCGCGCTGGTCGCATGATCCGTTCGCGCGGGGCTCCTATTCGCACGCCCTGCCGGGCCACGCCGGCGATCGCGCCATCCTGGCGGCGCCTGTGGACGACCGCCTGTTCTTTGCCGGTGAAGCGACCTCGCCGAATTTCTTTTCCACCGCGCACGGCGCGAGGGACAGCGGCGAGAGAGCGGCGAAAGAGGTGATGGCTTCGCACGGTAAGGGGTGAAGTCGTCTTTGGGCAGGCCTTCTCCTACGGAATCGACGCTACTCCAACACCCTCGCTCTCCACTCCTCTTCCGGCACAAAGCACGCCTCGTACTTTCCGAAAATCGAATAGCGATTGCGGGCGATGACGTTGTAGACGGAGTCACGCAGCGGCTTCGGCGCGAGTCGCAGCACCTGCACCCAGCTCCAACCGGGCAGCTTGCTCAGCACCGTCAGCACGGCGTCGGATTTGAAGAACACAATGCCGCCGTGAACCACCGCGTTGGTGTCGGGATCGTCAGGGTTGATGCCGAATGCCTGCGCCAGCCGGATGCCGTAACGAGACTGGATCGCGGTAAATCGAAATCGCCTGTCGACATCGCGTGACGCGACGAAGCGGACCCAGCGCGAGCAGAGCACGCAAACTCCGTCGTAAAGAATCACGTCGCCGTCGGGCCAGGCATCACGTTCACACGAACCAAGCCTTACGATTCACTCGCCGCCCCGGGATATCTTGCGTCTCAGGACCCGACCCAGCTTGCGGAATTCGGGGTTGCCCGGCAGCCGGCCGAACGAACAGGCGAGTTGCCGCGGCAGCGCGGTTCAAACAGCAGACCGACGCCGTTCAAGGACGGCTCTTCCCCGCCATAAAGACGATAGCTCAAGCGGTGCCGCGATCAGTACAGCGGGAATTCCGTGGGATACCATCCGCCCATGTCCGACGGCGGGTTCAACGGCTGACGGTCGATCGGGCGGTTCTTGTTCTCGCGCGCGAACGATGGATACCCGACCGGCGGCGGAAACGCATAGTCGGAGAATTTGCGGTCGCCGGGCAGCACTTCGGTGCCTGCGTCGAGCCACGAGCGCTTGGTGACATAGATCCGGGTACGTGGGCCCTGCTGGTAGGAGACGTTGGGACCGTTCGATCCGTAGTAGAACCGGCCGCGCTCGTCAGTTTGGCGCTTCGGCTGGGCGTTGGCGGAGGACATGCCGGTACCGACGGCGATCACGCCGGCCATCGCAAACAACACGAGCGCGTTCGCGGCAGGAAATTTCCAGGTCATCAGGTCCTCGTTGTCAAACCCTTCGGGAAATCCCTCGGGGGCTGGCGGTCGCCAAATCGCGACCCCCACTTTATCCGCGCCGGATATGGCCTCACTAGGTCAAACCGGCCACACCTATCGAGATAATACAGTCCAGCGCGAGAAAGTCGCATGCAAACCAGCATCTTGGCGGGATACCGGGCCAGCGGTCGCGCAGCACACGCGCCGCTTTCGGTGAGGTGTCTCAAGCCGGCCAGCCAAGCCTGTCCTTTTGAGGGGCAGGTCCACGGACGAGGATTTGTCACGTTAAAACAGAGAGTTGTGTCGGCCGCCACGCGGCGGGCTTGCCGAGACCGAGCCCGGACTGATTAGTCCCGGACCCGGACGATAAAGGCGACAAACAGCGCCCGCGTTGCCATATATGCCAGCAGACCGAGAGCTTGGCACCGACCCGGCGGTGCCGGTCAGCGCTGAGGGTGTTCCCGTGAGCCACGGGACGATGGAGGGTGGCCCGCGGTTCGCGTGAGCGCCAATACGCCGTTCTAACGTTGTCTTAACCGCGTTTCTCGCATAGAAGCGCTGCCTCTCCCTTCCGTGGCACTGAAGGGAGGCAATTTTCTTCGGAGAGCGAACGATGGGTTACAAAGTCGCGCTGGTCGGAGCGACCGGCAATGTCGGGCGCGAGATGCTCAACATTCTCGACGAACGCAAATTCCCGGCCGATGAGGTGGTGGCGCTCGCGTCACGCCGCAGTGTCGGCGTGGAAGTTTCGTATGGCGACCGCACCCTGAAAGTCAAAGCTCTCGAACATTACGATTTCTCCGACGTCGATATCTGCCTGATGTCGGCGGGCGGGGCGGTGTCCAAGGAATGGTCGCCAAGAATCGGCGCGGCCGGCGCAGTCGTGATCGACAATTCGTCGGCCTGGCGCATGGATCCCGATGTGCCGCTGGTCGTGCCCGAGGTCAACGCGGACGCCGCCGCAGGCTTCACCAAGAAGAACATCATAGCCAACCCGAATTGCTCGACCGCTCAACTCGTCGTCGCGCTGAAGCCGCTCCACGATAAGGCGGTTATCAAGCGCGTGGTGGTCGCGACCTATCAATCAGTGTCCGGCGCGGGCAAGGACGCGATGGACGAACTGTTTTCGCAGACCAAGGCCGTCTATACGAATTCCGAGCTGATCAACAAGAAATTCCCGAAGCGTATCGCCTTCAACGTGATCCCCGAGATCGATGTGTTCATGGAGGACGGCTACACCAAGGAAGAGTGGAAGATGATGATGGAGACCAAGAAGATTCTTGATCCCAAAATCAAACTTACCGCGACCTGCGTGCGCGTGCCGGTGTTCGTCGGCCATTCCGAAGCCGTCAATATCGAATTCGTAAACCCGATCTCGCCGGATGAAGCGCGCAATATTTTGCGCAACGCGCCGGGTTGTCTCGTCATCGACAAGTACGAGCCGGGCGGCTACGTCACGCCATACGAGGCTGCGGGGGAAGACGCTACCTACATCAGCCGCATTCGCGCAGATGCCACGGTAGATAACGGGATATCGCTGTGGTGCGTGTCGGACAATCTCCGCAAGGGCGCTGCCTTGAACGCGGTGCAGATCGCCGAATGCCTGATCAACCGCAAGCTGCTGAGAGCGAAAAAGAAGGCGGCCTAACAGGCGACTTTGTCCCCGTTGCCGCCGCTGACTAACAGATCGCAGCAACGAAGCCGGTAGCTTCGCTGTATACCTCTCCTACTCCCGGACGCTGCGAAACTCCTTTGTGGCGGGATCGAGCAGGAACAGCGAGCCTTCGGCAACCCCGAAATAGGCTCCGTGCAGATTGAGCGCGCCACGCTCGACCTGGGTTCGCACAAAAGGAAACGTCATCAGGTTTTCGAGGCTGCGGAACACCGCTGCCTTTTCGATTCTGACGGTGAAGTCCTGCATGCTTTCGTGGTTGCGCTGCTCGACGATTTCGCCCGGCTTGACGAACATGGTCATCCACTTGCCGATGAAATCGCCGGGTGAGAGCGGTTCGGTCTTGTCGATAAAGGCGCGGATGCCGCCACACTGGGCATGCCCGAGAACCACGATGTGACCAATGTGGAGAAATGAGACAGCGTATTCCAGCGCCGCCGAGACGCCGTGCGCGGCGCTGTCCGGCTGATAAACCGGAACCAGGTTGGCGACGTTACGAACCACGAACAACTCGCCAGGGCCGGCATCGAAAATCACTTCAGGCGAAACGCGTGAATTGCAACATCCGATCACCATCGTTTCGGGGGACTGGCCGCGCTCGCTCAATTCGCGATATCGCGACTGTTCGGTCGGGAGCCGTTGCGATGCAAAGGTGCGGTAGCCGTCGATCAGATGTTGCGGAAACGATGCCATGAACGCCGTCTTTGGGTTACTCGACCATGGCTAACCATATGCCGCAACCCGGAACAAGCCTTTCGAGGCGCGGGCCGAAATGGTATCGCGGGAAGTTGAGAATTCTCGAAGGGAGCCAGCCCATGATCCGTCCGCGCCGGAGCCTTTTGTTTATGCCGGGATCGAATGCGCGGGCGCTTGAAAAAGCGCGCAACCTGCCGGCCGACGGGCTCATCCTCGATCTGGAAGATGCGGTCGCGCCGGACGCCAAAGCAGCGGCCCGCGACCAGATCGCGCAAGCCATCGACGCCAAAGGATACGGCAAGCGCGAAATCCTGATCCGGACGAACAGCCTGGATTCGCCGTGGTGGACCGACGATCTCGCGATGGTTGGCAAGGCCCGGCCCGACGGCATCCTGGTGCCGAAGATCTCCAGCGTCCAGGACCTCGAGGCCATCGCGGCGGGACTGGCGGAGATCGGCGCTGATCCTTCGATCAGGGTTTGGGCCATGATCGAGACTGCTCGCGCGGTGCTGCATGCCGAAGAACTGGCCGCTTCTGCGCGCCGTCCCGACCTTCGCCTCGCCGGGTTTGTGTTCGGGCCCAACGATGTCTCGCGGGAAACCCGCATTCGGATGCAGCCGGGCCGCGCCGCAATGATCCCGATGATAACGCATTGCATCCTGGCGACGCGCGCGCACGGCCTTGAAATTCTCGACGGGCCGTACAGCGATTTCAGCAACGTCGACGGGTTTGCGCTGGAATGCGCGCAGGCGCGTGATCTCGGTTTCGACGGCAAGACCCTGATCCATCCCGGCCAGATCGTGGCCTGCAATGCCATCTTCACGCCGCCGGCGGAAGAAGTTGCGCATGCCCGACGCATTATCGCGGCATTCGAACTGCCGGAGAACGCCTCCCGCGGCGCCATTCAGCTTGACGGCCAGATGGTCGAGCGGTTGCACGCGGAAATGGCCAAGCGCACCATTGCTCTGGCGGACGCGATCGCGGCGATGTCACAGCCTCAAGCTCGCTAGCCGAACCGCTCCCTCGCCCAAGCGTACAGACTGCCCGGCACGGGCGGTGGCTTGGCGTGTTTTTTTGGCGAAAGATGAAGCCCGATGATTTCCGGGTCGGTGGTCAGCGCCGAAAAATCCGACGGTTGAAAAAAGCACTTCGGCCTCGAGTGTACAGCGTAGAACGACTTTCTCGGTAGCGCGTACTGCAATCGTCCCGCTCGGCGGGCGAGCTCCGTCAGGGCGGCGGGGCCATAGATCGCCGCGCGAATGTCGGAGACGCGGTTCGGTCCACCACGCAAGCGGCGCAATGCGAACATCAGCCGGTGGCGTAGCGTCAGCCATTCCGGCGTCAACTCTTCTTGTTCGATCAGGTCTTCGAATGCGATCACGATGGGGTCGTCAGGCGGCAGATAAAGCACTGAATTTCCCAGCCGGTGCGGCCGCTCCCAGGCAAAAAATGGCTTGGTCGGGTCGATCTCGATCGGCCTAAGCAACAGCACATCGGCGTCAAGCCACAGCCCGGCGCTTCGCGCCATCAGGCGGATACGAAAAAAATCGCTGAACTGCACCGTGGTCCAGTCACGCCACTCACCGCTCGGCTGCGGCGGGCGAAGCTTTTCGGAAAACGCATGCGGCAGGATCGCCTCGGCGTCGGCGTTGCCGACGCCCTCGGGCAAGCCCGAAAGCGGATCGAAACTGTACACGGTAACCCTGTGGCCCGTTGCGATCTGGGACCGAAGGCATGTTTGCCGGAGCGCATCGAGGGGACCGCGCCAAAAGGTGACGACATCGGGAAGCATCGCGTCACCTCTAACGCGTTTCCCGATGATGTGGAAAGGTGGCCGTGCGGAAAGGTTGGGACAAAAAAGCCCGGTTCGAAGTTAATCAACCGGGCCGGAGATGCGGGATCAGGCCCAGACGCGTTCCCGCGCCGCCTTTGCCTCATAGGTGTCGATGGAGGATTTCTTCTCCATTGTGAGGCCGATGTCGTCGAGGCCGTTCATCAGGCAATGCTTGCGGAACGGATCGATTTCGAACTTCACCTTGCCGCCGTCGGGCCCGCGAATTTCCTGATTGGCGAGATCAATCGTCAGCGTCGCGTTGGCGCCACGTTCGGCGTCGTCGAACAGTTTATCCAGATCGTCCTGGCTGACGCGGATCGGCAGAATGCCGTTCTTGAAGCAGTTGTTATAGAAGATGTCGCCGAACGAGGTGGAGATGACGCAACGGATGCCGAAATCGAGCAACGCCCACGGCGCGTGCTCGCGGCTCGAACCGCAGCCGAAATTATCCCCGGCGACGAGCACCTTGGCCTGGCGATAGGCAGGCTTGTTGAGAATGAAATCCGGATTCTCGCTACCATCGTCGTTGTAGCGCTGCTCCGAGAAAAGACCCTTGCCGAGCCCGGTGCGCTTGATGGTCTTGAGATACTGCTTGGGGATCATCATGTCGGTGTCGACATTGATGATCTTCAAGGGCGCCGCGACGCCTTCCAGCGTGGTGAACTTTTCCATCGATCGCACTTCTCGGTCAGAATTGAGGTGAGTGGTAGTTTATCTCGATCATGGCCTCGATCAAAGCCCCAAATCTGCAGGGCTAGTCGGCGCTGTCCTCGATCGCCTCCATATCCCCGTCCGACAGGCCAAAGTGGTGGCCGATCTCGTGAATCAGTACGTGACGGACGATGTGACCCAGCGTTTCCTCATGTTCAGCCCAATAATCCAGGATCGGGCGACGATACAGCCAGATCATGTTGGGCATCCGGGCGATGTCGTCGTTGCTTTGATGCGGCAGGCCGGTGCCCTGAAACAGACCAAGCAGGTCGAATTCGCTGCTCGCGCCCATGTCATCCAGCACCTCGTCGGTCGGAAAATCGTCCACCCGAACGATCACGCCTTGGCACAGGTCTAAAAAAGGTTTCGGCAGCCGCCCGAGGATCTCGTGCGCGAGCGTCTCCATCTCCGCGAGCGAGGGCGCTTTCAAGCCGGTCCACATCCGCCCTGTCTAGCGCGGCTTCCGCACGCCTGCATCTTCGAATATCGGGCACCGCGCGCGCAGTTGACGGGCGGGGCGAAAACGGGGACCGTGCGCCCCGGGTAGGAAGTATGGGTGGCCGGAATGATTCGGATCGGGACCATGGTGTTTTCGCTGGCGATTGCGGGCGCGTTTTTGTTGCCTGCGTCGGGCGCAACGGCGCAAACCGCGCCATCCGGAATACACCTCGCGCAAGCGCTGCCGGATGCGCCGACAGCGCGGCGAGTCCGCAGGCCGGCGACCCGTCTCCGTGTCTATCCGAATCCCGTCTATCCGGCCGATGGAATTTGGCCCGACGATGTCTATCCTCGCTTCAATCCCGGCCCGAACGCCGTACGCGAATGCAACGCGACTTACGTCCAGGAATTCCGGCCGAGCGGCACCGTGATCGTGCCGCGCATGAGCTGCTACTGGCGACGCGGTTGAAAGCATCGGACCAAAAGCGCGACTCGCCGCCTCGCATGTAGCCGATCCTGAAGCCCTTACAGTTAGCTCGGTCTCCGCGGCCTCGATCTGCACGCGCTCACGGACTGGAGCGCCCTCTTCGGCTGCGTGTGTTCCGCGGTGCTATCTGCAATTGCACGTTCACAGCGCGTTCACATCACCATCCCTAGATTGATTTCGGGATCGATCGCAAATGAGCGTGCCGGAATAGGCCCGTCGCGTGGCTCGAACCTTCGTGCCTGCATAAAGGAGGTTCAAGCATGATAAGAGGTTTAGGTTATTGGCGCGGGGCTGTCCGTTGCCTCGTCGGTGCAACCGCCGCGATGTTGGTACTCTCAGCCGTCCCGGCCGAGCGGGCCGAGGCGATGTCGCTGATCAATGCCGGCGGTGTGCCGTCAGCAAAACAGGCGTACAAAGGTTTGACCGTGGAAGTGCACGGCGGTGGCGGACATGGTGGTGGCGTATCCCATAGCGCTAGTGCTCACAGCTCTGCAGCGCCTGTCAGCGCTCCCGCGTTTCGAGCCGCTGTCGTAACTTCCGGAGCTCGTTCCGGTCATCATCACCACCATCACTTCGGAAGCTTTTTTTACGGGCCGGGCTATTATTACTACCCGTACCCCGATGGCTGCCGGATCATCTGGACCGCTTACGGTGAGCGCCGTCTCTGCCGAGCGCAATACTTGCATTACTGGAGGCACCACCACCGGCATCGCCTCCACCACTCGTATTGATTGGTGCGTTACGAGGTTCGAAAGTGCAAAGCTGAACTGAAAAGGCACCCGGTCCGGGTGCCTTTTCTCAGTGTTATGTCGACAGCCGATTCAGTCCCAGTTCTTGAATTTCCAGGATTTCAGTTTCCACGGCGTCAGCGTCTCCAGTCGCCACTGTGTCCATCGCGCCGGAGGCCAGTTGCTGAGACGCGAGGTTTCCTTGACGTCGACAGGCGCCACTACACGCGGAGCGAAGCGGCGCCGGTTCTGGCGCGTCGCCTCGCTGATCATGTCGATGAATTCGGCCTTATCCGTCATGACGAGCTCCCTCGCGAACGCGATGCGTCCGCAGGGTCCAGTTTGCCCTTAGCTGCTTAACGAGGCGTTTCGAAATTACGTCGACGTTGAGAGATCAAGCTTCGCCGGGAAGAGCTAGCCCCTCCAGTCCCTCACATCGACGAAATGGCCTGCAATGGCCGCCGCTGCCGCCATCGCGGGCGAGACCAGGTGGGTGCGCCCCTTGAATCCCTGGCGGCCCTCGAAATTGCGGTTTGAGGTGGAGGCGCAGCGCTCTTCAGGCTTCAGCTTGTCCGGATTCATGGCAAGGCACATCGAGCAACCGGGCTCGCGCCATTCGAACCCCGCTTTGAGGAAAATCTTGTCGAGTCCCTCGGCTTCGGCCTGCTCCTTTACGATACCCGAGCCGGGCACGATCATCGCATTGACGTTGCCGTTAACGGTCCTGCCCTCGGCGATTTTAGCGGCGGCGCGCAGGTCTTCGATGCGGCCGTTGGTGCAGGAGCCGATAAAGACGCGGTCGAGCTTGATGTCTGTGATCTTTGTGCCCGCCTTCAGGCCCATGTAATTCAACGCCCGGTGTTTCGAGAGACGTTTCGCCTCGTCCATGATCTTGTCGGGGTCCGGAACAGCGCCGGTGACCGACACCACGTCTTCGGGCGAGGTGCCCCAGGTCACGATGGGCGGCAGCTTCGCAGCGTCCAGCCTGATCTCGTGATCGAAATGGGCGCCCTCGTCGGAGCGTAGCGTTTCCCAGTAGCGCATGGCGGCGTCCCACGCATCGCCCTTTGGAGATTTCGGTCGGCCTCGCAAGAATTCGAACGCCTTCTCATCGGGTGCAACGATGCCGGCGCGGGCGCCGCCCTCGATCGACATGTTGCAGACCGTCATGCGGCCTTCCATGGACAGCGCGCGGATCGCCTCGCCGGCATATTCCAGCACATAGCCGGTGCCGCCGGCGGTGCCGATCTCGCCGATGATCGCGAGGATGATGTCCTTGCCGGTGACGCCTTCCGGCAATTTGCCGTCGACCACCGCGCGCATGTTTTTCGCTTTTTTCTGGATCAGCGTTTGCGTCGCCAGCACGTGTTCGACTTCGGAGGTGCCGATGCCGTGCGCCAGCGCGCCGAACGCGCCATGCGTCGAGGTGTGGCTGTCGCCGCAAACGATGGTTGTGCCCGGCAGCGTGAAGCCTTGCTCGGGGCCGATCACGTGCACGATGCCCTGACGCTTGTCATGTTCGTCGTAATATTCGATGCCGAATTCCCGGGCGTTCTCGGCCATGACCCTGATCTGTTCAGCGGATTCCGGGTCCGGATTCGGCTTGGACCGATCCGTGGTCGGGATGTTGTGGTCAACTACCGCAAGCGTCTTGCCTGGCGCGCGCACCTTGCGCCCGGTGGCCCGCAGGCCTTCGAACGCCTGGGGTGAAGTCACTTCATGCACGAGATGACGGTCGATGTAGATGAGGCAAGTGCCGTCCTCAGCCTCGTGAACCAGATGGTCTTTCCAGATCTTGTCGTACAGCGTTGTCGGTTGAGACATGAGCGTCAGCTCCGGAGGATGTTTCTGCGTGGCGGTCAACGGCGCATATCCGCGCCAGCTTGTGGTTCAGGCGCGCATCAAAGCGCGCGAACAAGTTGCGAGGTCGCTGAGGTCGCGAACCGTCCGAAGAAGCGGCCGGGCAGGCGCGAACGATCGTCGATCACAATGGGTGCGACGCGGCCGCTGGCAATGCTGGTCGTATCCAAAACCATGCTGATTTACTACCACACGGCCCGCCTGCGGGACAATCACTGCAGCGCAAGGCGGATCGGGCAACAAGCATGACGCAACAAAAAAGCGCGGGGAGTAAAACCCGCGCTTTTTCTCGAATGGTTGGACCGATTATTCGCCGACGGCGGTCTGGCGATCCTGCTTCTCGACGATACGGGCCGATTTGCCGCGCAGATTGCGCAGGTAGTACAGCTTGGCGCGGCGCACCTTGCCGCGGCGCACCACCTTGATCGAGTCGATCATCGGCGACATCACGGGGAACACGCGCTCGACGCCTTCGCCGTAGGAAATCTTGCGGACGGTGAAGCTCTCGTTGAGCCCGCCGCCGGAGCGGCCGATGCACACGCCTTCATAGGCCTGCACGCGGCTGCGGTCGCCTTCGATCACCTTGACGTTGACGATCAGGGTATCGCCGGGCCCGAACTCCGGGATCTGCTTGCCGGCCGACAATTTGTCGAACTGCTCTTTTTCGAGCTGCTGAATGAGGTTCATCGAAGTCTCCATCGGCGGCGCGCCCAGCCGAGCGCGGGCTGCGCTCAATCCTGCCATCTGCTGCGGAATTGGCGTCCGTATAAGGCAAAGGAGCGGGCTTGTCACCCTTCCCCGGTGTTTTTTGCCGCTTTTTGGCCGGATCGCGCGGCCCAAAGATCGGGGCGGCGGGCCTGCGTCAGCGCTTCAGCCTCGGCCCGTCGCCAGGCCGCGACCCGGGCGTGGTCCCCGGAATTGAGGATTTCCGGGATAGGCAGGCCCTGGAACGATTGCGGACGGGTATATTGGGGATATTCCAGCAGGCCCTCGGAGAAGCTTTCATCGGCCCCCAACTCCTGTTTTCCCATCACTCCGGGCAGAAGGCGCACGCAGGCGTCAATCAGCACCATGGCGGCAATTTCGCCCCCCGATAGCACGTAGTCACCGATCGACACCTCCTCGAGGCATTTGGCCTCAATCACCCGCTGGTCGATCCCTTCAAACCGGCCGCAAACTATCAGAGGCCCCGGTCCCTTCGCGAGATGCACCACCCTGGACTGGGTCAAAGGCCGACCTCGCGGGCTCATCAGGAGGCGCGGGCGGTCGGGAGCGATCCCGGCGGCATCGATGGCTGCCGCCAGCACGTCCGCTCGCAGCACCATTCCAGGCCCGCCCCCGGCTGGCGTGTCGTCGACGCTGCGATGCCGGTCAGTGGCCAAGTCGCGAATATCGCGCGTTTCCAACGCCCACAGCTGCGAAGCCAGCGCCTTCCCGGCCAGGCTGACGCCGAGCGGTCCCGGGAACATCTCGGGAAACAGGGTGAGGACGGTGGCGCGCCAGATCGTCGGTTGGGAGGTCATAATATTCCAATGCCGCGTCCAGCCCGGGCCGTCAAACCGCCTCTCTCAGTCTCTTTGTTGATTTTCATCTGTTCCGCAGTGCGACGGAAAGTCGAACTCGATTTGGGGCCAAGCTCTCGTCGGCGATCACGGCTCCCGCCGTTCGTCAGGGCGGCCGGTCGGGTCCAAGTCAGCGGACTTCTCGTCAGCGATCTCCTGGGGTAATTCGATCACCACGCGGCCTCCAGCAAGGTCGACATGGGGCACCACGGCGTTCGAGAACGGCAGCAGCATGCTCACGCCGAGCGGCGGAGCGATCTCGATGATATCGCCGGCTCCGAAATTATGGATCGCGATCACGCGGCCGAGCGGCTGGTTTTCGGAATCAACCGCATCGAGCCCGATCAGATCGGCGTGGTAGTATTCGTCTTGTTCCGTGGCCGGCAATCTGTCCCGCGCGATGTACAGCTCAAGGCCGTTGAGAAGTTCGGCGTCTTCGCGCGTTGAGATGCCCTTTAGCGTCGCGACGAGGTGGTCCTTGGCATGTCGAACATGCGTCAGTTCGAACTGACGCGCGCCGTCTTTGGTCGCGAGCGGTCCGTAGCGGTTCACCGCGAGCGGATCTTCGGTGAAGGTCCACAGCTTGACCGCACCCCGCACCCCGTGCGCGGCGCCGATCCGGGCGACGCAGACTAGCGGCGGCATCAGCGGGTCTCATCCATGACGACGTGCGCACACGCGCACTCTTCAGGACGAGGCAACTCTTCCTCATGCCGTGGGGCACGGCGAACGCCGTGCGTCTCGAAGCACGAGGGCAGGATCATCGCTAGACCTTAAGCCTTCGCGGCAGCTTCGGCTTGCGCTTTGCGTTCCTTGCGCGGCACGGCCTTTTCCGGATTGCTGCGAGCGGTGCGCTTCTTGACGCCAGCGGCGTCGAGGAAACGCATGACGCGATCGGAAGGCTGCGCGCCCTTGGCGAGCCAGGTCTTGACCTTCTCCATGTCGAGTTTCAGCCGCGCTTCGTTGTCCTTGGGCAACAGCGGGTTGAAATGACCGAGACGCTCGATGAAGCGGCCATCCCGCGGGAAACGGGAATCGGCGACGACCACGTGATAGACCGGACGCTTCTTGGTGCCCGCGCGCGCGAGGCGAATAACGACTGACATCTAGTTCTCCGTTTGGTTGATGCGTGATTTGTTCGATTATGAGGTCATTGCGAGGAGCGAGACGACCAGGCAATGCAGACGAGTTCAGCAAGCGAATTTCTGGATTGCTTGGCTGCGGTCCCAATGGCGAAATTGGTCATTTCTTTTTCCCCAATCCGGGGAAGCCGCCGAGGCCCGGGAGCGTCGGCTTGCCGCTCAGGCCGGTAAGTCCCGGCAGGTTTGGCAGGCCGGAACGAAGGCCCGGTGGGAGATCTTTCGGCAGCGTTGGTGTGCCCGTAGGTCCTGCGCCACCCGGCAGTTTCTCAGCCATAGCCTTCATCTGCTCTGCTGAGGGCATGCCGCCGCCAAAACCCATCGCTTGCGCGATGCCGGCAAGCGGCCCGCGCTTGCCCGAACTCATGGCCTTCATCATGTCAGCCATGTTCCGGTGCATCTTGAGCAGCTTGTTGACGTCCTCGACCTTGACGCCGGATCCGGCGGCGATGCGCTTTTTACGGCTGGCCTTCAGGAGGTCGGGGCTCTTGCGCTCCTGGCGCGTCATCGAATCGATCACCGCCACCTGGCGCTTGATGATCTTGTCGTCGATGCCCGCGGCGGCGATCTGGTTCTTCATCTTGGCGACACCGGGCATCATGCCCATCAAGGAACTGATGCCGCCCATATTCGCCATCTGCAGCAACTGCTCGCGCATGTCGGAGAGGTCGAACTGACCTTTCCGCATCTTCTCGGCGACCCGCGCAGCTTTTTCGGCATCGATGTTCGCGGCCGCTTTTTCGACCAACGACACCACGTCGCCCATGCCGAGAATGCGCCCCGCGATCCGGCTCGGATGGAAATCCTCCAGCGCATCGGTTTTTTCACCGGTGCCGATCAGCTTGATAGGCTTGCCCGTGACCGCGCGCATCGACAGCGCCGCGCCACCGCGGCCGTCGCCATCGACGCGTGTCAGCACGATGCCGGTCAAGCCGACGCGCTGGTCAAAGGCGCGCGCCAGATTGACCGCGTCCTGGCCGGTGAGGGAGTCCGCCACCAGCAACACTTCATGCGGGGAGGCGCTGGTCTTGATCGCGGCTGCTTCCGCCATCATGTCTTCGTCGAGCGTGGTGCGGCCGGCGGTATCGAGCAGCACCACGTCATAGCCGCCCAGTTTTCCCGCCTCGAGCGCCCGGCGCGCGATCTGCGGCGGCATCTGCCCGGCCACGATCGGCAGCGTCGGGATCCCGAGATCACGGCCGAGTACGGCCAGCTGCTCCATCGCGGCCGGCCGATAGACGTCGAGCGAGGCCATCAGCACCTTGCGCTTGTCGCGCTCGGTCATGCGTCGGGCCAGCTTTGCGGTCGTGGTGGTTTTGCCGGAGCCTTGCAGGCCGACCATCATGATAGCGACCGGCGGCACCGCGTTGAGATCAATCGTCTGGCCGTCGGAGCCAAGGGTCGCGACTAGCTCGTCATGGACGATTTTGACGACCATCTGGCCTGGGGTGACCGACTTGACGACCGTGGCGCCGACCGCCTGTTCGCGCACGCGTTCGATAAAGCTTTGGACCACCTCGAGCGAGACGTCGGCCTCCAGCAGCGCGCGGCGTACCTCGCGCATGGCGGCGTCGACATCGGCTTCGGTCAGCGAGCCGCGGCCCGTCAGCCGGTCGAGAATGCCACCAAGCCTTTCCGACAGATTGTCGAACATCAGATCATCGTTCTCGCTTCGTCAGCCTTCGAGCCGTTAAGGGATGATGACCACCTATGTGCCTCTTGCGAAACGCCAAGATGGTCTTCATCACGATCCTCCAAACACTTTCGCGCCCGAGGGCGCATCGCGCTGTCGGGCGTTGACCTCCGGCCACGGGGCCGGGCGGCGGGTCGAAAAGAACGTCTTTCCGAGAAAGTCGCGGGGTTAAAGCCCTCCAAGGGGGAAAAGTCAAGGAAAGCCATGCCGCGAGAGCCGTTTCGACCAGACAAGACGCTGACAATGCTTCGTTTCTTATATGTACCCACCAGTCGGCTCGGGCCAGCGGTCGTCGCAGGTTCCGGTTTGGGCTACCGACGCCATAGCTGCTAAAAGCTTGCAGCCCTCTCCGTCAGACCGTGACCTTCCCCATGTCCATCACCCGCCGCCGAATTCTCACCCTGCTCGCCGGTCTCGGTGCGGCCATCGGCCTGCCGTCAATCTGGATCGCCAGCATGAAAAGTTACGACGGAGTGGTTTCCGATCATTTCGACGGGGAGCGCTTCTTCGATCCCGACGGCGTGCCGCCGAAATCGCTGAGCCAGGTGTTAAAGTGGCAATTCGGCTCCGGCCGGGACCGCAGCACCTGGCCGGAATGGGCTCCGCAGTCCCCATGCCGACACTCCGCCGCCAAGCGTCAACGGTGAGAAGGTGCGGTTATCGTTCATCGGCCATGCGAGTTGGCTGATCCAGACCGCAGGGCTCAACATCCTCGTCGATCCCGTGTGGTCGATGCGCGCCTCGCCGTTCACCTTTGCTGGACCGAAGCGGCACAATGACCCCGGGATAGCTTTCGACGCGCTGCCCAAGATCGATATCGTCCTGGTGTCGCATGGCCATTACGATCATCTCGACGTGGCGACGCTTTCAAAACTGGCGGCGAAGTTCTCGCCGCGCGTCATCACGCCGCTCGGCAACGATATAACGATGCAAGCCGCCGATACCGCGATCAAGGCCGAAGCATTCGACTGGCGGGACCGTGTCGAACTCGGTAACGGCCTCGCCGTGACGCTGGTGCCGACGCGCCACTGGTCGGCGCGCGGGCTATTCGACCGCAACAAGGCGCTGTGGGCGAGCTTCGTGCTGGAGACGCCGGCAGGCAAACTCTACATCGTCTGCGATTCCGGTTACGGCGATGGCAAGCATTTTCGGCGCGTGGCCGAAGCGCATGGTCCGCTGCGGCTCGCCATCCTGCCAATCGGCGCTTATGAGCCGCGCTGGTTCATGCGCGATCAGCACATGAATCCATCCGATGCGGTGAAAGCGCTCGGCGACTGCGGCGCGCAACAAGCCTTGGCTCATCATCACGGCACTTTCCAGCTCACCGATGAAGCGATCGACGCGCCGGTAAAGGGCCTTGCCGCGGCGTTGAACGAGTCGCAAATTCCGCAAGAGCGGTTTGTCGCGCTTAAGCCCGGGCAGGTCGTGGAGATTTAGATAAAGGTCACGCGGGAGGGTGCTTCAACGCGGTCTCAAAGCGTGCTCACGCCTGTTGTTTTCGCAGACGCGCCGCAGGCAACTCACTGGTTCGTCGGCTTGATTGCCCAGGATACGTTCACCGTGACCGAAAGCGTTTCTTCGCCTTGCGCTACAGGTGTTGAAGCAGCCATCGGCGTCGCCATCTTCGCGCGAAACACCGGACCGCCGGGCGAGCCTTCCGAGATGCTGAGCGGCGTACCAAGGGCAACGCCGGCCGCATGCGCGTAGATCTCGGCTTTGCGCCGGGCGTCGGCGATTGCCTGGGTGCGGGCATCATCGAGCAGTTTCGATGCCTGCGACACCATGAAACTGATGCCGCCGACGTCGTTGGCGCCAGCGCCGACCAGCGTATCGATGACGCTGGCCACCTTGGCAACGTCGCGTACCTTGACGCTCACGCGGTTACTGGCGCGGTAGCCGGTGACGGGTGACGGGCCGGAGCGGTTCGGCGCGTACTGCGCCTGCAGCGACAGCCGCGAGGTCTGATAATCTTTTTCGTCGATTCCCGCGCCTCGCAGCGCCGTCAGCACCTTGCCCATCGCTGCGTTGTTCGCCTCCGACGCATCGCGTGCCGTCTTGCCTTCCGATGTGACGCCGGCTTCGACCAGTGCCAGGTCCGGCGGCACCGAGACGTTGGCCTCGCCGGTGACCGATATCGCGGCAGGTAAATCGTTCTGCGCCAGCGCGGGGGAGGCGAGCAGCATTGCGCCGAGCACAGCAGATGTGAGGGGAATGCGGAGCATCGTCACTTTAGCGGCACATAAACGTTGATGACGAGCTTGTCCTCCGCGGTCTTCAGCGGATCGGTCATATACTCCTCGATGAAAGTGTCTTTGGCTTCCAGCTTCTTGTCGTCGAGGTGATTGGTGATCGCCTCATAAGTGTTGTCCATGTTGTCGTAGGAGCCGCGATGGACGAACTTGAGCGCCTTGCCCTCCGGCGATTTGCCGATGCTCATGTCCTTGGCGAGGTTTTTCGGCTCCTGATCGACCGGGATTTCGGCCAGGAAGGTGAAGCCTGTATCGTCGGTCGACGTGTACACGATCATCGGATTGCCCGTCGGCTTGATGCCTTGCTTGTCGAGCAATGCGGTCAGCGCCTTGAATGAATCGATCAGGGTGTCGAACGCTGCGTCCCAATTGGCCGTACCCTTTGCAGTAACCACTTTCTTCGACTCGAGCGTGATCTCCTCCCCAAACGGATCGGCGGTCTGAACCGGCGCGGGGGCCGGCGGGGGCGCGGCCGGGGTCTCTGCGGCCGCGGGGGGCGTGGCGGGAGGCGTCGGCGCGGGTGTTGCGGAAGGGGCAGGGCTGGATGCGGCCGGTGGAGGCGTCGGCGCAGGCGACTGCGCCCGTGCGGGAAGCAGTGCGATCGCGACGGTCGGGATCAGCGCCATCACTGCAAGGCGCAAAATTCGGATTTTCATTCGGTATTCTCCAAGGCCATAACGAGGCCGAATTAAGCTCGCGCTTCGCCGTGTGTTTCGGCTAATCCCGCGGACGAGCCGCTGTGTATCACGCAAGGCGGATCGTCGTCCCATGATAGCTACGTCACCTGCCGGTCGGCCAGTGCTCCCTTCGACAGGCGCATCGAAATAGCCTCACTAGCCAATCCGTCCTTATTCGCCATATAAGGCAGACGCAAATTGGATATTTTCATGAGCGCGCTTGCCAATCACGCATTCGCCAAGATGAACGGCATTGGCAACGAGATCGTCGTGATCGACATGCGCGACGCTCCCGCGATCGTAACGGCGGAAGATGCCCGCGCGGTAGCCTCGCCCGCAGGCGTGGCTTATGATCAGTTGATGGTGCTGCAGCCGCCGCGGCTGGAGGGCACCGAGGCCCTTATCCGTATCTACAACAATGACGGTTCGGAAGCAGGCGCCTGCGGCAACGGTATGCGCTGCGTGGTGCGCCGGCTGTTCGAGCGAACCGGGCAAACCGCCGTCAGTTTCGAGACCCGCGCCGGCCTGGTGAATTGCTGGCAAGGTCCCTCGCCCGATCTCTATACGGTCGACATGGGTGCGCCGAAATTCGGATGGCGGGACATTCCGCTCGCGGAGGAATTTCGCGACACGCGTTACATTGAGTTGCAGGTCGGACCGATCGACGCTCCGGTGCTGCATTCGCCGTCTGTTGTCAGCATGGGCAATCCTCATGCGATCTTCTGGGTCGATGACGTCCAGGCCTACGATCTCGCCCAATTCGGGCCGCTGTTGGAAAATCATCCGATCTTTCCGGAGCGGGCCAACATCACGCTCGCGCAAATCGTTGACGCCGAGCACATCACGATCCGCACCTGGGAGCGCGGGGCCGGCCTGACAAAGGCCTGCGGCTCGGCCGCGTGCGCAACCGCGGTGGCGGCGGCGCGGCTGAAGCGCGCCGATCGCACGGTGCAGATCACATTGCCGGGCGGCGATCTCTCGATCGAATGGCGCGAGCGCGACGATCATGTGTTGATGACGGGCACGGCGACGTTCGAGTTTGAAGGCCGCTTCGACCCCGCCCTGTTTGTTTCCGTGGCTTGATCGATGAGCGTCGAGGTCGTCACCTTCGGTTGCCGGCTCAACGCTTTTGAGTCCGAGGTGATCGCCCGCGAGGCGGAGCATGCCGGGCTTGAGGATACCATCGTCATCAATAGTTGCGCGGTTACCAACGAAGCGGTGGCGCAGGCGCGGCAATCGATCCGTCGACTGAAGCGCGAGCGGCCGGGCGCGCGGATCGTCGTCACCGGTTGCGCGGCGCAGACTCAGCCGCAGATGTTTGCGGAAATGGCGGAGGTCGATCGCGTCGTTGGCAACGACGAGAAGATGCGTGGCAGAGCCTGGCGTGACGCCCGTGCCGCGTTCGCTATCCGCGGCGTTGAACCCCAAGAAAAAATCGCCGTCGCCGATATCATGGCTGTCAGGGAGATGGCGCCGCATCTGATCGAGGGTTTCCAGAACGGCCTGCCACGGGTGTTCGTGCAGGTGCAGAATGGCTGCGACCATCGCTGCACGTTTTGCATTATTCCGTATGGACGCGGCAATTCACGCTCGGTGCCGATGGGAGGGGTCGTCGAGCAGGTTCGCGCGCTGGTCGATCGTGGGCACGTGGAAATTGTCCTGACCGGCGTCGATCTCACCAGCTATGGCGCGGACCTGCCCGGCGCGCCCCGCCTTGGTTTACTGGTCAAGCAGATACTGCGGCACGTGCCCGAGTTGCGCCGATTGCGGATTTCATCGATCGATCAGGTCGAGGCCGATCGCGATCTGCTTGATGCGATCGCCGATGATGAGCGGCTGATGCCGCATCTGCATTTGTCGCTGCAATCGGGGGACGACCTGATCCTGAAGCGGATGAAACGGCGTCACTCCCGCGCCGATGCGATCCGGTTCTGCGAGCAGGTGCGACGGCTTCGGCCGGACATCGTGTTCGGCGCCGATATCATCGCGGGGTTTCCGACCGAGACGGAAGCGATGTTCGAGCGTTCGCAGGATCTGATCGCCGAGTGCGATCTCACATTCCTGCACGTGTTTCCATATTCGCCGCGTCCGGGGACGCCGGCGGCGCGGATGCCGCAGGTTGCGGGTGGAGCGATCAGGGAACGCGCGAAGCGGCTGCGTTCAGCGGGAGAGGCGGCATTGCGACGCCGGCTTGGCTCCGAGGTCGGCGCGCGGCGCGATGTGCTGATCGAAAGCGCCACGCAGGGCCGCACCGAACATTTTCTCCCCGTTGCGATCAGCGGCGAGACCCCCGGCATGGTGCGGTCGCTTGTGGTTGGCGGCCATGACGGCGCGCGCCTTCTGGTGTAAGGCCTACTCCCCACGCCAGCCGCAGGCCCTGAGCCGCTCCTGCATGTGCTCGGGCGCCGGGGCGACCGCGCGCACCGGGTCCTTGTTTTTTGAAATCGGAATCACGATCTCGCGCGAATGCAGATGAGGCGTCGGTTCGCCGAAACGCGGGCCAGTGCCATAGATGTTGTCGCCAAAAATCGGCCACCCCGCCGCAGCGGAATGCACGCGCAGTTGGTGGGTGCGGCCGGTCACTGGTTCCATCGCGAGCCAGGTGAACTGGTTGCCGCGACCGAGCACCTTCCAATTCGTGACCGCCTTCTGACCTTCCGGATCCGGCTTCTGCCACCAGCCGCGTTCAATGTTCAGTCGGCCGAGCGGCAAATCGATCGTGCCTTCGTCTTCCGCCGGGCCGCCTTCCACGACCGCCCAATAGGTTTTGGCAATCCGGCCATGCTTGAACAAAAGCCCAAGCGAAGCGGTTGCCTTGCGATGACGTCCCAACACCAGACAGCCGGAAGTGTCCTTGTCGAGCCGATGGGCAAGTACCGGCGGCCTTGGCAGCCCGAACCGCAGGGCATCGAATGAGGATTCCAGATTGGCCCCGCCTTTCGGCCCGCGATGCACCGGAATTCCGGCGGGCTTGTCGATGACGAGCATCAGACCGTCGCGATGCAGCACGCGCGCCTGTATTTCTTCCGCGGTCAGCTCTGGAAAATCGAGCAATTTGCGAGGCTTTCGTTTAGGAAGTGAAACGGCTAACACACCCCCACCATGAACGATACTTCTTCCGAAAAAGTGACTTGGTGGCGGCGGCTTTCCAACGGGCTCAAGCGAACTTCGACTTCGCTCGGAACGGCAGTTGCCGATCTCGTTACCAAGCGCAAGCTCGACCGCGCTATGCTCGACGAGATCGAGGACGTGTTGCTGCGCGCTGATTTGGGAACCGAGGTGGCGGCGCGCATCGCCACTGCGGTGGGCGCCGGGCGCTATGACAAGGCGATCAGCGCGGATGACGTCAAGGCGGTGGTCGCCGCCGAAGTCGAGAAGGTGCTGGGGCCGGTGGCGAAACCGCTCGCGATCGATGGCGCGCACGCGCCGTTCGTCGTTCTCGTCGTAGGCGTCAACGGCTCTGGCAAGACCACCACGATCGGCAAGCTCGCGGCCAAGCTTTCCGCCGAAGGCCGCACCGTCATGCTCGCTGCCGGCGATACGTTCCGCGCGGCGGCCATCGAGCAGCTCCAGATTTGGGGCGAACGCACCAAGACGCCTGTCGTCGCAGGCGCGCAAGGATCGGATCGGCCAGCCTTGCCTTCAACGCTCTTACAGCCGCACGGGAGCAAAAGCGCGACGTGCTGCTGATCGATACCGCGGGCCGGTTGCAGAACAAGGCCGAGTTGATGAACGAACTGGAAAAGGTCATTCGCGTTATCAGGAAGATCGATGCTTCCGCCCCGCAGGCTGTGCTGCTGGTGCTGGATGCAACAGTCGGGCAAAACGCGCTATCGCAGGTCGAGGCGTTTCAACGCACCGCGGGGGTCACCGGGCTGGTCATGACTAAACTCGACGGCACCGCGCGGGGCGGCATTCTGGTGGCCCTTGCCGAAAAATTCAAATTGCCGGTTCACTTTATCGGTGTCGGCGAAGGCATCGATGACCTCGCCCCGTTCACCGCGCGAGATTTTGCACAGGCGATCGCGGGCATGGAATCTTAGGTCTCGCTTGTGATATCGGGCGCCAGCAGGCATCGACTGCCCCGAGCATCGGTTGACCAAAGCCTTGGAGCGCGGGCAGCGGCTGCTCTCGCTGAATTGACGGCAACACGGGATACGAGAAACGAAATGGACAAGACCCAGCCGCACCCACTGTTCAAGCTTGCGACCGAGCTCGGTCCCCTGATCGTGTTCTTTGTAGCCAACGCGAAGTTCCATCTGTTCGTCGCGACGGCTGCCTTCATGGTGGCCATCGTCGCCGCGATGATCGCGTCCTATGTCGTGACGCGGCACGTGCCCATCATGGCGCTGATTACAGGCGTCATCGTGCTGGTGTTCGGCACCCTGACTCTCGTGCTGCATGACGAAACCTTCATCAAGGTGAAGCCCACCATCATCTACGGTCTGTTCGCCGCGGTGCTCGGCGGCGGGCTGCTGTTCGGCCGCTCCTTTATAGCGATCATGTTCGATCAGATGTTCAACCTCACGCCGCAGGGCTGGCGCATCCTGACCATGCGCTGGGCGCTGTTTTTCCTGGCGATGGCGGTTTTGAATGAAATCATCTGGCGCACGCAGAGCACCGACTTCTGGGTCGGCTTCAAGGCGTTCGGCGTGATCCCGCTGACCATGCTGTTTGCGATCGCGCAGATGCCGCTGACCAAGCGTTATCATCTCGAGCCGGCGTCGCTGCAGGCGAGCGAGGCGGACGCCGGGGACGTGAGCAAGGGGCAGGGTCGCTGAAAGACTACTTCAGCGCCTTGTCGATTTCGGGCTTGAGCACAGCTTCTAAATTGTCCAGCCGTGATGGGTCCGACGAGTTTGTAGACGATCGTGCCATCCCGTCCGACGATGAACGTTTCCGGCACCCCATAAACGCCCCATTCGATCGAGGCGCGGCCATTGCCGTCGACGCCCACGATGCCGAACGGATTGCCGTAGCGCCCGAGGAAGCGCCGCGCATTCTCCGTCGTATCCTTGTAATTGATCCCGATCACTTGCAGCCGTTTGTCGCGGCCAAGCTGGATCAGCAACGGCGCCTCGTCATGGCACGGCACGCACCACGACGCCCAGACGTTGACGACGCTGACCCTGCCCTTGAGCGCGGCGGGATCCAGCCCCGGCACCGGCGCGCCGTCGGCGACAAGCCCTTCAACGGGCGGCAGCGCGGTCTGCGGTGCCGGATGGCCGATCAGCGCGGAGGGAATTCGCGAGGGATCGCCACCGCCGAGCCGAAACCAGAACAGTAGGGCGAGCGCAGCAAACAGCAGCAGCGGCAACGCCATCAGAACTGATCGACGGGCCGGTGGTGCTGCGGGTGCGGAGAGCTCGTTCATCGAATCTCCGACGTGCTGCGTCCTGAGCGCCTGGTCACGCCCATCGAATCGAACTCGCCCAGGCGCTGTTTCTGGCGGCGGTAATCGATCGCGATCCAACCGATCAGGGCGCTGATGACCGCCGCGACCAGCAGATAGGATGTCACAATGAATGGGGCATGGGGACCGAGCGACATCCTGGTTACGAGGTCCTGATCTTCAGTTTCGACGCGCCTTCACGCGGGCCGTCACTCGCTTGACCCGAAAATCCTCTGGCCTGCATCATCTGCATAGCGCGAACCCGGCGACGCAGGATTTCGTTACGCATCGCCGCCAGATGCAGCGTGACGAACAACAAGGAAAACGCCAGCGCCATGATAAGCAGGGGAATCAGAAAAGCCCGATCGAGCGTCGGTCCGTCCATCCGCAGCACCGACGCCGGCTGATGCAGCGTGTTCCACCAATCGACCGAGAACTTGATGATGGGCAGGTTGATCGCGCCGACCAGCGTCAGGACGGCGGCGGCGCGCGCCGCTCGCGAGGGTCTTCAACCGCTCGCCACAGCGCGATCAAGCCGAGATACATCAAGAACAGGATCAGCACCGACGTCAGCCGCGCATCCCATTCCCAATAGGTGCCCCACATCGGACGTCCCCAGAGCGAGCCCGTCACCAGCGCGAGAAAGGTGAAGGCGGCGCCGATCGGAGCTGCGGTTTTGGCGGCGACGTCGGCCAGCGGATGACGCCACACCAGCGTGCCCAACGCCGCCACGCTCATCACTCCCCAGACAAACATTGAGAGCCAGGCATTGGGCACGTGGATGAACATGATTTTGACCGTCGCGCCCTGCTGATAGTCGTCGGGCGCCATGGCCGATTGATACAGGCCGATCAGCAACAACAGCCCGGTCGCGGCCGCCAGCCACGGCAGAATGCGCGCTACCA
>CAVXRI010000006.1:0-261432 GCA_963764155.1 uncultured Alphaproteobacteria bacterium
CATAGAAACAATGGCTTAGCGAGACGTAGCCAGCCCGGTTAGACAGTCTTGGTCTCCGGTTAGACACTTATGTTCGCGATCTGCTCCCGAGCGGATCAAATTTTTTGAGCACTTTGCTCATGCGATCTGAGGTGTCAGCCGTCTCGGAATAGTGGATCGCCATTGCGAGCGTTTTCTGACCAAGCCATCGGCGCACAGTATCGAGGTCATTCCCGGCTTCGACCAGCAAAGTCCCGACCGTGTGCCGTAGGCCGTGAAATGTGAGGCCATCGCCGACCTTTCCATCTCGTTTCAACGCAACCATTGCTTTGATGAACGAGGAATTGAAGCCGCTCTCGGTCCAAGGGGTGCCCTTGGTCGTGGCCGCTATCGTGATTGCGTCGTGCCTTGGTGCGGTTGCCAGCAAGTCGAGCCAGATCGGGATGAACGGGGATCGAGACTTCCTGGCCCGTCTTATTAGTCTTTCGCCATAGCTTGCCGTCTTTGATTGCGGCCTTGGTGAGGGTAAGCACGTCACCCTTTCGCAAACCCGTAAACATTCCGAGCGCGACGGGAAGCCTTAGTTGCGCAGGGAGGCTGCTGATCACCGTTCTGCATTCATCGAGAGACCAAGGACGATTTGCGGACTTGGCGTCCCTCGCTCGCTTAACCCGCTTGACCCCTTTGACCGGATTTTCTGAGACTATGCCGTGCTCTTTCCCGTGCTCGAAGGCGACTGAAATAACCGCCATTACATAGTTCGCCTGCCTCCGCCCATGCTTTGCTGCGACACTATCGATTGTATGAAGTGACCATTGAAATGGAATAGTTTGATAGGGTCTTGTGCCTTCATAGAGAGGGATAGGCGGCATCATTGCTTCGAAGTCTAAATAGCAGGCCGGTGGTCCGAAAGTGCCGAGCAAACGTCCGAGTTCAGCTGCGATGTAGGGCGTTCCACTCGTCGTTGCGTCCCTAATAATCGTCTGCTTCGATGTCAACGGAAATTCTACCGGTATTGCGGAGATGGTTTCAACGCCGTGTGCCTTGAGTTCGCTTGCGCGGGCCTGGGACAGGCGGGGGAAATAACCGATCCAATCGGCAGGTTTGTTCGATGTGCACTGGTTCCAGAACTCGCACGCGTATGGGGATCCGCAATGGCTTCCTGGCTCGGCAGCGGGAAGCCCAATCATGCCGAGGCTATCCCGCAAGGCGGGAAGGCGGGCGGGCAGATCGGCCAGTCTTGCGGCAACAGCTTCACTAACATCGCGGCGAATGAAGAAATCGATCCAATCGATGCTCGGTTCGCGCACGTACTTGGTATTAACGTGGATAAGTTCGATTGAGGAGATTACGAGCCCCGCGCCTCCAAGCACGTAGGTCTGAATCGCGATGTCGTCGAGATAGTGATCCTTCGGCCCGCTGCCGCTCTTCACCTCCCGCAGTCCCCAGGTGCCGGACGCAAGGCGTTCAAGTACATCCACTCGAATCCGGATGTTCCTCGAATTCGAAGGCGGCCTCGAAGATGGCGGGCACACGCTGATCGCTCATAAGCGAGGCTGTGTGGGATGACCGCCTCCGCATGTTGCCAAGGTTCTTCGTTGATCCGCACGCCTCCGTGAAACAGCAGGTGGGCCTTATGGCCAACTTCCACCCCGATGTCCATGGGGGAGCCCAGAGCTGGTATCTCGTAGGGCGCGGCTCATGAACAAGCAACCATAGTCGCCGTGGACACTGCAGGCCCGCAATGTACCGCGATTTCGTGAGATACTAATTCATCAAGGGCATCACCTACACTATCAAAACCTAGTAAATCTGCGCAGATTTCAAATTGGCGCTCCACGAACGTATTGCTCGGAACCATCGTTTTATGACGTTCGCAGGTTCAAGAAGATAAATCGCGCCTGCGAAACCTGATCGTTCATTGCAATGCTCCGCCTAAACTGTGATGCCCTCGACCTCAGCTCAGATGAGTTGAACGCGAAAGAAAGGGTGTAGGTGGACGGAGAAAGAGGAAGCACAGAGTTGGGGTCGAAGCTGCTTTTGTGCCGCGCTTTTAACCATCCTAGCACAGCTATACTGAGAACGACTTGACGCGCTTATTGGAAATGGAGGGGATTGCCACACGGTTTGGTAACCGAGCTGCCCCGGCCGCGTCCCAAGGGACGAGGGAATTTTATATCGCCCATTGAACGTGAGCCGCCCTCCAACCTCCGGACGTCACGGCAAGCTCAGTGCTAGACAAAGCGACCGTACGCTCAAACGTTTCGGTAAGGAGATGGCCGAAGCCGACCGTGACGGTCGGGTCAGAAACTATCTCATAGCTCTGTCAGAGGTTGGCGGCGTCTAGAGGTGCCCCCGCGGCTGCTTGCGGAGGCCTACGACGTTCGCAGGTTGTAGCTGGATATTCTTTCTGAAGCTTTGTTAGCCAGCAGGGTTATCCAGAAGAACGCTGGGAGTAACCAGTTGGCTGGCCTCGCGCAAGTCTTATGCAGTGGAGAATTGCCAAGCCAAGCCAAGCCAAGCCAAGCCAAGCCAAGCCGAGCCGAGCATTACTCTCCAGATGCTGAGTGAGCCTGTCTGATCAACGGGATAGCCCTATCAATTTCAGAAGCACTGCTAACGTTCAAAAGCACTCCACCTTCGTGCCGGGCATTGACGAGAAACTTCCATTGCGATGCGTCTTGCGCCAGTCCCAAAGGATCATCGATCTCATCGAAATCAAGCGCAAGTAATAAGGAAATACGATAACGTCGCGGAAGAACTTCAAGAAAAAACTGCGGATTGTGATAACTGACGGATTTCAATTCAGCGAGTTCTAGAACGTCGTGATCAATCTCAATGATGCGGGCTCGCAACGCTTCCAACAAGAGTTCTCGCTTCGCTGCTCATACTTATTTGGCTAACATCTTGCCGCTTTGCTAGCTCGCGCTTCTCAAGATGATCCGCAGCGTCAACTAAGGACTGCTGAACTGACAAACCAGGCCAACAGAGTATCGCGCGTTGAGACATTGCATTTGTTCGAACCAAAATCTCGTTCAGCTCGGTAAATTGAGCCAAGTTGGCGGACGTGAACCGGTCCGCGAAACGGTCCACCGCAAAAATGTTCCTACCGGTAAGTACTTGATGTTTTTGGTGGGCCCGGCAGGAACTCGAACCTGCAACCAGACCGTTATGAGCGCACGGCGCGCAGGTGCGCTAGCTGCCACATACAGTAGTCTCGGCAGCACGCTTTGCATTCTCGGTAGGGGGCCACCTCGTAATCACATTGGGTGCGTGCAAACGGAGCAGGGACGATTGACTGATAAGCTTTGGTCGCAAATGGAGTCAGTTGGCAACTGATAAGGTTTTTGTACAAACCTTATCAGTCGGACAGTTGCCGTGGACAGGGACTGTTTGGAAACGTCGCTGTCGCGATTGCTACATCTACCGGAGCGCGTTCGGAAATAAAACGTGCTCGGGTGGACGAAGTTCTGTCTTTAAAATCTTGCCGTTGGCATTGCGTGGCAGGGGCTGCGTGCGAAGCGTGATAGCTTCCGGTACTTTGTAGTCAGCTAGTCGCTCGGCACAATACTGTTGGATTGCTTCAGGGGTGAGCGCGCTGCCTTCGGGAACGACGACAATCGCCAGCACACGCTCCCCGAGGACCAGGTCTGAGCGGCCGATAACCGCGCATTCCAGCACGCCTGCGACCTCGGAGAGTACATTCTCGACCTCCGCACTAAACACTTTGAAGCCGCCCCGGTTGATCATGTCCTTCTTGCGATCGAATACCCGAACAAATCCATCTGCGTTCATCGATCCGATGTCGCCGGACCGCCAGAAACCATCAACAAATTCACTTTGGTTGGCGTCCGGGCGTCGCCAATAGCCGGGGACCACCATGGGGCCCGCAATCCAAAGCTCGCCTGCCGTGCCCCGAGGCACCTCGACACCGCTATCATCCATCACCTTGATCTGACCGCAAGGTACCGTGATTCCGACGCTGTCGTAATGATCGCGCCAGTGCGTGCTTGGCATAATTGTAGACGGTGAGGTGGTTTCAGTTGCGCCATAGGCGTTGATCAGTCGCAGATGCGGCAGCTTTTCTGCTAACAGTTCAATGGTCTTGACCGGCATCGGTGCGCCCCCAAAGCAGCCGATGCGCCAGGACGAAAGGTCATGAGTGGGCAATTCCTGCGACATGACGCAGAGCGTGTAGATCGTGGGTACGAGAATTGAATAAGTTATCTTCTCGCGACTTGCGAGAGCAAGGAAATCGGGAGTCTTGTACGCCTGCCGCATGAGCACGACGCAACCGCCGACGATCATCGTGGAGAGTGCTACCCCAACCAGACCGGTGACGTGTGACAATGGCACCGCGACCAGGCCGCGGTCTGTCTCGCTCAATCCGTGGCAGCGGGCGAAAGTCATGGCGGAGTGAATGATACCGAGGTGCGTGAGCTGCGCTCCCTTGGGCCGGCCGGTGGTACCCGAGGTATAGAGAATCACTGCGACATCTTCTTCAGAAAGGCCTGATACGCGAGGAGTAGTCGCGCTCATCGCAAGAAGATCCGAGAATGGGCGAGCATCCGCTAACGCGCCGCGAACAACGAAGGAATGGGTCAGGGCAGGGACCTTGCCCGGAGGCGGAACAGCCCCGGTGAGATCGGATTCGAACACAAGAACTTTTGCGCCGCTGTCATTAAGAAAAAAGGTAAGTTCGGCTTCTCGCTGACGAGTACCGATCGGAACAACAATGGCACCTATCTGATTGCAGGCCAAAACGCTCGCCAAAAATTCCCAGCAATTGCCAAGAAAAAGTGCGACGCGGTCGCCGCGCGTCACTCGTAGCTCGCTCAGGCCTGTGGCTATTCTCCAAACCACCTCATCGAGCTCACGATACGTGATGGTTCGATCCTCGACGATTGCCGGCCGGTGCGGAAAACGAGCCACCAAGCCCTCAAACATTTCAGCGAGCGTGGCAGCGCGTTCGGAGAAGCAGAGCATCTGCCGACCGTGATAGTGCTCCTCCGTTCGAAGCGGTCCGCCAATCCGTTTGCAGCCCAGTTGCTATCAACCACGTCCGGCTATCTCACCTTTTCTCGAGCCCAGACTTACGCAGCGAGCGTCACGGTTTGAGCTTCTGCAACAGGGTCTTGCCGCCGATGAGGATGTCTTGGCTAATCGCCTTCCGCGCGAGGTCGGGGTTGCGTTTGCGCAAGGCTTCGATGATGCGGATATGGGCATGTTTCTGACCATGGAAAGGACGGGAATTTAAGATCATACAGATGTGAAAGAATGGGCCCGAACTGCATCCAGAGATTTTCGACGATCCGAAACAGTGCAGGCGAGTTCGCAAGCCGACAAAGGCCGAAGTGGAAGTTCTCGTTCTCGGTAAGCGCGACGGCATAATTACTCAGTGTTTCGGTTTTTGCGTACCGATCGTGGATCGCAAGTAGCTCGTCGACCTCGGCGCTTGTTGCGAGCTTCGCTGCGCGCGCGGCACCTTCCCCTTCGATCAGCATTCGAAGGTCGCAAATCTCAATGCAGCGTTCAAGCGTGAGGACGGGTACGACCACGGTACCCCGGTCGTCGAGCGCCAGGGCGTGCTCCGATACAAGCCGAAGGAGGGATTCGCGCACTGGAGTGACACTGATGCCAAGCTCGTCCGCAACCTGCCGGGCCACAAGCTTCTGCCCGGGCTTTAACCGGCTACGCATCAACGAATTGCAAATCGCGACATAGGCTTGTTGGCTGACGCTGTCTCGCGTGATTTGCGCGCCGAACGGACTGACCCCGCTGCCGAGTGCCGTCTCGGTTCGCGGCACTGAGATCGTTGACATGTAGGACACCTCTGGACTAGGCTGTTATAACAAATAACGTACAAGAAACAAATTGATTGTTCGCAAACAGCGTCAGATCGCCGCCACTCGGAGCTTTCGACCGATTGATCGAGGCCTTTGAAGCTGAAGAGGATGGAACGTGTCGAGCGAGACGGTAGCCGGCGTTCAGCAGGGTGGAGGTGGCGGGCCGAGCCAGGCTGTCATCGTGCTTGGCGTGACCCTCGTTCTATTTCTTCTCCTAAGCATCATCCTTCCCGGCTTCATCTCACTTGGAAACCTGTTCACTTTATCGCGCAACATTTCCATCCTCGGCATCCTGGCCTTGGGGATGGCCGTGGTCGTGATTGGACGAGGCATTGACCTGTCGCAGATCGCCACGCTGGCCTGTTCATCGGCCATTGCGATCACGCTGATCAACAATGGTTGGCCGCCTCTTGCCGCAATCGGATTTGGGCTACTGCTGTCAGTCATCATTGGCATCGGCAACGGTTATCTGGTTTCCGTCATCGAAATACCACCGCTGTTCACCACGTTGGCCTCGGGCCTGCTCGTGTTGGGTGTGACCCGAGCGCTGGTTGTGCCGCACTATCAGGTTTTTTTGCAGCCGGGGCATGACTGGCTGTTGAGCTTAGGAGGTACGCTAGCTGGGGGATTGCCCGTGCCGGTCATAGCCTTCGCAATTTGTGCGGTTTTCCTGCATCTGTTTTTATCGCAAACCGTACTCGGACGGTTCATCTACGCGCACGGGGACAATGCTGAGGCGGCTCGGCTATCTGAAATCGCGACCCGTCCGCTGACCATGCTCGAGTATGCGATCTGTTCGGCTATCGGCTATGTCGGTGGCGTGATCATGGTCGGTTCGACTGCGCTCATGCACCTTCAGATCGCCAAATCGACGATGATTTTCGATGTCATTCTGGTTGTTGTTCTGGGTGGCGTCAGTCTTGTCGGTGGCCGCGGCAATGTCGTCAGCGTGGTCGCGGGAACGCTGCTGATCGGCGTGCTGCTCAACGCAATGACCATTATGAACCTCGATATTCAAACGCAGGACATGATCAAGGGTGCAGTATTACTCGTGGCTATCATGCTCGACAGCTACATTCACCCTCGCGACGAGGAGACCGCCAAACAGGGCGACTGAACCTCGCCACCGACCCGAGACCAAGGAAAAATAAACGGGTTCACAAAAGGAGGAAGCGATGTCTGACAGAACAAGGCCCGCAATGCGGGACGTCCTTGCGGGGCTTTGCGTAGTTGCCGCAGTAGCCGGACTGGCCACTCCCGCCAACGCGGCGGACCCGCGGGCTGACCTATTTCAGAAATTCCAGACCGCGGTCAAAGGCAAAACCGTCGCCTGGGTGCCGGTCTGGCTCGGTGTCCTGGAGTCGGAATGGACGCGGGTCATGAAGGCGCATTTTGATGACTACGGCATCAAGTTGGTCACGCGCGATCCGAATTTCAAATCGGATGTGCAGTTGCAGGCGGTCAGCTCTCTGATCAATGACAAGCCAGACATCCTCATCGTGCAGAATCCAACCACGACGCTGCTCGCACGTGAATTGAAACGGGCAGTTGATTCCGGAATCAAGGTGATCCAGGTGAACATGGCCTCGAACCAATTGACCGATGCCTACGTTGGCGCGGACGTACCCAAGCTCGGCCACATGTTGGCGGATGAACTTATAAAGACTTGCGGCGGCGGCAAAGGCTCCGGCAAGGTTGCGATCCTGCAGGGGGAAGCGACTGCCGCCTATTCACTCGACATGACCAAAGCGGCGACGGAAGCGCTTAATGCCGATAAATCGATAAAGATCGTTTCTTCACAGCCGACCAATTGGGACGCCAACAAGGCTTCCGAAGTCACGACCAACGTGCTGCAGCAGAACCCGGATCTCTGCGGCATCATGAGCGTGTGGGGACCGCAAACGGCTGGCGCGGCTCAGGTGATCAAGAACGCCGGCAAACAGGGCCAAATCAAGATCTTCGTTGCCAGCGATGGCCAGCCTGCCGACTGCGACATGCTGGAGCAGGGCTTGTTTACGAAGAACTTATCTTATCGGGCCGACACGCAAGGCGAGGCGATCGTCAATGCAGTGCTGACTCTGCTGCAGGACAGCCGTCCCGCCGGAACAACGCAATACGCCTACTACACGACCAATTATTGGGTCTCGAGCAAGGACGATCGGAACTATTGCTTCGTCGTGCCGAAGGAATAGGGCGCCGAGAAAGCCAGATGAGGACGCCCGCTTGTGCGGGCGTCCGCGACTGTGAGTGGATCAGATGAACGGGTTACGGCGCCTCTGGTATCGCTACTCCCCACAGCTCTTTGTCGGCGAGTTGCTGGAGAAGCGATGGATGGAGCCGATCGTCCCATTCACATTGCTAATCCTGGTCTTCAGCGTGTTCATCCTAACGATCCCCGGATACACGTCTCTGCCGCAGCTTCAGCAGTTGATGCGCAGCTTTCCGGAGCAGGGCTTTGTGGCCATGGCGATGGCCATCTCGATCCTTTCCGGAGGGATAGATCTCTCGGTTGGCGCCGTGTTTGCAATCGCCGACTTTCTGACGCTGTACCTTCTGCAGGTGCAGGAATGGCCGTTGCCGTTGGTGGTCGTTGCCGTCCTCCTTTGGGGCGTAATAGTTGGCGCGATCAATGGCGGGATGATCGCATACGCCAAGACGCGCCCGTTCCTGACGACGATGGTAGTCCTCATCGTACTCAGAGCCGCCTACAACAAAATCACCGGGATGTACGCGACCGAGCTCGCCGGCGCATCCCTCGGACAGCCCGGCGTGGGACTACGTCGGCGGCGGCTTCGTGCTGGGAATCCCGATCAACATGTTCTGCCTGATCGTGATCGGGATCATCGCCCATCTCTATCTGACCCGAATTCGTTCCGGCGTGCACATCATGGCGGTCGGCTCGAGCCGCAAGGCGGCACGTCACGCTGGTATTGACGTTAAGCGTTCGCTGCTTCTCGCTTACATGCTGTCGGGAGTGCTGTGTTCGCTTGCCGGTATTCTTTACGCCGCGCGCCAGAACAGCGCGGGCACAGATACTGGCGTCGGCTGGGAGGTAAACGCGCTAGCGGCTGCAGTATTGGGCGGCATCAGTCTTAGTGGCGGACGAGGCACGATCAGTCGTGCGTTGATGGGAGCGGCGATCATCTTCCTGCTCATCAACGGATTGGTGCAGCTCGGGACCCATGGCAGTCTCACGACCGCGGCGATCGGTGCCATCCTGCTCGCGGCTGTCGGATTCAACGTCAAATTTGTTAAGAACAAGAGCAAAATTCTGCAAAAGATCTATGTGAGCCCGAGCCTTGTCGAGTTTACACCGCCGGCCTCCATCGAACGGAACAGCGGGACCGTGTTCGCCGAAAACGATCGCCTCAAGAACGCGGAGGCGATCGCGCTGGACCGCATCGAGGGACCGGAAGACATTATCCTCGACCGCGATGACCATCTGTACACGGTGAACCGAAACGGATCGATCATTCGGTTCCTGGCTCCCAACTATGAACGACGCGAGGAGTTCGCCAGGATCGGCGGTAGGCCGCTGGGCATGGCTATTGACCGTAGCGAAAATCTAATTGTCTGCGTTGCTGGAATGGGAGTTTACGGCGTCAAGCCAGACCGCACGGTCTTCAAGGTGACGGACGAAACCAATCGCACCTGGTATCGCTTCAAGGATGACTCCCGGCTATGGCTGGCGGATGATCTCGATATCGCACCCGACGGCAAAATCTACTTCAGCGATGCAACGACGCGGTACGATCTATCGGATTGGGCGCTCGACGGCTTCGAGGGACGAGGAAATGGACGGCTCGTCTGCCACGATCCCGTGACCGGGAAAACCCACACGGTGCTCGCCAACCTGGCGTTCCCGAACGGCGTTTGTGTGTCGCATGACGGTCGCGCCGTGCTTTGGGTGAGCACGTGGTTGTGTCGAATCTACCGCTACTGGATTGCAGGCGAGAAGGCCGGCACCGTCGAAATCCTGGCCGACAATCTTCCGGGCTACCCCGACAACATCAATCGAGCCTCCGACGGTAAATACTGGCTGGCTTTGGTGGGACTGCGCTCGCCAGTCTACGATCTCGCGATGGCCGACCCCGCTTTTCGGCTGCGCATGGTCAAACAGATTCCGCCCGACGAATGGCTATGCCCAGGCATCAATTTTGGATGCGTGGTCAAATTCGACGATAACGGGACGGTGCACGAGTCGCTCTGGGATCCGGAGGGAATTTCGCATCCGACGATTACGTCGATGCGCGAGCACAAGGGTTATCTGTATATTGGCGGGTTGGAGAACAACCGCATCGGTCGCCTTCGTTTGCCCGACGCCGATCCGACCTGGACGAGTTTGGAATCCTACTGGGGGGAGAAAAGGCAGGAAAGTCCTAAGCCCAAACCGGTTGCCGCGAGGACGGAACATGTCGCTAGCGCGTGACATCCTCGATCGCGTCTTCTTTCCGAACCGCGACGTTCACGCCATTCCGGTTCTCGACGGCGGGTTTTCCCCGAACGAAACGCTGGATCATGCGCGCCAACTTGGTCAGCCTTTCGACGCTCCGGATGCCCTGGCGCTTGATGAAAACGGGACACTTTACGTCTCATCGGGCACAACGGTGTTTGCATGTACAGGGCAGGAATTCGAGAGACGGAGGCCGTTCGTTGCCTTCAACACGGCTGCTGGTGGCCTAGCTTGGTCGAAAGGCGCGGGTCTGCTGGTTTGCGTTGCGGGTGGTGGTGTCTGCCTAGTGGATGCCAAAGGAACAGTGCAGAAGTGGCTAGAGAAGGTAGATGGTGAGCCGGTCCGCTGTGCCACGTCCGTTGCGGTCGCCGACGACGGGACGGTTATTGTTACGGACGGATCTCTGCACAATTGGCCCGAGCAGTGGCTGACCGACTTGATGCAAAGGCGTTCCCCATCGGGGCGGCTCATTACCTGCGACAGGGCGCTGACCAACGCCCGGGTGCTGACGAAAGGGCTGGATTGGCCCTCCGGTGCCGCAACGGCGCATGATGGACAGAATATTCTCGTCACGGAGACATGGGCGCATCGTCTGACGGTCGTTGATCGCGCCGGAAGCGGTCGTCGGGTGCTGGTGAAAAACTTTGCCGGTTATCCGGGGCGCATCCAGCGAGGTGTACACAGAGACTATTGGATAACCTTCTTCGCATTGCGCACACAGCTTACGGAGTTCGTATTGCGCGAGCACGGCTTTCGGAGGCGCATGATGGCAGAAGTGCCGCCGCATTTGTGGGTTGGTCCGACGCTCGGAGGCAGTTTCGATTATCGAGAACCGACCCAAATAGGACGGATCAAGAAGCTCGGCATTCAGAAACCGTGGGCCCCGCCGCGTTCCTACGGATTGGTCGCTCGGCTCGATCAGAGCGGCCGTGCGATCGACAGTTTTCATAGCCGCACATCGGGCAAGTTTCATGGAGTGACGTCGGTCGCCGTTGATCGGGGCCGGGTCCTTGTTGCGTCCAAAGGCCATGGCAAAATCGCGGAATTGCTTAGCGCGGTTGAGGGGAAGCGGACGTGAGCACAGCCGAGATCGAACCCATCCTCCGGATTGTGGCCGGCAGCAAAATATATGGCGGCATTCACGCCATCGACCGTGTCGATTTCGACCTTCGTCCCGGCGAAATCCATGCCGTTCTTGGCGAAAACGGTGCGGGTAAATCAACCCTGTGCAAGGCGATTTCGGGCGCCATCGAACTCTCTTCAGGCGACTATATTTTGGCAGGCCAGAAGGTCTCTTTCTCCTCTCCCGGGGAGGCGCTGAAGAACGGTGTAGCTATGGTCTACCAGGAGACCAGCCTGGTCCCTTCCATGACCGTTGCGCAGAATCTCGAGTTGGGCATGGAGAAGTTTTTCACCGTGTACCGAAAGATCAACATCGCAGCCCAGCAATCCCAGCAAGCGCTAAATTTCAACGTTGATCCGTTAGCGCTCGTCGAGACGCTGGGCACGGCCAAGCGGCAGATGGTCGAGATCGCGCGCGCGGTGCGTCACAACGCGCGCGTGATCATTTTCGACGAACCTACGGCGAGCCTTACGCCCGAGGAGATGCAGCATCTGTTTCATCTCTTGAGCAGTCTGCGATCTCAAGGAGTGGGAATTGTTTTCATCTCCCACGCGCTCGAGGAGGCGCTGAAAGTCGCTGATCGTATTACCGTACTGCGCGACGGCAAGCTGGTTCGCACCGGTCCTGCGAGTGATCTTGATCGCCCGACCATCGTGCGAATGATGGTCGGCCGCGAGGTCGCCGCAACCCGGTATGGTGCAGTCGAAAGCGAAGGGGCCCGCGCGATCGCCAAGCCTGCAGCAAGGCAACGAGAAGAGCGCCGGGTTCTCTCGGTCGAGAACGTTACGATGGGCAGCATCGTAAAGAACATGTCCTTCTCGGTTTACCAAGGTGAGGTGGTGGGCATTGCTGGCCTGGTCGGCTCCGGGCGCACAGAGATCGCGCACATCATCTGCGGCGCGCGCAAGCGCAACTTCCTGCGCGGTGGCTTGATTTACCTCAACGAGAAGCCGATCCGTTATCGTGTGCCGCGACAGGCCGTACGCGACGGCATAGTCTATATCACCGAAGATCGTAAGCTCGACGGCTTCTTCGAGACGATGACCGCTGACGACAATATCTACCTTGGCTATCTGGCTGCAGGCAAGGTCAAGCGGTTCTTGTACTCATTTAAGGAGCGCAAGAAGATTGCCGATCGCTGGGTCAAGGCGCTCTCGATTTCGGCACTCAAGCGCAGCCTGAAGATCGTTGAATACTCGGGCGGTAATCAGCAGAAAGTGGTCGTTGCCAAATCGCTGGCGCAGGAGCCGTCGCTGGTTATTTTCGACGAGCCGACCCGCGGTGTGGACGTCGGCGCGATCCCCCAGATTTACGCCTCAATCCGCGCCTTGGCCGCACAGGGCAAAGCCGTTGTGGTGATTTCCTCGTACCTGCCCGAAATTCTCGCCGTATCCGATCGCATTCTCGTGGCGCGCGGCGGGCGGATCGTGGAAGAAATGGCGGCAGCCGATGCTTCCGAAGAAAAGATTATGTACGCGGCGATCCACTAAATCGTACTCAAACGCGAGTCTCTCAGGATGCTCTACCCGGAATCAGACAAGGTGCAATCGCTCAAGCGGCGGCTGGAATCGTTCATGGACCGGTATGTCTATCCGAACGAGGAGCGCTATTACAAAGAAGCCGAAGACCTCGGACCATGGAAAGTCTATCCGCTTGTTGAAGAGCTAAAGCCGAAGGCCAGAGCTGAGGAGTTGTGGAATTTGTTTCTGCCGGAGCGCGAGCACGGTGCCGGGCTATCCAATCTCGAATACGCGCCACTTTGCGAGATCATGGGCCGCTCGCATCTTGCACCGGAACTGTTCAACTGCTCAGCGCCGGATACCGGCAACATGGAAGTGCTTGCGCGCTATGGCACGAAAGAGCAGCAGGAGCGCTGGCTAAAGCCTTTGCTATCCGGAGAAATCCGTTCCTGCTTCGCTATGACGGAGCCCGCAGTAGCCTCCAGTGATGCGACGAACATCGAAAGCTCAATCGTGAGGGAGGGCGACCAATACGTCGTCAACGGCCGAAAGTGGTACACCACCAACGCGACCGATCCGCGCTGCAAAATTTGCATCTTTATGGGCAAAACCGATCCTAAAAACCCGGATCGATACCGGCAGCAATCAATGCTCCTCGTGCCGATGGAGACATCGGGAGTTGATGTGCTGCGGCCGATACCGGTGTTCGGGTTTTACGGGGTGCCCGACCGGGCTTCTGAAGTCGTGTTCAAGGATGTCCGCGTTCCCGTCAGCAATATGCTCCTCGGCGAAGGTCGCGGCTTCGAAATAGCCCAGGGGCGCCTTGGACCGGGCCGTATTCATCATTGCATGCGGCTGATCGAACTCGCCGAGCGTACCCTGGAGAAGATGTGCCGACGTACAGCAAGCCGGGTCGCGTTTGGCAAGCCGGTCTCTGAGCAAACGGTGACCCAGGAGCGAATCGCCGAGGCACGAATTATGATCGAGCAGGCGCGTCTGCTTACGTTGAACGCAGCACACGCCATGGACACCGTCGGAAACAAGGTTGCAAAGGCTGAGATTGCCATGATCAAAGTGGCCGTCCCTAATATGGCTTGCCAAATCATCGACTGGGCGATCCAAGCGCACGGTGGTGGTGGCACCAGTAACGACTTTGGATTGTCGGCGGCCTACGCCACGGCGCGCTTGCTTCGGCTAGCGGATGGCCCGGACGAGGTCCACCGCAATCAGATTGCGCGGCTAGAACTGCGAAAATACTCGAAAAGCGGGTGCGGTCGCATAACGTCTTTTGATCGCGGGCAATAGACCTTGGTGTGATTGTCGCGGCGAAGCGGTACCGAAGCCCGAGAGGCGTACGAAGGGAATGGGAGCTGCCACAGGGCCGCTTCGATTGGCGGCCCTGTGGCAGGTTTGTGCTCACGCCAGAAGCAGCGGCAGCGCCACCGCGACGATGACGACGACCGGCGCGATGAAGAGCAGCGCCTAATGCGGAAGAGGTCGGCTAAGGGCGAGCGCCTAAACGTTCGTCCCGAGCCACAAGGTTGCTGGGGCTGTTTGCGGCAAAAGCTCACCAGTCATCGCAATTGCCATGCAACGCCGCTGAGCGCTCGCTGACAGTGGCCTCTCATCGCCATCCATTGCCCAAAACTCACCCTTGGATAGCCCCGCACATTGAGCGGTGAGTCTTTCCTGCGCACGTTCGATCAATGAGTCAGATCCGCTTTCTACGCCAAAACTGTCTCGGCAAAGTAGGGCTCTATTGATTGAGCCGTTCGAAAAGTAAACCTTGGCTTACCAAGATGCCACGCGAGTGACTCTCGGTTTAATTCAGCTTTTCGCTTTTATCGCAAAAGGTCCTCCAGTCGCGACGAGATCCGCAACGGAGAAACAAATGGCCCAGAATGACGCCGTCATTGCCGTCTTCAACAATCATCAGGGCGCTGAGGTGGGGCTGCAGAAATTGGCCGAGGCCGGTTTCGATATGAAGATGCTCACCCTTATCGGTAAGGGCTATCACAGCGAGGAAAAGGTCATAGGATTCTACAACTTGGGCGATCGGGTCAAATTTTGGGGCAAGTACGGCGCATTCTGGGGCGGCTTGTGGGGCTTGCTCTTCGGCGGCATTTTCGTGACCGTCACCGGCGAGAAGCGCGAGCAGCATTGGCTGACCTACACGGTCTCCATGCTGCTGTTTCACGTCGGCGGCTTCCTGATCCATCTATGGCGTGATGCGATTGCAGGCCGTGCTGCCGTTCAATCCTGGCCGGTCAGAGCGCGGTCGCCGAGGATCTCTCCTTCAATACCGCCATCTGCTTCATCACCAACACCAAATGGCAGAACTACGGTGGCGAGAGCACGATCTCCTATCTCGTGCAGATGCTGGGCCTGACGCACCAGAGTTTCCTGTCGGCGGCGACCGGCATCGCACTCGCTGTCGCCCTGATCCGCGCAGTCGCGCATGGCTGCTCCTGCCGTTACAACCGCGAGAGAACGGCTGAGACAGCCTTGTTGACCATGCCGCATGAAGTTTCTTGTGTCATCGAACTCCGCCGTCGCGGGGGCATTGCTCTTATGGCCGTGAGTAACGGCTGGCGCGGCTCCGCTGTCCGTCATGCAAAAGCAAAAGCCAAGAGGGAGGATACGGGGCCGCGACGCCATGCAGCAAATTGGCGAAATACGTTTTCTGTTCTATGAGGGGGCTCGAATCTGCCCGGGCGCTGTCTGAATTAGGAACGCGGTTGTGCGCTCCCGGTTTAGCACACCCCTTGCCTTCGGTCTCTGGCGATGAACCCTTGTTGCTTGAACTGCCAGCACGAAATGAAGGTACCGAGTTTGGGGCCGCGATGTTTGTATGCGAAAGGTGTCGCGAGTTTCTCGAACTATTTCAGATTTGGGAGTCCAAATTGCCGATGCCTTGCATGCTCAAGCGGTTAGAACTCGACCGGTTACAGGAAAGCGTTTACCCATCTACTGAACCGGTTGAAAACCAATCATCCTAAGGTGCACGAAACAACTTTCTGCCAATCTGTTCTCAAGCAACAGGAGCAGGCAATGTTTGTGGCTATTCGCGTCATCATCATCGTGGTCTGTGCTTACGGTGGGTCAGCATTACCCACCCTTCGATTTTCTCCGCCGCCGGACCCAGAAACAACGGCCATAAAATCTCTTGGATAAGCTATGAAGAAGCCTTCTCGACTCGAACCACAACAGCCCAGAATCATCGAACGCGCTGATCTTCCGCCCGCAGCAGGATATGCGCTGGTGGTCGATGGCCGTTTCAAAACCGCGTTCGCGGAGCAAAGCGCCGCCGAAAAATCGGCAAGAGAATTGCTGACGAAATACCCCATGCTAAAACTAGAAATTTACGATGCGTCGTCAAAAATCCGAACTTCGGTGAACTCTGCGAAGCCAACATAAGAACCGAAGCTTACGCCGACCACTTATCTTCTTCGCGTCTAGCTTCATCGTCGTTCAGACGCTCGGCAATGTCCGCCGCTTCCGTATCGTCTTCGGCTTCCGCAATGGGCGTCCCATCCGGCTTTTTAATTTTGTCATCCTCAACATGCACCGGGAAATCGTCTGGGTTGAGCGGCTTTTTGGCAGCCGACATCGATTGCCTCCCTTCGTGGGTTGCGCGATTCAATGTCCTACGGATGAGATTGGTTCCGAGGGCGCGGCGTAGCGTTTATTGAGGACTGTCTAATTTCTGGCAATGAGGAGCCGGTGCAGCGCATTCAATCACGCTCAGCAACCAGCAAGCAGCCCCCGCCGCAGCACGGAACAAATAGTTGATCGACCTTGTTGGAGGTTTCTAACCAACATGGAGGATGGCTATGGCAACGGAGGCAAGAGAAACCGGCAATTTGATCGGAAGCGATAAGGTCGAAGGAACCGCAGTTTACGGTGCGGATAGAACCAAGATCGGCTCCATTGAGAGGGTGATGATTGACAAGCTAAGCGGCAAAGTCTCATACGCCGTACTGGGCTTCGGCGGATTTCTCGGGATCGGCAACGACCATTATCCGCTGCCTTGGCAGTCCCTGAAATACGACACTGATCTCGGCGGCTACGTCACTGGCGTGACCCAAACTCAGCTTGAAGGCGCACCCAAATACAGCAACGACACTACATGGAATTGGGACGATACCAGCCGAACCCGTTCGATAGACGACTACTACAGTGTCCCTATCTAACGGCGACGAGTGCGCGGAACAGGTACGCTGCAGATAAAGGGCCTCGGAGCTATCCGGGGTCTTTTGGTGTCGCGGGGCAGCCGCAGAATTGACGAGTCGGGGGGATAAAAGCGGTCGCAAGCCTAACGCAACACGGACGAACCGCGAATGACAATTCTACTCAAAAGCGGACCGAGCGTCCGGCCCAGCAACCGAAGGAATACTTGAACTGGGGGCGGTTTGCTTGCCTCGCCGCCAGTGGCGTGGGCTTGGGGCTTCGCTCTTTTTGCCGCGACCTATTTGGCGCTCCGAGTTGTCTCAGTTTTCATCTCGCTTCGTTGAAGACGCACGCGACTTGCGGACAACTTCAGGTCAACCTCAACACGGCTCCCGTTCTGGGTGGATCGTGTCGCGTCGCTACGCCCGCCGCGGTCTCTCTGCCCCGCTCGGGAGTACCTCCGCCTCTCGGATGTGCACTGCGGCATCGAAGCTGCAATGGCACGAGCTCAATAGCTTCTTTTGTAACTTTCACTTGGGTCGTCAAACAACTGCCGCGATGTCAAGCTGAGTCAAGCAACGCACTGGGTCGCGTCTGCGAGGGCTTTCGAATTCCAGAGGGAGAAAGAATTGAGCGAACAAGTTAAAACGGATACTCGCGCTCTGCCATACTGCCTCTTGCCGGACGTGAGCATCGCCAACGAGACTAGCGATTGCATTCAAAAAATCGAGAAGACAACAGAAGTTGTAATCGCCACCGTCGAAGTCATCGCAGCGACGAAAGGCGTTTTAATCGATGCCGCACTGCGTACAGCAGCAGAAGCGATTAAAAGCCGAAGCCGACCAATTCTCGGCCGTCCACGGACGGTTGAAGTTCGTTAGATTCCAACTGACTTCACAACGCCGCTTTGGGTATCACACATCAGGATCGAGCTCCGCATTTTAATATTTGTTCCTCGAAACTCATTCCTTGCTGATGCTTTGATTCGCACGGGCTAGGAGAAAACATAGGGACGAGACGTTATGGCTGATCTAAAACTTTTGACGCACCGCAATTCGCCAACGATCGGCAGAGCCGCGCCGCCGCAGCTACCTCCATTGGACTGAACGCCGCAAAACGCTTTTTTCTTTATCAGACCTCGATGTTGAGGCTCTGGGCCGAGACTTGCGAGCTGGCCGCACGACACTGCGAAAGGGGCTTGGACGAGTTCAGCGCAAACCAGCGCCGCTCCCAGCAGTAAATGTAGGCGGCGTGACCGCAATCCGGATTTCGAGTACCACGTCGCGCAGCAAGTCGGCTGGAAATGGAGCGTCCTTGTCGGCGCGACCAATGCCAGATCATCGCTATACGAGGAAGCACGATGGATAAGCTACAAGAATGTCGCGAGAACCAAGCGGGATGCCGACAACGCGCTATGTATGATCCCGAGAACGCATGGAAGTGGCTCTTCGAAGCAGAGATGTGGGAACGCCGCGCCGAAGAGTATCGCGTCTCCCTCTTTGAGGACTGCAACAGCACTAGCTCGACTGACCTTAAAAAATCCGTTGCCGAATAACGCGCCGACGCCGTTGGTTGCATAGCGGACGCTGCGCCGTGTCCTCTGCCTTACGCCCCGTTCTCACGACCACAAAGCAATCCCATGACGAATGAGGGCGGCTTTGTGGTAACCGTTCTCAAGGAGGGGGACGAGTGGTTGATGGCCTTGGATGTAGGCGCGATGATTGCTGGCTCGGATAGCTGAAATATTGAGTCCCCAGCTCAATAAGTTCCGACTGCTACTGTCCGGTCGGCGTACTTTATTCCGCCACCACTTGCTCGTATCGTGAGTTCAGGTACTTGCGTGTCCACTCGGTGTGGAAGAGACGCAATGCAGGCCGATGTTCCCACCGTCTTGCTAGTGGAAGACGAATTTTTCATACAGTGCGTGGCTGAGGACAGTCTTAGCGACGCCGGTCTAAGCCCAACAGTCGTCGCCTCGGCTGAGGAGGCGCTCGGACTTCTAGAGGAAGCCGAGCCTCAGTACTGCGCTCTTATAACCGACATCGATCTCGGGCGGCAGCGGATGGACGGTTGGCAGCTTGCCCGGTGTTGTAGACAGATGCACCCGGAAATTCCGGTCGTTTATGTGACCGGCGGCGGCGCGGCAAACTGGCGGTCAATGGGAGTGCCTAAGAGCGTCCTTGTGACGAAGCCATTTGCTCCGGCGCAACTCGTTAACGCGGTCTGTCGGCTTTCAATGCCGGTGCTGCACCAGCATGACGCGTCACTAACATTTGAAATGGTGCGGCAAGCTCTGCCGAGTATATTATAAGATGCCAATTTACCGAACGCTCCAGGCGGAAGCGTTCGATCCAGAAGCGGTCGAGATGTTGTCGGAGTGCTACGCGCCACTTGCGAATTGATGCGCCGCCATGGTGTCGGAGAGGAGGCAGCGCTTTCGATGCTGCGTGCCCAAAGTATGCGCCGGCGCATGGCGCTTGAAGCCATTTCCACCTGGATCATCGATTGAGGACGGCCGCAGGCGGGCGCGAGGACGGGCGAGCGCATGCTGGGGAAGAGACCTCGCAGGGGCACAGGCTAACCATTCGTCAGAGACCGATGAGAGGACGCTTACAAAGTTGAACAGAACATCAAGGAGGACGAACATGGCTGCGGACATTTCCATTGCGCGGGCCGAGCAAACGGATAGCGGCCACTCGATCGAGCGACGGACGGTTATTCAGGGAATGGGCGCGACTGTCGCCGCGGCTGGTTTACCCGCCGTCAGCATCATGACCCGTTCCGGTCGGGTGGAGGCCGCCACTGGCGACCCCGTGAAGCTAGGGTTCATCGAGGACTTTTCCGGGAACCTATCCGTCTATGGCCTCCAGAAGCTGCACGCGGCGCAACTTGCGGTGAAAGAAATCAACGACGGCAAGATGTTGAAGGGCGGCCCGGTCGGAGCCGGCGGAATGGGTGCGGAGGGGAGCTTCGCGGGCACGGCGCCCACCATCGGCATTACCGGCACCACGCTTCCGGTTGTGAACGATGGAGGCCCCAAAGACAAGAAGGACGTGGTGTTCGCCGAGGATGAGGAGGTGCTGGTTGATTCGGGCGAGAAGGGTATACTCGGCCGCGAGGTACAACTGATCTCACCCGATGGGCAGAGCAATAACGCGCTATGGCAGCAGCTGGCGCGACAACTCATCCAGCAAGATAAGGTCGACGTGCTGGTGGCGGGTTTCGCCTCTGCCGAACGGGAAGCGATTCGACCGATCGTTGATCAGGCCAAGCAGCTTTATTTCTACACGAATCAATACGAAGGCGGCGTGGCCGACGCTAACACCTTCTGCACCGGCCCCGTCTGCGAACAACAGGTTATCCCGGGCGTCAGCTACATGGTGGAGAAGTTCGGGCCGCGCGGTTACACAATCGCAGCTGATTACAATTTTGGCCAACTCACTGCCGCCTGGACAAAAGCGTTCGCGCCTCTGGTGGGTGGACAGATTATTGGCGAGGAGTTCATCCCGCTTTCGGTATCCGAATTCAGCACGGTTATCTCGCGAATCCAGCAGGCCAAGCCGGACTGGGTGATGACCCTGTTGGTCGGCCAGAACCAGCACAATTACTACCCGCAGGCCGCCGCGGCAGGGTTACGCTTACCCATGGTCTCCACCGTAAATATGGCGCAGGGCTACGAGCACCGACGCTTCAAGCCACCATCGTTGGCTGGAATGCATAACGCCATCCAGTACCAGATGGAGGTTCCCACAAATAGGAACCGAGCCTTTGTCAATCGTTGGATGAAGATGTTCCCAGATGATCAATATATCGGAGAAATGGCGCAGAACACGTATTTTACCATCCACCTTTATGCAAAGGCGGTGCGCTTGGCCGGAACTACCGATCAGCAGCAAGTAAAGAAAGCATTGGAGGCCGGCTGGACGATTGAGGCCCCGGAAGGGGCGGTGTTCTTGGAGCCAGGCACGCATCATTGCGCCCACTATATCCGGCTCGCTGTTTGTGACGAGAACCATAACGTTAGTTTCCCGCGGTCCTGGCCGTCCATCGAGCCTTGGTGGTTGCAGCGCTTAGGCGTGAACCTGATCAAGCATCCGGAATACAAGCAGTATGTGCCGGATGAAGATCCATATTTCGCGATGTTTGCGAAGAACGCGCCAAAGAAAACCTGATACGGCGGGGTGATGCCGCCCGGGCTAGGGGTGCCCGGGCGAGCCGCATGGAAGGCCTGCGGAATGGACGCGCTCGGACTTGCTGCCAATATCCTTTACCAGTTCCTGACAAACGCAAGCTTCCTGTTGCTCGCAGCGATCGGGCTGGTGGTTATCTTGGGCATGATGAACATCATCAACTTGGCGCATGGCGAATTGATGATGATGGGAGCGTATACCGCAACGATTTCCACCCATAACGGAATTCCTTTTCCGCTCGCGGTGTTGGTGGCCTTCCTCTTAGTCGGCATTTATGGTGCGGTCCTGGAGCGCTTGATCATACGGCGGTTCTACGGAAGAGAGCTCGGTGCGCTCGTGGTCACTTGGGGCATCAGCCTCATCATGGGGCAAGGGACGCTTCTGCTGTTCGGGCCGTTTATGCCCTCCATCGGGATTCCCGGCGGGTCATTCGCGCTCGGCTCCTATTCCTTTGCCACTTACTGGATCGTGCTGATCTGCATCTCCGCATTCCTGGTCGCGGCGCTGTGGTGGACATACCGGAACACGCGATTCGGGCTAATGTCGCGCGCCACCATGCAGAAAGCGGCGATGGCTGAGGCGCTCGGCGTGAACACTGATCAAGTCTATATGCTCACATTTGCTCTGGGGGCCGGACTTGCCGGTATCAGCGGGGCGCTACTGGCACCGACTGCATCCATTTCTCCATTAATGGGCCAGCAATTCGTCGCGCCCGCGTTTATCACCGTAGTGGTGGGCGGTGGGGCCAACGTGCTAGCCGGCGCAGTGGGCAGCAGCTTACTGCTCTCGACGGTCAAGACGCCGGTCGGGCTGATCTTCGGCGCGTTCCTCGGCACGGTGGCGCTGCTGCTGACGGCGCTCATCGTGATTCGCCTAATGCCAAATGGCATCTCCGCCTATTTGCAACGCTTCACCGAACGTCGAGTCGGCGGATGATGGGGATGCATCTATGGCGACTGCTGAACGGCGGGGAGGACATTGGCCAGTCGGCCCGGTTCTGGCTCAGTGCTGGCGCAGTGTTGCTGGCCTTGCTCCTGCTGCCGCTTTATCAAAGCGAGTTCCAGGCATCAAACGCTGCCTATTATCTGTTGAACATTCCGCTCGCACTTGGCCTCTCGATGCTGTGGGGCTACGGCGGCATACTAAGTTTCGGCCAAGTCGCCTATTTCGGTATTGCCGGTTACGCCTACGGAATTATCGCCGGCAACCTGAGCGCAACAAGCTGGGGTCCGCTGATAGGCATGGTGGGCGGGATTGTCTGTTGTGCGATTGTCGGCGCCATCTTCGGGTATTTCGTCTTCTTCAGCCGGGTACAGAGCTGGATCATACCGATCCTGACTTTAGTTTTCACGTTGTTGCTGGAGACGTTTTTGGGCCAGACCGCCGGATATCAATGGCGCATCGGCACCGTACAGCTCGGGGGATATAACGGAATGACGAGCATTCCATCATTCCAGATCGGTGATCTCGTATTCCAGGGATATTGGTTCTACTTCTTCACGCTCGGCCTGACATTGATCGCGTATGTCTTTTGTAGGTTGCTGGTGAATTCGCATTACGGCAAGGTGCTAATCGCTATTCGCGAGGACGTGCTGCGCACTGAGATGCTTGGCTACGACATACGCATCCATCAGCTTGCTGTATTCGTGCTGGCCGCTGTACTGGCAGGCCTCTCGGGGCTGCTCTACGTTCAATGGGGCAATTACATCACACCGTCGCAGGTAGGGCTAGTGCCGGCAGCCCTACCGGTGATCTGGGTGGCAGTCGGAGGAAGGGACCGGCTACTGGCGGTAGCCATTTCCACTTATCTGCTCAACTGGATCAATTACGCATTGTCCGAGGCGGGAAACCAATACGCGCCCGTAATCATGGGCGCCCTGCTTCTCACGGTCATGCTATTCTTCCCGCGCGGGATCATTGCCGCTATCGCCGAATTGCGCCAATCGAAACCTCGAGCTGCCGCTACAGTTTCGGCGCCGGACGGTCCGATATGAGTGCGCCGCACGCTATCAGTACCAGAGCGCTGGCCAAACGGTTCGGCGGCGTTGTGGCGACCAATGGCATCGACTTGTCGATCCCCCGCGGAGAAATCCGGTGCATCATCGGCCCCAATGGGGCCGGCAAATCGACGCTGTTCGCGCTACTGGGCGGAATTCATGCGCCAGATGCAGGCCATGTACTGTTGGGCGAGCGCGACGTGACACGCCTTCCAGCCTTTCGCCGCGTGCGCCAAGGGCTTGGCCTTACGTTTCAGACGAACCGCGCCTATCACAACCTGACGATTGCACAAAATCTGGAAATTGCCCGGCGCTCAACGGAGGTGACGCCAAAATCGGAGGCAAAACGCCGGTATAGCTACGCGCTCAGCCTTTTCACGCTGGACCGGATGGTCGCCCTGCCGGCGCGCGAACTGCCGCATCATCAGCTGCAATGGCTGGAGATCGCGATGGTGCTAGCCGGCGGTCCGGATATCGTCCTGCTGGACGAGCCGACAGCCGGTATGTCGCCCGAGGAGACAATGCAAACCGCCGACGTGCTGCGCCAGCTGAACAGCATGGGGCTGACTATCGTTGTGGTCGAGCATGACATCGCCTTCGTACGAGAAGTGGCGCAGTACGTGACGGTGTTGCACCAGGGCCGTATCTTTGCCGAGGGCAGCGTGGCCGAAATCACCGCGCATGAGGATGTGCGTAATATCTATCTGGGTCGCGCATGAGCATAGGTGGGAACGAGAGGATGCTTCTGGAGGCTAGACAGCTTCGGTCCGGTTATTCCACCGGCGATGTGCTGCAGGGCATCAGCATCGCCGTGGCGCCAGGCGAGATCGTTGGCGTGCTGGGGCGGAACGGCATGGGCAAGACCACGCTGCTGCGCACGCTGATTGGCCTTTTGCCGGTACGCGGCGGCTCAGTCTTCCTGTACGGGCGAGATGTCACCGGGGAGCGGGCGCATAGTCGCGCACGCCGCGGCATCGGGTATGTTCCGCAAGGTCGGGACATTTTTCCGGACATGTCCGTCATCGATAATCTTCGCATGGGCCAGTTCATCGGCGGGGCGAGAGCCACAACGGGGAACAGTCCGGATTTCGATCTTGCCTATCGTCATTTCCCGTTCCTGCACCAGCGCAAGGCGCAGCGCGGAAGCACGTTGAGCGGCGGCCAGCAGGAAATGCTGGCGATCGCCCGCGCCTTAGTCAGCCAGCCGGAGATCCTGCTGCTCGACGAGCCGAGCGACGGCGTGCAACCGAACATTGTCGATGCGATTGGTGATGCCATTCTTGGCCTGAAGGCTGAGCGGAGACTGACGGTGCTGGTAGTTGAGCAGAACATTGAGCTAGTGCAGAAGATCGTTGACCGTGCCTACATACTCGACAAGGGACGGGTCGTCCGGGTGCTGGACGCCAATGATATCCGGAGCACGTCCCGTCTTGCGGAGTTCTTGGCCATCTAACTGAATTGGCCATCCCCGCGCTGCTTTCAATGCTGAAACCTGAGGAGACGTCCATGTATCATATGGTTTCGAAAGACGTGGAGTGGCTGACGCGGTCAATCGTTGCTCACCGCGGCGCCAGCCAGGGACGCAAGCCCAAGACCCACCACCTGACCGAAGAAAAACAAGGACAATATCACTACACGATGGGTCCTTACTCCGATCCTGTACTACACATCAAACCGGGCGATGTGGTGGTGGTGGAAACACGGGATGCATTCGAGGGTAAGATTCGCAGCGAGCAAGACAAACCAACAGAGCTGCTGCACATGCCATTTCTCAATCCGCAGAATGGTCCGATCATGGTCGAAGGCGCAGAGAAAGGGGATGCGCTCGCCGTTTATATCGAATCAATGGTGCCGCGCGGCCCCAATCCGCGGGGAACCTGCTGCATGATTCCGGAATTCGGTGCGCTAACCGGGACGTATTACACCGCAACGTTGAACGATCCGCTGCCCGAGAAGGTGCGCAAGATCGATCTTGACGGGGAATGGGTGCAGTGGAGCGATCGCGTGAAATTGCCGTACAAGCCGCATATCGGCACACTTTCCTGCTCTCCGGAAATCGACTCGATCAATTCCCTCACGCCTGACAATCATGGCGGCAACATGGACCTCCCAGATATGGGACCTGGGAGCATCACATACCTTCCTGTACGGACAAAAGGAGCACGTCTATTCATCGGCGATGCTCATGCTTGCCAGGGCGACGGAGAGGTCTGCGGTGTCGCCGTCGAGTACCCGACTGTCACCACGATAAAGGTCGATCTGATCAAGAACTGGACAATCGAATGGCCTCGACTGGAGCGCGAAGATTTTATCATGGCGATCGGCAGCACGCGCCCTCTAGAGGACGCGGCCCGCATTGCTTACCGAGAACTGATCCGGTGGATGGTGCAAGACTATAGCTTCGATAAGTGGGATGCCTACATGATGCTCTCACAATGCGGTATGGTGCGACTGGGTAATTTTGTAGATCCCAAATACACGGTTGGAGCGGCTATTCGGAAGAAGTTCCTGGACCGCTCCAAGGGAGGGGATACGGTCGACTAGAGCTGGTGAAAACCGAGGAAGCGCACATTGACGTGTTCGGATGCGCGCGTTTATGAGTACACATCCTAGTCCACGCTGATGGCTATCCAAACCGAGCAGCAGCCCTGGTGGAGGTAGCTAATGGCTGAGGCCATCGTGATCAGTTCGGGATGGATACGATGCTAACCGGGCGCCCCTCAGGCGCCCTATCCGGCTAGGCACTCAGTTTCGGCTAATCTCGTTGCGACAGTCGGGAGGGGCGACGACAGATTGGAGGATGCAATTAGCTGGAGACGATCCAACAGCTCGAGCGCGGTTAAGCGCCCGAAGCCGCTGATCCAGTTTTCACCCGACCGGCTGCTTTACCGGACCAAACCATCAAACCAAAGGCTGACCACAACGCGGGAAATTCCGAATGTCGATTGATCCCATCGAGCTCTCGCGTAGATTGGTCGCATTCAACACGATCAATCCCCCTGGCGACGAACTCGAATGTATCCTGCACCTTCAAGAAGTTTTGCGTACTTTCGGCTTGGCCACATCCGTGCACAGTTTCGGGGAAAGGCGGGCAGATCTAGTCGCCCGGATTGGCGGCAACAACGATAAACCTCCGCTTTGCTTTACCGGCCATCTCGATACCGTCCCACTCGGTAACGCGCCATGGAATTTCGATCCGTTCGCGGGTCGCATAGTCGACGGCAACCTCTATGGCCGCGGCACAACCGATATGAAGTGCGGTGTCGCCGCTTTCGTGGCTGCAATCTGCAATATGGCCGGAGCGTTACGTGAGACCAACGGCGTTGTGCTCGTCATCACCGGCGGAGAGGAAACGGGTTGTGAGGGAGCTTTCCACCTCGCGCGTACCGGAGTTCTTGGGCGCGCTGGAGCACTTGTCGTAGCCGAGCCGACCTCGAATCATCCTGTGGTCGGCCACAAGGGAGCGCTGTGGCTGCGCGCCATCCTGTCAGGCGTTACGGCCCACGGATCGATGCCCCATCTGGGCGTGAGCGCAGCCTACAAGGCCGCGCGCGCCCTAACGATCCTCGAACATTTTCAATTCAATGTCGCGCCACACGATCATCTCGGTTCGCCCACTCTAAATGTTGGCACCGTCCACGCCGGCCTTAACGTCAACTCCGTGCCAGATCGGGCGGAAATCGGAATCGATATCCGGAGCATTCCAGGCCTGGAACATTCGCGCGTCCAGGAACATCTTCGCGCCGAATTGGGTGACGATGTTGCGCTGGAGCCCATTGTGAACGTCGGTTCGGTGTGGACCGATCCTACTCATCCATGGATCAGAGAAGTTTATGCCGTCGTTCGCGAGGTAACAGGCGAGGATCCGGGCTCGGTTACGCACACCGCTCCCTATTTCACGGACGCCTCTGTACTCACACCCGCCTTTGAAAATCCGCCGACGATTATTCTCGGGCCTGGAGAGGCAGCAAAGGCCCATCAAACCGATGAATACTGTTCCGTCGAGCGCATCCTAGCAGCGACTCAAATCTACTCGCTCTTGGCAGCACGTTGGTGCGGAGTTGGGAATGCTACGGCCAGAATTGGCGGCAGGAAATTCCATCGATGAAGAGTACTGCTTGAACCCCCCTTTATCGACCTCACGCGCCGCGTACAAAGGCTGGGAAATATATCCTTCTCGTCACTGCGGGCAGATCACCGCCGCAGAGGCAGGGGGAAGGGCCGGTGAATCGTAGCACTGCGACGGACCGACCCTGCGTTTCTCCGGTAGAAATCGGATTTCGACGTCTGAGTGGTACGGTTTAGGCGCGCATCGACAGAGACACGCGAAGTTTTGTCGCCATAGCGGCGGTAGCACCGGGAGTTCGTTTCAAAGCCTTTGCAATTTTTTTGACACCCGACTTCGCTTTCGCCATTGTCTTCATTTGCCGTACATCAAGTTTTGTCCACGAACGACGAACTACTTTTTTCGATTTAGCCACTTTTTTCTCCGACGAGTTTTGAGACCGGCTTCTATCACGAGAGAGAGTCTTCGCAATCGAATAAATGTTACTTTGTGGTAGCACCGTAATAATGACTTGCGCGATATCGTTCTTAGATTTTCACGCGAATGAGCCTGGTGTCTCTGTGCCTTGCCGAACGCCTGATCACGTTCCGCCTCGAGCATCCGATCGCCACCTGTATGGAGCTTGCGGCACGGCTGAAAGAGGCTTTCAAGCTCGCATATTGCGAGGTGGTGCCAAACGATCCTGCGGCGGCGCAATCGGCTGCGGGAATCGCGGAGCGCGCGGCAAACCTTCTGGAATCGGTGCTGCGCAGCGATAAGCCGGTGGTGGTGGGGTTGGGGACGGGAAGGGCGGTACGCGCCGCCGTCGAGCGCGTCTCGCCGATTGATCGTCCCAATCACGATTTCCCTGTTCGATGCTATCGATAACTTGGGTAGCAAATTGGAGAAAATATCGCTGCAGGACGGCCCTTTCATGACCAAGATGCGCATCGAGTTCGGCTTGGATGTAGTCGGCGCTGCGATCATCCAACGCCAAGCAGCTTTGATTGCAGCTCCAGGTCGGACTGAAGCACGCTGCTCCGACTGGAGTGAACGATTTCGCCGTTGACCATGACATAGGCTCTGTCAGCCAAGTCGAGCACGAGGTCCACCTTGTGCTCCACGAGGAGAATGCTGGTTCTTTCACGTAGTTTTTCGATCGCAGCGAGGACTTCCGCAACCACGGAGGGTGCGAGGCCCTCGAACGGTTCGTCGAGCAGGATCAATCGCTGGGGAGCGCACAATGCGCGCCCGATCGCCAACATCTGTCGTTCGCCACCGCTAAGGTTTTCGCCACGGGCGTCCTGACGCGTCCGCAGTTTCGGGAATAGCTGGTATATGTCCTCGAGCGGCCAGCCGCCCTCGCGCTGAGCCAGGGCCAGGTTCTCAGCGACGGTCAGGTTCGGAAAAATACGACGTCCTTCCGGCACGATGGCGATGCCGTGCCGGTTAATCCGATCCGGCGATAGGGAAGTGACGTTGTGGCCGTCGAAGGTGATGGTTCCCTTGGTTGGCTTAAGCAGACCCATGATGGTCTGCAGGGTCGTGGTTTTGCCGACGCCGTTTCTGCCGAGCAGCGCGACGACTTCGCCTTCGCGCACTTCGAGATCGATGTCGTGAAGGATACGGCTTGCATTGTAGCCGGCGTCGACACCGCTTCAGCGTGAGCAGCGGTCGACGTTGGACCGGTGCGCGTCGAGGCCGGCTGTATACGCCGCGTGCCGTGCCGGCCAAGATATGCTTCCAGCACGCTCGGATCGCTTGGCGATGGCGGCAGGTTCTCCCTCTGCGATCACATGGCCCTGGTGCAGTACCGTGATCCGATCGGAGAGGGCGAGCACGCGGTCAATATCATGTTCGATCAGCAGCACCGTGTGGCTGCGGGACAGTTTCCGGATCACGGTGGCGATCCGTTCGCGGTCGGCGTCGCCGAGTCCCGCCAGGGGTTCGTCGAGCAGCAGCAATTCCGGCTCGGTCGCCAACGCCACTGCAATTTCGAGCAGGCGTTGTTCGCCATGGGCCAAATTCGCACAAAGCTCCCGGGCGCGATCCGCAAGACCGACGGTCGCGAGCAGCGTCCAGGCCTTTTCGCAAACCTCGGGAAGCCGATAGGCATCGCGCCATAGCGAACTGCGATACGGGTGAGCGTGCTTGCGCCGCTACCCGCACGGTTTCGAACACCGTCAGATTGGTGAATACGCTGACGATCTGAAAGGAGCGTGCGAGGCCGGCATCGATGCGCCTGTGAGCGGGCATGCCGGTGATGTCGAGGCCGCGGAACGTCAGCGTTCCGCCCTCGTTCGGCATCAGCCCGGTCAACATGTTGAAGAAGGTCGTCTTGCCGGCTCCGTTGGGGCCGATCAGGCTATGCAGCGTGCGTGCTTTCACCTTCAGATCGACTTTGTCGGCGACGACCAGCGAACCAAATTTCTTCGACAGGCCGTCGACGCTGAGCACGATCTCCTCTCCGACGGCCGATGGTCGGCTTATCGAGGTCAAGCAGGCCCTTGAGGTCCTTCGCGGGCGTGACGGGATGTCTTCGGCTGTCAATGTCCAGTTCCGCCGACCCCGTCAGCCGAATCCAAATTCCCGAGATGCCTTCGGGCGACAGGAGAATGAAGGCAATCAGGATCGCGCCAAAGAACAGCCACCAGTGCTCCGTCAGCGAGCTCAACTGGTCGCTCAAGATGATGAAGATGACCGCGCCCCAGGTCGGCCCGAGGAAGTGGTGGATGCCGCCCAGGATCGTCATCATCACGGGGTCGCCGGCATGCTGCCAATTAAGATTGTCGGCGTAGACGCTCTGGATCAGGAAGGTCAGTAAGCTTCCGCCAAGGCCGATCACCGTGGCGGAGATGATGAACGCGATCAGCTTGATGCGCTTGGTGTCGTATCCGAGGCAACGAACGCGCTGTTCGTTGTCGCGGAGCGCCTGCAGCACGCGTCCGAACGGCGAGTGAACGATGCGCCAGACCGCGTACATGCCGCACAGCACGACGCCAACCACGAAATAATGATAGGCCAGCGGAGAAGTGAGGCGTCGATCTTGAAATTCCCTGCAGGCCATTTTCGCCGCCGGTCAGATCGGTCCATTTGAAGGCGATCTCGTAGAACAGCTGCGTGAAGGCGAGTGTGAGCAGCGAGAAATAGATGCCGCGCCGTCTCAGGATGAGAAGTCCGATCACAAGCCCCAGGACGCCGGCGGTCACGGTGCCGAACAGGATCGCGAAGTACATGTTGTCGAACAGGTGAAGCACGGCAATGCCGGCGGCGTAGCTGGCTGCGCCGAAGAACGCCGACGCGCCGAATGAGACCAAGCCCGGTATAGCCAAGCAGGAGATTGAACCCGAGGCGCATAGAGGGCGTAGATCGCGATCTCGGTTGCCAGGGTTGGCGGTCGAGCCGATCCGCGGCAAAACGAATGGCAGCACGGCGAATACGATGCCCGCAACCAGAATCGGGTGCAGGAGCCATTTGCGGGCCGGCTTCATTCAAATCGTTCCCAGCTTTCGCCAAGCAATCCGCGCGGCCGGATCAGGAGAACAACGATCATAAGCGCGTACATCACGGCGGTGGATGCCGCCGGCCAGAACTGGATTGACAGCGCAACCGATACTCCGACCAGCAGCCCGCTGATCACGGCGCCCCCGAAGCTGCCGAGGCCGCCGATCGTGACGACGACGAAGGCCGGCATGATCGCGGCCTCCGACATCGAGGGGACCACGCTCCAGAGCGGCGCGGCCAGCACGCCGGCGATGCCCGCGACCGCCGTGCCGAGACCGAACACCGCAGTAAAAACCTTCTTGAGATTGATGCCCAGCATGCTCACCATTTCAGGATCGCGGCTGCCGGCGCGAATGATGCGGCCGTATCGCGTGCCGTGCAAGAAACAGCCATAGCGCAGCGAGGATGACGATCGTGATCACCAGCACGAACAGCCGATATTTGGTGACCAGGACCGGTCCCCAGACAATGAACCCAGACAGAAAGGCCGGCGGATTGAACGGACGACCGGCCGCGCCCCAGATGGTGCGGATCAGTTCTTCGGTGAATAGTGCGATTCCGAAGGTCATGAACAGGCCGAGCAGCGGCTCCTTGCCGTAGAGCGGGCGCATCAGGGTCATCTCGATCAGCATGCCGATAATGCCGACGCCGAGAGGAGCCAGCACGATCGCCCACGGGCCGAGATTGTCGCGCAGGGTGAGGGCGAAATAGGCGCCAAGCGCGAAATAGACGCCATGCGCGAAGTTGACCACGCCGAGCATTCCGAAAATGATCGAAAGTCCGATCGCGATCAGGACATACAGAAAGCCAAGCACAAGCCCATTGACGACCTGAGAGATGATTAACTCGGTCATGCCGTGTCCGCTTGTTGCTGGGCGAGGACCGGCGCGACGGCCTAGGCCGTCACGCCGGTCAATCGAGCAAGGATTTCAGATCAGCTCTTGAATTGACAGCCGATATCGGCCTGGCTGCCATAGGCCGCATCGAGCTGGGCGAGGTCCTTCGGATACTCGCTGTCGATGTTGAAGTAGTCGTATTTGTCGGTGATCTTTTCCTTCACCGATGCCACCAGCAGCGGCTGGACCAGCTGGTGGTCGAAATTGCGGAAGCCGATCGGCGCATCCTTGTAGCCGTCGAACTTGTGCTCTTCCAGGAACGCGACGAGCTTGGCTGAATCCGTCGACTTGGTTTCCTTGATCGCGGTCAGGATGGCCGTTGCGCCGAACCAGTCCTGCCAGCCCTCGACTTCCGGCGGCGCGTTGTACTTTTTCCTGTAGTGCCTCGACGAATTCGGCGCTGCGCTTGGTGAGATGCGGACCGGTGTAGTTCCACAACTTCGGATAGGTGCCGAACGCGGCGTCGGGGCCGGCGGCCCACAGGTCGCTATCATTTACGATCGGCGAGGACAGCGCCATCTGTCGCGTCAGGCCGATCTCGTGCATCTGCTTCAGGAGATTGGTGAGATCGGTCCCTCCGAGGCCGACATAGAGCACGTCCGGCTTGGCCTGGCGCAGCTTGAGGATATAGGAACTGATAGTCGGTGGTTCCGAGCGGCGCCTGGTCATATCCGAGCACGGTTCCGCCATCCTTGACGAGAACGTCTTTCATTTGATTGTAGGCGTCGATGCCCCAAGCATACGATGCGACGATGAAATACCACTTCTTGCCGCGTTCCTTCAGCTGCGGATAAACGCTTTGCACGGTTACCTTGTTGGGAAGATCGACGCGGAACGTATATTTGTTGCAGTTCTTGCCGGTGATTTCGGTGGCATTCGGGCCGCTCGCCATCAGCAGCATTTTCGCCTGCTCGGCGACCGGCATGATGGCGAGAACGTCGCCGCTCGAAACGCCACCCTGGATCGCTACGACCTTCTCCTCCTCAATCAGCTTTCGCATGTTTTGCTGGGTCGATTGCGGGCTGGATTCATCGAGCCAGACGATCTCGATCGGGCGATCGAGCACATGCCCGCCAAAATCCTCGACGGCGATCTGCGCGCCGTTCTGACCCAGTCTCGCCCTGAACGGCGTAGGGGCCGGATTTGGGAAGCAGCAGGCCGATCTTGATGGCTTCCGCGGCCCGCGCGGTGATGACGAAGGGGGCGGCGATCTGCGTGGCGCCGATTGCGGCGCCGGCCAGCAATGTGCGGCGGCTGATCTTGAACTGTGGTTCGTTGGCGCGCTTCATGATCCTCTCCTTGTTCTTATGACAAGACCACCTTTTGCAGTCCTCAAAGATCTGCAGCTTCGCAGCGGGCGAAAGGAGGCGAGGGCGCCGACCCCGTCGGAGTAGTGCAATGGGGCATTGGATAAGTCCGCTATCCGGCCTCGCTAAGAAGCTGCGCTCATAGAGATTACGGTGAAAACATTTTCAGTCAATCTCGCCGGATCTAGTCAATCTGAATGAGGGGCAAGCTCATGCTGGCCTACCGGGAGAACTGGTTACGGAGGTCGAGGATGTTGCGCACTGTCGCTGTGCGGAACGATTAGATCGATTGGGCGTCGTCGCCGACACCCTCAAGCCGCGATTCAGTTCCAGGAGGTCACCGCCGAACTCGTCTTCGGTAAGACCCGGTTTTCCGAGGAGTGGAGCAAATTTTAACCGCCGCGCACCTTGTAGAGCTATGAGGCTCAAGAGGAACATACTGCTTCGGGAGGGCTCAAGATCGTTGGGAGGCATTTGCCTGTCTGGGACAGCGGAGTAGTCGAACTCAGGATGGGCGCTCTCGGCCGATCGAGGACGCCGCGAAGATCGGGCCGAACTTGCTCGGACCGCCTTTTCCAGCATGCAGGAGAATTCTACTGTGCTGAAGCGTTCATTGCCGGGCTGGCAGCCGGGGCAGGGCTCCGCAGCGTCAGAGTGAGGACCGCCGATAGCAGCAGGGCAATGGCCATGAACAGAAACGACGCGCCCGAACCAGCCGTCACTCCGTTGAGCCACCCAACGAAATACGATCCCACGAACGACCCGAGCGCGCCGCAGCAGTTTATCAGCGCGATCGCGCCGCCCGCCACGTTGCGCGGCAGCATCTCGGCTACCCAGGCGAAGAACGGGCCGTACGGTGCATACATCGTGGCACCCGCAACCACCAGCAGACCGTAGCCGAGCCAGAAGCTCGACGTTCCCAGAAGGTAGGACCCGTAGAATGCTATTGCCCCGATCAGCAGGAACGGCCAGACGAAGTTCTTCCGGTTGCCGTTGACGTCCGAGAAGTACGAACCGATGATCATCAATGCTGCGGCGGCAAGATACGGCCCAGCGGATAGCCAACCAACCAGCACGATCGAGGTTTCGCCGGCCGCTTTCAGCATGGACGGCAGCCAAATGACGAAGCCATAAACGCCGACGCTCCAGCAAAAATACTGGATCGCAAGCGTGATGACCACGGGCGTGCGGAATGCTACCCGGTAGTCCTTCACCGGATTGAACTGGCGCTGTTCATCTTCGAGCTTGCGTTCGAGCTCGACGCGCTCATTGGGATCGAGCCAGGCGGCCTGGTGCGGCCAATCCTCGACCATCGCGCGCCAGACAAAGGCCCAGATAATCGGCGGTGCTCCTTCGATGATGAACATGCCGCGCCAGCCGAATACGTGCACCAGATAGCCGGACATGATCGACATCCACAGCACGGTGATCGGGTTACCGAGGATGAGGAAAGTATTCGCGCGGGAGCGTTCCGCTTTTGTGAACCAGTGGCCGAGAAAAATCAGCATTCCCGGCAGCAGCACGCTCTCCATCACGCCGAGCAGGAAGCGGTCGACGTAGAGCAGCCGAATGTCGGTCAGCAGGCCGGTCGCTGCGGCGAAGATGCCCCACAGGATGAAGACTCCAGAAAATCAGCTCCTTCGCACTCCGCTTCTCCGCGTAGAAGGCGGCGGGCACTTGGAAGAAGAAATAGCCGAGGAAGAAGAGCGCACCGAGCAGTGAGGAGGCGGCGGCGTCGATGTTGAGGTCGTGCGCCATGCCGCCTGCAGCGCCGAAACTGTAGTTGGCGCGGTCAACATAGGCGAGGCTGTAGGTGATGAACGCGGTCGGTAGCAGCCTGCTCCACCGGCTGGAGTAAGGGCGCGCTGCTATCACAGACATGGCGGTCCGCTCCCACAAACTTGGCGGCCTTGGGACCCGTTGAACTCTCAGTGAAAAATAACGACAGCAAAAAGAGTTCCTAGACTTACTCGCGAACTATATCTGGGCGCGATTACCGACTTACGGCACCCTCGTAGCGGCGGCGGGCGATCAGATACCGATGATTGTCACCCAGAGAATTTTGAATAACGAGCCGTTCACCAGGCCCCGTCCTGCACGCGCCGGGTTATTCAGCTTCGACCAATGCAGAGAGCGCCCGGCGCGATGCGGCCGATCCCGATGCTTGGACACGATTCCTTCGAGGAGGGAGTACCTCAGTTTGGGATTTGAATTTCGTCCGCGCGCTTCTTCGGCCCGATAACAAGCAATAGGATAAGGGCTATCGGCCCGATCACGGTCGCCCATCCAACCCAAGCGCCGACCGAGCGTTGACGCGTTTGTGCCATCTCGCCTGCTGCGACCCATGAAGACTTTTCCTTCAAAGTTCGCCTGCCCGAAGAGTTGCCCCATCAGCGTCATCCGTCCGCTGGTCTGCCGCCGCGCCCGCTCAAGTTGGTCCTGGAATTCGGAGTCCTCGAAATCTTCTAGGTCGAGCGTAGCGGCATGCCGCATTAGCCGGACGCTCGAGGTGTTGCTGACGCGCTCCGAGAGCAGCCTATCGACTAGCGACGCAATGCGTCCAAGGATATCCGCGATGACCGCCAGTACAAACTCGGCCGACAGCAGAACGCCCAGCCAGGTCAAGAACCCGCTAAGCAGCCACTGTGGGAGCGCTTCCGGCTTTCCGGGCATTTGCACCAGTCGCACGACGTCGGCCCGTTCGCCGCCACACATAGTCTCGCGGCCAGGCCAAATGCAGCTGCTCGTCAGTCATTAACACCCAATTACTGAGTGATAATGCTAAAGAGGCGGACGGCACGACAAGGCTTGCCGGCGGTGCTACAATGCGAAGATGCCGCCACGTAGCCGACAGATGTGCAAGGTGATGGCGATACTGTTGAGCCTGATGTCGCTCGGGCTCGCGCTCGGGGGCTGCACCGGCGAGCGGCTGAAATCGACGGCCGCTTTCGTTCAGCAGCCCATATCGTCTGGCGTCACCAAAGACGGATCGGCGTGGCATTTGAATGAAGTTCAAGCGCGCGGGCGCTGCTGCCAAACTCGATTGAGCCAGCCTCTGAATGAGACTTTCAGGGTGGCCGTAACTCTGTCAGGACTAAGTATGGATGGGTTCTTGCGGTGGGCCGAGGCCCGGTTGTTCTCGACCTAGTTGATGAACCTTTCGTCGGCAGCTTGCGCCAGCTTAACCCAGTCAGCCGCGAGGCGCAGCCACGACTCCTTATCAGCCGGGCTGATCACTCTCTCTGACCATTCGCAGCATTCCTCTGCTCGCCTTCGGAACCTGACCGCCTCGGAAATTTTTCGCATCATCGAGCCAGATTAGACCCCGGCTTGCCTAAAACAAGTTAATTTCCATCACTCGCCAGCCGATGAAGAGGGGGCAGCGCCAGGGTTCTCCTCCGGAGTGTAGAGCGTCTCCCCCCTCCTAAATCGCGACGCGCGGGGAACGCTTCGGGCAGCGGAAGCTTACCAGTGAACTGGCGGTTCTCGCGATAGCCTCCAGCGAATCGCGGCTTGGGAGGGTGCATGCAGCCGGATACGCGCTACGCCAAGAGCGGCGACGTCCACATCGCTTACCAGGTGTTTGGCGAGGGCCCGGTCAACCTAGTTTTCGCACCGCCATTTGTTTCCAACGTAGAAAGCTACTGGGATGAACCTGATTTTGCTCGGTGGCTGCGACGACTAGCGAGCTACGCTCGAGTGGCCATGTTCGACAAACGGGGCACCGGCATGTCGGATCGGGTTCGTGAACTTCCCGGCCTAGACCAGCGTATGGATGATCTGCGAGCTGTGATGGACGCGGCTGGCATGAGCGATGCCGCACTGCTTGGCATATCAGAAGGAGGGCCGCTGACCGCGATGTTCACCGCGACCCATCCGGAGCGTTGCCGGGCCCTGGTGCTGTATGGCAGTTTTGCGCGCTTTGCCTCCTGGCTCCCCACAGAGGAGTCCCTCGGGCAATTCCTGGACTACGTTGATCAGGGTTGGGGTACGGGTGGCAGCCTTCCGTTATTTGCCCCGACTTCGCGGAAACAATTCGGCCTTCCAACGGTGGTGGGGCCGGTTCGAAAGGCTTGGTGCTGACCCAGCTGCTGCGAAGGCCTTGATGCGCATGAACAGCCAGATCGACATTAGCGATATTCTTGCGACGATCCGGGTGCCAACTCTCGTCATCCACCGCACGGAAGATGTGACAATCAACGTAGAGGGAGGACGCTACCTTGCTCAGCACATTCCCGGTGCGCACTACCTCGAACTACCGGGACAAGACCACATCCCCTTTGTTGGCGATAACGCGGCCGAGATCGCCGATGCGATCGAGGAGTTTTTGACCGGCACTCGAACGCCACTCGAGGCCGATCGTGTGCTCGCAACAGTGCTTTTTACTGACATCGTCAAATCGACCGAGACGGCGGCTCAGATCGGTGACCGCCGATGGCGCGATCTCCTCGAGATTCATCACAGCACGATCCGGCGCAACCTTGCGCGGTTTCGGGGACATGAGATCAAGATGACCGGCGATGGCGTTCTCGCGACCTTCGATGGCCCGGCACGCGCAGTGCGTTGTGCCCGTGCCATTGCCGATGATGTCCGGCCCCTCGGGATCGCAGTTCGCGCTGGCGTTCATACCGGCGAGTGCGAAATGATGGACCACGACATCGGCGGCATTGCCGTTCACATCGGAGCGCGAGTGGCGGCGCTCGCCGACGCCAACGAGGTGCTTGTGTCAAGTACGGTGAAGGATTTGGTAGCAGGATCGGGTTTGCAGTTTAGCGATCGTGGCACTCAAAGCCTTAAGGGCATTCCTGGTCAATGGCATATTTACGGTGTCGAACCGTGAGGGCCCACGATAAATAAGGCCTTTGCCTCGCCCCTCTTTGGGGCGACGCGATAGGATACGATTTTGATCAGTGTTCTCGTCGCCGTACTAGCCTTGATGCTTGGCTTGGCAGGCCCGTGATGATCCCGTTGTCTGTTCGCCCTTACGTAAACCTATTTCTCTCAGATTTGGCCAGTCTGTATTTGGAATGGGTGCCGCTCCACGTCGACGATCTGGAAGACGGCTTTCAAAGCCGGCCGCGAACAGCAGCCAAGCGGCTGACAAAACTACCCTACGAACTCCAGCTCAAATCAGCTCACCCAATGAGAGTGCCAAGAGATGGCCGGACGAGATTGTTCGCCCATTCAGCGGCTTCAGTTTTAATCGACCGCTAACCGAGTTTCATAACTGAAGCTCCATACTGCCTCTGTATTGGTTTTCTGTTGGGGGAAGCAGATGACGACGGGGCACTCGATGCCGGACCGTACCGACCCAGGTGCGGCTCTGGCCTATTTCAACAATTCTAAGCGCAGCGGCATGCTCGCTGGAGCCGGACCCGTTTTTTGGGCCATCTTTTCCGGCGCAATTCTGATTTCAGCAATTGCAATCGGCACCAGCGTCTTGGTTGGTGATTTCCGGGATCGTGCAATCCAAGCTAGTGAACGAGAGCTGGAGAACACTGTCCAACTGCTGGCTCACCACTTTGACCGTCAGCTCGCCGATTTTGCGTCAATACAGAATTCCGTTGCAGCGCGGGTAGGCCGACTAAACTCTCAAGAAGAGTTTGAGCGTCTGATCGCTACCCAGCAGTTTCACGAGTTTCTTCGGGAAAAAATTAACGAATCTGCTGATTTCGCCGGGGTCAACGTGTTCGATTCGAAAGGGGATTTCTTGAACTCCTCGGAGAGATGGCCCGTACCGCCGGTGAATCTTTCTGATCGAAACTACTTTCAGGCGTTCAAAACAAGCACCGGCGACAAACCGCTCATCGAGCTCGTAGAAAGTCGTGTCTCTAAGGGTCGCACGATAGTCATCGCTAAAAAGGTCTCTGGGCCGAACGGCGATTTTTTTGGAATGGTCACTCGAAGCATTTCACCAAAGGCTATCGAGATTTTTCTCTCCTCGGTGGTGCTGCGAGATGGCACTGTGGCGGTCCATCACCAGGACGGGACCCTTCTTGCTCGATTTCCGCACGCCGAGGGAATGATCGGACAACGCTCTGCATTCTCTACCTTAATTGATGCATTTTCGAGCGGTGAAGCAACCATGCAGGTTATCAGCCCTGTGGACGGTCAAGAACGACTGGCCTCAGGAAGACGTTTGGAGAACTATCCGCTAGTCGTGGTCGCCACCAGAACTCTATCTGCCGCTTTATCCGATTGGCGAGACGAAACTCAAAGTTTGGTTCTGACCGCTGGCCTAGCGGCAGTTATCATTTGCGGAATGCTCATCTGGATCGTCAAACACCTGAAGGAACAGCATCGAAGGCTCAATGTAGCAGTGAATAACATGGCCCAAGGCTTGCTGCTGTTCGACGCATCTGAACGATTGGTCGTCTGCAACAAGAGATATATAGAAATGTTTTGCCTCTCGTCTGACATCGTCAGACCGGGATGCAAGTTGCGGGAACTTGTTCAGCATCGAGCGAATAACGGCACCTTTATTGGTGATGTCGATGCGTATTGCGAAGGCGTCCGACAAGTTTATGCGACAGGCAAGCCAGATCAGGCGATGTCCGTGACTCCAGATGGTCGCTGGATGCAGATCACCTATAAGCCACTGGTTGAAGGAGGCTGGGTAACGACAATTGAAGACGTCACAGAGAAACGTCGTGCAGAGGAACGAACCGTACGGTTGGCCCTATACGACACCTTGACTGAGCTTCCAAACCGAGCCTCTTTCCTTGAGCACCTTAGGCGTGAGCTCGACAACTGCACCGCAACGACAAGAGTAGCAGTTTTGTTCCTGGATACGGACGAGTTCAAAGCCGTAAATGATTCTCTTGGTCACCACGTAGGAGATGAATTACTCAGATCGATGGCTCGCAATCTCAAGAGCTGTCTCGTACAAGGTGAATTTGTGGCCCGCCTCGGAGGCGACGAGTTTGCAGTTGTAGTCTCGGACGTGGAGTTTGAAGACGAAATCATTGCGCTTGTGCAGCGTGTCTACGAGGCCATTCGCGATCCTCATGATTGCGCAAGCCATCGCCTAACCATCGATTCCAGCATCGGGATTGCTTTTGCTCCGACAGACGGGACCACGTGCGATGAAATTCTTCAAAATGCCGATTTGGCTATGTACGAGGCTAAGTCATCAGGAAAACGAACTTACCGTTTTTTCCGACCTGAAATGGAGAGGAAGGCCAAGGAGCGCCGGTTGATAGAAGTAGAGCTGCGCAAGGCATTAGACGGCGGCCTGATCGAAGTTTACTATCAACCGATCATTCATCTAAACGGAAACCATATTGTTGCATGTGAGGCGCTGGCCCGTTGGAACCATGCGGAACGGGGATTTGTTTCGCCGGCAGAGTTTATCCCCGTGGCGGAGCAGTCGGGCCTAATCGAACAGTTCGGCGAGTACGTTTTGCGCAAGGCTTGCAAAGAGGCGGTAGCTTGGCCCGCTCATATAAAACTCGCTGTCAACGTTTCTCCTGTGCAGTTCAAAAGCGGCCTCTTCGCTTTGAAGGTCGTTGCTGCCCTCGCAGACTCGGGGCTATCAGCCCGCCGACTTGAGTTGGAGATAACTGAAGCAGTACTAATTGGAGATGACGAAGCTGCGCTCAAGGTTCTACACGAACTGAAGGCGATAGGAGTGCGTGTCGCTCTTGATGATTTTGGAACCGGCTATTCGTCGTTGAGCTATCTACGTCGATTTCCCTTCGACAAAATCAAAATCGACCGTTCGTTCATCAATGGTCTAACTGACGGTGGCGGGTCGTCCGGAATCGTGCGAGCCGTTGTTGCGATGGCCTCCGAGCACAATATGGCGACAACTGCCGAAGGTGTGGAAACTGAGGAACAGCGAAAAATGCTTCTCCAGCTGAAATGTGGAGAGATGCAAGGCTTTTTGTTCAGCGCGGCGAGACCCAGCGCAGAGATTAGGGAGTTGCTGGTCTACTCACAAAAACCAGCGGTGGTCCGCAGGCACGAGTATCGAGCCCTTGATTTGCTTCGAGCTGAAAAGCAATAGCGCCGGCTGTTTCGTTCGGTTCGCCAGCTTCGCAGCACCGGTGCCTGACGCACTAAGCAGATGAATATAAAGGCTCGGGAACATGCGGCGGTGTGCCGGTGGGACAAAGGGGCAATTACCCAATGCGACTCAATGGAAACAACAGAAGTCCCACTTAACTCTAAGCGCTTGCTAAATAGCGGAAAGTTTGGCCCGCCCCTGGGCATTATAAGATCACCGACTTGGCGGGCGCGTCCGGCTAAAGCACATTCAGCGCGGGCCTGTAATAAAGCGCCTCCATGTTGTTCTGATAGCTTGAGATGGATGAACGCCGTCCGGATATTTGGTGGCGTCGCTGAGGTCGGCGTCTTGCCCGAATGTCGGGTCTGCCGCCCAATCGATCAAGAAGTCGGCATTGCCGCCCGTCACTAACCCGCGAATGGCCGCGTTCACTGCCGCCCCTGTGCCGAGGAATGTGGCGTTTCGAGGATTCTGCGTCGTCAGACCGCTTTTAATATGATTGGTTCCGGCACGGTCTTCGATAGATTGCGAGCAGCGCTTTGACCTCGGTGACCCATCCGGTCACGTTGTTCGCGTAAGGTCCGTCGGAAAGGAAATCGTTCTGCCGGAGCTGAAAAGTGAAAACGTTCGCCGCGGGCGCAGCGGCGAATTTCTCTATCACACTCGCGGTGCGCCCGCTGATGGTGCTCAATCTGCTCGCCGCCTGTGGCGAAATCTATGTTGCACGTTGGCCGATAACATCGCACAGGTCCAAGATATAGATGACGTGATAGGGCGTCACTGGCGCAGTGCAAAGCCGAAGAAAAACGATACGGACGGGGGTCGCATAGCGATACGGACGGGGAGGTGCTGGGCTTAAATGCCAGGCCGGAAAGTTGTCGCGGCTTGCTCTCCCCTCAACGGATAAAATTCGGTCGTTCAGTTCAGATTGAACACAGCGCTCAGAGAGAGTCGCTGAGAGGCCTTGCTGATCGGGGCAGTATTACCAGCGACGGCCTGGTTTAACTCACCAGCGGCCGGTTCACTAAAGCGACATTGCATTATCGCCTCGCTTTCCTTTCCCAAACCGAAGATTTGTTCAGCCCTGGCCCAAAAGTCCGACCGGCTTCAATCACGCGCTCGACTACCGCCTTCCGGGACCGCTTAACCCGCCGGAAGGCTCAAGCCGGCGTGCCGTTCATGAACCTAATCGTAACACACGGATGCGGCCGAGCCTCACGACTCGAATGTAAGTCGGCTGTGTCTCGATCGTGTCGTTGTTCTTCCCGATCGAATTACTCCTCCAGTGTAAATCCAACTCGCAAAGCGACCTGGTAATGTCGGACAGATCCATTTTCGATATGGCCTCTCGTTTGCACGACCTCGAACCATTTCATCTCGCGTATCGTCTTTGATGCGCGCGTGATGGCATTTTGAATAGCATCTTCAATGCTTTTTTCGGAAGATCCTACAAGTTCTAGGATTTTGTAAACGTGATCCTTCATTTCGGTTGGTGGCATGGCGAACCTCCACTGGTGGGCCGGTCTATTCTGAACGAGTACTAACTTCTCGAGTTCGGGGCGGACGATAGGGATCGAACTCTACATCTTTCATAGCGTTGCAAGGGGTCAAAAATCCTGATTTGGCGTCGGGAAGCCTCCGCGGCACCTGCCTCGACAAAGATGCTGAGGGTTAGTTTTGATCCCTTCGGGTCAATAAGTCTGCGGTCGCTCGCGGGAAATTTATCCCGGATGTTAGCCGAAAGGCTTCGACCGATTTCAGGCGCTTGAGTAGGTTGGTCGTCATCAGCGCTTGAAGACTGCGCACTCGGTCTGCCCTCCGCAGTCTTTCCCGCCCCCTTCAACCTGAGTGTCGTAGATCTCCTCGTACTTTCGAAGGCGGCTTGGAAGGATGTAGCTTTTTGCGGAGGTTCGAGAGGGTCGCGTTCATCTTCGACTGCAACGCTGAGAGTGATATGCCCTTCCGGACGGCAAGGTCGCCAACAGGCCTTTCGTGGTGATGCGCGAGACCATGCGCGCCATCGAAAAGGTTGCGATCGGATCGTTATTTTGGGCAAGGCCGTTCCTGAAACAGGGCAGCATTGTCGAATTGCTGCCCTGTAAACGTCCCATCGGCAGCCAGCTCAGACAAATTACGGACTAAAGAGCGCGGCTGGAGCGCCGCCTCGACAAAGGTTACGCTGATTTGCCTTCGGCCCGGCCTAGTTCATACGCGATTCAGGTCTTTGAAAACGAAAACCCATCCGGCGAAAGGTCAGATCCCTGGTTTCTAGGGCAGAGCGGACGGCCGCTACTGATCCTATGTCTCGTTCAAAGCTTGCGCGATGTCCGCGATCAGATCGGTGGCGTTTTCGATGCCGATCGATAGCCGAATCGTGGAGTCGAGAACACCTATTTTCTGGCGCATCTCCGTCGGAACGCCGGAGTGGGTCATGCTTGCGGGCAGGCTGGCAAGCAATTCGGTGCCGCCCAGGCTCACCGCGAGCTTAAAAATTTGCAGTGCGTTCAAGAATTTGAATGCGGCGGCCTGGCCGCCGACAATGTCGAATGAGAACGTGGAGCCGGCGCCGGTGCATTGCCTCGCGAACAGACGGCCGGCGGGTGAGGTCTCTTCGTGGTGAGCAAGGTAATGCACCTTGGCCACTTTGGCGTGGTCGCGCAGGTAGTCCGCCACGAGCCGCGCGTTCCTGTCAGCTTTTTCCATGCGGATGCTCAGTGTTTCAAGCGACCGGCTGATCATCCAGCAGGAATGGGGGTCTAGTTGGGTGCCGATCGCACCTCGCAAGGCTTTGACGTCCTTCATGATGGCCTTTGAGCCGAGCGCCGCGCCAGCGATGAGGTCGGAATGACCGCCGACATATTTGGTCAGCGAATACAATGAAAGATCCGCGCCGTGTTCAATCGGCCGCTGAAACACCGGCCCGAGCAACGTATTATCGCAACCGACGATTGGCGTGTGCCCCTGGGCCTGGCCGATCATCTCGGCGACGCGGCGGACCATCGCGATATCGACCAGACCGTTGGTGGGATTTGCTGGGGTTTCGATGAAAATCATCGCAACCCGGCCGTTGCGCATGGCGTTCTCCGCTGCCAGCCTGACTGCGGTTTCGTCGATGCCGTCGGCAAAGCCCACGGCACCGATGGAGAGGCCGGCAAGCGTCCTCGCAAAGAGAGTTTCCGTCCCGCCATAGAGCGGTTGAGAGTGCAGAATGACGTCGCCAGGACGGACAAATGCGAGGATCGTGGTCGCAATTGCCGCCATGCCGGATGAGAACAACGCGCAATTCTCGGTGCGCTCGTAGACAGAGAGCCTGTCCTCGACGATCTCGCTGTTCGGGTGATTGAACCGCGAATAGACCAGTCCCGCGCCCATCCCCTCGGGAGGCTCGCGCCGACCTGAGACGAAATCGAAAAAGTCCTGTCCGTCTTCGGCGGTCCTGAAGACGAAGGTCGAGGTCAGGAAGACGGGTGGCTTGACAGCTCCTTCCGACAGTTGCGGATCGTAGCCGTAGTTCAGCATCAGCGTTTCCGGATGCAGCATATGGTTGCCGATGTGGGTCTTCGATGGAAACGGTTTCGCCATGGCATATCTCGCTGTCTGAATTGGAACGTCATTGAGTCTTCCCGCAAGGGCCACGCGTCAGAGCGGTGGGATGGAACGCTCCAGCTACCTTGCAAGGATCAGCGTAACAACATCCGTGATGGATTTCACCGCGCCCCAGGGCGGATTTGCCGCTCATGCGGGCGACGCCGACCACGCTGATAACCTCCGATAACAGGGGTACGGGTGAGGGCAGGAGACGTCAGTGACGATCGTTTCCACCTTCTCTCCGATGCTGTCAGCCAACTGACGCGTGGCGAGGGTATAAAACTTTGGCGCAATCGCGGTTCGGACTGGTTGGCCTGGTTCATGAATTTCGGTTCTTGAAAATGAAAAGCCCACTTCGGCGAGGCGCCCCCAAAACGGCAATTGTCAAGCGGATGGCTAGGTCACTAACGCCGTGCCGTGTTATGCTCATCGTCTATCGTCGAGCCGTGGAGTTCAAGTGGCAGTTTCCAATCCCGCCGCCGGCAAGCCGATTGCGCCGGAATCGCTGGCAAACATCCCAAGGCTGATCACAGCTTATTTTGCGTCCCGGCCGGATCCGGCCGATCCCGCTCAGCGCGTATCTTTTGGGACATCCGGTCATCGCGGCTCCTCGCTGAAACATTCCTTCAATGAGGATCACATTCTAGCGACGACGCAGGCGATCTGCGATTACCGCCGGCAGGTGGGTCTCACGGGCCCACTGTTTGTCGGCATAGACACGCACGCCCTAGCCGAGCCAGCCTTGGTCAGTGCAACCGAGGTGTTTGCCGCCAATGGCGTCGACATCATGGTTGACGAGCGCGGCGGCTATACGCCCACTCCTGTCATCTCGCACGCGATTTTGACCTACAATCAGGGAAGGACCAGCGGTCTCGCAGATGGCATCGTCATCACTCCTTCGCACAACCCGCCGGAAGACGGCGGCTACAAGTACAATCCGCCGCACGGCGGGCCGGCCGACACGCACGTCACGGCAAAAATAGAAAAGAGCGCGAACCTCTATCTGGAGAATGGGCTCGCAGGCGTTTCAAGGCTGCCCTATGAGCGAGCCCGTAAATCCCGCTCCGTCCATTTGCACGATTATGTCAGCGCTTACGTGGCCGATCTGGGCAACGTTGTGGATATGGCTTTGATAAAAACCGTCGGCGTGAAGATCGGGGTCGATCCGCTGGGAGGAGCCGGCGTCCATTTCTGGCATCCCATTATCGAGCGCTATGGAATCAATGCGATCGTCGTAAATGAGGTTGTTGATCCCACTTTTCGCTTCATGACCGCAGATTGGGATGGAAAAATCCGCATGGACTGCTCTTCTCCCTATGCCATGGCAAGCCTGATCCAGATCCGCGACAAATTCGACGTGGCGTTTGCCAATGACACCGACGCCGATCGCCACGGGATTGTAACGCGCTCCAGTGGTCTGATGAATCCAAACCATTTTCTCGCAACCGCGATTGCCTATCTGTTCGAACAGCGATCGCAGTGGGGGAAAGAAGCTGCGATTGGCAAAACGATTGTCAGCAGCTCCATCATTGATCGCGTTGCAAGGAGGGCAAATCGAAAGCTCGTTGAGACGCCGGTCGGCTTTAAATGGTTTGTCGACGGTCTGGGCAATGGCTCGTTCGGTTTTGCTGGCGAGGAAAGCGCCGGTGCGTCGTTTTTGAGACGCGACGGCTCTGTTTGGACGACCGATAAGGACGGCATTGTCTTAGGCTTACTTGCCGCGGAGATGCTGGCGACTGGTCGGGATCCCAGCCAACTCTTTGCCGAGTTGACCTCGGAGCTTGGCGTTCCCTTTTACGAGCGGATCGACATGCCGGCGACCGCGCAGCAGAAAGACGCACTAAAAGCGCTAACCCCGGAACAGCTCAACATCAGGGAGCTAGCTGGCGATCCGGTTCGGGCGACGCGAACCAAAGCACCGGGCAACGACCAGTCCTTTGGCGGTATCAAGGTCGAAACCGAAATGGGATGGTTTGCGGCAAGGCCGTCGGGCACTGAAGACGTTTTCAAGATCTACGCTGAAAGTTTCCGCGACCAAAATCACCTGAACAGGATCCAAAACGAGGCGAAGGCTGCCATAGCGCAAGTTCTTTGACGCCGTACTGAGCGATGGCGTGGCACGTTGCGAGCATTCCGGGTGACTGCGTTCGGTTGTGCTTTGGCGAGGTCTCACCATTATTCTCATGTTTTGTTTTTAGCCGCGGCGCCCAACGCTTCTCGTCGCGAAATTAATCCGAGGTTCGTTCTCGCTGGTGAAACGGAGAGGGTATACCCATGTTGGGCTGCTTTTCCGTAATCACTGATAAGCGAAGGTGACGAAGACGAGTAAACTCGCGCCGATCTTGCGCGGGATGAGCACAAGACCTGTAGGCCCTCAGATGAGTTCGCACCAATCAGTCGAAGAGTGAATTGATTAATGGTTAAGCATGCCCATCGGAACTTGCGTCGTTCATTGCGGGAACGGCGGACTGCAGTCGCTGAGCTTTGGTTCTGTCGGGTGATGGTCTTAGAGCGCCGTCACGAGGGCTGCGCTTTCATCCAGTATGGGCAAGATCGCGTCTCGGGGCTTGGGCGGAAGCATCAGGACGACCCGATCAACGCCGGCGTCGCGGTAGCTTCTTAGCACCTCTAAGTCTCGGGGCGCCCCGAACACGTTGAAGGAGAGCGACGCGGGATCGCGGCCAGCCTCCTTTGCCATCTGACGGAATTGCGGCAGCACCTCGAGCGGATCCAGCACGCGCCCGCCGATCGGAATCCAGCCGTCGCCGTAGGCGATCGCCCGTCTTGCTGCGTGGGGGAATGCGCCCCCAACAACGATGGGCGGGTAAGGTTTTTGAACCGGTTTGGGCCACTGCATCATGGGTTCGAACTTGACGAATTCGCCGTCGAATACCGCCGTCGACTGGGTCCAGATTTGCTTCATCGCCTGGATCCGCTCACGCATCAGCTTGAAGCGGGTTGCAAACGTAGTGCCGTGATTGGCCATCTCCTCCTCGTTCCAACCCCCGCCAACGCCGAAAATGAACCGGCCCGAGGAAAGCTGGTCAACGGTCGATACCTCCTTGGCGGTGTGGATTGGATCACGCTCGACGACAAGACAGATCCCCGTCGCAAGCTTGATAGTCTTCGTCACCGCGGCGGCAGCGGCTAGCGAGACGAACGGATCGTAGCTGTCGTAATAATACTTCGGCAGCTCCGCGCCGCCGGGCCACGGCGATTTGCGACTGCTGGGAATGTGACTGTGCTCCGGCAACCACAATAACTCGTAACCTCGCGCCTCCGCCGCAACGGCAAGGTCGTGCGGTGGGATCGAGTAATCCGTAGGAAACATGGTAAGCCCGACATGCATGTCTAGTGCTCCTCGGTTGCGACCGAACGTGATGTCGCACACATCAGGGGCGCGAACCAATGTCGTTTTCAACCCTATCAGAGGAATGAGCGGACGTACCGCTGTTTGTCGCAACGCTGGCCCTCATCGCAGTGACGGCTTGTCGAGCTTCGCGCATCGGGCGGGGTCACAGGATCTCGGAGTGCGACGACCGGGACGTACGCCACGGTCGCAACGGCCTCTAGGCTTGACCATCATAATCGACCTCGTCCGCCCCCACGGACAGGTTGCCCCAGCTCGTCACCCGCTCCAGGCGGACCGCGATTACGGGCCGTTCGGCGATCTGCATCGCCACTAACTGTCGGTAGCGAGAGCGTAGCAGCTCCTGCGCCCGATCGTGCTCCGTCCCGGCGTGCAGGATCTCAGCCCGTCCACGCAATATCACCCAGCCAAGCCGGGTCCAGTCTTCGTCGTACCGATCAACCACGATAGCGACCATCGGGTTGCGCTCGATGTTGCGGACGCGCTTGAGTGCTGGTCCGGCCACGCGCTTCGGCTTCTCGTCGATGGTGATGTAAAGGGTGCCTTGCGAAATCGTAAAGCACACCGGCATCACGTGTGGAATGGCCCGGCCATCGGCCGTGGCAAGATGCCCGACCCGTCGCGTGAACAGGAACCTGCGTTCGTGGTCTGACAGCACCTGACGTTCCGCCGCGCGAAGACTGTCAATCGCACCGATACTGCACGGCTTGGCTCGGCTTCGCCACCAGCATTCGGCGTTCGACCAAACGTCGGCAGCGAACGCAGCCGCGATCAATCCGATGCTCAGCCGCGGAGACCGGCAAGCGACAAAGCTGCGCGACCGCCGTCTTGCCGTCGCGGCGGCTGGCTGCCGTACCCTAATGGACCGGATCCAGCACGACCACCGGTATCTGGCGCTCGGTCTTGAGCTGATAATCGGCGTAGGGCGGCCAAAATTCGAGCGCCTTTTTCCAAAGTCGGAGGCGTTCCTCGCCCGCCGTTATCCTGGCCCGCGCGTTCATCTTCTTTGTCCCGACTTGTACCTCGACGTCGGGGTTCGCAAGAATATTTTGATACCACCCTGGGTGTTGGGCCGCGCCTCCCTTTGAGGCAACTACAAAGTAACTGCGGCCTTCCGTTCCGTAAAACAGCGGGAATATAAACTTGTTGCCAGACTTGCGACCGGTGGTGGTCAGCAGTAGCGCCGGGGCCGTGATCTCGCCTCCCTGGGGCAGGGTCACCTTGTACATGTGCCCGTCTGCTCCGCCGCTAGAAAGATAGCGTTTCGCGTGCTCGAGCATCCAGTCCGGCAGGTTCGGAGCGAGTTTTGGTTCAGCCATCGTGCCCTCCTTCAACTGCACGGAACATACCATCGAGCCTTGGATCGGCAAAATCCGAGAACAAGCCGTGATATGCTACAGTCGCCCCTCATCGTGGAGTGACGACGTGTTGCTTGATACACTTCAGCTACTGGGGTTGAGCAGGCCTTCGTGCGCCAGCAAGGTCTCGACCGGTATGGCGGCATGGTCACTACCTGCGATTCTCTATCGCGCTTAGGAACGGAGGAGATCGCGAGCACCTGCGCCAGCTCACCAGCGTGTCGCGCGCGCCCGGCGCACCATTCTCGGAGCCGCTGCCTTAACGGCTCCCACGCACTTAATAGGAGGCAACATGAGATCTCGGACGGCTTGGCGTATGGTACAGCACCGATAAGCTCGACGGCGCGCAGCTGCGCGATTTCGTGCGCACGGTTGAGAATAATGGCTACTCCGCCCTGTGGTACCCCAAATCGCGGGGCTATGAGTCGATGTCGCTGGCGGGCTGGCTGCTATCGAGCAGCGAGAAGCTGGTGATCGGCAGTTCGATCGCCAATATCTATGCACGCGATTCTTTCACGGCGCAGCGCGCCATGGTTTCTCTGAACGCGCTCTACGGCGACCGGTTTATTCTCGGCGTCAGCCATATTCCAATGGTCGAGGGTCTGCGCGGTCATCGCTACGAAAAACCGGTAGCGGCGATGAGCGCCTATCTCGACGGCATCAACAAATCGGCAGCCGCCGGCGAACTTCCGGTCCTGGTCGCAGCACTCGGACCGAAGATGTTGGCGCTGAGCGGCACGAAGTCGCGTGGCGCTGTCCCATTCAACGTGACGCCGCACCATACGTCAGAAGCCGCCGCGATCCTCGGGCCATCGAAGTGGCCTGCGGTGGAGCAGAAGGTCACGCTCGAGACCGATCCCGCAAAGGCGCGGGCGCTCGGGCGCAAGGAACTGTCGCGTTACATGGTGCTGCCGAACTACCGCAACAGCTGGCTACGCCAGGGCTTCACTGAGGCTGAGCTAGCCGACGGCGGTAGCGACCGGTTCATCGATGCAATGGTTCTGTGGGGCAATGCCGATACGATCAAGCGTGGCCTGCAGGCGCACTTCACGGCTGGGGCCACGCATGTTTGTCTGCAGCCCGTCCACGCAGATGGCGATTTCGCCGCCCGCAACCACATGCTGGCCGCGCTTGCCGATACCTGAAGCCTCATAGCAGATCGGCGACAGCGTTGCGGTAGCGGCGCATAGCGGCAACATGGTCGCTTACGGTCCGGCCGGCCATGCGCTTGTGATGATAGCCGCCAAAGGTGTTGTGCAGCGTCACATGCGTGACGCCCGCTTTCTTCCAGAAACTGATTTCCTCGCGCCAGTCCCTTTCGGTGCCTGTGCCGGTTGAGGTCCAGACTTCGAGGCCAACCGAAGCGGGATCCCGCCCCTCGGCTTCCACCAGGCGGCGCAGCTTGTCGAATTCCGCGACCGCCTTGGGTCCCGGCGGTTCAGACAGCATCATCCAGCCGTCGCCCACTTCGCGATACGCTGCAGCGTCACGTCCATGTGACCGCCGAACCACAGCGGTATTTTGCGGCGAAGCGGCAGCGGATTGATGCCGGTGTCCTGAAGACGATGCCACTTGCCCTCGAACGTAATGTAGGGATCGGCCCACAGCGCCTTCATCACCTGAACCTGTTCCTCGGATCGCTTGCCCCTGTTATGGAAATTCTCGTTGAGGCCGATGAACTCGATCTCGTTCCAACCTACGCCGACGCCGAACCTGAAGCGGCCGCCGCTAAGCACGTCGAGACTGGCGGCCTGCTTGGCAACGAGCACTGTTTGACGCTGCGCGAGAATCAGCACCTGGGTGGAGAGCTCGACGTTTTTCGTGCAAACAGCGATGAAGCCGAATGCGACGAAGGGATCGTGAAACAGGCCGAGCCCGCCCGCACGGCCGCTCGTCGGGTTCGCCGGGTTGCCGCCGAGCACGTGGTCCGCCAGCGTCAGGCCATCATAACCCTCGGCTTCGGCAAGCTCAGCGAATTCGCGCACGACCGGGCCGTCGCCACCGATGTCGCCGAAGGGCAGGGCAAGTCCGAGATGCATGGCCGTTTCCTTGCTGTGGCTGGTTGCTCCTTTCACTCTAGTCTATAGATTTCCGCGACGGGTACTATGGCATCGGCCGGCGCCAGCCAGGAGACTGCGGTGATCAAGCTCGGATACAAGGCATCGGCAGAGCAATTCGCGCCGGGCAAGTTGCTGGGCTTCTCATGTCTTGCCGAGGAAGTTGGTTTCGATTCGGTCTTTATCAGCGACCACTTTCAGCCCTGGAAGCACGTCGACGGCCATGCGCCCTTCTCGCTGACGTGGCTGGGCGCGCTGGGAGCCAGAACCTCGCGCGTCGTTATCGGCACCAGCGTGCTGACGCCAACATTCCGCTACCATCCGTCCATCGTCGCCCAGGCGTTCGGCACGATGGGCTTGATGTTCCCGGGACGCGTCGTGCTCGGCATCGGCACCGGCGAAGGACTCAACGAAGTGCCTGCGACCGGCCAGCCCTGGCCTGGAATTCAAGGAGCGCTTCGCTCGCCTACGCGAATCCGTCACCCTCATTCGTGCACTCTGGACCCAGGAGCGGGTCAGCTTCGAAGGCCAGTACTACAAGACCGAGAAGGCAACGATCTACGACCGCCCCGATAAGCCGGTGCCGATCTATGTCGCGGCCGCGGGCGCCCTCGTTGCGCGTTACGCCGGCCGCTCCGCCGAGGGATTCATCTGCACCAGCGGCAAGAAGGCCGATCTCTATACCGAGACGCTGCTGCCAAAGGTCGCCGAGGGACTTGCGGCGTCGGACGATCCATCGCGGCCCTACGATCGCATGATCGAGGTCAAGGTGTCGTTCGACACCGACAAGGCGCGTGCGCTCGAAGATACGCGTCATTGGGCGGCGCTGGCGCTGACGCCTGAGGAAAAAATGTCTGTGGAGGACCCCGTCGAGATGCAGCGCCTCGCGGAGTCGCTACCGGTGGAGCGCGCCGCCAGCCGATGGATCGTGTCCAGCGACGCCGACGAGCACGTCGACCGGATCGGCTACTACGTCGGTCTCGGCTTCCGAAATCTGGTGTTCCATGCGCCGGGACTGGACCAGGCGCGCTTCCTGAAACTCTACGGCGAAGAAGTGCTGCCGCGGCTGCGCAAGCGTTTCGGCTGAGCGCGCGGGACCGGCTGATGAAACGCAACGACCCCATCGAGATGTTCGCCGTCGCTGGCATTCCGCTGGTGCGCAAGGACGACGATCTCGTCGCGTTGATCGGGGAAGGGCTGGCGCGCGGCGGCATCGAGCCGGCTGGCGGCGACGTCTTCGTGCTGACCCAGAAGATCGTGTCCAAGGCAGAAGGACGCATAGTCGATCTCGCGACCGTCAAACCGTCGGCCAAAGCGATCGAGCTCGCCGGCAATGTCCAGAAAGATCCGCGCCTCGTCGAACTGATCCTGTCGGAATCGAAACGGGTTCTGCGGGCAAGGCCAGGCGTCCTCATTGTCGAGCACCGGCTGGGCTTCGTGATGGCCAATGCGGGCATTGACCAGTCCAATGTGGCCTCGCTCGATGATCCTCCGTGCGCCCTGCTGCTGCCGGTCGATCCCGACGGCAGCGCGGCGACGTTGAAGAGGCGCCTGTCGGAAAGGCTTGGCGTGCCGGTGGCCGTCATCATCAGCGACAGTTTTGGCCGTGCCTGGCGTCGCGGAACCTGCGGCGTTGCGATCGGTGCGGCGGGCCTCCCAACGCTGATGGATCTGCGTGGCTCGCCCGATCTGTTCGGCCGCGGGCTTCAGGTCAGCATCACCGGCCACGCGGACGAGATTGCTGCAGCAGCTTCGCTCGTGATGGGGCAGGGTGCCGAAGGCCAGCCTGTCGTGGTCGTCCGCGGGCTGACATGGCGCGGTGCCGACAGCGCTGCATCCGAACTGGTGCGCCCAGCCGCCGAGGACTTATTCCGATGACCAAACGACTTGTCGTGGCGTTGTCCGGTGGGGTCGGCGGGGCCAAACTGGCACTGGGTCTGAGTCGCGTCTTGCCCGTTGGCGAGCTGCTCGTAGTCGCCAACACCGCCGATGACTTCGAACACCTTGGCCTGAGCATCTCACCCGACATCGACACGCTGACCTATGTTCTCGCGGGCCTCGACAATCCCGTCACCGGCTGGGGCCGCCGTGACGAGACATGGTCGTTCATGGACAGCATCGGCGCGCTAGGCGGCCAGGACTGGTTTCGGCTCGGCGATCGCGATCTCGCGCTCCATGTCGAGCGCAGCCGCCGCCTGCGCCTGGGGCAGACGTTGTCCGAGGTAACCGCCGACATTTGCCGACGCCTCGGCATTGGTGTCCGCGTGGTGCCGATGAGCGACGACCGCGTGCGTACCCGCGTGCGCAGCGACGCGGGCTGGATCGACTTCCAGGATTATTTCGTGCGCCAGCGGTGCCGGCCGGTTGTCCATGAGCTGGCCTTTGAGGGCGTGGAACTCGCGCGGCCGCACGCCGAGATCGTGGCGGCGCTGCGTTCGGGCGAAGTGCGGGCCGTGATCGTCTGTCCGTCCAACCCCTTCATCAGCATCGAGCCGATCCTGGCAATATCAGGCATGCGCGATGCGATCGAGGGGAGCGGTGCACCGGTCGTCGCGGTGTCACCAATCATTGGCGGGCGGGCCGTCAAGGGCCCCACCGCGAAGATGATGCGCGAACTCGGTCTCGAGGCCAGTGCCGCCGGGGTGGCCACTCGCTACGGCGACCTGCTTGATGGCTATGTCGTGGATCAAGCCGATGCCGATCATGTCGGTAATGTCGGCGCGCGGGTCACGATTGCCAAAACCCTGATGACGAGCCTGCATGACCGGAAAACGCTGGCGCGCGCGACGCTCGACGCGGCGGACGCACTGGCCTCGCAGCGATGAGCGACATCTGGGCGGTCGTTCCGGTCAAGGAGTTCGATGGCGCCAAGCATCGGCTGTCGGGCTTACTGTCGCTGCCAGAACGCCGTCTTCTCGTCGAGACCATGCTGACGGACATGCTCAACGCCGTTGCCGGCTCCCGGCTTCTGGCCGGCGTAATGCTCGTCACGTTCGATCCACACGCGACAGCTCTTGGCGAAAAGATCGGTGCGCGGATCGTGACCGAGGGCGCGCGGGACGGGCATACAGGCAGCGTGAACGCCGGCCGCCGGGTTCTCGCGCGCGAAGGGCGTGGCGGCATGATCACAGTTCCCGGCGACATTCCAGCCACCCGCGCCGGCGAGATAGATGCGGTGTTATCAGTACATCTCGCGGCGCCTTCCTTCACCATCACGCCGGCGCATGACGATCTCGGATCCAATGCCGTCGTCTGCTCGCCGCCGGAATCGGTGCCGCTTCGCTTCGGCCACAACAGCTACTTCCCGCACCTCGACGCCGCCCGTCTTCACGGCATCGAGCCGACGGTAATCCGCCAACCCGGAATTGCGATGGATATCGACCATCCTACCGATTTGGCGCTCTTCCTGCGCATGCCGCAATCAGCCGGCACTCGCACCCACGCGCTGCTTGAGGAACTTGGCGTGCCCAGGCTATTGGCCGCGCGCGGCATAGGCTAACCGACTGCCGCCTTCTTGCGCGGTGGAGTCTGCACGGCGGGCTCCAGGTCTCTCGCGATCAATGATGCGGCTCGACGGCCTTCCGGCACCGGCCGATATAGAGTGTCGCGTTGCATCGGTTCGCGGCCAATCGAGCGGATCAGCGCTTCCATCTCGTGAGGCGGAAACTCCTGGCCATGCTGAGTGCCGGCAGCGCGCGAGATGCTCTCGTTCATTAGCGTGCCACCGAGATCGTTGGCGCCGGACTTCAGGCAGACCGCGGCACCCGCCGGCCCCATCTTCACCCACGACGTCTGGATGTTGGGGATCAGCGGATGCAGCGCCAGCCGCCCGACTGAATGCATGAGCACGGCTTCGCGGAACGTCGGGCCGCGGCGCGCGATGCCGAGGCGGTACATCGGCGCTTCCATGTGAACGAAGGGAAGAGGTACGAACTCGGTGAAGCCGCCGGTTTCGGCCTGCAAGTCGCGGAGCGCAAGAAGATGTTTCGCCCACGAACTCGAGTTTTCGACATGCCCATACATGATGGTCGAGGTTGTGCGCAATCCCGCCTGGTGGGCGGCGCGCTGCACGTCGAGCCATTGGCCGGTGTTGATCTTGTCGGGGCAGATGATAGCGCGCACATCATCGTCAAGGATTTCGGCCGCCGTTCCGGGCAGGGTGCCGAGACCGGCCGCCTTCAGCTTCACGAGAAACTCATGGATGGGTAGTCCGAGCGTGGCCGCACCTTGCGTCACCTCAAGAGCCGAGAAAGCGTGGATGTGCATCTCGGGCACGACCTCCTTGATCGCCTGGCAGATCGCTTGGTACGTGGCGCCGGTGTAGTCGGGATGGATGCCGCCTTGCAGGCACACTTCCGTCGCCCCGCGGTCCCACGACTCGATCGAGCGACGCGTGATTTCGTCGATGGCGAGATCATAAGGTGAGCCGCGCAGATCCTCGTGCGTGCGGCCTTTTGAGAAGGCGCAGAACTTGCACCGGAAGTAGCAGATATTTGTGTAATTGATGTTCCGGTTTACGACGTAACGCACGACGTCGCCGCTCACCGCGCGTCGCAGCGCGTCGGCGGCCTGCGTGACGTGCCGGTAGTCGGCGTCGCGTGCCGCGAACAGGCGCACGATCTCATTCGAGGTGAGCCGTTCGCCCGATGCGGCACGCTCGACGATTTTCGCGATCCCGGTGTCGACGCTGCGCGCGAGCACCAGCGGCGCCAGCGGTGGCTCGGTGTTGCCCGATGCCCAGTCGTCGTCGCGCGCGAAGCCTTCAGCGTCGCTCATGCGCCGAACGCGGGTAGCGACGTCGGGAGCCAGCCACGAATCGGCAGCGTGCACGTAGGCGGGGTAGACGGGTAGGCGGTTTACCAGCAGCTTGCCGGCGTCCGCGCTCTTGCGGGCGAGTTCGTCGATGGCAGGCCACGGCGCTTCGGGGTTCACGTGATCGGGCGTGACTGGCGAGATGCCGCCCCAGTCGTTGAGCCCCGCATCGATCAGCTTTTGATAGACGCCGGGCGAAAGATTTGGGGGCGCCTGGATGTTCATATTGGGCCCGAGAATCAGACGCGCCGTCGCGATGGTCCACAGCAGGTCGTCAAGGTTGGGTTCCGCGGAATTGGCGAGCTTGGTGCCGGCCTTGGCCCTGAAGTTCTGGACGATGACTTCCTGGATATGACCATGGGCGGCGTGCAGATCGGCAATCGCCTCCAGCGCGTCGATCCGCTCCTCGCGAGTTTCGCCGATGCCGATCAGGATGCCGGTCGTGAACGGAACCTTCAGTTCGCCCGCGAGACGCAGGACCTCCAGCCTGACTGCAGAATGTTTATCGGGAGAGCCGTAGTGAACGCCGCCCTGCCTGCAGAGCCGGTCGCTGGTGGACTCCAGCATGATGCCTTGGCTGGCCGTCACCTCACGCAGGCCGGCGATCTCGTTGCGCGTCATCACGCCGGGATTGGCATGTGGCAGCAATCCGGTCTCGCGCAGTACAAGCGCGCACATTGCTATCAGATAGGAGATCGTCGTTTCGTGGCCGAGCGCCTTCAATGCGTCGCGCGCGGTCTGGTACCGCAGCTCGGGCTTGTCACCCAGCGTGAAAAGCGCTTCGGTGCAACCTGTGGCCGCGCCGGTGCGCGCGATGGCGAGCACCTCATCGGGTGAGAGATAGACGGGCTTGCTCGCGCGCGGCACCTCCGCGAATGTGCAGTAGTGACAGACGTCGCGGCAGAGTTTGGTGAGCGGGATGAAGACCTTGCGCGAGTAGGAGATCACCCGGCCATGCGCGGAATCGCGCAAGGCCGCGGCTTCTGCTATCAGTTCGGCCAGCGGCGCTTCGAACCGCCGCCGCGTCGCCGCCTGTCTACTGGCCGTCGTCATAATCCGTCGTCTCCGCCCGAATGGGCCGCATGTCGTCGCGGGACCCGCTTGCCGCCACCCGCAAGCGGTCGCATGGTGTCCCATCGTCGCAAGCGATGCAATGCAAGGGAGGACGCAACATATGCTGATTGGCTTCAACGCACCGACCGTCGGACCCCTGTCGACCGCGGATAACCTTGTGAAGATTGTGGGTGGCGGCGAGGCGATAGGCTTCGACTATGCGACGTTCAGCGACCACATCGTGATTCCGACCGCCATCGCGGCCGAATATCCCTACAGCGCCTCTGGGGAATTCCCCAGCGGCACCCGCGGCGAGCGGCACGAACAGCTGACAGAGATGGCCTGGATCGCCGCGAAAACGACGCGCCTACGTCTCGTGACCTCCGTCATGGTGGTGCCGCATCGACCAGCCGTGCTGACCGCCAAGATTCTCTCGACCATCGACGTTCTCTCCGGCGGCCGGCTGACGCTGGGTATCGGCGCGGGCTGGATGCGCGAGGAATTCGAGGCCATCGATGCGCCGGACTTCGATGCGCGTGGAACGGTGACCGACGACTATGTGCGCGCCATCGTTGAACTCTGGACGAGGGATGCGCCGAAGTTCGACGGTAAGCACGTCCGATTCGCCAATATCAGGTTCGAGCCGAAGCCCGTGCAGAAGCCCCATCCGCCAATCTGGGTCGGCGGTGAGAGCGGTCCGGCACTGCGGCGGGCCGCCCGGATCGGCGATGCGTGGTACCCGATCGGTACCAACCCGCAGAATCCGCTCGATAGCATGAGGCGTTTCAAGAGCCAGGTGGATCGCCTGCGCAAGATGACCGCCGAAGCGGGGCGCGATCCAATGGCGGTCGGCCTGAGCTTGCGCGTTACGGTGTTCGGCGAGACCGCGCCACCGCAGGCCGGTGATGGCGAACATCGCCTGTTCGCGGGCCGGCCTGCGCTCATCGCCGCCGATATCAGGGCGCTGCGCGACATCGGCGTCGGCTGCATCGATTTCGGATTCGGCGGTTCGACAGCCGACGAAGTCCTCACGGGGATGCAGAAATTCAGGGCCGAGGTCTTGCCGCTCGTGTAGCGAGAAATCCTTCCGTCGCCGTCTCAACCACAGATAGACGGGTCCCTCTTTGTTGGCGCACCCTCGTATTGCGGATCGTGCTGTATCAGGCGTCAGGGTCGAAGGTGCATCAAAGACCGACTGCGTTGCGCTCGATGACGTTGCGATAGAAGGAAGCACTAAGCTTGGGAGTGCGGAGCTGCGTCTCGAAATCTACCCGGTACAGCCCAAAACGTTTTTCAAATCCGTAGATCCATTCGAAGTTGTCCATCAGGGTCCACAGGAAATATCCGCGAACTGGGACGCCTTCGGAAGTCGCACGCTGCAACTGCGCCAGATAGTTGCGCAGGTACATGATGCGGTCGATATCGTACACGCTACCATCGGCAGTCACATCGTCGGCGGCTGAGGTGCCGTTCTCGCTGATGTAGATCGCATCGATGTTCCAGACCTTCGCCGCAATTCGCGGCACCCAATAGAGCGTCTCGGGCCCGATCCTCAGCCAATCCACGTTCATGTGAGGAAACGATGTGGGAAACGGCAGAACACTGAATCCGGGGGTACGTTCGGACGCGACCACGTAATGTTGCGGCGCGTAGATGTTCAAACCGACAAAATCGTTCGGTGACGCGATTATCTTCAGCTCATCAGCCGTGTATTTGGGAGCGTTCACGCCAGCATATGCAAGAAACGCGTCAGTATATTTCCCCTCGAGGATCACACCCAGCAAACCGGCATTGAGTTCGCGCGTCGCAATCTCGGCGGCACGGACGTTGTCGGGCGTATCGATGGCCGGCAAGCAAGCGGCGATGTTCTCGGCCGGACCTACCTTGGTGCCCGCGCGCGCATGAGCGCGGATCGCCTGCACGGCGAGGCCATGGCCCAACGCGACGTGGTGACGGACCTGGTTCAGTTCTGCAGCCGGCAGTTTGAGACCAGGCGCATCAATGCCCAATCCATAGCCGAAGGTCACGAACCTGCCGGCTTCGTTGAGCGTGAAGATATTCCTGACGCGATCGGTGAGACGCTCTGCAACGTAACCAGCGTAATTCGCGAAGGCCTTTGACGTTTCGCTGGATTGCCAACCGCCAACCCGGTCCTGAAGCGACTGCGGTAAATCCCAATGATACAGCGTCGCGTATGGTTCGATGCCATTGGCCAGAAGTTCGTCCACTAGCCGGTTATAAAAATCCAGGCCTCTGGGATTCGGGGCACCGTTTCCGTCCGGAAATACTCGCGGCCACGCTATCGAAAATCGATAGGCCTTGACGCCCAGTTCCTTTATCAGGCGAACGTCTTCCTTGTATCGGTCATAGTGATCGTTGGCATGGTCGGCGTTGCTGTGATCACCGATCTTGCCCGGCGTGTGGGCGAACGTGTCCCAAATTGAGCGTCCTCGGCCGTCTTCATCGACGGCGCCCTCGATCTGATAGGCCGACGTTGCGGTACCCCAGACGAACCCGTTCGGGAATCTGGTAGCGGCCTCTCGATCGGGTGATCGATTGGCCGCGCCCTCGTCGGATTTTGGGGGCAACGTTGCCATTCCAAGGGCGGAAAAACCCGCAAGCTTCGCAAGATGCCGACGCGAGAACTTACCGAGCATGGATATCTCCCTCGAACTCTCGCGATCGGAATGGTGCTACCCAATTGGTACTGGATGTATATTTTTGCTCTCATAGTCAGATATAGGTTCGTGACGCAGTAACACCGCCTGCAGATCGAGTCAGTTCGGCACTGACAAGAAAATAGGAGAAGTTATCCAGTCGGCGACTGATAAGGAAATACCGAAAAGCTTATCAGTTCGAAAGGTCAGGCCCTCGCAGCTGCAACTCGCGGGTGACGCTGGGGGTGCTTGTCTCTAAGGCTCGCGAGGGCCTTGCCGCCGCGGTCTGTGGATTCAGTGGACAACCACAGTTGCCATAGGGATATGCGCGTTGCTGCCCCGTCGGGCCGAGCCGCCGTCACGGGATCGATTGAGGTATGCTCGGCGATAGAAGATATTGCTGGCTGATGCCGAGAAGAATTTAACAAGCAGAAACCACTCGCCGTTTTGCGTGTGGCTGATGGTCCGCCAATGTGGGAAGCGCGCCATCTCAACTCACCACCCGGCCCGAACGTACGCGCCAATCAGCGAAGTGATCCCGATCACCTCGAAGTTGATGGTACTTCTCCGGATTGGGGCACCCTTTGCCGCTTGCGCCTGATCGAGCGTGCAGGACTTGCCGCTGAGTTGGTTTCGAGGGTCCGGCCTCCGGCGCGCATCTGTTACTCGGAGTTGAATTTATTAGGAGTATGTCTTGGAATCTGGCCTCCTTCCCGCTACCCAAGTCATAAGGACATCGAGGTTTGGTGTTAGCGCGACGATATCTGCGCGAGCGCCGGGACGTAGCGTGCCGCGCTGATGCTCGATTCCCAGAAATCGTGCCGGAACGACCGACGCGGAGCGAAGCGCATCATCGAGGGAAATTCCCCCGAGCCTTACGGCGCTTTTTACGGCCGACGCCATATCTAGGTGAGCGCCTGCGAGCGTGCCAGTTTCGGAAACTAGTCGACCGTCTCGCAATTGGATCTTGCGTCCCATGAGATCGAAATGGTCTTGCTCAGTACCGACGGTAGGCATGGCATCAGTGACTAGCGCGAGGTTGCTCCGATTTTTTGCCGAAAAGGCGACCCGTATAACGACTGGGTCAACATGGATCCCGTCGAGAATGATGCCCGCGGTGAGGCGCTTGTCCGTGAGGGCCACGCCAATGATACCGGGCTCCCGGGCGCTCATCGCTGGCATCGCATTGAAAAGGTGTGTAACGCCACTAAGCCCCTCATCGATGGCTGCGAGCAAGATTTTGGCAGTTGCCTCGCTATGACCGACTGAAACTCGAATTCCACTCCTAACGAGGGTCTTCACAAAACCTGCCGGTAGGCATTCTGGCGCTACTGTCACCATGGATGAGCCGACTGCCGACAGTTCCCCAAGCCAATCCAGATCCGCGGTGTTTGCGCTCAGAATATGGTCGCTTCGATGAATCCCACGGCGTGACGGATTAAGAAACGGACCCTCAAGGTGAAGCCCCAAGATACCCTCTGATCCCACCAATGATTTTGCAGCAGCAATTGCGGCGGTTGCTTTCGCGGGCGTATCGCTGATCAGCGTGGGCAAACAGCTTGTGGTGCCGTACCGGCGATGTGCTTGGGCGATGGCACGCATCGCTTCCGGTGTTGGCTCATCATTGAGGAGAACGCCCCCGCCGCCGTTCGTCTGCAGATCGACGAAGCCGGGGGCGAGTATTGTCCCGGGCGCCATAACCTCGATCGGCCAATCAGTCGCGCCCGAATCACGCTGCGCAATTCGCTGAACCATCCCGCGTTCGATCAAGATGATCGCCTCGTTGTACCACCGAGATCCGTCGAAAACACGGTCGGCCGAAATTGCAAACTGGGGTTTCTCAGCGTATTCGGCTTGGCCTGAATCCATGCTTCACTTCCCCATCCGACCCTTAGCCGAACCGGAGGATGGATCGGCGCGCCGGCGAGCACATACCGCTTCCGGAACGTTCGCTCGTTACCTGAGTTCCGCTTGTGACGTTCGCGAGTAGAAATGGGCAATCACTCAACTGACTGTGCTCAATATTATATCGGAGTCGACGGCGGCGGAACAACTTGCCGCGCCCGCATCGAAAACGCTGAGGGTCATTTATTAGGCCAGGGGATCGCCGGGCCCGCTGCAACGCGTTTCGGCGTAGATAGATCGATGCAAGCGGTGCGTACTGCGAGCGAGCAGGCGGCACTTGACGCAGGACTGTTGCCGACAGCTCTTGCAAATACTAGCGCCGGCATCGGATTGGCAGGAATTGATCGTAAGGGGGCTCGAGAAGCGCTTCTGAATTTCCCCCATCCCTTTCGAACGGTGGTTTACGCGAGCGACGCGAGCGTCGCTTGCTTGGGGGCACATACCGGCCAAGATGGAGGTATCGTCGTTCTAGGCACCGGCAGCGTCGGCTTCGCCCGAGTGACCGGTCGCGAGCTCCGTATCGGAGGATACGGGTTCCCGGTCTCCGATGAGGGTAGTGGTGCCGATCTCGGACTGCAAGCGGTGCGGCTCGCTCTTCGCGCACACGACGGCAGGTTAAGACCGACTACCTTCCTGCTCGAAATCATCGGAAAGCTCGGGCCTGATCCTTTTTCCTTGATCGCATGGGCCGAACAGGCGACCGCGACCGAATATGCCAGCTTGGCTCCGATTGTTCTAGGCTACGCGGAAGCAGGTGACCCGTTCGCACAAGAGATCGCCGTTGATGCTGCCGGGCACGCCGACATGCTCATTCGTTCATTAGTGGAATTTGGTGCGCCGCGTATTTGTCTCCTTGGGGGGTTGGCATCGCGTCTAGCCCGGTGGCTTTCACCGGATGTCCTGCGGTTTGTGTCTGCACCAGAAGGTGACGCCGTAGCCGGGAGCCTGCTTCTGGCCCGTCGCGAAGCACCCGAAACAGAGCAAAACGCGCCGAACAGCGGTGCAAAGATATGCTGACTGAGCAGATAAGCCCTCGGTTCGTCGACCTGAACTCTTGGTCCACCGGCGACATGATCGGAGCTTTGTATGACGGGCAACTCGCCGCTTGCGCCGCGGTCAGGCCGGCATTGCCTGTGATACAAGCCGCCGTGGAAGACGCAGTGCAGAACCTAAAGCGCGGTGGTCGCTTGGTTTACGTCGGTGCCGGCACCTCGGGTCGGATTGCTATTCAGGATGGCGCAGAGCTTCGTCCAACATACGATTGGCCAAGCGATCGTATCGTCTTCGTAATGGCTGGAGGACTTGAGGCGGTGCTTCAAAGCGTTGAAGGGGCCGAAGATGATGAGGCAAACGGCGCAGAAGCAATAATCAATGCTGAAGTCAATCGAAATGACGTTGTGATAGCTGTCGCGGCGAGCGGCACCACGCCCTTCACTATCGGTGCGCTAAGCTCCGCGGGAACGAGGGGCGCCCTCTGCATTGCTATAGCGAACAACCCAGGAGCTCCTCTTTTTGAACCAGCCCGCCATCGTATCTTGATCGAGACCGGCACTGAGGTCGTTGCTGGCTCAACTCGGATGCAAGCGGGAACGGCACAAAAAATAGTCCTCAATCTCTTTTCTACAGCCGTAATGGTCAAGCTGGGCCGGGTATATCGGGGTTTGATGGTTAGCATGCGCGCGAGCAATACAAAGCTTCTTCGCCGCGCAGAAGTGATCGTTAGCCAGATCGTGCGATGCGAACAGAATGATGCTGCCAAATTCGTTGAACGCGCGAAGGGAGATGTCAAAGTCGCCGTACTACTCGGTCTCGGATGGGACGAAACCGACGCGGTTCAAGCATTGATGAAACACGACGGCAATTTGAGAGCCGTTATCGACGAGTTGGCCCATGATCGAGGATGACCTATCTGGAACGTTCATGGCTCGAGAAATTCGTGAAATTCCGGCTCTAACAGATCGCCTTCTGGCCAAACACAATTCAATCGCACACGCGGCAAGCCTGAATCCGTCAAGCCAATCCCAGTGTCATTGTGCTCTCAGGTCGTGGTAGTTCTGGAAATGTAGGAACACTTCTTCGTTATCTGTTTGAGGCGCGCGCGGGTTTACTCGTTTCGGCTTCCGCTCCTTCTGTCATGACAACCTATCGACGATCGATCGATATGCGGAAAGCCGCTCTTATTGTCATTTCCCAATCGGGTCGAAGTCCTGATCTTGTGGCAGGAGCTCGATCAGCGAGGAAAAATGGGGCGTTAACAATCGCAATCGTCAATGATTTGTCGTCACCTCTCGCCTTAACCTGCGAGCTAACTCTACCGATTGCCGCCGGCCTGGAGCGTTCAGTCGCAGCCACAAAATCGGTGGTACTTTCAATGGTCATCGGTGCGCAACTGGTTGCATCACTTACCTCCGATGATGATTTGACCGAAAGGATCAAGCGGCTCCCAAAACAATTCAGTGAAGCACTTGGCTGCGATTGGTCGCCATGGAGCAGCAGCTTGGCAACAGCACGCGCCGCGTTTGTAATCGGGCGCGGATTTGGATTGGGGTCGGCGCGCGAGATCGGGCTTAAGCTCGCCGAGACGATGCGGCTGCCCACGTTGAGCTATAGCGCAGCCGAGGTAAGGCACGGTCCGCTTTCCTGTGCGAGTGCTGAGACGCCACTTCTCGTCTTGAGGCAGAACGATGGGTCGTCCGCGATGGTGGATGCTTTGATCGCAGATCTTCGTGCTCAGAAAACTTGATGTTTTTTCCGTAGGCGATCCAAGCGGAGTCACTCCCCTGGATAGGGAACGAGGATCCGGTTTGCGATGCGATTACGATGTTGTTGCCAGCCTATGCCGCCCTAGAGAAGGCCGCTCGGGATCGCGGTTACGATCCAGACAATCCACCAAATCTCACCAAAATTACAGAAACGATGTAGCTGGAATATCGAAAGATCACGTTGGCGAACGAGGAGGCAAACTCTCAGGTGGTGTCCGTGCGCGCTGGTCAGGGAATGCAGTGGTCCCTGCGGCCACAGTGTTGCAGTTGGTATTAGCGATCACGTTGTGGCAGCCGTGGTTTTACCGAATTCAACGCGCGGTTCTCCTAGCAGTGGTATGGTTGATTCCAGATTGTTTTTCTCGCCCCCGGAGAGCTAAATCAGTTAAGCGGCACAAAAAAAAATAAACGAAGGAAAAAGCATGAAGAGCAGGGAATTACTCACTGGATTTGTCGGCGCAACATTTCTGCTGCATGGTGGCGCATCCGCCGCCACGATCGACATATCGGCCAACGATATCGGCGGGCAGGTGATCGGTGACAAGGGACCGGAGGCCGGCGTCTGGGTGATTGCCGAGACCAGGGATCTGCCGACCAAATATGCGAAGGTGGTGGTGACCGACGATCAGGGCCGGTTTGTGCTCCCGGAACTACCTGCCGCAAACTACAAGGTCTGGGTGCGCGGCTATGGCTTGCAGGACACAGCGCAGCAGGAGGCCCGTCCCGGCAGGATGCTGGACTTCAAGGCAGTTGTTGCCGCACGCCAACGCAGGACGCGCAGAACTACCCTGGCATGTATTGGTATTCGATGCTCGATATCCCAAAGCCCGAGGAGTTTCCCGGCACGGGTGACAAGGGCAACAAGATGCCTGAGACCATGAAGTCGCAGGCGCAGTGGGTCGATACGGTCAAGAACATGTGCCAGTCGTGCCACGCGCTCGGTACGCGTGGTATCCGTGAAATCCCCAAGGTGTTCACGGACGGTTACGACGTCGCACACCGCCTGGGCGATCCGCACCCAGGCTGGTCAGGCCCAGGAATACATGGCGACGGTTATCGCCAGCATGGGGCCGGATAAGGTCTATGACGTGTTCTCGAAATGGACTGATCACATTGCAGCGGGCGAGCTGCCGTTTGCGAAGCCTGAACGTCCCAAGGGCATGGAGCGTAACGTCGTCTACACGATGTGGGACTGGGCGGCGCCGACGCGCTATCAGCACGATGCGATCTCGACCGACAAGCGCAATCCGCGCATCAATGCCAACGGCCTGATCTACGGATCGTCGGAAGAGAGCTCCGATCTCGTCCCAACGCTCGACCCGGTAAAAAACATCGCCGGCACGATCAAGCATCCTTATCTCGATCCGAAGACTCCGTCGTCGACCGATGCGCCGCGGGGACCCTCCGCTTATTGGGGCGACGAGCCGATCTGGGATGGCCACACCAGCATCCACAACGTCATGATGGACGAGGCAGGGCAAGGTCTGGTTCACGGCGCGTCTGCGTCCGCCCGCCAACCCCGACTATTGCAAGCAAGGGTCGGAGCTTGCATCGGCCAAGGTCGCAGCCGCAGGCGACGTCCTTGCGCCAGCTGTCGCGCTTCGATCCCGCGACCGGCAAGTGGGATCTGATCAACACTTGCTTCACGACGCATCACCTTTATTTCGATGACGACGCAAACCAAACGCTGTGGACCAGCTCGGGCGGTCCGGGGCTTGGCGGCGGCGTCGTCGGCTGGCTCAACACCAAGCAGTATCGCGAGACCCTCGACGACGTGAAGTCGCAGGGCTGGACGCCGCTGATCATCGACACCAACGGCAACGGCAAGCGCGACGCCTATGTCGAGCACAAGGAGCCCGTCGATCCGACGAAGGACAAGCGCATCGCTGCGTCGTTCTACGGCATCATGCCGAGCCCGGTCGACGACTCAATCTGGGGCCAGGCGATGGACCGCGGCTTCTCGCGCATCGATCAGCCTGGCTACATTATTCGTGTGGTGCCTGGCCCCGATCCTACCAACACCGCGCTCGCCGAAGTGTACCAGCCGCCGGCAGGGACTTTCGGGCCGCGCGGCATCGACATCGGCCTCGACGGCGTGGTGTGGACGGTGCTGTCCAGCGGTCATCTGGCGAGCTTCGACCGCAAGCTCTGCAAGGGTCCGCTCAACGGGCCGACGACAGCTGAGGGCAAGCAGTGTCCGGAGGGATGGAAAACGTGGCGAATGCCCGGGCCGCAATTCAAGGGGCTCGATGCCAGCGGCAGCGCCAACCATGCATATTACGTCTGGGTAGACCGCTACAACACGTTCGGCCTCGGCGCCAACGTGCCGATCGCCAGCGCTAATGGCAGTGAGTCACTGCTTGCCCTGGTCGACGGCCAGTTCGTGAACCTGCGCAACCCATATCCGCTCGGCTTCTTCACCAAGAATGTCGATGGCCGCATCGATGATCCAAACACAGGCTGGAAAGGCCGTGGCCTTTGGTCCACGACCGGCACCCGGGCAAGTTTCCATTCGGAGGGCGGTAAGGAAGCTTCGCCGAAAGTCTACAAAGTCCAGATGCGGCCGGATCCATTGGCCCACTAATGGCTGGAATATCGCATCCCCACCGCCGATGCTGCGATCACATCTTCCCGCGATCACACCAATGACGTTCGCGCGCGGGACGGCGCCATCGCTTGCCTAGTGCTTAGATGGATGAAGAACTGCTAACGTGAAGAAGACCTTTGCAGGAAGAATTGCGCTGCTGGTTCAATCTTGAATGCATCTCTTTACGCTGATGACCTGGCTTGCTTTGCCAGGTAACCAGCTTGAACAGGTGCCGGTCGGCTGGGGAGAGGTTATTTTACAAATGGCGTGCAGGCTGGTTGCGCCGCTCTCCTGCACCTCAGCGCCGTGCGAGACGAGGTCACGGGTCGAGCGTGGAAGAGACGCGATCAAATCCCGAGATATGCCGCCTGCACCTGTCGGTTGTTGGCGAGCTCCCTGCTGGTGCCGTGCATCATCACCTTGCCGCTCTCCAGCACGTACGCGCGCTGAACGAAAGACAGCGCCCGGCTGACATTCTGCTCCACAAGCAGGATCGCAGTGCCCATTTTGTGGATTTCGCCGATCTTTTCGAACGTGACGTCGGTCATGACGGGGGCAAGCCCCAGTGAAGGTTCGTCGAGCATCAGTAACCGCGGTTTCAGCATCAGCCCGCGCCCCACGGCGAGCATCTGCTGCTCGCCGCCGCTCATGGTGCCCGCAAGTTGTTTCTTGCGATCGGCGAGCCTTGAGAAGATGCCGTAGACCAGATCGAGCGTTCGTGCTCGCTCGGCCTTGGCTTTCGGAACATAAGCTCCGATCTCGAGGTTCTCCTGCACGGTCATTTCGGGGAAGATTTGACGCCCTTCCGGGACGTGGGCGATCCCCAGTTCCGGAATCCGGTGCGGCGGCAGGGAAGCTAAATTGGTGCCGGCGAAGGTCACTTTCCCGGCGGACAGTTTCACGAGGCCCGAGATCGCCCGCAAGGTCGTGCTCTTTCCGGCGCCGTTAGCACCTAGCAGGCCGACGGCTTCGCCTTCGCCTATCAAGATGCTGATGCCTGATACGGCGGGCACCGATCCGTAGCTGGCGCTAATGCCCGACAGTTCAAGCATGATCATCACCGGCCGTCGGCGGATGAACGTAGGAACCCAGGTAGGCCCGAATGACTTCTGGATTTTCCACGATCTCCCTGGGCGCGCCTTCGGCGATCTTCTGCCCATGGTCGAGCACAACGATGTGGCGCGCAACTGCCATGATTGCGCGCATCACGTGCTCGACGATCACGATCGTCAGCCCGCGGCTGGAGAGTTTCTTGACCAGTGCTACCGCCTGATCGATCTCGGCCGGGTTCAGCCCCGCCATCACTTCGTCCAGCAGCAGGATCCGCGGCTGTGTCGCCAAGGCGCGCGCCATCTCCAGCCGGCGCTGATCGATGGTCGTAAGGTCCTTTGCCGCGGTCTGTTCCTTTGCCCCGAGGCCGACGAACTCGATGGCTTCCACGGCTTTCGCGCGGGCGGCGGCGACGTGCCGGTCGCGCAGGAATGCGCCGGTCATTACATTCGCAAGGACGGTCATTGCGCCGAAGGGCTTTGCGACCTGGAAGGTGCGGGCCATTCCAAGCGCACACATGTCGTGCGGCCTCAGGCCGACGACTTCTTCGCCGAAAGCCATCACCGAACCGCTGTCGGCGCGGTGAAAACCGGTAATGAGGTGAAAGGTCGTGGTCTTGCCGGCACCGTTCGGCCCAATCAGAGCTACGGTTTCGTTTTCCGGTACCGAGAAGCTGACGTTTTGCACCGCGCGCAAACCGCCGAACCGTTTGCTGAGACCGTTGACCACGAGTATGTCTGTCATTCCAGGTCCCTACGCCCGCGCCCGCCGGCTTGCCGCTGTAGCGCTGGTAAGCATCGGTCGCGACGCCGATCAGTCCGGTCGGCCGCCACAGGATTATGGCCATCAAGATCAGGCTGTAGACGGTGAGCTGGATTCCGCCGACGCCGCTGCCGAGCCAGCTTTGCAACAGAGCTGAGGTGGTTTCCAGCAGCACGGTGCCGATGACGGGCCCCCACAGCGTTCCGATGCCGCCAACGATCGACACCAGCGCCGCCTCGATCGATATGTTGAAGCTGAACGCGGTCGCGGGATCGATAAAGTAGATGTACTGAGTATAGAACGTACCGGCGAGCGCGGTGAGGAAAGAGCTGATCAAGTAGATGTCGCGTTTGATCCGCGGTGCATCAATGCCGATCGCTTGAGCCGCGTCTTCATCTTCCCCAATTGCCACGAGGTAGTAACCCATCCAGGAGCGTTCGATCAGCCAGGTGACGGTAAGCCCCAGTACAAGCAAACCCAACACCACATAGTAATAAGCAGCCTTACCTTCGAACTGCATCATCAACGGCGCGCTGCCAAGGTTCGGAATTGTGGTGCCTTCTGCTCCCCAAGCGAAATCGCGAAACTTCAGGAAGATTAGCATCAGTGCTTGTGCCGTTGCGATCGTCGCGATGGTGAAATAAGGGCCGCGTAGCCGGAAGCACAGCCAGCCTATGGGTAAACTGGCCAACATCGCCACGACGCCGCCGGCGATCAAGCCAATCCACGGGGAGATGCCGAAATCGATTTGCAGAATGGTTGAGGTGTAGGCACCGAGGCCGAAGTAAGCGGCATGCCCCAAGGACAATTGCTTGGCGTAGCCGCCCATCAGGTTCCAGGCCACGCCGATGAAAGAGAATAACAGGATGCGGATGAAGATGTCGACAGCGAACGAGCTTTTGACGACGTGCGGCAGGACAATGAGCACGACAAGACCCAGCACCGGCCAGACCAGATTGCGTTTTGATGTCATCTCGCCCGCCCTGCACCAAGACCATTAGGCTTGAAAGCGAGGGTAAGCAGCAGCATCGCAAACACCACGAGCAATCCGGAATCCGCGCCGACGAACTGAATGCCGAGCGATTCCGCCACCCCCATCATCAGACTTGCAATCAGCGCGCCGATGACATTGCCGAGCGTACCGAGCACGACCGCGACAAACGCCATCAACACGAACACCTGTCCTACAAAGGGATAGGCCGAGTAGAACGGCATCAGCAGCGAGCCTGCTGCGCCCGCTAAAGCCAGCGCCACGCCGAGCGCGACACAAAAAACGCGGTTGGGGTTGATCCCCATCAGCATCGCCACGTCCCGATTCTGCGAGGCGGCCCGCATCGCTTTGCCGAGATCAGTGGTATGCAGGAACACCCAGAGCGCTCCGCTGAGCCCCATGGCCACCACGAAAGCGATGAGTTTTGCAACGGGGATATAGAGGCCGCCAATATGGAAGGCTTCATCGGAATAGGAGGTATGGAGGGTCCGATAATTAGCCGTGAACAGCATCAGCGCCAGGTTCAACAGCAACAGCGACAGCGCGAAAGTCAGGAAGATCTGGGGCATGTCGTTCGGCCCCAGCACCCGACGGATCAGAAAATGCTGGATCAGCACGCCGGCCACGAACAGTACCGGCATCGACACGATCAGCGACACGATGGGGTCGATGCCGAATTGGCTGGAGAGAAAAAACGAGATGTACATCCCGATCATCACGAATTCGCCCTGGGCGAAATTGACGATCTTGACCACTCCGAAGATCAGCGTGACGCCGATGCTGACGAGAGCATAAATGCCGCCGATGAGCAGGCCGTTGATGACGGCCTGGGCCAGTGTCTCCCACATACGAGCGATCCGGCGTCAGGTTTTCATCAGCGGTGCGCGCTTGTCTTCGTCGGGGAAAACGCTTGCAAGGTCCCCGTTCTGCCACTGCACCCCGACCGGATGGCCGTAAATGTTCTTGCCGTCAGGACCGAATTTGACCTTGCCGCCGGGCGCCATCGCCGCAAAGCCCTTCGAAACGTCCAGAGCCGACAGCGCTTCGCGGATCTTTTGCGGATCGGCGGAGCCGGCGCGTTCCAGTGCGTCCGCCAACATGAAAGTTTGGGCTACGAGGCCGCCAGCATACTCGAACAGAAATTCTCCGGTGCGCTTCTTGTATTCGGCATTCACCTTTTCCGCATCGTCGCTCATATCGTGGTTCCAATGCGCCACGCCTTGCAGGCCTTCCGCGAGCTGGCCGACGTTCTTGTAGAAGTCTGGAATAACGAAGCCGCCGGAGCCGCCATTGATCGCGACCTTGAGGCCGACCTGCTTGACCGTTCGCACGATAAGGATGAGGTCATTCAGATAGGAAACCGAGAACAGCGCGTTCGCGCCGGAGGCTTTGACCTTGTTGATCAAGGGCGATGCGTCGGTGAACCCGGCCGAGTAAGGCTCGAACATCACGATCTCGACGCCTTCGCCCGGCGCCAGTTCCTTGAGCCCGTTGGAGGTCGAGGTGCCGAAAGCAGTATTCTCGAAGATCACGGCCACTTTCGGTTTGTCGCCGACGAGCTTTGCCATCTGCAACTGTGCCTTGGCGAATTGCGACGCGCGGGCAAATGGAGTGAAGGTGTAGGCACGGCCCTTGTTGAGCTGGTCGGAGCTGGAGCCCGTGATGATCGGAACCTTGGCGCGCTCGCAGACTTCGCTGGCAATCAGCGTGAGCGCGCTAGCGAAGCAGCCGTGGATCGCCGACAATTTGTTTCCGGTGATCAGCCGGTCGGTCTCCGTGCGGGTAACTGTGGTGTCGCTTTGCACGTCGGAAACGATCAGGTTGAGCTTGGCACCCCCGAGCGATTTGATGCCGCCGGCTTCGTTGACCATCTCGACCGCAAGCTTGGCGGCTGCTACGCAACCAACTCCGATCTGCGCCATGCTGCCGGTCGTCGGATAAAGCGCCCCGATGTTGACGGGATCCGCCGCCCAGCCACGCAGAGGCACCGCGCCGAAGGCGCCGGCGGCGAGGACGCCTCCCGCTTTGACAAGAAAACGGCGGCGGCTTTGCTTCTTGGAGAAGGGCTGATTTCGCCAGGGCGCGTGACCGACGGCTGAATCGTTGCGGTCTTTTGTCATCCCGGTTCTCCCCATGCGGTAGTGCGGATGAGTGTCTGCTTGTTCTTAACCGGATGCTAGCTCGACCAAAACCTGTCTACAATACTGCTTTCGCTATTCTTGGGCATTCGACATCGTGCCCCGACCATGGGTCGAGAGGTGGTAACTGCCGGCATCCTGCCAGCTCCAGTCTGCAATGGGCCGGGGCCAAGCTTTATTCTCCTGACGGAGACTAGTTCTCCACATGTTAAGCTAGACGAGACCCGATTCGCGGCATTGCTATAGTTTCGAGTTGCGTTTGGATTGTTCGGTTTTTCGAGTATCTGAAAAGCAGCCGTAATGTTGCGAACCGTTTGGCTTGCCCTCGTTTGTTTGATCTGCCTCGGCGCTCTATTCGCGCTCAGGACAAGCTTTGGCAGCTCACCTATGAAGGTGAAACCGTCTTCTTTCGAGGCCGCGGCCGGTAGCGAGCGTGAGCAAGTGCCGTTGGCCAAAGCCGATCGGCTGGACCTTAATTACCTTCGGAACGCTCCTGAAGAGATCAGCGTAGACACCATCAACACGAGCAGGCCTGCGCCGACAGCCCCAGAAGTTAAGCTCAAGGACACTGAAGTCACCAGTTGGCATTGGCACGAAGGCTCGAAGACGATCAAACGCTCCGACCGCACTGTGTCGCGAGCGAAATAGGGTGATTAAAAGGACCAGACGCAAGCTCAGTTCGGGCACGAGGCTTCAGTCCTGTGACGCCGGAGCGCGTCCTCAAGAACGCCGGAATAGCAGGTTGCTTGAAATGGCGTGTCCGACCGCAGGAGTGGTCCTCTCCTTTTGATAATCGAGCTTCAAATCTGCCTCCGACAGACTTCGGCTCGGCGAGGTGCAAAGCAAATTGCTGACGTGTTCATTCAAGTCTCGGCGGTGTGACCTAAAGCATTGTCGCGACTAACTGCTTCCGCAGTTAGTCGCACAGCGAGACGATAACAACAGTCAAGCATTGTTTCGAGCGTGCGAGAGATACGCGAGCCAATAGAACATGTGGACGAGGCTCAAGGATGCTTGCGCCCAACTCCTTCCAAGGTCAGTTTCCAGCGTGCATCCGGGGCGTCTCTGTTGTGCGGCAAGCGTTGAGGAATTTCGGTCCGCAGTGATCTCCTAAACTCGGCATCACAGCGCCGCGTTGTTCTGCACGAAGGAAGGGAAACTTGCGATGACGGCGTTGATCTGGTCCGACCATCGCGTTGAGCAGCTGAAGAAGCTCTGGGAGGCTGGGCTTTCGGCCAGCCAGATAGCCGCGGAACTCGGGTATGTCACGCGGAACGCCGTGATCGGCAAAGTGCATCGGCTAGGTCTCTCCGGCCGGCATAACAGCCAGTCTTCGGCCGCGCCGCGCAAAGCGCGGGCCGCCCAGTACAGGATGCGGATCCCCCGTCCGGTATCGAGCGGCAACACCGCGCTTGCACAAGCGTTCGACGTAGAGCTCGAGCCAGATCCGATTGCCTACGACAACGTCGTGCCGATAAATCAACGGCTTTCGTTGCTCGAATTGAATAAGGTTAGCTGCCACTGGCCGATCGGCGATCCCGCCACTGCGGAGTTTTTCTTCTGCGGCGGCAAGGCGCTCAGTAGCATGCCTTATTGCGCGCATCACTCGCGCGTGGCGTATCAACCGGCCGCAGACCGGCGGCGCCAGCTACCCAAGCCGCCAAGGTGGTAGCCGCTAATCACGGGAAGCAAATAAATGGCTATGGATCACATCTGATGCAGCCGGTAGCGTTGAAGTTCAGGCCTGAGCGCAACGCGACAATGACTCCACCCGTCGCGGCTCGTCTTTGCAGGTCTTGTAATTGAGAAATGCCGAGAGCGTCCGCGGTCAACTCTCTCATCCGGTCAGGCATTCCAGCGCATTTCTGGGAAAGAACGAATGATGCAACCCGAGGCTCTCATTGATTTCGATGCGCCGGCTGTTCTTCGCAAATGGCCTTCACTCCAAGGCGAACGACGGACCGACGGCACCCCTCCCTATCTACTGGTCGACGGCACGCTCAGAGAGTGCATATGGGAACTCATGGCAAAGCCTGCCTTCGTGCGCCACTTGTACGAAATTCAAAGCTCGCCGCAGCTCCCCGTACTCGGTGCCGTCTTGTCCGGAGAGCAGGTCGGCGAACTCGCTCGGCTGCCGGATTTTTCTGATCCTCCTTCGTGACCGAAGGAAGCCCTGTGATGCGGGGGCGCGAACCAAAGCACCCAGTCTGGGTCACGGGTCGGTCGTTAACCATCTGTTAACCTAAATCACGGCCTGTGTCCGTAACCATCAGAGGGGCACGCAATGGATGCGGCACCGAAGCAACAGGAAATTGTCGGATATTGGCCGATCCCCGACATGGCCAAGCAGATGCGCCTGGAGCACGACCGACTGGCGCAAGCAGGCTGGGTTTATGACGGGTACGGCGGCTATCGCCAGAAGGTCGCCATTTCGGAAGTAGCAGCTCGCGACTTCAAAATCGTACAAGGCTTTCAGCGCCGTGGGCGCGCCTAAATTCACTGGATCTAGCTTCTCCACCGCGGGTCGCCCTATATGTGCGCTGTTGATCGTCGCGGCCGCAGGTGCATCGCGGCAGGAAGTTGCCTCGGTTGATGGCCGGGGTTTTCGATTTACTCCTAGCGGCCGAAAGTAAACCGCGTTCGCCCGCACTGCCTCTCGCGATACTCCCTTCAACGACCTCCATCAGCACGAGCTAGAAACTCCGTCTGTCTGATTAACCTTTGGAAGCGACGGCCTCCGGGCCTGGGAGGTATTAACTAGAAACAGTCTCCGGGGATTGCCGCATGGACCAGATGCGAGCTGCTTCCGTGTACGAGCGGACCGAAAAACCCACGGCGTCGCACCAGCCATCACGCACGGAAGATGTCCGGCAAGTCGTTCAGGATTACGCGAACGACCTGCGAGAAATCCTAGGAGTGCTCCGCAGACTTCTGAATTGAAAGGCGCTGAGTAATGACGGCGACAGCGCATAGGCTTAAGCGCGACGCTATACTGGTTCCGCTCGCAGGTGCCGCCTACCACGAAGCCGGACATGCCGTGGTGGCGCTGGCACTCGGTTTGAAAGTCGCGCGAGTTGAAATATCTCAAGATGATTATTCCGGCGCTACGAGCAGGCCACGAGTTAACCTTTGTCGCCGGACAGGCGTTCGTCTGGGTGGCGTGCGCACTGGATCTGGTGCGGGGCTTCGGAGCGGCGTCGACATTTAGCTGTGAACAGATGAGCACCGGTCTCAGCGGCCGATTTCGAGCGCGGTTTGTTCTAGCCGCGTTCCAAGCCTTAAGTCTCCCGGCACTTCCGTCTCGTTTTGACACGGCGATGGTGCTTTAAGCAGTACGCACTTGGCGATCACTGCACCGTAAACGCGCCGCGCAAGATGCCGCGCCGCTTCAGCCAGTCGACTCGATTCGAATTTTCCCACGATGAAACCTAGCCGCCAACCTGTCGGACCTGATCGTTTGCCTCTTGAGCCAAAAAGTGTTCGGGGATTTGGTACACTTTGCATTCCATGCGGGCCCATTTTAGGGCGTGTTCGTGGTTTGGTAATCGGACGACCATTTCTCGGCCCCGAAATACAACGATCACGTCGCACTCGCGGCAGTCGCGATATCGTCGGATCATCACCTCGTCACTCACGGCGTCGCTCGTTGCAATTGGCATCAGTTTGCAGCCCTTGTTCGCGTCCGGGCTACTAGTGCCACCTTTCGCCACAGCGAATGCAAGTGCATTGTTATCCACCCCTATTCCATTCTCGCGGTTCTGTCGTGCAGCCCATCGAGGACCGAGGGGACCTTAGTGGCAGGCGTCGTTTAGCCACCGCTGTGTTAACGCGTTGGTTATTTATTTGACTTCATTTTCACGATCTCATTCAGCAAAGAGGCACCATGTCAGACATCAGCATTCCCGGCGGGCGGATCCGTTCATTCGTAGAGCGGATCGAGCAATTGGACACCGAATTGCAGGAGTTGAACGAGTCGAAAAAGGAGGTCTTTTCAGAGGCGAAAGCTGAAGGGTTTGATGTGAAAATCCTGAAGGAAATCGTCAAGCTTAGAAAGCAGGATAAGGACGAGCGCGATGAGCGCGACACTTTACTTGACATCTATATGAGGGCGATGGAAACAGCCGGCCCGGAAACGGCCGCTAAGGCCGCTTGAACTCGACCGGGCTGACGAGGGCCAAAGCCAAGGACGTGCGTCAAGCTGAGCCGGGCTGGCAGAACGTGCGCCGATCCGCTGGCGCGTTTCTCGGATCGCATCAAGTCCGGTCGATGGTGGCCCTCGAAGGTACTTCGTTCGCGACGGCGAGTCTTGGACCGTGCGACATCTAATCCTGGCTCAACAACGGCGTGCAATTCGGGGCAGAGAATTCGCGGGTCGACCACTCCACCTAACTTTTGCTCAACGTTAGCTGGCTAAAGCGCGATGAATTTTCTTGGTATCGTCGCCACTCCGACGCGACCTACGGGCGATCGATGGGCTTTGTCAAAATCTGGGGGTCAGCAGCGGTGCGGGTGCCGTAGGACGGCGTCATGTTCATTGCGAGCAACCGCAATTCGCCGGACTGCTTGATCATCAGCTCGATCTGTATTCGCGCATGCTTGGTCGACAATTTGATGAAATCGGAGGCCGACCTCAGATTGACCAGCTGCTGCGCGTATTCCAGTGCGGCGCTGATGTTCGCCTCCGTGAGTTCAAACGTGTTGGCCTGACAGTCAGCAAATATTGCAGAACTGGGGGCCGCTGGGATCGTGTTCTCCGAGGTTGTAGCACCATGGCTGCTATTCGCCTCCTGGGTCGCCGCTTCCAGCGCTGGACCGGTCCGCAACTCGGGGCTGGCAATGTCCTCCACATCATCCGGTGAGGCACTCACACAGGCTTTGAGGTTTTGCAGGACAGGAGCCCGAGGATCTTCAACGGACGCCATGGCAAGTTCGATGGTGCAATTGGAGCTCGCGCGAGCGCTCGAGCTGAGCGCAGCGGCCGGATGAGGCAATTGGATTTCGGTCGAGGCTTCCCCATGCCCCGTGGCCGGAGGGGAAACCGTGATCCTCGCGATGAGTTGGTCTGAGTTCTCGGCTGCGGTTTCACCTGCTTCCAAGTCTTCGAAGAAACTCGCGATCGGAGCGAGCGACGTCACGCACAGTCCATCACGTGCGGCACTGCTCACTGCAGCGGCGGTGAGCTCCACCAGGGAGCGACGCACGGGGCGTGTGTCGTTACGAAACCGCTCTCGCGTTTTGCTCATGATCAAACGATCCTTCGAGCTTTTTCATTACCCAGCGCCATAGCTCTCGAACTTCCTCCGAGGCTCTTCCTTCTGGCGCAAACTCTGTCACGCCTAAGCCTGCCCCAAGCGCGTCCTGGTGATCGATGCGCTGTCCGACGTAGGGAAGCGCAAGCACGCCTAGCGAATTGAGCGAAGTTGCAGCTTCACCCAATCGGCAGCCCCGTTGTGGTGTCTGGTTGAGGACAAAGGCAAATCGGCGGTTGAGCCTACGAATAGCAATAAGCGTCGGTATCGCAGCTTCAATATCGGCCGGGCTGGGACGCACCGGAATTAGACAAAGATCGGCCATGGCGATCGCCCGCATGGCCATGGCGTTGTTCGTGGCAGCGGTATCAATGATCGCAAGCCAGTTCCGCTCAGCTTCGAGCCGTGAAAGCGCTTGCTTGACTTCCGCCGGGTCAGCGACTCGATTGACCCGCGGATAGGGATGGTCGCGCCGCTCTTTCCATTTCGATATCGTGCCTTGTGGATCCGCGTCGAGGAATGCGACGCGCTCCCCGTCCTCCATGGCTGCAACTGCTAGTCCGACGGCCAGCGTGCTCTTGCCGCTGCCGCCTTTTTGCGTGACCAGAGCAAGGACGTACAAAATGGGCCCCTCAAGATGCGGCGGCGTAACACTCAACCTCGTGAGTCGCACCTATAGGAGTGTGGGAACTCACAACTTGCATCGCTAGAGAGTGCCTACGGCTTCGCAGTTACGGCCTTCTGCCTGTTCGTTAGGCTCGAAACAACGGTGTGTGCTGGGACGACCTAGGCGACTCTGCCACTTCCGTCACGCCACAATTCCGGCGAGATCGCCGAACCGTCATGTTAAACCGATGGCCGAAGCCTACCGCCTGGCGGAACATCGTTTCTCATGAAAGCGTGTACGCACTTCAGGCCTTGTTGCTCTCGATCCTATGTTTGAGGTTTTCGCAGGTCTTCCGAACGTCCTCGCTTAACAAGGCACAATCCTCAATGCGTTTGAAGATCCTCTTGGCCTCCTCACGATAGTCAGCTGCGGTTTCGCGCATGTAAGCAATTGCACTATGCACCTCTGCGGTCATCGCCTCGCACTGTTTCGCCGCGTCGATCAACCCCACTCCCATTGCCTCGATTTCCTTGGCAGCGGCTTCGTACTCGCGCACCACCGCCTCGGCACTGAGCGCGCCCGCACGCGGAACGCCGTTTTGATGCTCGACGTAGTCTGGCAGCGGCCCGGATTGAACCGAGGCTGCCTTTAACGGTAGCAACGTGCGGGGCGGAATAGCTGCGGCATCTGCTTCAAGTTGAGTGAAATCACCGCTGCTGAATTCGTGATGTGGGTTCATGCGAACTCCCTTTGATACGCAAATGGAACAACCCAGCCACCCTAGGTATCCGCGAAAAAGAAGCGCCTTTACGGCTGAAATTACAGTTTTCTCTTTTGTATTTTGATCGCTCGTCCGCCTTGCCCGGCTAAGCACGAACTGGCTGCTCGGTTACAAGCTATCGCTAACTTAGGTGATCACCGCAGTTCCCCTACGGTCTTAACCTAAAGTCCTTTTCGAACCGGGGCGAGGGCGGCTGAACGTGCTACGGTAGTCCGGGGCAAGCGAGCGGGTTCGGGGAGAGACCAGCGGAGGAGCGATCGAACACGAGTTGTCTAAAAGGTTGTCGCGTCACGAATGTTTTCTTAGCGAGAGCATTTCGAGCGCTCGGTGCCGAGGTGATTGGTCCAATTGCGGAGCGATCGGAAGCAAAGAGCCGGCTCGACTACGACGGGCCGATGTTGCGATGATCGACATCGCGCTGCACGGCGAGACGGCGACCCGCTCATCCGGACACCGGCAGTTTTGATGAAATCCGTGCCGCCGGCGCCTTCCACGAGCAGCCGCAGCGCATGTGCTGCGCGAGGCGGCTGGCCGATGCCGCCGAGCGGCGTCGGTCGTAGCCGCAGAGCGGCGTGAGCACTGCCGGTAAGCCCCGATGGAACATCAGCCCAGACGCTCCTCGGGTTCGGAACGTCGGGGACGATGTCGGGCCGCCGTTCTCTTGCGGGGATACGGGACCAGCGACAGCAGAAAACCTGCAGCAATCACGAAGCAGAGCAAAGCCACAATTAGCGAAAGGATCTGCGAGGACGCGGCCAGCCCTTTGACGTGATGATGCGATCCATCCGATCTCGGCACCACTTGTGCGCCGTACACCCGTTGTAGTGCATGCCCAATACCGCGAAAGCAAACGCGACCGCGCTCAACACCAATTGCAAGCCGCCCCGCCGCGCCTGGAAAGTGCGCAGCCCGCCAAAAGCCGCGGCGATCGCGATCACCACTGAAAGCAGGACGAAGATGGCGTTATGCGATATCGCACGGGGCGCCATACGCAAAGGTCGGAACTTGAGCCCGATACAGGAGTCGGCCAACTGGCTAAGACGGAGTTGTGTTTCAATCGCTATCGAGAACTGATGGTCACCTTCGTCGCGCTGAGCTTTCTTGCCGCTGCGACCCCGGTTTTGGCCGCAGATTACGCACCGATCAATTGCAGCAAGACCGCGTTACCGATGGAGCGCGCTATTTGCCGTAACTACGCGCTCGGACAGGCAGAAGCTCGCATGGCAACGCTGTTCGGCGTCATTAGGTCGCTGGTTGCCATGGGGCAGCACTCGGACGTCGCCGATGCGCAGCGAAAATGGCTGAAGGAACGAAGCGCCTGCGAGAGTGATACCCCATGCCTTACGCGCGCCTACCAATCCCGCATTAAGGCGCTGTCCAGGACTCTCGATACGATTGCTGCGCACGGCCCGTTCTGAATATACATCTCGCGCCGTGAGCACGCGCTGCCCATCCTGGCTGCACTGTAGTCCGACGGTCAGCGTACTCTTTCCGCTTCCGCCTTTTTGCGTGACCAGAGCAAGGACGTACAAAAATGGGCCCCCTCAAGATGCGGCGGCGTAACACTCGAGTTCGTAAGAGTGGCTACGGCTTCGCATTTACGGCTTTCTGCTTGTGCGTTAGGCTCGAAATCAATGCTGTGCTGGGACGACCTAACTCTCCGTTGAGGCGGTTCTTTGGCCTGCGCGTCCGGGATAAGCTCGACGAACGCGATGAAGCAGCTGAATTTCTTTGCGTCTAAGATAGAAGGGGGTGGCTACGATGCCGGGTCAGGTCGCACTTGTCATCGGGCCAACTGGAGCCACTGGAGAGCCCATCGCCGCCGCGCTGCGGCGCCGTTCCGGATGGCGTGTTTACGGCGTGTCGCGCACCGCCCCGATTGGTGAGACACCTTTCACACATATAGCTGCCGATCTGACCAATTCAGCGTCTTTCCGGCGTGCTCTGGCTACCATCGAGCCAGTCACACACGTCTTTTTTGCCGCCCGTGCCCCATTTTCCGAAGGCGGTGTAGAGGACGTGGCGGGCAATGTTGCTATGTTGACTTCGACGCTGGACGCACTTGAGACGTGTTCAGAAGCACTTCAGCACGTTCACCTGCTGGAAGGCATCAAGTGGTACGGAATGCACCTCGGCCCGTATCCGACCCCGTCGCGGGAGGACGATCCCCGCCATCTACCGCCGAACTTTTATTACGATCAGCAGGACCTTTTGAGCAAACGGGCGGCCCTTGCGCACTGGAGCTGGTCGGCATCGCGACCTTCCTATATCTGCGATTTTGCCCCGCGGCGTTCCCGAAACCTAATTACGGTGCTCGGCGCCTATGCCGCTATCTGCCGCGAGCTCAAGGTACCACTAGACTTTCCCGGAAGCGCCGCAGCGTATTCGGTGCTTTGTGAATTGTCCGATGCGACCTGTCTCGCTGAGGCGATCATTTTTATATCAACTCATGATGCCGGTAAAAACACGGCGTTCAATGTCACGAACGGAGACAGTTTCCGCTGGTCTCAGGTCTGGCCTTTACTGGCTCAATGGTACCGGATGCCCTGTGGGGTGCCGCGCCAGATCAAGCTTGCAACGTGGATGGCCGACAAGGGGGCCGTCTGGGACAGGATCGTTGCGCGGCACGGCCTAACACAGCGCTCTCTAGAAAGCCTTGCGTCATGGGAGTTTGCCGATTTCGTCTTCGAAAAGGAGTGGGACATTCTTACTGATACCGGCCTACTGCGGCGCGCTGGATTCAATGCATGTGTCGACACAATTGCGATGATCCGCGATCAGCTGACCAAATATCGTGATGTAAAGCTGCTACCGCAATAAGCCCCTAGCTCGGCTTATTTGCGTTGTGTATTCGAATACATGCATATCTCGAATTGTCTGAGCGGAGTATATGCCGGGTCGGGCCGCTCAGAGCCGAGCGATGTTTGACTACTTCGCTCGCGGCCGACTAGCAATCACGAGAGCTATGCCGCCAAGAATGGTGACTGATGAGAGCGAGAGTCGCGTCGTGATCGACTCTCCAAGCGCGATAGTTCCGGCAAGCGCAGTGATGACGGGCACGCTCAACTGAACAGACGCGCCTTGAGCCGGGGACAACCCGGGCAATGCCGCGTACCAGATCGTATAGCCGAGACCTGACCCGACGGCTCCCGACATAATTGCATAGAAAAGGCCGGCCTGTTCAATCTTCGTGCCGAACATCATCGACAAACCCAGCAGGATCAACGCCATTGGCAGCGCTCTCAAAAAGTTGCCGGCCGTGAGCGGCGAGCGGATCGAGTGCGCCGCGACCGAGCAGCGAATATGCCCCCCACGCAACGCCTGCGGCGAGCATTAGCAGCGCGCCCTCGATCGGCGGCGCCGCAGCACCAGGTACTAACAGAGCCGCGAGGCCGATGACCGCGAGGATAAAGCCGAACCATTGCGGTCCTGTCAGCCGCTCGCCGCGTATGAGCCCGGTGGTCACCATGGTTGCCTGGACGGCGCCAAACAGCAGCAACGCGCCGGCGCCGGCCGACAGCGTGATGTAGGCGAAAGAAAAAGCGGCCGCGTAGGCAAATAGCGCGAATGCGGCGTTCCAGGATCCGTGCTTCACGCTGGCCCGCCCCATGAAAGCCAGTATGAGCCAAAGCGTCACAACCCCAGATCCGATTCGGACCGAAGTGAAGCTGGCGGGATCGATGGAGCCGTGCGCAAGCGCTAAGCGGCACAGGACCGAGTTGGCGGCGAACGCAAGCATCGCGATGATCGTCAGGCCGATGGTGCGCGGTCTTGATACAGGCGATGACCCCGTCATGGTCCTTCGTGTCCGATCAAAGCCCTAAGACTCGATTCGATTTAGCGACAGACGAGCCGCGGCGCGATCCACTTTGCCGGTTCGGCCTGCCGGCAGGGCGTCGACAAAGTGGAAAACGTCCGGGGTCTTGAATCGCTCTAGCCGATCTTTCGCCCAATCGCGCAAATCACCTTCGCTCAGATTGTGATCACGAGCGACGATCATCAAATGGAGGCTTTCGCCTAGCCGATCGTCAGGGGCACCGAAGGCGAGTGTCGCCAGAACGCCCTCGTGTTGCGCGAACAGATTTTCTATTTCCAACGGCGCAATCTTGTTACCGCCCCGTGAAACCACGTCCTTTGAACGCCCGACGAGTTGAACGTAGCCATCTTTGCGGATCGTCGCGAGGTCGCCGGTTCTAAAATAGCCGTCGACAAAGGAGGCCGAGGTCTGAGTAGGATCGTCGAGGTAACCCGCCATGACAGACGGCGTGCGGATCTGGAGTTCGCCGACGCCCACCGGCAAGAGCAATTCCGGTGCCTCGGCTAAGCGGAACGCGACGCCGTCAGTAGGGCGACCAATCGTACCCCGTGCCGCAGGCTGGTCCTCTGGCCTCACGCAAAAATCGCAGGAGCCCGTCTCGGTCAATCCGAACAGATCGAAAATTTTCGCGAGCGGCACGAGCATGGCCAGCTTTTCAGCGAGCGCCGGGCTAAAGGGTTCGCCGCCTGTTAGTATGGTCCGAAGCCGCGGCGCATCCATTTTCGAATTGGCGGACAACGTCCGCAGCAGAGTCGGAACGGCTGCAAGCACCGTGGCTCCGCTGGCGCTGAGCGCCGAAGTGGAAAACTTCGGCACAAGCAGAAGTCGCGAGCCGGACATCAAGCCCAGAATGCTGACCCAAATGCCGAAGATGAAGGTAAGCTGCAACGGAATGACTACAACGCTGTGGGGTGTAAAGCCGAGCATCCGGTACAGGACCTGCAATTTCCAGAGAAGTCCCTCATGGCGCACGACCACACCTTTCGGTTGGCCGGTGCTGCCGGACGTAAAGACGACGAGGGCCGCCCCTACCAGCAGCGGGCGCAATGGCGGCTTTGCACTAGCGATCTTTTCGAGTTTCCCAGCGTAAACAACGAAACGGGCGCCCAGTCGCGCGATGAGACCTTGCGCGGCCTGCTCGGGGGTGTCTACGTGAATGGGTGTGGCTACACATCCGGCAAGCCAGAGGCCGATAAAACCGGCGAGATCCTGCGGCCGGTTAGAAATGAAGACGACGACCGGCTCGTGCGAACTCGCGCCGGCGGCTTTCAGTTCGGCCGCCAGCGCCTCAGCGGAGGCTTCGATCTCGGACGATAAAAGCGGCGCCTCCCCCAGTTCGCTCGCGCTGGCGTTTGAAAAGCCGGGGGCCGCAACTACGAACCGCCCGAGATTGACGTCGGCACTCATTCCTTTCGCCTCTCGGGAAAGCGGGCGTCGCGCCATGCGAGGGCCGCCTTCAGCCCTTTGGCTCTAGCGATATCCATAAAGGCCATCTTGTCTGTCGAACCGGGCCCTTCGATCTCGAGATCGATCGCGAGCGCGGTTTCAAGCGCATCCAGCAGCCCTTGACGTTCGAGAGCGTGATTGATGGCGCGCTTGGTCTGTTTCACGAGCCCGGGATCGATCGCGCAGAGGTGACGCGCCAAAAGCGCGGTCTCCGCTTCGAGCGATGCGTCGGGCACGACCTTGTTTACGATCCCGAGTTCGCGCGCGCGCACGACCGACAGTCGGTCTTCGCCGAGAAAGATGATTTCCTTTGCGATCTTCGGACCGACTATCCATGGCAACAGCATCACGACAATACCTGCTCCGAACTTCAGTTCCGGCTCCCCGAAGAACGCAGTGTCGCTCGCAATCGTCATATCGCAGGCGAGACTGAGCTCGAACGCGCCTGCCAAGCAAGGACCGCGAACCGCTGCTATGGTCGGCTTCGGGCAATGCCAGAACCGCATGACCGCATCGAAATCCTTGCGCAAAATTGACTTCCATTGATCGGACCCGGTTGGCCGCAGCTCCATCTGCTCCTTAAGATCGAAGCCCGACGAGAAAGCCTGACCCGCACCGGCAACGACTACGACGCGCACCCCCGCGTCCCGTTCGGCGAGGTCCATGGCGCCGTTGATTTCTTGGAGCATGCGGCCGTTGAGCGCATTGGCGCGGGTCGGGCGCGACAGCGTCAGATTGGCGACGCGATCCGCGACGTTATAAACGATGGTCTCGAAATCCAATGAATCCTCCAGCACTTTCTGCTCGCCCGGAGCGGCCTCCCTCCAGACCTCTTGGAGCAAGTCTGCTCCAGAGCTCCCGCGCATGCCATGATTATTTGTGGAGCGCGAAAGGCCGCGGGCACCCGATAGCGCGATAGCCTTCGCCCGCTACGGCGCTGCGGCCTACTCGACGTTGGTCTGGTGAGGAGCGGCAGCTATTAGACGGTGAACGCCTGGGTGAATTTTGCCGTCCGTTTCGATTAGATGTCGCCTATGTGATGATGGGGCGACGCCCCAACCTCATCTCGCCGGATACTGAGTTAACTCGTCTGCGGTCAAGGATAGAGCCGTTCGTCCGGGGGCGCGATCTCGGTAACTAGATCCCGGATCAAGGCTTTCTTGGGTAAGGGCGCCAGGAAAGTGACATCCTCCTTTAATCGGACCGTGCAGGCGTAGTCGACCTTGCCGTCGATCAACATCATGCATTCCTTGCAGGCATTGGCGTTGATGCAAGAGAACCGGATAGCCAATGACGGATCGGCTTCGCTTCGGAGTGCGCGCAATCCGTCGAGCACGGACTGCCCATGCTCGAAGGTGAGCACGAAGGTTTCGTTTCGTGGCGGTTCGCCCGGTGCGCCGCGCTGGATGACGAGTGTTGCCTTCACGCTGCGGCTTTCCCTGCAGATGGCGCAACCCGGCTGAGATGAATCTCGCCGCTTGAAAGAGCGACGACCTGATTGACGCACCAGTTCTCGTCCAGACCAGGATAGTCCTCCCGCTGATGGGCGCCGCGGCTCTCTCTTCGGGCCAGAGCTGGCGAGATAACGGATTGCGCGACCAGCAGCATGTTTCGCAGATCCAGCCAATCGACCAGGACAGAATCGAATTGCGCGGCGGAGCGATTAGGGATTTCGCCGATTTCAGTTCTCAACCGTTCAATAGCGCGTGCGGCCGTCTGCAATTTTTGCTCGGTGCGAAACGGTCCAACGGTGGCGGCCATGAGCGCTTTCAACTCCAGTGCCATTGCAGCTGGATTGGAGGCATTGCGTGGTTCGGCGCTACGCAACAAATCGAGCGCGGGACGCGCTACCTCCGCCACCCAGAGTGAGGAGCTCTGCAACGCGCGTCGTGCAGCATTGCGGCCAGCGCGAGCGCCGAATACAAGGGCCTCGGTGATCGCGTTGCCAGATAGCCGGTTGGCGCCGTTCGGCCCGCCGACCGCCTCTCCACAGGCATAAAGACCAGGCACACGCGCCTCCAGCAATTCGTTAACTCGTACGCCACCCATGTGGTAATGCGCGATCGGCGCGACTTCCACTGGCGTTTTGAGAAGGTCGATACCGTTGGCCCTAAGCCGATCGACCACCGGACCAAAAGCGCTGCGAATCTCGGCTTCCGGCACGTGCTGGAAACTGAGATAGGCGCCCCCGGCGGGGCTGCCACGGCCGGCCTCGACCTCCTTGGTGATTGCATAGGTCGCGAGGTCTCGGGTCAGCACGTAACGGCCATCGCTGCGGGCGTCCCGCGTCGCATAGTCTTGCTCAAACTCACGCATCTCTGCATTGAACAGCTTGCCCCCGAGCTTGTAGCGAAACGGATCCCACATGATGGGGTCCATTCCGACGAGCCTTGGCGCAAGATGGCCGATCGGAAAAAATTGCACGAACTCCATGTCGATGAGTTCGGCGCCGGCTCGCAGAGCCAGCGCATAGCCGTCGCCATTCATGTTTGAGGAGGCGCTGTTGCGGCGATAGAGTCCGGTCAGTCCACCGGTTGCGAGGACTACAGACTTGGCGGCGAGGGTGACGATCCTTCCGGATGGCAAATGCAGGGCCGTAGCGCCACACGCTTCGCCGTCACGAACTGCGATGTCGACAATCATTAGCTCGCCTATGCGGCGGATGCCATTCGCCGCGTTCAGCTGCGATCGAAGCGTCCGCGAAACGGCGGGGCCTGTGGAAAGAAAATCGACATAGGCGCAGCGGGGCCGATCATGGCCGGGTGCCTGCGCTTGCTTTATATGGCCATCCTCCCGGGCCCAGCCGATCTTCCAGTTATCCATTTCGCGCAATCGGTCGGGGCCATCCTCGCACAGCAGTGCGGCGAGCGGTTCGTTGCAGAGACCGCGTCCGGCTGCGAGTGTATCGGACAGGTGGTATTGCCAATGATCTGGCGTCTGCTCGCCGAGCGCGGCCGCGACCGTCATTTGCGCCATGACAGTGGCGCCGCCCCGCCCGATCAGACTGCGATCTGCCAAAACTACCGCGGCGCCGGCCCGCGCGGCTTCAAGCGCCGCATACATGCCGCCCCCACCAGCGCCTATCACCAGGACGTCGCTCGCGATGTGCGTGGGCACTGCCGCAGCAGCAGAAGTGATCATGGTGTTCCCGTCGTAACTTTCCCACCTACGTTGGTATTTTGCGGCACCCGCCACCACCGGCGAATGTTCATTTGAAGGGCGCGTCCTGGTCGCTCCGCCTCACTTGAATTGGCTCCAGCCGGGCTCGCCGGCGCGCCCCAAGCGCAACAGGCTCAAGCAACTCTGCTGTCATTCTTGAACGAGGCTTTGTATCGCTGCAGGGCAACAGCCTCGTCTCCCGAAGCTATCAAGGCCTCAAGGATCTGCGACAAGACCTGAAAGTGTTCCTTGCTGAGAGATGCGAACTCAACATCATTAATCTCACGCTGGTACGGCGCCAGACTGCGCAGCAGGAACTTGCCTTTTTCAGTAATCACAAGCGAGATCCTCCGTCGATCAACGCTGTCTTGCGTCTTTTCGACCAAGCCGAGAACCTGCAACTTGCTCGTGACCGTCGTGATAAACGCTCCGCTCATATGCAGGTGATCGGCGACGGTCTTCACGTTGACGTCTCCATCCAGGGCGAGATGGCCGATCGAAATCAGAATGGTATATTCGATGCCGGCCAGCCCGATATGCCGAGCGTGCCCGTCCCGGATGGCTTCGTGGCGAGCCATGAAGGCGAAAATATTGTGTACGAGCCGTCGGAAGTCACGGTCGGTACCGTCGCTCAGTAGCTCGGGGCGGGTCACGGTCAGCGGCAATGCTCCCTTGGAACTCGCGCCATTAAGGCGGCGGGCGCCATGCTTGCGTCGCTCAATTTTTGCTTTTAGGCGCGACACTTGGTTCTCCAGAATTGGCGGCATTGCATCTCAGCTGACAACGGGCAGCACTTTAATATCGTAAGCATGTTTTAAGGTACGCCCGAGGATGGGATCTTCAAGCTCCATCTCAAAGCGGATCGCAGGCCGAATGCCGCCGATCGCCGCAAGCGTCCCACAATACATCACGGTGTTGGGGGCAAGGGGCGATCCATAGCATTCAATCAAGTTGGCGGGCCGGAGTAATTCGGACAGCATGCCATCTTGGTAAGCTACACGCTGGCCGTCGATGGTTGCGAACGAGCGCAATTTAATTTGGTCCCAATGGCCGGAGATGTCGTCGACACGCCAGAGATCGCGGCCGAGTTGCTTTGGGCATAGCTGCTTCGATAGCGCAATGCCCTGAGTTTCGGCCTTGCGGTCGGTATGGTCAGACCCGACCGTCAGCCAAAGCTGGTCCCCCACGGCCACGATAACCGGCTCGACTTCGCCTGACGTATCCGGTCCCAGAACCTCTACCGCTGGCGCCTGCGTAAGATTGAGGGAGCTGTTTCGGTAAAAAACTGGAACGGATGATGGCCGCGGCACGCCAATGGCGGCTAGTTCTTCGATATGATGGCGAAGTGCCGCCTCGTTGCGTCCGGTCCAACCTGCGACGATCAGCGCACCCGGTTCCAAGGTGATCTTCTGTTCACCGTCCCGGGTATGAAGATTGAAGCAAAGCATGATGCCTTTGTCTCCGAAAAGACTTTGAAAACTAGCTAAGTTGTAAGATATATTCTACTGCCGTTCGAGAGGCCAGGATGAATTCCCGCCAATTTCGAAATGCACTTGGGCAATTTCCGACCGGTCGTCGTGGTGGCGACAGCACGAACTGAAGCAGGCCGACTGATTGGGATGACGATGAGTTCGTTTAACTCGGTCTCGCTGGACCCGCCTCTGGTCCTTTTCAGTGTGCTTCGTCAAGCACACGGCTTCTCTGTTTGGCAGACGATCGAACGGTATGCAATCAATGTGCTCAATGAACAGCAGGAGCAGGTTTCTAACCAGTTCGCGCGTTCGGCGGGCGACAAATGGTATGGTATTTCTCCCTTAACGGGGGAGACCGGTGTTCCGATGCTTCCAAATGCTGCGGTGGTTTTCGAATGTCAGGCTCACGCGCGTTTTGATGGCGGCGACCACGAAATTTTTGTCGGCCGCGTAGCAGCGCTGCATGATCATTCCATCTATCGCGGCCGGCCGCTGGTGTTCTTTGATGGCTGCTACCGTCAGCTTGCCAGCGCAGCTGAAGCGCACGTTCCGCCGCACGAAGCTGTGCTTCTCCATGGTTGGTAGTTCAGTCGAAATAAGCGATCTGATACAGCGTCTCGATAGCAAAAGGACAAAGTGATGGGTGTTAATAAAGAGCATAAGGAATTTCACGCGGTAGACATGTCTGCCGGCTGGGAAACTCCGGCCGGTTATCCCGCCGGCATCGAGCAGAAAATCCTGTCCGGAGCACTGGACGAGAACAGCAAGCGCGGCACCCGTTCGCGTTTGCTTCGTTTTGCGCCCGGGGTCTACACGACTAAGCCGTTCGTGCACGACTACTGGGAAGAAGTCTATCTCGTGTCGGGCGATCTAACGGTCGGCAACGACGAGAAAGGTGAAGGCGGAACGGCTTTTGCTCCAAATACCTACGCCTCCCGGCCACCGGGGGCTTACCATGGTCCTTTCAAATCAAAAAACGGCTGCATGCTTTTTGAGATCCACTACTTCGATCCGGTCTAACGCACCGCGTGCTCAATGAGCGGCAGCGAAATCGTGCATGATATTCGACTTGGCGATTCTCGCCTTGCGAGTAGTGGCCGGCGTGTTGCGGCTACGGCCGACGAAACGGGGGACCCCCGCGCTAACAACTGCGCCGATTGCGGCAATATCGCCGTGCTTGATCGCCGCGAGCGCGGTAGCCTGCGTGCCACCATCGGGGGCATCGAGCAGCACGATATCGGCAGCGTTTCCCTTTTTCAGAAATCCGCTGTCGAGCCGATACACTGTCGCGTTATTGCCCGTTGCAGCGCAGATTGCCTGCTCGGGAGACATTTCGGTCAGGCTCGCGAGATGTGCCATCGTATAAAGTATACCGAGTGGCATGATGCCGCTGCCTGTGGGGGTATCGGTCGCGATGATAAAACGATCGAACACTTCATGCTGCATCGCGAGCCGGCCGCACAACAGAGTGGTACGCAAATTGCCGGCAGTACACACCTGTAGTGCCATCGTGCTTTCCTTGATGACTCGCTCGAAATCGCGGTCCGGCATGGCCGTCGGGCCGCCGTTGATGTGGAAAGACACATCCGGATGAATCTTCAACAGGTGATCGCCAGTGATGGCGCCAGAACCGGGGATCGAAGAGCCGCCGGTGTGACATGTAGTGATCAGTCCTGCCGCTTTCGCATCGGCCACCATTGGCGCGTAATCATAGGCAGTTTTCACCGCGCCAAACCCGGCTTTTGCTAAGCCGACGCCCTGCCTCGCCAGGTCGACGAAGTCGTGCTTTTCAAGGCCGGGTTCGAGTATAATGGACCCTGCGATGACCCGCATGCCGCCGGGGCGGTAATCGGCAAAACAACGCTGCGCCGCTAAGGCTAGCGCTTTCACACCTTCCACGTCACGCGGGCGCCCGGGAACATGCACTTCGGATGCAGAGATCGAGGTGGTGACCCCACCGTGCAGATAACTTTCGAGGTAACCGACCGTTCGCTGGCGGGGTGTGTAGTCGCCAAAGGTGATGTGAACATGAGAATTGATCAGCCCGGGAATTGCTGTCATTCCGCCCGCATCGATCACCACATCGGCGTTTTCCACCGCAGCGGTTGAAGCGGTGCCGACACTCACAATTCTTCCGTCGTCCGCAATGATGGCATCGCCCTCGACAACCGGCGTACGCCAATCGCCGGAAACGATTGCTCCGAGATTGACAATCGCTACCTTCATGGCTCGGCTATCAATGTTTCGCTCCACTCAATTCGTCCGAGAGCGAATAGGAGGATAGCAAATTCTCTACCATCGCGGTTGCCGAATTCCAGTCGTACGTCCTGAAACTGTGGCCGGCAGTAACGAAACGGGCGCCGGCATAGAACATCTCGTACTGCTGATGCCGCGATCCAAATTCCGAGCCGATTGCGTCCCAGCAAGCCTTGAGGAATTTCACCTTGTCCTCGGGCTCCATGGCCGCGGCTCGTTGGGTGGTATGAATAATCTTTTTAAGCATCGGATCTTTGAAATCCTCAATTGAGGAAGGCAGCATGATCAGCGCACCGCCGGACAGGTCTCGGATCGAGTTGACGAAGATCGGATAGAGATCTTGCGTCAACACCTGGGCCGAATACATGAAATGCTTATTCGGTACCCAGTAGTCGCCGAATTTCGAACCACTGGCCTCCATACCCGAGAGCATCGCTTCCACCATGCTGGCCTGCGCGGCCATGTAGCCCAGCTTCTCGCTAACTGCTGGGATTTTGGTAGTGCCAATTGCTTCGGTCAGCCGTCTCGCCAAGCCCAGCAGAAACTTGATCTTCACCGATAAGCGAATTTGCGCCTGATAATTTTGATATGAGTGTCCTTGCGTGTCATGAAACTGCTGCCGGCAAACATCGGTGTCGCGATAGACGAACAAGCGATCCCACGGCACTTTCACGTCATCGAAGAAAACCAACGCGTCGTTTTCGTCGAATCTTGAGGACAAGGGATTGTCGAATGTTGAGACCGCAGCTGACTCGTATGATTTGCGGGATAGAATACGCAGACCCTTGCTGTTGATCGGCAGGGCACAGGAGAATGCGAGATCTTCCTCGCCAGGCTTCAGCGGTTGAAGATTGGCGACGAGAACTTCGTTGGCCATGATCGAGCTGGTGCCTAACATTTTAGCGCCGCGGATAGTAATCCCCCCGCTGTCCTCATCCACGATACGCGCGACTAGATCATCGGCCTGTTGACCCCAATCTTTCGCCCGCTCTGCCTGGGGGTTGATGATCACGTAAGTGAGAAAGAGATCATTTTTGGTCGCGTAATCGAAATAGTCCGCAAATGCCTTCGCTCGATCGGGGCTGTGCCTTTTGAAAACGTCGATACCCATCCTTTGACCGACCAAAGCAGAGGCGACGTGGTCCGGCGAGCGGCCCATGAAACCATAATGAACGCGCGTCCAGGCCTGCAGCGCCTTCCGTCGTTGGACCATCTCTTCGTAAGAGTGGGGCATTTGCCAGGCGCGATTGACGCGACGGTTTGAACCGTCGGGTTTGAACGTCATCAGCTCGATGTTTTCTGACTGGGCCTGGTAATCGTACAGTGCCCCCGCGGAATGCACTGCATTTCGGAAAGCCGGATGCGTCGTGACATCAGGAACCAGCTGTCCGTCGATATAGACGGTGCGACCGTCTCGTAACGACGCAATGTGTTCTGCACCAGTCTTTGCAACTGTCATGGGCCATCCACTAAAAACAATGTACTTCGGACTTGCTCTTTAGGTTAGACCATCTTGACCCTGGACATCGGAGGCAGACAAACCGCCCACGCGGTGATTGGGCCGACCGCGAGTGGCGTACACTGCGATGAGCGCAATCTCGTCAGGTTGTGGCGCATCCGGCAAAGTGATTGTCATTCCATCGTAGTGCGATCGTACGTAAAGGGCGTCCTTGTGCGCGAGCGGGACGTCAATTGTGCTGCCAGGCCCACCGCGCTTGGTCATGGAGGAAATCCAGGCTTTCCCGCCCCCGACCGCTTCGCGCATAACGTTGCCGAATACGGTCGTCAACATTGCGTTGCCGTGTTCCTGTTCGCCGTTGGTGCCAACGATTGCGGCTTTGCCGTAACTGACTGCCTTGTCAGGCGCCAGGAGTTGCACGGCAATGTCGCAGATTTCACGTCCGACGCCTTCGCTGGCGTTGGTGAGCGGAGTAAGGTCCTTTTCGAAACGGCTTGCGAACGGATTGTCGAGGATCGCGACGGCGGCAACTTTCCTTAGGCGAGGGGAAACTTCACATCCGGCGTCGCTGCGAACCTCGTCGAGAAACGTGAGAAGCCGTTTTATTTTCATCGTCCACCTTCTCGACCGAAATTCATCCGAGAGTTACATAACAAACGAAGCTTTTCAAGCTGGCTAGCTGATGATACCGTAATCGCCGAAGATTGCATTTTCCGCTGCAAGCATGACCCCGTGGCATGCATTCGGGGGGAAGCCCCGGAGCTCGCGGGGAGTTCAAAGCCAATCCGGAAGAGAAAACCGAGGAGCATTGCATGAAGTCGAGCTTTAGCAGAGCGGCATGTAGCGCCGGATTGGGTGCGGTGTTGACCATAGCGGCTGCAGCCCCCCTGTTTGCGCAGCAAGCCAACCGCGAGATCGTGCTAGGAGCGATCGTACCCAGCAGCGGTCCGTTCGCGGAATGGGGCCGTGCCAACACCGTAACGCTGCAGATGCTGGAGAAGCAGGTCAACGCAGCGGCGGCATCAACGGCGCCAAGCTGCGCCATCGCGATTCTCGACGACGCGACCAAGCCCGCGCAAGCGACCAATGCACTTGCGGAAATTGCGGGTGACGAAAAGGCGCTGGCGGTCGCAGGGCCCCTAACCAGCAGTGCGGCTGAGGTCACTTTTCCGGTCGCCAATGAAATGAAGCTGGTTGCGACTTCGCAGGCCTCCTCCAAGCCGGGCGTTGCCAAACTGAATCGCCCTTGGGCTTTCCGGAACACAATCGATGAGGGCGTGCTCGCCAAGCACCACGGTTCCGTATTACAAGAAGGCCTTCAATATCAAAACTGTGGCGATTATCTTTGATGCCAAGGACGCCACAGCAGCACCGTCGGCACAAGCATCATGCCTGCGTTGATAAAGGAAAACGATATTGAAGTGTAAACGAAAATGATCCGCTGTCGTTCAACACCGGCGATCTCGATGTCAGCGCGCAGATCACCAAAATGAAGGCGCTCAACCCCGATGGCGTGGTGGTTAGCGCGGATTACAGCCAGGCCATCACGGTTATCCGTGAAATGAAACGCCAGGGATTGATAAAGCCGGTGATCGGCGCGACTCAACTGATATCGTCGGCGATCCTGAAGGCAGCGCCGGAAATTCCGATCGTCGCGCCTGCGACTTTCTTTGCCACCATGAAAGGCGAAAAGCCGGGGAGAAGTTCGTCGCTGAGCTGCAGCCGCTGCTCCGCAAGAAAGCGGTTTGCCGCCTGAGATCGAGCCGAGCATGTATGACGCCAATATCTATGAGATCGTCAGCATGTATATCGAGGCGATCAAGAAGAGTGGCGTGACCGGGAAACCGGAAGAACTCGAGACCGACCGTACCAAAATCCGCGATTATATGGCGAAGCTAGCAGGCTTCCAAGGGCTTGGCGGCCCAATAGGTTTCAACGATGACGGTGACGCGATCAAGGCATTCTATAGTCTTGGAGGGCGGAACGGCGCATGGGATACCAAGGTTCGCGGATGCAGTTCGGCGCCCGGGCATCCCGGCTGCTGACCGTCATAGCTTTCGGAACAACGGATCGCTGTCAGGTCAAAGGTGCAAATCGATGACCGGTGCTTCTCCAACAACTGGTCAATGGTCTCACGCTCGGAGCGGTCTATACGCTGATGGCACTGTCGTTTTCCATCGATGATGGGCATTCTGGGCATTCTCAATCTGGCAATCGCCGAACTGTTCATGATCGGCGGCTATTTCGGTTTTTCCGCATCATGCGCGAAATTGCCGCTTCCCTTGGCGGTGCTCGGCGGCATGGGCGGGGCCGCACTCGTCGCGCCGTGATCGAAAAGGTCGGATACCAGCCATTCCGCGATGTGCCCGTGGTGACACCGATGCTCAGCACGCTCGGTTTCTCGATCATCCTGCAAAACGTCGCGACCAATGTGTGGGGCTCCGATCCGCTGCAATTGCCGGACGAGGTATCTTGCCGGCCGGTACACATTTGGTCCGATCAGTGTCGGCGACGATGCAGCTGACAGTGGTAGGTGCCACTGTCGCTTCTGGTGGCGCTGCTCGCCTTCATCGTGCAGCGCACTCCCATGGGGCGCGCGCTGCGCGCCGTTGCAGAAAACCGCGATGTTGCGCGGCTGCTCGGTGTTTCCGTCGGACCGCTCACTCTTGTTGGCTTTCATGCTATCGGGTGCTCTTGCCGGCGCCGCCGGTGTACTGATCGGCCTGCATTATGCGGCGATAACTCCTTACATTGGCGTTGAAATCGGGCTGAAGGCGATTGCCGTCATGGTGATCGGCGGTACCAAACGCATATGGGGCGCGCTCATGGCGGGCCCGCTTATCGGCGTGGCCGAAGTGATGACCACGGCCTACGGCGGATCGCAGATCCGCGACTTCGTCGTGTACGGATTGATGATCGTGATCCTCTGTTGAGGCCCCAGGGCATACTGGGCGGAGCGCGGAGCGACCAGGGTCAACGGGTATGATGTCGACCTATTACGCCGGTCTGCTGGCCGATGTCGGCATTTTGCTGCTTGGGGCATTGAGCGTTTACATCATTCTATCCAGCGGCCAGTTGTCGCTGGGCAATGCGGGCTTCATGGGCATCGGGGCCTATTTGACGTCTTACTTGACCGTGACCATGGGAATTCCGTTGACAGCTGCGCTAGTGATAGCGGCGATCGCCTCTGGGGCGATCGGCGTGATCGTCGGTTTCCCTGCGTTGCGCCTCAAGGGAATATACCTGGCCATGGCGACACTTGGTTTCGGCGAAATGGTCCGTAGCTTTTTCCAGAACTTTCGATGCGATGGGAGGCTCGGAAGGATTCCACGGCATGGGCCATATTTCCGTCAGCTACATTTGGGCTTGGGCTGCAGCCATTTTGCTCATAATCGCGATCCTGGAACGCTCCCAAGTATGGCTCCAAATGCGCGCGATTCGCGATGACGAAACCGCTGCCGGACTTATCGGTCTTAACACCACGACCATCAAGGTTGGGGCATTCGGTTTCGCGGCGGCCGTCGCGTCGATTTCGGGCGGGCTTTTCGCGCATCATCATGTCTACATCGAGCCTGGGAATTTCAATTTTGAGCGCTCGATCGATTTCGTGCTTGCAGTCATCCTCGGCGGATCGACGATTGGCCCGGGAGCGCTCGTCGGAGCGCTGCTCCTTGTCATGTTGCCCGAGTATCTCCGCTTTCTCGCGGAGTGGAGATTTGCGGCGTTCGGCGGGTTATTGATCGCAATGTTGCTGGTGCGTCGCCAAGGAATTCTCGACCGTTCGCTTTTCGGCGTATTTACATCCCGGCGCTCCGTATGATCGGCTGTCCAAAACAGGCGCGTCTGGTTCTATCACACGTAAATATCACGTTCGGCGGCATTCGCGCGCTCAATGACATTTCGCTTGAGGTGTTGCCGAAGCAGATTGTCGGCATTATCGGCCCGAACGGAGCAGGCAAGACGACCGCATTCAACATTATCACGGGGGCTTATCGCCCCAATATGGGCGAGGTGCGACTCGACGGCGAGGTTGTCACCGCCGCGCCTTCGTATCTGATCGCGCGTGCAGGAATTTCACGAACGTTCCAGAACATTCGACTGTTCGCGGATATGACAGTTTGGGAGCATTTGCTCGTCGCGCAGCCCCATACCCGTTTTCCACTGCGTCGGTTTTTACCGACGCGCTGGGCAAATCCGCCGGCGTTGCGGCGCGCTCAGGAAGTCCTCGAGTTTTTCAAACTCGGAGACGTAAGGGATCGGATTGCGCGCACGCTGCCCTATGGAGTTCAGCGTCGGGTGGAAATGGCCCGCGCGGTCACTGCGCGGCCAAAGTTGCTGTTGCTGGACGAACCGGTCGCCGGAATGAATCACGATGAGGCCGACGATATCCGGCGCCTGATGCTGCAGCTGCGCGACGAAGGATTGAGTATTCTGTTGATCGAGCACGACATGGCGTTCGTGATAAATCTTTGCACCTATCTTTACGTACTGGATTTCGGCGTGATGATCGCTCAGGGTACACCCAACGAGATCCGAAGCAATCCGATGGTTCTGGATGCTTATCTTGGCCAGGTCGCGTGATGCTTCAGGTCCGCGGTTTAGACGTCAGCTACGGAGCAATCTCGGCGGTGCGCGGCGTCGACCTCGACCTCGCGGCGGGTGAGATCGTCGCTCTGATCGGCGCCAATGGCGCCGGCAAAACGACGGTTGCTCGTGCGATCGCAGGCCTTCTGCCTTACCGCGGAAAAATCAATTATTCTGGAGCCACACTCAAGCCGAATAGTGCCGAGCGGAACGTGCGTCTCGGGATTGCGCTCGTGCCCGAAGGGCGGGGTATTCTTGCCAGCATGACCGTCGAGGAGAATCTATTGATGGGCATTTATGCGCGCTCTGACAAGGTCCAAGCCGCCGCAGATCTGGCGGATGTTCAAGCGCGTTTTCCTGTCCTCGCCGAACGAAAACACACGATGGCAAGTCTGCTGAGCGGCGGCGAACAACAAATGCTTGCATTAGCGCGGGCACTTCTGTCGAAGCCGAAACTGCTACTGCTAGATGAGCCGTCGCTCGGGCTCGCGCCGAAGATGACGGATTTCGTATTACAAAGAATTTTGCGTTTGCGGGAGGAGGGGCTGACGGTATTATTGATCGAACAGAAGGCCAGGCAAGCGCTTCAGATCTCTGACCGCGCGTATCTGATGGAGACAGGGCGAATTTCCGCCTCAGGCCCTGCACGAGACCTAGCAGAAGACGAAGTTCTTTCGAAAGCTTTTCTAGGGGTTGCAGCACGAGGGTGGAAGGGGGCCGCTCTTTGAACCGGCGGACCCGTTGCTCATCCCTGGCCAGCGTCGCCTCTGAATGCTCCACCGACAGCGCGTCCGCAATTGACAACGATAGGCCCCATCAGTCTACCTTCTTGGAAGCATCGAACCACCCCAGGTGATACTTATGCCGCATGCCTCAGCCTATATTCCCCATGGCGTCATCCCGGCGGTGTTGCTGCCGTTCGACAATGACCTTTCGATCGACGAGGTAAGCTTTCGCAAGCACCTGCGCGATGTCACCGCTACGCCAGGAGTTTCCGCCGTCACTATCAATGCGCACTCGACGGAGGTAGCATCCTGCACCTTCAACGAACAACGCCGCGTACTTGATATTGCACGGCACGAAGTCGGAGAGCGCGTTCCCGATCGTCAACGGCATATGGGCCGACGGCAGCGTCGAAGCGGGCGCATCGCCCGAATGGCCACAGAGGGTGGTGCATCGGCGCTGCTAGTGTTTCCTCCTGGCCCCTTCACGCTCGGGCTCAATCGCAAGAGATGGCGTTGGCGCACTTCCGACGGATTGCGGACGCAACCGACCTGCCCCTGATCGTTTTTCAATATCCGCTCGCGACCGGCCAAGGCTATCCGAAGGAGACGCTGCTGCGCTTGTGTCAGGAGGTGCCGTCGATCCGCGCCATCAAGGACTGGATCGGCAATGTGCCTCATCATGAATGGCACATCCGCACATTGCAGAATTTGTCGCGGCCGGTGAACGTTCTGACGACGCACAGCTCGTGGCTGTTTTCGTCGCTGGTGCTCGGCTGCAACGGGCTGCTGTCCGGCAGTGGCAGCGTCATCCCCGATCTCCAGGCGCAATTATTCCACGCCGTCCAGACCAATGATCTTGCAGCAGCCAGGCGCCTCAACGATCGCATTGAGCCAACTGGCGCGCTGTTTCTACGCCGAGCCCTGGACCAACATGCATAACCGCATGAAGGAAGCGCTGGTGCTGCTCGGACGCTTGCCGCGCGCCGTGGTTCGGCCGCCGCTGGTGAAGCTCGGCGGCCCCGAGATCGCCCGCATCCGCCAAGCGCTGGTGAAGTCGGCCTGCTCGATTCGATGGCAAAAAGCAGCGCCGCTTAGGGCACGCCAGATTACAAGCAGCCAGTTGTATCAGGTGTGGCACCAAAAACGCTCTAAACGGGCACTCCAGGGAGGAACTGGGAATGGTGAATCGAGACCGCGCGCGGGGTTTGGTTTTGTTGGGGGTTTGGCTGATGAGCGTAGCGGCGACCCCCGGACGAGCGCAGAATGCCGCATCACCCGCCGTCCCGGTAAAGCTCGGCATCGTCAGCTTTTTGACCGGCCCCGCTGCGGCGCCGTTCGGCATCCCGGGACGCAACGGCGCCGAGGTTATGATCGAGGCGATGAACGCCGGAAAGGTGCCGGCGCCTTTCAATAAAACGGGATTCGGCGGCAGCCCGATCGAAGCGAAATATATCGATGAGAACCGGCTCCGCAGCCAATGTCGTCACTGAATTCCGCAACCTCGTGCAGCGCGACCAGGTGGACGCGGTGGTTGGTTATGTCTCCTCGGGAAGTTGCCTTGCGGTCACGCCGGTGGCCGAGGAGTTGAAAGCACTAACGGTGTTTTACGATTGCGGAACGCCTCGCATCTTCGAGGAAAAGCCACGCGCTTACGTGTTCCGCGTCAGCCCGCACGCTACGATGGATAACGTCGGCGCCGCACGATACCTGCTCGCCAAAAAGCAGGATCTCACCAGCTATTCCGGCATCAACCAGAACTACGCCTGGGGCCAGGATTCCTGGCGCGACTTCGCCGGTGCGATGCAGGTACTTGCGCCAAAAGTCAACGTCGACAAGGCGCTGTTCCCAAAGCTGTTTGCGGGCGAATACGGCGCCGAGATTTCAACTTTGCTGACTTCAAAATCGCAGGTGCTGCACACGAGCTTCTATGATGGTGATCTGGAGGCGTTTCTTTATCAGGAACAGGCGCGCGCGCTGGACAAGCGCATGACTATCATTTCGACAACGGGCGAAGCCGCGATTTGGCGCCTGCGCGACAAGATGCCCAATGGCACCATAATTGGTGGCCGTGGACCGAACGGTCCGCTTGCTCCCGACAACGAATTGAACCGTTGGTTTCAAAAGATTTACTCAGATCGCTACAGCATCCCGCCGACTTATCCCGCATATCAAATGGCGATGTCGCTGCTCGGCCTGAAGCTCGCCTACGAGAAGGCCAAGAAGGGCGAGGCCAAGCCGAGCACCGACGAAGTGGCGGCTGCGTTCAGGGGCATCGAGTTCGAGGGCCCTTCAGGGTCAGTCAAGCTCGCCATCGGCGACGGACATCAGGGCATTTCTGGGACGGCTTACGGCACCTACCGCTTCAACAAGGAGAAGAACGAGCCCGAAATCGTCGACATCGTCCGGTTTCCCGCCAAATGCGTGAACCCGCCTGCCGGCGTCAATGCCGATGACTGGATCAAGGACGGCATGAAGGGCGCGACAGTGCTAAAGCAGCCCGAGACCGGTCGCGTTGTCTTGAAGCGGCACGCCAAAGCTCCTGTGGCACTCCCTACCTCCGTTGGAAAGCTCAGGTGCTGAACGCTTTTGCCATTCTGATCGACGGGTTGGTCTACGCCGCCTACCTGTTCATCGTTGCGGTCGGCTTGACGCTGATCTTCGGCGTCATGAAGATTTTGAACGTGGCGCATGGCTCGTTTTACACCTTCGGCGCCTACGGCGCGGCGACCGCCGTTGGCATTTATTTCGATCGTGGCCTGCCGGATGCCGGCGGGTTTCTGCTGATGGTTCTCTTCGCTATGGCCGTCGGACTTGTGCTCGGGCTCGTTCTTGAGCGCGGCATCTTGCGATTGGTCTATGGCAGAGACGAAGTGGTGATGGTGTTGGTCACCTACGCCGCCTTTCTGATCCTAGAAGATGTCGTCATCTTGGTGTGGGGTCCTGGTTCCTACGCGACCTATCAGCCGCTGCTTGCCGCCGGCAACATTGAGGTCGGGGAATTGGTTTTGTCGAACTACGATCTCGGCCTGATCCTGGTCGCGGCGGTGCTCGCCGCGGCATCCTATTGGACGCTGAAATTCACTCGTTACGGACGGTTGCTGAGCGCCGTTATTTTCGATCGCGAGACCGCTGCTGCATTCGGTATCAATGTCACGGTGGTCTACACAGTGACATTCGTGATAGGCGCGATGTTAGGCGCGCTGGGAGGCGCGATCATGGCCCCTAAAATCGCGGTAACGCTCGGGATCGGCGTGGAGGTGATCGTGCTCGCATTCGCGGTGGTTGCTATCGGGGGTATGGGATCGATAGAGGGAGCGCTGGTCGGTGCATTGATCGTTGGAATATGCCGCGCCGCCGCGGTGCACCTGGTCCCCCAGATGGAACTGTTTGTTATCTATGGAGTGATGGCGCTCGTGTTGCTGGTTCGGCCTTACGGCCTGTTCGTGCGCGCCCAACCGAGAAAAATTTAAAATGGCACATGACGGCCGGATCGCAATGACTTCGGCCTTTCTGGTTGCGGCAGGCGCCGCATTCGTGCTGCCGGACTGGATTATCTCACTTGCGACCATCGCCTTTTCAAACGGTTTGGTGGTATTGGGCCTGATCGTGATGTGGCGGGCCGGCCTCGTCTCGTTCGGACAAGCGCTCTATTACTGTATCGGCGCCTATGCTGTGGCGCTCGTCGGACGCTGGACTGGTATTACCGACGCTTTCCTTTTGGTAGCATTAGCCGGGATTTCAAGCGCGATTGTATCCTTCTTGGTCGGTTGGCTGCTGGCGCGCTACCGCGAAATCTTCTTTGCGATGCTCAGCCTCGCTTTGTCCATGATCCTTTACGGCGTGTTGGTGAAGACGAAGTCTCTCGGCTCAACCGACGGCTTTAGCGTGATCGTGCCGACCTTTCTGGGGTATGCCCCGCACCAGAAGGCGCTTTTGTTGTGGCTTTATTGGTTGGTGCTCGCGATCTGCGCGGTAGCGGCTCTGCTAGTTGACGCCTACTTCCGCACGCTTGCCGGCGCATTAGCGATCCCGCTCCGAGACAATGAAATACGCATCGAATTTCTTGGAATGTCGGTGTCACGGCTGATCCATACCAAGCTGGTAATCAGTGGTTTTCTCGGCGGCATAGGTGGCGGGCTGGCCGCCTTGGCGGTCGGCCACGTTGACCCCAACATGTCCTATTGGACGACTTCCGGCGAATTCGTGTTTATCACCGTCTTGGCGGGGGCCGGATCGGTGGGCGCGGCGTTCGTCGGCTCGCTGCTCTTTGAAGCGGTTCGCTCGTTTGCTTTCGCTGTGTCCCCACAGCTTTGGCAGATGCTGCTCGGGTCGGTCCTGCTCGCTACTATCCTGTTCCTGCCGCGGGGATTGGGTTCGTTGTTATCGCGATTAAGACGACGCGGCCCCGCGGAGGCGCCGTGAACGGACCCATTCTCTCCGTCCAAGGGCTAAGCAAGCAGTTTGGCTCGCTGATTGCCGCGCACGACATTAGTGCCAGCGTGCCAGCACAGCAGACAGTTGGCGTGATCGGCGCCAACGGCGCGGGCAAGACGACCTTCATCAACATGATTACCGGTCATTTGGCGCCGACGAAGGGAACAATCCACTTCGAAGAGCACGATATAACAGGGCTGCCTTCCCGCAAGATTACGCGCATGGGCATCTCGCGGTCCTTCCAGATTGCGCAGGTGTTTCCGTCTCTGACGGCATTCGAGAACATGTGCGCCGCAGCCGCCATCGGCCGCGCGCCTGATCACTTCATGGGACACGTGAGCACGCTGTTGCGTTCGCGGGAATCTGTTGCTGAAGCGGAAGAATTGCTCGGATTGTTCCAGATAGCGCGTTATCATGACACCACCGCCTCCACGTTGCCGCAGGGCGTGCGCAAGTTGCTCGACATCGGCATGGCCGTCGCAGGCTCCCCGCGCCTGCTGCTACTCGACGAGCCGACAAGCGGGATCTCGATTGAAGAGAAGTTCGACCTGATGGAAGTGGTGATGTCGGCTCTACGCGATCGTAAGATCACCGTGTTATTCGTGGAGCATGATATGGAGGTCGTGGAGCGCTTCGCGGAGCGCGTACTGGCGTTCTACGATGGCACCATCATCGCGGACGGCACGCCGGCTGCAACGCTGGCCGATCCCCGGGTGCAAGCCTTGATTAGCGGTACAAAGCTCAAGATCGTCCCAGGTGCTTCCACCCATGCTTAGGGTATCTGGTCTCAACGTCTCGATCGGTTCGATCCCTATTGTGCGTGCTGCTTCATTCGCAGTTGAAGACGGCGAAATGTGCGGACTGATCGGCCGGAACGGTTCGGGGAAAACCACCTTGTTTCGCGCGATCATGGGTGCCATTCCGGCCAGCGGCAAAATCGAACTCGGCCAACTTGATCTGCTATCATTGCCGCCACATCTGCGCGTCGCGCATGGAATCGGCTACATGCCCGAAGACCGACGTCTCATTCCCGATTTTACGGTCGAAGAAAACATTCGTCTGCCCGCGTTATCGCTAAAGATGAGTGGTGCCGATGAACGGCTCGAGTGGATTTTTGCACTCATGCCAGAGCTGGCCAAGTTCCGAGCCCGTCCCTCGCTTGAACTTTCGGGCGGCCAACAGAAATTGGTTGCGCTGGCCAGGGCACTCATGGCGGGAACGCGCATGCTCTTGCTCGACGAGCCATTCGAGGGGCTCGCGCCCGCCCTGGCGAGGCGGCTCGGTGAAGTGCTGGCCAACCTCAAAACCGAGGGCGTTTCCGTTCTGATCGCGGAGTCGAACGAGGTTCACGTACTCGATCTTTTGTCCCGCGCCTTTCGCATCGAGCGTGGAGCGGTAAGTTCCGCCTGAAAGACAGTGCGTACGGGGCTTCGGCATGACTTTATGCTGCGGAACACTTAAGTCCGGCCCCGAAAGTCGCGACCGCCAGGATTCCTTAAGCAGGGTTTCTGCCCCATGGCTCGGTCGACCGCTATGTCGCGATGGTCCCCTGGGCTAGGGGAGAAGGTTGGACTACAGCTCCCAGCAAGGCAGCTGAACTGGTTGGCGCACTCGTTGAGCTTCGGGTCAGCACCGAGCTGAAGCACCCAACCGGCACCAGAGACGAGCAGAACGCTCACGTAAGAACACCAACTCGCTCTCACCAATGCGGACAGCCTTGCTTTGCAGTCCGGCTCCATATTCCGTATCTTTGATTCAGTCACAGCTGGTGCATGTGTCCCAAAACGGATTGTAAAAAAGAAAGCGGGAGGCTGATGGCGCAAAAGAAAAATGTTGGAGGAGAGGTGAGGGACGAAGCAAAATCCAATTACGAAGTGATTGTGGTCGGTGCCGGCGTGGCTGGGATTTACCAGATCAAGCGCCTGGTCGATCTGGGCGTCCACGCAACGGTGCTCGACTCCGCCGCCGATCTAGGCGGAACCTGGTATTGGAACCGCTATCCCGGTTGCCGCTTCGATTCGGAGAGCTACACGTACGGATATTCGTTCTCGCGCGAGCTGCTTGAGGAGTGGCATTGGAAGGAGCGCTTCTCAGGTCAGCCGGAAACTCTCCGTTATCTTAATTTCGTCGCCGAGAAGTTTGGTCTGCGCAAGCATATGCAATTTAGCTGCAAGGTCGAGGCGGCACATTATGACAGCACGCGCGACTTGTGGCGCCTGAAGGTCAGCGACGGGAGAGAGCTGACGTGCCGCTTTCTCGTCCTTGCAATCGGCCTGCTCTCCGCGCCGACGATGCCGCGGATCGAGGGCATCGATGCTTTCAAAGGGCTGTCGTTCCACACCTATTACTGGCCACGCGAAGAGATGGAGATTACGGGCAAGAAGGTCGCCGTGATAGGCACCGGCGCCACCGCAATCCAGCTCATCGCCGAGATTGCCGGGAAGGTAGGTGACTTGACCGTATTCCAACGTCGCCCCAATTGGAGCGCTCCGCTAAACAACAGTTTGATCTCGGAAGAAGAGATGGCGGAGATAAGGGGGCGCTATCACGAGATTTTCGAGGCATGCACGCAAACGCCGGGAGCTTTCCTGCACGGGCCAGACCAACGAAGTTTCTACGAAGTCTCCCGCGAAGATCGGCGGAAACTGTGGGACAAGCTCTATGACGAACCCGGCTTCGGCATATGGCTCGCCAATTTCCGCGAGATCTTCATTGACGATGTGGCGAACGCCGAGCTGTCGGAATATATCGCCGAGCGCATTCGCAGGCGCGTTAGAGATCCCAGCATTGCCGAGAAGTTGATCCCACGTGACCACGGCTTTGGCGTGCAGCGGGTGCCTCTGGAGACCAACTATTTTGAAGCTTTTAACCGCGACAACGTGCACCTCGTTGATGTCAAGGAGACGCCGATCGAACGAATTACGGAGAAAGGCCTACGGACAAGCCATCGTGAGTACGAGTTCGACATCATTGTCTACGCCACTGGCTTCGACGCCATCACCGGCGCGTATGACCGGATGGACATTCGCGGCATCAACGGCGCAAGGCTATACCAAAAATGGCAGAATGGTCCGGAGACGTTCCTCGGAATGCTCGTGCACGGATTCCCGAACCTGTTTATGCCCACTGGGCCGCAAAGCGCATCGGCCTCGACGAATTTCCCGCGCGGCATCGAGAACGGGGTCAACTGGTGCACGGACCTCATGAGACACATGGTCGATCGCAGATACACCAGCGCCGAAGCGACGCGCGAGGCTGAGGAGCGATGGACGGCTCACGTTGTTAAAATGTGCGAGATCATGCTGATGCGGAAGGCTAAATCCTGGTTCACCGGCTACAACTCGAACGTTCCCGGTCACGAAGAGGGCAAGATCCGCTACTTCGTTTACAATGGGGGCACGCCAAAATTCGTCCGAATCATCAACGATATTGCCGCCAAGGAGTACGAGGGCATTGCGTTTTCGTCGAATGTGCGACCGGAGGCGAACGCTTTGTCTTTGCGAATGCCAAATCCCTCAGGGCAGTAACACTGCGTCAAGTCCAACACTCAAGCGTGTTTCCCGGCGCACCGACGCGAGCCGCTGCGGCCGCGTCGCTGGTCGGGCGATGTTTCGGAGGACGTTGCGCGCGAATTGCGTCGGCGCTGCGATCATGAAGGCCGCGAGCTGCCGTCGTGTCTGCAGGATTTTGTTGAGCGGTTCGAACGCCTACATCACCGAACATAGACTTGGAACACCGCGGCTTGATCGTTCATGAGTGGCTCTGAATGCGCGCGAGGCGACGACCACCGCGGTGAGATGCGGCGGGATTGCGCATGGTCGGACACCCCGGACCTGGTGAAAGGAATGGCCTAGTGAACGTTTTGTATCCACGTTGGATCAGCCGGCTCGGTGCGCCGCTCGTTGCTCTTGTTTTGACCGTTGTGCCGTCGGTTTGGACGGTGCACGCCATCGAGGATTTTCGCAAGGTGAGCGTGGTGTCCTTCGGCCTTTTCGGCGATCAAGGCGTGTTTAGAAGAGAGGCGACCGGCGCAGCACAGGTCGTAGCGGCCCGCTTCGGGAGCGGCCCGATCGACGTGCAATACAATTCGAAGAAGGCGGAGGTGCAACGATTAGAGGCCTAGCCATGTCCTTGCAAGCGGCGGCCAGTGGGACGCCAGTGTGCCTAAAAGCTTGTCCGTGATGTCACAGCGCCCTGAAAAGGAATGGGCCGGTCGCACTGTTTTTGTTACCGCAGCGAAAAGATTTACGATAGCCGCGCTATTGATTGCTGGCTTGCTCGCCGCGATCGAACCAGCGGGCGCGCAGATCGCGGCAATCGGCGCACGTCCCGATCCACGGCGAAGGTCGGTGAGCCGAACATTCCCAAGTCCCTCGCTGCATCGGTCTCCGCGGAAAGTAACATTTTGGTATGCTCAGAATTGGCTAATGCAAGTACGCGGGCGGGGTCTTGGCCAACATCACGCAAGCTCTCGGAAAGATGGGTTCGCTGCCGGTCTCTGCCCAAGCTGAAACCAGCGCCGACATGTCGCGCGTGGCGGTACATGGCCGCCCGGCGCTCGACGTCGCGCCACATATAGCCGAGTCTGGTCGGTTTGTCGGCGAAGGGGACGTGCTTCATCTCTTGTAATATGGCGAGCAGGTGAAACGGTCGCCAACGAAATCGTATTGCTGTGGACTGCTCTAGCTCCGCAAGCCCCATGACGCTTAGAAACGAGTAGGTGCTCCCCATCGTGAACCAAAAATCTATCTGAGCGGCACCCATGTAGCGCCTCCTGAAGGCATCCGAGAAAGCATGGTATCGATTCAAACAAATGTTTTTAAGACCGTGCTTCCGTGATCATCCGGAGCTGGCCGGCGCGGTTTGTGCCGCCTCTCTGATCCGAGACCGCGGTCCGGGCCGGTTAGTTCGCTTCTCGTAGGTGAGTTGGTAATGAAGAGCCGGACCTCGTGGGCGTGATGGCTCAGGGCCACGCTCGCGCCCGCGCAGGTCGGCTCCTCCCTGTGTGGCGGAGTGGTGCGCGAACGCGCTACCGTAGGGGCATTGGCGGCCGCGGCACCGATGCAAACTCTGGAACAGCCTGCGGCTGAACCGCGGCAGCCGGTTGAGGTTCACGTTCCCGCGGCACGTAAGGTGCAGCGGGTTGCCGCAACGAGGGATTTGCTGCGGCTTGCGCCGGCGGAACTGGCGTTATCGGCTTGCGCGCTCGTGCACGGGTCGGCCGCGGGGAGGGCGCTGACGTCTCCTGCCGCAAGTTCTGCGCGGAAGCATTTGCAATGTTCCGGGACATCTCTTGCTGGCTGGTTTTGAGTAGCTCCACGCCGGCCTTCAGCTGCTCCATTTCTTGCCGCATGGTTGCGATCTCTCCCGCGATGGACCGAAGCGCCTGCGCAGCGTCGTCAGAAGGGGCGGCTGCCGTCGGCGCGGCAGGTTCGGGTGGGGGGACCTGAGCCGGAAGCGGCGCTTGCGCAGGTATGTCGTTTGCCGGGACTGCGTCGACAGCAGGCAACCCTGGTCGCGCGGCAAGCCCCGGTTTTTTCAAGGGCAGGATCGACGTAAGGATGCGCTGTGGCTCCCAGGCCGCAATCATCTGTTGGGTCGCTTCGCCGTAAAACTGCCAGGCGATCCCCAGCGCACTAGTGCACCCTGCGAACAGCAACGCGGTAGTGAAGGCGCGTGCGCGCCGGCGGATGGGCGACCGATGATCCGGCGGTTCGACGTTGACGGCAGGGCGAAACGTCGTATCAATCGATGTGATAGTTGGGCCTGCGGCGAAGTCGGCTCCCGTGCGGGTCTGCGGATCCGAACTATGGCGCGAGGTGTGCGCGAGCTTGGAAAGCTCTTCTTCTGTAGGAGCCACGAGCACCACATCGGGCGCGACGACAAGAACATCGTGCGGATCATCGCTTTGATTTGGGTTCAGCATGGAATGCGTTGGCGCTCCGTACTCAGTTCAATGTAACCGCAAAAACGGGCGGCTTTGCGCTAGGAATTCTCATGCCACACCTTCACTTGGGTTTGACCAAAGCGAGGCGGTACGATGGAAAGTACAGGGCCGCTAACGGCAGCGCGCTGACGGGAACTCGTGGGGTGTGGTCAGCAGTGCCTGATGGTTATCTCGACCGAACTGGCTTTTTGTAACTCGCATCACCCCGAGCGCTCTTTTGGCACGGTCGGCAATACGCCAGACCTTTACGCCCAGTCGCGTCAGAGCGTGTCTTCGCCGTCTTTATGCGGCAAAGCACTGGCATCAAGGCTCCAATCGATGCAGGCACAGGGAAACAGGTTGACCAAGTCACAATTGCAGCGCGGACAAGGGCAGGTTCGTTTGGACCCAAGAAGGGTATTGGAGCATCAGCAGAAGCACCCAGCACTGGCCGGCCGAACTGTTAAGCTTTCCGCGCTAGTCGTGCTACTCGTAGGATCGCTGGTCGTGCCCGGGGCGAGTGCTGAGCAAAACGAGGGCAGTACGGCTTTTATGGTGCCGCTCTGCAAAACGTGGCTTAAAACCGCCGCCGAAGGTGATCTTAATGAAATCAAGCGGATTCTGAAATCAGACCCATCTCGCCTAACCACTTCCGGAATGTGCGCGGGTTTTTTGGCCGGGATCCTCGAGACCCTGCGGGCATTCGAACTTGCCTGCCCGCCCGATGGCGTTGATAACGAGCAACTTGTGCGGATGGTGGTCGCTCAAGTCGAAAAGCATCCAGAGCTTCTGCGTGAGAACTTCGTCGTGACCGCCAGCGGGGTCATGATGGCTCATTGGTCCTGCGAACGGCCGAAGTAGTTGGTCGGGACAATGGTGAGAACGTGCTGCTGAACTCATGCCAAAGCCACAAGTCCTCGGGAGCCTCAGCCCGTTCGTTGCCGAAGCCGCATGCAGGGAGCCGTGCTGTCGGGAGGTGGCCGACCTCAGCCTTGACAAGGTGGCGCCAGATTTAGGGTTCTTTGCCACGGTTTCAGACCGTCTGATGGACATTCGCTGGTTTGCTGGACTTGTGTCGGCTCCGCAGGGATCGAGGGCCTTCTCCTGTGTCCTACGGCGGTTCTTCTCGCGTGCGCGCGGTTCGTTTTTTGGTCGCCTGAATAGGGCCAAGGACGACGCGTTTTTTCGTGATCTGCCAGCTTTAACTGTTTCCCCCTGGGAGCATCCTCGACCGTCGAGTTTCGCTCGCGCTCCTGTGCAGCATCGTATGCATCCGCAACCCGAGTGCTCATGCGCTGTGATTCAGATTTGGGCAAAGCAGGCGGGTCGGAAGGCGGCGCCTGCGCAACCTCATAGCTGGTTTGCGTAGTGCCGACGGGCAACCGGTCCCCCCTTCTTGCCGGCCGCAACTGGCTCGACCACCGGTCCGACGGCCGCCGCAACAAGCGGGGGCGTTTCCGGCGGCGTGAACTTCTTCCCTGCCGCGGCAATCAAGCCTACTCCGGCTAAGCAAACCGCAAAAAAAAGAACTGTTCTACTCACGCAACAAACCATTTCTGACGATTGGCTCCGAGGGTCCACGCCAAATCGGTCGAGATTTAGGCCAAAACCTTGGGTGTTCGTAGGAAGTTGGAGCAGAAATCCTGGCGCGCAGCCATCAGTCCAATTCCGTGACAGGTGGTGCAGGGCGGCTCGGGTTCAAAAGCCGAAGGAAGGTCGTAGTGCAGCAGCCGAGTGGATCGGGGATGGGACTCATAGGGCCGCAATATACGGCTCGACAGGTGACTGCTCCCGCTTCAAGTCACAGCTTGCGCTTGCGGCAGCTGCCCAGCGTCGAACTGGCTCATTACCATGGACGACATGGCAATTCTCGCGTGGTCAGTGAACTCGCGAACTATCTCGCGAACCGTCTAGTCAAGCGTAGCCAGAACGTCGTGCGCGGATCGCGCAGGACCGCTGAGCCGAGAGCAACCGATGTTAGCCGGGAGTTTTGTCAGAAGCGGAATGCTGAGCGACGGGCTTCGGCTCCCGGGCGCTGTCTCTAGCGGCTGGCACTGAGCAAGCGCTGGATGGTGCGATCCATCAGCTCGTATTCACCCTCGCCATCGTGCTGGAACACTATCTCTCCGCTGCGATCAACAATGTATTGCGCGGGCCAGTAGCAGCAGGCTTGCCCAGTTGACGTCGCGACGATGGTCAAGATCGAGCCGAGCACGGGGCCGGCGCATGGGATCCAGACCAATCCCAGCGAGGTGCCGAGAACGAAACCGCCGAAGTTGCCTTGATGGGCACTTGTTGCTTGGGCTTCGCGTCATTTGTTGCGGGTTGGAAATCCGGTTCTTCCGTAAAAGGCGTTTTCTCCTCTCGAAACAGATCATGAAGCGAGGCCACATGTCTCACCCCCTGAGGTCGGCGGGGGCGCATGAGCACCGACACCCTTTCGCGATGGCTCTGACCAGACCGTGCCTGCGGACTCCGTTGGCGCCGTCGAGTGGGGACATGAGATAGCCTTTTCTCGGACTCCATTCGGTTGGATTCAGACGGTCAGCTGAAAATAATTCGCTTCAAGTTTTTTCATGTTCGTCCAGCCCGCCGAAGAGCGTTTTGGTTTCGCGGAATGAGCGGTTATAGAACGGCCGCCCAATGGCACTCCCCATCGGTCGGCGTAAAACCGGTTTATAATCTCGACCTTCGGACGATGAAGCGCGGCTTTGCGGAAAACCATCAGCGAACCGCGTGGCTCTCAAGAGCCAGGCCGTCGCCATTGCGTTCGCGGAAACGGCATCGATCGGAATCACCCAGCGGTGCGCGCCCGCAGCCTAAGAAACCAGGCCCAAAGCTCGAAAGTACTTCCATCCTCCGACAGTGGATAGCGGCACCGGTTACAAACCCCACCCGCAAGAAGTGATGCGGTTTAAATGTCGATTAAACGGTTAAATCAGTGGCCTTCAGAATGAGCTCCCGGCCTAGGCCCGATCGCGCCCGGAGATGTTGGTGATCACTCCAAATCGGGAACATTCTGTGCTGCGGGACGTCGTGGCGGTGTTCGGGCGCGACAGTTCATGCTTGCTAGAAATGCCACCCCCGGGCACGATGGAGAAGGCGGCCTTAGTTGAAGATCAAAAAAATAGGGGAGGTGCGATGCCATGGCACTTGATGCACCGGCCGGCGACGAGCGTGAGTCCATACTCAGCCAGCTCGGGCAATTTCTAAAGAAACCGTCGCAGGAACAGATCGTTTTGCTGCTGGTATTCGCGTTGCTGATTGTTTTCAGTGTCAGCTTGCCGGGCTTCTCGACGGTGACCAACCTACTCAATCTGGTGAGAAGCATCTCGATCCTCGGAATTCTTGGGCTGGGGATGGGACTGATCGTGATCAGTCGGGGCATCGATCTCAGCATGATCTCGATAATGGCTGCCGCATGGTCTATTCCGCTCAATCAGATGGAGGCCGGGCTGCCACTCGGCTGGGCCATTCTGCTGTCGGTCTTCATCGCGCTAATGATCGGCGCCATCAACGGCACTATCATCGCGTTCGTCGAAGCCCCGCCATTGTTTGTAACTCTCGCGGCCAGCTTCGTGATCTATGGCGTCGCGTTCTGGATCGCGCCGGCCTGGGTCGTTTATGCACCAAAAAATGCCCCGGCATTGCTTTATCCTGGGCAGGGCCTGATGCTTGCTATTCCGATGCCGATCATCGTTTTTCTGGTTGCAGCGGTCGCGATGCACCTGTTTCTTTCAAAGACTTCGGTTGGGCGCTTCGTCTACGCACAGGGCGATAATCCCGAGGCCGCCAGGCTTGCGGGTATCTCGCTTCGACCGCTGATCGTACTGGAATACGTGATCGTGGCGTTGCTCGCCTGGCTCGCCGGTTTGGTCTGGATCGGTACGACTGGCAGTATGCAGATGTCCATCACGCAGGGCACAATGGTGTTCGATGTTATTCTCGTGGTGGTGCTGGGCGGCATTAGCCTGATCGGCGGTCGGGGCGGCGTTCTCAGCGTCGTAGTTGGTTGCGCCCTGATCGGCACACTGCTTAACGCTTTCACCATCATGGACGTCAACAGCGAGGTTCAAAACATCATCCGTGGGGGAGTGTTGCTAGCGGCCATTCTTCTCGATAACCGGCTGCACCCGCGCGACGAGGAGACGGCACGTCAGGGCGATTGATGCAATGGCGGTGTCCAAAAAACAAATAGTAGTGAAAAGTCAAACCAGGAGGAGCGCAACTATGCCTATCCAACGATTTCTAAATCGTGCCGCCGTCGCGCTGGTTGGTGCCGCAATACTGTGGGGTCCGGTTGCTGCTCATGCGCAGGACGAAGGCGGCACCAAAGCGGCCCGTGAACTTCGGGCCGAGTACGACAAGGCCGTGAAGGGCAAAACTGTGGGTTATGTGCCGATTACGCTGGCCGCGCCGATCTCCGCCGAATGGGGCCGTATGATCGAATCCGAGGCCGCGTGGCGCGGCATGAAATATGTAGTACGCGATCCCAATTTCGACAGTGCGGCACAATTGCAGGCGGTGACGGCACTGGTGAACGACAAAGTCGACGTGCTGATCGTGCAGAATCCCAGCGTGACCCTGCTGGTCAAGGAGTTGAAGCGAGCCGAAGCGCAAGGCACGCACGTCATCCAGATCAACATGGCTTCGAACTACAAGTCGGATGCATTCGTCGGTGCCGACTGGCACGAAGTCGGACGCATGTTGGCCGACGAAGTCGTCAAGCAGTGTGGCACCGCCTCCGGCAAGTCGGGCAAGGTGCAGATAGTGCAGGGCGAACTGACTGCCGCAGCGAGCGTCGACCAGGTCGGCGCCATGATGGACGTGTTCAGCAAAGACAAAAACATCAAGGTCGTCTCTAACCAGGCCGCCAATTGGGACGCCAACACCGCGCTTAACATCACCGCGACCGTGATCCAGCAGCATCCTAATTTGTGCGCGAGTGTCGGCTTCTGGGGCATTATGGAATCCGGGGCCGCGCAAGCGATCCGGAATGCCGGCAAAATTGATCAGGTCAAGATCTACGCTTCGGGTGAGGGCTCGCAGTTGGATTGCGACCAGATCAACCAAGGCAATTTTAGCAAGTTCCTGAACTACAAATCGACCGAGCAGGGTCATGACCTCGTTACTGCGGCCGTGATGTTGCTGGAGAGCGGTGTGAAACCCGGGACTCAGCATATGGCTTATTTCACCATGCCGGAATGGGTCGACAAGTCGAATGCGACCGGCGCCAACTGCTTCGCGATACCAAAGACGAAATAGGCTGGCAGGTGTGATCGTTGCTTCCGCCATACCAAGGGCGGGAGCAGTTGATTTTTAGGAGTCGCCTGATGTCTCTCAGCGCTTCCAACATGATCGGCAGCACGGAACGGCTGCGCGCGAGTTATTCGCCCCGACTTTTGCTGTCGGAATTGTTGCTGAAGCAATGGTTCGAGCCGGCCATCCCGTTTTTCCTAATGCTCGGGTTGTTGGCGTACTTCTCGGTCGCCATACCCAATTATTCCGGGTTCGACAATTTCCAGTCGCTGATGCGGCTGTTTGCGGAATTCGGGTTTGTCGCCCTTGGGATGGCGTTTTGCCTGATTGCAGGCGGCATCGACTTGAGCGTCGGCGCCAACTTCGCGCTGTGCAATTTCGCCGCCTTGTTCTTCGTGTTCGTGATGGGATGGCCGGCGTGGCTGGTGTGCATCGCAACCCTCATGGTGGGGATCGGGATCGGCGCCATCAACGGGCTTTTGGTGGGCTACATCAAGGCTCGGCCGTTCCTGACCACTTTGGTGACGCTGATAATTCTGCGCGCCTCGGTCAATATTCTCGGCGAGAAGTATGCCACCGTGTTTGCGACCGGTTCGGTCGAAAGCGACGCCTGGGATTTCCTTGGCGAAGGCTTTGTCGCGGGCATTCCGATCAACGCGGCGGTGCTGATCCTCGTGCTGCTCGCCGGGCATATTTTTTTGAGCCGCTCGCGTTATGGCTGGCACATCATTGCGATCGGGGCCAGTCGCAAAGCGGCGCGGCACGCCGGTATTCGGGTCGAGCGGATGCTGTTCGGGACCTACGCGCTATCAGGTGCACTCTGTGCCCTCGGCGGCATCTTCTATGCCGCGCGGCAGGCGAGTGCGGATTCTCGTACCGGTGTGGGATGGGAATTCTCCGCCCTAACCGCCGTCGTACTGGGCGGCGTTTCGCTCGCCGGCGGCAAGGGCACAGTTTGGCGGGCAATGATCGGCGCCATCATCATTTTCTCGCTGACCAACGGCCTCGTCCGTATGGGCATCCCCGGCTACATCACCTCTGCGATCATTGGCATGATTCTCCTGGTCGCCGTCGGCATCGACGTGAAATGGACTAAGAACCGCGGCAAGGCGGTGCAGAAAATCTACGTAAATCCGGCGCGCGTGCCCTTGGCTCGTCCGGCTTCGCTGCAACGGGATAGCGCCTCGCCCTATGCCCAGAACGACCGGCTAGTGAATGCCGAGGCGATCGGCCTCGATCAGGTGGAAGGGCCGGAGGATGTCATCCTTGATCGCCAGGACCGGCTCTATGGTTCGACACGCGACGGCAACGTGATCCGCTTCTCAGGTGCGAATTATGCTCATCGCGAGGTGTTCGCCCATATCGGCGGCCGCCCGCTGGGGATGCAGTTCGATAAGGACGAAAACCTGATCGTTGCGGTCGCTGGCATGGGGGTCTACGGGATCACGCCGAACCAGGACGTCTTCAAGGTCACCGACGAGACCAACCGGACCTGGTACAAGTTGAACGACGACAGCCGGCTGCGCATGGCCGACGACCTCGATATCGCGCCAGACGGCAAGATCTATTTCAGCGACTGCACCACGCGATACGAGATGACGACCAACACCCTCGACTTGATAGAAGGCCGGCCGAACGGGCGGCTGGTGGTTTATGATCCCGCGACGAGAAAGACCCAGACGCTGATTAGCCATTTCCATTTTCCGAACGGAATTTGCGTCTCTCATGACGGAAGGTCGGTGCTGGTGGCGAGCACGACATTGTGCAAGGTCTATCGTTACTGGGTCGAGGGCGAACGAAAGGGTGAGCTCGAAGTTCTGCTCGATGAGATCCCGGGCAATTGCGACAACATCAACCGCGCCTCCGACGGAAATTATTGGCTGGCGTTGGTCGGCATTCGCACCCCGGCGTTCGATCTAGCGTCGCGCATGCCCGGCTTCCGCCTGCGCATGGTTAAGCAAACTCCGATCGATGAATGGCTGGCACCGGGCCTCAATCACGGCTGCGTGCTGAAATTCACTAAAAACGGTAAGGTGCTGGAATCCTTTTGGGACCCAACCGGCATCTCGCATTCCACTCTGACCTCGATGCGCGAGCACAAGGGCTACCTCTACCTCGGCGGCTTAGAAAATAATCGGATCGGTCGCATCAAGCTCGATGGCGCCGATCCGACCTGGACTGGGTACGAGGCGTATTGGGGCAACAAGCGGCGCGACGGGATTTAGCGGTGGGATTCCTCACGTACCTCTTACGTGATCTCGAACAGATCGCTTTCCCACGGCGGGAGCAGCATGCGATTCCGTCGATGGATGGTGCGCTCAGCCCGAATGATCGGTTGGACGCATGTACGCCGATCGGAGAGCCTGTTGCAGGTGCCGACGACGTCGTTGTCGGCCCCGATGGTGCGCTCTATCTTTCCGCCGGCAAACAGGTGCTGCGGCTCTCGGGTGACGGTTTTCGGGAACGCGCCATTTTTGCTGATTTCGAGGGCAACGTCGGCGGACTCGCCAGCCATGCCGACGGCAGGCTGCTTGTGTGCGTGTCCGGCCGCGGTCTTGCTGCGGTCGATCGTTCCGGTCGGCAGGCATGGCTCAACCACGCCGGCGGCCAGGCGCTCAATTGTCCCACCAGCGTCGCCGCCGCGCCGGACGGCACCATCTTCGTCAGCAACGGCTCCAGTCGGAATGCGCCGGAGGACTGGGTCGTCGATCTCATGCAGAAGAACAGCCTTGGCCGGCTTATCGCCTGCGGGCCCGGTCTCGACAGGCCAACCGTATTGCTGAGCGATCTTGCTTATCCGCATGGAATCGCGATCGCGCCAAATAATAACACCGTCTGGATGACTGAGAGCTGGGCCCATCGCGTGAGCAAAGCACCGTTGCAAGGCCAGGGCATCGGCAAGATGACGCCGGTCCATCCGAACCTGCCGGGTTATCCGGCGCGGCTCGCCAAGGCGGCCGATGGCTTCTGGCTCTCTTTTTTCGCCCTGCGCACGCATCTGGTCGAATTTGTGCTGCGTGAGGACGATTTCCGTGAGGAGATGATGCGAACTATTGAGCCGCGCTACTGGGTCGCGCCCGCCCTATCTTCCGGCCATGATTGTCTCGAGCCCATGCAGTTCGGAGGGATCAAGGCACTCGGTATTCAGAAGCCCTGGGCGCCGCCGCGTTCCTATGGGCTGCTTGCGCGCATGAATGAAGAAGGAGAAGTGGTGCGGAGCCTGCACAGCCGAGCAGGTGGGCAATATCACGGCGTCACAGCGGCGTGCGAGACCGCGCAGGCGCTGGTGATTGTTTCCAAGGGAAGCGGTCGGGTACTGCTCGAGCGGTCAGGTGAGTGACGATGACTGAACTCGTTTCGAGGCCACCGGCCGAAAGCACCTCCCTTGGCACCAGTAAACAGCCGGTGCTCCGTGTCATCAGCGGCAGCAAGATCTACGGTGGCGTGCACGCCATCGAAGACATCAATTTCGATCTCTACGCCGGTGAGATCCATGCGCTGGTCGGTGAGAACGGTGCCGGGAAGTCGACGCTGAGTAAGGCCATCGCTGGTGCCATCAAGCTGAGTTCGGGCGATTATTACGTCGGTGACAAGCCTGCCAAATTTGAAAAACCTGGCGATGCGCTCGCCGCCGGCATTTGCATGGTCTATCAAGAAACCAGCCTAGTGCCGACAATGACGGCGGCGCAGAATATCGAACTAGGCAATGAGAAGCTGATTACTCGGTTCCGGACCCTCAACATCCAAGCGCAGCAGCTCCTTCAATCCCTCAACTTCCACATCGATCCTGCGACTCCGGTGGCGCTACTCGGCACCGCCAAGCGGCAGATGGTGGAAATCGCGCGCGCCGTTTATCACAAGGCACGCATCATCATATTCGACGAGCCGACGGCCAGTCTCACGCCCGAAGAAATCGTACATTTCTTCAACTTGGTACGGGATCTCCGAGGTCGTGGCGTCGCCATCATTTACATTTCGCACGCGCTCGAGGAATCGTTACAAATATCTGATCGCATCACGGTGTTGCGCGACGGCAAGCTGGTTGTCACCGCTAACACCTCGGACATGACTCGCGAAAAACTAGTGCGCCACATGGTCGGGCGCGACATCATGCAAACGCATTATGCGCGAGCGGCCGCGGCGCGCGGCGGCTACGCCCGTCGCACCCGCGGCGAGAAGGTACTGACGGTCGAAAACGTCACCATGGGCATGGTGGTAAAGAATATGTCGTTCTCGGTCTACGCTGGCGAAGTGGTGGGGATCGCCGGTTTGATCGGTTCCGGTCGTACCGAGATCGCAAAGATCATTTTTGGGGCTTTGAAGCGTAATCTGATCAATGGTGGTACTATCAAGCTACGCGGCAAGCCAGTGCGATACCGCGTGCCCAAGCAGGCCATTGATGCCGGCATCGGCTATATCACCGAAGATCGAAAGTTGAACGGCTTCTTCGAAACGATGGTGGTGGATGACAATGTTTATATCGGCAGGCTCTCCACGAAGGCTGGTTGGCGCTTCCTGCTGTCGAACTTGATCCGCAACCAGCTCGCTGGCCGTTGGGTTGAGCGACTAAAAATCAACGCGCTGCAGCGCAAAGCGAAGATTGTCGAACTATCGGGCGGGAATCAGCAGAAAGTGGTCGTCGCCAAATCACTCGTTCAGGATCCTTCAATAATCATTTTTGACGAGCCCACCCGCGGCGTCGATGTTGGCACCATTCCGGAAATTCATTCACAAATTCGTCGCCTCGCCGAAGAAGGCAAGGCAGTGGTGGTGATTTCGTCATATCTGCCTGAGGTGCTCAGTATTTCCGATCGTATTCTGGTTGCTCGCCTGGGCCGCATCGTGGCCGAATTCGACGCCGCCACCGCGACCGAAGATAAAATCATGTACGCAGCTATTCATTAAATGTTTGATGGAGCATCGGGGCGATAGTAGTGAATGAGGGGCTGATGGTGACACCTTTATCACACAGCAAACTCGTACAATGAGCGGTTACGGAATTTCGCGCCCGAAATCCGCTAAGGATGAGCTTCGGCGCGGATTACTTCGGTAGCAGCAAAGCGTTTGTCCCAAGCCGTAGGGCGTCCATTTCCGCAATGCCTTACGGAAGCTGGTCGCATCCTAAAATCCGACTCGTTGCGACTTGATCAACCAACAACCAGTGCTTTGGCGAACGGCGGGTCAGTGCCGACCGTCTTCAACTTTATCATTGAAACGTTGACAGCTGTCAAGGAAGCCAGAGTTCAACGGCAGTCAAGTTCGTTTCATTCAGGGCGTGAGCGAGGTTGCAACCAGGAGCAACAGATTGGCGAAACTCCAAATCAATGGGGCGACGCACGAAGTCGATGTGCCCGACGACATGTCCCTCTTTGGGTCCTTCGCGATGTGATCGGGCTGACAGGGACCAAATTTGGTTGCGGCATCGCCCAGTGCGGCGCCTGTACAGTGCATGCTGACGGCAAGGCCGTGCGGTCTTGTGTTACGCGCGTCGGCACCGTCGCGGATCGCGGTATTGCTACTATAGAAGGCATCGGCACGACGCCGCGTGGGCGCGCGCTGCAGGATGCTTGGCTCACGCTTCAGGTCCCGCAATGCGGCTATTGCCAACCCGGGCAGATCATGTCGGCCGCCGCCCTGCTGTCGGAAGTTGGAAACCCGAGCGATGCGCAGATAGACGCCGCGATGGCCGGCAACATATGCCGTTGCTGCACTTACGTGCGAATTCGCAACGCGATCAAACGCTGCCAGCCAGCCTATTGCCCAGAGGACCTGACATGAATGAAGGCGTCTCCAGGCGCGATTTTTTGCGCACCGGAGCGGCTGGGGTCGCGCTGGTACTCGGGTTCGGCCTTTGTTCGGTGAGGCCCGCAGCGTCTGCCCAGGCGAGCAGTGCTGACGTGACCCAATTCACTCCGAACGCCTTCATCCGGATCGACTCCGAAGGCCGCATCTCAATCATCGTGGACAAATGCGAGGTCGGCCAAGGCGTCTACACATCATTGCCGATGCTGCTTGCCGAAGAACTCGACGCGGATCTCGATCAGGTTGCTATCGAGCCGTCGCCTCCGAACGAACAACTCTACGCGAATCCCTGATCTTCTCGATCGCCTGCTCTTTGTCGGGAAACTTCAAGGCTGGAAGTCCGCCCAGGGCACCATCATGTATTCGGCCTGGCCACCTTGCCATCCGCCAAGGTTGAAGCCATACGCTCCGCAATATCCGAGATCTTCATTTGCGTTCAGGCACACATCTGTGTGGCGTTCCTTGCAGTTCCGGCATGTGCCGCACGCGACGTTGAAGGGAACAGAGACGATGTCGCCCACTTGATACGCTCCACATGGGAGCCCACCTCAACCACCTCGCCCGTATTCTCATGACCCAATTGCATTCGCGGAGGTGCTGCAAAGCGGCCGTGATAGATGCGCAAGTCGCTGCCGCAAATATTCGTAGTAATCAGTTTCAGGATCACGGCATGTTCGATCTTCTTGCCTTTGGGATCCTTGAGCTTCGGATAATCTCTGTCCTGTACCTCAAGCTTGTAGGGACCTAGAAATGTGACTGCCGGTTGGTTGCGGCCATGACTGCTCCTGTCGGATGATCGGACTGTCGGCCTTGCGCAATACTCGTGGGAGCACAAGCTTGCGTTGCGACAGAGATAGAGCGAGCCGAAGAACGCCGCCTTAACAATCGTCAGTTTTCGGATGGTTTTCGCTCGACTGGCATGTTTTCACTCAGTGACCTCCGCTGGGACAAGCGGCGCGGCGCATCGAGTGCAGAGGTCGACGGCCAAACACGCCGAGACATGGATGAACTTCAAGCCGTGCGACAGGCAGGCCACATCGAATCGCAGTAGTCATGTCGCGTTACGGCCGCAAAAGAACGGGCGGGCTGAGGGCTGAACCTGACACAGCCAGCTACTTGGAGCCGCTTGGAAACTATCGGTAAGAGTGGGAAATGCTGAAGGGTAGAGCATGTCCGACTTTGTCAATCTGTCTGCGCCTGCAAGGGAAACCCCAATGTCAGTCGAGAAGACCAAGGACACTGCGTCAGAAAAAGCGATCGCCGAGAATAAGGTTGTAGAAGCCAAACCAGATTCCACGAGCAAGACTGAGAACAAACCGGATTCACTCTCTATAACTGAAGGCAAACCGGACGCTCCGGCAAGAAAGGAAGGTATGGGCGAGGGTCAAAAGGCGATATCTAAGGCTTACAAGGATAATTGGAACGACATTTTTGCGAAGAAGAAAAAGCGATAGCACCACGGAGATCGAGTTGCTTTTAAGCGGTCGAACGCAAAAAGGCCCGGCATTGTTGCCGAGCCTTTCTCGTTTTGATCGCTTCAAAGCTAGGATTTAGAAGTCCATACCGCCCATACCGCCCATGCCGCCCATTCCGCCACCCGCAGGCATGCCGCCGCCGCCAGCGTTCTTCTTCGGCACTTCTGCCACCATCGCTTCGGTGGTGATCAGCAGCGCTGCTACAGAAGCCGCGTTCTGGATCGCCACACGAACGACCTTGGTGGGATCGATGATGCCTTTGGAGATCAGGTTCACGTATTCGCCGGTCTGGGAGTCAAAACCGTAAGCATACTGATCCTTCTCGAGGATCTTGCCGATGATCACCGAACCGTCTTCGCCTGCGTTGATCGCGATCTGGCGCGCCGGCCAGGACAGTGCTTTGCGCACGATCTCGACGCCGGTCTTCTGGTCGTCATTCTTGGTGCGCAGCCCCTTGAGGTGCTCGGAAGCGCGCAGCAGAGCGACGCCGCCGCCCGGCACGATGCCTTCTTCCACGGCCGCGCGGGTTGCATGCATCGCGTCATCAACGCGATCCTTGCGCTCCTTCACTTCGGTTTCAGTCGCGCCGCCGACGCGGATCACCGCGACGCCGCCCGCGAGCTTGGCCAGACGCTCCTGAAGCTTCTCGCGGTCGTAATCCGAGGTGGTCTCCTCGATCTGCGCCTTGATCTGATTGACGCGGGCCTCGATGTCGGCCGTCTTGCCGGCGCCTTTGACGATCGTGGTGTTCTCCTTGTCGATGATCACCTTCTTGGCCCGGCCGAGCATGGAGAGGTTGACGTTCTCGAGCTTGATGCCGAGATCTTCCGAGATCGCCTGACCGCCGGTCAGGATCGCGATGTCCTGCAGCATGGCTTTGCGGCGATCGCCGAAGCCCGGCGCCTTGACCGCTGCTACCTTGAGGCCGCCCCGCAGACGGTTGACGACGAGGGTGGCGAGAGCTTCGCCTTCGACATCTTCCGCGATGATGACAAGCGGCTTGCCGCTCTGCACGACGGCTTCGAGCAGCGGAAGCAGTTCATTTAACTGGGAAAGCTTCTTTTCGTTGATCAGGACGTAGGCATCGTCCATTTCGACGCGCATTTTGTCGGCGTTGGTGACGAAGTAGGGCGAGATGTAGCCGCGGTCGAACTGCATGCCTTCCACGACATCGAGTTCGGTCTCGAGCGACTTGGCTTCCTCAACCGTTATGACGCCCTCGTTGCCGACCTTCTTCATGGCATCGGCCAGGAACTTGCCGATTTCCGCGTCGCCATTGGAGGAAATGGTTCCGACTTGGGCGATTTCCTCGTTCGAGGTGACCTTCTTGGAGTTCTTGACGAGGTCGGCGACCACGGCCTCAACAGCCAGATCGATACCACGCTTCAGGTCCATCGGGTTCATGCCGGCGGCAACCGACTTTGCTCCCTCACGGATGATGGCCGCGGCCAGCACGGTCGCGGTGGTGGTGCCGTCGCCGGCAGCGTCGGCCGCCTTGGAAGCCACTTCGCGCACCATCTGGGCGCCCATGTTTTCGAACTTGTCCTCAAGCTCGATCTCCTTGGCGACGGTGACGCCGTCCTTGGTGATGCGAGGTGCGCCGAAGGACTTGTCGAGCACGACGTTGCGGCCCTTGGGGCCGAGCGTGACCTTTACCGCAGTGTTGAGAATGTCGACGCCGCGCAACATTTTGTCCCGCGCATCAACGCCGAATTTAACTTCTTTACTGGCCATGTTTGCTTGTCCTTGTGGGATGATTTAGGGAGAGGGCTCTTAAGCGGCCTTCTTTTTCGCAGCGGGGATATCGGTGAGAACGCCCATGATGTCGCTCTCTTTCATGATCAGCAGTTCCTGACCATCGAGCTTCACTTCGGTGCCCGACCATTTGCCGAACAGCACGCGGTCGCCAATCTTGAGATCGATCGGGGTCAGCTTGCCGGCCTCGTCACGGCCACCGGGACCGACCGCGGTGATTTCGCCCTGCGACGGCTTCTCCTGGGCGCTGTCGGGAATAATGATGCCGCCTGCAGTCTTCTCTTCGGCGTCGATGCGCTTGACCACTACGCGATCGTGAAGCGGACGGAATTTCATGCAGTCCTCCTTGTTTGCTCATTGATTTTGGATTGGCAGTCACAATATGCGAGTGCTAGTCATGCCTATACGCCTATAAAAACGAGATACAAGGGGCGAGCCGACCCTCGCTGCTGAAAACAGCGCCGGCCTTTCGATTGGATCGGCGCGGAGGCGGGGGCACATCTTCGGCCTGATACGTGCGCTTAACCGCGAACCGGTTCGATTACCGGCTGCTGAAATTGGGGCTTAGCCTGCTTCGCCTCGTTGCCTCTGCATCAAATGCTCCCCGTCGGTTTTCCCTCTAGCGCGTGCAAGATGAGCGGTCACCACGACCCATCTCGACCTGTCATCTCAGGGGACGCCGGTTCTTGATCTTGCGCCAGTGCAGCGAGCGCCCGGCGCGATAGGGCCGACCCGTCCGTCGCCGCGCGGGCGGCTACCACATCATCGTAAGGAGAGTTATCAGGCCGAACGCAGTCAACGACCAAACGAGTGAATAGGATCGCCAAGGCCAGTCAGGGATCACGATGCGCCCCATATAGCTCCTCGCCCCTGCAGCGTTGAAAGCAAGCACCCTTCGCGCACCGTGTCCCTTTCATTAGCTAAGGCGCTGATTTCCGCCGTGCCGTCCTTGTGGACAATTCTAGCTTGTGTCCACTTTTGGGCCGACTTCGGTAAGGAACAGCACGCAAGTCCATCACGACCAAAATCACGTCCAGCTGCCCGAAGTGCGAAAAGCCCATGCAGCCTGTGCTCCAGAAAACAGGTAGGCGTGCGCCGCAGTGCCTCGACTGCAACCCCGATGATCCGCTCAAGTCGTCTGAGGTGGCGAAGCTACTGGAAGGCGAGTTGGGGCGGCGAGCGAATACCTGATCTGTTAAGGGTGAACGCCGGACGCGCGCCCGTCGTGGGGGGACGATTAAGCGATAGCCGTCGTGCAGCCAGTCGGGGCCGTCAGGTGGCCGAGCGTGTTGGGATGCAGGGAGCGTAGTTCGATGATCAACCACGCATAAATTCCTGCGCGGAGAAAAGCTGCGACAAAAGACCCGCTCCGATGTTCTAGACCACATGCTTTACGGCGCGGGTCGGACGCCAATCCAGCGGCCTTGATCGGGTCATCAGGCGGAACGTCGTTTCAGGAGCTTGATAAGCCGTGCACGTACGCGCTGTATCGCCTTCCTTTGCCGTCGTCCCCCGCCCATCAGCAGCGATGGCGATTGCTGGGGTTGCGGGGATGGGAGAGGCTGCTTGGGTTCGGTTGCGTTTGATAGCGAACCGCCGCTTTCAAGCAAGTCGAGAACCGTCTTGCCTTCGGCTGTGATCTGCCAGCCGGAGTTGTCCCGCACAACGAGCTTTTGACCGAAGATATCCAGATCGGGGACACGCGCCGCCAAGCTCCTCAATTGGTCGGTCCAATCCGGGCCGGTGGTATATAGAAAGCTCACATCAGATCTCAGTTCCGCAACTGTTGCGCGCCCATCAGGGTAACTGACCAGCACTTTCAATATTGCGATCTGCAAAGACACCGAGAAACACCGTTTTGAGGGGGGAGGCCTCGTAATCAGCAGCCATCGCAAGACGTGGTGCGGCTGCGGGTTCGTTGCCATCGACAGCTCACCCCATGAAAGAATGAAGGCCGGACTTTGTATCGCCCTCGGGATGCAGGGCTTGTAAACATGTTGGTAAGCACGGGCGCCAGGATAGGCAGCGGACAGGTTAGATAGCACTCCGATCGTCGCGTTAGGGGGCGGGGGCACAGGAACTGAGCGGCGCGAGTCCCCACATTGGCCCACAACGGACCCGAATTAACTCGAGTTAATCCCAGCTTTCATCCGAGGTTCATGCGCTCTCGACTATGGTGGCTCTCCCTCATCGAGAAAGCTGCACTATGAGCAATCTCTTATTTCTGCGTCGTTCGTGCGAGTACCGCCACGCTGCGGTCACGGCGTTTCAGAGGGCGCGCGCAATTCCGATCGGGTCGGAACGAAACAATACGCGTGTCCTTGCACGTGGTTTCAGAGACCTGGCGAGGGCTGAGGCTTGGCTGGAAGGCGACAGATCCAACGTGCGCCGTATCGGGTTGGAGAGACCGACGCTGCTGCGGGTGGTCGCTTCCGCCGGAGCCTGACATGCCCGACCGTCGGAACCGAATAGCCGAAGCCCAGGAGCATGTGTACGACGCCGGCTACTTCGTCAGGTGCGCCACGTGCTGGCACTGGGTGGACCAAACTAACTAGATGTCGGTGGCCGAGCATCGTGGCCCGCTTCCTCATCCCGTTGAGAACCCGCGCACCGCGTGGGCGGACGAGGACGAGTAATTCCCCAGGTGCAGCGGCTAGTGCCTCGCCAGCTTCGTGTCGGCGAAGCCTGAAAAGGTGGCCCGCCGCCATCGTCAGGGTGTCCCCCGATCACAGCTGTACGCACTGGCGGTGTGCAGCGCGATCAACATCATAAGCTGGTCGCGTCGCCGCTCACGCCGCGGCAAGCATTTCCCATCCTGCGCCTGTCCCCGCAGTGACTTGCGGTGTGCGCTCCTGGTCAGAGCAGTTACAGCGCTCGAAGTAGGTTTCAAGCTCTGCCAACGCGAGCTGTTCCCAACGCTCCGCTTGCCATAGGAGGGACCAGCTTTGAACGGGTCGGAAGCTTGCAGTCTGCCGACACAACGACGCTGTTGCGCGATATTTGCGCACATTTTCCAACACGGCTTTCCCACTAACAGACATAACTTACTCCCCGATCTTGCACTCGTCGCAATCATGGGCAGAAGGATTTCCATTTCGTTAGCCGGGCTGAACAGAGAGGCCGATTGGTTTCCAAGCTCTTGCCATTGTTCGCCGATTGGTTCAGACGGAACGCGCAGGTTGGACGAGGCTCGGCGTGATCTAAGTTGATTTCCCTCTTGGGCGTGGTCGCAAAATCGGTGCTGCGTAAATGATGTGCGGCTGGGCCGCTGCTCAATCGGACGACCTGTGCATCTGATCGCTCGCGCGCCGGCATGGGTGCTAGGTTGTTACCTTTTCAGTGCGAGGCCTGGTGGGAAGCTGCCGACGTCGGAGGGAGGTGAGCGGGGCCAGTGGTCTCTTGATCACCTTACTAATGTTGGCGGGAGCGGCGGCAAGTGGAAAGGCTAGATAGGTGTCGCTCGAGTATGGCGCCACCCTCGCTCAGACAAGTAACGGAGCTGGCGGCAGTGCTTTGAGTGGGTCTGTAGTTCGCGGGCAGGTCACGAGGCCCGTTGTGCCTTACTGCTGGCGGGCGTGGCGCTTTTTGGCATCGGTGGCCCGACCGGCACAGTGCTCGTTATCGCTTCCTCCTAAAGCTTTTTTTCTTGGCAACCTTCGCCGATGCGGTCGCGTTCGTATTTGGCGACGAAGTCTGCAGGCCGTAGGTCGAAAATCCCTGCGCCGTTTCGGCGATCTCTTCATCGGTCAGGATGACCTGAGAGTCGAGCGCCAGCGATAGATAATATTGGCGCGCGATCGTCTCGAGTTCGACGGCGAGCCACATCGCCTTGTCCAGATTGGCGCCGAGCGCGATCATGCCATGATTTGCCAGAAGGCAGCCGTTTCGCTCTTCGAGCGCTGCAAGCGCATGCTCCGACAGCTCCTTGGTGCCGTAACGCGCGTAGCTGGCGCAGCGGATATCAGTCCCGCCGAATGCCGCCATCATGTAATGGCAGGCCGGTATCGGTTTGCGCGCAATCGCGAGCACCGTGGCATATGTGGAATGGGTGTGGACGATGGCGCCAACGTCGGACCGCGCGCGCATGATGTCGAGATGGAAGCGCCACTCGGTGGACGGCTGCAATGGCCCGGTCCACGCCCCATACTCGCCTTCGAGCGGCATCGATGCAATCATCTCCAGCTTCATCGCGGCGTATGGAACGGCCGATGGCGTGATCAGCATCTCCTCGCCGTAGCGGGCGGAGATGTTGCCAGACGTACCCTGATTGAGGCCCGAGGCGTTCATCCACTGGCACTTCGCTACGATCGCTTCGCGCAATTGTCGTTCTTTATGGGTCATATTAATCCCTTTTGTCTTCAGCACGGATTGAGTGGCCGCTCGCCCGCGAGAAAGCGGCGAACCTCCTCGGCCACCTGGTCGGCGGCGATGGTGACGGTACGCACCGAGGCGCCGGCGATATGAGGCGTCAGCGTCACATTCGGCAGTTGCAACAGCGGCCAGTCGGGCGGCGTCGGTTCGACTGCGAAGGTGTCCAGCATGGCGCCGCCGAGCTGTCCGGACGCGAGCGCATCATAAAGCGCGTCATAGTCGACCAGCGGGCCGCGCGCTGTATTGATGAAGAACGCGCCTTTCTTGACTCGCGCCAGCGCCACGCGGCCGATAAACCCGGTAGTCTCAGGCGTTACTCGCGCGTGCAGGCTGATCACGTCAGAGCGAGCAACCAGTTCTTCAAGTGCGACATGCTCGACGCCATCGTTGCGGTCCTGAGCGCTGAGCTGAACATAGGGGTCGGTCACCAGCAGCTTGCAGCCGAACGCCTTAAGCAGCTTCACCACGCGGCTGCCGATCGCGCCGTAACCGACGATCCCGACCGTCATTTCACCAAGTTCTCGCCCGGTGCGATCGGCGCGATAGAGATCGCCGCGCCATTCACCGGCGCGCAGGGCTTCGTGGCCACTGCGAATAAGACGCGTTTCGGCAAGAATGGCGCCGATCGTGAATTCCGCAACCGCGCTCGCGTTGCGGCCGGGAGTATTGACGACCAGCACGTTGTGATCGCGCGCGGCCTTAAGGTCGATATTGACCGGACCGCCGCGCGAGACTGCAATGAATTTGAGACCGGGCAGCCGCTCCAGCATCGGCCGCGAAATCGGTGCCAGATGGGTGACAAGCAGAGCGGCGTCACCGATGAAGGCCGCGACGTCGTCGGGACGGCCCATGAACTCCCTCAGGCCGTTGAGCGGCGAGCCCGCGTAGCCGTGCTCCATCGGTTCATCCGGCCAGGCTTGCTCTAGGGTGCGGATGTTGACGCCGTTGCCGCATGCGGCCGCGATACGCTCCGCGAACACTGACGGCAGCATGAAGCGATCGCCGACGATCGCAATCGAGCTAGACATGGTCGCCTCCCGCGCGCAACGCAGCGAGGTGTTTCCAGACCGGGCGTGACGCCAGCCGCCCGTCGAGATACGCCGAGAACATCTGCGCGTAACGAGCCACCAGCCCGGGATCTGGTGCCTGCGGCTCGCTAAGATGCGGGCTCACCCAATCCTCGGCGCAGGCCTTCATGTGCGGATATACACCGGTTGCAACGGCGGCGATCATCGAAGCACCCCCCGCGCCGGCCTCGGCGCGTTCGCAGACGCGGACACTGCATTCGAGCGCCGCACCAAGAATGGCCCTGAGAGCGCTGCTGCGTGCCGCGCCGCCGGTGATGCGAACCTCGCGAGGTAAGGCCCCCATCGCGGCGTAACAATCGCGAGCGGCGAATGCGAGCCCCTCCATGACTGCCCGCATCAGGTCCCAATAGCGGTGATGCGAGCGCAGCCCGAAGAACTGCGCGCAAGCCTCATGGGCGACGAACGGACCGCGCTCCCCGGCATCGGAGATAAAGGGATGAAACAGCACTTCACCTGGGTTGGCGTGAAGCACCTGCTGGTCAAGCCGGCGGATCAGGTCGGCCCGCGAGCGCGTCACTCCTTCCGCGGCGAGCACACCCAATGCGACATCAAGGAGCCAGTCGATATTCAGCGTCGCCGCCATGTTGGATTGCATCTGGGCATAATGGCCCGGCACCGGAAACGGCATGGTATAGCCGGTCGCCTCGCGATTCAGGGTGACCGAGTCGGTATCGGGCGCCAGCCTCATGTGCATTCCGGTCGAACCTATGATGGAGCAGCCGATACCGGGTGCTGGATCGTAAAGGCCTGCACCAAGCGCGTTACAGATCACGTCGACATAGCCGAGGGAGACCGGCACGCCCGGGGGCAAGGCCGTTTCGGCCGCGGCACCGGCACGAAGTGGATGGGTGACCGCAACCCCGTCGACCACCTCCGGAAACAGCCGCGCGAGATCCGATATGCCGATCATCCGCGCCGTTTCAGCATCGAAGCCACGCTTGCGGAAGTCGCCGCAGGTAAATGTCGCTTCCGATGGATCGGTGGCGCGCTGGCCGGTAAGCAGGAAATAGAGCCAATCCTTGCAGTGGAACGCCGTCGCGGCGCGCGAAAGCATTTGCGGAGCGTGCGCCTGCAGCCAGGCCAATTGCGGTCCTTGCTGGCAGGCGTTTAGCCCCGATCCCGTCCGCCGATAAAGCGGCTCATTACGCTCGCTGGCACGAATTTCCTCGACCAAAAGAGCGGCACGGGAGTCCAGCCAAAGCAGCGCCGGTGCGACCGGCCGGCCGTCATCGTCGATCAGCCAGGTTCCGTCGCCCTGCCCGGTGACCGCGACCGCCGCCACTCTTGCGCTGAGATCGGGCACCGCTGCCGCAAGACCGCGCAGCGCAGCAACCGTATCATTCCAGGTGCGCGACATGTCCTGCTCGACGCGGCCGCCGGCCGAGGTGCTGTAGCTGTTCGGTAGTGAGACGTCACCGAGCTGCCGGCCATCCCGCGTGAAAGCCACTGTCTTGATCAAGGAAGTGCCGGCATCGATCCCGATAATGACATCGCGGAGCATCGTCACGATACCTCCGCATGTCGAACGCAGGCCCCGTCGGCACCGAAAATGTTCAGGTGACGCGGCTCCAGCGCGAACTGGACCATATCTCCGGGCCGAGCCACAATCCTATTCGGAATGACGGCGATCAGCACATGGCCGGCGCATTCGCCGGCGACATGCGACTGATCGCCGAGCCACTGATTGGCCACGATGCGCACGCGCACGGCTCCCTCGCCGACTGCGATCTTCTGCGGCCGTATACCGACCCGCACGCGCGGCGCCGTCGCAAGCGCCCGTTGGGCCGTGTGATCGAGGCCGTCGCCGCTAATATCAAAGGCTACGTCGGGACCAACCGAGAGACGGAAACCACCATCGGCCCGCTTCACCTCCGTCTGCAGCAAATTCATGGGCGGCTCGCCGATGAAGCTCGCGACGAACAGATTGGCAGGACTGTCCTTCAACTCCCTCTCGCTTGCGAATTGCTGGAGCACCCCGTCTTCCATGACGGCGATGCGATCGGCCAATGCGCTCGCCTCGGTCTGGTCGTGAGTGACGAAGATCGCCGTCATCTCGCGCTCGGCGAGCAGGCTCTTGATCCGTCCGCGCAGCACCGCGCGCAGCTGCGGCTCTAGCTGCCCCATCGGCTCGTCAAGTAAATAAAGATCGGCATCCCGCACCAGCGCACGCGCCAGAGATACCCGCTGCTGCTGTCCTCCGGAGATCACACGCGGATAGCTCTCAAGAATATCGTCGATCTCGACTAAGCGAGCGAGTGCTTCCACGCGCCGCGACATCTCGCTGCGCGAAAGCAGCTGGGACTTCAGGGCGAAGGCGATATTCTCGCGGACCGTCAAAGGCGGATAGAGCGAGTAGCCCTCGAAAGCCATCGCGACCTTTCGCCGGGCCGGCGGCAGTGTGTCGATCCGGCGTCCGCGCAGCGCGATCAAGCCGGCGCTGACGCTCTCGAAGCCGGCGATCATGCGTAAGGTCGAGGTCTTACCGCATCCTGATGAGCCCAGCATCGCAACGATCTCGCCCTTCTCGACCTCCATATCGAGCGAACGCACGGCATGGACGGGCGGCCGGCCGCGGCTGTGGTATACCTTGTCTATACTACGAAGCTCGAGCATGCCCATCCTCATTCGGCTCCGATCATGCGGCCTGTCGCCGGTGGGACAACGAGACGCGAAGCCCGGTTTCCCGGTCGAACAACTGCATGGCCTCCTGTGCAAAGCGGACAAAAACGGTGTCGTCGGCGATAACTTTCAGCGCATCGGGACGCAGCGCCGCCAGCCATTCCGTTCCGTCCTTGAAGCGAAGCAGCAGCACGGCCTTCTCGTGCATCGGCGTGATCGCAAGAACGCGTGCCGGCATGGCGCCTTCACCGGCGGAAAATGAAATGCTGAGATCCCCAGGCCGAACGCCGAGCCAATACGACCGATCTGCCGGCAGCGCGTCAGCCACGCCGAGCGGCACCGTTGCCCCGAAGAGCGCCGCGAACAGCGTGCCGTGCTCGTTAAAGGGCGTTATCTCAGCCAGATTGATGCTGGGATCGCCAAATAAACGCGCGACCGTAACGGACGCAGGGCTCAGATAAATCTCTTCGGGGCTCGCGATCTGCTCAAATCGGCCACCGGCGAGAACTGCAATGCGATCGGCAATCGCCATGGCCTCGCGATAATCCTGCGTTACGTAGAGGACCGCTGCGGTGCCACGCCGCAAAAGGCTCGGCAGCTCGAGCCGCATTTCATAGCGCAGCTTGGCGTCCACGTTGCGCAACGGGTCGTCCAGCAAAAGCACGTCCGGATTGCCGACCAGCGCCCGCGCCAGCCCGGTGCGCTGTTTCTGGCCGTTCGACAATTCGCGTGGCATATGGTCGAGTACATGCTCGATCTTCAACAGACGGCTGATCGCCTGGACGCGGGTGGTGGCGGCGTCATCGGCTCCACGCCTCCACCGCAGGCCGCTCGCGATATTGTCGCGCGCCGTCATATGCGGAAACAGTGCAAAATTCTGGAACGCCATCCCGATCCCGCGCCGTTCAGGCGCGGCACCGACGATCGAGCGGCCGCCGACAAGGATATCGCCGTCATCAGGGTCGAACATACCCGCGATCATCCGCAGCAGCACCGTCTTGCCGCTGCCGGACGGCCCGAACACAGCGACGATCTCGCCGGTCTCGACGGCGAGCGACAGACTGTCGGCGGTTCGCACCGAGCCGAAGGCCTTGGTGACGGATTTGAGTTCAAGTCCCGCCATAGCGTCAGCCCTTGACTGCGCCGAGGGATAGGCCCTCGACCAGATAGCGCTGCGCATAGAGCGCGAGTAGCAGCGTTGGCGTGACCGAAAGCACGATCGCTGCGGCGATTTGGCCGTACAGGATGCCGGACGCCGTGACGAAGGCGAGCGCGCCAACCGTTACCGGCTGCTTGTCGGCGGAGGCGAGGATCAGCGCGAAAACGAAATTGTTCCAGCAGAAAATGAACGACAACAGCCCGGCGGCCGCAATGCCGGGACCGGCGAGCGGCACCGCAATACGCGTGAAAGCTTCGCGCCAGGAATGCCCGGCGAGTCGGTAGGCGTGCTCGATGTCTGGGCTGATGTCTTCGAAATAGCCGCGCACGATCCACAGGATCAGCGGCAGCGCAATCAGCTGATAAACCCAGACGATACCGATATAGGTGTCGTTGAGGCCGATCTCCTGATAGTAGAGCGACAGCGGCAGCAGCACGAGCAAAGGCGGCGCGAAGCGAAACGACAGCAGCGTGAACGCGATGGTTTCACCCAGCCGGAACTTGAACCGTGCAAAGGCATAGGCCGCCGGCACGCCCAAGAGCAGCGCAAGCACCACTGCTCCGCTCGAAAGCACGAAACTGTTCCATAGATTGCGTATGAACGTAATTTCGAGATTGCCCGCCGCCGTACGCAACTGGCCGGAGATCAACGCCTCGTAGTTGGTAAGGGTCGGCTCAAACAAGATGCGCGGTGGGATACGCAGGATTTGCTCGTTGGTCTGAAACGACATCAACAGTATCCAGACGATCGGAAACATGAAGAAGACGAGGATCAGCGTGAGCGCCACGCCCCGGAAGATGCGACCGGCAAGACTTTCATGTTGCATCGCCACGCTCCCCAAAAACTCACGCTTGGCTGTGTGCGCGTGCGCGCAACCGCAGCCAGTTCTTGATGAAGATGTTTGACAGGATGTTGGTGATGACCCAGAGGATCATCAGCAATGCCGCAGACCGGCCGACATTGGTGTACTGAAAGAACTCGAGATAGGCTTGCACCTGAAACACCATCAGCCGGTCGCCTGGACCGCCCTGCGTCATCGCGTAGATGATGTCGAATTGCTGGATCGAGTCGAGCAGGCGGAACAGCGACGCCGTGATGATATAGGGTGCCAGCATCGGCAGCGTAATGCGGAAAAACACGAAGGTTGCCGGGACGCCATCAAGCGCGGCTGCCTCGAACGGCTGACGCGGCAGCGACCGTAGCCCAGCGAGCAGCAGGATCATCATGAAGGGCGTGTAGACCCAGATATCGACCAGCAGCACCGTGAACAGCGCGGTCGAAGGATCGGACGCCCATTTGAAATCGTGAACGCCGATCAGACTGACCAGATACGACAGTACACCGAATCCAGGATTGGTCATGAGTTTCCACATCAAGGCCGCAATCGCAGGCGCCGTCATCAGGGGCAGCAGCAGCACGATCGAGACCGCGTTGTGAAAGCGGGTTGGGCGCCGCAGCAGAAGTGCCATAGCCAGACCAAGCAGGAGCTCGAGTACGACGGTGGACGCGGTGTAGACAAGCGAGATGCGCAATGTATTCCAGAACGCGGGATCGGTAAGGAAATCGACATAATTCTGGACGCCGATGAAGCCACGCAGATACGGCAGGTTCAGCCGATAACGCTGCAGCGAATAGACTGCGGCGGCCACAAAAGGAACAATAATCGCGAAGCAAACGAGCAGCGCCGGCAAACTCAACAGATAAGGCAGTAGGCGGCCGCGCGGCCGCGCCTTGCGCCCGAGCTGCGCATTCGCCTGAAGGAGTTGCAGCTTGCTCATGATGACGAAGAATCAGGCGCTTGCGCATGCCACCGACCCGAAGGGGCAGGGCCCCGGGCCGGCGGCCTGTCACGGTGCGGAGGAATAGGCACCAAGCGCTGCATCAGCCGAGTCCAGCGGACTTCAACTGACGATTGATGCTGTCGGCGAGCTTGTCGAGCCCCTCGTCGACGCTAACCTCCTTCGCGACCATCTTCTGCAACGATGCCGCCCACTCGGTGGTCAGATCGAAGAACAGCGGTTGCGCGGTGAAGTAGATTTTCGCGCCGGGAGAAGAGACTTCGTACTGCTCGAGATAGCCGGGATAGGACTTCGCGATCCTGTCGCGGAACTCGCTATCCTTCCACACGGAGGTACGCACGGGATTCACGAAGTCCATCTTGCGCGCACCGAACAGGTCGTGCTCGGTGGATGCCGCCCACTGCATGAATAACCAAGCCGCATCCTTCTGCTTGGAGAAGCTCGACAGCGCGAGTGACCAGATCCACACATTCGGCGTCGGCGCCTTGGCGGCCGGATTGGCCGCGAATGCCGCGTAGCCCATGTGGCCTTTCTCCTTGTTGTCGCCGCCGTTCATAAAATAGCCGAGGATGTCGGCGTCGTAGATCATGCCGGAGGCGCCGGCACCAAGGTCGGTGCCGACCTGGTACCAAGTGTAAGTCGACCAGTTCTTGGGTCCCGATTGCTGGATCATCTTAACCCATTTCTCGTGGAACTCCTTCGAGGCCTTGGTGTTCATGGCGGCTTTCAGCTTGCCGCTTTCAATCGCGAAGTCCTTCTGTCCGAAGTTGGAATAGCCAGACAAGAAACCCGGATGGATGGTCGCCCAAGAGCGCGAGCCGCGAACGCCAACTCCATAGGGTCCGCCCGCATCCTTGGTGATCTTGGCCGCGACCTCGATCATGTCATCTAGGTTCTTCGGCGGTTTGACGCCAACCTTGTCGAAGATGTCGCGGTTGTAGGTGATATTGTTGAGTTCGAATCCCCACGGGATGCACCACTGCTTGGCTTTACCTGAACCGAGTTCGGAACCGGGGACGCCGTCCCATGCCGTCGAGGCGCGCAGATTAGGCAGCACGTCTTCCCAATTGAAGTCGGGGCTCGTCTTCGATGCGTCGTGAATGTAGGTGTTGAGATCCTCAACCCAGCCTGCCGGGCCATACGTCCAAGTCATGTATGCGCCCGTCATGAAGGCATCGTACTGGTCCGACTTCGACGACAATGCCGCCGTCACTTTGTCGAAATAGACGTCCTCCGGAAAGATATCGTAGGTCACATTCATGCCGGTGAGCGACTTGAAGGCTGCAATATCTGCGATCATCGCATCGGCGTAAGGATGTTTATTCAACAGCAGCTTGAGCGTCTTTCCGCTTTGAGCCTTCCAGTCAAAATTCGCGGCCATCGCCCGAGACACCGACGATGCGAAGGCGGCGTTGGCGGCAACCCCGGCAATACCGAGTTTAGCAGCACCATCGAGCAGATCGCGCCGGCTGATGCGTTTGGCAGCGTAGGAGTCGAACAGATTCTTCTCGCGATCGAACATGCACTCATCTCCTTCTTTGCACTTACTTCCGCCCCTTGATCTTTCTAGTCGCGCCGGGTGCGTCATCCGGCTTCTCTGCAGCGAGCCCTTGAGCAGTTGGCTCGTCGATGATCAGCCCATGCAGCATTCCGCTGCGCAGTACCCCGCGCAGCGCCGTCACCTTCGGCAATCCGCCGGCGATCGCGACGATGCGGTGCTTCTTAAGATGGGCCGGACTCATCGAGGTCGCACGCGCCGACAAATCCGTGTCCAGCACCCGGCCGTCGGTACTGAAGAAATGCCCGAGCAGATCGGCGCAGGCGCCGACCCGCTTCAATTCGGTGACCTCGTCGGGCTTGATCATGCCGCTCGACACCAGAAAGCCGTCGCGGCTGACCTGACCGATGCCGACGAACAATAGCGATGCATCGCGGGCCATCGCAAAGACGTCGGCAATGCCGTATTGCTTCATCAGAACAGCCCTGTCGGCGACCGAGTTGGCGAACACCGGGATCGGCAGCAGAAAGGCTTCGGCGCCGGTGCGCTCGGCCAGGCGGTAAATCACGTCGAACGGATTGGCAGCGAATTTCCGGGTCAGTCCGCCGAGCAACGATACGAACCGCACATCGCGCGCCGACGTCTGCGGCATCTGTTCGACGACGGCCGCCAGTGTGCGTCCGTGGCCAACCCCAATCACCTTGTCCTCGCCGCGTTCGAGGGTCTGGCGCAGGAAGCTTGCTCCCTCGAGTGCCAGGGCCTTCAGCGGCAGGTCTCCCTCACCGAGATCCGGCGCTACTCGGCAGAACGCAAGCCCGTAGCGATGGGCCAAGGTGTTTTCCAGCGCCACGCATTCCGCCACCGGACCTTCAACAAAGACCCGGATCATCCCTTCACGGCTCGCGCGCGCGATCAGCCGGTGCGCCTTGGTGCTCTGGATATTGAGGCGGGTTGCGACCTCCGACTGGGTCAGTCCAGCTGCGAAATAGAGCCACGCCGCGCGCGTCGCGAGCGACGCCTCGCCATCGACCAACCTATCGGAACGTAAAGCCCCACGCCTGGAAGACCTGCTTGCAAATTTCTTCACATGTTGCAAAAAATTCCAGAGGCCGAAAGACGCGTCAATCCCCCAAACGTGCTGCAGCGCAATGGCGCCCGGCAGCGCTTGCGCGTTGTCAGCCGGAGAGACCAGGTTGAAAGTGGATGAGACGATTGTTTCTGGGCATTGACGTTGGAACTGGTGGCGTTCGCGCGTGTGCCGTCGATGGGCGTGGCGAGATCCACGGGATTGCATCGGCCGCCCTGCCGCCGCCGCTGCAGAACGGCAATGCCCTAGATCAGGACCCAGAGCTCTGGTGGCAGGCTGCGGTCACAGCCGTCCTCAAGCTCGGCCAGACGGTCGGCCTCAATCATGTCGAACGCATTGCCGTTGATGGCACATCCGGCACCCTGTTGCTCATTGATGCATCTGGTCAGCCGCGTTCGTCGGGGCTCATGTACAACAATTCTCGTGCCGCCAAGGAGGCCGTGCGTATTGCCGAGGTGGCGCCGGCGGAAAGCGGCGCCCATGGCCGCAGCAGCGCGCTCGCCAAGCTGCTCCACCTGCTGAGCCGCGATGATGTTGCCGATGCACGGCATGTGGTTCATCAAGCAGATTGGATAGCCGGCCGGCTCAGCGGTTGCCACGGCATCAGCGATGAAAACAATGCGCTGAAGCTCGGCTACGACCCGGTTGCTCGCGCCTGGCCAGCCTGGCTCGACCAAGTCGACGCGCCGCGCGAATTGCTACCGAAAGTGCTGGTACCAGGAACACCCTTTGCCGAGATCGATCCGAAGGTCGCGTGCCTGCTTGGTTTATCAGTATCGGCGCGCATCGCAGCCGGCACTACCGACGGGGTCGCGGCCTTCATCGCCACTCGTGCTGATCGACCGGGCGATGCCGTTACTTCGCTCGGCACGACACTGGTGGTCAAGCTGCTTGCGACCCAACCAATTTTCGCTCCGAACCAGGGGGTCTATTCGCATCGGCTTGGCGAGCGCTGGCTCGCCGGCGGCGCCTCCAACGCAGGTGGTGCCGCCCTACTGGTGCATTTTACGGCTGAAGACATGGAAAGGCTGACGCCGCAACTCAAGCCGGAGGAGCCGACCGGTCTCGATTATTATCCGCTCCCCAAGCCCGGCGAGCGCTTCCCGATTGCCAACCCAACGATGGAGGCACGTACCACTCCACGTCCAGCCGATGATCGTCGCTTCTTTCAAGGTCTTCTCGAAGGCATCGCATCCGTCGAGGCGCTCGCTTATCGACGCCTGGCTCTGTTGGGAGCACCACCTTTGCGTCACGTCATCAGCATCGGCGGCGGTGCAAGGAACGATGCATGGACCGCGATCCGGCGTCGCATGATGGGTGTTCCCATGACCGTCGCCGAGCAGACGGAAGCCTGCTACGGTGCCGCATTGCTTGCCTTGCAGGGCGGTCCGCCATGAAGGCGGGTGCCATCGAAATCCTCGGAGTCCGCGTTATAGCGGAAAGGTTTGACCACGTGTTGCTCGACCAGTGGGGAACTTTACACGACGGCAAGACAGTTTTCCCCGCGGCGTACGAATGCGTGACAAGGCTGCGCGAAAGGGGCAAGCGAGTCCTGGCACTTTCGAACTCCGGCAAACGTGCCAGCGGCAATCGGCAGCGTCTCGCGGCGCTGGGGCTGCCGCCAGAAAGCTATGACGGCATTCTGACTTCGGGCGAAATTACCTGGAGTGGCCTGGACGCGCGAAGGGTTCAACCCTTCACCCGCCTTGGCCGGACCTGTTTTCTGATTACGCGCAGTAATGACCATTCCGTCGTGGAAGGGCTCGACATCGAGATCGTGGCAGATGTGCGGGATGCCAGTTTCATCCTGCTCGCCGGCCTCGACGATGAGGCCGCCGAACCTGAACACTGGCGAGAATGCCTCACCAGGGCTGCCGCGCGCCGGCTGCCGATGCTGTGCGCCAATCCCGACCTTGTCATGTTCGGTAGAAAGGGACTGATGCCGGCGCCGGGCGCGCTGGCCGCCTTCTATCAGTCTCTCGGCGGAGCGGCGACGTTTGTCGGCAAGCCTTACGCACCCATCTTTGCGGCAGCGCTCGAACGATTGGGCAATCCGGACCCCCGGCGTGTCCTCATGGTCGGCAATTCTATTCATCACGACATCGCCGGTGGGCGCGCGGCGGGGATGCTGACGCTGCTCCTCACTTCAGGTGCCCACAGGGAGACGTTGGCGAACTCAACCGATGTGCCAGAGGCGATCCGGAGTCTGGCCGGTTCAAAATGCCAAATGCCGGATTGGACGATGAAATATTTGGCTTGGTGAGATCCTCGCAATGCAAGGCCTGCAGTCCCGAACGCGCTTCGGCGCGGGTCGCCAAGAATATAGTCGTTGGTGCAAGCCGCCGGCAGCACTCATCCGTCAAAAAGACCATGTGCTTGAGTAACGGCTGCATGCCTGGCATTGAGCAATATGCGTTCAACCGCAGCTCCGTGACGTGCCGGGGGCTCAGCTCGTGACGCTCCACGCGCGTGACGATGTCGGTCAGCACGGCACTTGCCCTACACGACCGGCCGACCTTTTCGCCCTCCCGCACGACAAAGCCATTGAGGAATTCAATGGCCTGCGACGGATCGGCACATGTCGCGTGGCGCTGCTCTGACGACCACCATTTCCTTAGTAGCCGAGAGTTAAATCAGCACGTTCGCCAAGTAAGAAACGGACCACCGAAAAGCGACCGCCAATAAGGCTGGCGATCGCGTGAGCGCACGGAATTTAATTCAGTCTTCGGACCGTGTTGTCGAATCTTGATGCCTCCTTGCGGCTCGCCGCTCAACAGCACCACAAAATCGGTGCCCTTACTCGTGTCCGAGCTCAACGCCTCGTCCGTAACGATCAGGGAAGATCGCGGTGATGCGATCCAATACGTCCTGCGGAATGACAATGCGATCGAGCGCGGCATTTGCGCTGTCCGGGGCTGTCAGTCACAAGTTGCGCATCGCCCCGATGCTTGACACGTTCTGGAGGCTTGGTCTCTAATCCTTCGGCAGGGTTTTTGGGTGGGGACATTGCTGCCCAAAATTGCGAACGAAGCCGAGAAGCTCCGCCTCTCGAATGCGGGGTTAAGAGAGCGGCAAGCATTTCCTGGGAGGGAAATATGGACAGACGCCAGATACTCAAAATGATTAGTGGCGCCACGGCGATAGCCGGTGCCGGTGTTCCGAGCCTCGCCCTCGCGCAGGCTCAGAAGGAAATGGTCACAGTCGTGAAGATCGCAGGCATTCCCTGGTTTAACGCCCTTGAAAAGGGAATTCAAAAGGGCGCTAAGGATTTCGGGATCAATGCAACGATGGTCGGCCCGGCGAACGTGGATCCGGCCCAGCAGGTCAAATTGCTTGAGGACCTGATTGCAAAGAAGGTGAACGTCATCGGTCTTGTCCCGCTTGATGTGAAGGTGTGCGAACCGGTGCTCAAACGCGCCCAGGCGGCTGGTATCAAAGTCATTACGCATGAAGGTCCGGAGCAGGAAGGTCGCGACTGGAACGTGGAACTGATCAACTCCGTTCGGTTCGGAGAGGTGCAGATGGAACGCCTTGCGAAGGACCTCGGTGGTGAAGGCGAATACGTTGTTTACGTCGGAACATTGACGACGCCACTTCACAACAAGTGGGCCGATGCCGCCATCGCCTATCAGCAAAAGAATTACCCGAAGATGAAGCTCGTCGCGGACCGTTTTCCCGGGGCCGACGAGATTGACACGAGCCAGCGCACCACGCTTGACGTAATCAAAACCTATCCGAACCTGCGCGGCATCCTAGGTTTCGGCTCAAACGGGCCGATCGGGGCCGGGAACGCGGTGCGTCAGCAACGCCTAGCCAAGAAAATAGCCGTGGTGGGAACGGTGCTGCCAAGCCAAGCGAAATCGCTCATCGTGGACGATATTATCCGCGAAGGTTTTCTTTGGAACCCCACTGACGCAGGTTACGCCATGGTGGCGGTCGCGAAGCTCGTGCTTGACGGCAAGCCAATCACAGATGGCGTCGAGATTCCCGGCCTTGGCAAGGCGGCGGTCGATGTCCCCAGCAAGCAGATCAAGGTCGACAAGATCATGCGGATCAACAAGGAGACAGTTGACGGGCTGATCGCCGCAGGGCTTTAGAACACCCGAGCCCAAGCTGGTTTCTCTGCGCGCGTTCGGGGTCTTCGTTCAGAAACGCGCGCAGATCGAGAACTTTTTCAATTGAACGATTTCGATTTCATCGCAGGACGAGCCCTTGCCGATTTTCCTGGAGATGTCTCACATTTCCAAGCGCTTCGGCGGAGTGCATGCGCTTCGCGATGTCGACCTGACCCTGGAAGTTGGCGAGGTGCACTGCCTTGCCGGCGAAAATGGCTCCGGCAAATCCACCCTTATCAAGATCATTTCCGGAGTCGAGGAGCTCGAACGAGGTGGTCGGATCGTCATTTCCGGCGAGGAATACGCAAAGCTAAATCCGGTTCGCTCAACGCATTGCGGCATTCAGGTAATTTATCAAGACCTTTCCTTATTTCCGAACCTCAGTGTCGGCGAGAACATCGCGATGGCACAGCATCTTGGCGGCTTGCGGCCGGTGGACTGGCGCGCAATGCGCGCGAGCGCAATTGCTGCGATGGCGAAGGTCGGCGTTGAACTCGATCCGGAAACAAAGGTCTCAAATCTTAGCATTGCTGGGCGTCAGCTCGTGGCAATCTGCCGTGCACTGGCTGCTGATGCCAAGCTCCTCATTATGGATGAGCCGACGGCGTCGCTTACGCGCCATGAGGTCGACGCCTTGGTCAAGCTCGTCAGCGAGTTAAAACGCACCGGCATGTGCATCGTATTCGTGAGCCACCAACTCGATGAGGTGCTTGAGATCGCCGATCGGGTGACGGTACTGCGGGACGGAGCGAAGGTCGGGACCTTCGCTGCAGAGACGATTGATCGGCGCAAACTCAGCCATTTGATGACAGGGAAAACATTCGAATATGAAGTTCGGGCGCGCGATGTTGTCGCAAGTCCGGTTGTGCTCGAAGTCGAAGGTCTCGGCCGAAACGGTGAATATGACGACGTGAGCTTTGAACTGCGCGCCGGAGAGGTGGTGGGCCTAACGGGATTGCTCGGTTCGGGCCGAACGGAGCTCGCCTTGTCACTTTTCGGTATGAACCCGCCCGATCGAGGTAAGGTCACCCTCGGAGGCCTCAGCATCCCGCTTACCAGAAATGCGGAAGCGCTTCGCGCGGGCGTCGCCTATGTTCCGGAGGACAGGCTGACACTTGGTCTCATCCTGGATCAGTCGGTCACAGCAAATATTACGCTGACTATGCTGAAGCGTCTCGCCGGTGCATTCGGCCTGATCGCCGCGCGCGCACGGCAAATTCATGTTGCGAAGTGGGTTGCTGAGCTCGGGATCAGGGTGTCGAACCCCAAAAATCCGGTGAAAACTCTCTCCGGCGGCAACCAACAACGGGTGGTGCTCGCAAAATGGATGGCGACCAATCCTCGTGTGCTGATCCTTGATAGTCCAACCGTCGGCGTCGATATCAGCGCAAAACACGGGATCTACGAAATCATCGAGCGGCTGGCGCGCGACGGGGTCGCGATTCTGATGATTTCTGACGAAATCCACGAGGTGTTTTATCATACCCAGCGCGTGTTGGTGATGCGCGACGGACGTTTGACAACTGACGTCTTGGCCGAAACGACATCCGAAGACGCCCTTCGGCTGGCAGTCAATGCCTGAAATGTTCGTTGCCTCAATCAAAAGGTTTCGGCGCAGCCACGAGTTCTGGTTGCTGATCGTCATCCTTGTGCTCTGCGCCGGTGTCAGCGTGGCAAACGCCCAGTTCCTAACCGTGCAGAACGTTTTTGACCTACTGACGTCCTACGCGTTCGTGGGCATACTCGCGCTCGGGCTCCTGGTGGTTTTGATCGCCGGCGGAATCGACATATCGTTCACCGCAACGGCGTCGGTGGCTCAATATGTAGCTCTCTCGGAGGCGAACACGTATGGCGGGAACTGGTTCAGCACCTTTGCAATTGCGATCGGGGTCGGCTGTGCGCTCGGCAGCATCAACGCGGTTCTCGTTCAGAAACTCCGAATTCCATCGATCATCGTCTCCGTCGCGACCCTAAATGTCTTCTTTGGCATGCTGATTTTCTTCACGGGCGGCAAATACATCTACTCGTTGCCCGATTGGTTTGCGACAGGGGTATTCTGGCTAGAGTTTGAGTGGGGGAAGGACACGTCCTACGGCGCCAACCTCCAGATACTCGCGCTCGCGGCCTGCTTTCTTTTCACGTGGCTGCTGCTGAACCGCACAAATATCGGCCGGCAGATTTATGCGATGGGTGGCAATGCCGACGCCGCGCGCCGGCTCGGCTTCCACATTTTCGGCCTCAACATGCTGGTTTATTGTTATATGGGCGCAATGGCTGGCGCAGCGTCGCTTGTTCAGGCGCAGCTCGCGCAGTCCGTTGCGCCGACCGTGCTCGTAGGCAAGGAGCTCGATGTCGTTGCGGCCGTTGTACTCGGGGGCGCGAGTCTCACGGGCGGCGTCGGAACTGTTCTGGGAACGTTTTTGGGCCTTACATTGCTCGCCACGGTGCAGAATGGGCTCATTCTACTAGGCGTGTCGTCCTATTGGTCCCAGCTTTTTGTCGGGTTAGTCATTCTCATCTCGGTCTCAGTGACGGCATGGTCACAGCGCGACCTACGGACTCGAAGGCTGCGCCCATGACCGAGGCGCCTGCCCTCACTGCTCGCGAATACATTGCTCGCTTCGCCGGTACCGGAACGAATGCCACCCTCATCTTACTGCTTTTCGCGCTTGGGGCGGTGTTCGCGATTGCCATCGGCGATCAATTCCTCTCAGTGAATACGCTGCAATCGATGGCCTTTCAGATGCCGGAACTCGGCATCCTGTCGCTTGCGATGATGCTCGCCCTGCTATCTGGGGGGCTAAATCTCTCGATCATCGCCACTGCTAATCTAAGCGGGCTGACCATGGGCTTCGTGCTAACGCGCTATGTTCCGGGCAGCGAGGGCATGGCCTGGCTTGGGCTCCAGGTGCTGGCGATCGCATCCGGGTTCGCGGTTGCCGCTTTGGTCGGTCTCATTAACGGGCTGGTGATCGCTTATCTCGAGGTGTCGCCGATCCTTGCCACGCTTGGCACGATGACACTTTGTAAGGGTCTTGCAATAGGCCTGACCCGCGGGAACGTCATCTCCGGGTTTCCGGATTCCATCGTCTTCATTGGGAATGGAACGGTGTTCGGGGTGCCTTTCGCGCTAGTCGTCTTTGCACTTTGCGCACTGCCTGTGGCGGTTATGCTTAACGCAACCCCGTTCGGGGCGAAGGTTTACATGATCGGTTCGAACGAGAAAGCCACCCGCTACTCTGGCGTTGATACCCGCGCTGTCCTGCTCAGGGTGTACGTCCTCTCAAGCCTGCTCGCCGGTGTGGCAGCGTTGGTCATGTTGGCTCGTTTCAACTCGGCCAATGCCGCGTATGGCGAAAGCTATCTTCTCATCACCATTCTCGCGGCGGTTCTCGGCGGCGTTGATCCCTTCGGCGGCTTCGGCAAAGTTAGTGGGATCATCCTGGCGCTGATCATCCTTCAACTGATCTCGTCGGCGTTCAACCTCCTCAATCTGAGCCAATTTCTCACCTTGGCGATTTGGGGTGAAATCCTGATCGCCGTTGCCGCTGTTCCTCGCTTGCGTGGCAAAGCTGGGCCGTAATCAGCGATGACGCCTCGGACAGAACCCGCTCGGATTGCCGTCCTTGATGTTGGTAAGACCAACTTAAAACTGCTTGTGGCGAACGAAGATGGCTGGCCGCTTGAAAGGCATTCAACTCCAAACATCGCGAACAGCTCAGGTCCCTACCTTGCGTATGATCTTGTGGGGCTAGAGCGATGGTTCGTCGACGCTCTCGCCGAAGTGTCGCAACGGCATGGGATCAGCGCTGTAATTGCAACGGCACATGGTTGCGGCGCAGTTCTCGTCGATGAAGAGCACAACCCCATCTTACCAATGATGGACTATGATGCAGTCTCTCCGCCTGCAATCGACGAAGCCTATGCACGGATCGCACCCGCATATGGTGAGGTGTTTTGCGGAATAGGCCCCGGCGCAATGCGGCTAGCCAAGCAACTACTGTGGCAGGAAAGCGCGTTTCCCACTGAATTCGCGCGCGCTAAGGCCTATCTGACCACCGCTCAATATATCGCCGCGCGGCTCGGTGGCGCTCTTGCAAGTGAGATCTCTCAGCTTGCGGCTCAAACCCACGTTTGGGACCTGCGCGGCCATCGACCTTCGTCTGTCATGCGCGAGCGCTGCTGGGCCCATCTGTTGCCCCAACTCGCAGCCGCGGGTACTTCGCTGGGGGCGGTTTCGGAGGCTATATCAAAGCGATCCGGCCTTGCCCGATCCACTGAAATTCTGTGTGGCGTACATGATTCCAATGCGAACCTGTTTCGATATAAAGCTGCCGGAATCATCGATGCCTCGATCCTGTCCACCGGAACCTGGATGATTGGCTTTCAGCCCGACTTCGACCCTGACAGGCTCGATGCCGAACGCGCAATGGTCTTGAATATCGATGTCGATGGCGGAAATGTGCCCTCCACGCTTGTTATGACCGGGCGCGAATACGACCTGATCCGCCAAGCAAACGCTGTGGCCAATTCGGCTGTTGTCGCCGCGTTGCCGGCCCTAGTTGCTCGAGGTATCTTGGCCTTGCCATCCTTCGTTGGAGACGATGGGCTCTTTCCTGGTAGCGCTCATCGCGGGCGTATCGTCGGTCCGCTGCCTGAAAATCCTGGCGAATGGCAAGCGCTTGCCGTCCTGTACGCGGCATTTAGCGCGAACCGCTGCCTCGAATCGCTTGGCAGTTCGAAACGCATTGTCATCGATGGTGGTTTCGCCGCTAATCTGCCCTTCGCGGGCTGTCTTGCCGCTTTGCGGCCGTCGCAGGAGGTTCTGGTAAGCCGATCTGGGGACGGAACGGCGTCGGGCGGAAATTCGCGCGCACCCATCCGGTTTCGAGCGTCACACTTGAGGCTGTCACTCCGCTCGACGAAGGCGATCGCCCCGGTCTGTCCGCCGCCTATCGATCATGGACCGCTCTTTCAGAGCGATCACAATGACAGACCGCGAACACTAAGCTTCGCCAGGAAACAAAACTGGCTGTCGCGGCTCGGAGAAGAACGTGCCCGATGAACAAGTTCCAGCTATGTAGGTCACGTGCCGAGCACCACTGCAAGAGATCGCGGGGTCACTTCGTCGGGGCGGGCGAGCACCGAAATTGGCACGCTAAGGCCAACCGCTACAGATCATTTCCGCGCTCTCGCTTCAGCGAGCTCGTTTTCGAGGGATTGCTACCGGTAATAAAAACGACAGGGATGCTGGAGGTTGCTCTGATCGCCGCTCGGATCGAAACATCACCGCTCATTGCAGCAATGACTTCGACCGTGTGGTGAATGAGGTCTGCGGCCAATGCAGGAAGTTGATCAAACCTGCCTTCCGCCCACGCGTATTCGATTGCCAAATTTTGGCCTTCGGTAAAGCCGGCTTGTTTAAGTCCTTCTTTGAACGCGGTTACAAAACGAGCATGTGGGCCCGGCGAAAAGACACTTAGGAAGCCGACCTTCTTCACCGGCTGCTGGGGCGCGTGTCACGACCGGCCTCCAGGCAACCGTCATGCCGCCGAGAGCAGTAATGAACTCGCGCCGTCTCATATTCGTAATCCATGAAAGCTCGCGCCTCGCGGCGGTCGCTGAATGGGCAGCGAGGAACAAAAGGCGGCGACGGCAGACACGATCAAGCTCATGTCTCAGCTGGTAACGCGGGCATCGTCGACTTCTTCGATCGCTCGTTTGTGGCCAATGGAAAGCAGGGAGGGCTGACCGAGTGCGTTGTCGGCCTCAAGAGGTTCGGCCGAGATCCGCTACTCAAGTCTCACATTGCGTGAGGTCCGAAAAGTGCCAAAGCCGGACATGTCGCTTGGCTTGGCCTCAATCCGATTAATTCAGGGTGAATAGACCAAGCGCAGCGCGAACATCGCGCAAAGTGGTATCTGTTATCTCACGCGCTCGCGCGGTGCCGCGTTTGACGATTTGCAGCACATAGCCGGGATCACGAGCCAGTGCGCAGCGACGGTCTCGGATTGGCGCGAGAAGTGCCTGCAGCACGTCCTCCAGACGTTTCTTGACAATCCTGTCGCCCAAACCGCCGCGGATATAGCATGCCTTCAAATCCTCAACCGTGATGTGATCTTCGTCGAACGCATCCAAGTAAGTAAAGACCACGTTGCCTTCGACGCAACCCGGATCGGACGCCTTTAGATGGTTTGGATCAGTGAACATACGGCGGACAGCCTCACGTATCTCATCGGCCGTTGCTGATAGCTGAATAGTATTGCCCTGCGACTTGCTCATTTTGGCTTTGCCGTCGATGCCGGGAAGACGTCCGACGCGAGGAATAAGCGCGTGGGCTTCTGGCAACACGTCAACACCAGCTTGGCGATTGATGCGGCGAACAACCTCATTGGTTTGCTCAATCAATGGAGCTTGATCTTGTCCAACCGGGACAATCGTCGCTTTGAAACCGGTGATGTCTGCGGCCTGGGCGACGGGATAGCAGAGAAAGCCTGCAGGAATATCTCTGCCGAAACCTCGCGCCTGAATTTCGTCTCTGATGGTTGGGTTGCGCTCAAGCCGCGCCACCGTGACAAAGTTCATGTACAGCAGGCTCAAATCGGCCAATGCCGGAAGATGCGATTGAAGACAGATCGTGCTCTGGTTCGGTTCGATGCCGACAGCGAGGTAATCTGTCGCGATCTCAAGGACATTGTCACGCACCCGACCGGGATTGGGCGCGTTGTCGGTGAGTGCCTGGGTATCCGCCAGCAGCAGGTACTGCCGGTGCGTTGTCTGTAGGGCGACGCGGTTCTTTAACGAACCGACGTAGTGCCCTAGGTGCAACGGTCCGGTTGTTCTGTCGCCGGTCAAGATAACAGGGAGGGTGGCTGACGAATCTTCATCGCGGTTCTCCAGATTAGGAGCCGCCGTTCAATCGGACTTTTGATGAAAGCAACCTCGCAAGCCGATGAACGGCGGCGACGGTTGGGTAATGACAAAGCCGTGCCGCTCCTAAGTGGAGCGCCACCACAAGTTCGCGAACGTGATCACGACGACAGTCATGTGGACGATATTGACGAAACTTCCAAGGAAAGCAAGTCGTCTTGATGTCTCAAAGATGGGTCATGAGCGGAAATCGCTCTCCCGATTGACTGACTTCCGCCTTACGTCCGAAAGCGGACATTTAGCGTATCCGGTAAGTGCCGATTTATTGCAAAAGTCGGAAATCGGTCAACCCCAAAAACTTAGCGAAAGCTAATCTTTGGACTTCTCTGCTGCTGCGTCAGTCTTCAACGCCGTTACGATGGTTCGTGATCGATTTTGGATGAGACGATATGGTCCCTCACATCGTCGCGCGTAAAACGCATCATTAGGAATTTTCGGTCGCCTGCCCAAAAAAGACTTTTGCAACAATACGGAAGTGGCAGAACGCTCATTTTTTCATTTCACCGCGCATCAGGACTGATCTTCAGTTCGCTGAGGCAAAACTCAAAAACAGCATTGACGCGCGGTATTTTACGAAGATCCCGGTGTGTAAGAAGGAACATTGGATAGTCTAATTCAGGCAACGGGCCAAGCACGCAGACAAGCTCCTCGTCCGCGGCCGCATACACCGCCGGCAAAGGAGCGATACCGGCGCCAGACTTGATTGCCAGGTGTACGCTGGGAATATTGCTGCATCGCGCCGCGACCCTCGCCGTCGGCGCATGCATCTTCATCCACCGGGCCGCCGGTAATGCCTCGAATCTCATCAACCAGTTCGACAATGCTGAAGCCGTCGATGTCGGCAGGCGTGGACGGTCGACCATGGCGTTCGACAAATGAGTGGCTGGCGTAAATTCCCCAAGGGACCTCTGCAATTTTTCGCCCAACCAGCGCAGGATCGTCATCAAGGGTTCCGCCTCGGATTGCAATGTCGGCCTCGCCCTTGGAAAGATCGAGCGCGCGCTGCTCCATGATCAACTCGACTGTGATGCCTGGATCTCGCGAATGAAAGGTATCAAGGAAGCCAGATTTGATGATGCGCTGACCGACCGTCACGTGGCTCGTGAGCTTGACCAGGCCAGTCGCGCGCTTGTCGAGCGATGCCGATTGGCGTTGCAGGGTATTGACGGTCGTTTCAACTTGCTCTGCATGGGCCAACAGCTGTTGGCCATGGGCTGTCAGTCGGTATCCACCGGCCTGTCGTTCAGCAAGCGAGCAGTCGAGAGCCGCTTCGAGAGCCCGTAAACGGCGTTGAACGGTCGACTGATTCACGCCCAAGGCTTTTGCGGCGATCCCGGTGCTGCCACCGCGCGCGATCGCCAGAAAATAACGAAGGTCGTTCCAATCGAACATCTGCTTACCCGCATTTTTGCCGAACCGACGCGCAGACTTGCGGCTCCTGTCAGCCGACACCTCATGCTACACGCGCATCTGCATCGGCCGAAGGTGGAACTGTACAGATATTTGGCCAACGAAGGAGCAGAAATGAAACAAATCAATGCTCTTGCCGCCATTGTCGCGGTCGGTCTGGCCACGTTTGGGACAGCATCAATGTCAGGTGCACAGCAAACCGGCGGCAACGAAGATGAAGCCGCCATTCGCAAAGTCATTGTGGAAATGACCGAAGGTTTCAACAATCACGACGGAAAAGCTGCTGCGCGCATGTACACGCCCGACGCCCGATTTGTCAGCGTCCGGGGTGACATGATGAATGGTCAGGCCGGAATTGAGAAGGGATTGTCGGCAATACTAACGAGCAGGGCGAAGAACGCAACGCAGCGAACGATGGATGTCACGGTTAGATTCATACGGCCCGATGTGGCGCTCGCGAATGTAACCAATGAGCTGAGCGGTCTGGTTGCTCCAGACGGTCATGCATTGCCTTCACAACAGGAGCTAAGCCTGCGCGTCTTCGTCAAGGACGCCGGGAGTATGGCAGATCGCAGCGTTCCACAATACGCTGGTCGCACCTTTCTCGCCTCCTCCTAGATGAGAGCTCGTTGGGGCGCGCCAGGTTTGCAAAGGGTCCACAATCAAACAGGTGCGACGCAGCAATTGTCGGCGCTACTCGATCACCTCGTCGGCGGTGGCAAGTAACGTCGGCGGTACGGTCAGGCCGAGTGCTTTCGCAACCTGGAGGTTGATCACCAGTTTCAAGCGTGTGGGCTGTTCGACGGGAAGATCAGCTGGCTTTGCGCCCTTCACAATTTTATCGATGTAGCCAGCCGTCTTGATGAGAATTTCGGACACATCTTGCCCATACGACGCCAGCAGTTCAAAGCGCGCCTTTTGGCATATCGGAACAGTTGGCATTCGGTGCGCCAGCGCTGATGCTCCAACTCGCGGTCCCTCGTTCGCGAGCATCGACGACCACAATCGCGCCATCGCATCCGTCGGCAGCATGCTCCGTCAATTGCCTCTGGCGTTGCCACTTCGATCGGATGCAGGACAACGCCTATCGCCTCAGCGGCTTTCGAGTACGACGAGACGTTGTGTTTTGAGGTGTTGGGGTCCATTGACTGATTTATAAGAAGCGCCACCCGGCTCAGACTTGGGATAGCTTCCTTCAAAGTGGCGCTGTGGGTCCGCTTAACCCTCGCAATCAGACCTCGCGCTGCCTGACTGCTCGCGTCAGGAATGGGCCGCAAACGGCTTCAAGGGCCTCAGCTGCAGCGGCCGCTTCCGGACGGGTCGCTCCAGATCGTCGTGCGCGGCGTCAAGGAAGATCCGGGCGATCCGACGGTTGACGCCCAAGGGGACTCGTTCTCCTTCGGCATTCCAAGCCGATCGGCAGCTTCCCCAAGTGCCCGGAAGCCACCGATCTTTCAGGAAATCCAACTCGCCATCAGGAGCAAGGCAGCAAAGCAACCGATCGGTGCGAGATGGGAAAACTCCCGATGTCGCAGGATGGTCAAAGCTGCCGCCGCGAGAATGACGGCGCAGAGGACCAAGCCTGCTGCACGGGTTGCCGGTATAGCGACCAGGATTGCGGCCGATATTTCCAATCCGCCGGTGACTCGGCACCACCACGCAGGATACCCCCATCGAACAAAGTTGCTCCGCGTCGTCGATGTCGCGATCGCATTGAACAGACCTGCACTGGCGAAGGCAGCGGCAAGCAGCCTAATGAATATCATGTGCATGGCTTAAGCGACCGCCAACGCATAAGCGCGCAACTCGTCGATGATCGATGCCCGCGAGGGATTCCAGCCGAGTTCGCGCTTCGCCTTCTCGCCCGAGATGATCTGATCGGAGGCGATCGCATCGGCGAAGCCCCAGAGGACCTTGCGCGCCTCGTCGAGCGGCCATGCCGCTACTCGGCCCCCGGCACCGCCTAACTCGCTCGCTGCGCGTGCGATCTCGACGAGCCGCGGCGCCGAACCGTGCGCGCCATTGAAGACGGATCCCGCCGGTGCCCGCTCGAGCGCGAGCGCATAGAGATCGGCCAGGTCGTCGGCATGCACGGTCGACCAGCGATTTTGACCGTCACCGACATGAAGCGCCGCGCCATGTTCCTTGGCCGCTGCGACCATCATCATCGCGGCGCCGCCCCAGTTGCCATATACCCAGGCAGGCCGGATAACGACCGGATGGACGCCCTCGGCTCCGGCCGCGAGGATCTCGCGTTCCAGCGCCTGGCGCCAGCGGACCATCTCGACCGGGTTCAGTGGAGTGTCCTCGGTCGCTGACGTGTCGCCCGTGGAGCCGTAGACCAAGCTGCCACTGGTATAGATGAAGCGCTTACCCGTTCCGCGCTGGGCTTCAAGGATTGCACGCGTCGCAATCTCATCGAGAGACGCAGCGTTCTGGTCGTTGGGCGAAGCGGCATGGACGACGGCGTCCACGCCCCGCACCGCCGAGGCCAAGCTCACCGGGTCGGCAAGCTCACCTATCTCCGCCACGAAGCCTCGGTCGAGCAGCTTGGCCGCGCTCGCTTCCGACCGGGCGAGCCCCACGATTTCATGACCTCCCTCTTTCAATCGATGCGCTACCGCACCGCCGATCAAGCCAGTCGCGCCTGTTACCAAAACTCGCATGTCGATCACCTCTTCAATTTCGGTGAATCCAACAAAGCGGAACGGCAATGCGGATGGAAATCGCAAGTCCTGATGTGGCGCTATCGATCGCGCCGATGGCGTCAAGCCGAGGCGGCGATTTTGGTGATGATGCCGCGCAGCCAGGCGATAGCCCCATGCGTATCCGCCCGCCGGTGCCACATCAAGTGGAGTGGCCAGGTGGGCAGTTCGAGCGGCGGATCATACATCGCTATGCCAGCTCCGGTATCAGCGAACCTTCGTGCGACCCGGGAGGCCAGCGTCGCGACGAGGTCGGTTCCGGCGATCACGAAGGGTGCGGCCAGAAATTGCGGCAGGCTCAGCACGACGCGCCGTTCGAGGCCGAGATCGGCAAGCCTTAGATCGACGATCCCGGAGCGGTCGCCTTCGGGAGAGACCAGAAGATGCGGCGCCGCTGCGAAAGCCTTGAGGCTTGGACCACCTGCGAACGCCGGGTGTCCCTCCCGCACGACGCAGGCGAAACTCTCAAAAAACAGCGGGCTGCTGATAATGCGCGCCGACGTCTCGACGGGGAAACCGATCGCGAGGTTCGCCTCGCCGCTGTCGAGCAGCGTGATAGCTTCGTCTCGTCCGAACATCCCGCAGACGCGCACGTTGATGTGCGGGGCATCGACGCTGAGGCGGGCCATGAGCGGCGGCAACAAGACGAACGCCGCATAGTCGGTCATCGCGAGCGTGACGGTATTGTCGGCCGTCGCAGGGTCGAAGCTATCGGCCTGTAGCGCGCTCCGGAGAAGCCGGAGCGCATCCGAGACGGGACCAGCAAGGTCATGGGCGCGGGGCGTCGGCTGCATGCCTGAAGGCGTTCGCACGAAGAGCTCGTCCCCAAGAAGCTCTCGCAAGCGCGTGAGTGCTCCGCTCATCGCCGACTGGCTGAGGCCGATCCGCGATCCGGCGCGCGTCACGTGACGCTCCGCGTACAGCGCATCAAAGGCCTTCATCAAGTTGAGGTCGAAGCCAGCTATATCCATGTGGCCGATCATAAGGGGATGCGCTCAACGGGGATAGCGGCCATACGTCAAGCGCACACCCCTCGACGGCCGCGGTTGGGCTGGACCCGATCCGTCGAGGATGGCGTTACAGCAAGTCATCCACCACTTGGCAGTCCGCACTTACCCAACAAGCGGAAGCCGCATAAGAGGCCGCGACGTCTGCAAAGGGTCAAAAGCGGAAGTCGCAGAGGCGGCAGCCCAGGTCACGTCAAAAGCAGATATCGTCAGACCTGAATGCAGAAATCCGCTAAGTGCCGAACAAGCGACGTCAGGACCTTATTCAACGACCTCGTCGGCCTGCCCGATCAGGGACACCGGCATTATAACCCCGAGGGCTTTCGCGGTCCTGAGGTTTATACCCATCTCAAAGCGGGTCGGCTGCTGCACCGGGAGTTCACTTGGCTTAGCACCTTTGATGATCTTCGCAACATAACCGGCAGATCGGCGATACATATCAGGGAAACTCGGGCCATAGGAAAGAAGGCCGCCATCGCGGATGTAAGCGGTGGCTTCCCAAATCGAGGGCAACCGATATTGGGAGCATAGATCAACCAACTGTTTGCGATTGAAGTTGAAAAACGGTGAGGCCAATCCTGCGACAGCATTCACGTTTTGCCGCGCAGCCTCCGTGAAGATACCGGCAAACTTGTCAGCATTTGCTACCTCACCAACTATTATTTCTAGCCCCAATGCACGCGCGCCCGATTTCGCTCCTTCCAATCCGATGGTCGAGCCCATGGTCGGGTCATGTAACAGCATGACTTTCGTCACAGTCGGCACGCCATCTTTCAGGATTTGTAATCGCTTGCTCTCGAGATCGGTACCGACCATGGACAAGCCCGTTAGATTTCCTCCCGGCCGCGCAAGACTTTGTATAAATCCATCATTGATTGGATCGCTGAGAATGGCGAACACGATTGGCGAGCTAACTTTAGCCTCAAGCAATGCTCGTACCGGCTGCGGCCCTGCGGTGACAATCACACTGAGATTGCGCTTTGCCAGTTCGGCAGCGTGTTGCCTAAGCCGATCCGGGCTACCTTCTCCCCATAAGTAATCTACCTTGATATTCTGGCCGTCGATCAGCCCATTTTCTGTCAGCCCAGCTTTGAACTGTTCGATTTGACGAGGGTCTAGAACCGCAGGGCCAGATGCGCCGAGATACGCGATGTGTGGGATCGGGACAGTCTGCTGCTGGGCCTGTGCGATGAATGGCCATGCGACCGCCGTACTGCCGAGAACCGAAACGAACTCACGTCGTGTCATGCGACTGTCCTTACGGTCTGCGGTCAGGCATGTTACGCGCGACCCACTGCCCAGCGATACTCGATCGCGACGTTTCGACGTTCCACATAGCCATTTTCCGGTAAGCCCTTGCTGAACGACGTCGTCGTCGCATCGCCGCCTCCAAAGGAAGCGCCTCAGCTAATGCTCCAATGTAGCACTTTAGGAGCAGGCAGACTTCGCCCGATCTGCTCGGCAGGTCTGTTTCGTGGCCACGAGAGGACTGTGCTGGCAGCAGACACCACCCGGGGCAAGTCAAAGTCACGGGAGCGCTGGCACCATCCTGGCGCGATAGCGGCGTACGCCTATGGTGCGCATCGTTGCGTAGCCGATCAGGAACAAGGCTGCTTTGCTAACGATGCCGTAGATGGACATGAACGCTGCCCATGTCGTTACGCTGAAGTTCAGAGCAACCGACGCATTGAGTGCGGCGGAAAAGAACATCAGGCCCGCCCAAACGAAGCCGAAGATGGTGGCGATGTCCGGTACCAACTCAATGGCGACCGGTGGCAGATACCGGTTGATCCATCCCGGCTTGAGCATGACCAGGCCGACGATGACGTAGATCACGCTCGGCTTGAACATCACGAACCGTGGATCGTTCGTGATCAAAGTGGCCGCGCCCGAGCCCAACACCAAGAAAAGGCTCATCCACTGCATGGTGTCTATCGGCTTATTGCGAGCAAGCTGCCAACCGATCTGGGCGACGCCCAATGCCATGCCGAGGACGACTGACAGTGTGATGTTCCTCGTCAGCAGATAAAGGACGAGAAAAAAGAACGTTGATGCCAAGTCGAGGAGCAGCAATTTCCCCGCTTCGAACAGGTTCTTCATCGGAAGCTGAACTCCGTATCGGGAGTGACGACTCTTACACCCACGACAGTATCTCGGCGAGGCCGTCCTGGCAGCTGCTATCTTGCCGGCCCGCCTTCAGTCGATGGTTCTGAAGCTACCATCAAGCTGGAAATCGAGGATATTGCGAGTGGCATCCAGGTCACCCTCGACAGGGCGGTTTCGGCCTCTCGCCACCGCTGTCCGGTCGATATCGCCCAAAGTCCCGCGTAGTGGAGGGCGCCGCGATGATCCTGCGCCGCTTCGGTGCGCATCCCTTGAGCTATGGCGTGTCAGAACTGACCGCCCCAAAATACTCAGCACACACTTCGCTATATCGAGCTATTGAAATATCGATTTAAGGATTTTTGGACATAAGGGTTGAGGGGACCGTGATGTTCAAAGAACTCCCGTGGCGAAGTGCATTGAAGGACCTCGTGCTGCGAGGTGGGTTAAGCCTTATTGTTTGCGCCCTCGCTGCACTGTGTGTGCTCGGGTTTTTCTCGGCGTTGGCGGCAAATCTCGGGCCGAAAGCGCGAACGAATGAGGCGGATCAGACGCCGTGCAAGGCAGGAAATTGCGTCACCAAGGGTAAGGGCCACGGGCCACGGTTAGTCTCAAAATCGGAGAAGCGGGTGCCCTAGTGGTGAAAATCTGACGCTTGGTACCCGATGAGACTGGCCGGAGTTGACCCTAGAAAAATTGAGCGTCGTCCGCCACGAAGACCGGAGTTGGCCGGAAGCGGAATGACGGCTTCAGAGCGCATAAAAGGCGAAAGCAGACATTTGGTACGCGCGGCTCAAACGGCATGACAACCCACAATCGACCCAGGCCGCAACCTAGCAAACGGACGGTCAGCGACGCCGCTCCGGCGGGCGTGCGCCAGAAGCCGTCTAGGCGGCGCAGCGAAAATTCCTCATTCGATCGACGCAATCGCGGTCACGAGCAGAGTCTCCGGAATTGGCTGGCCGAGAATCTCGTTTTCGTTGGGATCGGCTCGCCAGGCGCGGAAGCCTAGTGTTCTGGTGTCTAACGAACGGATACGCTGCGGCTGGCGATCCGGGTGGGTTCACCAGGCGGGTCGCAGATCGACAGCATACGCCGGTCCGACGCCCACCTCCCGAAAGGAAACACCACATGCCATCCAGTGCGATTGAACTCGCTCATCTTCCGCGATATCTTCGGCGATCCGGAGGTGCGGGCCATTTGGTCCGACGAGAACCGAACGCAACGCTACATGGATTTCGAGGCGGCGCTCGCCCGTGCTCAGGCGTCCGTCGGCATGATCCCAAAGGAAGCCGCGGCCGAGATCACGCGCGTATGCAAGGTCGAAAACATCGACTGGGTGCAGTTGGAGAAGGAGACGCTGAACATCGGCTATCCGGTGCTAGGCGTTGTCCACCAGATTGCCGAGCATTGCCAGGGCGACGCGGCAATTACTGCCATTGGGGCGCTACGACGCAGGATATCACGGACACCGCGACCATCATGCAGATGCGCAAGTCGTTCAAGTGATCGGTAAGAAGCTGGACGCGGCGATCGTCGCGACGGCCAAACTCGCCAGGGATCATCGGGATACGCCAATGGCCGGGCGTAGCAATCTGCAACAGGCTGTGCCGATTACGTTCGGGTTCAAAATGGCGCGCCTGCTCGCGACCCTGCAGCGGCACAAGCAGCGGCTGGTCAGAGATACGCCCGCGCATTGAGGTGTTCGAGTTCGGTGGCGCCTGCGGCACGTTGGCCTCGCTGGGCGACAAGGGTCTGGACGTCCAGAGCGCCTTAGCGAGAGAACTCGGGCTGGCCCAGCCGGACATCGCCTGGCATACGGAACGCGACCGCATCGCCGAAGCCGGTTGCTTCCTAGGGCTGCTGACAGGCACGCTGGGCAAGTTCGCGACCGACCTGAAGCTGATGATGCAGACGGAGGTCGGCGAGGCGAGCGAGCCCTACGTCGCCCAACCGAGGCTCCTCCTCCACTATGCCGCAGAAGCGCAACCCGATCTCCTCCGTCTACATCACTGCCTGCACCGCGTCAGTGCGGCAAGGCGTCGCAGCCCTGCTGGACGCGATGATGGAGGACCACGAGCGCGCGACCGGGCCGTGGGAAATCGAATGGATCATGCTGCCGTCCATCTTCACCCTAGCCGCCGGCGCGCTGAAGCAGGCCGTGTTTGTGCCTGGAGGGGCTTGGAGGTGCATGCCGACCGCATGGAGAAAACCTCGACCTGACGCACGGGCTCATCGTATCGGAAGCGGTGATGATGGGCTTGGCGCCCGCGCTCGGCCGCGACCGGGCGCACGACCTGGTCTATGAGCTGGTCCACAAACCGGGCCAACGAACGCCGCTCTTTGACCTGCTGCAGCATAACAAGGAGGTCTCCTGTCAACTCAGCGCCGCGAAATCAAGAGGCTGACCGACCCCGCCGGCTATCTCGGGGTTACCAGCGCCATGGTCGACCGCGTGCTCGCCTCCGGCTGAAGAGTTTGCCTGGGAAGAAGGGCAGAGGGAGGCTGTGATCAACGTCATCCTGGGGCGCTGCTCCCCGTGGTGGCGCTGGCCCTGGGCATCTGGCGGGCTGGCACCGGTAGTAACCCCGCCCCGCGTGGGTGCGCTCGTTCGTGGCCCCCAAAGCAGGCCGTTCTTACTGCTGACCTCGGGGCCGCCCTTCTCGGGGCCTCGATCACGACGGACTTGTGCACTTCGAACCACCACTTCCAAGCTGACGTTCAGTCCGGGGCTAAGCGGCCACAAGCATCCCCATCACGCAAGCTCGTCGAGCAAGGCCTTGGCCTATTTCAAATCCAACGTGTCGAAGCCCTCGGTGAACCAACCGGGGACTGGAGCGAAAAGCTCGCGGCCTTGCCGCGCCTTGCCCTGGGCGCGCGAGAGCGTCGCGAGGCTCATCGCGGTGCGTAGCTCCCAGGATTTTGCTTGCTGATGACGAGCTATTGCAAGAGCATGCTCGAAATGCTTCTCCGCGCAAACCCACCAACGGGTGTGATCCTGTTGCGGGCCAGGTAAAGAGGTTAGTTCATAATTTCCGATGACCGCTCCCCAAAAGCGGAAGCCCCGAACACGATCAGTACGTCGGCGTTGTGCCAAAAGCGGTCATGCGGACCGCGGGGAAGGTACGTCGGCCACTGCGGCTCCCGCGCACTAGGGAAACCCCCGGAAATTCCTCCCTCACATTTAAGCCTATTGTTATGGTAGATTACATGCTGCAAGCGGGAAAAACGCTTCTGGTCCAACGAAAGCTTGCCCCGGTAGTTCCGCGGGGAGGATACGCCGTGACAGGGATTGACGAAAAGCTTCTCGAGGAGCGCCTAACGGCGTTGGAGTCCGTGCGCCCATGGACCCCGCGTCTTATTTCTAAGCTTGAGAGCCACATTCGTTCGGCGAGCGACACCGAGCTTCTGCGGATCAATCCACTGAGATTTGCTGCTGACAAGAGCCTTGGGGAGCTGGAAACTATCGATCTCTTCCTGCACGCCGCCGCACTAGGTCTTTTCGAGATGAACTGGAACCTGATCTGTCCGATCTGCTCCTGCGTCATTGATAGTTTTCGGGCCCTCAAGAATCTCAACAGCCATTGCCGCTGCACGATCTGTCACGTCGATCTCGTCGCCGCTCTCGACGACATGATCGCGATCACCTTCACGGTCAGCCCATCGATTCGCCGGATCTCATATCACGATCCCGAGACCCTCCCGGCCGAGGACTATCTCCTTCGCTACGCATCGGCGGCGGAGGGTCTGATTCCGGATGGCACCCCGTTCGCCAAGGTCAAGGAAATGCTGACACGGGCGGTGGCTTACCTGGAGCCCGGCAAGACGATTCAAATCGAAGTGGAAGCGGAAGCGGGAGCCCTCTGCGGCTTTAGCATCGACGGCGACGCAGGTTTTCTCCTACCTATCGATCCAGCGCTACCGGCTAGCGAGCAAAGAGTCGCGATTCGCTGTGACGAGAATTCATGCCAGCCGAATAGTGTAACCCTCCCGCCCGGCAGATTGACGCTGGCCATTACAAGCAGCGGTAAGAAACGGGTCGCCCTTGGAGTTCTTCAATTTCCGCCCAACGTCGACCGGCCGCCGCCACTCCACTTCGCGCCGTTCCTCTCCGGTAAGCAGCTCCTGACGACGCAGACTTTTCGCGACCTCTTCCGCTCCGAGGTGGTCCGCGGCCAAGAGGGACTCAGCGTTAAGGACATCGCGCTTCTTTTCACCGACCTAAAAGGCTCGACCGCGCTCTACGATCAAATCGGAGACTTGAACGCTTTCGCGCTAGTACAGCAGCATTTTGGCCGGCTCCAGGAGGCGACGGTCCGCCACAACGGCGCCATCATCAAGACGATCGGCGACGCGGTGATGGCGGCTTTCCTCAAACCTGCGGATGCGGTGCAGGCCGCACTCGAAATGCGCAAGGAGATTGCCTCCTTCAATGAGCGACAGCCCGACAAGGCGCTGATCCTCAAGATCGGCGTCCACAAGGGCGCGGCAATCGCCGTCACCCTGAACGATCGGTTAGATTATTTCGGGCAGACGGTGAACATCGCCGCGCGCGTACAGAACCTCGCCGACGCCGACGAAATCTTTGTCAGCCAGGATGTCTACGAGGCCGCGGGTGTGCGCGACGAACTGGCGGGCTATTCGGTCCAGTCGAAATCAGCGCAGCTTCGAGGCGTACGGCAGGAATTGCCGGTGTTTCGAGGTGGGAGCGGCCGCCACAGCCGCGGGACAGCGGACGTAAACCGTTCCGAAGGCGACTTCCGGTTCTGACCCAAAGCCGACATCGAGGTCCTCAAGGCCCGCGGTCCTCTCGTCTTAAGCGAGTCACGACCGAACGCGACTTCGCGCGCGAGGCTCGGCCTGGCTGCGGGTACCAGCGAAAGCATCCTGGGCCGCGGGCGTAATCGTGCCGTTGGCGCGGAACGCTGGCTTCAGCCCGGGAATCGCCCCGAACGCTCGCAAACCTGATCTACCCGCCGCTATCGTGGCGCTCCCGCCCTAAGCCCTTGTTCGTACGCAACCGGCAGGAGCCGAAGCCGCCGGGCGCGCGATCATCGCTGCGAAGCCGCGCTCCCCCGACAGGCGGGCTCCTTGCTCGGCCGCTCCGATCTTGTTATCAGCCACTCTCCGCCTCCCGCCGCTCCTTTCGAGACGCCGGTGGTGCCTCCCGGCCCACAAATTTGACGACGAGGTCCCAGAAACTGCCGGCTGCCGTCCCTCTGACGCTTGCCGCTAGCTTCACAAAAGGTTAGACGAATCGGATGTAACTCATTGATCTCCAGTGATCGATTAGACGCTTCTATTTCTGCAAGGTACTGTTTTAACTCACGAAGAATGAGCCTGAAAATCGCAGTGTCGGTGGTTCGATCCCGCCCCTGGGCACCACGCCGCTACTAAACGTGTCCGTTGCGAGCGTCCCCATTTTATCGGCGTCATGTCAGACGGAGGGGACCTGTGCTCTAGACCGATATAGCTTCGGATAGCTGGTGCCGGTGCCCCGCTAGAGAATCGTCGCAAGCTTGCGGATGCCGGCGCGGATTTCGGATTCAGTCAGCGACGCATAACCGAACAGTAGGCCGGCGCGCTTTGGCGGCGTCAAATAATAAGGCTTTATGGGATAGAGGCCGAGGCCGCCTTGTTCCGCTCTTTTAATGAGAGAAGGCAAATCGCGCGGTTTGAGGTCGTTCAGCCAGACCATCAGATGGACCCCGGCATTATCCCCGGTGATCTCGATACGATCGCCGAAATGCCGCTCGAGCGCTCCAATCAGCACTCGTCTGCGCGCGGCATTTCGGTGGCAGGTGCGCCGGAGATACCGCTCGAAATGGCCACTGGCGATGAACTCGGCGAGTACCTCTTGTCCGAGCAACGCGGTGTACCGGTCGGCAAGCCATTTCGCGGAAATGAACGGCGCGACCAGCGAGCGGGGCAACACGACATAGGCCAGCCTCAATGCGGGTAACAGCGTCTTCGAGAATGTGCCGACATGAATGACGCTGCCGTGGTGATCGAGCGCCAGCAGCGCCTCAATGGGCCTGCCGTTATACCGCAAATCGCTGACATAGTCGTCTTCGACGATCCACGCACTCGAACGCTTCGCCCATTCCAGCAGCGCCAGGCGTCGCACCAGCGGCATCACGACGCCCGTTGGAAAATGATGGCATGGTGAGACACATATCGCGCGCACCCGTTTGTCGAGCGAAGGAAGCTTCGCCGGATCGAGGCCGTCGTTGTCCACTGGCACCGAAATGAAGTCCGCACCCGCGCTGGCGAACGGAAGGGTCAAGCCAGGACAATGAGGGTCCTCGATCACAACGGCGTCGCCGGGATCAATCAGGAGCCGAGCACAGATATCGAATGCCTGCTGCGAGCCGCTGACGATAACGATCTGATCGGCGTCGCAGGATATGCCACGGGCGCGACCCAAATAATTCTTCAATGCAACGCGCAGCGGTTCATACCCGGCCGGCGGACCGTAGCCAGTTCGACTCGGAAGAACTGCTACGCACCCGGGCGGCAAGCAGCCTGCGCCAAATTTCTCGCGGAAAATCGTGAGCAGCCGGACGCCCATAGCGAAAATCGAAACGCAACCCGGGCCGCGGCGCATAGGAAGAAGAAGGTGGAGGGGACAGTTGTTCAGCTAGATATCGTCCATAGCCCGAAAGCGTTGGACCAGCCATTTTCACCATGCGCGAAGTCGGCGGGGCAGGACGCCGAGGCCGGGCTTCTGCGACCGAGGCCGCCGCGCGCTCGCGGTTCACGACGTAACCTTCGGCGGCGAGTTGCTCATATGCGAGCATTACGGAGTTGCGCGACACACCGAGATCGGATGCGAGTGTGCGCGTCGAAGGCAGTCGTGCACCGGAATTCAGACGGCCTTCCCTGATCGAGGTCTTCAGTGCGAGGTATATTCGGTATTAGAGGGGGTCGGCGAATTCCGGCAGGTGGAGCAGCATGTGGTACCTCGAGTGAATTCTGGTACCTTAGATTAGGAGAAAACTGGCTCTTTTCCCAGACCAGATTTTTACGCAAAGATCCCCCTTCCAACAACGAAGGACTTAACAGAAAATGCCAAACTCTACAGCGATCGCCGAGCGAGGGATCGTCTCTGATCTCGAAATCCTGCATGAACTCAACGAACATTACATCAGGTCGGTCGAACACTCCGACACCCGCTGGTTCGAGGCGAATCTCGCCCAAAATTTCTTCAACAGCAATCCAGATCGTACCTTAGTCGATCGTGCCGGTTTCCTGCAGCAGATCGGTAAAAAGTCACTAGTGACAAAGATCGTAGCGACCGACGTAAGCATCACGGTCCTTGATAACCTTGCGGTTGTCCGGGCTCGCACCACCTATAAGAAGCCAGACGGGCAGGAGGGGACGGGGCACTACATGGACCACTGGCGCAATTTCGAAGGCCGATGGCTCTGCGTGTATGGCGATGTGACCCGCGACTGACGAGCGTCGCGGCGCCACGGACGTTACACCGGCTTCTGAGCCAGCCAATGCCAACAGAGGGAGGGGTCCACCTTTCACCCCGTCCGCGCCCGCCGTCCCTCGATCGGATACGCCGGATCGTTAAATCCCGGCGTTGAGGGATGGCCGCTGACGACGAGGCGGTCGATCAGGGCTTCGTCTTCGGCTGTGAAGCGATAATCGAGCGCGCGCATGTAGTCGTCCCATTGTTGCTCGGTGCGCGGGCCGGCGATCACGGCGGACACGAACGAAGAGTTCAGCACCCATGAGACCGCGAACTGGCCGGCGGTGATGCCCCTTGCTTCCGCGTGTTGCCTGATCTCCTGCGCTAGCGCCAGCAATTCCGGCCGCCACTCCGTCTGCATCATGCGGGTGTCGTTGCGCCCGGCGCGGGTCTCCTTATCGGGCGGCGCATCGGGACGATATTTTCCGGTCAGCACGCCGCGCGCCAGCGGGCTATAGGGCACGATGCCGAGACCGTAATAACCGCAGGCCGGAAAGTGCTCGACCTCGGGCATGCGGTTCATCGCGTTGTAATAGGGCTGGCTCGCCACAGGGCGATCGATGCCGAGCTTGTCGCAGATGTTGCAGATCTCGGCGACGCGCCACGCGCGGTAATTCGAGACGCCGAAATAACGCACCTTGCCCTGTTGGATCAGCTCGCCCATCGCGCGCACGGTTTCCTCCAGCGGCGTCGCATGGTCTTCCCTGTGCAAATAGTAGATGTCGATGTAGTCGGTGCCGAGCCGTTTCAGGCTTTCCTCCGCCGCCTGCAACACCCAGCGCCGCGACAGGCCGGCGCGGTTGGGATCGTCGCCCATCGCATTGGCGAGCTTCGTCGCGAGCACCCAGTTCAGCCGATTGCTGGAAGTGGCGCGGCCGACCACTTGCTCGGAATTGCCGCCATTGTAGGCGTCCGCGGTGTCGATGAAATTGATGCCGGCCTCGCTCGCCCTGGCGATGATGCGCGCCGAGGTCGCCTCATCCGTCGGCCCGCCGAACATCATGGTGCCCAGGCAAATCGGCGATACATTCAGGCCGCTGCGGCCGAGTTGGCGATAGTGCATCGAATAGTTCTCCTGCGTGAATTGCGGTTGGTGCTTTTGGACCTTCTGAAGGTTTCTGGATTGCTTCGTCGCAAGTGCTCCTCGCAATGACGAGCTATCCTCACTCGTTCTTTAAAATCTTGAACACGCCGCTAGCCATGGCGATGCAGCGGCGGTCCACGCTCACCTCGGTCGTGATGAAGATGAGGCTGCGGGTCGAGCGCACCACGCGCGGTCGCGAGATCAGGGTCTCGCCGATCTTGCCAGCCTCGACGAAATGAGTGTCAAGCTGAACCGTGGCGAGCATCGGCTTGCCCGATACGAAGCGCGCGGTGATGCCGCAGGTGCGATCCGCGAACGTCATCAGAACCCCGCCTTGAACGAGGCCGCGACGGTTGTGGTGCTTCTCCTGCGCGACAAGCGCAAATTCATGCTCGCCATCGACCAGACGCTGCCACAACGGCCCGATCAGATGAAGGAAGCCGGTTGTCTCGACGATGGACCAGCCGTCGGATCTAAGTTTTCCCGCGGCCTTGTCGATCATGTCTGCTGTTTCCAATCGCGGCAATGTCGCCGGGTTTTCGGCGACCATTTCATCAATCGCGGATGTGTTGTAGTCAAGCGCCATGAGGCCGTTCAATGACACGACAAGGCGCGAAATCGCGCGGATATGCGCGGGGTTCACGCGCGAGCCGCCGGACCAGACGGCCTCGGCGTTGAAGCCGGCTGCGGTCGCCATCGCGCTGACGGCCGTGGGCGAAGAAGCCGAGGGAACGGCGATGTTGCTGACCTTGCGTGCGGCGGGATTGCGCGCCCATCGGAGCCAATGGGCGTTGCCGGGCGGACGGTGCGACCCCGGTGAGACGCCGGTCGAGGCCGTGCTGCGCGAATTGCACGAAGAGCTTGGGCTTGAGCTCGGGGCCCGAGGCGGTCCTCGGCATGCTGGACGATTATCCGACAAGGTCCGGTTATCTGATTACGCCGGTCGTGGTGTGGACGCCAGAGAGCGCGGCGTTATCGCCCAACCCGCAGGAAGTGGCGTCCGTGCATCGCATCGGGCTCGATACGATCGAGCATGCAGACGCCTTTGATTTCGTCGCCATCCCCGAAAGCGAACGGCGCGTGATCCGCTTCCGATATGGCGGCAGCTTCATCCACGCACCGACGGCCGCCATGATCTATCAGTTTCGCGAAGTGCTGGCGGGACGCGACACCCGTGTCGCCGAACTGGAGCAGCCGGTGTTTGCCTGGAAGTAGCGTGGTGGCCTCGGTTCCGACTGAGGCGAAATCGTCACGGCTTCCGCGACTGCATTTTCCTGCTCACGCAGTGCTTATCCAGCTCGTTCGAAAACGCTATAAAAAGTCATGCATCACCAATCGATTCGCCGCGGAATCCACTTTCTGGCGCTTGCGCTATGGCTGGCCTCGCCGTCGGCGTTTGCGGCCGAGCCTGACGCGCTGTTCGGCGCGCTGTCTGCCGAGGTTGCTGGCGCGATGGCGCAGGCGGCATCGCCGCAGGACATCGCGGAATATCGCCGCAAGCTTGGAGAGTATCAGGAAGCGCGCGCCGCATTCGAGGAGCAGGCGGACGCCTATTGGAAATCGATCGCCGAGAAGCGGCGCGGCCGCAACGCCAAGCGCCGCGAGCACCTCGCGATAGCGCTCGACGATTACGTGTTGACGCAGCCGCCGGTTTACGCCGGACCGAAGCGGCCGGTTAACCCGGTGGGCGAGCCCGCGCCGGAGGAGAGGCCGCGCCCGCGCAAAACCATTCCCGTGATCGCCGATCTCCTGAAAGCCGCCGCCGATTATTTTGAGTGGACGCCGCAGCGGCCGGTGGGGGAGGCCGAGTTCAAGCGGGCCTATGCCCGCGTGGCCTTGGCGGCAGGGCTGACGCGCGAGCAGGCAGTGCGGGTTTACTCGTTCGAGACCGGCGGCAATGGCAATCATGACATGCAATCGGGATTGAGCGCCGCGCGTCCAGGCTCGCACGCGATCTCCACGGCGATCGGCTATAACCAGTTGTTGACCACCAACAGCGTCGAGTTGCTGGCCGAGCAGGGCCCTGACTTCGTGCGGACGCTGACGGAACGGCGCGCGCAACTGGCGGGTGCTCAGCGCAAGGCCATGGATCAGAAGATCGCGGTGTTGCAGCGGATGGTGGCGCTGGCCCGTTCGGTGCCGGACGATTGGTCTCAGCATGAGAAGATCGGCGACACCCCGCAGGGCTGGGCGCTTCACGCCATGGTGCTGGACATCGACGTCGGCCCGCTGCTGCAGACCCACAAGCTTCTGACTTCGGTGATTTTCGCGCGCGAAAAAGGCTACATGCGCCCGCTCAGCGCGGCCGAACTCGAGATGATGAACTTGACCGGCGACGGCACCGGCCTCGACATGGTTACAATGCCGCAAGCGATGCGCGAACAGGTGCCGACGTCGAATTTTTTCCAGCGCTCGGGCTATGAGCGTAATCCGGTCGCGATCCGCCACAACACGGTCGCGAAACTGCTGGCGGTCACAGACAGCAGGATGGACTTCAACAGCAATTTGCAAGGCGCAAAGGAACTCGCCGCATCATTTTAGAGCGTTTTCGAGCGAAGTGGAGCCCGGTTCGCGTGAAGAAACGCGTCAAAACAAAAGGCTAAAGTCCGGTTCTGATTCAATCAGAACCGATAGGACTCCAGGACGGCGTCAATCAGCGCTGCCCCGCTCACGGAGCGAGTTGTACGAGCGAGACGAGGCTGCTGCATTCGTGGTTTCAATCCGATCCGAACACGAACTTGCCGTCGCCCTCAAGGTACGGCGCCGTGCGCATGTAGAGCTGCCCGTTCTCGCCGATAAAGAACAACGTGCCCCTGGGCACCTTCTTTGCGCCCTTTAGCAGCTTCCCGGCATTGTTGGTCCCCATCTTGTAGGAAAGCATCTTGCCGTCCTTGTCGTAGCCATAGCCCACGTCCGGCTTCATCTCCCAAGGTGTCCCCGGACTTGCCGGGAATGCGGATGTGGTCAATGCAAGGATTGCGGCTGCCGTCAGAAGCGATCGTGTGGAAATTTTCTTCATCGTCATCTCCGCCCAACAATGATTTTATTTGAACAAATCACGAACGTGCTCCGCTCGTCAATATGGCCGATCGTATCACGCGCCGTCCTGCAGACTTTGTGATTTCACGCTTGGCTCTTGGCGACTATGTTCCGCTTTCGGTTTAGAAGCGGGACCGACAGATCAAACTATGGGATGATTCGCATGAACCACGTCACCAAGATTTGTTCGGCCGTCGCGGTATCGCTTGGGGCGCTGGTTTCTGCTGCCCATGCCGATGAATTCAGGCTCAGCAACAACCAGAGGATCTCCTGCAGCCGCGGCCTGAGTGCCGGCAAGCTCAACACCTCGACGTGCAAGTCCTACGCATATCTTTTCAACATCAACACTTCCGAATATTTTCGCTGCCAGGTCTCTCTCGCGCTGACACGGGACAACAAGGAAGTGATCAACGTGCAGGCCGACGGCAGCTGCACCAAAAAGCCCCGCATCTTCGACACCGATTCCGCATACGCCTTCGACGCCACTGAAACCGAGCCACCTAACACCAACTCGTTTTTCGGCGCCGGAGGTTACGCGATCTGGGCTGCCGACACCAAGGCGCAAAAAATGCGCGGCTGCATCACTATCTCATCCGGCCTCGGCTCCGATATCTCCAAATGCCTCGACATGACGTTTCAGTGATGCTGCTGCAAGATTAGAGAACCCGGACGACGCCGACCGCGCATGCAGCGCCGGTCAGCGTGTCAGGTCGGGGCCAGGCGGCCTCAGTGGCCCATGCGGGCCGAAGCCGGATGACCGGGCAGCTTGAAGCGCTTGCCGGTATCCGTGACTTCGGTGCCGTTCACTTTCAGGATTGAAAAATCCTCCGTCATGAAATTTCCCGCCAGGATGTATTTGCCGTCGGGCGTGAACAAAACGGCTTCCGGCAATCCGCCGACTTCGATGTCCTGGGTCTTTGTCACTTTCTTTCCATCGATCTTCAGGATCGAAAGGCTGCCGTTCGGGTGGTGGTAAAACGCCTTCTTCATGTTAGAGCCGCGCAGGATGGCGGCGACCGCGAGATCGCCCTTCGGGCTCATCGCGAAGCCCTCGGGGCCGTCGCCCACCACCACCCGGTCAATCACGCGCGGGGGATTGGCTTCCAGATCGATCACGCTTGTCGTGTCGACGCTGCCGTCCGATGAACCGGAGGCGCCATTGTCGGATGTCAGCGCGATCTTGCCGTTCGGCGAGACCACAACATTGTAGGGCCACAGCCCCGCCGGCAGATCGAGCTTGTTGTACGTCACCTTGTCGCCGGCAATGTCGAGCACCGAAATCTTGTGCGCGGGGAACCTCACTGCCAAGGCGCGCTTGCCGTCCGGGGTGAACACCACATGCGCGACGCTGTCCGGGAGAGCGACGGTGTCGGTGACCTTGACGTCGGTGCCATTGATCGAAAGCACGCTGATCGAGTTGTCGCCGCGATTGGCAACCAGCGCCATCTTGCCGTCCGGGCTGATGCTCAGCCCGGATGGCTGCTTGCCGACGGTAACTGTGCTTGCGAGCTTGGGCGGGTTGGCCTTGAGATCGATGACGTAGACCTTGTTGTCCGGCACCTGTTTCAAGGCATCGCCGTCCTTGGTGACATCGACCGAGTCAGCCACGAGCGCAATCGATCCGCTCGGATCGATATCGAGATTGACGGGCGGGCCGATCACCGAATTCTTGAGCGGCAAGGTGGCTACAATTTTGGGGCTTTCGGGATCGGCGAGGTCGACGATCAGGACGCTATCCTTGCCGGGTGCCGACAGCACGGTTTTTCCATCGTCGTCCCACGACACCTTCTCGTCGAGCCCGACGATCATGAAGGGTTTGGCGTGAGCAAGATCAAGCGCAGAGCCGCAGAGCAGGATCGCCGCCCCCAGGCAAAAACCAACGGCACGATTACGATATTCAGCGGCACGATTGACGGTCATTGAGACGTTCTCCCCATTGAAGCTGCCTCTGGCGGGCAGGTTGGCGCGAAGGACAATAACCGGGGAACCGCATTCTTGCCAGCACCAAGCGCCGAAGACGCGGGAACTGGTCGCGCCGGCGCTCGCGTAACATCTAGCCGAAGTTTTGGCCGCAACTCATGCTGAACGAGAGCCAGCGTGAGCACGACAATTTAAGACAAAAGTCCATATGCTTTTCGTCCAGGCGGTGGGTCCGGCACCTGTTCGCCACACGCGGGTTCGGTCTAATGGACGGGGTTGACCCGGGCGCATCGTCCGTCCAATTTCGCCGAAGGTCCTGAGGGAGAATGTTGCTCATGGTTTCGAGACTGATTGGCGCTGCCGTCGCGGCGATTGTTTGGTCGGCGCCTGCGGCGCAAGCGCAGTCGTTCATCAACGTGCTGACCGGCGGCACCTCCGGCGTTTATTACCCGCTCGGCGTTGCAATCGCCAAGATCTACAGCGACAAAATCCCGAACGTGAAGACGCAGGTGCAGGCGACCAAGGCTTCGGTCGAAAACCTGATCCTGCTTCAGCAGGGTCGTGGCGAAATCGCATTTGCACTGGGCGATTCGCTGAAGGCGGCTTGGGAAGGCGACGAAGAGGCGGGTTTCAAGACCAAGCTCGACAAGCTGCGCACCATCGGCGCGATCTATCCGAACTACATTCAGATCGTCGCGACGGCCGACAGCGGCGTCAAGACGCTCTCCGATCTCAAGGGCAAGAGCCTTTCGGTAGGCGCGCCGAAATCCGGCACCGAGCTCAACTCCCGCGCGATCCTTGCCGCTGCGGGAATGAGCTACAAGGACATGGGCAAGATCGAGTATCTGCCGTTCGCGGAATCGGTCGACCTGATGAAAAATCGTCAGTTGAGCGCAACTTTGCAATCAGCCGGGCTTGGGGTGGCTTCGCTAAAGGACCTGAGCACGTCGACCGATATCGTCGTTGTCTCGGTGCCGAAATCAATCGTCGACAAAATCGGCCCGCCGTTCGTCTCGGCCGTGATCCCGGCCGGCACCTATACCGGCCAGGAAAAGGACGTTCCGACTGCGGCCGTGATCAACTATCTGGTGACGAGTTCCGCGGTCTCGGACGATCTTGCCTATCAGATGACCAAGCTGATCTTTGAATCCTTGCCGGAACTGGCGAACTCCCATGTTGCGGGCAAGGAAATCAAGCTTGAGAATGCAGCAATCGCCGGTCCGGCGCCGCTGCACCCCGGCGCGATGCGCTACTACAGGGAAAAAGGCCTGATTAAATAGACCTCCACCTGCACGGACGCGTTTCGTTGCGCCGATGAACCTCCCGGACGAGCACTGACCCTCGCCCCCGGGCGGAGCCGGTCCTGGCGCCACCACGCGCTTTACCTCAAGGTCGGATCGAACGTGCAGAGGCCGAGTTTGGCCGCGTCATGAGGTATCGGGCAACACCGCAAGTGTTTATAAGCGCACACGACAGGGGCGGGAAATAGGGACATGCTGAAGGCCGACAGCGCGGAACAGCCCGCCAACTTCGAATCCAAATCCAAATCCAAATCCAAGTTCGAATTCAACAATTTCGAGTACGGTTTTCCCGAAGGTTTTGGCCCTGGGGGCTGGGGTCATCTGGCTTACGCTGTCGGCATCGCATTCGCTGCGTTCCAGCTTGTCGTCGCTGCATGGAATGTGCTGCCGAGCCAGGTGGTGCGCGGTGTCCATGTCGGGTTCCTGATCCTGATGACCTTTGGTCTGATCGGTAACTTCACCGCCAAAAGCAATGCCGGGCGCGCCGCTGGCTGGCTGATCGGCGCGGCCGGGTTCCTCTGCGGCGTTTATCAGTGGATCTTCTACGCCGATTTGATCGCTCGCGACGGTGACCCGACGCAACTCGATCTTGCCGTGGGCGTGTTGCTCGCCGTTCTGATATTCGAAGGCACCCGGCGGCTGATGGGGTTGGCGCTGCCGCTGATGTGTGGCGCCTGCCTGTTGTACTGGTTGTTCGGCCAGTATTTGCCCGCGCCGCTCAATCATCGCGGTTACGGTCTCGATCAGATCATCACGCACCTCTCTTATGGCACCGAAGGCTTCTACGGCGTGCCGATCTATGTCTCGGCCACCTACATTTTTCTGTTCATCCTGTTCGGCTCGTTCCTTGAACGGGCCGGCATGATCCAGCTTTTCACAGATGTCGCGCTTGGATTGTTCGGTCGGACCCGCGGCGGTCCGGCCAAGGTCGCGGTGTTTGCGTCGGGCCTGATGGGAACGATCTCCGGTTCCGGGGTCGCCAATGTCGTCACAGTCGGCCAGTTCACGATTCCGCTGATGATCAAGTTCGGCTATCGCCGCGCGTTCGCCGCCGGAGTCGAGGCGACTGCCTCGATGGGCGGCCAGATCATGCCGCCTGTGATGGGAGCAGTCGCCTTCATCATGGCGGAGACGCTGGGTGTCGATTATTCCGTCATCGTCAAGGCTGCGGTGATTCCGGCGATGCTGTATTTCGCCTCCGCCTTCTGGATGGTGCATCTGGAGGCGGGCAAGTACGGCCTCATCGGCATGAAGGCATCGGAAGTCCCGAGCGCATGGAAAGCCCTGGTCGCCCGCTGGTACCTCGTGCTCCCGCTGGCGGCGCTGGTCTATATGCTGTTCGAGGGCTTCACGCCGCTTTATGCCGGCAGCATGGGCCTGGCGCTGACGGTTGCGCTGATCTTGGGGGCCAGCATCACGCTTGGCTTCTCCAACACCACATCGCGTTATGTGTTCTGGATCGGGCTCGCGCTTGTCGCGGGGACGGCTTCGCGTGATGGTCTCCAAATCGTCCCAGTGGCAGGTATCGTGGGCGGGCTTGTGCTGCTCTCGGCGATGACGCGCGGCGGCCGGGCAACGCTGAAGGCGTGCCAGGATTCGCTCGCGGAAAGCGCCAAGTCGGCGCTGACTGTCGGCATGGCGTGCGCGATCGTCGGCGTGATCATCGGCATGATGTCACAGACCGGCGTGGGCACCGTCTTTGGGGGCTGGGTGATCGGACTGGGCGAGAAGAGCCTGTTCCTCGCGCTCGTCATGACGATGCTGCTGTCGATCCTGCTCGGTACGGGAATTCCCACCATCCCGACCTATATCATCACGGCGGCGCTGGCGGCGCCCGCGCTTGCCAAGCTCGGCGTGCCCTTGATCGTCAGCCACATGTTCGCATTCTATTACGGCATCATGGCCGATCTCTCGCCCCCCGTCGCGCTAGCCGCGCTCGCGGCAGCACCGATCGCGAAGGAAAATCCGGACAAGATCGGCTGGGAGGCCATGAGGGTCGCGCTCGCCGGCTACGTTATTCCCTTTGTGTTTGTGTACTCGCCGGCGCTGATGCTGCAGGGAAGCGATCCGATGGCGTTGAAAATTGGATTTTACGGCGCGGTGGCGTTAGCGGCGTTCAAAGCGCTGCTCGCGATCGGCCTGTTCGGCATGGTTGCGATCGGGTTTCTGTTTGCGCGACTGACACTGCCGGAGCGCGCCGTCGCGCTCGCCGCGGCGCTTTGCCTGCTGGGTGATTTTCCCTACAGCGACGCAGCGGGTTTCGCCTTGACGCTCCTCCTCGTGCTCTGGCAATGGCGGCAGCGGCCGCCCGTCACGGTTGAGGCCGCTTGAGCCTTTGCCTTGCCTCCGCTGGCGTAGTGAAAGCGCTGTCGCTGGCGGCGTTCACGCTGGTGTGGACGCATTCGATCGAAAAGGTCGAATGGCAGGAAGACTGGCGCATCAGCGCGCGCGGCCTTGAACTGGTGCAAGCGAGGGTCAAGGGCTCTGGCGCCGGCATGGAGCCGCCGGCCGACGCGCGTCTTGTCGACGGCTGGTTTCAGTGGCAGCCAAAGCGCGCGCCGATGCCGGAGGTGGTGCTATCCAACTCCGGCGCGGCCGGTGAATGGCGCCTGTGTCATGACGGGCATTGCCGGACGCTGTCAGAGATTTTCGGCTATCCGATCGGAATTAGCGTCACCACGCTGAAACCGTGCGATGATCGCTAGCTCCGGCAATGATGGTGAATACTGGATCGCCCGGTCAAGCCGGGCGACGACAAAGGGAGCGTTGTTGAACCCGCCCCGACGTGCCATCAGGTTAAGCAAAAAGCCAACGCGCGGTCTCGCTTCATCTAGGCCACGACAACACAAATCAGAAATGGAGAACGGTCGATGAATCGGCTCAAGGGCAAGACGGCGATGGTGGTCGGCGCGGGCTCGATCGGGCCGGGGTGGGGAAACGGCAAGGCGACGGCAGTTTGCTTCGCGCGTGAAGGTGCGCAGGTGTTCTGCGTCGACCGCAATCCGGCTGCCGCGGAGGAAACCGCCGGCATCATCGCCGGCGAAGGCGGCAACGCCAGTGCCTTTACCGCCGACGTCTCGCGCGCCGGTGAGGTCGAGGCGATGGTGGCAGCCTGCCTGAAGACTTATGGCCGCATCGATGTGCTGGACAACAATGTCGGCATCGCGGAAATGGGCAGCGTGGTCGAGGTGACCGAAGCGGAGTGGGACCGTGTGTTCGCGGTCAATCTCAAGAGCGCCTATCTTTCGATGAAGCACGTCATCCCGGTTATGCAGAAGCAGGGCGGCGGATCGATCATCAACATTTCCTCGATCGCCTCGATCCGCCATCTCGGGATTTCCTATGTGACCTATGCCGCCACAAAGGCGGCCATGAACCAGATGACGCGCACCACGGCGGTGCAATTTGCCTCAGATCATGTCCGCGTCAACGCCATCCTGCCCGGCCTGATGAAGACGCCGATGGTGCAGCACTCCGCGGGCCTGGCGTCGAGCTATGGCGCGGGAGATGTTGAAGCGATGTGGCGTGCCCGTGATGCGCAAGTCCCGATGGGTCACATGGGCGATGCCTGGGACGTTGCCAACGCGGCGCTGTATCTCGCCTCCGATGAATTGAAATATGTCACCGGCATCGAGCTGGTGGTCGATGGCGGCGTGACTCTGAAGGTGAGCTAGCACGCCCCGGCATGCTGGACGCTATGCTTGCGCGCTTAGTTCAGCTCGATCGAGTTCCTCTTCGAGCTGGTGAAAGGCATCGTCGCCGATTTCTTCGGAGCGGCGCAGCGTCAGAAGCGACTGTCGCGCCGCGCCGATCGCGCGCCGCCGCAGCGGGTCGGCGGGAAGCTCGCCGCTGGAGACGCCGCCGTCCGGATTGCCTTTGCCCCGCAACAGCAAGGCGCGGTACTCCAGCCTGAGGATCTCGGCTTCCTCGGACGGATCGCCATCGATTTCCTCGAGCGCCGCGCGGTAAGCCGTGGCGCGGGCGTGAGCGACCTCGGCGGCCACTGGATTTTCGTCCTTTAGCCGTAGCGCGACAATGAGCGGCCGCAAGGTCAGACCTTGAAGGACCAAGGACCCAAGCACCACCGCGAACGCGGTCAGCAGGATGAGATCGCGATATGGGAAGCCTTCCGGCAGCGCGAAAGCCGCCGCCAGCGTTATGATGCCGCGCATGCCGCACCAAGACACCACGACACCGCTTTTGAACGTTGGCAATGCCGCCGGATTTTTGGGATGAAAGATGCCTTGCGCCACCAGCCCGCGCAGCGTCCCTTCGTAGAACATCACCCAGGCTATGCGGGCAAGAATGACCGCGGCAAGAATGTAAGCGGCCGCCGCGCAATACTCCAGTCGTACCGTTGGGTCGAGCCGTGTCCAGATCGGGCGCAACTGCATGCCGATCAGCATGAATGCCAACGCGTTAAGGAGGAAGACCATGGTCTCCCAGACGGCATAGGACGGTACGCGAAGCCGCGCCGGTGTTCGCGCTGGCGCGGTGCGGGCGATAGTGATTGCGTAAGCCACGATTGTCAGGATGCCGGACAGGCCGACACGCTCGGCAGCGATCCACACCGAGAATGTGCCTGCAAACTGCAGAATGATTGCGCTTGGGGCATCGCTGACCTTTCGTGTCAACCACAGCCAAAGCTTGGCAGCCAGATATCCGGCTGCAATGCTGCCCGCCAGCGCTAACAGCAGCGAAGGGGCAAACTCGCGCCATCCAAAATGCTGGACTGCGGTGGCTTGGACGGCGACCCGGTAAATCAATAGAGCGCTCGCGTCGTTGAGCAGGCTTTCGCCCTCAAGGATTTTGAGTATCCGATACGGCAGTTTGACTTGCCCGAGTATGGCGGCCGCCGCGGCGGCGTCGGGAGGAGCCACGATCGCGCCGAGCGCGATCGCGGCTGACCATGGCATGGCAGGAATCAGCCAGTGCGCCAGCAGCGCCACCGTTGCAGTCGTGATGCCGACGGCGACAAACACCAGCGTCGAAACCGGGAGCCAGTGCTTCCTGAGGTCACGCAGCGAGGTGTCATATGCGGCATCGAGCAGCACCGGAGCGACGAACAGCGCCAGTGCCAGATCAGGCTCCAGCGTCCACGATGGAACGTCGGGAGCAAAGGCAAGAAGGGCGCCCCCGATCGCGAGAAAAGTCGGGTAGGGCACCTTGAATTCGCCGGGCCAACGCCGACAGCGCGACGGCGCCGAGCAGCAACGCGATGATCCAATCGAATGTGGCCAAGACGGAAGTCCTCGGGCAGTTGCTCGTTGGGCTAGGCAGTGCTGCCAGTGTATCCGCTCGAAGTCGGTCGGCAATGTAACACCGTTAATTCGGGTGTTTGATTCTGCTGATCGGGTGCTGTCCCAATCCCGGATGCTTCGCTACGGTTCCCCAAGCGAGGAAACTGCAGCAGCATCGATGCCAGCGCGGCCGGCAAACCTAATCCAAATCGTTGCGGTCGCGATGTTGTGGGCGCTGCCGCGGGTCGCGTTCGCGACCGCCGAGCCGGGCAGGGATGGGATGGGCAACCCGACCCCGCGCCGTGCGTTGCCGCAGTCGCCGCTAATGAAGATGCCGGTATCCTTTCCATTTGCGGCGCGCTGATCGATAACGATCATACCGTCAGGGCCGACCGCATCATGGCGCTGATTGCACGCGCGGGCGTTTTCGAACGCAAGGAGATGATCGAGCGCGCGATCGGTGATTACGATGCGGCGTTGCGGCTCGATCCGACGCTGGCGGATCTGTTCAATGCGCGAGGCGAACTCTGGCGCAAAAGGGGCGATCGTCCCAAAGCGCTGCAGGACTTCGACGCCGCGATCAAGCTGAAGCCCGATTACACCGCCGCGCGAGACAACTACAGATCGTTGGCGCGGGAACTGGAGCGGCTGGGCGCGTTGATGGCGATTAGCAACAAGCCGAGCTTTGATTGCGCGACTGCGAGGCGCGCGGTCGAAAGGGCGATCTGTGCAAGTCCTGAACTTGCCAATCTCGATCGCGAGATCTACGCCACCAACGTCACGGTCGTCCGCGAAGCAACCAGCAACAGTACGCGTGCAGGTCGCGCCCTGCAGCGCGAGCAGGATGATTTCATCGCCCGCCGCAATGCCGGATTTGGCCGGCCGAACTATGACCTGCAAAAGGCGATGCGCGAGCGGCTGGACCGGTTGCAGTCGATTGCCCGGCACTAGCCGCGTATCGGGCGCTTATCCCGCCGCAATCCTGTATTTGTTTCAGCTTGAATTGTGGAGCCATCCCATGACAATGCCAGCCAAGTAGGCATAGACCTTCATGCCGACGCCGCACAGCGAATGCGCGCGACATGCCCGGCCAACACGAAGGAAGCGCGGGAGAGACGCCATGAGTGTCCACGAGAAACACCGCTATCACGAAATCTACGCCCGCTCGCTGGCCGATCCCGAGGGTTTTTGGGGTGAGGCGGCTCGGGACATCGACTGGATCGAGCCTGCGAAGCGGATATTCGATCCTGCCGCGGGACCCTATGGACGCTGGTTCGCAGGTGCCGTGGTCAACACTTGCTACAACGCGCTTGATCGTCATGTCGCCAATGGTCGCGCCGATCAGGTGGCGCTGATTCATGACTCGCCGCTCGCGAATGCTGTGACGAAATTCACCTATGCCGAGTTGCTGCGGGAAGTGCAGACGCTGGCCGCCATCATGCAGGACTTCGGCGTCGAGAAGGGAGATCGCGTCATCCTCTACATGCCGATGGTGCCGGAAGCCGTGGTCGCGATGCTGGCCTGCGCGCGGATCGGCGCGGTTCATAGTGTCGTGTTCGGCGGGTTCGCGGCAAAGGAACTCGCAACCCGCATTGATGACGCCAAACCAAAACTGATTTTTTCGGCAAGCTGCGGCCTGGAGCCCGGCCGCGTCGTGCAGTACAAGCCGCTGCTCGACGGAGCGATCAGCTTTTCAGAGGCCAAACCACGGGCCTGCATCATCCTGCAGCGGCCACAGCAGAGCTGCGATCTCATCGACGGACGCGATCACGATTGGGCGACGCTGCGGCGCAACGCCCTCGACGCGCGGAACTCCGCAGCTTGCGTGCCGGTCGAGGCGACCGATCCGCTCTATATTCTTTACACCTCAGGCACGACCGGCCAACCAAAGGGCGTGGTGCGTGACAATGGCGGGCATCTGGTTGCCCTGAAATGGTCGATGTTCAATCTCTATGGGGTGAGACCTGGCGAGGTCTGGTGGTGCGGCTCCGATATCGGCTGGGTGGTAGGGCACAGCTACATCGTCTATGCGCCGCTGTTCCATGGCGCGACCTCGATCATGTATGAGGGTAAGCCGGTCGGCACGCCCGATGCGGGCAGCTTCTGGCGCGTTATTTCCGAGCATCAGGCGGTCGCCTTCTTCACAGCGCCCACCGCGTTCCGCGCGATCAAGAAGGAAGACCCGGACGGAAAGTTCATCCGGAGATACGACCTTTCGAAATTCCGCACCCTGTTCCTCGCAGGCGAGCGGGCGGATCCTCCGACGGTGGACTGGGCCGAACGGCAGTTGAAGGTGCCGGTGATCGATCATTGGTGGCAGACCGAAACCGGCTGGTGCATCGCCGGCAATCCAGTCGGGCTTGGAATGCTTCCGGTGAAGCACGGCTCTCCGACGGTGCCGATGCCTGGCTATCAGGTCGACGTGGTCGACGAGGCCGCAAGGCGGGTGCCGGCAGGCACCATGGGTTCGATCGTCATCAAGCTGCCGATGCCGCCGGCCTGCTTGCCGACCTTGTGGGAACAGGACGAGCGATTCAAGGAGGCGTACCTCACCGAATTCCCCGGCTACTACAAAACCTCCGACGCCGGTTACAAGGACGAGGACGGCTATGTTTTCGTCATGGGCCGCACTGATGACATCATTAACGTCGCCGGTCACCGGCTCTCGACCGGTGGCATGGAAGAGATCCTGGCCTCCCACGCCGATGTCGCAGAATGCGCTGTGCTCGGCATCAAGGACCCGATCAAGGGCGAGGTGCCCTGCGGATTCCTGGTGTTGAAGGCCGGCGTCTCGCGAAGCCCGCAGTTGATCGAAAAGGAAATTGTGACCCTGGTGCGGGAAAAGCTCGGCCCCGTCGCGGCATTCAAGCTCGCGATCACCGTCGGCCGATTGCCAAAGACGCGCTCGGGCAAAATCCTGCGCGGCACGATCAAGAAGATCGCCGACGGCGAGGTCTGGACCATGCCCGCGACCATCGAGGATCCCAAAGTGCTGGATGAAATCGGAGAGGCGCTCAAGGGCAGGGCGTGAGACTTATAATCCCCGCAATTGGCCCGAACGGTCAGCTGCATATCCGAAAGCTGGACACGTCGATGCCAATGAACAGGGTAATTTGTCTGATCGCGCTTTTGCTTGCGGCGCCACTGCTCGCAGGATGTCTTGAGCGGGGGCAATCGACCCTGGCCAATTCCGGCGGCGATGACGACGCATTTTGCCGCGCGAATAATGTCGCGGCCGGTTCGTCGGAATATATCGCCTGTCGAAAAGATCGCGACGTGCAGCGCAGTAACGCCACCGCTCGCGCCGACCGTCGCCAGCGCGATCTCGGCGATTACATGATAAGTCATCCGGACCATCCGTAATCTGGAGGCCACCATGAACGAAGATGTCTTCAACGCCAGCCTGCGCAAGTTCCTGAAGAAGGTCGGCATCACCTCGCAGCGCGAAATCGAAAAGGCGGTCAGGGATGCCCTGCAGGCCGGCCGTCTCAAGGGTCATGAGAAACTGCCGGCGAAGATGGTGCTTACGGTAGGCGGCGTCACGCTCGTCCACGAAATCGATGACGAGATTGAATTAGGCTGAAGCCGATAGTTTTGAAGCGCGCCCGATGTCGAGCTTCGCAGAGGTGTGCGTGAACCAACATCACCCGTGTAGTCGCCCGAACCCGCCGGTGTCATCGCCCGAACCACCGGTGTCATCGCCCCGAACCCACCGGTGTCATCGCCCGGCTTGACCGGGCGACCCAGTAACCGATGCAGCGCGTTAACAAGCGCAGGACTAGCCCAATAAATGGGACCAGTGCTTATTCCGGCGATGGTGGTGGATACTGGATCGCCCGGTCAAGCCGGGCGACGACAAGGGGAGTAACGCTTCAATGCGGGGCGCGTCGCTACTGTAGCGCAGGACGTCCCGGCCCTGCGTTGTTGAGCCATCTGTATCGACGCTCGCACCCCACCGGTGTCATCGCCCGGCTTGACCGGGCGACCCAGTAACCGATGCAGCGCGTTATCAAGCGCAGGACTAGCCCAATAAATGGGACCAGTGCTTATTCCGGCGATGGTGGTGGATACTGGATCGCCCGGTCAAGCCGGGCGACGACAAGTGGGGCGTTGTTGAGCCAGAGGCCACTATCCTTCGAGACGGCCCGAAGCGGCCCCCGCCATGAGGGGCACCCCACGTAGAGAGGTCAGATGCGCTCGACGTTTCGAATTTGAATCGACGAGAGCGGGACACTCCTCCCGATTATTCCTGCTCTGCTTTTTTGCCGCCGATGTTCTTCAGCTTGGCGAACACCGCGTCGACATTGAGATCGTCGCGCTGTTTTTCGGTCGGCTCGAATTCCGGCTCCTTGCGCGTGGTCTCGGAGGCGGGCAGCAGGGTGGCTCCTCCGTAAGCGGCTTCGGCCGGCTTCTCCTTGGCCGCGCGCTGCACCTCGAAGTCGAGCTCGATTTGCGAGCACAGGCCCAGCGTCACCGGGTCCATCGGTGTCAGCGTCGAGGCGTTCCAGTGCGTGCGGTCGCGAACACTGGCGATGGTGGTCTTGGTGGTGCCGACCAGCCGCATGATTTGCGCGTCCTTCAATTCGGGGTGGTTTCGCACCAGCCACAGGATCGCGCTCGGCCGCTCGTGACGGCGCGACACCGGCGTATAGCGAGGACCCTTCTTCTTGGCGGCAGGCGGCAGCGTGACCTTGCTCTCCTCCAGCTTCAGGCGGTAGTTCGAGTCCTTTTCACCCCTTTCGATCTCGTCACGGGTCAGCTGGCCGGTCGAAATCGGGTCCATGCCTTTAATGCCCTGGGCGGCGTCGCCGTCCGCGATGGCGCGGACTTCAAGGGGGTGCATTTTGGTGAAATCGGCCACCTGATCGAAGGTCAGCGCGGTATTATCGACCAGCCACACGGCAGTTGCCTTCGGCATCAGCGGTGCATTGCTCATGGCAAATCTCCTTTGTGCTTCGCCAACCTCTTTGGGAGGCGGAGCCGGGTCATCAGCGATGACGGGAATTAAGCCCTATATAAACCTGCAGCGGCCCACCGCGCAATGGCTTGGTATTTGACCTTGACAGGGGCCTAAAGCAGTCCCAATTCGTACCCCGAATTGACCGTTCCCTGCCCGCCGGCACGGGGTGATTCGGTCCGGAAACGGTCTATGTCAGCCAAACCCGACCTAAAACTGGTACTTTGCTCCCCACGGGGCTTCTGCGCGGGCGTGGTTCGCGCCATCGACACCGTGGAACGGGCGCTCGCCATCTACGGTGCGCCGGTCTATGTGCGCCACGAGATCGTCCATAACCGCTACGTGGTGGACAGCCTGAAGACAAAAGGTGCGATTTTTGTCGAGGAACTTGCTGAAATTCCCGACAAAACCAACGCACCGGTGGTGTTTTCGGCTCATGGGGTGCCCAAGTCGGTTCCGCTGGACGCCAAGGCGCGCAATTTCTTTTCGCTCGACGCGACCTGTCCGCTGGTCACCAAGGTGCACCGGGAGGCGGCGATCCATTTCAAGCGCGGCCGCGAAATCCTGCTGATCGGGCATTCCCATCACCCGGAAGTGGTCGGCACCCTCGGACAGTTGCCGCCTGACGCGGTCACGCTGATCGAGACCGCGGAGGATGCCAAAACATTCACTCCAAAGGATCCGAACAACCTCGCCTTTGTGACGCAGACGACGCTGTCGATCGATGATACCGCCGAAATCGTCGCCATGCTGAAGGGGCGATTCCCGAACATCTCGGGCCCGCACAAGGAAGACATCTGCTACGCCACCACCAACCGTCAGCTCGCGGTGAAAAAGGTGGCCCCGGTGGTCGACGCCCTGATCGTGGTCGGGGCGCCAAACTCGTCCAATTCCCAGCGGCTGCGCGAAGTCGCGGAGCGCGAAGGTTGCCCGATTGCCGTGCTGGCGCAACGCGCCGGCGACATCGACTGGAAGCGATTTGAAGGCATTAAAAGTCTCGGCATCACGGCCGGTGCATCGGCGCCGGAGGTGATCGTCGAGGAGATCATGGGTGCGTTCGCTGAACGCTACCAACTGCATGTGGAGACGGTCTCGGCCGCGGAAGAAAACGAATTCTTTCCGTTGCCGCGCTCGCTGCGGCCCGACGCAGCGGAATAAGCGCGATGGCGGTTTACACCGACGTCGCCGCCGACGAGCTTGCGGAATTCCTCACCCACTATGATATCGGCGAGCTTCTGTCCTACAAGGGCATTGCCGAAGGCGTCGAGAATTCCAATTTCCTGATGCATACGAGCAAGGGCGCGTTCATCCTCACGCTCTACGAGAAGCGCGTCGCGGTCGATGATCTCCCTTATTTTCTGTCGCTGATGGCGCATCTGGCCGAGCGCGGCATCAGATGTCCGCAGCCGGCAAAGACCCGCAACGGCGAGGTCTACAGCGCGTTGGCCGGACGGCCCGCCGCCATCATCAACTTTCTGGAGGGGATGTGGCCGCGACGGCCGAATGCCGCCCATTGCGCCGGAGTAGGGCAGGCGCTAGCGCGAATGCATTTGGCCGGTCAGGATTTTCCGCTGTTTCGGAATAATCCGCTCTCGGTGAAGGGGTGGCGGCCGCTGTTTGATTTGGCTGAGTCGCGTGCCGATAGCGTTCAGCCCGGTTTGCGCGACTTCATCGCCCGCGAGCTTGATCACCTTGAGGCCTGCTGGCCCGTTGATCTGCCCGAAGGCGTGATCCACGCGGACCTGTTTCCCGACAACGTGTTTTTTCTCGGCGACAAACTATCGGGGCTGATCGACTTTCCGTTTTCGTGCAACGATATCCTCGCCTACGACGTCGCGATCTGCCTTAACGCCTGGTGCTTCGAGCCCGATCTTTCGTTTAACGTCACCAAGGCACGCGCGCTGCTCAACGCCTATGGCCGTGAACGCAAATTGTCCGATGCCGAACAGGACGCGCTGCCGCTACTTGCGCGGGGCGCGGCACTGCGTTTCCTGCTGACACGGCTGGTCGACTTCCTCAACGTGCCGCCGGGCGCGCTGGTGAAGCCAAAGGACCCGCTTGAATATGCGCGTAAGCTGCGCTTCCAGCAGAGCGTATCCGCCATGGGCGACTACGGCGTGGCCGCCTCGGGGCTGGTGGCGTGACTTCGGCTCCGTCAGTCATCATCCATACCGACGGTGCTTGTTCGGGAAATCCGGGGCCAGGCGGCTGGGGCGCTATCCTGAAATTCGGCGACGTCGAAAAGGAATTAAGCGGCGGCGAGGCGCATACCACCAACAATCGCATGGAGCTGACGGCAGCCATCGCAGCCCTTGAGGCGCTGAAGAAGCCTTGCACGGTCGACCTTTACACCGACAGCCAGTATGTCCGGCAGGGCATCACCGGCTGGATCAACGGCTGGAAAAGGAACGGCTGGCGCACCGCGGACAAGAAGCCGGTCAAGAACGCCGAGCTCTGGCAGAGGCTCGATGCCGCGCTAAAGTCGCACCAGGTACGCTGGCATTGGGTGAAGGGCCATGCCGGCCATCACGAGAACGAACGCGCCGATCAGCTGGCGCGCGACGGCGTCGCGATGGCGCGTCTGAAGAAGTCCGTGGGACCGTAGCGGCGCACTCGTCGCCCGGTCTTCACCGGACGACGGCAGTAGCTCGGCTTATCTCAAAGTTGCGTCAGCAGCGTGTCGCCGCCGGAGACCTCGACCTTGCCCGGAGCCGGCTCCAGATTGAGCTTCTTCACCACGCCGTCGTCCACCAGCATCGAATAGCGCATGGAGCGGATGCCGAGCCCGTTGCCGGACGCGTCCAACTCCATGCCGATCGCCTTGGTGAACTCGGCATTGCCGTCAGCGAGGAACACGGCTTCGTCGCGCTGGTCGGTGTCGCGCTTCCAGGCGTTCATGACAAAGACGTCATTGACGGAGACGATCGCAATCGTGTTCACGCCTTTGTCCTTGATCGCATAGGCGTTCAGGAAAATGCTCGGAAGGTGCATCTTGTGGCACGTACCGGTGTAGGCGCCGGGGACTGCGAACAGGGCTACTTTCTTGCCCTTGAAGATGTCGTCGGTGGTTTTGACTTGCGGGCCTTCCGCGGTCATCACCCGAAACTTTGCTTCCGGCAGCTTGTCGCCGACTTTGATGGTCATTTTTCATTTCTCCTTGCATGAGCCGACGTGTCTTAGAGCATTTTTCCGGCGAGAGGAAACGCCTTCGCCATCGTTTATCGGCGTGTTTTACGACTTTTCGAATGCACAGGAAGCGGCGAGGCGATTCAGCCTGCTGCAGGGCTCGGGATTGCTTGGCTTCGCCGTGCGTGACGAGCGATGAACTCAGGCCGCAACGGCCTTCTTTTCATCGCGCAGCGCGCGTCGCAGAATTTTGCCGACATTGGTCTTCGGCAGGTCGGTCCTGAACTCGATCAGCTTCGGTACCTTGTAATTGGTCAATTGGGTGCCGCAGTACTTGATGATGTCCTCTGCAGTGATGCTTGGATCTTTTTTGACCACAAAGGCCTTCACGGCCTCGCCCGATCTCGCGTCGGGAACGCCGATCACCGCGGTTTCGAGCACGCCGGGATGACCGGCGATCACTTCCTCAACCTCGTTTGGATAGACGTTGAAGCCCGATACCAGGATCATATCCTTTTTGCGGTCGACGATTTTGATATAGCCGTCCGGGGACATCACCCCGATATCGCCGGTGCGGAAATAGCCGTCCGCGGTCATCACCTGCGCGGTTTCCTCCGGTCTGTTCCAGTAACCGGCCATCACCTGCGGTCCCTTGGCGCAGATTTCGCCGGCCTCGCCTAACGGCAATTCGTTGCCATCATCATCCCGGATCGAAATGTAGGTCGAGGGAACGGGAATTCCGATCGAGCCGGAGAACCGATCGGCGTCGGCCGGGTTACAGGTCAGCGTCGGTGAGGTCTCCGACAGGCCATAGCCTTCCGATAACGCGCAGCCGGTGACCTTTAGCCATTTATCGGCGACCGCTTTCTGCGTCGCCATGCCGCCGCCGAACGCGCTTTTCAATTTGGAGAAATCGAGCTTGTCGAATCCGGGCGTATTCAACAGGCCATTGTACAGTGTGTTCACCGCGGGGAAGCTGTTGACCTGGTACTTCGAGAGCTCCTTGACGAAGCCGGCCATATCGCGCGGATTGGGTATCAACAGATTGGCGCCACCGGCCCGCACGGCAAGCAGGAAACAGGCGGTCAACGCGAAGATGTGGTACAGCGGCAACGCGCACACGACCAAAAGCTGATCGACATGCGGCGGGTTTTTCAGCGCCGGCTGCAGCCAGGCGTCGTTCTGCAGCACATTGGCCAGAATGTTTCGATGGAGCAGCGTCGCCCCCTTGGAAATGCCCGTGGTGCCGCCGGTATATTGCAGGAAGGCCACATCCTCCGGCGCGAGCTTCGGCTTGTTGAATTGCATGCCGCGGCCGGCTGCAAGCGCATCGTTAAAGGCGATCGCCTGGGGTATCGAATAGGGCGGCACCATCTTCCTTACGCGCCGCACGACGAGATTAACGATCACGCCCTTCAAGCCAAGCAGGTCGCCCATGCTGCCGACGATGACGTGCTTGACCGCGGTATTGCCGATCACCTTTTGCACCGTGGTTGCAAAGTTCTCGAGCACGATGATCGCCTCGGCGCCGCTATCCCTGAGCTGATGCTCAAGCTCCCGTGGCGTATAGAGCGGATTTACATTCACCACTGCGCATCCCGCGCGCAGCACCGCGGCGGTCGATACCGGATATTGCAGGACATTGGGCAACATCACCGCGACGCGTGCGCCCTTCTTCAACCCTTTGCTCTGCAGGTAGGCGGCAAGCGCCGTCGACATCTCGTCGAGGTCGCGATAGCTGATGGACTTGTCCATGCAGATGAAAGCTTTGCGCTCGGAAAACTTTGAAAAGCTTTCTTCGAGCAACTCAACGAGCGAGGAATACTGCGATAGATCGATGTCGGCGGGCACGCCGGCGGGATATTGCTTAAGCCAGATCCGCTCCATGATATTCCCCCTCCATTTAGCGCCTGATCGGTTCTGATTGAATCAGGACCGAGGCGAGCTTTTTTGCTTCTCAATCATCATAGATTGATCGCGGCGTGAACCGCTGTCCAGCCCGGCTCAGGTCCGGGTCTTTCTTTTGCTCGAAAGAAACGCAGCGCCCGCGTCTATTGTTTAAGCCAGCCGCCTGTTTCGCGGGGATATTGAGCAATGCCGGCGATGATGGCAAGCGGACGTAAAGCGCCGGCGCGCGAGGAAGAAGCAGCCGGTCTAAAACCGGGCCCATCTTTCGTGGCCAGCGATTTGGCTAGGTGGCAGGCTTGGCGTCGCCGCTGCCGGTCTTTGGCGCGGGTTTGGCGGGCTTTGTCGCCGTCTTGGACTTTGCCGGTTTTGCCGGAGCCTGCTCGCTTGTGGCGGGTTTGGCCGCTGCCTCAGGCTTCGCCGCTCCCCCGGGCTTGGCATTCGCGTGTTTGACAGCGGCCGGTTTGGCGTCGGAGTTGGCTTCCTTTGGCTTTGCGTTTTCGCCATCCGGCTTTTGCACCGCAACGCGCGAGCGTTTTCCATGTCGCTGCGAAGTCTGTCTTTCGGCGTCTGCGGCAAGCGCGGCGATCAGGCCGGTGCCGGTCTTGGTCGGTCCGGTATAAACCGGGATGGGCTCGGAAGCCGCCGGCTCCGACGCGATCATTTCCGATGGCTTCAGCGCGGGGGGCTGCATTCCGGCGGCGAAAAAGGTCATGCTGCTTCCGCTGCTGCCCGCCGCCGAGGCGCCGCCGGTGGCCGCAACTGTATCCTCGTCTTCGTCGCTCGCCGGACGTTTGTGTTTCCCGCCACACATTTCATCGCGAAGGTTAGGTGGCGAGGCATCCACCGGCACCAGGTTCTCGACCGAGCCGAGCGAGGGGCGCAACCACGACAATGTGTTTGCGGCAAAGCCGCGCTCCAACAATTGAGCGGCTCTGACAGCGCGCATCCGTCCCGAGGATGAGCCTAGCACCACCGCGATCAGCCGCCTGCCATTACGCGTGGCGGAGGCGACCAGATTGTAACCGGACGCGCAAATGAAGCCGGTCTTGAAACCGTCGGCGCCGGGATAGCGCCCGATCAGCTTGTTAAAGTTTTGCGTCACCCTGCGGCCGTACCGTATCGAGGGGATGTGCACGAAGTATTCGTATTCCGGTAGATCGCGAATGATGCCGCGCGCCAAAATCGCAAGATCGCGTGCCGAGGTGATCTGGCCGTCGGCGGGCAGTCCATTTGGATTGACGTAGCTTGTCTGCGTCATGCCGAGTTGCTGCGCGGTCTCGTTCATCATGGCCGAGAAGCCGTCGATCGAACCGCCGACACCCTCGGCCAGCACCACAGCCATGTCGTTGGCCGATTTCACGAGCATCATCTTGAGCGCGTTATCGACAGTGACCTGGGTTCCTGCCCGGAAGCCCATCTTTGACGGCGACTGCGACGCCGCGATTGGTGAGACCGTGAAGAGTGTGTCGAGCGTGATCTTTCCGTCCTTGACCGCCTTCAGGGTGACATAGGCTGTCATCAGCTTGGTAACCGACGCCGGATACCAAGGCATGGTCGCGTTGTCGGCTTGCAGAACCTTTCCGCTATCGGCCTCAACGAGCAGCAGCGCCTCCGCATGCGCCATGCGCGGCAGGAGAAACGCGGCGGCGGTAAGAACCACAATCCGAAGCAATGACGTCTTGGAAAGCAACGCGAGAAAAAAATGCACTATCCGATTCCGGTCCTTTGAGACCCGCCGGTGAAAGGCGGTCTGGCGTGTGAAGTTCGGGTTTTGCGCTTGTCCGGCGATGTCGGTACGGCGATGCAAACCTATACCGACTTGCTCGTCGAGAACAGAGGTCCTCGCGAGTAAATCCCCGAGGAAACAGGCTGAATTCGGCGACGGCTACGCTGGAAGAGTGGCGCTGTCCGGCTCCGAACGGTGAATGACGGCTCGCGTATTCTCTTCAACCATGAATTGGGCTTTTGCGAGTTCCGCGAAACGGCCGCCTTTTGACACCAGTTCGTCAAAAGTTCCGCTTTCGATGACACGACCGTTATCGAAAAACAGGATGCGCGTCGCATTGCGGATGGTTGAGAGCCGGTGAGCGATCACGAAGGTAGTGCGTCCCTTCATCACCTCATCGAGAGCCGCATTGAGTTTGGCCTCGGTCACCGAATCGAGTGCGCTGGTAGCCTCGTCCAGCACCAGTATCGGTGGATCCTTTAACAGCGCGCGCGCTATCGAGAGCCGTTGCCGTTCACCGCCGGACAGGGATCGTCCGCGTTCGCCGGCAAGTGTTTCAAATTTATTGTCGTTGCGCTCGATAAAATCGAGGGCCTGCGCGCGAGCTGCTGCGCTTCGCATTTCCTCATCGCTGGCGTCCGCTTTGCCGATGCGCAGATTGTCCGCGATCGAACGATTGAACAGCAGCGCTTCCTGAAACACCACGCCGATGTTTCGGCGCAGCGCGCTCAATTTGAGGCCCCGAATATCCATGCCGTCGATCTTGATGAAGCCCGATTGCGGATCGAACGCGCGATGCAAGAGCGCGATCGCCGTCGATTTACCTGCGCCGGTAGGGCCAACCAGCGCGATCGTGTCGCCCGGCAGCGCGGTGAAGGCGAGCTCTTCGACGGCGGGCTGCTTGCCGTCATAGGAAAATGACACGTCCTTGAATTCGATGAGCCCAGAAAGCCGCCCCGGGTCGATCGCCTCGGGCCGGTCACGGACCGCCGGCACCGTGTCCAGCACTGTGATGAATTCCTGCAGCCGCGGTGCCTCCATGACGAGCGTGTTGACGAAGCTGACGACCTGCTCCAGTTTCTGGATCAGCATCGTGGCAAAGCTCACGAACATCACGATCTCGCCGACCGTCGTGAGGCCCTGCTGATCCAGCACGATGCCAACCGTGAAAATTGCCAGCACCGTGATGGTTGTCGATGCGCGCGTGATGATGGCGACCAGCGCCCACCATGACAGCACAGGCATCTGCACCGCCAGCAGCTTCTCCGCGACGAAGCGCAGCCCTTGCACCTCGGCATCGATGCGAACGAAGCTCTGGACCAGCGCGACGTTGCCAAGCGCGTCCGAGGCGCGCCCGGAAAGGTCGCTGTAATGCTCCTCGACCTCGCTTTGCATGCCATGAGTTTTGCGCACCACCAGCGTCGTCAGGACCGTGAACACCAGGCAGAGAATGAACAGCAGCATCGCGAGCCGCCAGTTTATGTAGAGCGAGAGCGGCAGCAACACGATGACTGACATGATCGCGGCGAAATGCTCGCGAAAAAATCCAAGCCATAACCGCCACAACGCATCCGTGCCGTTCAGCATCACCTTCATCAGCCGGCCGGAATGAATGCCGCTGTGGAAGCTCAGCGGCAATTGCATGATGTGCTCGAAGTAGCTTGTCAGAACCGCCTGGCGCTGGCGATGCGCGAGGCGATCCGCATGCAATGCGACCGCTGCGCTGGATCCGATGGTGAACAGGCCGAACGCGACCCAGGCGACCAGCAGCGGCCATGCCGATGTGAACAGCCCGGCCGAGGCCTTGCCGGACAGCACATTGACGATGCTGCCGAACAGTACCGGTTCGGCGAATTGCGTCGTTGCCAGCAGGAGATTGGCCCCCGCCAGAAACCAACCCAGCCGCGCTTCTTTGCCGAGCAGCTCCAGAACACGGGTATAAAGATGAAGCAGGGACATGGGTTGGGAAACTCGGCGAGCCGCTGAGGGGAGGTTTGCGTGACTGGCATTCCAGTGATCGTTCAGGAAAGCAACTTTAGCGCATGATGCACCCCAGTGCATGCGCCCTCGCAGGCAGATCGGGCCTATTCACCAGTTTATCCGGCCACGGCATGCAAAGCCGTTGTCTGTCTGCGCCCCCCGCGGGCGTGATCGTCATTCAATTGATCAGCCGGCCGCCAACAGGAGGCAGAAACGCGTCATCGAAAATATCTGCCGCGGTCGGCCGCTTGCTGAATTTGAAACCCTTGCCGATCTGATCAATCGATCTTTCGAGGCGGCCGGGGTCAATTCCGCCGAGCCCGTTGCGTTTTACCTCCGCCGTCAGGATGTTTTCGGATAGCACGGTGCGCAGCCGCTCCAGTTCGAGGTCGCGCGCGCCGTCTTCCATCCGGCTTACGACATCCTCCACTGCGCGCCGCGGCTCAGCAACAGTGAGATTCGTGCCGGCGATCACGGCGCGTACAAAGCCTTTCACCGTATCCGGATGAGTAGCGGCGAGGCTCGGATTGACGATCACCGCGAGCCCATATGCCTCACAGCCATAGTCCGCGTATCGAAGCACGGCGAGGTCGCTAGCCGGTACGCCGCGATCTCTCAAATTCACCGCGGACAGATAGGAAAAGCCTGTCACGGCATCGACCTGGCCCGCCGACAGGATCGGCTCGCGCACCGACGCGCTCATCTTGTATAGTTTGATGCTGGCGAGATTGATTCCATTTTCGCGCGCCAGCGCCGGCCACAACTTGATCGACAGATCGCTCTCGGCGACGCCAACGGTTTTGCCTTCGAGATCCGCAAGGGCATGAATCCCGCGGCTCTTGCGCGCAACGATGGCGTAAGGCGACTTGTTGAACAGCACGAACACTGCCTTGATTGGCGGGGCATCGGCTTTGTCGCGAAACCGGATCAATTCATTGAGATCGACCAGCGCGAAATCGCTTGCACCCGAAGCCACGCGCGCAATCGCTTCCGGCGACCCGTTCGCGGTTGCGGTCGTAACCGCCAATCCTTCGGCGCTGAAAAGGCCACGAGATGCCGCCACGACAAAGGGAGCCATGCTCGCTTCAAGAGGACGGTCAAACGAGAGCTGAATGGCGACCGGCTGTTTTGCGCCAGTTTGGGCGTGGGCCGTCCCGACGCATGCAAATGCAAGCAGGCCGGCAACGATAGCCAGCATGGAATTCTTGGTAATGCTCTGACTTGCGCGCATCAAACTACGCCGTGACCCGGAGAATGGCCGTGCCGGGGTGTCCGTTCATGACATCCAAAACCTCGGCGCCTGCATCTTGGTCCAGCAAACCTGAACGGCGCATGAGCGCCGTCAAGCACAATCCGCTCACCATCTTGCAACTGTACCTCCGGCCTGGATCGGGCGGGGAACCCGATGCCGGCCCAGAACCGATCTGTCGGCGGGCGCGGCCAGCCCGCAGATTTTTCCCTTTTAATGCTTCGTGTTAACACGCTGGCCATGGGTTTCAGTTACTTTCGATAGCTATGACCAATTCGCTTGAACGCCTTTATGTGGCAGTGATCGCGGCCAAGGATCTTGATCCGGCAAAGTCGCGAACGGCACGGCTGTTTCAGCGCGGCCCGGCGAAAATGGCCAAGAAGCTGGCAGAAGAAGCCATCGAGGTCGTGATCGACGCCGTCAATGGCGATTCCGACGCTGTGATCCGCGAAAGCGCCGATCTTCTCTATAATCTCACGGTGTTGTGGGCTTCGGCCGGCGTACGGCCCGTCGACGTCTGGCGTGAAATGGAACGTCGCGAGCATCTGCTGGGCATAGCCGAAAAGCTGCCGAAATCGCCGATCGATCTACCCAAGACCGCCGCACCCCCACTTGCCCGGCACCGGATCGCCGCGCTTGAGGGTCGCGGGCTTCGCAAGCGTCACTGACGCCTCGGCCCCTGTGATCGCGGGCATGGACAAATCCCGTACGGGATGGTTCATCGCGCCATGCTGAGACGGATCTACGACTGGTGCATCGGCGCCGCGCACAAGCCCCATGCCATGTGGATCATGGGAGCGGTCGCATTTGCGGAAAGCTCGTTCTTTCCGGTTCCGCCTGATGTGATGTTGATCCCGATGTCGCTGGCGCGGCCGCAGCGCGCCTGGGTCTACGCTTCGGTCTGCACGGCCGCTTCCGTGCTCGGCGGCATTCTCGGTTATGCAATCGGCGCGGTGCTTTACAATTCAATCGGGCACTGGCTGATCGAGCTTTACGGACTTGGCGGAAAGGTCGAGGCCTTTCGTGCTTCTTATGCACAATGGGGCGCGGTGATCATCCTTTTGAAAGGACTGACGCCCATCCCCTACAAGCTCGTGACGATCACCTCAGGCTTCGCCGGTTACAACGTTTGGCTGTTCATTCTCTGCTCGATCGTGGCCCGCGGCGGCCGCTTTTTCATCGCGGCCATCTTGCTCAATCGCTACGGCGAATGGATTCGCGTGCGAATCGAAAAGCATCTCGGGCTGTGGGTGACGCTCGGTGCCGTCCTGCTGATACTCGGGTTCGTCATCGCCGTCCGCCTGCTCTAGACTCGTGTACGGCTTTGCAGCGCCGCGGCTTCGGGCTAGACTCCTGCACAGGATGGTTCGAACTCGGCAGCCTCATTCCGCGGGCCAGACGCTGCCTCGTCGCTGCGGCGCTAGGGACCTTGATTCTCGGCGCGGGCGCCGGATGGACGCAAACGACATCTTCGCCGCCCCCCGTTCAGGAGCCCGTCCCGTCGCCGACGGCGTCCCCGCGCGAGGAGAAGCCGGGCTTGATGGAGGAGATCGGCAATCTTTTCGGGAAGTCGCTCTCCATCTTGCCGCCGTTGAAGACTCCTGGCGAGGCGTTCGACGATCTCAATGCGCGCGCCAAGGATGCCAGCGATGGTCTGTTGCGTCTCGCCAAGCCGTCCTCGATGGTTTCGGGACGCACGATCTGTCCAACGGCGGCCGACGGCACTCCAGACTGCAAGTCCGGCGCCAATAAGCTTTGCCAGAGCAAAGGCTACAAGGAAGGCAAAAGCCTGAACACCAATTCCGCGGAGACCTGTTCTGCGAAAGTGCTGATCCCGGGTCGTGCGCGAAAACCGGGCGACTGCCGCATAAACAATTACGTCACCCATGCAATCTGCCAGCAATAAGATGAACCTGGCGCATGGGCCAGTTTGGGCGGACGCGGTTGCCTTTATGGTATGATGTCTGGCATCTTTAAGTCGATGCCTCTGTCTCATTTGGATCCAACAGGATACTTCGCAAATGTCCATGCCTGCCTTGTTCAAAGGCCGTTTGTCCATCCCCGTGATTGGCGCGCCGCTGTTCATCATCTCCGTGCCCGACCTCGTGATCGCGCAGTGCAAGGCGGGCGTGGTCGGGTCGTTTCCGGCGCTGAATGCGCGTCCGCCCGGACTGCTGGACGACTGGTTGGCGCGGATCAAGGAGGAACTTGCAGCTTACGACAAGGCGCATCCCGAGCGGCCGTCTGCGCCGTTTGCGGTCAATCAGATCGTGCACCGGTCGAACAACCGGCTGGATAACGACCTCGCCATTTGTGAAAAACACAAGGTGCCGATGATGATCACCTCGCTCGGCGCGCGCGAGGAACTCAACCAGGCCGCACATCGATGGGGCTGCGTCGTTTTCCACGACGTCATCAACCAGAAGTTTGCGCACAAGGCGATCGAGAAGGGCTCGGACGGTTTGATCCTGGTCTCGGCCGGTGCAGGCGGCCACGCCGGAGTCTTGTCGCCCTTCGCCTTTGTCGCGGAAACCCGGCAGTGGTTCGACGGGCCTATCGCGTTATCGGGTGCCATCGCCAACGGCGGCGCGATCCGCGCGGCCCGGATGCTGGGCGCCGATTTCGCCTACATAGGCTCCGCCTTTATCGCCACCCAGGAGGCCAACGCGGTGGAGGGCTACAAGCAGATGATTACCAACGCGACCGCGGAAGACATCGTCTATTCGAACTTATTTACCGGCGTGCACGGCAACTACCTGAAGCCCTCGATCGTGGCGGCCGGAATGGATCCGGAGAATCTGCCGACCTCCGATCCCTCAAAGATGACGTTCGGAACCGAGGCCTCCGGCGAGCGCGCCAAGCCGAAAGCCTGGAAGGAGATCTGGGGCAGCGGTCAGGGCGTCGGCAGCGTCGGCAAGATTTTGCCCGCCGCCGAGTTGATCGCGCGGTTTAAAAAGGAATACGACGAGGCGGTCGATCCCGCGCTGTGATGCCAAGCATCAAGCCCGCGCCGTATGCGAAGGTACGGGATGTCTACTCGAGTTCGATAGGCTGGTACTTGCCGTTGTCGTCGATCGTGGTTCCCCAGATCTTGTGTGAAGCCTGATGTTCGGCTCGCCCGTAATTTAGGGAAGATCCGAGGCCCAGATCGAGGTTTCGCGTATTCTCGAGAACGTCGATCAGCTTTTCGGTGTCGAGTTGCTGACCTGTCCGTTTCAGTCCCTGAATGAGAACGTTGGCGGCCACGTAGCCTTCCATTGAAACGTAGTCCGGGGCTTCCCCGGGGAAATACTTTGCGAGTGCGTTCTTGTATTCAAGCACTGCGCTCGAATACCCCCCGACCGCGGGCACCACCTGGGTCACGATCACGCCGCTCGCGAACCGCGGTCCCAGCAGCATCAATTCATCGGCAAGGGCGGTGCTGCCCACGAACGAAACGTTGCTATAGATCATTCCGGGATAGGCATCGCGCGTCCGCTCAATGAATTTTGCGGCCGCCCGGTAGGTGGCAACCATGACCACCGCCCTGATCGCCGGCTTCTGCGTCTTCAACTGATTGATTGCATCGTCGACGTCGACGGTGTTCCGCTTGTAGTTGAGCCGCACAATCCCGCTGTCATTGACGCCGAGCGAACGGAACGCCTTGGCGACACCTGCGAACCCGGCATCGCCGTAAGAGTCCTGTTGGGCGAACACCGCGATTTGTTTCGGCTGCAGCCGGCGTATCTTGATCAGATAGTGCACGGCCGCGTCGGTTTCTTCGGCGTAGCTTGCCCGGTAGTTGAAGACGTAGCGGTCGGGCGGATCGTTGCGCAGCACGTTCGCACCGGTGAAAGCGCCAAAGAACAGCGTACGTCGTTCGAGCGCGTAGGGAACCGCGACGGTCGCTGTAGGCGTTCCGACGTTGCCGATGAAACCGAACACCTGGTCTTTCTCGTAGAGCTGTTTCATGGCGTCGGCGGTCCGCGACGGCTCATAACCATCGTCGGCCGCGACCAGCCGTAGCATCCGGCCTTCCACGCCACCGGCATCATTGACCCGGTTGAACGCGGTATCAATCCCGAGCTTCATCTGGCGGCCGAGCTCCTTTGCGGAGCCGGAAAAAGGCGCAACGATTCCGAACCGGATTTCGTTGCCGGTTACGCCGCGCACATTGCTGACAACGGGCGCGGGCGCAAGCACAGGCGCAACCGCGGGCGCAGTCGGGGGGGCAGTGGGCGCCGTGGCGGCCGCGGCTGGAGGCGCGATCACGTTGGACAAGCTCGGTCCGGCAATGGACTGTTCGAGATCCGCGATCTGGCGGTCGGCCGATCTGCAATCGGTCTTGCCGGTCGTGACGGCCGCGCGGCCGTCGGCGACATAGCGGTCGAGCAGTCGCGAAAGGTCGTCTCGCTCGGCCTCGTTGGATGAGGCTTCCCTGATCACGGCCTGGAATTTGTCGGCGATGAACTGCACGCGCGGGCGCGCGATATCCCGGCAAGCGAGCGCCGAACCGATGATCGGTCCAACCCGGCCCGCTAAATCCCGCACCACGCTGGCGTTGTCGCCGGGCGCCGCTCCCGCGGCCGTCGCGAGGCAGACGCTAGCTGCAATCATCATGCAACGCGATCGCAAGCTCCACACCGGCGTCCTGGGATTTCGGTTAACGGCCATGTTCGTTACTCCGGCGCTTCATCTATCGTTGGGTAGTTGAGGTGCGTACTTATTGAGCTGCTTCGGTGGAGTTGGCTTTCTCACGCCATTGCAGAAATTGCTGAAGCAGCTTTTCGGTCTGCTCGCGCGTTGCAGGCTGATTGGCTTCGGTCGAAGCCAGGAGGGTCCGAAACTCGGAAAGTGCTGGCTTGGATGCATCCTCCTCCGGACGAACCTGTGACATCGCCGATTTCATCGACTGTATTGCCGCCGCGAATGACGAGCCGTTGTCCGGCTGTCTGGAAGCGGGGATCATGAACACAAAGAACAGCGCTATGATCGCGGAGACGGCAATCGCTGCGGCGAACCGGCCGGCAACGCCGAACAATGCGCTTCGGGTACCGAACTCGCGGGGCAAGGTCGGAGGTTCGCGGACGACTTCGGGATCGAGTGAACGGTGCAGCGATGCGTACACCGCGTTCTCCAACTGGGCATCGAGAGAAATCGACGAGACGATCGCACGAGGGGCCGGCTCGGGACTTGTTTCCCGGTCAGGTTGAGCTTCCTCGACAGGAGGTAATCTTGTCTCGGGCCTTTCGCGCAACCGGCGCGGTGCATAGTGCAGTGGATCTTGCGGGCCGACTTGTTCTTGCTCACTCAAGGCACTCATACGCTACTCCTCTGACGCTTGACTGCTATGTGGGTACTTTCTTTTGTCCGTCTTTGACGAAGTTCAAGGCAACGACGGTCCGCGCACGCCAAACGACGCGGTCATCCCGATCGTGAAAGTTTTTAAAAAATTTTGAAACGAAACGTCGGATGCAGTTGCGGCATCGTGCGACGCCGGCCACATCTGGCCGCGAGAAAATTCTCGAGACCACACCTTCGCAACCGATCCCATTGCCCGCCCCCGGCAAATCCCCGCCTTTTCTCAGACGGTTTGAAGTTTCATCACGCCGATGCAACTCCTCCTGCGTGTGATGAAACCGACGCAAGACATTATTAGGTTCGAATCGCGGCAGAACTACGTTGAGTTTGGGGCGGTTAACAACCTTTGTTAACTGCCGGTAAATTTTGATCGTCTGTGGACGGAAATATATCGCGCATTAACTCGCCGTTAACCATCGCCGTCGATGGTTAATCATATCGTAAAAAGGCGAGTCGATGTCATGGAAGCAAGTGAGGAGCCAACACGCCAACTGGTTCGTCTGCGGGGCCGCTCCTACGTTGCATTTGTTTTTTCTCCCGTCGTGCCGATCGTCGGTTGGCTGGAAGAACTGGACGCGACGATCGCCCGGTCGCCGGGATTTTTCCTCGGAAAGCCGGTCGTGCTCGACCTCTCAGGCGTGGAGCTCAGCCGGGCGGCCATCGCGCATCTGGTCTTGAGCCTCGAAAGAAAGAACATCCGCATTCTCGGCATTGAGGGTGCGGACGCTGCGCAGCTCACGCCAACGATGCCGCCGCTACTGATGGGCGGCCGTCATTGCGTGATCCAGCAGATCGAGCCTGAAAAGCCCGAACCCAAACAACCGCCGACGTCTCTGCTGCTGGACAGCCCGGTGCGCTCGGGTCAGTCGGTTGTGTTTCCCAATGGCGATGTGACCGTGCTCGGATCAGTCGGCTCAGGGGCCGAGATTGTCGCCGGGGGTTCGATCCATGTTTACGGCACGCTGCGCGGCCGCGCGATGGCGGGCGTCAACGGAAATTCCAGGGCGCGAATATATTGCCAGAAGATCGAGGCCGAGCTGTTGGCTATCGATGGGTATTACCAGACGGCGGAGCAATTGGACGCCATGCTGCGCAACCGACCGGCTCAGGCGTGGCTTGAGGGCGAGATCATGCGGATCACGCCGCTCAACTGACATGTAAAGGAGGTAACGAATGGCCAAAGTGCTGGTTGTGACATCGGGCAAGGGGGGAGTTGGAAAAACCACTTCCACCGCCGCGATCGGTGCGGCGCTTGCGCAATGCGGAAAGAAGGTCGTCGTCGTGGACTTTGACGTCGGCTTGCGCAATCTCGATCTCGTGATGGGAGCGGAGCGGCGCGTCGTGTTTGACCTCGTCAATGTCGTGCAGGGGATTGCAAAGCTCCCGCAAGCCTTGATCCGCGACAAGCGGCTTGAAAATCTTTGGCTGTTGCCGGCATCCCAGACGAGGGACAAGGATGCGCTCACGGAAGAAGGTGTAGGTCGCATCATCGAGGAATTGCGAACCGGACACGATTGGATTCTCTGCGATAGCCCGGCCGGAATCGAGCGCGGCGCTACGCTCGCCATGCGTTTCGCGGACGAGGCGGTTATCGTCACCAACCCGGAGGTTTCCTCCGTGCGGGATTCCGATCGCATCATCGGCATGCTCAACTCCAAGACGGTCAAAGCCGAAAAGGGCGAGCGAGTGAGTAAACACGTCCTCATCACGCGCTATGACCCCATGCGCGCGGCAAAGGGCGAGATGCTCAGCATCGAGGACGTTCTCGAGATTTTGGCCACGCCGCTGCTTGGCATCGTTCCGGAAAGCCGCGATGTCCTGCGCGCATCCAACATCGGATCGCCCGTTACGCTGAACAATCCCGCAAGCTCGCCGGCGCGCGCCTATATGGATGCTACACGCCGCCTGCTCGGCGAGGCTGTCGCGATGACAGTACCTGCCGAGCGCATGGGCCTGATGAACCGCTTGCTCGGGCGGAGGGCAGCATGAGCGTAAATCTGTTCCGGCTGTTCGGGGGTCGTGCCGCTTCTGCGCCCATCGCGCGGGAACGGCTGCAGATTTTGTTGGCGCATGAACGAGGCCTCAGGGGCCAGCCCGACCTGCTGGCGCTGTTGCGGGAAGAGATTCTCGCGGCGGTGTCGCGGCACGTGACGCTCGATCCGGACAAGGTGATCGTCAAAATGGAGCGGGGCAAAAACGTGTCGACTCTGGAAGTCGACATCGAACTTCCCCACGGGCTTGAACCGGCGCTCGCAGCAACGGGCTGAATGCTGGTTGATGTTTCTCCCGGCTTGACGGGCGTGGCAGAGCGTTCGATTGCGGCTAAGCTAGGCGCAGCCTTGGGTGCCGCCCGCGGCTTGGTCCGAGTGCCACGAAATGGCGCCACACGATTTCCTGTCGAGGGCCACAAATGGCGCGCGATTGGGTCCGAGTTTTTTCCATCGTAAAACGTTCCATACTGCCGGGAACTTGATCAGGCCATCGCGGTTTACCCACTCTGGGGGAGCCGAATGGATTCTGTCGACAAGCTTGCCACCAAGGCGAAAACCGGAATTTGGGGACTGGACGACATTCTGTCGGGCGGATTTGCGCGCGGTCATGTCTTCCTCGTGGAGGGCGCGCCGGGGACCGGCAAGACCACCGTTGCGCTACAGTTTTTGCGCGAAGGCGCCCAAGCCGGCGAGAAATGCCTTTACATAACCCTGTCCGAGACCGAACGGGAACTGCGTCAAGGCGCGGCCTCTCATGGCTGGAAGCTGGAAGACAACATCGAAATATTCGAATTACTGCCGCCCGAAAGCCTGCTTGATTCAGAGCAGCAGCAAAGCCTGCTCTATTCGTCCGACCTTGAACTGGGCGAAACCACCAGGCAGATCTTCGGAGCCGTGGATCGAGTGCGGCCAGACCGCGTAGTGCTCGACAGTCTCTCCGAGATCAGGCTGTTAGCCCAAAGCTCGTTGCGGTATCGGCGACAAATTCTGGCGATCAAGCATTACTTTACGAAATTCAACTGCACCATGCTGCTGCTGGACGACTTGACCGCCGACGTCGCCGACAAGACCGTTCACAGCGTCGCTCACGGCGTAGTCCGGCTGGAAGAGCTGGCGCCCGCCTACGGCGCGGAGCGCCGGCGCATACGAGTGATCAAATATCGCGGCGTCAAGTTCCGCGGCGGATATCACGACGCCACCATCACCACCGGCGGCCTGAATGTATTTCCGCGACTGGTGGCGTCGGAATATCGCTCCGATTTCAAGCGCACCAGGATGTCGAGCGGGATCGCTGAGTTCGACCAGCTGCTTGGCGGTGGGGTTGAGACCGGCTCCAGCACGCTCATTCTCGGCCCCGCTGGCACGGGCAAATCGCTGGCCTCGATCGTATTCATCGCCGCCGCAGTGGAACGAGGCGAGAAGGCGGCACTGTTCGTCTTCGATGAGGAGCTCGGTCTTCTGTTCTCGCGCATGAAGGGTCTCGGGATCGACCTCGAGGCGATGCTGCGGAGCGGCAGTCTCTTTATCGAGCAGGTGGACGCCGCCGAACTCTCGCCCGGAGAATTTGCGCATCTGGTCCGCAAACGGGTCGACGACGATCATATCAAGACCGTCGTGATCGACAGCCTGAACGGCTATCAGGCGGCAATGCCTGAGGAGAACTCGCTGATTCTGCACATGCATGAATTACTGCAATATCTGAATCGTCGGGGTGCGGCGACGTTCATGACCGTCGCGCAGCATGGGTTGGTGGGGGACATGAAGGCGCCGGTGGATGTGACCTACCTCGCCGACACTGTGATTCTGCTGCGCTATTTTGAGGCCCTGGGCAGGGTGCGGCGGGCGATGTCGGTCATAAAAAAGCGCACCGGAATGCACGAATCGACCATTCGCGAGTACCGCATCAACGATTGCGAACTCACGATCGGTGAACCGCTTGACGGCTTCCAGGGAGTTTTGCGAGGAGTTCCGATTTATCTAGGCGAAGGACGGCCGCTGCTCGCGGAGCAGACTACGTGAGACCCGGCCCACTCTCCGAACGCGCCGTGATCCTCGCGCCGACCGGACGCGATGCATCGCTTGCCGCGGCGTTGATCCGGGAAGCGGGTTTTTGCGCCGATCTTTGCGCCGACGTTGCGGCTCTGGTGCGAGAACTGGATGCCGGGGCGGGTCTCGCCGTCATCGCCGACGAAGCGATCAAGACGGCTGATTTGCGTGGCCTCACGCGCTGGCTGAGCGATCAGCCCTCATGGTCCGACTTTCCAATCGTGCTGCTGACGGTGCAGGGTGGTGGCCCCGAGCGCAATCCCGACGCTATGCGGCTCGCACAGGTGCTTGGGAACGTCACCTTCATCGAACGTCCGTTCCATCCAACCACATTGGCCAGCGTTGTCGGCTCGGCGGTGAGAGGCCGACGCCGCCAATATCAAACTCGTGCGATACTTCAGGATCTAACCGAAAGCGAAGGTCTGCTGCAAACCGCGTTGGACGCGGGCCATCTCGGTGCGCTGGAAATTCATCTGCCCGGTCTGGAGTTGGAGGCCTCAGACACGTGCAAGAAATTTTTTGGCCGCAAGCCGAACCAGGCTTTTTCCTATCCGGACCTGGAGGCGGCAGTGCATCCGGACGACCGCGCGCGGCGGGACGACGTGCTGCAGCGGACCATCAGTTCGGGCGGGGACTACAGAATAGAATACCGGAATATCTGGCCTGACGGATCGCAGCACTGGGTGGACGTTCGCGCCCGTGCGGTTCGGCGCCGCGACGGCAGCATCAAATCGCTGGTGGGCGTGTGTTCCGATATTACCGCGCGCAAGGTCGCAGAGATCGAACGCGAAAATTTGCTGGCGCAATTAGCGGCGGAACGCGGCGCGCTGGCGGAGTTGACGGCCACGCTCGAGCAGCGCGTCGAGCAGCGCACCGCCGATTTGATGAAGGAAGTAGCCGCGCGTGAAAAGGCGCAGGAGCAGTTGCGACAGGCGCAGAAGATGGAAACCATCGGTCAGCTCACGGGTGGCGTCGCGCACGATTTCAACAACCTGCTGATGGCGGTAATGGGCAATCTCGATTTGCTGCGCAGGCGCATCCCGGACGACCCGCGTTTGCATCGGCTGATCAATGGCGCGCTGCAGGGCGCCGAGCGCGGCGCATCGCTGACCCAGCGTCTGCTCGCGTTCGCACGACAGCAGGATTTGCGGGCAGTGCCGGTCGACTTGCGAGGCCTCATCAATGGCATGAGCGACCTCTTGGAACGATCGCTCGGGCCGCGCATCGACTTGCGGCTGAACATCCCGGAAAAACTACCGCCAGCCCGCATTGACGCCAACCAGCTTGAGCTCGCGGTTCTAAACCTGGCGATCAATGCCCGTGACGCGATGCCCGATGGCGGTTCGATCGACATCAAGATCAGCGAATACAGTCCCGAAAAAGAGGCGGCGGTGCATGCTGGCCATTACCTCAAGCTGTCGGTCATCGATACCGGCAAAGGCATGACACCGGAGATATTGAAGCGAGCGGTCGAGCCGTTCTTTTCATCCAAGCCACTTGGCAAAGGCACCGGCCTGGGCCTTTCGATGGTTCACGGCCTTGCCGTCCAGCTTGGCGGTGCGCTGCAGCTATCCAGCGTGATCGGAAAGGGCACCACCGCGACGTTGATCTTGCCGGTAGCAAGCCAGGCACCGGAAGTTAAAGCCAGACTTCATGTGGTGCCAAAGGTCAACCGCTCGGCAGTGATCCTCTTCGTCGACGACGATCCCCTGATTGCGATGTCGACGGTGGAGATGCTGGAAGATCTGGGTCACCACGTCATCGGGGTCAATTCCGGAGTGCACGCTCTAGATGTCATCAGGAGCGGACAGCCGATCGACCTGATGATGACGGATCAAGTGATGCCGGGCATGACGGGGGTCGAACTGGCGGCCGCCTCGCGCGAACTGCGGCCATCGCTGCCGATCTTGCTCGCCACCGGATACGCCGAGTTGCCGGAGGGAGCCAAGCTCGATCTGCCACGGCTTGCGAAGCCCTATCACCAGGATCAGCTACGCGACCGGCTCGATCAACTGCTCGGTTGAGAACCTGCGAGCTGCCGAAGTCGATTCGATTTTTAAAGCAACCGTCGCTCACAAGCCGGGCACCGCCAGTTCGTCCCGGAGCGTGCAACTCCTCAGGAGGTATTCTCGATCGAGCGGCGGTCGCGGATTAACGCGCCATTAACCATGGCGCTCCAACAATCCTGTCCGAGTCTGTTGACCGTTTCGGCCGCGCCGCGACCGGGATGCAAAGGGGACGCGTGATGAATTTTGAAACGGTCGCTGAAAAAACGCCGGCTACCCTCGAAGAGATCAGGGCCAAAGTCGCTTACGCGCTTGCGCGCCATCCGCTCTGCCGAAACGTGCAGTTCGAGGTCGTCAGCGTGCCCGGAAGCTCCAGGCGCGGCAATTGGACCATCAGTCTGCGTTCGGTCGCGCCGCATGCGGTATGGGAGGCTTCTGCTATCGTCGCCGATATCCAGCAAGCCTACGAACTCTCCGCCGCCGCCTGATTTAGCTTTTTGCCCGGCTTTTGCCCGGTATTCATCGAAGGCCGTCGTGCGAGTGGCACGGTTAAGCCTTAATTAACGTTCAATTTTCAGCCAATTCGATTGCGCGGAACCGGCACGGAGTACCGTTTGACTAAAGCCATCACCCTGATCGCGCTTGCCTGCTTATTGGTGGTCGGCGCCGCGGCTGTCAGCATTCTTGGCCGCGACAGCGTGCCCGCCGTTCACCTTGCGATCGCAGCGCCCGCCATCAGGAGTCCGGCCGCAAATCGTGAAGGCAAGGCTGACCGGCTAGCGGTGGTATCGCTCGCGTCGGCATCATTGGAGCCGCCGCCGGCGACTTTCAGCGAGCCATTGCGGCAAGCGTTTGCATCGACCGCACCCACCGAAATCGAGGCGCTTCGGGCGGCCTCGCCCTCAGCCGAACCGGCCCCGCCCGCGCCGCCGAAGCTGAAAACCGTCAGCAAGCCGCCCCTGCAAAAATCCTACGCGCTGTTGAGTGACGTTCAGATCGCCGGCATCAAGGAGCGCCTGAGGCTTTCCGCCGGCCAGGAATCGTATTGGCCCCCGGTGGAAACGGCGCTGCGCGCCATCGCTCGCCGGATTCACGCAACCCAAAAGATTAGCCCGAATGCGGGCGGCGCGCCGCCGATCGATCCCGATTCCGAAGAAGTGCAGAAATTGAAATCGGCGGCGATGCCGCTGCTGTTCCAGCTCCGCGAAGACCAGAAGAACGAGGTGCGCGCGCTCGCCCGCATCATCGGTCTGGAAAAAGTCGCAGCACAGATTTGAGCTCCGGACGAACTCGTAACATCAAAGCGCCAGCTCTTTCGGCGAGCATTTCGTGAACCGTGTGCTGGTTGGGCCTTCTGTGATTTCGATGGTCGCCGGGCCGATCACTTTTAACTTGTACGAATGATTTTTTGACCACGGCCACTTGCCGCTTTTCCCAGGTGTCTCGGTGATGTGAAAGCCATCCCGTCCACTCTTCGCAGTTCTCAGATTTTCCTCGACCTCACGCTTGCTGGAAACCTCGAACTTCTTTTTATCGGAAAAGATCATGACCTCCGGGAAGGACTGATCGCGAAACGCATCGGTGCCCAACATCTTCAACGCCGCACAGGATGCGATTTTCTTGCCGAAGAGCTGATTGCCATCGGCTACCCATACACCCCTGACCGGATAGCTGACCGCCCGACACGTAACCGGAAACAACGCTAAGCCGACCGCCACCACGCTTGTCGCGAATGCGGCGCGGAATCGGTGGGCACGTTTCAGTACGACTGGGTTGATCATGAAGGTCTGATCCTCGACCTCCCCGAAGCCGTAGCAAAGCGCAGAAAATTGGAAACATCTTGGCAAAGCGCAGTTGCCGCTCACGTTTTGGGTTGCGGAACTCGGTTCCATCGATCGAGGTCACTCCGCCCCGGACCCGGTGGGGCGGTAGGTGACAAAGAAAAATGGCCCCCGTCGGGGGCCATTTCAGCTAGTTCAGCTAGTCGTCCCAGTAATGACGCCGCTTGATGATGACCGTGCGGTCGCCGTCGCGGTGATACCACCCATGATGCCAGCCGCGATCATGGTTATAAAACTCGGCGCGGGGTCCGTAATAGTCCCGGTCGCGATAATAGTCGCGGTCGTTGCCGATGCGGAAGTCGAACCCCTGTGCACTTGCAACCGTCGGCGCCGCAACCGCAAAGGTCGCCAGCGCAGCGAGAACGCAGGAAAGCTTTCTCATCTATCACTCCTTCGTTGTTGCACACAGGAGAAAAACGAACAGGCAATGCCGACGTTCCGGGAGCAACGCAGGAACTTTTTTGAACAGATGTTCAGCTTGATATTCATTGCCGCGCGCAACGGAACGAGAAAATTTGCGGCGCGTTTCTGACAAGAGGGAACGCAAATGAGTATAATCGGGAACAGCGAATTGGCGCCGGTCTATCACGCCCTTGATATCGCAGTGGGCTATCTGACCAGGCGCGGGTACGGCTCCCTGGAAGCCAAGGAACGCTCCATAGAGCATATTGCGAGGCTTTATCGCGGCGGCGAACGTCGGCCGTTAATGCTCGCGAATTGCGCTATTTCGGCAATTGAAAGACGTGAGCGGATTGACCGGGAAACCGGGACCCAAAACTCGATGCTCTCAGAGCGCCAGCCAACAACTCCCGCCACGAATTGATGAGGTCAAATTGAGCGATCTGGTACCACTCCTGACTGTCGGCGATCTCAAGATCGAATTGAGTAGATGGGCCGATGAGGTACCCGTGACCTTCAGATGTCCATTACGGGATCAGGAGTTTCGGTTTTATCGCTATCACTTCCTCGATCACGCGCTGACAATCGAGATCAACGAGTATCCCGAACTGCCGCCCGTGCTACCGAAGCCCTGACGATCGCTTTGGCCGGCTGCAACGCCACATATTCATTCCGGTGAGATCTCACGATTCTGTTGCGCCATCATGTATGATGTTGCCATGGTGAGAAGGTGGACGGCTGCCGTCCCCAATTCCTGCATCTCCTTGTCCTCCACATAGACGCCTGCTGCTCGATGGTACGCGACCGCCACCGTTGCGTAGGCGTCGGTGAGGAAGGCAGAGTTCTTGCCGTCCTCTTCGGCGGCACTCTGCTTTCCTCGCGCCAACACGATTTTCATCGCCACGCGCGAAGTAGCTTCGGCCATTTCCGCGTCTTCCAACTGATAATCTGTATTCGGGGGGTGGCACTTCGCAGAGGCGTCTTCGACCGCATGATAGAACGGGGGCTTGCGCGTTTCATCTGCCGCAAGATAAGCCTTCAGGAAACGTCGCGTCCTGGCTTCAAGGTGGGTGCGATCGAGTTTGACCGTTTTCCGCCTTGCCCTTTGCTCGAATTTCAACCAGCCAAACACCGTTCTCTCCGCGTCGGGACGTGGGCCTGCGCGCGCGCGTTCCTGCTTTACGGCACTGTGTCAAATTTGAAACTACCATTGTTTAAGTCGGCTTGTGTGCATTTTTGGACTTACCGGACCGTCATCTCGCCCGAGGATAACCGCGCAAGTCGCATCGCAAGTCTTGGCTCTTCGCAAGTCTCTTGGGTCATCGGCGGAGTGGTTGTCTCGCTCCGCCCTAAGCAGGGTGACAACATGCAGGCACGTGGCTCCAAAAAGTCAGCAGGTGTAGAGGAACGGCTGGTGCAGCAATCCAGCAATGCCCGCGATAAAGCCAAAACGCTTCCGCCAGGCAAGGAACGCGAGAGCCTGATGAGATTGGCACGGCAGACCGAAATAGCTTCGCATCTTGACGCCTGGCTGGATTCACCGGGTTTGCGAAGGCCGATTTAGTTGGGAATGCAACGCGGCCTGTCTTTCCCTTGCTCTTGGTGAAAGCCTTTCACCGAGAGCTCAATGGGACGTTGCAGTTCTGTATTTAATATAGGTCATTGACGTCCCAGCCTCTCGCAGGTGGAGTGGCAACTGGCCAGAGCTTCAGCAATATTGCGGCCAGTGCCACTAACTCCCTGATAATCCTTGCAGCAACGTGGGCCGGCCGCCTTGTCCAGAGAGCAAGCACTTCCGACGCGCTCCGAAAAGAAGCGCCGAAAAACGGGCAAGGCTGCCGAGACGCGAGGCGATGAGCGCTATCGCACCCTGTTCAATTCACTGGATGCAGGATTCTGTGTCGTTCAAATGAGCTTCGATGCAGCGGGCTCGCCGACGGATTACAAATTTATCGAAGTCAACGACGCCTTTGTGAAGCAAACGGGCCTGCACGACGCGACCGGGAAGTGGATGCGGACTCTGGCCCCCGAACACGAACAGCACTGGTTCGATATCTACGGCAAGGTGGCGCTTACAGGCGAGCCTGTTCGATTCGAGAACAAGGCCGACGCGCTCGGGCACCGCTGGCATGACGTCCACGCCTTCCGCATCGGCGAGAGCAAGGAGCATCAGGTCGCAATAATTTTCAACGACATTACGCATCGCAGGAATGCCGAGCGGCAACAGAAAATACTCAACGATGAACTCGGGCACCGGATCAAGAACACCATGACGCTGGTTCAGGCCATCGCCGCCCAAACGCTTCGCAACGTTTCCGACCGGGAGCCTGTCAAAGCATTTATGCAGCATCTCGATGCATTGAGCCGCGCCCACGATCTGCTGCTCCAGCAGAATTGGTCGTCGGCGCATCTGGCCGATGTTGTCCGGGATGTGGCCCATGCGCACGCCGAGCCTGCGCGGGTTGAGCTATCGGGACCGGAGGTCAGCCTAAATCCGAACGCCGTCCTGTCGATTTCGCTTCTTCTTCATGAACTCGCGACCAATGCGGTCAAGCATGGCGCGTTGAGTGTACCGGAAGGCGTCGTCGAGGTGATGTGGTCGGATGTGGATGGTGTCCTCGTTCTTAACTGGATCGAAAAAGGTGGACCGGCTCCGGTTTCCGAACCGCATAAAGTCGGGTTCGGCAGTCGGCTGATCGATGCAGGAATTGTCGGGACAAGACAGGTCAAGAAGTCATACGCCCGCACGGGGTTCAAGGCCGAGTTCCGCGTGCCCCTGGACCTGATCCAGGTCGATAAATCAAAATCGAGTTAGATAACCGGCCGTCCCCTGACGGTTCGCGATCAGCCGGCGTACGCCTTGTCGAGGTCGGCGATGACGATCTTTTGCATCTTCATCATGGCCTGCATCACGCGATCGGCCTTGCTGCGATCGGGATCGCCGAGATATCGGCCGAGCGCTTTGGGCACAACTTGCCAGGACAGGCCAAATTTATCCTTGAGCCATCCGCACCTTGATTCCTCGCCGCCCTCGGCGGTCAATTTGCTCCAGAAATAGTCGACTTCCTGCTGCGTCTCGACACTGATGAAGAACGAAATGGCTTCGTTGAATTTGAATTTGGGTCCGCCATTGAGGGCGTTGAACTTCTGTCCCTCAAGCTCAAAGCTCGCCATGAAGTCGTTGACGACTTCCACCTTGGCGTTGGGAAAAACCGTTTGATAGAATGCGACGGCCTCGCGAACGTTGTTATCAAACCAGAGGAACGGCGTGATCGAAGTCATAATGGGTGTCCTTGGCTGTCGGAGGGTGGGGTGAGGCGGGCCGCGCAGAGAGGCGGAACAGGATGAAGCGAGTTGACGAGCTGATAGAGTTTTTGACCGATTTCAACAGCGGCTTGCTTCCAATAACGCGCAGTCGCTTGATGCGTTCTCGCGACGGTGCGTTGCCTCGGGCTGGCGGGAACCATTCTCATCCCCAGGACATTAGTTCGCGCAACCCACCAAGGGAGGGCAGCCGATGTCCATCGCCAAAAAGCCGCTCAACCCAGACGATTTCCCGGTGCATGTTGAGGATGACAAGATCAAGAAGCCGGATGGGACGCCCATCGCAGAAGCCGAAGACGATACAGAAGCGGCCGATATTGCCGAGCGTCTGAACGACGATGAAGCCAGGCGCGAAGAAGACAAGTGGTCGGCGTAAAAACTACGTTCTCATGTTCGCCGCGCAAGCGCGTGTGTTGTAGAGTTCAGGCGTTCCCGGCACCTTGGCGAAACCGTGTTGAAGGTTCACCCTGCTTTCTTGATCTTATGGTCAAGTTTGCCGTTCCTGTAATCATGCACCAGTTGGCTCAAGGAAGTTTCGTTCAGGTCCGCTAGCACGTCCGTCAAGTGGGCGTCCCCCGGCTGCCCGGCCGCGAATGTCGCACCGTAAATTTTGCGAAGACTGCTCACCAGCGTGTTGCCGTGCTTTTTGCCGATCTCTCCATTTTTTTCGCGGTGGCGACTGTCCAAGCCGTGTTCTTTCATGTTCCTCTCCACGTTGGCTTTGAACTTGAGTGAAGAGACTGCGCCCAGGCGTATTGGTTGGCAATCCAGGAGGATCGCCATCCAGCAAATTGAAATCTTAAGGTCAGGAAAATGGTCTTGGTGCCCCTGGCCGGAATCGAACCAGCACTCCTTGCGGAACTCGATTTTGAGTTGAGCGCGTCTACCAGTTCCGCCACAGGGGCATTCGCTTGTTCGGGCCGGATGGGCCGAGGTCGCGAAGCCGGCGGAATATAGCGGGCGGCAAGTCCCGGTCAACCCGCGCGTAAGTGATGGGTTGTTGTCTCGACAGGGTGATCGGCGCGGGATAGGACGCTTTGGCCTGATTTGTCGCTCATGAGCTTCATGCAAGCGCCGGTCCTCGCCCCGCGATCCCGGCGCGGCATGGTTTCCGTGTCATGCGCCAGATCATGCTGGGGAGTTGCCGCCGCCATGGATGCCACCGTCAATCCGACCTACGCGCGCAGCGCCAGCCCCGCTTTCACGTCCGCGCTCGCGATCATCGTGGTCGCCGCGGCTACGCTGGCGGGCGCCTGGTTTTTCCAGCTCGTGCTCGACATTCTTCCCTGTCCGCTCTGTCTGGAACAGCGCTACGCCTACTATCTGGCTGTCCCCGTTGCGGCGCTGGTCGCGTTTGCGGCAAACCGGGGCGCTGCGCGGCCGGTCCTGCTCGCGGGGCTCTTCATTCTGGCCGTCGCGGCGCTGGGCAATGCCGGGCTTGGGGCCTATCACGCGGGCGTCGAATGGGGACTTTGGCAAGGGCCGACCGATTGCACCGGCCCGGTCGGCAATCTCGGCAGCGCGGGCGATCTGCTGCAGCGTCTGGACACCGTAAAGGTCGTGCGCTGCGACGAAGTGCAGTGGCGCTTTCTCGGCGTTTCGCTGGCGGGTTACAACGTGCTGATCTCGCTGCTCATGGCCGCGATCGCCGGGTGGGGCATCCTGAGAACCGCGAAGCTGCGCTGATCTCGCTCTGGAATTGCCCTAGTCATCCACATCGTCCTGCGGGCGTCCAAACAGATGGACGATGCCCGGCGTTGCGATCGTGACGAACACGAAGCGCGACAGATGATGCGCGCCGACAAAGATCGGATCGATGTGCAGCGTCAGCGCGAGCGCCAGCATGGCGTCCATTGCGCCGGGCGCGAACGCCACGACGATGTCTGCGATCCGCACATGCGTGGTCATCACGATGATGGCGACAAAAACCGCCGAAATGACGATTGCAATCGCGAACGATCCGAAACCGGCATTGACGTGACCAAGCAGCGTGCTGGGCTTCACCCGTGCGAAGCGCGCGCCGATCAGCGCGCCGATCCCGACCAGCGCCACGCCGCGCATCCAGGGCGGCAGGCCGCCTTCGATAAAGCCCGCGCCGTGCATTACGCTCGACGCGATCATCGCGCCGAACATCCAGCTCGCGGGGAATTTCATCAGCCGCAGCAGCAGTGATACCGCCACCGAAGCGGCGATCAGCTCCGCCAATTCGAGCGGCGAGGCGATGGCGATTGCAGGCGAGGCTGGCGATGATGGCGCAATGCCGGTTAGCGCTAGCAGCAAGGGCAGCGCAGCGGTCAGAATGATTACGCGCATGGTCTGCACGACGGCGATCGCCGGCACATCCGCGCCGCGTTCGGCGGCGAGGATGGTGATCTGCGACAGCGCCCCGGGGCTTGCGGCCAAAAAGGCCGAAGTCCGGTCCCAGCCATGAATGCGCTGCAGATAGATGCTGCTGCCGAAAGTCGAGCAGAACGTCGCCAGCGCCAACAACCCGATGGTCCAGGGATAGGCGCCGATATGCTGGATCAACTGTCGCGAAGCCAGCGAGCCAAGCGAAATCCCAAGCAGCACCAGCACGGCCTGGGTGATGAGCGGCGGAACGGCGAGCAGACGGCCGGCCAGAGCGGCGGCGCCGACCGCGATCATGGAGCCGGAAATCAACCCGCCCGGAAGATTTGCCCAAACAAACAGCAGACCGCCGGCGCTGCCGATCAGGAGCGTTTCGAGCGCATTAAAAAGTTTGGCCCGTATGTCACTGCCGAGCGCCATGGATGCGGGGATTTGAACCACGGCGTCTTATGGCAAATCCGTGCCGAGGGGACAAATGCGCTGGCGCGATGCAGCAATGCGCGCATGTCGTTAAAGGGCAGAGCGCGCGGCCGAGAATGCCCACGGGCCGCGCTTGGGCGCGACCCGCGTCGATGGCGAGCAGAGGGCAGGGATCGATCGAGTGACGCTCACGAACGAAACAGTCACTCGCACGCGACAATCACGCGACCGTCTCGATCCTCACTTGGCCTTGTCGGCTCCGCCCTTCTTGCATTCGGAACGGAATTTCTTGCGCTCCTTGCCGTGCAAGCCCTTGGCGTCGGCTTCCTTTGAGCACTCGAGCGATGCAGCGGTGCGGGGCTTGGCCATCTTGTCCGCCGGGGCCATCTTTCCAGCCGGGGCGGGAGTGGCGGGCGCGGTGGCCTGCGCAAAGGCTGAACCCGTCAGCAACACGGAGGCGATGGCGGTTACGGCGAGGCGGGTGGTGAATGTCATCATGTTTGCACCTGTAAGATTGAAAGAGGCGCAACCTCGGCTTGCGATGCTGAACCACGGATGAATGAAGCCGGCCGCGCCGTGCTCTCCGCTACGATATTTCGCTCCTGAAGTTGAGACGCTCCGTTGTCATGTGGCCTCGCTGCGCTAGGATGCGAATCACAGCTACTCCCAGGGAGACCAGGAATGTCCAAGAAAATGACGCTATTCTGCGCAGTCGCAGTGTCGGGTTTTGCGTTTGCGGCGATTGCACCGGCGCAGGCCCTGACCGCTCAGGAATGCAGCGCGAAGTACCAGGCCGCGAAGTCTGCGGGCACGCTGAACGGCCAGAAATGGAATGACTTCCGCAAAGGCCAGTGCGCCGCCGACGCTACTGCGGCGCCAGCCGCGGCCGAGCCAAAGGCCGTCGAGGCCAAACCGAAGAAGGAAGCTGCACCGATGGCGGCGCCGGCCGCCGCGGGCAACGCCGTATTCCCGTCGGCGATCGATCCGAAATACGCCAAGGAAAGCGCGGGCAAGGGACGCATGCACACCTGCGTCGATCAATACAACGCCAACAAGGCCGCAAACGGCAACGGCGGCATGAAATGGATCCAGAAGGGCGGCGGCTATTACAGCGAATGCAACAAGCGGCTGAAGGGCTGATCGCCCCTTTATTTCGTTTCGATATCTTCGTGACCCAAGCGCGGCCGGACGTTTCGGCCGCGCTTAAATTTTGTCGTCCAGCAGCTTGTCGGCTGACCTTGCCAGCAGTTGCGCGCGCTTGCGCGATCCGCGCTTGGGAAACAACAGGCTCTGGCCGAATACGAAGCAATAGAACAGGAACGCCTGCGCCTCGGCCTCTTCGGTCGACAGGCCGGTCGCACGATACAGCTCACCTACGTTGTTCAGCCGTGCAGCGTCGACGCTCGCTACTGCTTCAGCCGCCGCGTTGTCCAACCGAGCCCACTGTCGGATCGCCAGTTCGATCGCCATGCCCTCCGTATTCATCCGCTCCGAATAAAGCCGGATCAACGATTTCAGCCGCTCGCGCGCGTTCGCACCGTCAAGGATTGCCTGCTGCTCGATCGCGGCAATCCGCCCCGAACTCCAGCTTTGCAGCATGGCTTCGACCAGCGCCGCGCGGTCTTTGAACCTGCGGTAAAAGCCGCCTTTGGTGACGCCAAGATTCTTAGCGAGCACCTCGACGCGCACGCCCTCGATGCCTGCCTTCGCGATTTCCTTGAATGCGGCCTCGATCCAGTCGCTCCTGTCGTCGGTCATGCTTCGACTTACCGATTCTTGATACGGTGCCGTATTGCCTACTCGCCGCAGCCCTGATACGCCACCGTATCGCGCATGGTCCGGCGTCACCTGGGCCGGTAAGGCGCAAATCGGTAGCGTTCGAAGGTCGCGTCCGCAGCATCGCTGCGGCAGCTCGCCGTCGCCGCGCGGTTGGCCGAGCCATGAGGTAATTCATGCCGCGTTTTGAGCCCAAAAACCCGCTTTATCGCGCTGCATCGATGGCAGTTTTCGACGGCCAGCAGGCGATGCGCACGCTCGGGATTACGCTCGCCCGGCTCGAGCCCGGCGATGTTGAGTTGCGGATGCCCTATTCCCCCAACTTTGCCCAGCAGAACGGCTTCATTCACGCCGGGATCATCACTGCGGGGCTCGACACCGCCTGCGGCATTGCCGCTTTTACCCTCATGCCACCGGGCTCCAATATTCTGACCGTAGAATTCAAGACCAACCTGTTGGCTCCCTCGAAGGGAGAGCAGTTTGTGTTTCGCGCCGCCGTGGTCAAGCCGGGCCGAACCCTGACTGTCTGCGAGGCGCGGGCGTACGCCGATGCTGACGGCGCTGAAAGCCTGGTCGCGACCATGACCGGCACATTGATGGCGCTACGACCGCGTGAGGCGGCAGAACCGCAGGGCGGTTCACAGGGCTCATCACTGACGGAACATTGACAAGCGTTCGCCGAAACCACTTGATGCAGGCCCGTTCCGCCCGAGTGACGTGATTGATTATCTCCGCGACGCAAAGCGTTTTGGGACTGGCATCGGGAGCGCTGGTCGGGTTTTCACTCGGTCTCGTCGGAGGAGGCGGATCGATCCTGGCCGTGCCGCTGATGGTCTATGTGGTGGGGGTGCCCGAGCCCCATGTCGCGATCGGCACCAGTGCAATCGCGGTGGCGGCCAATGCCGCGCTCAATTTGTCCAATCATGCGCGCGGCGGCACCGTGGTCTGGTCGTGCGCGCTGGTCTTTGCCGGCGCGGGCATCGTCGGCGCCTTTGCCGGATCGATCCTCGGCAAAATGGTCGACGGTCAGAGATTGCTCGCCTTGTTTGCGCTGGTGATGCTCGTCATCGCCATGCTGATGCTGAAGACCCGTGCACGGATTGGCGCCCCCGACGTGAAGATGAGCATGGCCAATCTGCCTGCCATCGTCGGTCTCGGGCTCGCCAGCGGCACGCTGTCCGGCTTTTTCGGCATCGGTGGGGGATTCCTGATCGTACCGGCGCTGATGCTGGCGACGGGAATGTCGATCATGAATGCGGTCAGTTCGTCGCTGGTCGCGGTGACGGCTTTCGGTCTGACGACCGCCGCCAGCTACGCCTATTCGGGCCTGATCTCATGGGGGCTTGCCGCGCTGTTCGTTGCGGGCGGCATCGCGGGCGGATTGGCGGGCACCAGCTCGGCGCGGTATCTGTCGGGCAGGCGCGGCGCGCTCAACGTCGTGTTCGCGGTCGTGATAATCGCGGTCGCGCTCTATATGCTGGCGCGCAATCTGTCCCTATCTTGAGCGCAGCGATGGAAACTGCCCGCAACGCATGGAAAAGATGAGCAACATGATCGAAAACGCCGGCCCGCACCCGGCCCGCAGCCGGCGCGAAGCGCTAGGCTTGCTTGGCGCGGCGATCGCCGGCACCGCCGTCCTGCCGCGCTCGGCCCTTGCGGCAAACGAGCAGGAAACGGTGCTGACGGAAGCCTTGGTGTTGCGCGACCCCGATATACCCGTGAGCGGAAATCCCGATGGCGACATCACCATCGTCGAATGGTTCGACTATCAATGCCCGTATTGCCGCAGGGTCGAGCCCGAGCTGCGCCAGATCGTACACGACGACGGCAAAGTTCGGCTGGTGTCGAAAGACTGGCCCGTCCTCGGACCGGTGTCGGTCGTCGCCGCGCGCATGGCGCTGGCTTGCAAATTCCAGGACAAGTACAGCCAGGCGCATGACGCGCTGATCGGCGTTGCCTCGAAGTTGACGGAGCCTCGCATCGGTGAATTGCTAGCCGCCGCCGGGATCGATGTGGATCGCGCCAAACGCGACCTCGTCAGCAACGCCAGAACGATCGACGCCATCCTGGCGCGCAACAACGATCAGGCGGCCGCCTTCGAATTTCGCGGCACGCCGTCTTTCATTGTCGGCAAATTCCGTGTGCCGGGCGTGCTGACGATGGCGGAGTTCGAGCAGGTGATCGCGGATGCGCGCAAGGCAAAGGCAAGTAAATAGAGCATCGCTGTTGGCAGCTCAGCCAACTCGCCGGTGGCATCGAACAAAAACGCCTTTGCAGGGAGCAAAGGCGCTTTAATCAAATCTATGGCGCGTCGATTACTTCGACGAGATCCTGACCCAATCCTCGTGCGCCCGGGCCTTCAGCGCGTGCCAATCGGCCTCCACCACGTCCCAGTTGGCGATGGTGCGATTGGACGCCGCGACGTCGCCTTGCGCAACTGTCGAGGTCGACATCAAGTCGTGGATGTACACGCCCCCGCCCAACAGCAATGCGCCTAGAATCATTCCCAGAAATAGCTGCATTGTGAACCCTCCGACGCGCTGACAACGTGGTTGCGGAACAATGGTTCCGCTCTCCCTCGAGGAGTAGCCGGCCAAGCGGACCGGATATTTGGCGGCATTGTGTTACGAACGCGACGGACTCCGGCGCGCCGATCTATGCGCAAACGAGAAGCCGATCAGTCGCTACTCAGCCATTGCAGTATCGGCGCGTTGATCTCGCGCGGATAGCTGTGGCTGAGATCTTCCATCTCGCGGTAGGTGACGGCGGCGCCTGCGGCGGCCAGTGCCTGGTGGGCCTGCCGCGCCACCTGCACCGGAAACATCCAGTCAAGCCGGCCGTGCACCAAATACATCGGCAGGCCGCGCAACCGCTCGGCGATCGGCAATTTCCGCCATCAGCGGATGGAAGGTGGCGGCGACCGGCGCAAGATGGGTGAAGGGCGAGCCGCTCTCTAGCCCGCTGACATAACAAAACGTGCCGCCGTCGCTCATGCCGGTCAGCAGCAGGCGTTTTGGATCGATATTCCAGCGGCTGTGCACGGCAGCCAGAATGCGCATCAGGTTCGGGGTATCGATGTCGTCTCCCATCAACGCCCATGTCGAGCCGCTGCGCGGTGGGCGCCACGACAATCGCGCCGAAGCTGCGCGCATCGCGCAACCAGCTCCACAGGAAATTGCGGCCGTTGCCGCTGCCGCCGTGCAACGCCATCACCATCGGCCAGGCCCGATCGCGCGTGTAGTACTCCGGCACATAAATCGAGAAGCCGCCTCGGCTGCCGGGCTCGTTGTGGTCGTGAATGATGCCGGTGTTCTCACCGGCGGGGTCGGCCAGCCGTGCCAGCAAAGCGCTGTCATCGCGCGAAGCAGGATCGAGAAAGAAGCTGCTGACCGGAGGAAATTTCGCGGCAAGCGGATATAGCGCCTCCTGCGCGCGAGGCAGGTGACGAAGCGCGCGAAACACCGCGACCAGATCGCCTTCGCCGGACTGCACGGCGCGCAATCCGGCAAACGACGCAAGCGCGGCTTCGCTCGCCGCCTCGAGCGCTGCGCGGATGCTCGGCGAATTCCGGCGGCCAGTTGGCAAGTCGCGGCCGCACCGCCCGCAAAGACTGGTCCGGCGTGCCGACAGCCTGCATGACGCGGTTAAAGTCGGGCGGGTCCAGGTGACGAGCGACAAAGCCGAGCGCCTCAAGCGAATGCAGCAGGGTGGCAACACGGCCAGGACGTCATCCACCACGGCCTCGCTCATTCGCGCTCTCTGATCAATGCAGCCGCGGCGCCTTGAGCAGTTTGGCGCGGTCGGTCGAGGCCAGCACGACATCGAAGGTGACGCCTTCATGGTGGACGGTGAGCGGCACATCCACACCGGCCGCTCCGAGCGCCCACAGCTTGCGATAGAAGCGCGCTTTGCCTTGTTATTTTTTCGCCATTCACGGCAAGGATAACATCGCCGGCCTTGAGTTCGGCGCGCGCGGCGGGTCCGTTGCCGGAGATGCCGATCACCACGACCTTGTTCTCGATCTCGGTCGAATACATGCCGAGCCAGGGCCGCGCCGGCTTGTTGACGCGGCCGAACTTGCGCAGATCGTCGATCACTGGCGTTAGCAGATCGATCGGCACGACCATGTTGACGTGCTCGGCCTTGCTGTCGCGTTCGCGTTCGAGCTGAAGCGAGCCGATGCCGATCAGTTCGCCCTTTGCCGAGATCAGCCCGGTGCCGCCCCAGTTCGGGTGCGCCGGAAGGGTGAAGATCGCCTCGTCGAGCAGGTATTCCCAGTAGCCCGCGAATTCCTGCTTGGCGACGATGTGGCTTGCCACCGAGCGGGTGCGGCCGCCGGCGCCGCCGAGCACAACTCGATCGCCAATTTTGGCTGTTCGCCGGAAGAGCCGAACGGCAGCGGGTCGAGATCGATGCGGCCGAGCGGCTGCACCAGACCGAAACCGGTGACGAAATCGAAGCCGAGCACGTGGCCTTCCACCACGCGTCCGTCCCCGAGATGCAGCCAAACCGCTTCGGCTTCGGTGATGAGATAGCCGATCGTGAGTATCAGTCCGTCATCGATGACGACGCCGTTGCCGGCGCGCTCGGTGCCCAGCGTGTCAGCGCTGAAGGCATCGGAAGGGATGATGGAGTGCAGACCAACCACCGAGGAGAGTACGCGATCCAGATCAAAACTGTAATCGCCGGCGCGCGGCTGGTACGCGGAGCGGCACTTTCCATTCTGTCAGCGAGGGCATCGAAGGCTCTCCGTTTCAAACCGCGCACGATGGAAACGCCGGCCACGCGCAATTTACCCCATTGCCGGAATAGGCACTAGCTGGGTAGGCGCGGGCAAAGATCAATGCCCGCGCGCCCCGCGACAAGCGCTTCGGGTGCCGGAACCGTGCGGGGAAGTGTCGAGGCAGACGGAGTGTCCATGCGCCGGAAATGACTTCGGCCTGCGAAGTTCTACCGCGCCGTGATATAGAGCAGGTGAAGGGGATATGCAGGAAGGCCCTATGTGGAAGCAGCTTTGGAAGAAGTGGACCCTGGATAAGCCTGCGGCTTTCAGCGATTGGCTGTGGGAGATGTTCGTCGTCCAGCTGGCCGCGCTCCTGGACCGTGTGACCTTACGAGACGTCATCGCGTTCATTCCTGTCCTCATCCTCATCGTGGCCTACGCTCACAGCATCCCGATCCCTCCCGAATTGATGTTGGTAGGCGACCTTGTGGCTTACATCGACGTTTTTACGCTGATTTTCCTGGTCAGCCTTATGACCCGCGTCTCAACCGTCTTGTTCATCGTAAAGCAGGCGGCAGAGCATACGATCAAACTGGCGAGCAGCCTGTTGGCGGCCATGCAACGGCAGGATTTCCGCCATCGCCGCCAAGGTGGTGCGAAGAGTCGAAAGAGGACGGCCAGCCGAGTCAAAAGCCGGGACGACGAGGGCTACGCCGGCATTCACGGCGTCGCTTGGGCCTAGGCCGCCCGCTCCTGCAAGGTCGGATCGCGGAAAGAGCCGCATTTGCCCTTACGAGGTCAGCGGCGTTCGGGCGATTGACCGAGGAAAAACATGACACTCTGACGTGGCCTGAGCCGAGCACAATCGTCGGCCGTTTCCTTACGGATCGAGCTCGGTGTCCCAATACAAATAGTCGAGCCAGCTGTCGTGCAGATAGTTCGGCGGGAACAGCCGGCCGTTGCGGTGCAGTTGATGCACCGTCGGCGCGAACGGCGCCTGCCTCGGAAACATTCGCGCCTGCTGCGGCGTCAGGTTTCCCTTGCGCAAGTTGCACGGCGAACACGCCGCGACCACGTTTTCCCAGGTGGTCTGGCCGCCCTTGCTGCGCGGGATGATGTGATCGAAGGTGAGATCGTCGTTCGCCGAGCAATACTGGCAGGCGAAGCGGTCACGAAGAAACACGTTGAAGCGGGTGAACGCCGGATGCGTGGTCGGCTTGACGAACGATTTCAGCGACACAACGCTCGGCAGCTGTATTTCGAAGGAAGGGCTGCGCACGGCGCGGTCGTAGTGTTCGACGATGTTGACGCGGTCGAGGAACACCGCCTTGATCGCGTCCTGCCACGACCAGAGAGACAGCGGGTAGTAACTCAGCGGCCGGAAATCCGCATTCAAGACCAGCACCGGCCAACCGCCTTGCGAGACATGTGCGTTCAAATAAACGCTCCCAGAGCATTTTTCGGCAAAGTGGGAACCGGTCTGCCGGAAGCAAATGCTCTCAATATTATAACTTGCGCGTACCCTTTTCGCAAAACCGGTACCCACTCTGCGGAGTACGCGCGCGCCCATTTCGGCTGCTGCGAAGCAGCTTAGGCTGGCATACTACAGGCAGCGTGACGGGATTGTGAAGAGCGTTGGGGGCGTTATCCTGCAAGGGCGACGTCCTTGGAACATCTCAGAATTGCAGGCGAGGGGCGTGGGATGCCGCCGAACCGGACGCTGATGCACCGGCTGGGAACAGCGGCCGTGATCGTCACGGTGAGCCCTGGCGAAGCCATCCAGCCAAGCAAGGCTGGGATGGCTTCGTCGTCTTCACAATCACCTTGTGCTTCAAATCTTTTCCAGCTTCTGCAGGCAGCGTGTCAACCTGACCCCCGCAGGCATAGGCGCATCGGGAAAGCTGGTCTTCCAATCAGTGACGCCGACTTCGCCGACATATATGTCGCCAACAGAGTCCAGCGCGATGCCGTGCGGCGCCAGGAATTTGCCGGTCTCGAGGCCGGGACCATCGTCGCCGCCCAGCCGGGCGATGCGCTTGCCCTGGGAGTCGACGATGGTCAGGCGCGGGCCGAGGTTGGGGACCTTGCGATTGACGGGCATGCCGGGGCCGAGCTCGCCGATGATGAATTTTGGATGCTTGCCGCCGCAGCAATGCAGGGCGCAGGGCCGGTGCAGATTGTTCCACTGCGTCTCGTACTTGCCGTTGCCGTCGAACACCTGCACGCGGTGGTTCTCGCGATCGGCCACGTAAACAAAGCCATCCACGTCGGTCGCGATGTTGTGGACGATGTTGAACTGGCCGGGATCCGTGCCGGGCTCGCCCCAGCTTTTGATCAGCCTGCCATCGGGTGTATATTTGTGCACGCAGGCGTTGCCGTAGCCGTCCGATACGTAGATATCGCCCTTCGGTGACAGCGCGGTGTGGGTGCAGCGATGGAACGGCTCGCCGCTCATGAACGGCGCCGGCTTCTTCGGGATGCCGATCGTCAAAAGCACCTTGCCGTCAACCGAGCATTTGCGCACGGTGTGGTCGCCATCATCGGTGCAGTAGAGATTATCCTCGGCGTCGATATGCAGGCCATGCGCGCGGCTGAACAAGCCCTCTCCCCAGCTCTTGATGAAATTACCCGCGCGATCGAGCACGACCATTGGGTGGGCGCCACGGTTGAAAACATAGATACGGTCCTTGCTGTCGACCGCAACCGAGGCGACGTCGGCGAGCTCCCAGCCCTCCGGCAGCTTCGCCCAATTCTCTGCCACTCGGTAACGATGCTCGCCCGAGCCGAGGATAGCCGGCATGTGATTCTCTCCCGAAGACTTGTTTCCAACAGCTTGATTCCCGCGGCTTGCTTTCAATTTCGGCGGACCCGAGTGCGCGGCCGGTGAAGTCGCCCGGCTAGCTCTCCATATCCGCCGCGATGATCCGCTGACGGAGCGCCAGACGTACGAGTTCGATGTCGGAAGCGACACCAAGCTTGGCGCGGATGAGATAGCGCGTGTTGGCGACGGTCTTGACGCTGATGTGCAGCGTTTGTGCGATCTCATCGACGGATTTCTCGGCCAGCAACATACGCAGGATTTCGAATTCCCGCGGGCTCAGCGTATCGGCCGCCGAAGGCTTCGCCCGCGAGACTATTGATGGCGAGTTCGTGATCGATGTCGGGGCTAAGCGCGATGCGCCCGGCCATAACCTCGCCGATGGCGCGCAATAGCGTATCCGGCGGGCTGCTTTTCGTCACAAAGCCGCGTGCGCCGGCTTTGATGGCCTGGACCGCATAGGCGGCGCTCTGGTGCATGGTGAACACGAGGATGCGCGCGGAGCTGTCCCATTGCCGGATGTGTCGGATGGCCTCCACCCCGCCAATTCCCGGCATCGATATGTCCATGATGACGAGATCGGGCTTGACCTCCTTGTAAAGCGCGATAGGCGTCGGCCCCGTCGCCCGCCTCCGCGACGACTCGAAGGCGGTCCTGCTTCTGCAACAGCGAGCGATAGCCTTCGCGCACGATCGCATGGTCGTCCGCCAGCATCACGCGGGTGAAATTCCTGGTGCAGGGCATGGTCAAAGTTCAGGCCCCGTGTTGGGAATGGTCGCGACGAGCCGGGCGCCGCGCGCCGCCTGCCGCTCGAACCGCAGCGTTCCACCGAGCGAAGCGACCCGCTCTTGCATCCCGAGCAGCCCCATGCCGGTTTTGGGCGCGAGATTGGCTGGCGTTGCCTCGCCGTCATCTTCGACGCTCAAGACGATGTCGGCCGGTCGTGCCTCGAGACGCAGGTGTACGTGACCGGCGTTAGCATGCTTCGCCGCATTGGTGATCGCCTCCTGCGCGATGCGATAAAGGCTGGCGCAGATGCTCGGTGGCAGACCCTCGACCTGGCCGATGATCGAAATGGCAAATTGCGTGCGCCCCCTGTCGAAACCATTCCAGCTGGCAACGAGACTTTCCAGGCTAAGGGCGAGGCCGAGTTCCTCGACATCGGGCGGGCGCAGGCGCACGAGCGTTCCGCGCAGTGTCATCATCATGCCCGCCGTGATGCGCGAGATGCCTCGGCATTCCTCCAGCAGCGGCGGACATTGGCGCTCCGCCGTGTGGGCTGCCGCGGCGGCCTGCGCCGCGATGGCGGCCAACGATTGACCGAATTCATCGTGCAATTCACGTGCAAGGTGGCGCCGCTCCTCGTCCTGCACGGCGATGAGCTTTCGCGTCAGGGCCGTGCGCTCGGCGAGCGCGGACTCCAGCTTTTGCGCCAGTGTGTTGAAGACGTTGGAAATAGCCGAGAGCTCGGCGAGATCGAAACTGGGCAGACGTGCTGAAAGGTCGTTCGCCGCAAGCTGCTTCAGCCCGGTGCCTATGATGCGCGTCGGCCGCAAGGCACGCGCCAACGCGGCATAGACCGCGAGACAAAGCCCCGCCAAGGCGAAAGCCATGATGGAAAGCAGGCGGCTGGCCTCCCGCCAACTCTGGCCTATCTGCGCGGCGGGATCGAAGGTGGCGACCGCCATGCCGCGGGTCTCGCTCTCGACAAGCAGCGGCTTCAAGATCGGTTCGCCGGGATGAAACATGGCGCGATAGAGCCGGGCGTAGCTTTCGGGGGCGGCGATTTCCTCGGCGAGCGCGCCGCTGCAGATGCCCTGGCGAAAGGCTCCGTTATTGTCCTGATAGGAAATGCAAAGGCCCGGCTCCATCAAGGGCGCCGCCACCCGTTGCAGATCTGGAGTTCGACTGGGGGATAGGGAGTACCACTGCGCCTGCGACTGTTGCAGTGAAATGTCCCGGGCCACGATTTCGGCAATGCGGCTCACCTTGGCCCTGGCGAGACGGTCGCTATCGAACATGGCGTAGGCCGCGACGGCCAGAAAACAAACCGCCGCGAGCGCCGCGACGCGCAATGCCAGTCGCAGCTTCAGGTCGATGGCGCGCGCGCGGCCCGCCACCAAATTGAGGGCCTGCTGCAAGCTCTGCTCCATTCCTACCATTTAGAAGCAAATTTGGTCGGGAAGAAAGCGCCGAGATCCAACATCGGGCATTTCACCCGGTCACTTCAGGGAAAATCTCCATTTCGCGCGTGGGGCGTCGATGGGAGGATGTGGCAACGAGATCGGGTTTACCAGAGCACGATCCCGCGAAATCGGTGACGGTTTCCCTTGCAATCAGCGCGAAGGGTTTTGCGCAGATGTGGATTCAACGAAAAGGTAGAGCGGATGATTCAACAAAAGTTCATCAGGCTCTGAGTGCATTCATGCGCGGCATTCTTTTCATCTTCGGCTCGGCTATCATTGTTGCTGGATCTGCAGTCGCTCTCGCAAAGGATTCGGTCGCGCCGCCCTCGATCCGGCTGGCGGTGTTCCCCTTCGAGCTGGTGGATTTCAGCGCCGCGGCCGCCTACACTCCGCCCGACGACATCGACCGCGAGCAATTGCGGCTTTCCACGGAAGAGGCGCGGCGGCTGATCGCGCACTCGGAACGCTACAAGTTGGTCGACATCGGCGCAGTTGATGACGAAGCTGCGAAAGCAGGCAAATTGCACGATTGCGGGGGATGTGAAGCCAAGATCGCGGCTGGTCTTCATGCCGACCAGTCCATGATTGGAATTGTCACCCGGATCAGCCGCACGGATTATGCAGTGACCTACAAAATTCGCGATGCTCAATCCGGAGCGCTGGTCGACGTCCAGCAGACGGACCTGCGCGCGGGGGCCAATTCAGCCTGGAGCCGTGGAGCGCGCTGGCTGATCCAGCGCCGTCTGCTGGAAAAAGAGAATTAGCGCCAGATGCAAAGAAATCGGGTTAACATGCGCGGCCTGATCCGCACAAAGAGCTGATGCCCGTGAAGAAGCCGATAAAGCCACGATTACTTCCACTTGCCCTCGTTGCTGCCGCGCTTTTCTGCGCCCATCCGGGTCGGGTCCAGGCCGAAGCGGCCGTCATGGCGGTCGCGGAAATCCAGTATAGCGATACGTCGGGGGAGCCCACGGATCAGCGCACCGAGCACTTCAAGCGGTTACGCGAATTCGAGGCCTCGCTGCGCAAAGATCTGGCGGCAGGCGGGAAAATACAAAACGTCGCGCTTGATTGCCCGCCAAACGCCTGTTCGGTTGGCGACATCGACGCGGATCAACTGCTCGACAAGGCGCAAGCGGCTGGCGCCGGCTATCTGCTGATTAGCAGCTTTCACAAGGTGAGCACGCTCGTGCAGTGGGCGAAATTCGACATCATCGATGTGAAAACGCGGAAGGTGGTTTTCAATCGCCTTGTCACCTTCCGCGGCGACAACGATACGGCCTGGCGGCACGCGGAGTCATTTATCGCTCGCCAGATTCTCGATCACGAGGAGCCCTAAGGCGGACCGCCGGATTGCGCCAACAGGCCTTGCTCGATGGCTTTGATCTGGAGGGCCAGGTATTTCGAGTTGATCCGGCATTGCGCGAGGCTGCCTGCGATGAACCACAGCCCGGGCTGGCTCGTGCGCGTGTACATGTTGCGCAGTTCCTGGCCATCGCCAAATCCCCAGATCGGGCCGACGCGCTTGGCCACCGTCTCCCCGAACAGCTTGCGCACCAGATCATCCTGCGGCCGATACCCCGTCGCGAGCACGATCAGATCGGCGGCGATGATCCCGCCATCTTTCAGCCGCGCGCCGGGCGCGACAAAGGCGTCGATATTGGAAAACTGCGCCAGCCTGATCGCGCCGCTGGCCACGAGATCGGAGCAGCCGACATTGAAGTAGTAGCCGCCGCCGCGCGTCAGGTATTTGAATTGCCAGCCGGTGCCGCCCTCGCCGAAATCAAGCCTGAATCCGACATGCGCCAAACGATCGAGCAATTCCTGGTCGAACTTTTTCGATTGCTCCGTCAGCAAGACGTGAGTTCGCCGCGCCAGCGCCAGCGGCATCGAGGTTGCGATCAGATCGTTATCCTCCAGTGTGCCTTCGTTGTAAGCGGCGTAGGCGAGCTGAGCGCTGGGCTCGATGTTGGTGATCAGGGTCGAAGAGCGCTGGACCAGCGTGACCTCAGCTCCGCTGGAGTAGAGGTCCTGCGCGATATCGTGGCCGCTGTTGCCGGTGCCGATCACCAGCGCCCGCTTCCCTTTCCAGTTTTCGCCGTCATCGTAGCGGCTGGAATGCACCACCGTGCCGGCAAAGTTTTTCAGCGAGGCAATGTCGGGCAAGTTGGGGATGCCGCTGACCCCCGTGGCCATCACCACATGCCGCGGATGCATCTCGCGCTTGCTGCCGTCCGCCCGTTTCAACGCCACCTTCCAGCGTCTCGCAGCGTCATCGTAAACGCCGCTTTCGAATTCGGTTCCGGTCCAGAAATTCAGCTCCATGCTTTCGACATAGGCTTCGAACCAGTTGGCGAGCTTGTCCTTGGGGATGTAAACCGGCCAGTTCGGCGGGAAGGGCATGTAGGGCAAATGATTGACCTGCACCTGGTTGTGCAGGGTGAGCGCATGATAGCGCTTGCGCCAGTTGTCTCCGACACGCGCCTCGCGGTCGACGATCAGCGTGTCGACTTGCAATTGCTTCAAGCGCGCCGCGATCGAAAGTCCGGCCTGTCCGCCGCCGACCACCAACACCGCGGGCTCGCGACCGGAATATCCAAGGGCGGCCTTGCGCTGATCGAGCCAGTTCGGCCCGCGGAAATCGCGTGAATAGGCCTGGCCGCGCGGCCGCGTCTGGCCCTGCTGCTCCTCAAACCCCTTGAGCTCATCGAGCGCGGTCAGCAACGTCCACGCCTTCAGCCGGTTGTTATCCTCCGCATCGGGCAACAGCCGGAAAATTCCGCTGCCGCGTCCGAGCGCGGTTTCAAACCGGAAGATCGCTTCGATGCTGTTGCTGCCGGCGCGTGTCACCCAGCGCGGCGCGGCGCGTTGGTCATCTATCCCAAATCCGGCTGGAGATGCGGATGCCGCGCAGGCCTGCAATTCCCCAAGGATGGCGTCGGCGCCGTTGATCGTCTGCAGGTTCCAGCTCAGCGCCAGTACATCGCGCCAATAGCTTTCCGGATGAAACAGGTCCTTTAGCGCGCCGTCGTCGCACTGTGTCAGCGCGGCTTCGAACCGCGCGAGCCAGTTCTCGGCGGCACTTGCGATATCCGTGGTTCGATCGAGCATGTGCGTTTCTCGTCGGCCGTCTTCGCGGCGGTTCCCTTGCCGCACGCTACACCCTTTAAGATCGAGCAGAAAGCGGGCCAGCCCGTCAGCGACCGCAGACGGCGTTGCGCCGGAGGAATGCCGCTCCTGAAGTTATCGACGGGTAGCCGCGCTGAGGCGCGATTGAGTTCAACGCTTCAATGCGGCGCTTTCCGTCCCTTGGCCCTCCTGGGCTGTGGTTGTGCGGATATGAGTTTGGCCGATTTTGCTTTGACGGCTTTCGGTTTCACGAGAGCGGTTTTTGCAACACCATTCGGCTTGCCTTCACCGGCGATCACGCCCTCGCGTTTTTTCAAGGCCCGGTAATAGCTCCACCACAGATGCGCTGCCGCGCCGCGCATTGGCCGCCACGGTTCAGCTAGCGGCGCCATCTGCTTCGCCGTAGGGCGCGTTTGAAGCCCCAATCCGATTTTCACCGCTTCCTGCAGGGCAAGATCGCCCGCGGGCCATGCGTCGCCATGACCGAGGCAAAACAGCAGATAGACGTCGGCCGTCCAGGGCCCGATGCCGTGCAGCGCGGTCAGCGTGTTGTGCGCGGCGTCGGCATCTTCGTTCGCGAGTACGTCGAGGTTGAGCCGCTCGGCGGAAAGTTCGCGCGCGACATTCTTCAAGGTCTTGATCTTCGCCGCTGACAATCCGAGCCGGCCGAGACGATTCGCGCGGGCTGAGCCCACCACATCGGGGTCGAACGGCTGGAAGGCCGCGCTGAGGCGCGCCCAAATCGCCCCGGCGCTCGCCGTGGACAATTGCTGACCGCAAACGATGTGGGAGAGGCCGACAAAGCCCGGCTCGCGCCGCCGCAGCGCGGGCATCCCCGCTATTTCAAGAATGGGCTTAAGTCGCGGGTCTTGTTTGACCAGTGCGTGGATCGCGTCTTCCAGGTCGGCCTGGGTCTCGAGGTGAATGATCATCATGTCGGTTAGTCGTATGCGCGGGGCTTGACCAGCGAACCTTTCCATATCGTAACAGAATCTTGAAGGATGGGCAGGGACCGCAGGCAAGCGCATTTGCTCTGCGCAGGACAGATTTACATCCCAGATTACATCCCAGATTACATGGCAGGTTACTACGCCGCGACGAGGGGAACGAATCCAATGCCGCCGGTCTTCCGATTTGCGCCGAGCCCGAACGGCTACCTGCATCTCGGCCATGCTTTTTCGGCGTTCCTGAATTTCGATGCCGCAAGGCAGAGCGGCGGCCGTTTCCTGCTACGCATCGAGGACATCGATAGCGCCAGATGCAGACCGGAGTTTGAAACGGCTGTTTACGAAGACCTGTCCTGGCTTGGTATTGTTTGGGAGCAGCCGGTGCGGCGGCAATCCGAGTATCTCTCCGACTATCGCGGCGCGCTGCACACGCTATCCGAGCAAGGACTGGTCTATCCGGCTTTCGAAAGCCGGGCGGAGATGGCGCGACTGGTGGCGGAACGTGAAGCGGGCAACCAATGGCCGCGCGACCCCGACGGCGCGTTGCTCTACCCGGGCACGGCGAAGCTGCTCTCGCCCGACCAGCGGCAGCAGTTGACCGAAACGGGTGCGCCCTATGCGCTGCGGCTCGACATGGCGAAGGCCTGTTTGCGCGCCGGTGAACTCGGCTGGGTCGAGCTTGGCGAGCGTCTCGATGGCGAAACCGGGCAGCACACTGGGCAGCACATTTGGGACGTCGCAGCCCGGCCCGAACAATGGGGTGACGTCATTCTGGCGCGCAAGGACACGCCAACCAGCTATCACTTGTCGGTCGTGATCGATGACGCCTTGCAAGGGGTGAGCGAAGTGGTGCGCGGCCAGGACCTGTTCTGGTCCACCAGCGTCCATCGCCTTTTGCAGCATTTGCTCGGCCTGCCGCAGCCTCTCTATCGTCATCATCGCCTGATTCGCGACGATGATGGGCGGAAGCTTTCGAAATCCAGCGCCGCCACCGGCTTGCGTGAACTCCGCGCGGCGGGCGCGTCGCCGGCCGACATCAGGCGGCTGGTCGGATTGGGCTGACTTTCCCGCCTTGAAATCAAAGGTATCCGTGACTCCCGAGGCCCCCTCGTGTCATGCTGATCCCGGCGGCGGCCGGGGGACTGCCGGGGAACTCGATGGCGGCGAAATCGCGCGTGCTGCGCAAGAAGAGGTCTGCAAAGAAACGGCCTGCACCGAAAAGGTCCTCGAAGCAACGCGTGTCGCGCGTTGCCCGAGGCAAGGTGCTCAAGCGCGCCCCCAAAGTCGCGCCCGGCGTGATCGAGGCAGCGCTTGCGGCATTTGCCCACGAGGTCCGCACGCCGCTGACCGGAATCCTCGCCATCAGCGATCTCCTGTCGACGTCCGAACTGGACGAGCGCGAGCGGCGCTGGGTCGACACCATCAAGGCCGGCGCTGAGCATCTCGCCAATCTGGCCACCTTGTTTGTCGATGCCGCCAAGGACCCGGCCTCCGCGGCCGGACTGCGCCAGGATCTGTTCGATCTGCGGGCTCTGGCTCGCAACGCCGGGGATTCGCTCGCTGGTCGTGCCGCAGCGAAAGGCCTGCAATCGCGGGTGGAGATTTCGGACGAGCTTCCGGGACTGGTGGTCGGCGATCCCGTGAGGCTGCGAGCGGCGTTGGAAAATCTGATCGACAATGCGGTGAAGTTTACCGAAAACGGCGGCGTCGCTCTGCAGGCTTCGCTGGTGCGCGGAACGAAGCGAAAGGCCGGCGTCGCCTTTGCGATCAGCGACAGCGGGATCGGACTCACGCTGAAAGAAATCAGGCGTTTGTTCCGGCCTTTCTCGCAGGCCAACGTCTCGATCGCCTCGCGCTTTGGCGGCGCGGGGCTTGGGCTGTCCTCGGTGAAGCAGCTCGCGCGCTCGATGGAGGGCGACGTCGCGGTTTCACAGCGGCGGGGCGGTGGAAGCACCTTCACGCTGACGGTGAGCCTCGAGCGCGCCAACGCCGTGAACGGCTCGGGTCGCGGCGACGATGAGCAGGCGGTGTCGGATCACGTGCCGCCGCTGCGCGTCCTGAGCGTCGAGGACAATCCGTTCGGCCGCGTGGTGCTCAATACGATCTTGAGCGAACTCGGCCATCAAGCGGAATTCATTGGCCGCGGCGAAGCCGCCGCCGAGCGGATCGCGCAAGGCGCGTTCGACGTGGTGTTGATGGACATGGTGCTGCCCGGCATCGATGGCATCGAGGCCGTCAGGCAAATCCGCGCGATGAAAGAGCCGTGCGGCCTGATCCCGATCATCGGCGTGTCGGGCCGAGGCGAGGATGAGGCGGCCGCACGCGCGGCCGGGGTCGATGCCTTTCTGCTCAAGCCTGTTTCTCCGCGCTCTTTAGCAACTGCGCTGCTTGAAGCGAGACCCCGTGTGGCAGCTGCGACTTGATGATGGAAGCGTTCAGTTCGCCGCCGTAGACGAAGATGGCGGCGATGAAATACAGAAACACCAGCGCGATCACCACTGAGGCCAGCCCCGCATACATCGTGACGTAATTGTTGGCGAAGCGCGCGAGATATTGCCCGAACACCACGCCTGAAATCAGCGATCCGACGATCGTGAAGATGATCCCGGGCAGGATCTGCAGAAAGGTGCGCCGCCCCGCCGGCAGCCAGGCGTGCAGAATAAACAGCGCGACCGTCAGCGCGGTGATGGTGATGCCGTAGCGCGAAAGGTTGAGAAGCTTTTCGTTGGTTTCGACCACCAGCGGAATGTGGCGCCTTACCGCCTCAATGATCAGCGGTCCGAGCACGATCAGGAACGCCATCGCCAGCGAAGTGAACGCGGCGACCAGCGTGTAGCCGATCAATTCCAGCCGCAGCCAGTACCAGCGCCGCGGCTCGGTCACGGCATAGGCGCGGTTGAGCGCGACGCGCAGCGCTTCGACGCCGTTCGAGGCAAAATACACCGCGAGCACCGCGCCGATGGTCAGCACGTCGCCGCGAGTCGTCGTCAGCACATCGTGGACCTCCACCGAAAGCGTGTCGGAGACCTGTTTCGGCCAGATCTGGAGCAACAGTCCGGCCGCCTGATCGGCAAGGTCCTGCGATCCCAGAAAAGCGGCCAGCGACGTCAGCACGATCAGGAACGGAAACAGCGCCATCAGCGTCGAGAGCGCGATATGGCTGGCGATGGCCCAGCCGTCATCGGCCAGAAACGTATAAAACGCATCCAGGGCGACGACGTAGATGTAGCGAAGCTGCCTCACATTTTATCCTATGGCGGAACAGGAGTTTGCCGGCCGACCTTCTGACATTATCGTGCCAAAAGCCAGATCGTGCGGCTCCGCCTCCCGCGCAATGGCGGTCTGCCCCGCACGGTGTTATCTAGTCGCAATGACATTTTTTCTGAAATCAATTCTGCTTCCCGTTGCGCTCGCCGCCGTCGCGCTGGTGCTGCTGCTTGGGCTGCTGAACATGATGCGGGGCGGCTCGCCCAACCGGTCGCAAAAACTGATGCAGCTGCGGGTGCTGGCGCAATTCGTTGCGATCGTGATCACCATGCTGGCGATTTGGGCGATGGGGCGCTGAGGGAGAGACGAGATGGTCGTGCTCAATCGAATCTACACGCGAACCGGCGATGACGGTACCACCGCACTCGGCAGCGGCGAACGCCGGCCGAAATATGATCTGCGGGTCAGCGCCTACGGAACCGTCGACGAAACGAATGCCGTGATCGGCATCATCCGGCTGCATCTGCAGGATTCGCGCGAGCAAGGTTCGCGCGAAATCGACACCATGCTCGGCCTGATCCAGAACGACCTGTTCGATCTCGGCGCGGACCTCGCAGTTCCCCACCGTGAGGACAAGGCCGAACGACTGCGACTGCTCTCGAGCCAGGTCGAGCGGCTGGAGCGCGATATCGACGCCCTGAACGCGCCGCTGTCGTCGTTGAACTCGTTCGTGCTGCCCGGCGGCACGCCGGCGGCGGCATACCTGCATCTGGCGCGGACCATGTGCCGCCGGGCGGAACGGCTTATCGTGGAGCTCGCGGCAAAACCCGAGGAACCCGTCGGCGATGCCGCCATTCGGTATATGAACCGGCTGTCGGATTTCCTGTTTGTGGCCAGCCGATCCGCCAATGATAACGGCGCGCGGGACGTGCTATGGGTGCCCGGCCAAAACCGCTGAACGCGTCGCTTTACGGGCAATTTTTGCCCCTCGCGCGTTGACCGGGGTTGGCCGGACCTTTAGGTTCCGCGCCAAAGCTGATCAAACCCTCAAATTCCAAGCGAAAGACGACCGATGAAGGTTCTGGTGCCAGTGAAGCGGGTGGTTGATTACAACGTCAAAGTCCGCGTCAAAACCGACGGGTCCGGCGTGGAACTCGCCAACGTCAAGATGTCCATGAACCCGTTCGATGAAATCGCCGTCGAGGAAGCCCTGCGGCTGAAGGAGGCCGGCAAGGCAACCGAAATCGTGGTGGTATCGATCGGTCCGGCGCAGGCGTCGGAGACTATTCGCACCGGGCTTGCGATGGGGGCCGACCGCGGCATCCTGGTCAAGGCGGAAGGCACCGTCGAGCCGCTGGCGGTGGCGAAGATCCTCAAGGCCATTACCGATGAAGAAAAGCCGGGCCTCGTCATTCTCGGCAAGCAGGCGATCGACGACGACAGCAACCAGACAGGCCAGATGCTGGCTGCATTGCTCGGCTGGTCGCAGGCGACTTTCGCCTCCAAGCTTGAGGTGGAGGGCTCCGACTTCAAGGTGACGCGCGAAGTCGACGGCGGCCTGCAGACCATCAAGCTGAAGGGACCGGCGATCGTCACGACCGACCTGCGGCTCAACGAGCCGCGCTATGCCTCGCTGCCGAACATCATGAAGGCAAAGAAGAAGCCGATTGCGGACAAGAGCGCGGCGGATTACGGCGTCGATCTCACCGCCCACCTTGAAGTCCTCAAGACGTCGGAGCCTCCGGGCCGCAAGGCGGGAGCCAAGGTCAAGGACGTCGCCGAGTTGGTCTCCAAGCTCAAGAATGAAGCCGGGGTTCTCTGATGACGACGCTGTTGATTGCCGAACACGACCACGGAACGCTAAAGGATTCCACCAACAAGGCGCTGACGGCGGCCGCTCAATTGGGTGCTGAGGTGGATGTGCTGGTTGCCGGCGGCGGCGAGGGCACCAAGGCTGCGGCGGAAGCGGCTTCCAAGCTCGCCGGCGTCAAAAAGGTGTTGGTCGCCGAGGGCGAGGCTTACGCCCACGATCTCGCCGAGCCGTTGGCCGCGCTCATCGTGGCGCTGGCTCCCGGCTATGATGCGTTCGTTGCGCCCGCGACCTCCCGCTTCAAGAACGTGATGCCGAGAGTAGCGGCGCTGCTCGATGTGATGCAGGTATCCGAAATCATCAAGGTGATTTCGCCCGACACGTTTGAGCGGCCGATCTATGCCGGCAACGCCATCCAGACAGTGAAGTCAAAGGATGCCAAGAAGGTGATTACGGTGCGCACCTCGACCTTCGCGGCCGCAGGCGCAGGCGGCAGCGCGTCGATCGAGAATGCGTCGGCAAGCGCCGATCCGGGCCTGTCGAGTTTCGTCGGCGAGGAAGTCGCCAAGAGCGACCGTCCCGAACTGACATCCGCAAAAATCATCGTCTCCGGCGGACGCGCGATGCAGAGCCGCGAGAATTTCGCCAAATACATCGAGCCGCTCGCCGACAAGCTGGGCGCCGGAGTCGGCGCCTCGCGCGCCGCGGTCGATGCCGGCTACGCGCCCAACGACTGGCAAGTTGGACAGACCGGCAAGGTGGTTGCGCCGGAACTGTATGTGGCCATCGGCATCTCCGGCGCGATCCAGCATCTCGCCGGCATGAAAGATTCCAAGGTGATTGTTGCTATCAACAAGGATGAAGACGCGCCGATTTTCCAGGTAGCGGATTATGGTCTGGTCGCGGATCTCTATCAAGCGGTTCCCGAACTGACCGAGGCGCTCGGGAAACTCGGAAAATAAGCGCGGTCAAGATACCGGCCGGATGATTTACATGTCCGCCGGTGTTTATTTTAGATGACAGTGTCAGCGGTTTCGTCGACACGGTTTCGTTGAAGAACGCGTGACAGAGTTGGTGCGATGGGCGAGCGCGAGATCAAAAGATGGCGGCTATGATCAAAAAGATCGGCGTGATCGGCTCGGGGCAGATGGGCAGCGGCATCGCGCATGTCGCGGCGCTGGCCGGCTTCGATGTTGTGCTCAATGATGTGTCGGCCGACCGGTTGAAGTCGGGGATGGCGACCATCAATGGCAATCTGTCGCGCCAGGTCGCAAAACATATCATCGGCGAGGATTTGCGTAATCAGGCGCTGAAACGGATTGTTTCGACCGAGACGCTGGACGGGCTCGCCGATTGCGACCTGGTCATTGAGAGCGCGGTCGAAAAGGAGGAGATCAAGCGCAAGATTTTTCACGACGTCTGCGCCGTGCTGAAGCCGGAGGCCATCGTCGCCTCCAACACGTCGTCGATCTCGATCACGCGGCTCGCCGCCAGCACCGATCGTCCGGAACGCTTCATCGGCATTCATTTCATGAATCCCGTGCCGCTGATGGAACTGGTCGAGTTGATCCGCGGCATCGCCACCGACGACGGCACGTTCGAGGCGGCCCGGGAATTCGTCGGCAAGCTCGGCAAGCAGGTCGCGGTATCGGAGGATTTTCCGGCCTTCATCGTCAACCGCATTCTGCTGCCGATGATCAACGAAGCCATCTACACGCTCTATGAAGGCGTCGGAAACGTCGAGGCAATTGATGCGGCGATGAAGCTCGGCGCGCACCATCCGATGGGGCCGCTTGAACTGGCGGATTTCATCGGCCTGGACACCTGCCTGTCGATCATGCAGGTGCTGCACGAAGGCCTCGCGGACTCCAAGTACCGGCCGTGCCCGCTGCTGGTGAAGTACGTCGAGGCGGGCTGGCTCGGCCGCAAGACCCAGCGCGGCTTCTACGATTATCGCGGCGCCAAGCCGGTCCCGACGCGCTGAGAGCCCTGACCGGTTCGACTGTTTTCTCTGCCACTCCAGTAATTGTTAACTTCTGCCCGGCTAAGGTAATCCGGTCTGGGAGTTGTAGCGTATGGACACGATAAGCTTGGTTTCGAGCCTTCTCGGTCTTCAGACCGGGAATTTGCAGACCCAAATCGCAACATCCCTGATCAAATCCGACGCGGACGCCGAGAAATCAGCGGTGGAAACCCTGCTGGGTATTCAGGGGTCATCGACCGCTAATCTCGGTCCGGGCATCGGCGGCAGTCTCGACATCAGCGCCTAGATCTAAAATCCAGCGGCTTGCGGCTTTACCGCCGCCTTGATCAGCTTGACCGCGTCTTCGCTAGCCCATTCGGCGGGCCCGGCAATGGTCGCGATCTCGCAGCCCTGGCCATCCACCAGCACCGACGTGGGCATCCCCAGCGCCCGGCCGATCTGCTTAAGATCCTGAAACACCTTGGCGTTTTGGTCGCTAAAGTAGTTGAGCCGGGTCAGATTGGCGTCCTTCAGGAAGTTTCGGGGCTTTTGGGAATCCCTTGTATCGATATTGACGGCGACCACCTCGAAGTCCGGGCCGCCGAGCTCGGTTTGCAATTTATCGAGCGCGGGCATCTCCCGGCGGCAGGGTACGCACCAGGTTGCCCACAGGTTCACCAGCACGGTCTTCCCGCGCCAGTCGGACAGCTTTCTGGGCTTGCCGTCCGCATCCCAAAAGGCGAGGTCGGGGAGGCGCAGCGGGGCCGTCGCCAAGGTCAGTGCCGCGACTTCGCCATGGGCGAGCGGCGCGATCTTTCGTGCAATTTCGACCGCCCTGCGGCAGGCCGGATCGCCAGAGGCGGGTTTAAGCCCGCCGATCCCGTACACCCCGGCAAAACCTATCCCTGCTCCGACCAGCACCGCCCCGATAACCAACGGAATCCGGGACAGGGGAGTCCGGCGGGTAGCCGGCGCGGGTGGGGACGTTTCAGGCATATCGTTTGTCATCCAGTATCAGATACGGCTATGCAGAGCCTATAATTACGGCCGGGTCGAGCAGACAAGCGTACGGCGCCCGCCGACGTGACGACCGGGTGGCAGGTGAGCAGCAAGCCGTGAGCAGCAGGTCATGAGCAACAAGATGTGGGGCGGCCGGTTTTCCGAACGCCCTGACGCCATCATGGAGGAAATCAACGTCTCCATTGACGTCGATCGGCACCTTTATGCCCAGGACATCGCCGCATCGAAGGCGCACGCGGCAATGCTTGCCGCACAAGGCATCATCACCGCGAACGATGCGAAAAATATCGCGAAGGGTCTAGACACGATTTTGTCAGAAATCGGCCAGGGATCGTTCGATTTCAAGCGCGCGCTCGAAGACATTCACATGAACGTCGAGAGCAGGCTTGGCGAGTTGATCGGCCCGGCTGCGGGGCGGCTGCATACCGCGCGTTCGCGCAATGATCAGGTGGCGACGGATTTTCGGCTTTACGTCCGCGACACGATCGACGAAATCGATGCCGCGCTCGCCGCCTTTCAGCGCGCGCTGGTCGACGCGGGCGATCGAGCATGCCGGCACCGTGATGCCGGGCTTCACGCATCTGCAGACCGCACAGCCCGTGACGTTCGGGCATCACCTTCTGGCCTATGTCGAGATGACGGCGCGCGACCGCGGCCGCTTCGCCGACGCGCGCAAGCGTCTCAATGAATTACCGCTCGGCGCCGCGGCGCTCGCCGGCACGTCCTTTCCCATCGATCGGAATGCGACGGCAAAGGCGCTCGGCTTCGACCGCCCGATGGCCAATTCGCTCGACGCGGTTTCCGACCGCGACTTCGTGCTGGAAACCCTGTCGGCGGCGGCAATCGCTTCGGTGCATCTGTCGCGCTTTGCCGAGGAACTCGTCATCTGGACCTCGCCCCTGGTTGGGCTGGTGCGGCTGTCCGACAAATTCACGTCGGGCTCTTCGATCATGCCGCAAAAGCGCAATCCCGATGCGGCGGAACTGGTGCGCGCCAAGACGGGCAGGGTGATCGGCGCGCTCGCCGGCTTGCTGATCGTGATGAAGGGCCTGCCGCTCGCCTATCAAAAGGACATGCAGGAGGACAAGGAGGGGGCGATGGAAGCGTTCGGCGCGCTTGCGCTTGCCGTCCGCGCCATGACCGGAATGGCCGCCGACATCGTGCCCGATGAGGGCCGGATGAAGGCCGCTGCCGGTGAGGGCTACGCCACCGCAACCGATCTTGCGGACTGGCTGGTACGGACGTTGAAAATGCCGTTCCGCGACGCTCACCATGTCACCGGTCGCATTGTGGCTGTTGCATCGAAGCAGGGCGTGCCGCTGCACGACTTGCCGCTTGCGTCGATGCAGGAAGTCGAGCTGAGAATCACGGCCGATGCCCTGCGCGTGCTTTCGGTGGAAGCCTCTGTGAAGAGCCGGACGAGCTTTGGCGGCACCGCGCCGAAAAATGTGCTGGCGCAGGCGAAAGCGTGGGAAAAGCGGCTGGAAAAACAGCGGAAATCAGGCTGAGTTCTCACCGTTCCGCTGCAATTTTCATGTTCGTCCAGGGATCGTCGGGTCTCGCCAGAGCAATGCAATCTTTGTATGGTGTGGCCCGCATTGGGGATATCGTCGTGAATCGCAATCACCGCCCGTCATCGCAAAGATGGGCCTTCATTCTGATTGGCGCGGCCGTGCTCGCGCTCGGCGGATGCGGCCGCAAAGGACCGCTCGACCTGCCGCCGACCGGCACGTCACCCTCGAGCTCCGTCGCGCCAACCGATACGGAAGCCGACGCCGCGAGCCGGCCGAGCGTGTTCAATCCGAACTACGGAACCGATGCGCCGCCGTCCGCTACCAAAGGCATCAAGCGACCATTCATTCTCGATCCGCTCCTCGGCAACTGAGCTAACCATGAATTATTTCGACTATCGCAACGGCGTGCTTCACGCCGAGGCCGTCAACCTGTCCGATCTCGCGGAGGCCGTTGGTACGCCGTTTTATTGCTATTCGACGGCGACGCTGGAGCGGCACTATCGCGTTTTCACCGGAGCCTTCGCCGACGAGAAGGTTCTTGTCTGCTACGCCATGAAGGCCAACTCCAATCAATCCGTGCTGCGCACGCTGGCGAAGTTGGGGGCCGGCGCCGACGTGGTCTCGGGCGGTGAATTGAAGCGCGCGCTGGCCGCCGGTATTCCGCCCGGCAAGATATTGTTCTCAGGCATTGGAAAAACCGAAGCCGAATTGCGTGCCGCGCTCGCCGCCGACATTCTCTGCATCAACATCGAGTCCGAACCGGAGCTCGAACTGCTCTCGCGGTTGGCCGGCGAGCAGAGGCGAACCGCGCGAATCTCGGTGCGCGTCAACCCCGACGTCGATGCCGGCACTCATGCGAAGATCTCCACCGGCCGATCGGAAAACAAATTCGGCATTCCGCTCGCCCGTGCCCGCGCCGTGTACGCGCGCGCGGCAAAACTGCCGGGCATCGAGGTGACCGGCACCGATGTGCATATCGGCAGCCAGATCACCGATCTCAGCCGGATGGAAACGGCGTTCAGGATTGTGTCCGAATTCGTGCAGACATTGCGCGGGGATGGCCACGCCATATCGCATGTCGATTTTGGCGGCGGGCTCGGCATTCCCTATTACATGGACCGGGAAGCGCCGCCGACGCCCGATGTCTATGCGGCGATGGTGAAGCGCGTCGCGCATAATCTCGGTTGCACGCTGATGTTCGAGCCGGGGCGAATGATCGTCGGCAATGCCGGCATTCTCGTCAGCCGCGTCATTTACGTGAAGCATGGCGAGGCAAAGAATTTCGTCATCATCGACGCCGCGATGAACGATCTGATACGGCCGACGCTCTACGAAGCGCACCACGACATCCTGCCGGTCGCGCTGCCCACGCCGGGCGCGCCTGCGATCGTTGCCGACGTGGTCGGGCCGGTCTGCGAGAGCGGCGACTATCTCGCGCTCGAGCGTACGCTGAGCGAGCCGAAAGCGGGCGATCTCCTCGCGATCATGACGGCAGGCGCTTATGGCGCGGTGCAGTCAAGCACCTACAACACCCGCGCGCTCGTTCCGGAAGTGCTCGTCAACGACGACCAGTACGCCGTCGTCCGCCCCCGTGTGGACGCCGACGCGCTGATCGCGATGGACAAGCTCGCGCCCTGGCTTTAGCCGCAGCGCACTGCGTACGCTTCATTCTTTGGCCCTCATGGTGAGGAGCGCGGCAGAGCCGCGCGTCTCGAACCATGAACAGGGAGCGCGGTATACTTTCAGGCACCGCTCCATCAATAACGTGTTGATGGTTTGATTTGCCCGTCGGGCAATCTCCGCGCCTACGCCGAAAACCTGTCCAGCCCTGTTACGAAAAATATTTCGCTTTTTCCGAAACCCAAATCAGATGTATCGATGATCCATCCCGTCCCGGCAAGAGGGGCGTTTCGCGATCGTCACGAACGCGGGGCGGGATGCGGTGGACGTTTGACGGTCGCAGGACGGGCGACAATCAGGCGGACGGCGAAGTCGTGTGGTCCTGATGCCCCGACGCTGGCATCAAGTTCGTCAAGCGATCGACGAACGACAGTGGCAAAAAAGCCCGGTCACTGGGGAGAGCACGAAGGAAACCGTTAAAACCATTGCGCGGGAAACGCCGGGCGCTGATCGCGCAGTGAGGAAGCGGAGGCGTGCGTGCAACAAAACGACGGTGTCATCGCCCGCACCTCACCGGTGTCATCGCGCGAAGCCACCGGTGTCATCGCCCGAAGCCACCGGTGTTGTCACTCGCGAACACCACCGGTGTCATCGCCCGGCTTGACCGGGCGACCCAGTAACCGATGGTGCGAATGAAGCGCAGGGATGTAGACCCACTAAATGGGACCAGTGCTTACTTCGGCGATGGTGGTGATTACTGGATCGCCCGGTCAAGCCGGGCGACGACAGAGGAGCGTTGTTGAACGCAACCTGTATCGTCCCTCGCACCCCACCGGTGTCATCGCCCGAACCCACCGGTGTCATCGCCCGGCTTGACCGGGCGACCCAGTAACCGATGGTGCGAATGAAGTGCAGGGATGTAGAGCCAGTGGACGCGACCAGTGCTGATTCCGACGGCGGTGATTACTGGATCGCCCGGTCAAGCCGGGCGACGACAGGGGGGCGTTGTTGAACGCTATCTGTATCGTCGCTCGAACACCACCGGTGTCGTCGCTCGCACCCCACGGTGTCATCGCCCGAACCCACCGGTGTCATCGCCCGGCTTGACCGGGCGACCCAGTAACCGATAGTGCGAATGAAGCGCAGGGATGTAGACCCAATAAGTGGGACCAGTGCCGATTCCGGCGATGGTGGTGATTACTGGATCGCCCGGTCAAGCCGGGCGACGACAGGGGGAGGCGTTGTTGAACGCTATCTGTATCGTCGCTCGCACCCCACCGGTGTCATCGCCCGAACCCACCGGTGTCATCGCCCGGCTTGACCGGGCGACCCAGTAACCGATGGTGCGAATGAAGCGCGGGGATGTAGACCCACTAAATGGGACCAGTGCTTACTTCGGCGATGATGGTGATTACTGGATCGCCCGGTCAAGCCGGGCGACGACAGGGGAGCGTTGTTGAAACCAGAGGCCACTGATCCTTCGAGACGCGGCGAAGACGCCGCTCCTCAAGGATGAGGCTCCGAGACGATCTGCCAAACCCTCATGGTGAGGAGCGCGGCAAGGCCGCGCGTCTCGAACCACGAGGCTACCGATGCGCGTTGTGAAAGTTTCGCCGTTTGAAACCATTACTTCGCGGCGTGACTGGCTGTTCCTCCGACCACCACGCCCGCTGCTTTTTCGATCGGCTTGATGGCGGAGGTGAAATCGGAGTCAGGGCCCATCTCGCGGATCACCACCTCCCAGAGGCGTCCGACGGCTTCGGCAACCTCCATCGAAAGGCCAAGCGATTTCATTTCCTCAAGACAGAGCCGGACGTCCTTGACCATCAGCCCCGTTGCGAAACCGAAATCAAAGGTGCGCGGCAGGACCGAGCGCGGAAATTTGTCGCGCGATGCGGTGTTGAGGCCCGATCCGGCGTTGATGACGTCGATCATGATTTTCGGGTCGAGTTCCGATTTGACGCCCATCACGACCGCTTCCGACGTTGCCGCCAAAGCGGTTGCAGACAAGAAATTGTTCGCAAGCTTCATGGTCTGCGCCGAGCCGGGCTTCTCGCCGATGAAGAAAACCTTGCCGATCACATCGAGCGCCAGTTTCACCGTATCGAAATCGAGGCGCGGGCCCGACACCATGACGGCCAGCGTTCCCTTCTCCGCGCCGCCAACCCCGCCGCTGACAGGGCTGTCGAGCTGCACGATGTTGCGCGTTGCGAGTAGATCATGAATGCGTACCGCCATATGCGAGCCGACCGTGGAGAGATCGACGAAACGCCTGACGCGCCGTCCCTCGATCACGCCGGTTGCGACGTCGAACGAAGCCTGCAGCGAGGGCAGGCTCGCCATCACGGTTTCGACGCGGTCGGCTATCTCCTTTGGCGAAGATGCGGCCTGCGCCCCAAGTGCGACCAGCCGGTCGACCGCTTCCTTGCGCATGTCGAATACGATGAGCGTATGGCCGGCCTCGATCAGGCGGCGAGCCATCGGGAAGCCCATGTTTCCGAGGCCGATGAAACCGATCTCCATGGCGATGCGCCCTCAGCCCTTGTCCTGTTCGGCGAATACTTCTCGTGCAATTCGGAAGCTGTCCACGCCGGCAGGCACTCCGGCATAGATTGCGACCTGCATGAAGATCTCGCGGATTTCGTCCTTGGTGACACCGTTCACCAGCGCGCCCTTGATGTGCACTCTCAATTCGTGTGGCCGGTTGAGAATGGAGATCATCGCAAGATTGAGCATGCTGCGGGTTTTACGCGGCAGTTCTTCCCGGCCCCACACGGCGCCCCAGCAGTACTCCGTCACCAGTTCCTGAAACGGCTTGTTGAATTCATCCGCGTTCTTCAGGGCGTTGGCGACATAGGCCTCGCCCAGCACCGCCTTGCGAATTTCCAAACCCTTGTCGTGCGTCTTCTTGTCCATAGTATCCTCGGCGTTTTGTTCGATGTTTCCTCGTCCCGGGCGGGACGTTACGAGGTCGCGGCGGCGCAGTCACGCCTTCGTGTTATGCGTATTTCCGGGTGTGGGTTTCCGCTCCGGAACGGGTGCCTCATTGCCGCCGTTGTGCTAGGGTGCTGTTTCGGCGAACTGGAGAGTTGCGGACTGGAGAATTGATTGAGCGGCGCCATCCCCGATCTGCCCGAAACGGCACGCGACACGGACGCCGTTTCGCGGCTGAAGTTGGCGCAGGCTCTCAAAAGGGCAAAATACGCGCTCGCATGGGAGCGCGCCTGGCCGCATCTCGCGCGGCTGATGACCGTCGCCGGCCTGTTTTTGGTGGTGTCATGGGCCGGGCTCTGGCTGGCTCTGCCGTTCATTGCGCGCGCCATCGGCCTTGCCCTGTTCGCGCTACTCGCTCTCGCGGCCCTTTTGCCGCTCGTCCGGTTTCGCTGGCCCGCGCGCGAACAGGCTTTAAGCCGGCTCGACCGCGGTTCCGGCATCCGCCACCGGCCGGCGACCGCTCTGACAGATACGCTGGCCACGCAAGATCCCGTAGCTCAGGCGCTCTGGCAAGCGCAGCGCGAACGTACACTGGCCTCCATCAAACGCATCCGGGCCGGCCTGCCGTCGCCACGGCTCGCGCTTCACGACCCCTGGGCACTGCGCGCGCTAATCGTGCTGCTGGTTGTGGCGGCCTATGTTGCCGCAGGCAACGAGCGCGTCATGAGGGTCGCTGCCGCGTTCGACTGGAATGGCGTGCTGTCACCCGCCACGGTCCGTGTCGATGCGTGGGTGACGCCGCCGCTTTACACCGGCAAGCCTCCGATCATCCTGTCGAACGCGAACAAGGAAGCTGTATTGCCTGCCGCCGGACCGCTGCCGGTTCCGGCGGGCAGCACCCTGATCGTCAGATCGAGCGGTGGCACTCTCGATGTCCTGGCTGGCGGCGGTGTGAACGAAGCGGTGCCGACCGAGCAGGCGCCCAAAGGCACCAACGAAAAGCATTTCACGATCGCGGGCAACGGCACCGTGCATGTCCGCGCTCCCTCCGGACAACCGGAATGGAAGTTCAGCGCGATTGCGGATCGCGCGCCGACGATCGCGCTGGCGAAAGATCCGGAACGTCAGGCGCGCGGCTCGCTGCAGATGTCCTACAAGGTCGAGGACGATTACGGCGTGACCGAAGCCCAGGCGCATTTCGCCGCGCGGCCGAGCGAGACGACCAAAGCTGCCAAGCAACCCCGGCCGCTTTTCGAGCCGCCGCAGTTTGCACTGGTGTTGCCGAACGCGCGGACGCGCAACGGCGTCGGGCAGACTGTCAAGGACCTCAGCGAGGACCCTTACGCGGGCGCGGATCTGACGCTGACCCTTACCGCAAAGGACGAGGCCGGCAATGAGGGCCGCAGCGAGCCGTTCAATATGCGTCTGCCCGAACGCTTGTTCACCAAGCCTCTGGCGCGGGCGCTGATCGAACAACGCCGTATTCTGGCGCTCGATGCCGACAAGAACGGGGACGTCTTTACCGCGCTCGATGCGCTGATGATCGCGCCCGAAATGTTCATGCCCGAGGCCGGTCAGTATCTTGGTCTGTACAGCGTGACGCGGCAGTTGGAAGCCGCCCGCAACGACAACGCGCTCCGCGAGGTGGTGGCCAGTCTGTGGTCGCTGGCGGTGAGCATCGAAGATGGCAATATCACCGACGTCGACAAGGCGCTGCGTGCGGCGCAGGACGCGCTCAAGCAGGCGCTGGAACGTGGCGCAAGCGACGAGGAGATCAAGAAGCTCACTCAGGATTTGCAGGCGGCGCTGGACAATTTCATGCGCCAGCTTGCCGAGCAGATGCGCAACAATCCCCAGCAATTGGCTCGGCCGCTCGATCCCAATACGAAAATGTTGCGCCAGCAGGATCTCAACAAGATGATCGAGCGCATGGAGCGGCTTTCGCGCTCCGGCGACAAGGACGCAGCCAGGCAATTGCTTGAGCAGCTTCAGCAGATGCTGGAAAATCTGCAGATGGCTCAGCCGGGCCAGTCCGGTGAAGACGATATGGAGCAGGCGCTGAACGAGCTCGGCGACATGATCCGCAAGCAGCAGCAACTGCGCGACAAGACCTACAAGCAGGGCCAGGATTCCCGACGCGACCGCATGCGCGGCAAGCAGGGCGACCAGAGCATGAGCGATCTGCAGCAGGATCAGCAGGGGCTGCGCGACAGATTGAAAAAACTGCAGGAAGAGCTTGCCCGGCGCGGCATGGGGCAGCAGGGCCAGCGTGGCGAGAAAGGCCAGCGCGGCGAGAAGGGCCGCGGCGAAAAGGGTGAGCAAGGCCAGCAAGGGCAACAGGGCCAGGGCGATCAGGCCGACCAGGGTGATGATGAGGATGGCCTCGGCGACGCCGACAGCGCGATGGGCGACGCCGGGGGCCGGTTAGGTGAAGGCAATGCCGATGCCGCGGTGGATTTGCAAGGCAAGGCGCTGGAGGCGTTGCGCAAGGGCGCCCAGAGCCTTGCCGACGCGATGCAGCAGGGCGATGGGGATCAACAGGGAGATGGGCCGGGTGAGCGCAAAGGGCGCCAGCAGAACAGCGCCAATTCGAACGATCCGCTCGGGCGGCCCATGCGGCACAACGAGTTCAACGACGATCCCTCGGTGAAGATTCCCGGCGAGATCGACGTGCAGCGCGTGCGCCGAATTCTGGAAGAGCTCCGTCGCCGCCTTTCCGATCCGGCGCGGCCGCAGATCGAACTCGATTACATCGAGCGGCTGCTGAAGGATTATTAAAACACTTAATCGGGCGGTCGCGTGGCCAGCGCGTCGGCCACGGCGGTGCGGATATCGGCGGCTGAAAAGGGCTTTGTGATAACGTCGTGCGCGATCGCGCTGAGGTTTGAGGCGCGCTCGCGCTGATCGGCAAAGCCCGTCATCAACAAAATGGTCAATTTTGGAAAATCCCGCGCCGCCGATAGCGCCAGCGCGATCCCGTCCATTACCGGCATCTGGATGTCGGTGAGCAGGAGATCGAACATGCCGGATTCGCGCGTCAGGATTTCCAGCGCCTCGGCGCCGTCCTGCGCGGTGACCGTGTCGTGGCCGTCCATGGCGATTGCCCGCGCCACCAGGGTGCGCATCGGCTCTTCGTCATCGGCGATCAGGACTCGGGGCATCGCAAGGACAGGTTTCGCGGGGAGGACTGCGCAGCGCGGGTCAGGCGCTGCCGCCGGCGACGTCCCGCCGGTTGAAAAAACGTATATCGATATTGCGGCCTTCGGGGGGCGGCGAGGCGAGGCGGGCCTTGAAGGCGGCGCGCTCGCCCGGCTTCAGCACGGGCTGCTCCAGCACGGTGTTCCAGGCGTAGATTTCCGCGCCTTGTCCGTCGCGAACGCTAAAACGCAACCGCGGCAGTTCGACCGTGTGGCGGGTTTGGCCGACGATAACGCCCTCGATCACCAGCACCGTCTTGCCTTCCACGTTCTCGGTCGTGATCTTGACGTCCTTGAACAACAATCCGCGCAGGTTCACATCCAGGCCGGCCATCTTGTAGAACGAGGCGGTCTGCGGCAGCAGACGAACCACATCGGCGCGCCAGATCATCAGCGCCACGACCAGCGCACCCATCGCGGCGCAGGCTGTTGGCAGGCTGAAAAAGGAGTTGCCGGAGGGGCCAGGCAGCGAAGACGGTCTCAACAGTTTGCGGAACCAGCCCTGGTGCTTCTCCCGGCGGTACGACGGGGCTTCCTCCTCATCGGTTTCCCAGTCACGATCGCCGCTGGCCGAAGCGGACCAATCGCCCGCGATGGAAGGGCTGTCGACGAGGGGGGCGTCGTCCTGTTCGGCTTCGTCGCGGCCGAGCGCGTCCCATTCGGCGGCGGGATCCTGAAAGCCGCTGGATTGGCTCGTTTCCGCCATGACACGTTCCGCCGCGACCGCCTCAATTGCGTCTTCCGGGCGCGCCAACCAGAGTTCCTTGCACCGACCGCAGCGCATGGTGCGGCCGGCCTCGCCCAAGGCAGCAGCATTGATGGCGTAGGACGTTGTACAATGCGGGCAGACGATGTGCACGGAGCCGATTCTCTACGATGATACGATGCCGATGCTACAAGCCGACCGTTAACGAATCGGAAACCATACCCGACGCAAAACCAGCTGTGGCGGGTTACCGGCCTGCGGCGGGAGGGGCATCCCCGCGCCGCCCATCGAACGGAGCTGAGCTTGGTTCGATTTGAAAATGTCGGATTACGCTATGGGCTGGGTCCGGAGATCCTGCGGGACCTTTCGTTCCTTATCCCCGCGCATTCCTTCCAGTTTCTCACCGGGCCGTCAGGCGCCGGCAAAACCTCGTTGCTGAAGCTGTTATTCCTTTCGCTGCGGCCAACGCGCGGGCTCGTCAATCTCTTTGGCAACGATGTCTCCTTGCTCGGCAAGGACGAGGTGGCCGATCTGCGCAAGCGGATCGGCATCGTCCTGCAGGATTTTCGGCTGCTCGACCACATGACCACCTATGAGAACGTGGCGCTGCCCTTCCGCGTCATCGGCAAAGACGAATCGAGCTATCGCAAGGAGGTCATCGATCTCCTGAAGTGGGTCGGTCTCGGCGAGCGGATGGACGCGCTGCCGCCGATCCTGTCGGGCGGTGAGAAGCAGCGCGCGGCCATCGCGCGCGCCGTGATCTCGCGTCCGCAATTGTTGCTCGCGGACGAGCCGACCGGCAACGTCGATCCGACCTTGGGCCGGCGGCTGCTACGGCTTTTCATCGAGCTGAACAAATCCGGCACCGCGGTCGTCATCGCGACCCACGATATCGGCCTGATGGATCAATATGACGCGCGGCGGCTGGTGCTGCATCAGGGGCGTGTGCACATCTATGAGTAGAGTTCACGAGCATGGCCCGCTGGTGGATCTCGGGCATGAGCGTCCGCAGGTTTCGGCGCAGGCGCGTAATCTGTCACCGATCGTGCCGCGCGCCTCGATCGCCGGTCGCGCTCTGGTCGCCGTCGTCGCCATCATGACTTTCCTGGCCTCGATCACCACGGGCACGGTGTTGCTGGTGAGCGCGTCCGCCGCTGAGTGGCAGTCGGAGGTTGGCAGCGAGATCACGATCCAGGTGCGTCCGCAGCCCGGCCGCGACATGGAGCGCGATGCGGCCGCGGTGGTCGAGGCTATGCGCTCGCAGCCTGGCATCGTCGACGTCAGACCGTTCACCAAGGACGAATCGGTGAAATTGCTGGAGCCTTGGCTCGGCACCGGGCTTTCGCTCAATGAATTACCGGTGCCTCGCCTGATCGTGGCTCGGGTCCAGCCCGGAACGGCGCCCGATCTGGCGGGGTTGCGGCGTGGGGTCATGCAGGCGGCACCGACGGCGAGCGTCGACGATCATCGGGCCTGGATCGAGCGGATGCGCTCGATGACCGGGGCCACGGTGCTTGCCGGAATCGGAATTCTGGCGCTGGTGATTATCGCGACCATCATTTCGGTATCTTTCGCGACCCGCGGCGCCATGTCGGCAAACCGGCCGATCGTCGAAGTCCTGCACTTCGTCGGGGCCGGCGATCGCTACATTGCCGACCGGTTCTTCCGTCATTTCCTGCGACTTGGCCTCGAGGGCGGCGTGATCGGCGGCGGCATGGCCATGCTTGGCTTCGGCTTTTCCAAATCGATCGCCGGCTGGTTCTCCGGCACGCCGGTTGGGGATCAATTCGCGGCCTTGCTGGGGACCTTTTCGCTGCGCCCGTCTGGCTATCTGACGTTGGCGCTGCAGGCTGTGCTGATCGCGGCGATCACGGCCTGGGCGTCGCGGCGGACCCTGTTCGCGACTCTTGACGATATAGAGTGAGAGGCAAGGCTAGCAGCAATGGTGCGCGCCAAACGGGTTTCCACTTCCCTCAAAAACCTTCTAACTTACGGGGACGCCGATTTGGGCTTTCGCATACGGCAGATGCGCACTACCAAGGCAGAGGATCGCAACCCGGCGCATGACTTCGCAGTTTGACGATAGGTCGCCGAGCGCAGCACGATGGGGGCGGCGGGGGCTCCTGCGCGCGACGGTCGTAGTGGCGCTCGCAATCGTGTTCGTGGTTGCCGGCTTCGGTTTCGTTGGGTTCCTCACGCAATTGCGTGGAGCCGAAACCAGGCCCGATCGCCGAGCCGACGGCATCGTCGTGCTCACCGGCGGCTCATCGCGGGTTTCCGATGCGATGGAATTGCTGGCCGGCGGCTATGGCAAACGCTTGCTGATTTCGGGCGTGCATCCGACCAGCGCGGCAAGCGACATTTCCCGATCGTTGCCCGAGAACCAGAAATTCTTCAATTGCTGCGTCGATCTCGACCGCTCCGCCGTCAACACCCGCAGCAATGCGGCGGAGACGCGGCGATGGGCGCAACAGCGCGGATTCAAATCGCTCATCGTGGTGACATCAAATTACCACATGCCGAGGGCGATCGTCGAACTGTCGCACGCCATGCCGGAGATTGCGCTCATTCCTTTTGCGGTGGTCGGCGACAAATGGCGCGAGGAGCCATGGTGGGCGAGTAGCGCTACGTTGCGGCTCCTGTTATCGGAGTACGTGAAATACGTCGCTGCAGAGGTGCGGGTGCGTCTGGCCGAGGCCGGTCGCGATCTGGCGCCCGGGTTTTCCGAGCAGATTGCGGCCCGGCTGCGGCCGCACAAACCGGCGACCGCTCAAGCCAACTGATCCAGGTGTTCGATGGTTCTGATTTTCCTGCGGTCGTTGCTCTTCAACGTGCTCTTCTATGTGGTGTTGGTGTGCTTGATCATTATCGCCATCCCGACCTTCGTCATGCCGCGCACGGCGCTGTTAACCGTTGCCAGATGGTGGGCCTACAGCAGCATTTTTTTGATGCGCGTAATCTGCAACATCAAGGTGGAATTTCGCGGCACTGAAAAAATTCCAAAGGGTCCCCTGATCGTCGCATCGAAGCATCAATCGATGTGGGAGACGTTCGCTCTGCTGCAGTTGTTTGAACAGCCGCTGTTCATTCTGAAGCGGGAGCTGTTGTGGATTCCGGTATTTGGGTCGCTGCTGATGAAGGCGAACATGATCGCGGTGGAACGCGGCGGAGGTCCGCGCTCGCTCACGGACATGATACGACGCGCCGGCGAAGAGGTTCGCCGTGGCCGTCAACTTATTATCTTTCCTGAGGGCACGCGCACGCCGGTCGGCGCGCCGCCGCATTATAAAGCCGGCGTCGGGCAGCTCTACGTCAAATCCGGCGTGCCTTGCCTGCCGGTTGCGCTCAATTCAGGGTTGTTCTGGCCACGCCGGACGTTCATGCGTTATCCGGGCACGCTGGTGGTCGAGTTTCTCGATCCGCTGCCTGCTGGTCTGTCGCGTGATCAGTTTCTTGCGCGTGCCCGCAGCGTGATTGAGGACGCCACCAATCGTCTCGTCGAGGCCGGGCGTGCTGAACAGGCGCAGCTGTTCGGCCGCGTGCCGAGTGCGGCCAAGGCGTGAGTTATGCTACTTGCCATGGACAGGGGGGTGCAGGGAGCCAGCGTCATCATGCAGCATGAGCGAAAGCTGATGCAGCTGCGTATCCCGAAACCCTTCGGCTTCGATCGCTTTTACAGTCGAAATAACATATTCGCGGTTGGCGCCGGACCGCCCGTGTCCCTGCTGCACGTGCCGAAGCTGTTCGGCGAGCGACAGGCGGCCGGCATATTGCACATGGCCACGGTCGACGACATACGCGAGCGCGCTGACGCGCCTCCGCTCCTCGCTCTCCAGCCACAACGAACGCATCACCTCGCGATAGACTGATGTCACCTGTTCGCGTTCGCGCAAATAAACGACCGTTGCGGCGCGCTTGCTTTCCGCGACTCGGAACGCGATGCCCCGGCAGGCGCCGCCCCGGTCCAGCCCGAGCACAAGACCCGGCTTTTCCGGCGTTCCCCGATGTACAAACGAATACACGCACAGTGCGCGATGTTCGCCGATCAGCCGCGCCGGAACCTGCTCGACGAATTCGAAGCCCGGTCGCCACATCAGCGAGCCATAGCCAAACACCCACAGGTCGCCTTTGGAGAAATCTTTTTCGGAAAGGGTCATTGCCGACATGCAGCGGCAACCGCTATCAGAATTCCGGCGCTCGATGAAAACCCGTTTGACTTGTTCATCGAGAGCACGTCCGCTTTATTGACAAAATTGCTGCTCAAAGGGTCGCCATGTCCGATATGACGCACGCGCCACGCCGGCGTCCGCTTTGGCGCCTCTTCATCGCTCCCGTTCTGGTTGTCATAGCGGCCGTGGCGTGGAGCGCGTTCTGGTTCTATGCCGCCTCTCAGGTCGACGACAGGGCCGACGCCTGGCGCGCGAGAGAGGCAAAATCGGGCCGGGTCTATGATTGCGCCAAGCGCTCGGTGGCCGGCTTCCCATTCCGCCTGGAAATCCGCTGCGATGGCGCGAGCGTCAAGCTGGTATCGCAGACCGCGGGCAACCCACCGCCGATCACCGCACAGCTCGGTGAAATCCTGGTCGTGGCGCAGGTGTACGATCCAAAATTGGTGATCGCCGAGTTCGCCTCTCCGGCCACGATATTCGAGGGCGGTACGCAGCCCTCGATGGTCGTGAACTGGAGCAAGGGCCGCAGCAGCATTGTGGGATTGCCCGGCGTTCCGCAACGCGCCTCGATCGTGTTCGACGATCCCGCTATCAATCGCCTCGAAAGCTCGGTGCCGGTTCCTGTTGCAAAGGCAAAACACATCGAGTTGCACGGCCGCCTGGTCTCGCCGCCGGATCATCCCGAGATCGAAACCGTGCTGCAGGTGGCGCAAGGAAGCATACAGGGGTTGCACCCGTTGCTCGCCGAGGCTTTCGATACCGACGTGCGAGCTATCCTAAGCGGATTGAAAGATCTTTCCCCGAAGCCCTGGCCGGAGCGTTTTCGCGAAATTCAGGCCGGTGGCGGCCATCTCGAGATCGTGCAGTCGCGGATACAGCAAGGCGAGCTGATCGCGGTTGCCGCCGGGACGCTCGGACTCAGCGCCGACGGCCGGATCGAGGGCGAATTGCAGATGACGGTTGCGGGAATAGAAAAAGTGATCCCGGCGCTCGGCATCGACAAGATGCTGGAGCAGGGCGTGCCGCAGGCCACGCTTGATCGTGTCGCGCCCGGTGTCAAATCGCGGGACATCACCAACTTGATGGGCGCGCTGGATCGCGCGATCCCAGGTCTTGGCAAGGTGGTCCAGCAGAACGCCAACATCGGCGTCGCTGCGGGCATCAACGCGCTTGGCACCGAAGCGACCCTGGAAGGCAAAAAAGCGAGGACGTTTCCCCTTCGCTTTGCCAACGGCGAGGTTTACCTTGGCCGCTTGAAAGTAGCGCAGCTACCGCCGCTGTTTTGATTGTTTCCGATTAGGCGAGGCGAATACCAGGTCGCCGCGCCTGCACAAGCGGGTGCGCTTCAATCGACCTTGGTGCCGAGCGGTGCGTGTGGCCTTCCGAAATCGGGTGCGGCGGAATCCTGACCGATCTCGACGATGCCGCGACGGATCGCGCGCGTCCTGGTGAAATGCTCAAACAGAGCCTCGCCATCGCCGCGGCGGATAGCGCGCGTCAGCTTCGAGAGGTCCTCGTTAAAGGTGCCGAGCATTTCGAGCACCGCGTCCTTGTTGGCCAGAAAAACGTCGCGCCACATGGTCGGATCGGAGGCGGCGATGCGCGTGAAGTCGCGAAAGCCGCCGGCGGAAAACTTCATGACTTCCGACGACGTCACCTGGCCGAGTTCGTCCGCGGTGCCCACGATCGTGTAGGCGATCAGATGCGGCAGATGGCTGGTGATCGCGAGCACGAGATCATGATGGTCCGGCGTCATGATCTCGACCTTGGCGCCGAGCGCCGTCCAGAACGCGCGCAATCTTTCGACGGCCTCGGGGTCGGTGCCCTCCGGGGGCGTTAGAATGCACCAGCGGTTGGTGAACAGTTCGGCGAACCCGGAATCCGGGCCGGAATGTTCAGTGCCGGCAACGGGGTGGGCGGGCACGAAGTGCGCGCTTGCCGGAAGATGCGGCGCCATTTCCCGGGCGACCGCGCCCTTTACCGAACCGACGTCGGAAACGACGGCGCCCGGCTTGAGATAGGGAGCGATTTCCTGCGCGACAGGACCGCAAGCCCCGACCGGGATGCAGAGGATCACGAGATCGGCGTCGCGGACCGCCTCCGCGTTTGTCTCCACCAAGCGATCGGCAATGCCAAGTTCCAGCACACGCGCGCGCGTCTTTGCCGAGCGAGCGGTCGCAACGATCTCTTCAACCAGGCCTTGCGCCCGCGCCGCCCGCGCAATCGAGCCGCCGATCAGGCCGAAGCCGATCAGCGCGAGCCGCTTGAATGGCAGCGCGCCGCTCATTTGCGCGCCATGAAGTCGCGCAAGCCGTCGACCACCAGCCGATTGGCTTCTTCGGTGCCAATGCTCATGCGCAGCGCGTGCGGCAAGCCGTAATTGTTCAGCGCGCGTAGCACGAGACCGCGTTTGGTGAGGAAAGCGTCGGCTTCCGCTGAAGTCCTGCCGGATTCGAGTGGAAAATGGATCAGAACGAAATTCGTGACGCTCGGCGTCACTTTGAGCCCGAGCTTTTGAATTTCCTTCGTCAGCCAGTTGCGCCATTGTTCGTTATGCGCCCTGGACATTTGAACGTGCGCGGTGTCCTCGATCGCCGCCGCGGCCGCCAGCATCGCTGGCGTAGAGACGTTGAACGGTCCGCGAATGCGATTGACGGCATCGACGATATGTGCGGGGCCGAACATCCAGCCGACACGCAGCGCAGCCAGCCCGTGAATCTTGGAGAAGGTGTGCGTGATAACCGTATTCTCCGTGGTCGCCACCAGCTCGATCCCGAGTTCGTAGTCATTGCGCGAGACGTAGTCGGAATAGGCGGCGTCGAGCACCAGGAGCACGTGCTCGGGAAGCCCGGCACGCAGGCGCCTCACCTCGTCGAACGGCAGGTAGGTTCCGGTGGGATTGTTCGGATTGGCGAGCCACACCAGTTTGGTGCGCGGTGTCACGCGTTGCAGAATCGCGTCGACATCGGCGGTGAAATCGGTCTCCGGCGCGACGACGTTCTTTGCACCACTCGCCGTGGTCGCGATCGGGTAGACCAGAAAGCCGTGCGTCGTCGAGATCGCCTCATCACCAGGACCAAGATAGGTGTGCGCGAGCAGATTCAGGATTTCGTCGGAGCCCGCACCGCAGATGATGCGATCGGGATCGAGCCCGAAAACCCGACCGATGGCCTGGCGAAGTACGCGCGAGGTGCCTTCCGGATAATCCGCAAGACTTGCAGCTGATTTGTTGTAGATCTCGACGGCATTCGGCGAAGGCCCCAACGGCGTCTCATTGGCAGAAAGCTTGAACATCTTGCGGCCCGGCTCCGGTACCGAACTCTTGCCGGGTGTGTAGGGCGCAATGTCGAGAATGCCGGGGTTCGGCACTGGGCGGGGCATCTTCAACTCCGAATTCGCGTCGGCCTAAGGCTTGGCCGTGCCGTTAAGAGGCATCGTATAGCGCGTTGCATGGCTGCCGACGAGAGCGGATGAACGCACGGAGGCACCGGCTTCGATGAGGGCTACCTTGATTTGCTCAAGCCGGTTTGATCCCGAGACGGAGACCAGCAGGGCGGCGCCATCGAAAGCGCCGTCCGGTACCGCCACGATCTCGGCGAGCGGCGACAGCGCGCGCGCGATCTCGGCGTTCCAGCCGGAGACGCGCACGCTCCACATCTCGACCTCTGTAACCATGGCGCTATCCGCGACGCGCGAGACCACGAAGACTGGCAGCGCCGCCGGATGGTCGGCGCGCTCAACAAAGGGCAATCGCGCGATAATTTTCGGCGCGCGCGCGGCCTCGAGCGTGATCCACCACGGGTCGCGGCTGGCGGTCGCCGAGACCAGCGCCAGGTCGCCCTTTGAATTGGCCGCGGCATCGACCGCGGCCGACGCGCTGAAGTGAGCGATGTAGGGTACGGTAAAACCGAAATGAAAGCGCGCCAAATCCCGCATCGCCGGTTCACTGACGGAAACATCAGCATGCACCGAAAACGGCGCTTGCACATAGGTGAAGGTCGAGATGATAACGCGCCAGATGCTCTCGACAGTGTCGAGCGGCAGAATGCCGCGATGTCGCTCGACGAGCCGGCGCATCATGTCGGCTTCGCGCGCTGGACGGAATGCCGAGCCGACTTCCTGGGTCTGCTTGACCTGAATCAGTCGGTCGATGATGTCGCCGCGCTGCATCAGCAAGCGGTGGACCTGCTCATCGATCGAATCGATCTCTTTGCGCAGCTCCTGCAGCGAGGGCGGAGCGGGAGGTGGTTGCGACATCTTGAAAGCCTTTAATGCCGGATCGACCAGGTCCGGGCGGCAAGCAACGCCATTGATTAGGTAACACCAACGCTGAAAGCAAAGAGAAACATCGCCCGCCGGCGGCGCCAACGGCCAAGCCCGTGGTTAACCACCTCCTTGCCTTGACGAAAGGCCCGCTCCGGACTAGTTTCGCGGTACTCCGTGGTCATTTGAGCCGGCCGGCTTGCAGCCACGTTAAACAACTCGCTAAACAGGCCGGGGACAAATGTGATCCCGGCCGAACCATTCGTTCAGGCCGGTTTTTTTATGGCCTTAGTTTCGGGAGCCTCCCCTGCAGGAGGTCGGTAACGAACATGGCAACCACAAAGTCGATACCAACTCCAGCGATCCAAACCGACGAGCGGTCGCATGAGGCGGATCATCCGAACTCGCTCTTGGCGCTGTTCGGGGCCGACCAACCGTTGCGGCTTGATTGTGGTATCGATCTCACGCCGTTCCAGATCGCCTACCAGACGTACGGCGAACTCAACGCTGCTCGCTCCAACGCAATACTCATCTGTCACGCGCTGACGCTCGACCAGCACGTTGCCAACTTACACCCCCTGACCGGCAAGCCGGGCTGGTGGGAAACCATGGTCGGTCCCGGCCGCCCGTTCGACACCGACGCTTACTTCATCATCTGCGCCAATGTGATTGGCGGTTGCATGGGCTCGACCGGGCCGGCTTCGACTAATCCCGCCACCGGAAAACCGTGGGGCCTGGATTTCCCGGTCGTCACGATTCCGGACATGGTGCGCGCTCAAGCCATGCTGCTGGATCGACTTGGCATCGAGACGCTGTTCTGCGTGATCGGCGGCTCGATGGGCGGAATGCAGGCGCTGCAGTGGACCGCGGCGTATCCGGAGCGCGTTTTTTCCGCGCTGGCCATCGCTTGCAGCACGCGCCACTCGGCCCAGAACATCGCGTTTCACGAGCTCGGGCGGCAGGCCATCATGGCCGATCCGGATTGGCACAATGGCCGCTACTCCGATCGGGGCACTCATCCGCGCCGCGGCCTCGGCGTCGCGCGGATGGCGGCCCATATCACCTATCTTTCGGACGCCGCCTTGCACCGGAAGTTCGGTCGGCGCATGCAGGATCGCGAATTGCCGACGTTTTCCTTTGACGCTGATTTCCAGGTCGAGAGCTATCTGCGCTATCAGGGTTCTTCCTTTGTCGAACGCTTTGATGCCAACAGCTATCTCTATCTGACGCGCGCGATGGACTATTTCGACATCGCCGCCGACCACAACGGTGTGCTCGCGCAGGCGTTTCGCGGCGTCATGACGCGGTTCTGCGTCGTGTCGTTCACCAGCGACTGGCTCTTCCCAACACCGGAATCGCGGGCGCTTGTGCATGCGCTGAACGCCTCAAGCGCCCGGGTGTCTTTCGCGGAGATCGAGACCGATCGCGGCCACGACGCGTTCCTGCTCGACGTGCCGGAATTTTTCGATATTTCGCGCGCATTCCTGCAATCCGCGGGCAAGTCCCGTGGCCTGAACAAGGCGGAAAGTTGAGATGGCGGCGCAACAGCAAGTTCTGCCGTTGAACGGCATCGCAACCGAGAACGCCAAGCGTCCGCGGGGCGATCATCTCCTGGTGGCGGAAATGGTCGAGCGCGGCTCCAAGGTTCTTGACGTGGGATGTGGCGACGGCGACCTGCTGCAATTGCTGGAAGGCCGTGGCATCGACGGACGCGGCATCGAATTGTCGCGGGAGGGCGTGAACCGGTGCGTCGCCAAGGGGCTGGCAGTCGTGCAGGGCGATGCCGACACCGATCTCGTCAACTATCCCGATGACGCGTTTGACTACGTGATCCTGTCGCAGACCCTGCAAGCGACGCGGCAGCCAAGGGTGGTGCTGGAGAACCTGTTGCGGATCGGGCGGCGCGCCATCGTCTCATTCCCGAATTTCGGGTTCTGGAAAATGCGATTGCAATTGCTGGTCGGCGGTCACATGCCGCGGACCGAAAATCTTCCTGCGACCTGGTACGATACACCCAACATTCACTTCTGTACGATCAAGGACTTCGTGCAGTTGTGCGATGAGATCAACGTCAAAATGGAGCGCCCGGTGGCGCTCGATCTCTACGGCCGGCCGCTACGGGTCAATTTGCCCTGGTGGTTCTGGAACATGTTCGGCGAGCAGGGCGTGTTCCTGCTCAGCAGGGCCGGCAAGGCGCGGTAAATTCGCTTGCAGAGCTTGGTAGACGGACGGCTGCCACCCGCGCCTCCACCGCAATCTAGACCGCCGCAATCGACCTTGGGTCGCGCACGGGCCAGCGCCCGGCTTCGACCAGCCCGATGAAGCGCTCAACCGTTTCGTTGAACAGCGCTGGTTCCTCAAGGTTCAGCACGTGGCCGGATTTTGGAAAAACGGCCAGTCCGGACGCGGGCAAATGACGCTTCAGGAACAGGCTGGGACCCAGGCAATTCTCGTCCTCGTCGCCGCATATGATCAGTGCAGGCGTCGGGACCTTCCGGATCGCGTCGGCCATTGTGTAGATTGAGGGCCGGCCACTCTGGAATCCACGCATGGTATTGGCCGAACCCCTGGCATCGTGGCGCGCCAGCGCGGCATAGAAATCAGCGTGCCCGCGCGGATCCTTGAGCAGAAAGGGAATCCGGCTTGGCGCCTCTCGCGTCACCTTGGCGACTTCGGCCGAACCGATCCGCTCCAATTGCTCGGCTTGGGCCTGGCATTGCCTGCGGAACGCATCGAGACCGGCGAGGTCCGACCCTGAGCCCACCGCCGCCAAGGTCATGGACAGCGCCCGCTCGGGCGCGTTCAAGCCGATCTGCAGTGACGAGTAGGAGCCCATAGACAAGCCGACGAAATGCGCTTTGGCGATTCCGAGGTGATCAAGCACCGCCAGCGCATCGGTGAAAAAGTGCCGGTAGGTGTAGAGGTCTGAGGACGGGGGCACATCCGAGGGCGTGTAACCCCTGGCGGAATAGGTGATGCATCGGTGCCGGCGCGAGAAATAGCGCATCTGCGGCTCCCAGTTGGCGTAGTCGGCGGCGAATTCATGCAGGAAAATGATTGGTATTCCGCTGCCGGCCTCCTCGAAATAGAGGCGGACGTCATCCTGGCTGACCGCGTGAGGCATTTCGGGCTGCTCCTGGAGTGGGCCGGTTCTGAACGCGCAATTAACATCCGTGGGCACCAATTGTGGCAGAATCCGCCCTTTTTAACGTTAAACGATCGTTACTTGACCCATAAATCGACTCTAAATTGCCACAAATAATCTTGTTCTCGCCACACCAGGATTTTCATAGGGGGCCGGGATGTCGGCTGCGGGTGTGCGGCTGCGGGAATTGGGGGTGTCAAAGAGGATTGAGTATGGTCGAGTTTCATGCCTTTCGCCGATCTTTTCACGTCGCCACGCTGGCATTGTGTTCAGTGGCATTGGCCGCGTCAGCCAACCCAGCTTCCGCAACGGCTCATCGCCACGGAACCCAAGTGCGCCACGAACGCCACAATGCCAGCCGGCAGGCCCACCATCGTCTCCGGTCGCTCCGGGTCTCTCATGCTCGGGGAGCCGGCTCGGCTGCCCGCACCAACTTCATCGCCGGCGAGGCCTCAGCCGGAACCGCCACGTCAGGCGGCTTCAGCTACTCCAGCCTGGTTGCTGAGGCCCGCCGCTACATTGGCGGCGGCAATCCGACCGGGCGCTCCAACCTGTGGTGTGCCCGTTTCATGAACATGGTCCTGCAGCGCACCGGCCATACCGGCACGGGCTCGGATATGGCGAGCTCGTTCGCCCGCTACGGCCATCGCGTGTCCGGTCCGCAGGTCGGCGCGATTGCGGTCATGGCTCGACGCGGCGGCGGTCATGTCGGGATCATCACCGGCGTCGAACTCGACGGGAAATCCGATCATGATTTCGGGCAACAACGGCAATCGCGTCCGCGAGTTGCCGATCTCGCGGAACGCGGTCTACGCTTACGTGATGCCGACAAGCTGATCATGTCGACCTCTTTCCGCTGGGCGGGGAGAGGTCGTACTAAAGGAGCTTGGGCTCCTCCGCTGCGATCCTGTCGCCGACTCTGACCAAGCCGCCGGCGACCACCTCGGCATACACGCCACAGTCGGCATGGCCGAGCCGGCGCATCATCGCCGGCATGATGCTGAGATCGCGCGCGGCGGTCTGCGGGTCCACATCGATCGCCGCGCAGCGGGTGATCCGCTTCACCACTTTCAGTCTCGTCTCACCAATAGCCAAGGTCCGGCCGAGCAGGTCGAACTCGCCCCACGCGCTCCAGCCGTTGACGTGAAGATTAGCGCGAAAGCGCAACGGATGGACGGGTGCCTTGACGATATTCTCAATGGCCCGCACGGAGGCGATATTGATGATCGAGACCACCTTGCGGGCCACGTCGGAAAAGCTGTGGCCTCCGCCCGAAAGCACTTTCGGTGGCCCCTTGATCTCACTTGAGTAAGCTTCGGCGAAGAACCGCTCAATGCCGGTGCGGCCCTGCTCGGTCTCGAGATTGCCCTGGACCGCAATGGCGCCGTTCCGCCGGATCGTTAGGACATGGCTGGCGTCCTCGAAACTCGTTTGCAATCCAGCGAGCCAGTCATCGCGCATCAACATCAAAAAGTGAGCTTTCGACAGCCATTTCGGCCGGGCACTAACGAATCCGCTGGGACCGTTTTCGATGGCGTAGCGGCGGTCGGCGGGAAGCGTTTCGCCGACGCGAAGCGTGACGGCGGGCAACGATTCCGGGGAGAGGCCCTTCACGGGATAGCGGTACAGGCCGGCGATCTCACCGGGCGGAGCTAAAGTCATTCGGCTTATTAAGATATTCTGCGACAGCAAGCCAGCGCTCAGGATTTTCGCGGGTCCGGCTCTTCCGTTTCCGAAACCTGCTTCCCACATTTGCCTCAAGCCGATCGGCGTTCTGTCAAACGACCGGGGCCGGTTGAAGCGAATGAGGGATGTCAATGTGGTGGCGCGGAAAACCGGGCAGGATGCTGCATGCGATGCGCGCTCAAATTGCCAGACTGTGACGGCGCTGCAGCGCGATCCACCCGGCAAGACCTGCGGCCCTTGTTGAGATCGCGATATCGGCGGAGCGAAGCTGAGGGAAGAGTATGAATATCGAGAAATACACGGAGCGCGCGCGCGGCTTTATCCAATCCGCGCAATCGCTGGCGATGCGTGACGGCCATCAGCAGTTTTCGCCGTTGCATCTGCTCAAGGTCCTGTTGGACGACAGTGAGGGCCTGGCGGGCGGTCTGATCGATCGAGCCGGCGGCAATTCACGCGCCATCCTCAAGGCAACCGAAGACGCGCTCGACAAGCTTCCCAAGGTTTCCGGCGGTGGCGCGGGACAGGTCTATCTCGCACCCGAACTGGCGCGCGCTTTCGATGCCGCCGAAAAGGCGGCCGAAAAGGCCGGCGACAGCTTTGTCACCGTTGAGCGGCTTTTGCTCGGGCTCGCACTGGAAAAGGGAAGCGAGGCCGCTAACATCCTAAGCAGAGGCGGGGTCACCCCGCAGAATCTCAACGCGGCGATCGAGTCGTTGCGCAAGGGGCGTACCGCGGACTCTGCGACGGCCGAAAATGCTTATGAGGCGTTGAAGAAATACGCGCGCGACCTGACTCAGGCCGCGCGCGAGGGCAAGCTCGATCCCGTGATCGGGCGTGACGAGGAAATCCGCCGCACGATCCAGGTGCTGTCCCGCCGCACCAAAAATAATCCGGTGCTGATCGGCGAGCCCGGCGTCGGCAAGACGGCAATTGTCGAAGGGCTCGCGCTGCGCATCATCAATGGCGACGTGCCGGACAGCCTCAAGGACAAGAAGCTGCTCGTGCTCGACCTCGGTGCGCTGATTGCAGGCGCCAAATATCGCGGCGAGTTCGAGGAGCGGCTCAAGGCCGTGCTGCAGGAGGTCACCGCTGCAGAAGGCGCCTACATCCTGTTCATCGACGAAATGCACACGCTGATCGGCGCGGGCAAAGCGGACGGCGCGATGGATGCCTCCAACCTGCTCAAGCCGGCGCTGGCCCGCGGCGAATTGCATTGCATCGGCGCAACCACGCTCGACGAATACCAGAAGCACGTGGAAAAAGATGCCGCGCTGGCGCGGCGGTTTCAGCCGATCTATGTCACCGAACCCTCGGTAGAGGACACCATTTCGATCCTGCGCGGGCTCAAGGACAAATACGAACAGCATCACGGCGTGCGGATCAGCGACGCCGCGCTGGTGGCGTCCGCGACGCTGTCCAACCGCTACATCACCGACCGCTTTCTGCCCGACAAGGCCATCGACCTCATGGACGAGGCGGCGGCGCGGCTGAAGATGCAGGTCAATTCCAAACCGGAAGAACTGGATTCCCTGGACCGCGATATCATCCGGCTCAAGATCGAGCAGGAAGCCCTTAGGAAGGAAAGCGATCTGGGCTCGAAGACGCGACTGCAAACTCTGGAAAAAGAACTCGCCGAGCTCGAAGAGAAATCGGCGGCGCTGACGGCGCGCTGGAGCGCGGAGAAAAGCAAGCTTTCCAATGCGCAGAAGCTGAAGAGCGAACTGGACGGCTTGCGCACCGAGCTTGCCGATGCGCAACGTCGCGGCGAATTTCAGCGTGCCGGCGAATTGGCCTATGGCAAGATCCCGGAACTCGAGAAGAGGCTCGCCGACATCGAGGCCAAGGAAAACGCAGGCGAGATGATGGAGGAGGCGGTGACCGCCAACCATATCGCGCAGGTTGTCTCGCGCTGGACCGGCGTTCCCGTCGACAAGATGCTCGAAGGGGAAAAGGACAAGCTCCTCAAGATGGAGGACGCCCTCGGCAAGCGCGTCATCGGCCAGGCCGAAGCCGTGCATGCGGTAGCAACCGCCGTGCGTCGCTCGCGAGCGGGGCTACAGGACCCGCATCGTCCGATGGGCTCGTTTATGTTCCTGGGGCCCACCGGCGTCGGCAAAACCGAACTGACGAAGGCGCTGGCCGAATATCTGTTCAATGACGAGACCGCGATGGTCCGCCTCGACATGTCCGAATACATGGAAAAGCATTCGGTTGCCCGGTTGATCGGCGCGCCTCCCGGCTATGTCGGCTACGAGGAGGGCGGTTCGCTAACCGAAGCGGTGCGGCGCCGTCCCTATCAGGTGGTGCTGTTCGACGAGATCGAGAAGGCCCATCCCGACGTGTTCAATGTGCTGCTGCAAGTGCTGGATGACGGCCGGCTCACCGATGGTCAGGGCCGCACGGTGGATTTTCGCAACACGCTGATCGTGATGACGTCGAACCTTGGCTCGGATTATTTGGTGAGCCAGCCCGAGCACGAGGATACTACCGCGGTTCGCGAGCAGGTGATGGATGTCGTGCGGGCGCACTTCCGTCCCGAATTCCTCAATCGCGTCGACGAGATCATCCTGTTCCATCGCCTGCAAAAGAGTGAAATGGGCCGGATCGTCGAGGTTCAATTCGGTCGCCTGCGAAAGCTTCTGGAAGATCGCAAGATCACACTGACGCTCGATCCCGCTGCACGCGAGTGGCTAGCCGCCAAGGGCTGGGACCCCGCCTATGGCGCGCGGCCGCTGAAGCGGGTGATCCAGCGCTATGTTCAGGATCCGCTCGCCGAGATGATCCTGTCAGGCGATGTACGAGACGGCGACGATGTGGTGATTTCTTCGGAGGGCAACGTGCTGACGTTCAATGGCAAGGCGCCGAACACCGCCGAGATCGCCCAGTTCGAAGCCCCGGCCTCGAAGCGCAAACTGCACTAACGACTGGCGGCGCTGGTCCGCGCCGCCAGTCAGGACAACACCTCAGCGGCTCGCAGTAAGCCGCGGCGGGTTCTGCGATGTGATCCATATCTCAATGGCGGCGAGGACAGCCACGGCAATGCCGATGATCACATGCACCGTCATCGCCTTGGTTCCCTGAAAGCCCAAGACCCACGGCGACACCAGGGTCCACAATCCGACAATCAGGTTCAGCCACTCTTCCCATATCGCGAACGCCGCAAGTGCCGCGAGCGCGAGCACGACAATCACGATTCCGGAGATGTAGGCGTTCTCGGAAACCTTGCCCGCATCAAAACCGAATATCCACGGCGCAAAGAACAGCACCGCACCCAGGATCAGGTTTGCGACGTCGCACAGTTTTGCATTCGTCCAACTCTCCATAGCTACCTCCGTTTTTCAGCCTCTCCTGAAGCTTCAAACGAGAAATCTGCTGTGATGTTCCGTTTCGCCGGATGAATTGATCAACGAATCCAGCGCGCCGGCTTGCGGTAGTTTTTCGCGCCGGCGGTTCCGATGCCCACATCATGGCTGCTCTTGAAACCGTCAGCTGATGCAGACGCCTATCGCCGTCGCAATCGGCTGGCGTCGCGGGTTCCAGGAAAGGGCGTGAACTCCCGCCGCCGATCGCTGCGCGCTAGCGGCTGACCTGCTTCATCTGCAGCGGACCGCTGGTGGCGTCGGAGATGCGCGCCGATCCGCCACGTCCGGTCATCATGCTGTCGAGCCGGTCGCGTTCTTTATCAAATCCAGCGATCATCGGCCCTTCGAGCGAGCGGCCGCGCGGCAGCTTGATCCGCATCGGATCGACAAAACGGCCATTGACCAGAATCTCGTAATGCACGTGAGATCCCGTGGATTGGCCGGTCGAGCCGACGAAGCCAATCACCTGGCCCTGCCGCACCCGTTTTCCCACTTCCATGCCCTTCGCGAACGCCGACATGTGGCCGTAAGCTGTTTCGTAGCCGTTGTTGTGCTTGAGGCGGACGTATTTGCCGTAGCCGCCTTCCCAACCGACTTTCTCAACCACGCCGTTGCCGGAGGCGAAAATCGGGGTGCCGTAGTCGGTCGCCCAATCCACACCGGTGTGCATTTTGACGTAGCCCAGGATGGGATGTCGGCGGCTGCCGAAGCCGGAGCGCATGATGGCGTTGTTGACCGGTTTGCGAACCAGGAACTTTTTCGCGCTCTTGCCGGTCTCGTCATAGTAGTCGACGACCGAATCGTCGGGGGTCTGGAACCGATAATATTTCTTTGTCTCGCCGCCGACCGTTAGTGAGGCAAACAGCACCTCGCTTTTTTCGTTCGCGTTAGCGGCTTCCTCTTCGCCGGCGTAGAAGACGTCGAAGGAGTTGCCCGGCTGAACCTTGCGCTGGAAATCGACGTCGTAGGAGTAGATCCGGATCATGTCTTCAATGACAGGCGCCGGCACCTTGTTGCGAAGCGCGGTCTCGTAAATGCTTTGGTAAAGCCGGACACCGCTGCCGTCGTCATCTTCATCGTCACTGCTGCTGTCGGCGGTCTCGGTGACGGTGTTCATGCTCTGCACGTCGACGGCGACGTATTTGCCCAGATCGGATAGCGCTGCGACGGCTTCGACGGTCGAGTTGTTGGCGATGATCACGCGATACGGTTGCAGCCGCGCGCCGGGAGCGGGGGCGGCGGGCGCCATCAGGATGCGCAGCTTCTCGCCTTCCTTTAGCCCGCCATCGCGGCCGCGAGCGCCGAGCATCAACGCAATCGCTCTGGTCTCGTCGGGCGTTGCACCCTGGTCGCGCAGCACGGAGCTGACGGTGTCGCCTTTCCTGACAACGTGAACGCGCTCGCCGCTCGCATTGCCCCCGGTGACCTGCACCTTGGTTTTCGGCAGCAGCGTCACGTTCTCCGGCACTATTCGGGTTTCGAAGCCGGCATAGGGATCCGAGGACCCGCCTTCTGTGGCGTAGGCGAGCTTGATGTCCGGCTGCGTGGCGCTGACATCAGCGGCGGCATTGCCGAGAGCCGCGTACCGTACACCGCCGCCGTTGCCGCGCCAGTTCGCGGCGTCGCGGACCCGCAGCAGGACCTCGTCGAGTGCTACGACAGCGGCAACCTTGGCCTTGGGCAGAACGATACCCAGGTCTTTGGTGACAAACGAAACCTCGGCGTCGGGCTCGATGGCGTCGGCTTTGGTGATCTCGTCTGACGCGGCCGGCGTGCTCGACCCCACATCGCTGAGCAAGCGTTGGGCGTTGAACGGCGGTATCTTGGAACTGAGATCGCTTGTCGTCATCGACAAGTTGCCGGATACGCGGATGAACGGCCTTACCCGCATCACGTCGCGATTACCGACGCGGCTGACGGTTGATACCCGCACTACGTTACGCGCGGTGCTCGATTCACCGGGGGGCGGCAAGCGGTCGCTCTTGCGCAGGCTGGCGCTGCGATCGTTGGCGCCGAACGCGCCGCGAAGCGCGCTCTCCACCCGTTCGGGAACCCTGGCGAAAGTCATTTCGCCATCAAGCGATGCAAAAACGGCGCCGCCGATGAGAGCCGCGCCGCATAAGCCTGTCAAAATCGTTCCGCTAAACCACTGAACCGATACGCGGCGACGATCTATTACAGCGGCCTCGGAACCATCGACAGAAAGCGGAGGCTCGTGACCGAGATCGATGATCCCGACCTCGCGTTCATAGCCGCCCCTGCGTGACGTCCGTTGAGTTCAACCCGCCGTCCCCCAAAATCCCGCGACATACGCCAACACCCGTTGCGTCATCCCCGAATTCTCCCCTGCTCACGAGGGTTTTTCT